>NZ_JAINZP010000014.1 GCF_020166435.1 Pectobacterium versatile | reverse complement strand
GGGGCATCGCTACGATTGCTGGCTGACAGAAACGCCCAATAAGGCGATGCCTGCCATCACCCGCACGCTGGATCGCAATATCTGGCGTGACCTTATGCTGAAATCCGGCATGCTGTCGCTGATGGATGCTGAAGCGCGTACCCAGTGGCATAAAAATCTGGATGAGGGTGACCTACCTGTCATTAGCGAAGCCAATATCCTCAGCACGTTTGAACAACTTCATCAGAGCAAGCAGGAAGTATTCGAGCGAGGCGTAGTTAACGTATTCAAAGGGCTATCGTGGGATTACAAGACCAATCACCCTTGTTACTTCGACAAGAAAATCATCATCAGCAATCTGGTGACCTACAACCGTTGGGGCTTTGGCCTGAACTGGGGCTGGCGACGCGATCAACTGGCTGATTTGGAACGTATGTTGTATCTGCTGGATGGCAAACCCATTCCTGACAATCGAGGCGATGTCACCATCCGATTGATGGACCACATCCGCGATAATCCGCACAAGCAGGAATACGAGGATGAGTTCTTTAGCGTCCGTTACTTTCAAAAAGGCACCGGGCATCTCACCTTTAAACGCCCTGACTTGATCGAAAAGATGAACGACATAATCGCTAAACACTATCCGGGGATGTTGGCGGCGAAGTGATTAAACAATCACGTTACGCAGGTATATCCCATTGACATATCCCATCAATATTCTATGCTATCAATAGCACAAAATTTATCCAAGGAGACCGATATGGAAAAAACCACAGTATTTAAAAGTAACCGCAGCCAGGCGGTACGGCTCCCCAAAGCCGTTGCACTGCCCGATGATGTGAAGCAGGTTGATATCGTCGCGATTGGTCGCACACGTATCATTACTCCGGCAGGCGAAAGCTGGGACAGTTGGTTCGAAGAGGAAGGGGTAACGCCTGACTTCATGATCGCTAGAGAGCAACCAGATGATCAGATCAGGGAAGATTTCTGATGCTTAAATATCTGCTCGATACCAATATTTGTATTTACACCATCAAGAATAAACCGCAGGAAGTCAGGGACGCTTTTTACCGTCATTACGGGCAGTTTGCTATCAGTGCTATCACGCTGATGGAACTGATTTATGGCGCGGAGAAATCGGTAAACCCAGAAAAGAATCTCGCCGTGATTGAAGGTTTTTCTGCGCGTCTGGAAGTACAAACTTATGGCTTTGACGCTGCCGTACATACCGGGCAAATTCGTGCCGAGCTGGCAAAACAAGGGACCCCCATCGGCCCGTATGATGCCATGTTAGCCGGTCATGCTCGGTCCGCAGGTTTAATACTGGTAACGAACAATGTGCGTGAGTTTGAGCGAGTACCAGGGCTACGAGTGGAAAACTGGGTCAACCGATAAGCCGTATTCTGCCCTACCCCAAAACAGGATATAATCCACCACCTACTGCGGATAACCCGCAAAAAATCCAGCCAGAAAGGTTTGGGGGCCCATTTGGGGGCCACTACGTTTTTCGAACTGGTGAAAATCCTTTTATTTCAATATAGATACGTGGCCAATTCGAATCCTGTAGTGGGTCTTTTTTTATGCCTAAAATTCAGTGAATTAGCTATAAATTCGCTGTTTTCAGTCAACCAGACTTTACCGACATCTACGTACATCGAGTAGGATTTGTTGGTATAAGTGAACGACGCGGGTGCCGGATTATCGGTATCAGTCGAAGTCTGTTGCATTACTGCCCGAACACGGCATGGGATCTGCCTGTAACGGATTTATCGAGTGATTTAACAAAACGCTACGAACAGAAATACTCGATATGTATCTGTTCAAAACATTGTCTGAAGTGCGCGAACTCACAGAGGACTGGCGCACAGAATATAATGAGGAACGCCAACATCGCTCACTGGGTGATATGCCACCTGTTATCTATGCGCGGCAAAAACTGGCGGTTGGTGATGAGCCGTTTTATTATCGAGTTCGGTGACCGCCTGAGCGATCACCTTTAATACGTTGGCAGTTACACAGAATTATTTACAGGGTATAATTTTTCGAAGTCAGTAAAAAGGTCCGGACCTCTGATTTATCTTGGCACCGATATTGGAAAGGAATCCATTACACTATTGAACGAAAATCAATTTTCTTTAATTCAACCTTGCTATTCTTATCAGGAATAGAAATTTCTTCATAGCATTGATCTAGAAGCATAAAAATTTCTTCATAGTTAGAGGCTGTTAATAACATTGCTCCAACCCTATCAGTACTTGTTGAACATCCAGAAATTATTGAGTTATCTTTTCTAGTGGGGTAATAATCCACTATTACCCCATTTTTTTTTAATTCCCCCATACCTTCAACACCTGAAAAAACACCATTTTCTGCATAAATGTACTTCATTAAATAAAATTTATCTTGATATCTAGGTTCTATAAAGTCTATTTTCTTAGAAAGAAAAACATCCACAAGCAACTTTATTGTATCGACCCCTGTGACATGCTTTAAAAAATGGTGTTTACACCCTCCTCCCATTCTTGCACTGAGTTCGATAACTTTAATATCATTAGAATTTGCTATAACTTGAACTAAAAGAGGTGTGTTTAACAAATTAAAAGCTTTGGCAATTTTTTTTATTAATGGACTTATATTTTCCTCAATATACCCTTTATCTCGCGCTGGATATAAAGACGCAATAATCGGGAAATTACTCTCTTCTGATGCATTTTTCAAAGAACGGCTAACCATCAAAACAGCTGCTTCACCATTCGAATCAACCCATGAATCAACTGATAGTTCCTGCCCCTCGATAAATTCTTCAGAGAGCACAATCGAACTTCGGCTATTTTTTAAAGCATATGTGAAAGCCATGCCTAATTCATCAACAGACTCAACTTTACTCACCCCCTTAGAGCTATTAGCATCAACAGGTTTGAAAACCATAGGGTATGATAGCTTCTCCAGTTCTTTCAAATCGATAATTCCATGGTGAAGAATATGTCTTGCTGTAGGAATTTCATTTTTTATTAAAATTTCTTTCATCCATTTTTTATTAGTAAGAGAGCATGCAAGTTTACTGGACAAAGGAAAAGGCAAAGAAAGTTTTTCGGATACAAACGCAGCAACAAAAAGAGCCTGATCTGTACAAGCTGTAGTAATTAATTGGACCTGTTCAGCTTCAGCAATAATTTTTACTCTATCTACATCCATAGTACTATCATTATAGTGCTTGTCAGCATACGATGCTGCTATAGGTTCGTTGTTATAGTCAATCAAAATCACATAGCAGTCTCTTGATTTCAGTTCCTGAATTAGCGCTATTTGATCATACCCACCAGCAAGAACAATGACTTTCATTTATTAACCCTTTAAACTATTTTTGATATTACATCTATTATGGCAAGCCTTTCACTCATAGATATTTTATTACCCTGCTCATCAACAACTTGCGTACTACCATCAATCACTTTTGTTTTCCAAGATACGGCATTCTTTAATTCTTCACGACAGTCCCAAAGGCTAGGAACAGCAAAATAACCTTTTCTATAAACCTCATATAGTCCTTTAGCGCTATATAACTGTGGCGTATTTTTTTCCATATGCTTTATCATCAGAATAGCATCGCCCAAAGATTCGCTAACTTTATAATTAATTTCCTCAGACACATCCCCTGCTAGTAGATCACGCCCGACTCCTAATCGCCTATACTCTTTTATTGCATGTCGTGTAATTTTAACACTTTCATTGATAACTGGGGGCGAAGCTAACTCTACTGCTTCTGAATAACTCACTACATGAACAATAGATGGACTATTAGCATCGTTTGGCTCAATATCATCCATCATACAAGATACTGCCGCTAATTGGCATTTAGCCTTATATAAATTTGGACTGAAGTAGGCCAATCCTGCTCTTGGCTGAACATGTATTCTAAAATTAGCATCACATAATGGTCTGACAAGCCGAAGAATAGTTCTAAATTTTACTAAATCGGCAATTCCACTCGTTATTTTTGGCGTATTCAGCATAGTTTGCAGAATAACATCCTTAACGCCTTGTAACTTAGCAACCGCTACAGCCAAGTACGTTGCAATGATAGCAGTTAAATCATCAGATCCACGAAAAGAAAAATGGTGAGCAACATTTGGTTCAAACGGTTTATTGAATTTCCCGATAAATGCTAATGTATTAACGTGTTCTTTAAGACATTGTTCTACAGATAGGGGACCTCGTCCATCCGCCTTATTAAACCACCATAACGATAACGCATGCCAAGCACAATTAATCGTCCTTTCCATCATTTGCGCATATTCAGGAATATTTTTCGTACCAGAATACGCGCGCACTAACATCGACTTAGCAGAATTACGAACATATCGAAATTCTTTTTCACTGTTAATTGGCACACCTCCACCATTTGGTAAATTATCCCACGATAAGCCAAATCGTTCTTGTGTCAGTTGCGACGATCCCACAGAGATGATGTCGAGTTGTCCAGCTTCAGAGAGCACTTTCAGCCAGCTATCAAACTCGGCTAGTGCGGCCAACCGATCTTCTAAGTACGGCCCAACATGTGCCCTACATAAAACAGAACCTTCAAGTAGTGAAACTGCACCTAATCTTTCAATAATATTATCTGAGAATTTAGCGTAGTTCTCATACGGAGGTACATATAGCGGTAATGATTGATGGTAATCTCCCTTATCTATTAACTCTATCGCGAAACTCATCCGTCCATCATCATACTTACTTTGGCTAATAAGCCATGATGGAAATAGATTCTCAGGAATTTTAAGTTTAATCAAAGTTTCTATCGGAGTTTCATCACCAGAAAATAGTTCAAATTTATTACCATACTCTTCTTGTACGAGTTCACACGTTTTAGGTAACCCAGCAAAAAATATAGTTGGCATTCTACGTAATTTATTTTCAGCCAGAGCAATATGTAGACTATTGATTAGCATAGAGAAGCTACGATAACCTTGAACTGGGTCTAGGCGATAGCTGTATCCTAAACTTGATATATTATTTTCTTTTAACCATTCAATAAATATATATCGTGCATTAGCATCATTAATATGATCGACTGTTTTACAAATAGCAGCGGATGCAATAACGGTTTTGAAACCACATTCTTCAATTAGACTCGCTACGGTGGATATGCCCAAAGTATGAGCATCCAGTGCTGATTTAACAAACCCGATAGTCATAGTGCCTCTATATCTTTAGGAATAATTCGCCCATTCAACCTGAAATCATAATCCAGAAGACAGCATGCTAAGTCTATTATCAAAGAGATAGTGGGTGTTTCTATATTAAAATATTTTGCCAACGCTTCTGTAGGAACCAAGCCACATGGAACATCTTCATATATATATCGATGAGACATATCCCAAGGAGCGTCAATACATTGATAAGCCGCAGTCTGTTGTAGCATCGAATGCAGATCGCTTATCGGCGTGCCATACATTTTGTTCAACCACTGATGTATAGTAAAGATATCAGTATCCAATTTTTTCGCTATGCTACAGCGTTCTGCATCTATTGATTCAATAAGGCTAGCCACTCTCGGTGTTATACCATCACGATAGAAATTAAAACGATGAACTTTACTTTCAATCCATCCTGTATTGAGCAACATTGGGGTGCAATGTAATACAAAACCAATATTACCTAAAGACGTTTTAATCCAATTTTCAGCCACAGAATAATGTTCTTTTAATTCATTAGGTATTGTTTCATATACTTTATCAGTACTATTTTTATTCATCCCACTGATTTCTACACTAGGTTTTATTGAAAAAATATGAACATACCCATCACCAAGATCTCGGCATGTATGGATTACCGTTTGTGCTTCAGCAACAATAATTTTTTTATTTTTTCTTTTAAATACTTGTTCAAAACTATATGCGCCTAACGTTCGTCCTGGAGACAGTAATATTGGAGCTAGTGGTAAATTTAATTTCATTAAATCTTCAGCAAGGCTTTCATGAGCAGTAGCTGGTGTTGTTATTATTATTAACTCCGTTCCATTTATAGCCTCTGATAGGTCACAGGTCACAAGCGTAGGAAAAAAATTCCCATTAATCATCCCACTACATATCAATGCAGATTTTTCGATAATAGGTTCCAAACGTTGTGGGCTACGATTCCATAACCGCACTGAATGACCTAAGTAACAAATATGAGCGGCCATTCCTAGCCCTGAGTTTCCAGCCCCTAAAATCGTAATATTCATAATAAAATCCTGATAGTGGATTGTACAGCGAGTTATTTAAGGCTAACTACTAATTTCCACGTACGATTTAATTATATTGATAATCTCATTTTGCTCATCTTCAGACAACGTAGGATAAATAGGTAAGCAGAGTACCGATTTGGATACTTTATGTGCTGCAATCAGATTCTCTTCTTTAGATGAAGGTTCTCCTTTATACATAGAAAATTCTGATATTAATGGATAGAAATATCGCCTTGCATAAATATTGTTTTCTTTAAATTCATTGTATAAATCATCCCGAGAAATAGGAAATTGACTATTAATAAAAATAGGGAAATAAGCATAATTCCATTTTATATCATAACTAGAAAAATCTAATAACTCTAGACCTGGAATATCCCTCAATAAATTAAAATATTTTTGGCATATTAATTTTCTTGATTCTAAAGCTATATCAATATGCTTCAGCTGCATCAGCCCAAATGCAGCCTGTACTTCATTCATTTTTCCATTGATACCGGGTGCAACCACGGTCAATTCGTCTGCGAAGCCAAAATTTTTAAGGTAATCAATACGTTTTTTCGTTTTCGCATCATGACTAATAATTGCCCCACCTTCTATAGTGTTAAATACTTTAGTCGCATGAAAACTGAGAATAGAAAGATCGCCATAGGTTAAAATACTTGCGTCATTCTTTTTAACACCGAAAGCATGCGCAGCATCATAAATAACCTTTAATCCATAGTTATCTGCTATTTCTTGGATCCGCTCTACATCCGCGGGTATCCCATAACAATGGACAGGGAGAATCGCCGACGTTGCTGGAGTAATAACCTGTTCGATTTTTTCAGGATCGATATTACAAGTAATGGGATCGATATCTACGAAAACTGGTTTTAATCCATTCCATAGGAGAGAATGCGATGTTGCCACGAAAGAGTAAGGTGTCGTTATTACCTCTCCTGTAATACGTAATGTTTGAAATGCAGTTAATAAAGCTAATGTACCGTTAGAAAAAAGACTAATATAGCGGACACCTAAGTAATCCGCCAACGCCTTCTCTAGTTGCTGATGAAATGAGCCATTATTCGTTAACCATTTACTATCCCATATTTCTTCAAGATAAGGAATAAACTCCTCCAAAGGAGGTAACAAGGGGCTAGTGACGTATATCGGTTTTTTCATGTACAAACTCTCTGTGTATTAATTTAATTATCAACGCTACCGCCCTTGGCTCGTGGTCGCCAATATACCATATACATCTATTCTATTTTTAGTAATTAGCTAGGCAACCACGCTCTCACCCAGTCTTCTATAGTATCTTTTTTAATTATACTATTGTTATCTGAGTACTCTTTAAATTTATCTCCTAAATACTTCGCTGATTTTAAATCAATAAGATACGCATTAATTTTATCAGACCAATCTTTATATTTATTCGCTACCCTCTCGGCGGGAGTATCTTTATGTAAAAAAATATTTTTACTGCAAATAACAGGAACACCACACATTCCATGTTCCATAACTCGGATATTACAGGAGTGGTAAATATTATTAATATTACTAGCTAATGGAACAAGTGCTATATCTAAATTCAGAGAAGCTAGCTTAGCTGGATAATACTCTGCCCTTGGAATTTCATAAATCTCATGGATATATGGTTTAAATTTTTCAGGGCAATGCCCCAGAATAATCCAATCAACTTTACCTGACAGACTTTTAACTAATCTGAAAAAAAACTCAAATTCACCATTATATTGTAAAGATGAATCACTGACCCAACCAATTCTTGGTTTATCACTTATTAGTTTATTTAAAGAAATATTATTCCATTGGTCATGAGATAATTTAGTGTGCAAAACACTAATGTTAGAATGCAGTTTTTCACTGAAAATGAAATTAGCCAGTTGATCCGAAGAAACAGTGATCTTATCCATAACAGATAAAACCCTCTTCACCTTGTCTAATGCTTGCCGATTTAGGGATGGCATGATTAACTCATTAAGATCATAAACCATATAAGCATTTGTTAATCTTTTTATCCGTTCAATCCATTCATAAAACTCATCTGCAAGATATATTTTCTGATTAAAAACCAGACTATCTGCATTGAATCGAGAAACCTCTGGGATGCCTAATATTCTTTTTAAGACGGCACCATTAATAAGTTCCTCTTTCTTCATAAATTCAAAAGGTGTTATCAATCGACTATATTCATAGAAATCATATTTAATACCATGTGCAATTACCAATGGCAAAGGTGTTGGTAACCATGTCAGCTCACTATCATCAAGTGATGATTTGTAACCATTCAGTGGTAAATTGATATTATATGCAGGATCTTTGCCGATCAATGGCAGCCATTTCATATACATTGCATCTTGCTCAGCTAAAAAACGACGTTTTTTGGCTTCAGCAATCGTTTGATCAACTTGATTTTGACTGACACTACCTTCATGTACAACAATTGCATATGGAGTCCATACTGTAAAATATCCAGCTTCCCTCACTTTTAAACACAAATCCACATCGTTGTAAGATACTTTGAAAAGCGTCTCATCTAAGCCACCAACTTCCAGATAAACTGATTTCCGAATAAGTAAGCATGCGGCTGTTACAACCGTATAATTTTGATCTACATCCAGCTTGTACAAGTAACCGTGATCTTTCATTGGATCACCGACGAATATATGCTCTGCGGGGCCACCTCGCAGTCCTAAAATGACGCCTGCATGCTGGATATTTCCATCAGGGTATAATAATTTTGCACCTACGATCCCAACTTCAGGCCGCATACCATGATTTAGCATATTGGATAGCCAATCATCTTGAATGATTGCAGTATCATTATTTAATAAAACTAAGTACTCCCCCAGAGCTAATTCTGCTGCAGCATTATTTATAGCGGAATAATTAAATGGATGAGGGTAACGTAATACCTTAATTCGATTAGGGTCAATGTTTGATATTTCATTAAGCCATATTAATGTTTCAGGGAGTTCACTGTTATTATCTACAATAATAATTTCATAATTAAAATATTTCGTCCTCTCCAGAAGCGATGTAACGCAACGTTTCAACATCGCCAATTGATCTTTTGTTGGTATAATAATAGAAACAAGTGGGGTATTATCATGCTGGTAACAAAGTCGGTACTGCCCTGGAGAAGGGAGTTTTACTTGGGCATTAGTGTATCCACGGTTATATAAGTGATTTTTTATTATTGTTATTTCTTCATCACGGTGATTAAGTTCAGGTTGATGTGCAATGATTATTGGTTCAGCGATATGTCCTAAAACATGCATACCTCGTCTTTCGATTAATCTGATTATATATTCCATTTCAAACGAAGAGGAATAAGCTATATCAAACCCACCTAAATCAGCGACTGTATTGCATTTAAATATCCAATGCCTTCCCATTATAGATGGAATACTCAAAAAATAATCTAAATTAAAATCAGTACGGAATGCAGTTTCTAAATTCCCATGGTTATCTTTATATAACTCATCGCCATATACTGCATCATATCCGTTATCACCAATAGTGCCAAGTAAAATTGACACTAGGCCATGGTGTGTAATCTTGCAATTTTCATCTATAAATAGAATCCAATCTTTACGATTTAGAAACGCAATATCATTGATATGAGAAATAACATCACTTTTATTTTCAAAAATTAAAAATTCATTTTTATTGTATTTAATCAATTCGTTTTCATTTGTTATAAAAACAAATTCAGAAACCATAAATTTATATAGTTCAATGGATTCAATAGAAGATATAAAATGAGAAATCGTTTTTTTATTTTCTATTTCAACAACTAATATCAATTTCTCAGCATCATAAGAGAAATACTCTTTTAACGATAGCTTAAGACTTTCAGGCGAAGCTCTTTTATTTAACCAATGCTTAATTTTTTGAGTTGCAAATGCCTTGTTTAGCGACGCTATTAAATTTATTTTTTTAGACTCACGTCTACAAATTAATGGATGGATATCGATTAACTGATTATTTAATTTATCTCCGTTATAATAACCAGCAGCACGAATATTTTCGCCAAATTTATCACCAACATCAACGGATACCGTTGCCAAATCTTTAATTTTCTGACTACCTTGTTCCTCCGACACTCGAAAAGAAGATAATGCTTCAATTAAAAATGCAAGGTTTCCTTTCCTCAGAAGATTAACATATAAAGATAAATCACCTAGATACGGAGTTCTCATATTTTTTATTTGGAAAAAATCTTCACCTAACTCGATTAAATCTTTCCTTCTACAAAGTACGCAGCTAGGTTCACCGATAAAATTGATAGGATAGTCAGCCAGATAAGATATTAATGCATCGCCTGGAACAATGACATCCTCGGTAAAAGGTACAGATGTCGCTTGAATGTCATCTAATACATGTCCTAATTCATCTATTCGATGACGCCGTGATGAGACAAGAGAAATATTGCCATCAGACATGATGACATTGACTAATTTACTCACACAGTCTTTTTTAAGTATGTCATCATCATAAAGGAATTTTATGTATTCACCATTAGATTTAGTGACTGCATTAAATAGATTTTTTTGCTCAAAGAGCTGCGTTTCAGTTTTATAATAAAAAATAGGGAATTTTGAATTATCTTGATATTTTTTTAAAATACAAAAAATCCCGCCATTTTTATTATCATCGGAGACAATAATTTCAATATTTGGATAGTCTTGTTCACAGGCACTCTGTAACGCCGCCTCAAAAAATGTTGGTTTATAAGCAGGAATAACAATACTAACCAGTGGTTGTTGATTCATTTCTAGCCTCATTTTATTTTGACAACCAAGCTTGTAACCAATCGGTTAATCCATCACCTTCCAACATCCAATCCTGATGTACTGCGTCACGTAGATGATCACCCATTTTCGCGGTGGCATCCATGTCAGCTAAATGCATGCGGATGGCATCCATCCAATCTTTAAAACGGTTATCCACTCGCGTTACAGGTAAATTACAACGATAGGGCTCAATATCAGTACAAATCACTGGAATGCCACATACGCCCAATTCCAGTAGACGTAAATTACTCTTGCACTCATTGAAATGATTATTTTCTAACGGTACTAAAGCCAAATCAAGATTCAAGCTCGCCGTTTTTTGTGGGTAATACTCAATAGGAACGCCAGAATGGAACTCACATTTCACACCTTCTGGTTTCATTCCCATGAAGACCCATTCAACCTCGTCCTCAAGCGCTTTAACTACTGAACGAAGGATAGCAAGATCACCTTTATGGCTGCTGCCACCAGCCCAACCAACTCGAGGTTTACGCCCCTGCTGGCGGAGACTCGTTAACCCCCCCCACCAAGAGGTCGGTAACCGGTTAGAAGCTACCCGAATATCAGAATGGTAATCCGAATAGGCATCAGCTAATGCAGGCGTCGAGACAACCACCCAATCAACAGATTCCAGTGCTCGGCGGAAATTCTTGATGAGTTGCTGGGAGGTTTTTTTTCTATTGCCGCTGTTGATTGGCACATTGAGAATATAATCATCAAACTCAGCGACAACCGCCGCTTGAGTATATTTACGATACCGCGCTGCAATTTCAGGCATCTGCGCACCAGCGGCAGCCTGAACAATCACAACGTCAGGTACCATATCGGCGACATCAACCAAATTGGCAGCCCCGAGTTTCAAGCCACCTTCAATGTGCATTTCACGCTCTAGAGCCTGAAAGGGAAAAATAACGCGATAGTGCCCACAGCCATGCCAATCAGCATGGTTCGCCATAACCACAGGCAACGGACGACCAGGCAAAGGGCGGTGGCAACGCGCCATTTCCGGTGTCAAAGCAAACCCAGGTGCATGTTTACCATACGCTGGATGATAGTATGGGTCGCTTGACAGCTGTGGCAGCCATTGATCGTAAAGCGCATCAATATCTGTACGCTGTGGTAAAGGCGACAAATGGAAATGTTGTTGTAATAATCGGGAAGCCCCTCCCAGATGCACGACTCGGGCATCTGGCGTCCAGACCACCAGATACCCCTGTTGGCGAGCTTTAAGCGCTAGATCAACATCGCCAAAATAAATGGGGTACTGTTGCTCATTAAACCCACCTAATTCAACAAAAACCTCGCGTCGCATCATCATGCAGGCTGCACTTACCGCACTGACGTTATGGGTGGTAAATAACCGATTCATATAACCCGCCGAGTCGGAGGCTTTTCCCTGAAAAACAATACCTGCACTATCGTTCATTCCCAGAACAATACCACCGTGCTGTATCCGGCCATCTTCAAATTCCAGTTTCGCACCAACGATGCCGATTTCAGGCCGTAATGCATGCTGCAACATGGCTGCAAGCCATGTGCCATCAATCACTTCAGTATCATTATTAAGAAAAAGAAGTACATCTCCATTAGCCTGTTCTGCGGCAAAATTATTAATGGCAGAAAAATTGAAAGCATGTGGCCATGACAATACTTGGATCTGCGACAGCCCCATCGCCGCAAGCTGAGCCAGGTATTGGCATGCACCAGGGTCAGTTGACTGATTATCAACAATTAATAATTCATAGTGCGGATACTGAGTATGTTCCATCAGTGTTTCAATGCAGCGACTGATCACCGCAAGGTGATCCCGCGTAGGAATAATGATGGAAACAAGCGGCTTATTGGTATGTTGATACTGAATATGGCATATCCCCTTGTCCGGCTTGGCACTGACGTTTGCCTCAACATGACAACGGGCAAGATGCCGCTGAACAATTTCAGGATAATGAGTAATCACTTCATCGCTACGCAACCAATCAAACAACGCATGTTGCGTATACACAAGCACTTCTGGGATATGCCCTAGAGCTTGCGGCCCCTCTTGCTCAATTAATTGCCAGATTACATCATGCAATTCAAGCGAATAACCAATTGTGGCAATATTCCCCATCTGGCGTAACCCCGATACTTCCAATGCTAAATTAGAGCCAATATAAGGATAGCTTCGTAACATATCGATATTGCACTCTGGTTTCAGCATCGGATTATCTGCTTTACCATCTTTGATTATCGCTTCATCAAAGTAGAATGCCCGAGCAGAAGGAACACGTAATCGATATTCAGCCAACAATAATGATGCATGCGGTAGTAACTGCTCACCTGCTCGCAGAACCAGTAAATAAGATGCCGATGTTTGGGCAATAACAGCGTTAATTGGGCTAATTGCATCAGAATCAGCAGCTATCCAGATAACACTATCTTGCCCAGCGGGTATGTCGATTGCCGTCGGAGCCAAGACATAAATTTCACTTGCTGCATAAAACTGTGCCTGAATACTGTGCAGTGATGACAATATCGACGGTTCATCACTATGTGTATGCGCCATAACAACGATCGCAGTATTACCCACATCAGGATAAGCTTGAATAAATGCCTGTAGCAGATTGCGACGGGTTGGGCTAATCAGACGCTCACTCAACCACTTATCCACCGAATAAAACGGCTTGGTTTTATCGCTTAGCGTCAAATTATGGAGCGCTAGCCTCTGCAATTCCTGATCGGTGATAGTTTTTAGTGTCGGTGCAGGTAGCGTTTCCAATAATGCAGGCAATGACGCTGAAAAACGCCAGTCCTCAGCGTAATAACCTGATCTTTTTCTTATATATTCAATAGCTTTCAAAAAATTAAGTGTGATGTCCTCAGCCAATTCTTTGGCTGAAAGCGTTTTTCCCGATGTTTCCTCACGAAAAATGTTATCTTCTGCTAATTCAGTACAAACATAACCAACAAATTGATTATCACGAGATAGATAAATTGGCATACCCGCACAAAGTGCGTACTGCGCAACACGCCCACTGGCAAGGATAGCATCATAATTCTGTAAGGATTTGCTATGTAGCCACTGCTCTCGGCTAACAATGTCGCAATTTACTGAATAAGATGACAATTCATTGGGCAGTGCACTCAGCACAGGTGTCAATACATCCACCACGATTAATAGCTTTTTCAGCGACGAGGGCTCGTGAGGTAAGCGTTGAGCAAAATACCAGTCTGGTACGGGTTGGGGAAACGTTTGGATAACAGAGGGTTCAATACCACCATCGCGTAAAAAGCCAACCAAACGTGGCAATGTTATCAACACTTTATCCGCTAACCGATTTTCCAATTGAATATCTGCTGGTGTGCTCTCGCGGTTATGCAATGATTGATGATCAAAAATAATATTTGTCGTCATGCCACCGTTCAGTAGCCTGTTTAGCACGCTGGCGTTCAATGAAGCGTACTGAAGCCATAAAAGATCGTACTCCTCACCGAATATATGTTCTGCATTATCAGTAACAAATAGCCTCTCACTTGCAGATCTTTGCTCAATAAACACCTTTATCACAGCGTCATATTGATGACAATAAACATCCACATGCCAATTTTTCGCGATAAACGTATCAATTAAATCCAGCGTTGCGAGTGTTTCGTCTCGGTAGTCGGTGAGTTGGAGCGTGCTGATAAAAACACGTGGCATAACAAGCGACCTTGTGCAGAAGAAATAGATAAATACTATTATTTTAATAAGAAAAAACCAAACTGACCTATCAATAAACCTGCGAATTACTGCTTTATTTAAGGCATAAAAAAACCCGACACAAAGGCCGGGTTGAGTAAAGACATTTTTTGCTCGTAATTAACGCAGCAGAGACAGTACAGTCTGTGGAACTTGGTTTGCCTGAGACAGTACTGAAGTACCAGCCTGTTGCAGAATGTTGGCTTTGGTCATATTTGAGACCTCTACCGCATAATCCGCATCTTGAATTCGACCACGTGCGTTAGACAGGTTATTGATGGTGTTGTTTACGTTGGTAATAGTAGATTCAAAACGGTTCTGAATCGCACCCAGGTTACTACGTGCAGTATCAACCGCTTTCAACGCAGTATCGACAGCGTCAACGATTTTTTGAGCCAAGCCATCGTCACCACCCACACCACTAGTTGCACCGCTGAGGTTACCAACTGCAGTAGAGACAGCAGAAGCCAAACCGCCTGACGTAGTTGCATCAACCAATGCGCCAGAATCGATAGCAATAACTTCGTTAGCACCAGTGTTCGCACCAACCTGAATGTTGATACCGCCACTTGCAGAACCATCCAGCAGGTTCGTGCCGTTGAAAGAAGCTGAGTTAGCAACACGGTCAATTTCGTCTAAACGTTGCTTCATTTCAGTGTAGATTGAATCGCGGTCAGAAGTACCGTTGGTGTCGTTAGCTGCCTGCACCGCCAGTTCACGAACACGTTGCAAGTTATTGTTGATTTCGTTCAGGTTACCTTCAGCGGTCTGAACCAGAGAGATACCGTCATTGGCGTTACGGGCAGCCTGAGTCAGGCCTTTAACCTGTGCAGTCATACGGTTAGCAATCGCCTGACCAGCAGCATCGTCTTTTGCACTATTGATACGCAGACCAGAAGACAAACGCTCAATAGCGGTGCCCAGAGAAGACTGAGATTTGTTCAGGTTGTTCTGGGTAACCAGAGACATGATGTTAGTATTGATAGCTGCCATGATAAGAATTCCTTAATCAATGAGATGTAAGTTTCGGGTTAGACCCACGGGTTCATCCCCGTCGCTAACATTTATCGGAACGCTTTTCGGAAGCTTTAATTTTTTTTTGCTCAAATTTATTTTTTTGTTCAAAAGAGCATTATTTCCTTTCCATCTGAAAAAATCTTTTATCCGGCATAATAAAGGACTCTCTCTTTAATACTAAACTTATCATCTGTACTGCCGATAACAGTTCCGTAGACCAATCAACTCTGGATAAAAGGATTCGATCATGGCAAGCATTTCTTCATTAGGCGTAGGTTCTGGCCTAGACTTGACGACACTGCTAAGTAACCTGAGAACTGCTGAAAATCAGCGCCTTACTCCAATAAAAGACCAGCAAAACAGCTTTAAAGCTCAGGTTAACGGAGTCAGTGCATTAAAAAGTGCACTGGATAAGCTGAACACAGCCAACAATGCATTAGCCACTTCTCAATCATTTGGCATTGTCAAAGGTTCTATTGATGGAATAACCAATACCAGCATATCAGGAACAAACAAAGCGTTTACTGCCACAACGGGCAGCAAGGCTGTTCCTGGTACTTATACCGTTGAAGTTCAACATTTAGCCCAGGCACATTCGATCACTTCTGCGGCTAAAACCAGTGGCACAGAAGCATTGAGTGCAACAGATACGAAACTCGTTATTACCCAAGATAACGGTAAATTTGCTGTCCCTGGCACGACCACTGGCCAAACTCAAAAGTCCCTGGAAATCGACATTAAAGCAGGCAAAACATCATTAAACGATGTTCGTGATGCTATCAACAAAGCCAACGGCACGGTTACCGCAAGCGTTGTTAAAGCGAAAGACAACGAGTATTACCTAATGTTAACCGCAAAAAACAGCGGTACAGAAAGTAAAATTACGCTAAGTGACAGTGATGCTCTTCTTGGGACAACAGTCGAGAAAGTCGCCGCACAGAATTCTGTCATCGTCGCTAATGGTATTACGATCGAGCGTCAAAGCAATACGATTGATGATGCATTGGAAGGCGTTACATTGACGCTGCAGGCAAAAACAGAAGTTGGTAAACCAGAAACATTGAGCGTTACGCAAGATATTACTGGAATGAAGGATGCAGTCAAAGCATGGGTTGACGCCTACAACGCCTTGCAAGACACCATCATCTCGCAGACTAAATACACCGCGGTTGATGCAGGTGAAACGCAAAGTACGACTAACGGTGCCTTACTCGGTGACTCAACCGTTCGTGAAATCCAGAACAAGCTCAAGCAACAATTAACAACACTCCAGTCTGAAGGCGGTGAATTCCGCATTCTGGCCGATCTGGGGATTACGCAGAACGCTAAAACTGGTAAGTTGGAAATCAGCGACACCAAACTGGATAAAGCCTTAAAAGAAGAGCCAGGTAAAGTTAGAGCGTTCTTTGTTGGTGACAGTGATAAGACTGGTTTTGCAACGCAGACCCGTACTTATATGAAATCACTGCTTGATAACATCGATGGTGTTATTAAAAACAAACAGGATGGCCTTAGCAGCACGATTAAAAAGCTGGATACACAATATGCCAGAGTCAGTAACAGCATTGAAGAGACTATCGCTCGTTATCAAAAACAGTTTACAGAATTGGATAAATCCATGTCTAACATGAGCGGTACCAGCGCAAGTTTAACAAGCCTATTCTCTAAGCTCTAAGACAAAATAAAGCAGGTAATGTGATGTACAACATGAAAGGCAGCCAAGCCTATGCACAGGTAGGTCTCGAAAGCAGTGTGATGAGCGCAAGCCCGCACCAGCTTATCGTCATGCTGTTTGATGGCGCGCGCAGTGCAATGGTGCGCGCGCGCATCCTCATGGAGCAAGGTGATATTCCTGGCAAAGGCATGGCGTTGTCTAAAGCAATCAACATTATCAATAATGGGCTAAAAGCCGGATTGGACATGGAAAGAGGGGGCGAACTCGTTGAAAATCTGTCCGCTCTATACGATTACATGTCTCAGCGTTTGTTGATTGCCAATTTACATAACGATGCAAAAGCGATAGAAGACGTTGAAGCGTTGCTGGAAAATATCGCTGATGCCTGGCGGCAAATCGGCCCTAATTACAAACCAGAGCAGGAAGTGCGTTAATGGTCTCACCCCATCGGCTTCTAAAAGATTACCAACAACTTTTGTCTCTGAGTCAAAAAATTCTTCATTTGGCCCTCAGCGGCCAATGGGATACGTTGGTTGAGCAAGAGATTGTTTATGTTCAGTCCGTCGAAGGCCTAGTTAATACGCCAATTCCTGATGAAATAGACAGTATGATGCGGCTGCATCTGCGACAGATTTTGCAGGAAGTAATGGATAATGAAGCGAAAGTAAAACAACTTCTGCAGAAGCGGATGGACGAGCTAAGTTCGTTAATGGGGAAATCACTGAAGCAAAAGTCCATTAATACGACTTATAGCGAATTTGCAGGGCAGCGACTGCTACCTGGAGAACCCTTGCCTGACGAAACGCGCTCATAGCATTCTATAAATTATACCGCTCTCATCGCGCTTTTGTTTTATACGAAGCGCGTTCTTTTTATCCATAACTGATATTTTTAATATACATACTCAGCGACTCGCATAACGAGAAGTCAGTATGCGATAGAAGGACGAAGGAAAGAGACAAATAGGGGCAGGAAAGGATTATAGATAAAGATTGCGCGTAATCCTATTGTATAACAGTGAGATTACGCGCAATAACGTTAACAATTACAAGTTGATGTCATTAGACGACATCAAACAGACATATTCATCACTTCCTGATACGCAGATACCAATTTATTACGCACCTGAATACCCATCTGCATTGAAATGGATGATTTTTGCAAATCGACCATAACATCATTCAATGCGACGCCTGGCACACCCATAGTAAATTTTTCACCCTGCGTACGAGCTGTCTGCTGAGTGTTGCTGATCTTATCGATTGCGGCTTTCAATTCACTGGCAAAACCAGGCTCTACCGATGGTCTGGCTATTGGCGTACCAGCGGCCTGCAGAGCTTTGACCTGCATTTGCTGCAAAACGCCATCAATACCTTGAACCGACATAATACCTCACTAAACCATGCTGATTAGGCTTTTCATGCATATTTATGACAGAAGTACCCTATCACACCACTCTTAGCCTAAATGGGGTAATTAGGGTGAAAAATGCCACCTTATCGACCCATCGATTTTTCTTTTACGGAAAATAATGACATGCCGATAAATGTAGGCAAATGTTTTATTGATTGCGCAATCAGGGAGTTCTGTTTTGTCACGTCACAACGTTAAGTATATCGTTCAACAACCAAGCAGAGATAGAGTATGAACGCCTCATTAACCGGCTCCGCTACCGGTAAAAATAGCTTTGGCGAAATACTCAACCGGTTACGCGCCAATCCGAAGATTCCGCTCTTGATCGCAGCAGCTGCGACGATTGCAATCGTCGTCGCATTGACGTTATGGGCTAAAGGCCCAGATTATCGGGTACTTTATAGCAATATAAACGACCGAGACGGCGGTGCGATTGTCAGCGAATTAACAAAGCTGAATATTCCTTATCGCTTTGCGGAAAATGGCGGCGCCATTATGATTCCCGCCGCAAACGTCTATGAGACTCGACTCCGACTGGCTCAATTGGGGCTGCCTAAAGGTGGCGCTGTTGGCTTTGAATTGCTCGATAAAGAAAAATTTGGCATCAGCCAATTCAGCGAGCAGATCAATTACCAGCGTGCGTTGGAAGGCGAACTATCCAGAACGATAGAAACGCTAGGCCCCGTTCAGAATGCGCGGGTTCACCTTGCCATACCGAAACCTTCGCTGTTTGTTCGTGAGCAAAAATCCCCCTCTTCTTCTGTCACCCTGACATTACAACCAGGTCGTGCATTAGATGAAGGTCAAATAAACTCTATTGTTTACATGGTTTCCAGCAGCGTTGCTGGCCTGCCACCGGATAATGTTACCGTCGTCGATCAAACCGGACGTCTGTTAACTCAGGCAGGTGGCAGTGGCCGCGATTTGAATGCTGCCCAACTTAAGTACAGCAACGAAGTCGAGGCGATGTACCAACGCCGTATAGAGTCAATCATCGCCCCAATGGTTGGTATGGGCAATGTGCATGCACAGGTCACCGCACAAATCGATTTCTCAGCCCGCGAACAAACGGATGAGCAGTATCAACCCAACCAACCACCAGATAAAGCAGCCGTTCGCTCTCAACAAACTAGCCAGAGTGAGCAGCGAGGAGGCCCAAACGTAGGTGGCGTTCCTGGAGCATTAACCAATCAGCCAGCACCAGCACCAACAGCACCTATCGCGACGCCGCCAAATAATGCCAACGCCAATGCGAATAATCAGGCAGGCCAACAGAACCAAAATAATGCAGCAGGTGCACAAGCTAATGCTGCGAATGCCAATACCGTTGTTCAGACATCGAATGTCCGCAATGATGCAACAACCAACTATGAAGTCGACAAGACTATTTTACACACCAAACACAGCACGGGTGGTGTGAAGCGCTTGTCTGCAGCCGTTATCGTTAACTATCAGCCTCCTGGTGAGGATGGTAAACCGATTGCACTGACGGAAGATCAGCTCAAACAGATTGAAACCGTAGCACGCGAAGCGATGGGCTTCTCTGCTGAACGTGGTGATACATTAAATGTTGTTAACACGCCATTTATGGACAGCACCGACGGTTCTGGTGAGCTCCCATTCTGGCAAAAACAGGCCTTTTTCGATCTCCTGATGGAAGCTGGTCGTTGGCTGCTAGTTCTGATCGTTGCTTGGATTCTGTGGCGTAAATTGGTCCGTCCGCAATTGCAGAGAAAAACGCTGCAACAAGAAGCGGCTCTGGCTGCGGCGGCCTTGAATCGAGGTAATGATGATGTGGTTGTGAATCTCAGTACATCTGAAATTGAACAACAAAGAAAATCTCAACAGCGCGTCAGTGCGGAAATGCAAAGTAACCGGATACGCGAACTGGCTGAAAACGACCCCCGCGTGGTCGCTCTGGTAATTCGTCAATGGATGAGTACTGAACTATGACCCTGACAGGAACAGAAAAAAGCGCCATCTTATTGATGACCATTGGTGAAGACCGCGCAGCGGAAGTGTTTACCCACCTTTCGACAAAGGAAGTGCAGCATCTCAGTTCTGCAATGGCAAACATGCGTCAGGTTTCACATCAGCAGCTTGTAGAAATCCTTAAAGAGTTTGAGGCTGATGCTGAGCAATATGCTGCTCTCAGTGTAAATGCTGGCGACTACCTTCGTTCAGTGCTTGTCAAAGCCCTTGGTGAAGAACGAGCGTCTAGTCTGTTGGAAGATATTCTTGAGAGCCGCGACTCCACAAGTGGAATGGAAACGCTCAACTTTATGGAGCCGCAGATTGCCGCAGATCTTATCCGCGACGAACATCCACAGATTATTGCAACAATTTTGGTGCATCTGAAGCGTGCTCAGGCTGCCGATATCTTAGCCCTGTTTGATGAGCGCCTTCGCCATGACGTCATGCTACGTATTGCGACCTTCGGCGGTGTTCAGCCTTCTGCACTCGCAGAGTTGACAGACGTCCTCAATGGCTTGCTAGATGGCCAGAATCTCAAACGCAGCAAAATGGGTGGTGTTCGTACTGCGGCTGAGATTATCAACCTGATGAAAACCCAGCAGGAAGAAGCTGTTATCGATGCTGTGCGCGAGTTCGATGGTGAACTGGCACAGAAAATCATCGACGAAATGTTCCTGTTCGAAAATCTGGTGGACGTGGACGACCGCAGCATCCAGCGCCTTCTGCAGGAGGTCGAATCCGAGTCTCTTCTGCTGGCATTGAAAGGCGCCGAAGAACCTTTACGCGAGAAATTCCTGCGCAACATGTCTCAGCGTGCTGCAGAAATTCTTCGCGACGACCTTGCAACTCGCGGTCCGGTACGTATGTCGCAGGTCGAAAACGAACAGAAAGCGATTCTGCTTATCGTTCGTCGACTGGCAGACAGTGGCGAGATGATTATCGGTGGCGGCGAGGATGCCTATGTCTAACGCCCCCAAAAATCTGGCTTGGCAGCCTTGGAAGCTCAATGACCTGGCTGAACCTGTTTCAAAGTCCGTACCGGCACATCAGGTAAATGATGAACCTGAAGTGCCTGATATGGAGCGTTTCAACGAAGAAAACGCTATTCCTACCGTAGAGGATGAGCTGGCATCTCTGCGTGAAAGCACGATGCAACAGGCGCGAGAAACAGGTTTTGCTCAAGGCCATCAACAAGGCTATGACGCAGGTTATCAGGAAGGCTTAGCAAAGGGACAACAGCAAGGTTTGCAAAACGCCTTACAGCAGCAGCAACCGATCATCGAACAGATGCAGCAAATGGTCACCGAATTCCAACAAACGTTGGATACTCTTGACAGTGTGATCCCTGCTCGCCTGATGCAACTAGCACTGACCGCAGCCAAGCAAATCCTGGGGCAACCTCCGGTATGTGACGGCAACGCTCTGCTCGGTCAGATACAGCAATTGATTCAGCAAGAACCTATGTTCTCAGGTAAGACGCAATTGCGCGTTCATCCTTCCGACCTGGAACGCGTTGAACAGTATTTGGGCCCGACACTCAGCTTACATGGCTGGAGGTTACTTGCTGATAGCCAACTTCATCCTGGTGGTTGCAAGGTCAGCGCAGAAGAAGGCGATCTGGATGCCAGCCTGGCAACACGTTGGCATGAACTTTGTCGTTTAGCCGCCCCAGGAGAATTATAATGACTTCACGCCTCGGGCGCTGGCTCTCTTCTCTTGATTCATTTGAGAAGCGTATTGATGACACACCTTCGGTGCGTCGTTACGGCCGCTTAACCCGAGCGACAGGTTTGGTATTGGAAGCGACAGGGTTGCATATGCCGCTGGGCGCAACCTGCCTTATCGAACGGCAGAATGGTTCTCAGGTTGAAGAGATCGAAAGCGAAGTTGTCGGTTTCAACGGGCAAAAGCTCTTTCTTATGCCACTGGAAGAAGTTGAAGGCATTACCCCCGGAGCACGTGTTTACGCCCGTATCGGCCAAGACAGCAGCAGTCAGGGAAAGCAATTACCATTAGGCCCTGAACTACTTGGTCGTGTGCTAGATGGTAGCGCAAAACCGCTGGACGGTTTACCCGCACCCGATACAGGCTATCGCGCACCGCTGATTACGCCGCCGTTCAACCCATTGCAGAGAACGCCAATCGAAAGTGTTCTGGATGTGGGTGTTCGGGCCATCAATGCCTTGCTCACCGTGGGCCGAGGTCAGCGAATGGGTTTGTTTGCTGGTTCAGGGGTTGGTAAAAGTGTGCTATTGGGCATGATGGCGCGCTATACTCAGGCAGACGTCATTGTTGTTGGCCTTATCGGTGAACGTGGCCGAGAAGTGAAAGATTTTATCGAGAACATCCTGGGCACAGAAGGACGCGCGCGTTCTGTTGTTATTGCCGCCCCAGCGGATGTTTCTCCATTATTAAGGATGCAGGGGGCAGCGTATGCCACACGTATTGCTGAAGATTTTCGCGATCGCGGTCATCACGTTCTGCTAATCATGGATTCGCTCACGCGCTATGCCATGGCACAGCGTGAAATTGCTTTAGCTATTGGTGAACCACCGGCAACCAAGGGCTATCCCCCTTCTGTCTTCGCTAAATTACCCGCGCTGGTTGAACGCGCAGGAAATGGTATTCATGGCGGTGGTTCAGTCACCGCCTTCTATACGGTTCTGACAGAAGGTGATGATCAGCAGGATCCTATAGCTGACTCCGCGCGTGCCATCCTTGATGGACATATTGTGTTGTCCCGTCAACTCGCTGAGTCAGGCCATTATCCGGCAATTGATATTGAAGCATCGATTAGTCGGGCGATGACATCGTTGATCGATGAAGGCCACTATGCTTCTGTAAGGCAGTTTAAACAATTACTATCCAGCTACCAACGTAACCGTGATTTAGTCAGTGTTGGTGCTTACGCAGCAGGCAGTGATCCTATGCTTGACAAAGCAATTCGGCTCTATCCGCACCTGGAAGCCTTCTTGCAGCAGGGTATGTTTGAACAAAGTAACTATGAAGAATCCTGTCAGGCGTTGCACACTATTTTCCCTCGTAACGAGTAGGAGAGCAGATGAAAACCCAGTCACCGCTGGTTACACTACGTGAACTGGCGCAGAAGGACGTTGAGAAAGCCGCAGGGCAATTAGGCCAGGTACGTCAGGCTCATCAACAAGCCGAGCAGCAACTCAATATGCTGTTAAACTATCAGGATGATTATCGTCAAAAATTGAACTCGACGATGTCCTCTGGTATGGCGAATAATAGTTGGCAAAATTATCAGCAATTCATCCGAACGCTGGACAGTGCAATTGAGCAGCATAGACAACAACTCTCGCAATGGACATCACGTTTAGATTTAGCAATGAAGACATGGCAAGAAAAACAGCAGCGGTTGAACGCATTTGAGAAACTGCAGGATCGTGAAGTGACAAGACAGCTAGCCAAAGACAATAAAATAGAACAAAAACAAATGGATGAATTTGCCCAACGGGCCTCACAGAGGAAAGCAGAATCATGAATCTGTCCGCGTTACCTATAGCTATCACCGCCAGTGATACAAGCAGTTCTTCTGCTTCTCTACTGACACAGGGTGAGCTGCCAAAAGATTTTGTTGATCTGTTGAGCAAACGCATATCACAAGTAGTCGATACCTCGGGTAAAAAGACGCTCGATAAAGTGGACGAAGAAGCCCTGCTAAATGCTTTAGGGAAAGATAATGCTTCGCTCAGTCGTGACGATTTAAATGCCCTGCTTTCTTCATTCAACTCTCTGAGTGGAGCAACCATTACAGCGGGTGAGCAAAATCTAGAAATTGCAGGACAGGCTAGGCTAAAAGGCCTAGATAAAAAAGATAGCGACAATACTACAGACGACACGATTGCAATGCAGGCACTGCTTGCCATGTTGCAAGCAACGCCACTGCCTACGCAAGCTGCCACCGATAGTGTCGCAGCGACAGCCGCAAATACGGGTTTACATATTCCGGGGCTAATTGATACTAAACGCCAAAATGAAGCTTCCACAGCGGCACTAGGCAGTACGGGTGAAAATGCTAAAAGCACACTGGCAAAGCTGCTTGGCACATCAATAATGCCAGATAAAGACGCTGACATATCACGCGATCTGCGACATGCAACCAAACAAACGTCATCGACAGCAACCGAGTCTGCGGATGATGTTGCAAAATTTGCACTGACGACACCTCATTCCCTCGCTGGCGATCGCAATGCATCTGAATCGGTTTCTGCGTTAGGTAACAGCACGTCTCAAGCAACACCACCAGTGGTGCAGGCTATGCACGTTCAACCTGCATCAGTAGGAAGTACCGCTCCAGCCCCTCAGGTCACAAATGCGCAGTTGAATGCACCATTTGGCTCACCACAATGGCAAGATGCATTGGGTCAGCAAATCATTATGTTCAGCCGTAATGGTCAGCAGACCGCTGAGTTGCGTTTGAATCCGCAGGAATTAGGTGCACTGCACATCAGCCTAAAAATTGATGATAACCAAGCACAAATCCATCTGGCTTCAGCAAGCAGCCAAGTTCGTGCAGCGCTGGAAGCCGCGCTACCCCATTTGCGTAATGCAATGGCAGAAAGCGGAATTAACCTTGGCCAGAGCAGCGTAGGCAGTGATTCATCCGCCTGGCAGCAACAAATGTCCAGCAATAACAATGATGGCAATAATCGTGGCCCGTCTTACCAGCAGCAATTTGGCCATTCATCAGAAAGCACAAGTGAATTATTAGACGTACCAAAACCGCTAAGATCAATGGCATCATCGGTCAATGGCGTTGATATCTTTGCCTGAAAGTGAAGTAAACGAATAAGTTAGCACGATTTTCCCTGCCTATTCTCTGTATTGAAGATTGCAATAGGCAGGATAATCATCGACATTACGCATTTATTTATTGCCGGTTTCATCCAGCAACAAATATCGATAAGTAACGGGAACTATCTTTGGCTATGTCTGATATGCAAGTTCGACCAGGACGTAAACGGTCTATTTGGCTAATACTACTGATTATCGTTGCTCTCGCTGCAACCGGTGCTGCGGGTGCCGCTTGGTGGCTATTAAATCAGAAAAACGCAGCAACGGCTGAGCAGGAAGCACCGCCGCCGCCAGAGCCTGTTTTCATGCCACTGGATACCTTTACCGTTAATCTCGTCAATGCAGATAATGACCCTGACCGCGTGTTATATGTTGGATTCACTCTGCGTTTGCCAGATGAAGCAACGCGTACACGCTTTACTAATTATCTGCCAGAAGTTCGCAGCAGACTGTTATTATTGCTTTCTCGTCAGGACGCGATTGCTCTTGCCAATGAGCAAGGTAAACAGAAGCTGATCGAGCAAATTAAGCAAGTGCTAAGCCCACCATTAGTTCCTGGTCAACCTAACCAGGTCGTTACTGATGTTCTGTTCACGGCCTTTATACTGCGGTAACCATTATGGGCGATAGTATTCTTTCACAAGCAGAAATTGATGCACTATTAAATGGCGACAGCGGCGATAGCAATGCTGACACCAATGCGGCATCAAAAACGGATGGGGATGTTAAACCCTATGATCCGAATACTCAGCGACGCGTTATCCGTGAGCGTTTACAGGCATTAGAAATAATTAATGAGCGTTTCGCGCGCCAATTTAGAATGGCATTGTTTAACCTGTTGCGCCGTAGCCCCGACATTACTGTGGGTGGAATCAAGATCCAGCCTTATCACGAGTTTGCTAGGAATCTTCCGGTACCGACAAACCTGAACCTTATTCATTTAAAACCACTACGTGGCACTGCGTTATTCGTATTTTCGCCAAGTTTGGTGTTTATCGCCGTAGATAACCTTTTCGGTGGTGATGGACGCTTCCCGACAAAAGTCGAAGGTCGCGAATTTACCCACACAGAGCAGCGCGTGGTTAAGCGTATGTTACGCTTGGCTCTGGAAGCCTATGGTGAAGCTTGGAATGCAATTTATAAACTTGACATCGAATACGTGCGTTCAGAAATGCAGGTCAAGTTTACCAACATCACAACGTCGCCTAATGATATTGTTGTTACTACGCCGTTTCATGTTGAAATAGGTTCGCTAACTGGTGAATTTAACATCTGTATTCCTTTTTCAATGATAGAACCGCTGCGTGAACTGCTTGCGAATCCACCATTGGAAAACTCACGTCAGGAAGATCAGAGCTGGCGGGACACGCTAGCCAAACAGGTACAACATTCCGAATTGGAATTAGTTGCAAGCTTTGTTGATATTCCGCTGCGACTGTCCAAAATTCTGAAGTTGCAGCCCGGTGATGTATTACCGATCGACAAACCTGACAAAATCGTTGCTCATGTTGATGGTGTGCCTGTATTGACTAGCCAATATGGCACATTGAACGGGCAATATGCCCTACGTGTTGAACATTTGATTAACCCTATATTGAATTCTCTGGATAACGAGGAACAGCCCCATGAGTGACACCAAGAAACCGTCCGACGACAAGGAATCAGTGGACGATCTGTGGGCTGATGCATTTAACGAGCAGCAGGCTGCAGAAAAACCGGCCGCGACAACAGAAGGCATTTTTAAGTCGCTAGAAGGTCATGATCCGCTGGGTGCCCTCCAAGATATCGATCTTATATTGGATATTCCTGTCAAACTCACCGTTGAGCTTGGTCGGACTAAAATGACGATAAAAGAGCTGCTGCGCCTAACACAAGGTTCTGTTGTTGCACTTGATGGCTTAGCAGGAGAACCGCTTGATATTCTAATCAATGGCTACCTGATCGCCCAAGGTGAGGTCGTCGTCGTATCTGACAAGTATGGTGTTCGTATTACAGACATCATTACACCATCTGAACGTATGCGCCGCCTGAGTCGTTAATGACAACAGCCTTGGTATCATCCCCTACTTCAGTAGCAAGCCAACAGTCGACTCTTGTTACTGAACTACCACTTACTGGCAGTATGTTACTGACGCAGGTTGGTAGTGTGCTTGCTGGTATTTTATTGTTTATTCTACTGATTGCTTGGCTTGCCCGTAAACTCGGCTTTGCCCCACAAGCCAAGCAAAATAAGTTGCTAAAAGTGGTGTCCAGTTGTCCTGTCGGGCAGCGTGAACGAGTCGTTATTGTAGAGGTTGATAATACTTGGCTAGTGTTAGGTGTTACGGCTCAGCAAATCACGCCGCTGCATACACTCCCAGCACAACCAACCAATGACAGTTCCTCCACTGGCGATATCAAGCCGGTAGATTTCAATCAACTGTTAAAGAAAGTTTTAAAGCGTCCGGAAAAATCGGAATGAGTACCTTGCCTAATTATTTTCATATCACCTCCTTGCCTCGCACGCTGTGCTATGGTTTAGCCATCGGTTTATTGTTCATGGCACCATCAGTATGGGCACAGCTCCCCGGAATTGTGACGCAACCGCTACCTAACGGTGGGCAGAGCTGGACGCTATCAGTACAAACGCTGGTTTTTCTCACATCATTAACGTTTCTCCCTGCCGCCTTGCTAATGATGACGAGCTTCACCCGTATCATCATTGTACTAAGCCTGTTACGTAATGCGCTAGGCACGCCAACCGCGCCACCGAACCAAGTATTGTTAGGGTTGACGCTTTTTCTGACATTCTTTGTCATGTCTCCGGTATTAAACCGCGTTTATGAAGAAGCCTATCTTCCATTCAGTCAGGATCGAATCAGCATGGAAGTCGCTATCGAACGTGGTGCAGAACCTATACGTGAGTTCATGCTGCGGCAGACTCGGGAAACCGATCTGGCCCTGTTTACCAGGCTGGCAGAAATTCCAGAGATTCAGGGGCCTGAAGCGGTGCCCATGCGTGTACTTCTCCCCGCATTTGTGACAAGTGAGCTGAAAACAGCTTTCCAAATTGGTTTCACCGTATTTATTCCTTTCCTAATTATCGACCTCGTCGTTGCCAGTGTATTGATGGCGCTGGGGATGATGATGGTTCCTCCGGCAACAATTTCTTTGCCCTTTAAATTAATGCTTTTTGTATTAGTCGATGGCTGGCAACTGCTACTCGGCTCATTAGCCCAAAGTTTTTATAGTTAGACGAATAGAGGAATGCGACAATGACACCAGAATCGGTGATGGCGCTTGGCTATGAAGCAATGAAAATCGCATTGGCACTTGCAGCCCCTCCCTTGATGGCAGCACTGCTCAGCGGACTGACTATTAGCCTTTTACAGGCCGCCACCCAGATAAACGAAATGACACTGTCGTTTATCCCTAAAATCCTAACTGTCTTCCTCACCTTAGTGATCGCAGGGCCTTGGATGTTAAATCTTATGCTGGATTATATGCGTACGCTATTCGGCCAGTTACCTAATATTATTGGGTAAACATGCTGACGTTTAACAGTTGGGACATGGTGAATTGGGCTAGCCAGTTTTTCTGGCCTTTTGTCCGAATTCTTGCGTTAATCAGTACCGCACCAGTCTTTAACGAAAGAGCAATAAGTAATAGAGTGAAAATTGGTCTGGGTGTGCTGATTACTTTGCTCGTTGCACCCTATTTGCCGTTAAACACCACGCCTATTTTTTCTGCCGCAGGCATATGGCTGCTAATACAGCAAATTCTCATCGGCGTTACACTCGGCCTGTCAATGCAGTTAGCATTTGCCGCTATTCGTCATGCTGGCGAACTCATTGGCTTACAGATGGGTCTTGCCTTTGCGACCTTCTTTGATCCAACGGGCGGTCCGAATATGCAGGTAGTGGCTCGTTTCCTAAATATTCTTGCAATTTTACTGTTTTTAACCTTTGACGGTCATCTCTGGCTAATTTCTCTATTAGCAGATAGTTTCTATACTCTGCCCGTCAGCGCCAATCCTATTAATAGTCATGCCTTTCTCGCGCTTGCGCGCGCCGGTGGACTAATTTTTATTAACGGCTTGATGCTAGCACTTCCTATCATAACCCTCTTGCTAACTATCAACCTAGCATTAGGCATGTTGAATCGTGTCGCACCTCAACTCTCAATATTTGTTGTCGGCTTCCCAATTACCCTCACTGTCGGGATCATGACTCTAGGCTTATTAATTCCGTTAATCCCCCCTTTCGCAGAACATTTATTCAGTGAGGTTTTCGATTTACTCGCTGATATTCTTAGCCAGTTGTCAACTTCCTAAATAGCTTTGCGTAATAATAGATCACTTGAAGGGAACTCAGTCCAAGTTGAGCGATCTGATCAATCGCCAAACACCACTAAATCACCAACCGGACTGAGCTATGCCGATCATAGCAGTAATCCCTGATGAAGAACGACGACTGATGCGTAAAGAAATCCAGCAGACACGCGATAAAAATTACGCCAGACGGCTCACTGCCATGCTGATGCGACCTCGCGGGATGACCGTCGCAGACGTTGCCAGGCTGCTCTGCGCTGCTCGCTCATCCGTCGGTCGATGGATAAATTGGTTTACTTTACATGGTATTGAAGGACTACAAAGCCTCAGGCCCAGACGAGATCCCCAGTGGTCTTGACCTGCCCCCAGTATTAGATACAACGATCAGTTAGTAATGTCGGTTTGTTTACCTTCTAATTTTCCATTTCTCCAGTCTGCTGCAAATTCAGATGATGTCTGGTAATTCAGTGATGAATGAGGTCTGCACTCGTTATAGTCCTGCCGCCAGTCATTAATGATTTTCCGGGCATGAAGAATATCGCTGAACCACTGCTCATTCAGGTATTCATCCCGAAAGCGGCCGTTAAAGCTCTCAATAAATCCGTTCTGAGTTGGCTTACCCGGCTGGATTAAGCGCAACTCAACACCATACTCAAAAATCCATTGATCGAGCGCACGGCAGGTAAATTCTAGGCCCTGATCGGTTCTTATCGTCGCAGGATAGCCACGAAACAGCGCAATTTTGTCCAGAATGCATGTCACCTGAACGCCTGTAATCCCGAATGCAGTGGTGATCGTCAGGCACTCCTTCGTGAAATCATCCACACAGGTAAAGCACTTAATCCGGCGGCCGCTGCCGAGTGCATCCATGAAAAAATCCATCGACCAGGTCAGGTTAGGTGCATTCGGGCGCAGAAGCGAAAGCCGCTCCGTTGCTAGCCCTTTACGCCGCCGTCTGCGTTTTACGCTCAGGCCATTAAGGTGATAGATGCGGTAAACCCGCTTGTGATTAACGCAAAGACCTTCACGCCGCAGAAGCTGCCAGATACGTCGGTAACCAAAGCGGTGGCGTTCAAGTGCCAGCTCTGTGATGCGTAGAGATAGCTGCGAGTCAGCAGCCGGACACTGAGCCGAATAACGGCAGGTTGACAGGGACAGACCTGCCAGCCTGCAGGCACGACGTTGCGACAGATCCGTTGCCTCACACATGACTTCCACGGCTTCCCGCTTCTGGTCTGTCGTCAGAACTTTCGGCCCAGAGCCACCTGAAGCGCCTCCTTATCCGGCATGGCTTCAGCGAGTAGCTTCTTGAGACGGGCGTTCTCCTCTTCAAGGGACTTGAGTCGCTTTACTTCGGGGGCTTCCATGCCGCCAAACGCCAGGTGTAAAAGGTGGCGTCTGAAATAGCATGCTTGCGGCAGAGTTCCCGGGCCGCCCCCCCGGCTTCGGCCTCGCGGAGGATACTGATGATCTGTTCGTCGGAAAACGCTTCTTCATGGGATGTCCTCATGTGGCTTATGAAGACATTACTAACATCGCGGTGTATTAATCAACGGAGAGCAGGTCAACGGCAGCATGCACCGATGTGATGAAGTGGCAAATGTTATATAAAAAATAGCAGAGAGAATTCAGAATGAGAGTGAATAAAAAATGGCATGTCATCCATTCAATATAATGAAAAGAGTGACACGCCTAAAAAATACGCCCGGTTTAAGCGTATTCAAACCGTGAAGTAGAATAGATAAGCATTTTCTATTACTACTATCTCATCTGGAAGAGCGACATTCCCTGCATATTCTGAAAAGCTGTATAGGAAGCCTGCAGAGAAGACATCTGCATGATGTAAGACGAAATAGCGTCATACCAATCAGTATCCTGCAATTGTGATAATGTCGTTTTGTTTGCTACATCGCGATCTTTACCAATTGCATCAAGGTTATCAATTTCATTGAGCTGAATACCTAACTCTGCACGGACAGCTGAAATATTATTCAACGAATTTTTTAAACCACGGTTTGCTGTCTCTAACGCTGCAGCTACACTAGCTTTTGTTGCCTCATCAGCATCTGCAATTGGCGTTTCAAGAGATTTGATTGCAATATCCAACGTCTTAAATAAATCCGATTGAATACTACCATCTGGTTCTTTTTGAGCGTCACCGGTTATTCCATTGAATACAGAAGAACCAACATGGCTGACCGTCATATTTCGAGCCGCATCTACCCGTTGTGAAATAGCTTGGTTTCCGCCTAAATACTCAACACCTGTAGCCCCCTCAACAAAAGGAACATTGTCTGTCTCATAGCCAGAAAAAATATAATTGCCGTTACCATCAGTGCTGTTAGCCATATTGAGCAATTCAGCTTTCATTCCACGCAGAGAAGTCGCAACCGATTTACGATCGTCATCACTCAGAACGCCGCCGCCTTTGATTACCTCAGTCAATGCACTGGTAATCGTAGTAACGCTCTTATCCAAAATAGACTCTTCCAGGGACATGCTTTGTTTGGCAAATGTACGTGCAAGCGTATATTGACCGTTCTCTGATTGTGCCTGACCAAGCATAACTGCACCCGCAGCCGCGATCGGATCATCTGATGGATTGACAACCCGCTTTCCAGTTGACAATTGCTCACCTGTTTTTTGCCACGTTGCCTGACCATTAATAATGCCTTGCATATTTTGCTGGTATATCATGCTGGTACTTAAGCGCATGGTATCAATTCCTCTTTATTAAATGGTCAAACTAGCTACGGGCCGCTAAAAGTGCATCAAATATGGATTGTGCTGTTTTGATGACCTGAGCATTTGCCATATAGTATTGCTGATAACGCATCAGATCGCCGTACTCTTCATCTAAGTTCACGCCAGATACGGACTGTTGTTCTGCGGTCAGTTGCTTAACAACATTTTGCTGCGATGTATTATTTATCTTCAAGGTGCTGGTCTGGTTACCAATCGTCCCAACCAAGCCGGCGTATGCACCAGAAACACTCGCCTTCCCACCTACGATTTTTTCATTCTGCAGCGCCAACAACGCCTTAGCGTTAGTATTATCGCTAACACCACCAAAGACAGGGTTACCGCTTCCATCAACAACTGGGTTGCCCGCATCATCGAGCTTAACGGATGCAGCAGCGATCTTATTCGGATCGGAAATAGCCACTGACATATCGATAATCACGTCATTAACTGGTTTGAGCACAAAACTGTCGTTTGTTGCAGGTGTACCTGTGATAGCCATCTTGATGCCATCAAAATTCAGGCTGTTGTCAGACGAGTCTACCGTTGCTGTAAATTTTGAATTATCAGACAAACGAGTAACTTGCCAATTACTACCATCATATTTAATCGAATAATTGGTTGCCTGCACGTCTTTAGTATCAGTATAAGATGGTGTTAATGCTGCGTTGCCGCTATTTTTACTGTCATTCAGGACAACAGCCTTACCAAAGGAGAAGAAATCGCCACCTTTAACACCATTACGATCATAACCTTCCTGATGTTGAGTATTAAATGCATCAGCGAATGCCAGTGCTAACTGCCCCAGTTGATTACGCGCCTCATCTAGAGTCTCTGAACGGAAAGAGAGCAAACCGCCTAATGAGCCACCGGTTAAGGTGCTTTCATTCAACGTGACAACATCATTTGTCCGGTCTTTATATCCGATAGTAAGACGAGTAGGATCGCTACTGGAACCTATTGCTACTAACTGATTGCTCGTACCAGCCTGAACTAGGCTGGTACCATTTTTCAATGCTACATTGTAAACAATCTCATCCTGAACAGTAACATCAACACCGACCAATTTATTAAGCTGATCGACGAGAAGATCTCGCTGATCGAGCAAATCATTAGGCATCGTACCGCTATTCGCGCCCATTAGCTTCGTAATTTCGTTATTTAAAGACGCAATCTGATCGGTATACGTGTTCACTTGGCCAACAATACTTTGAATCTGTGTATTCAGACCACTGTCCATGTCACGCAAATATTTATCTGTAACTTTAAATTGGTTTACCAGCCCTTCCGCTTTACCCAGTACAGTTTGACGAGTAGACGAATCGCCTGCATTGCTGGTGAGGTTCTGCAGGTTTGAAAAGAAGCCTTGTATTGTTGATGAAAGGCTCGTAGTACTACTCGCGAGTAGGTTATCAATTTTGGAAATTTGCTCGTAGTAAGCAGAAACCGAGCTGCTTGTCGTTTGTGCAGCACGCAGCTGATTGGTGATAAATTCATTGTATTGGCGATTAATGCTAACAACATTGACACCGTTACCAATATATCCAGCAGATGTGCTGCTGCTAATAGCCTGCTCAAGTATCGCATTCTGCCGACTATAGCCAGTAACAGCCTGATTACTAATGTTGTTACTCACTGTACTCAGCGCAACCTGTGCACCTTTTAAGCCACTCATCGCGGTGTTAATTAAATTGGACATAGGGTGTTGTTCCTTTTACACAGGTTCTTGTCGCCCTGCGCGATTAACCAAATGCTGAAAGCAGCAAATACGCTACATAAGTTAATTACTTTATCGGTCAGGAAGCGCAAATCTTGAATAAAAAAATTAAAATAGCCGACTCAAATCGTGAGTGTAAGCTTTAGCCACTTTCTCGCCAGAACTCTTCATTTGCTGGATCATGCTAACCAGCTTCTGGGCATATTGTGGGTCGGTCGCATAACCCGCCTTTTGCAACGCATGAGCTGCTTGCTCAGCCGTTCCGGCGCTCATCACAGCAGAATAGCGTGGGTTATTGGTCAACAATTTCACATAGTCGCCAATAGCCTCAATATAGGAATCGTACACTCGGAAGCTGGCTTTTACTTTTTTGGCCACGCCCTGCTCATACTCTGTCGTCGTTATTTCTGTTGTCGGCCCATTCCAGCTACTGCCTGCTTTGATACCGAACAGATTATGACTTGGGCGCCCGTCTTCGGTAGGGATTTCACGCTGCCCCCAGCCAGATTCAAGCGCAGCCTGGGCGATGATAAGGTGGTGAGGTATACCGCTATGTTGGCTGGCAATCTGAGCAGGTAAGGAAATCTGAGACACAAAATTACTATTGGATAGTGGCAACGCTGAACCCGTAGTGGGCAATTTGGGCAGCGCTTTACGTACCATCTGTTCCACGGCCGCGGTTGGCATGCTTTTAAGCACATCACCATCGAAGGTTAATGGAACAGCGGCTTTGGCCGCCGTAGCATCTGGCGATTGTCGGGTCAATTGCTCAACCATAACATCCGCGAGCCCAAGTCCCTTGCCCTTAGTCGAGATCTCTTGAGCAATTTGCTGGTCATACATTGAGGTATACAGACGCGTCTGATCGCTGTTGAAAAGCCCATCCTGCGGAATCGCAGAACGCATACTTTTCATCATCAATTGTACAAACACGCCTTCCATTTGTTGCGCAACCGCCCTGATGCCCTCTTTGCTTTGAGGATTGCCTGAAACTTCACGCTTCAACGTATTCAGGGACTGCGCATCATAGGCTGCGTTATTCAGCGTCTGCATATCACTCATCAGATAATTTCCAGTTTGGCACGCAAGCAGCCAGCACTTTGCATCGCCTGTAGAATAGACATCAGCTCCATTGGCGTTGCCCCCAAGGAATTCAGAGCACGTACGACGTTATTGAGATTGGCGCTAGAGTTAACTCGTTGTAAAGCGCCACCCGCTTGCTGAACCGAAATCTCTGTTTGCGGAGTCACCACCGTCTGGCCACCGCCAAATGGTGTATTAGGCTGGCTGACGTTAGCCTGCTGGTTAATCGTCACGGAAAGGTTACCCTGAGCGATAGCGCAACTATCTAGTGTTACATCACGATTCATCACAACAGAACCCGTGCGAGAATTGATCACAACTTTGGCGTCCTGAATACCAACATTGACTTCAATGTTCTGGACATCAGCCAAAAAGCGGACCTGGGAACTATTACCATGCGGAGCAAGTACCTGAATGGTGCGAGAGTCCAGCGGAGTAGCAGTACCGCCATATCCAGAACGATTGATTGCATCGCTCACTTTCTGCGCCATTGAAAAATCGTCATTTTTCAGTTGCAGCGTAATCGTATTTGATGCGCCGAACGTACTAGGCAATTCTCGCTCAATAACCGCACCGTTACTGATTCGTCCACCGGCAAGCTGGTTAACCTGAACACTGCTCCCGCCAGCGGAAGCACCGGCACCGCCAACCAAGACGTTCCCTTGAGCCAAAGCGTATACCTGATTATCTACCCCTTTCAATGGGGTCATTAACAACGTCCCCCCTCGCAAGCTCTTCGCGTTACCGAGCGAAGACACGACGACGTCAATATTTTGTCCTGCTCGGCCAAAAGGAGGAAGATTGGCCGTAACCATTACCGCAGCAACGTTTTTCAATTGCATGTTGGTTCCGGCAGGAACAGTTATCCCTAATTGGGAAAGCATGTTGGTTAAGCTTTGCGTGGTAAACGGCGTCTGCATAGTTTGGTCACCAGAACCATCTAGGCCAACAACCAAGCCATAACCAATCAACGCATTATCACGTACACCCTGGATATTAACCAGATCGCGAATTCTCTCTGCCGACGCAACATTCAGCGTCAATAACGTCAGCAGTACAGTGAAAAATGATGCAATCCGCATGGCAGGCCTCTTAAGCTTAGAACGGAGAAACATTGAGGAAGAACCGCTGTAACCAGCCCATGTTTTGCGCCTCGTTAATATAGCCGTTACCGACATATTCAATCCGCGCATCTGCGACCTGGGTTGATGGCACCGAGTTGTTACCACTAATGGTTCTCGGATTTACTACCCCAGAGAAACGGATAAACTCTGTTCCCTGATTAATTGCAATTTGTTTTTCGCCAACGACCTGCAAGTTGCCATTAGCGAGGACTTGACCCACGGTGACCGTAATCGTGCCACTAAACGTGTTGTTCGCGTTCGCGCCACCCTGACCAGTAAATTCGTTTGTTCCTGTCGCATTCAGCGCTGCCCGATTATTACCGAGAGGCCCTTCCAGATAGCGCGGCGTCGTCGTCAAACCAAACGTTGACGAACCATCTCGGCTTGCATTGGCGGACGAGCTTTTACTCGCGCTCACGTTTTCCTGCAACACGATCGTCAATGTGTCGCCAATATTTCGTGGGCGACGATCTTCAAACATAGGCTGATAGCCATAATTCATCGGCTGCACAGTTTGGAAAATAGAACCATTAGGGCCCGCTAATACTGGCGATCCCGGCTGGGCAGTGGTAGGCCCAGTGACAACTTTATCATGCGGAATATAGGCGCAACCGTTAAGTGCTAACATCGCGATCAATGCCAACAGACGGGGTCGGCGGAGTGGTTTGATAACCGACTTTGCATTCATTATCACTGCGGATATCGCCTTAAATTAATCTATTTCACATATTCACGGGGTAAATCAAAACCATATTTGCGCCACTCATCTGGTGCCTATGGCCATCATTACCCCGTTAAACACTGTCTATATTGCCAACATCAAGCCACCAGAGCACCGGCTCTCGTTCCTGAAATTAGCAGGTTACCCATTACAGCTGGGTCAATTTCTGCAACATTTGGTCAGAAGAAGAAATTGCTTTGCTGTTGATTTCATAGGCACGCTGAGTCTGAATCATCGATACCAATTCTTCAGCCACGTTGACGTTGGAGGTTTCGACATATTTCTGATATAGCAGACCCGCACCATTCAAACCTGGATTCGTTTCATTCGGCGCGCCAGAGCTCGCGGTTTCCAGATACAGGTTTTCGCCCATACTCTCAAGGCCGCTATCATTAATAAAGGTCGTCAGTGTCAACTGGCCAATCTGGTTTGTTGCCGCCTGCCCCTGTACTTTAACGCTGACAATACCGTCACGGCCGATATTCAGTTCCGTCGCATTCGCTGGGACGGTAATGGCTGGCTGCACCTGATAACCACTGGATGTTACTAACTGGCCGTTACCGTCAAGCTGGAATGCGCCGTCACGCGTGTAAGCTGTTGTACCATCAGGCAACTGCACCTGAAAGAACCCTTGGCCTTTAATCGCGACATCTTTCGAATTACCAGTCTCGGAAAACGTCCCTTGAGTATGAATACGCTCTGTTGATACTGGACGAACACCGGTACCTAACTGCAAACCGGACGGTAACATGGTTTGCTCTGAAGATTGAGCACCAGGCTGACGAACTGTTTGATACATCAAGTCTTCAAATACCGCACGCTGACGCTTGAAACCATTGGTGCTGACGTTTGCCAAGTTATTGGAAATAACGTCCATATTGGTTTGCTGAGCATTCAAACCGGTTTTTGCAATCCACAAAGAACGGATCATTTATTCACTCCTGTGCGCACTCGGCGCTTAACCCATTGCTAATATCTGATTAGCGCGTTGTGCATTATCGTCGACGCTGCTAATGATTTTCATCTGCATTTCAAAGCGACGAGCATTGGCAATCATATCGACCATCGTATCGACCGTGTTCACGTTACTGCCCTCGATCACACCCGGCATAATACGCACGGTAGGATCGTTTTGCAGAACATTACCACGTTGTTGCTGAGCCTGCTGCGTCAAGCGAAACAATCCGTCATCAGACCGCTCAACTTCTTGTCCGGTAGCCTTGACGAGCTTCAAACGCCCCAACTGGGCGATCGTATTTGGCGGATCCCCAGCATTAAGAGCAGAAATCGTTCCATCAGGAGAAATGCTGATCTGGGCCTGCGGAGGAATGTCAATCGGTCCGCCATCCCCCATAACTACACGCCCCTGGATAGTCAACTGCCCATCAGCGTTGATCTCCATATTACCATTGCGGGTGTACGCCTCACCGCCGTTAGCCGTTTGCACTGCCAGCCAACTCTCTTTCGGTAAAGCGACATCCATTGCACGGCCAGTATAATTCATCACGCCTTCAGTCATATCAGCGCCAGGCGTTGAAGCGACAACCAGCGTTCGGGTGGGCAGTGTCAACCCATTTATCGGTACAGCACGCAGTGCAGAAAGCTGTGCCCGGAAACCCGGCGTTGAGGCGTTAGCCAAGTTGTTCGCAGTAATTGCCTGCTTTTCCAATGACTGGCTCGCGCCACCCATTGCCGTATAAATCGCGTGATCCATGCAATGTCCCCGTTAGGATAATTAACGCAGGCTAACCAGCGTTTGCAGAATGGAATCCTGCGTTTTGATAGTTTGCGCATTTGACTGGTAATTACGCTGCGCAACAATCATGTTGACCAGTTCTTTACTCAGGTCAACGTTTGAACTTTCGGTAGATTTGCCGATCAGTTTACCCAGACTTCCAGTACCTGCCAGCCCAACTACTGCCTGACCAGAACTCGCCGTTTCAGACCAGGCGTTATCCCCTTCAGGCGATAAGCCTTCTGGGTTAGCAAAGCTAGCCAACAGGATCTGCCCCAGCGCTTGTTTCTGACCGTTACTGTAGCTGCCTTCGATCGTGCCATCGTCATTGATAGCAAAACCGGTCAGCGAGCCTGGAGCGAAACCGTTCTGAGTTGGGCTCTTATAGCTATATTCGGTATTTTGCTGCACGCTGCCAGTCAAATCGAGAGCAAAATTGTTCGTTGCAGCCCCATTTGTGCCAACAATCTGGATATTAAAAGGCGTATGCCCCGTTAAAGCGCCATTCGCAGCAAAATTCAGCGACCCAGCGGGTTGATATAAGGCAGGACTCCTTGAGTCATCTTTGGCATACGTCTGCCATGTGTTGTCGGCCGTTTTAACAAAATACAGGGTAAAATTATGCACGTTACCCTGGCTATCATAGGTCGTCAGCGCAGTCTTGCTGTTATAGGTGCCTTCTGCACCAGGCGTTGTGGTCCAAGAGCTTGTTGGGACAGCATCAGAAGATTTCAGATTCGCTTTCAGGGTCGCAGCAGTGGTTGCTCTAGACAGCATGTCTCCGTCAGGAACAGTCAGCGGTACTGGATCGGCACCTGTTTGAACCGTTGGCGGCGTACCAGCGACTGGGTAACCCGTCAGTTGCATACCTTGTGCGTTGACGATATTACGTCCGTTAAGCATAAACTGGCCGTTGCGGCTGTAATAAGTCGAACCATTGGTGTCTTGCAGACGGTAAAAACCACCGCCGCTAATTGCAATATCCAGGTCTCGTGAGGACGAAGTCACAGTACCGTTACCAAAATCCTGCAATACCGAAGCAACCTTCACACCCATACCAACTTTAGAACCCGCAAACATATCAGCGAATGTGACGGTCCCGGATTTAAAACCCACTGTCGCTGAGTTAGCGATGTTATTACCGATAACATCCAGGTTATTAGATGCCGCGTTTAAACCACTGACCGCCTGAGAAAAACCCATGTCGCTCTCCAGAGAATTGATTAAGTCATATTCCAGATAGTGAATTTCACTGGAATAACATGAAATTTACACCGTTACAGAATCTGCCGGACATCGTCCAAGGTGGCTTTGCCGCGCAACCCTAAATCCAGTAACGCGCCACTATCACTGCGGGTAACGGCATTCACAACGGCATAATGCAATGGCTGAACAACCTGCTGCGCGCCACCCGTGCTGGCAGCAACAGTAAAGGTATAAGCCCCATCAGGCGCAACCGTGCCATCCGAAAGTTTGCTATCCCAGTTGAAAGAGTGAACACCAGAAGAAAGCGTCCCCAGTTCAATCGTACGAACTGCTTTACCTGTCGCATCACTAATCGTGACAGTGACAACTTCCGCTGCTTTTTCCAATTCCACACCAAAAGGTGTACTGGTTTCTTTACCAACCAGAATGTCTTTTCCAGGGATCATGACACTGTGACCAATCAGCGTTGTGGCTTGCAAAGACTGGTTGTTATTGATCTGACCGGAGATAGAACCCAATGTGGTATTCAACTTCTCAATACCGCTAACCGTATTAAGCTGAGCAAGCTGGCTTACCAACTGATCATTACTCATCGGATTCGTCGGATCCTGATTCTTCAACTGCGCAACCAGAAGTGTCAGAAACTGGTTCTGTAGGTCGGCGCTACTATTTTTCTCTACCGTCGTCGACGAACTCTGTGTTTTGGCCGCAGATGAAGTATCATTAATTGTTACAGACATTTATTCGTCTCCCGGTTATTGCCCGATCGTTAACGTCTTTAGCATCATCGATTTTGTCGTATTCAAGACTTCGACGTTTGCCTGATAGCTGCGTGAGGCAGAAATGGTATTCACCATTTCTGCTACTGGATCAACATTAGGCATGCGAACGTACCCTTGCCCATCAGCCAGCGGATTGCCTGGCTCATAAACCAAACGAGCAGGCGATGGATCTTCGATAACGCTGGCAACGCGCACACCGCCAGTCGACTGCCCAGGTGCCGCATTCACTTCGAATACAACCTGTTTGGCGCGATAAGGTTCGCCATCAGGGCCCGTCACGCTGTCTGCGTTAGCCAGGTTACTGGCGCTCACATTCAGACGCTGAGATTGCGCAGCAAGCGCTGAACCTGAAATTTCGAATATATTTAATAACGACATGAATCTTTACCTTCTCATCACGCTACGATCACGAACCTGACTGCAAGACCGACATCATACCTTTAATCTGTCCGCCCAGAACGGTCAGGCTGGTTTGATATTTCAGGCTATTATCGGCAAAATTAGTGCGTTCACGGTCCATATCGACCGTATTGCCATCCAATGCAGGTTGATCGGGTACGCGGTATAACAAGTCAAGCTCTGGCGGCTGAAAATTCTGTGCCGGTATATGCCGTACAGATGTTGTTTTCAGCGCGATACCTGTACCGTTCACTCGCCCTTGCTCCATGGTTTTACTGAGCTGGCTGGCAAAATCGATATCCCTGGCCTGATAGCCTGGCGTATCCGCATTGGCAATATTCGCGGCCAGGATTTCCTGCCGCTGGGCACGCAAGTTCAGCGCTTCCTGCTGAAACCGCAACGAGGCGTCTAATTTATCAAGCATGCTCCCTCCGCAAGTTAGAATTTGGAGTGAGTAGGATAATTCTCATGGTGGCTATGCCATCGAACGAATAGACACCAAATGCAGCGCTATTTATTGCCTTAACCTCACGCTGACATCGTTACACTTAATGCCCGATATAATCAGGATCAGGAGAGCCGAACAGGAATGAAAACAATACATTATTATCTCTATCTGGCGACGTCCTGTTTTTTCACCTTTTGTGCCCCTGTCAATGCGAACGACCTTCCCGCACAAATCAATCAATTTTTTGTCTCACGCTTTCAGGGAAGCACGAATACCGTAAACGTTGTGGTAAAATCGCCAGAATCGCAATGGCCACAGTGCGAAGCGCCGCAAATCACGCTGCCTGGAAATACGAAAATGTGGGGTAATGTGAGTCTGTCCGTACGTTGCGGGCAACAGCGTCGCTTCATTCAAACCGAAGTTCAGGTAACAGGGAATTATGTCATCAGTTCGCGGCCTATCAATCGCGGGACAACGCTGACGGAAAAAGATATTCGTTTGACAAAAGGCAGACTCGATTTATTACCGCTGCGCCCTATACTGACGTTACAAGGTGCACAAGGTGCAGTCCTTTTGCGCGATCTAACCCCCGGACAGGTTATTACCGCGTCCATGATCAGACGAGCCTGGGTCGTAAAGGCGGGTCAGTCGGTGCAAATTATCGCACAAGGGGAAGGCTTCACGATTAATGGCGAAGGAAAAGCCATGAACAACGCAGCAGCCGGACAAGCAGTCAGAGTCAGAACGGCAAATGGACAAATAATCAGCGGAATCACAAGCGAAGATGGGATTATTCTGATCTCACAGTAATTAATTAAAGATTTGCTCATGTTTGCCGATGATAGCTACAGAGTCATTACTGACGACGTTTTAAAATTGAACACCAATGTGATGAACATTATGTAACGCATTGATGATTAACTATTTATCCTCAAATGAGAGGGATGTATTATGAGTATTGATCGCACACAGTCACTGAAGCCGGTCAGTCAAGTTCAGCAACGTGAATCTGGCGATGTCGCTAAAAGCAAACGCACACAGACTGAAGTTCAGTCTGAGGTCAGCGCAACACAGGTAAAACTGAGCGATGCGCAAGCAAAATTGATGCAACCGGGTACGCAAGACATAGACATGAACCGCGTAGAAACCTTGAAGCAGGCGATTCGTGATGGCTCACTTAAAATTGATGCTGGAAAAATCGCGGATGCGTTACTTAAAGAAACGCAGGATTTTTTAGCTGGTAATTAATATTTATGGAAAATCTGCAATCGATTCTGAATCAACTGCTGAGTAATTTGCACGAGCTCGATGCTGTTATGTCTGAAGAGCAAACGCTGCTTTGCGCTGGTCACATTAATAGCGTTGCCCTGCAACAGGTGACGGATAATAAAACGTCTTTACTGGCGACGATGAAGCATTTAGAAACTCGACGTCATGAAGCTGAATACACTCTTAAGTTGCAGGCGCCCTATGACGGTATCGAGCAACTGTCTGCTTACTGGCAGCAAGTGCAAGAGTTAACCAGACGTTTGAATGATCAGAATAAGCATAATGGTCTTCTGCTTAGCCGGCATATTGCGTATACGAACGAAGCCATCAATATATTGAAGCCTCGTCATGGTCAGGGGCTGTATGGTCCTGATGGCCAGTCGAAAGGTGTGACCGTTGGCGGTAGAAAAATTACGTTCTAGAAGTCTCTGCATCCTAGCAGAGACTTTTCATCATTCAAAAAACGAATTATTTTAAATAGCCGTTTAAAAACTACTTGTAGTTTACCGCAATATCGATCGTACGCACGCTGAACGTATGATTAATACGCCCATTCCCTTCAATATAGTATACAAAACGAAACTCATTATTCGCCGCTAATCCGTCAAATGCTCGAGTTTGCCCGTCACCACTTCCGTCTAAATCAACACAGCGCTGAGGCGATTGTGAACACAGCTTCACAACAAGCCCCATAGGTATCGCCGAATCAATAACATGCCGCCAATAGATTATCGTAATCGTTTCATCTGGATTAACAGCGATGTTAGGAGCAAAAGCTGACGTCGTAACCATTTCGCCACGATGATCAAGTTTTATTCCTGGCAGACTTCCGTTCCAACTACCTGGTGTCGCTATGGCGCAACACGGAAGTGCCAACGCTGTTACTACCAGAGAACGTATCACCTTCCTCACTTCTGAGCTTCCCCTATAACCGATGTCATACGGATCTGGCGATGATCGCTAATTTCCAAATTAGAAAGTACAGCCATGTTTGGCAGACTACGATGCAAGAATCGGGCGAGCAAAGCGCGTAAAGCATGGTTCACAAGCAGAACAGGCGGAGCACCCAACATTTCCTGCCGCTGTAGCGCTTGTTTCGCCTGTTCAAGCAGACGATCGGCAAGCCCCGGTTCGAGACCACCTCCTCCTTGAAGAGCCTGTAGCAGAAGGCGTTCCAAGGACCCTTCTAGTCCGATAACCTGAAGTTCGCTGTCCCCTGGGAACCACTGCTGAGTGATAGCCCGCCCCAGAGCAACCCGAACCACTGTGGTAAGCTCATAAGGGTCTGGCTGCACCGGCGCATGTTCGGCCAATGTCTCCATGATGGTACGCATATCCCTAATTGAAACCCTCTCACTGAGCAGATTTTGCAAGACCTTGTGCAAGGTAGTCAGTGTTACTACACCAGGAATGAAATCTTCTGTCAGTTTTGGCATTTCCTGGGCAACACGGTCCATCAATTGCTGAGCTTCTTGTCGTCCAAACAGTTCACTGGCATGTAATGCAATTAAGTGGTTCAAGTGTGTTGCAACCACTGTGCTTGCTTCTACAACCGTAAATCCCTGAGCCTGAGCTTGATCTTTCAGAGCATTATCAATCCAGACTGCCGGCAGCCCAAACGCAGGATCTTGCGTGATGTCTCCAGACAAAGAACCAACCGCATTACCCGGATTGATCGCCATCCAGCGACCAGGATGGGCTTCACCGCTACCCACCTCGACACCTTTCATCAATATGCGATAACTGGCAGGCTGAAGTTCCAGATTATCCCGGATATGAACCACTGGCGGTAAGTACCCCATTTCTTGAGCAAACTTCTTCCTGATACTACGAATTCTGCCTAGCAGTTCGCCATCTTGCTGCGTGTCAACCATTGGGATCAATCGATAGCCCACTTCCATACCCAACGGATCTTCAAGCTGTACATCAGACCAACTTGCTTCAACAATCTGGTGCTTCTCCATTGAGGCCGGCATAGGTTGTATCGCGGGCTCTTTTGTTTGTTCCCCACGCATCCACCAGGCAAGCCCCAACAAAGATGCGGTGAATAACAGAAAGACAAAATTAGGCATTCCAGGAACCAGTCCAATAAGCCCAATCACCGCCGCACTCAGCACCATAACTCGCGGGTTATTAAATAGCTGGGTGACCATCTGCTGGCCGACATCCTGATCGGTACTCACACGAGTAACAATGACACCCGCAGCAGTAGAAATAATCAAAGCAGGAATCTGGGCAACCAAACCATCACCGATAGTAAGTAGCGTATAGCTTTCAGCCGCCTGTCCTACTGGCATTCCATGCTGCACGACACCAACAATCAATCCACCAACAATGTTGATAACCATGATAATCAGCCCAGCGACAGCATCGCCACGCACGAACTTACTGGCACCATCCATTGAGCCATAAAAATCTGACTCCTGAGTTACCTCAGCACGGCGCTTTTTCGCCTCTTCCTCACCAATTATGCCAGCATTAAGATCGGCATCGATCGCCATCTGTTTACCTGGCATACCATCTAATACAAAGCGGGCGCCAACCTCAGCAATACGTCCGGCACCTTTGGTGATAACCATGAAGTTGATTAAAACAAGAATGATAAAGACCACAATACCAATGGCGAAATTTCCACCTACCAGAAAGTGCCCGAATGCTTCGACGACCTTCCCTGCAGCAGCAGTCCCTGTGTGCCCCTCCAACAAAATAATACGGGTAGATGCGACGTTGAGTGACAAGCGCAGTAGCGTAGAAAACAGCAAAATCGTAGGGAATGCAGCGAACTCCAGCGTCCGTTGCGTAAACATAGCAACCAGCAATACCATGATTGAGAGTGCAATGTTAAAGGTAAATAGCAGATCCAGAATGAATGGCGGCAGCGGCAATACCATCATGGAAAGTATCAGCAGGATCAGTATAGGTCCGGCTAAAATTTGCCATTGGGTACCTTTCATATTACTCGGCAAACGAAGCAAAGCGGCCAAATTAGCCATCAGTAGTATTCTCTTTAGCAAAATCCAGTGCATCTGGCACTGGTAGATGTTTCGGTTTTCTAGGAATTAATCCACCTTCCCGCTTCCAGCGTTTCAGTTGATAAACCCAAGCTAAGACTTCTGCAACGGCAGCATACAGCGCAGCCGGAATGTGCTCTCCGACCTCTGAATGACGAAATAGCGCTCGTGCTAACGGTGGCGCTTCTAAAATAGGAACACGGTGTTCTATCCCCAGTTCACGAATACGCAAAGCGATGTCCCCCGCCCCTTTAGCCAACACCTTCGGTGCATTCATTTTTTTATCATCATAGCGTAATGCCACCGCATAGTGCGTAGGGTTAGTGACTATCACATCAGCCTTAGGAACATCAGCCATCATTCTACGTTGGGCCATTGCTCTTTGCTGCTGACGGATTCGCCCTTTGACATGGGGATCACCTTCATTCTGCTTGTGCTCATCACGAATTTCCTGCTTAGTCATTCGTAATTTTTTGATGTGGCTCCAGACTTGCCAGAACACATCAAACGCAACCATGGGGATAAGACCCATAATGATAAGGAAACCACACATCACCGCCAATTCTAATGCATCACCTAGCGCTGCAATCGGCGGTTCAGAGATTAAATGCAATATTTTCGGCCAATTATGGATCAAGAACAAAGTACTGATAATCCCAACCATGACTGATTTTAATATCGCCTTGAAAAGCTCAGCTAGCGCTTGGGAAGAAAATAACCGTTTCAGTCCAGCAATAGGATCTAATTTTTTGAAGTCAACTTTTAATGATTTGGTACTAAATAATATACCACCCAGCAGCATCGGCGCAGACAGTGCCACCAACACAGACCCTATAATAATCGGTATCAACGCGGACACCGCCTGACGCAGTAATGAGCCTGCATGACGTAGCATCTGGGTATCATCGCCAATCGTCGCATAATCAAAATTTAGTGACTGTGCGACAATTCTGGCCAATCGGCCAGCCATAACATCCCCTCCTATCCACAAAATAGCCAACCCTGCAATCATCATCAGAACAGAGGTCAATTCTCGAGATCGTGGGATCTGGCCTTCTTCGCGTGCCTTTCCCTCCTTTTGGGGAGTGGGGGCTTCTGTTTTTTCCAGATCGCTATCTTCAGCCACGTTGGCGTTCCTGTTACGACTTTCGGGATAGGAATTTGCTGCCTAGCATGACAAATACGAGAAAAATTTATGGCTGGAACAACGAGAAAAACCGACGCTTTTTTAACGAATAGTAAAAAAGAAAGAGAGGAAACTCGAGTTTAGCTATTTATGGCCATAAATACTGGCCATAAATAACTGGGGCAATGGGACTTGCAGCCTTTTCACAAAAGAAGATAACTCCTTTTCTTGAAGCAAGACTTATTAGAACCCGAGGCTATCCAGAAGATCATCAACCTGATCCTGATTGGCTACGATACCAGCAGCACCTTTATCCAACTGAGGTCCATTCAGGAGACCATCATTTGCACGCTTAGGCGCATCTGGTTTTTCTGGAATGTTTTCCAGCAACACCATCAGTAGTTGTTTTTCAATCTCCTGAACAACATCCATCATACGCTTGATTACCTGACCAGTAAGGTCTTGGAAGTCTTGCGCCATCATAATTTCCAACAATTGGGCGTTGGTAAACGAGGTATGCTGTGGGACATCTTCAAGATAGCTACGCGTATCCGTCACCAATTCGCGCGCATCAGCCAGCTCGATTGGATTTTCAAACCATTCATCCCAACGAACTTTCAGAGATTTAGCATCAGCTTCTAGCTGGTTCTGACGTGGTTGCGCAGCCTCGACGCAGTTCAGAGCACGCTCTGCCGCTTGCGCAGTCATCTGGACAACATAGTCAAGACGATCGCGGGCATCAGGAATAGCCTCTGCTGCTTCTGCTATCGCATTATCCAGACCCAGCTCTTTCAGACTATCGCGCAGCATACGAGTCAACTGGCCAATGCGCGAAATGATCTCGGTTGCTGAAGCTGTGTCGTTCACGGACGGCATATGTGGCGTCATAAGATCCCCTTACATACCCAATTTTTCGAAAATCTTACTCAGTTTTTCTTCGAGGGTAGCTGCAGTAAATGGTTTAACTACATAGCCGCTAGCACCCGCTTGTGCTGCGGCGATAATGTTCTCTTTCTTCGCTTCCGCTGTTACCATCAGCACGGGAAGGCTGGAAAGCGCACCGTCAGCACGAATAGTCTGCAATAGCTCCAGTCCATCCATGTTGGGCATATTCCAGTCAGAAATGACGAAATCAAAAGCACCAGAGCGAAGCTTATTCAGTGCATCTGCACCATCCTCTGCTTCTTCTACGTTATTAAAGCCCAGTTCCTTAAGCAGGTTACGGACAATCCGGCGCATTGTCGAAAAATCATCCACTACCAGAAATCTGAGTTCTTTATCGGCCATACCTACTCCTAAAATATTTATTGCTCACCGAGAGCTGCTTATATACGTAATGCCTGTCCGGCAGATATTTGTGCCAACATTCGCTGGCTCACCTGGTGCAAATCCACCACTTCATCGACGCCACCCATCGCAATCGCTTCACGTGGCATCCCGAAAACCACACAACTTGCTTCATTTTGGGCCAAAGTATAAGCACCAGCCTGATGGAGTTCCAACATGCCGGCCGCCCCATCATTCCCCATTCCAGTAAGGATTACCCCTACAGCATTTCGCCCAGCGTATTGCGCAACCGAACGGAATAACACATCAACTGATGGACGATGCCGATTGACGGGGGGCCCATCATTTAAACGTACTTGATAGTTTGCCCCACTACGCGCCAGTTCAAGATGGCGTGCTCCTGGAGCAATGTAGGCATGACCAGGAAGAACACGTTCCCCGTCCTCTGCTTCTTTCACCGTAATCTGGCATAACTTGTTCAAACGCTCGGCAAAAGACTTCGTAAAGCCCGGTGGCATATGCTGTGTGATCAGTAATGCAGGACTTGTCGGCGGCAGGGGCTGTAATACATGCCGTATCGCTTCCGTTCCCCCTGTCGATGCACCAATCGCGATCAATTTCTCACTACTGAGCAACGGCATATGCTGAATAATTCTTGTCGGTTCTGCCGCTGCACTACGTTGCGGAAGTCGCGCCTTCGCTGCCATGCGAATTTTTTCCGCAATCAGTTCGCTGTATGCCAGCATTCCCTCACGGATACCTAACTGCGGTTTGGTGACAAAATCAATCGCACCAAGCTCCAGCGCGCGAAGCGTAATCTCTGAGCCTTTTCCCGTCAGGGACGACACCATGACAACAGGCATCGGGCGCAAGCGCATAAGCTTTTCAAGAAAATCCAACCCATCCATGCGAGGCATTTCAACATCCAGCGTTAATACCTGGGGATTGAATTTTTTAATCAAATCACGAGCAACTAATGGATCTGGCGCAGTTGCAACAACTTCCATATCAGGATGGCTATTGATTATTTCAGTCATGATCTGGCGCATTAGGGCAGAATCATCAACGCATAATACTCTTATCTTGCTCATTATCTTTCCTTAGCCAGCCCATATACAGTTTGCCCACGCAAATAGAATTCACGACTAATCTGGCTGAAATTCTCTGAATGCCCGGCAAATAACAATCCGCCCGGTTTAAGCATAGGGACGAATCGACGAAGAATACGCTCTTGAGTTTCTTTATCGAAGTAAATCATTATATTACGACAAAAAATAGCATCGAATGGTGCAGGAACGGACCAATCGGGTGCAAGCAGATTTAGTTGTTGGAAATGCACCATTGATGCAAGCTCAGGACGTACACGAACTAAACCACTATGTGGTCCGGTGCCGCGCAAAAAAAACCGCTGTAGTTGTTGTGGAGAAAGAGAGCGCAATTCTTCTTGCCGATAGATGCCAGCCGTTGCCTTTTCTAACACCTGAGTATCAATATCACTGGCCCATACCTGGCACCCACTCGCCTTATTACCTAAAACCTCAGCAAGTGTCATTGCCAACGAATAAGGTTCTTCCCCTGTAGAAGCCGCCGTACTCCAGATGGTGTAGCCATTTGGACGTTTTCTGACATGCTCGGCCAATATAGGAAAATGGTGGGCTTCGCGGAAAAATGCCGTCAGGTTAGTGGTTAATGCATTAACAAAGGCTTGCCACTCGGCGCTGTTAAGATCTGATTCCAGTAATGCTAAATATTGGCCGAAATCATTAATTCCGAGCAAACGGAGGCGTCTAACCAAACGGTTATAAACCATTTCACGTTTGTGATCGGCAAGAACAATGCCGGCACGCTGGTATATTAATTGACTGATTCGACGGAAATGAGTATCCGACAACGGCAACCTGTCAACCATCTGCGTCAGGATAGAAGCAGATTCAGGGCGATTTTGCGACGGTGTACTTTTCATATCAAATCGCTCGAATAGTGTTTTTTGCTATGGTTTTTTTCAATCTGAACTTTCCTTTACAGCTAACGCAGGTTTTTATTGTCATTCGTCAATTACTCATCGCATTACGATTAAAACTGACACTGTATTGGTAATACACACTGCAAGTTCTGCAAACTGAACTGGCCAGCATGTTCGTTCTACCAAAGCCACATGCTGTCGGGTGGCGTTGTCCCTCTCATTACAGCTGCGCTACCTGCTTTATTCTTCGGCCAACCTCTCTCATCATATCCATAACATAAATTACAGATTGAACAATACCATGAGTTGCTATACAGCAAAGTACCAAGGCTTACACATCGTTGTGTGTACTTCACAAACGATGAATAATTATTCTATCTTGCAAACACCCATGTCCTACAAGAATAAATTTACTCATACTCACTACGACGCAACCTTGTGACACCCGTTCGATTTTTTACTAAGGTTTATCGTTCCTCCACGCGAGTACCGATTAACGGCTCACTGTTCATTTTTTAATTATGGTGAGTAAACTAATCACCCAACCACCTGCATGTAAGTGGCTGGGGATTTATTCAGTAAAAAATTTCCTACACCCTGTAGCTTACTTACAGTCCACACCACGGTTTTTATCAGAATGTCTCCCAATTGTCCGTGGATAAACCTTCTTTCGCTCTCTTACTGCCATTCACCGATGGAGCCAACAACACAGGCTTTTGGCTTATTGTCGCTTGGTTAGTCCTTCTGAACGAACCAGCGTTTTCAGACAGACGGAATACAGCAACAGCCTGATTCAGTATTCTTACTTGCTCTTCCAACGCAACGGCCGCAGTTGCGGACTCTTCAACCAAGGAAGCATTTTGTTGTGTAACTCGGTCCATTTCAGTGACAGCCAGGCCAACCTGATCGATACCTTTGCTTTGTTCATCAGAAGCAGAGGCAATTTCGCCCATGATATCCGTTACACGAGTGACTGCACTAACGATTTCTCCCATCGTCTCACCCGCACTTTCAACCAGCACAGAGCCTTCATCGACTCGGCTAACAGAATCTTCAATCAGACTTTTAATTTCTTTCGCAGCCTGAGCACTACGCTGCGCCAAATTGCGGACTTCTCCCGCAACAACCGCAAATCCCCGCCCCTGCTCTCCAGCTCTGGCTGCTTCAACCGCCGCATTCAGCGCAAGGATGTTGGTCTGAAAAGCAATACCATCAATTACACTAGTAATATCGGCAATTTTTTTCGAACTTCCAGCAATATTGTGCATGGTTTTGACAACATTATCGACGACCTTGCCACCCTTCTGCGCCGTCTCTGAAGCACTCAGTGCTAACTGACTGGCCTGACGAGCATTTTCAGCATTCTGCTTAACTGTTGCAGTCAGTTGTTCCATACTCGCAGCAGTTTCTTCTAACGAAGCAGCCTGCTGTTCAGTACGTGAGGAAAGATCATTATTTCCAGCGCTGATTTCTGTCGCGCCAGTATAAATAGCATCAGCACCTTGCCGAACCGCACTTACAGTTGAAACAAACTCACTTTGCATATGACGAATGCTGTCAGCTAAAATTCCCATCTCATTGCTGCTATGAAAATTGGTCGTTTTTGTTAAATCGCCTTTCGCAATATGACGAATATGTTCAACAATACTATTTAGCGGTCTCATTAATAGTTGCTGAATACCAATCCAGGAAATCAGAGCTAGCGCAAAAACAAGCACAACAATGAAACCAAGAATCCAAAGAGCTGAATCGTAAGCTGCATCATTTTTAGCTATACCTGCTTGATAAAGCTTATCGCTTTCAGCTTTATAGGCATAATACGCTTTTTCAAAGTTATTCTGAAAATTCTGTGTCGGTTGCTCAACAAATTTCTTAAATTCTCCAGCATTTAAAAACTGAATTAATTCAGTTAATGCTGCATTTAGAGCCACAAAATTCTCTTTTACGTCCCGAGTAATACTTTCACTCAGGCGTGCATCCTGCGGCACTTTCTCATAGCGAGAGAAAAAATCGTTCGCGACAGACAGTTGTTGTTGAGCAGAAACCAGAAGCTCTTTGCCGCCAGCACCAGCACCAGTGCCGCTTGAATCAAGAGCAAACCGTGTACCAGCTCGGTTGAGTGTATTGCGGGTCTGTAACAAATATGACCAAGCTGAATCCAACTCGGAACGCTTCTGATTAATAACCTGTGTTGAGCTAAAAATATCCTTATCATTTTTTAATGCACTAAAGAATAAACCACCAGAAATAAGCTGAAGTGCCCCGAACAACACCAATACAAGCATCAAACCGGTAACAACTTTTATACGGTTAAACATATAACGCCTTTTGAGTAGACCAACCACCGATAATATCGGCATTATTCTGGATATCTTTACGAATTTCTAAACTGACAAGAATATGGCTAAGGAAGGTTTTCGGGGCCACTTTCGGGGCCCCTGCTGAAGGCCGATGAGTTAGACTTTCAATACACTATCAACCAGAGCCATTTCTTCGCTGCTCAACAGTTTTTCGATATCAACCAAAATCAGCATTCTCTCACCCAGAGAGCCCAAACCAGTCAGGTACTCCGTTGAAAGTGTCACAGCAAATTCTGGCGCAGGTCGAATTTGATCTGCAGTCAATGACAATACATCAGACACGCCATCTACGACGATACCGACAACACGCTGGCCAAGGTTCAGAACAATAACAACCGTGTTGTCATCGTATTCAACATCCTGCTTAGCGAATTTAATGCGCAAGTCAACAATCGGTACAATTACACCACGTAGGTTGGTGACACCTTTAATGAAGGAAGGTGTATTGGCGATACGTGTTACCTGGTCATAACCTCGGATTTCTTGTACTTTTAAAATATCAACGCCGTACTCTTCGTCACCCAGCGTAAAAATCAGGAATTCCTGTCCTACTGTTTCGCCAGTTAATTTCGTGACGCTTGCAAGTCCAGTCATGTTTTCCACCCTTTATTAACGATCTGTTTTATTAAGCAGCAGTCTCAACCACACGCTTTTCACGATTAAGCGCTTGTAACGCTGAAACATCCACAATCAGCGCAACGCTGCCATCACCAAGGATGGTCGCGGCTGAAACGCCTGGTACCTTGCGATAATTACTTTCCAGGTTTTTGACAACGACCTGATGCTGCCCAATCAACTGATCGACCAACAAGGCATAACGTCGACCAGCACTTTGCAGAATAACAACAATACCCTGAGTAGCATCAGTTTTAGCGCCATCCACATCAAAAATATGGAACAGTTCAACGAGAGGCAAATATTCACCACGAACCTGCAATACGCGCTCTCCGCCAGCTAACGGATATAGATCTTCCGACTGAGGCTGCAAGGATTCCATCACGGCGTTAAGCGGCAGAATAAAGACTTCTTTGTTAACTTTAACGGACATGCCATCAAGAATGGCTAACGTTAATGGCAACAGAATTCTGATCGTCGTGCCTTTTCCTGCCTGGAAGTGTATTTCGACATGCCCCCCCATCTCCTGAATATTTCGCTTCACCACGTCCATGCCTACACCACGGCCAGAAACATCCGTGACTTTCTCAGCGGTGGAGAAACCTGGAGCAAAGATCAACATGCCCACTTCTTCATCAGACATCGAGTCGTTCACTGCCAAGCCTTGAGACAAGGCTTTAGCCAGAATTCTCTCGCGGTTGAGTCCTGCCCCATCGTCGATAACTTCAATACAGATATTACCGCCCTGATGTTCAGCAGAAAGCGTCAGGTTACCTACAGCAGCCTTACCCGCAGCAACACGTTTTTCTGGGGATTCAATACCGTGGTCTAGGCTGTTACGTACCAAGTGTGTAAGAGGATCAATAATACGTTCGATCAAACTCTTATCCAATTCAGTCGAGCTCCCCATCAATGTTAGTTCGACCTGCTTATCTAATTTGGCAGCCAAGTCACGAACTAAACGAGGGAAGCGGCTGAATACATATTCCATCGGCATCATACGGATGGACATAACCGACTCTTGCAGATCGCGAGCGTTACGCTCCAACTGGCCCATACTGTTGAGCAGATCGCCGTGTGCCACAGGATCGAGCTCACTTGAGCGCTGTGCCAACATCGATTGTGTAATCACTAACTCACCAACGAGGTTGATAAGCTGATCAACCTTCTCAACCGCTACACGAATACTGGTATCACCGGTTTTTGCTTTATTTTTTCCATTTTCCGGTGCAGATTGTGGTTTTGCAGCAGCTGGCGCAGGCGTTGCCACTGGCGCTATCGGCGCTTCAACCACAGTCAATGTCTCCACAACTTCAACGACGGCAGGTTGGCTAGCTATGACAGGCTTAAAGCTAATTTGTTCAGGTTCAAGAACAAAACACAACACTGCGCTAATATCGTCTTCGCTTTCAGATGTGACTAATGTCACTTCTACGCTAGTGTCAGTCTGGTGAGGGTCTTTAACGGTTCCCAAATTACCGAGTTCTTCCAACATCTGAGGGATTTCCTGAGATTTCAGGCCGGTTAATGCGATACGCATTTCACCTTTACCTGCACCGTTAGATGCCGGACTGGTAGAGTGCTGTGTTGCAGCCGAGGTGTCATGCTGGGTTGCGTCACCATCGGCTTTAGACTCCAGAGCAAGCTGGCGCAGAGCCTGACAGATGTACTCAAAGCTTTCAGCATTGGGTTCCTGTGCGGTTTTATAAGCGTCCAACTGATCCTGCATAATGTCTTTTGTTTCCAGAAACAGGTTGATGATATCAGTGCTAAGACGCATTTCGCCACGTCTTGCGCCATCGAGTAGGTTTTCTAAAAGGTGCGTAGTTTCCTGCAATACTTTAAAGCCGAATGTGCCAGCGCCTCCTTTTATGGAGTGAGCTGCACGGAAAATCGCATTCAGTTGCTCGGTGTCGGGTTCTGACGGATCCAACAACAATAAGTGTTGTTCCATATCTGCCAGTAATTCATCTGCTTCATCAAAGAATGTTTGATAGAAAGCACTCATGTCCATGCTCACGTGGTCACCTCTGCTGTGAATCGCGGCTTATTGAGAAGGCGTCGCCTGGCTATCGGGCGCAGCAGGCAACGCAGTGGTTGGCTGCTGACGCTCTGGAGCAGGAACTCCATTAGTTGGTTGTGGCGATGCCCCACCACTTCCACTCGTATTGTTGTTATCACTATTTTCGGCAGCAGGAGTGGTAGGTTTAGGCTTATCCAACTCCATATTTTGTAAATTTTCCACCTTGTCTATATTTACAGCAGAGCTTTCTGCATTTTCTTCTTCAATATCCTTTTGAGCTTGTCTGCTCAATACCAGCAAACTGATACGCCGATTAATCGCATCATTCCCACTTGTCGCTTGTTTTAGATTCATTGTCGCAGCCATACCGACGACGCGCAAAACTTTTCCATCAGACAAGCCCCCAAAAATAAGCTCTCGACGTGATGCATTGGCACGATCTGCGGACAATTCCCAGTTACTATAACCGCGTTCCCCAGTCGTATACTGAACGTCATCAGTATGGCCTGAGATACTCAACTTATTGGGAAAATCATTCAGAATGGGGGCTATAGCACGCAGGATATCTCGCATATAAGGCTCAACCTGTGCGCTACCGGTTTTAAACATTGGACGGTTTTGGCTATCGATGATTTGGATTCGTAATCCTTCCTCAATCATTTCGATTAAAAGATGCGGGCGGAGTGCACGTAATCTAGGGTCGGCCTCAATTAACTGATCCAAGCGCTCGCGCAATCTATTGAGTCGAATCTCATCCAACTTCTTTTCCACGCTATCCGTTTTGATGGCCTTTTTCACTTCACCATCTTGCTGAGTGGGATCATTCCCCCCACCAGGGATTGGACTGGAACTGTCGCTTGATTTAGAGCCTGAAGTTAACGCAACCTTTAACGGGGTACGAAAATACTCTGCTATTTGCGCCAGCTGCATTGGCGTAGAAATTGCGATAAGCCACATTACCAGAAACAATGCCATCATTGCTGTCATAAAGTCAGCGTAGGCAATCTTCCAGGAGCCACCATGGTGGCCTCCATGTCCAGACTTACGCTTTTTGCGAATAATGGGATGCTGATGTTTCATGCGTTACTGTCCGACGCTTGCTGAGTCGGCGATTTCACACGACGAATATGTTCTTCCAATTCGGTAAAGGAAGGACGCTCCGTTGAGTACAGCGTTTTACGCCCAAATTCAACGGCAATTTGTGGAGCATAGCCATTAAGGCTCGACAGTAACGTGACTTTAATGCACTGCAATACTTTGATTTTTTCTGCATTTTTCTGACGCAGTAACGCAGCAAGTGGAGATACAAAACCGTAAGCGAGTAGGATGCCCAAGAAGGTTCCCACCATGGCGTGGGCGATCATCATCCCCAACTCAGCGGCAGGCCGGTCAACATAGGCCAATGAGTGAACAACCCCCATAACTGCAGCGACGATACCAAATGCGGGGAGGCCATCTCCCATCATCGTTAAGCTGGATGCAGGCACTTCACTTTCATGCTCAACCGTTTCAATCTCTTCATCCATCAGCGTTTCAATCTCAAACGCATTCATGTTGCCGCTGACCATCAAACGCAAATAGTCGGTGATAAATTCAACAACATTGTTATCCGCAATAATATTCGGATAGCTTGAGAAGATTTCACTTTCACGAGGATTATCAATATCAAACTCTAGGGAAAGCATGCCTTGCTGACGGGATTTGGCCATCACACGAAAGAGCAAAGCCATAAGATCCATATACAATGCTTTATTGTATTTGGAACCTTTGACCAAAAGAGGTAACGCACGTAGTGTTGCTTTTATCGCCTTTCCGTTGTTACCAACGATGAAAGCACCTAACGCAGCGCCGCCGATAATCAGTAGCTCCGAAGGTTGATAAAGCGCCCCCAAGGCCCCACCGACCATGAGATAACCGCCGAGTATCGAGGCCACAATTACGATATAACCCAATATAACCAGCACAAGAAATCCTTATAATAAAAAAGGTGGGCGGAAAGCGAGATAAAACTGCGGAGCTGTAGCCAGGACGTTCTTGAGGAAGAAATCTATCACCGCCTTCAAAACCAACAGTGATAGATTCACAAATCGCTACAGGCTCAGACTGCGTGTTTTACCTGTTCATCCAGCAGTTGAGGTATTATATCGGCAAGATTTTGCGAAAGTTTACGCCTTTTTACCGCTCTGGAAGGGGGTTGGCACAAACTACAAACAAAACTGTTTTTAGGTTGATGAGCGTGAGTAATGAACATCCCTTTGCAGCAATTACAGGACGACAGTTGCAGCATACCGCTGTCAACAAACCGGACTAATGTCCAAGCCCGCGTCAATGCCAGCAGTGGAGAATCGCTCTGTGGCGCACACTGTTCCAGGTAAAGTCGATAAGATTTAATAACAGCTTCAACACCGCTGCATTGGCCATTCTTGATTAAAAAGCTATAGGCGTTGTAGAACATTGATGAATGAATATTCTGTTCCCAGGTCATAAACCAATCCGTTGAAAAAGGTAGCATTCCCTTTGGCGGCGGACTTCCTCTAAGTTCTTTGTACAGTTTAATCAAACGTCCGCGGCTTAACTGAGTTTCACTTTCCAGCATCTGTAAACGAGCACCGAGAGAAATGAGCTCCATCGCCAATTGGATGTCCTTCGCTTCCTGAACAATACTTTTCTCCGCCATTACTTATGCCCTTTTCTTAGGCAAGTTTTCTTCTTTCGAAGTTAACTGTTGTAATAAGTTACTCGACAACAAAATCCCCGTATGAATTTGCTGTAAATCATCCACACGTGATTCCTGAGTCAAGACTTTGATTGTATTGTGATCATTAAAGCGGAAATGGCATATGAGTTGGTTAGTTTCTGCCAATTTCACCATCTGCGGTAAAGTCAGTTGCATCAAAATATCTGCCATCTCGTCATTGATTCCCAGACGAAACATCGCAGAAGCTTTTTCATCATTAATTAACCGTTGTGCCAGTAACAAATAAGACAGATTAATGTCATAAATGTGTTTGAGTAATTCAGAGGTACCCATATTTCCCATCCCGACAGGCTATGTTTAAAACATAAGTTAGGTGATAGACCATATCGCCCAGTTCGAAAATCACTCTCCATTGATGGCATAAAAAACTATCGGTGCCAGATACTGCGAGTTACTACTTTTATTATTCAGGCAATCGTTACTTGCCAACTTACGCATCACGCTGCGAATCCGTTCATCCGTTGCTTTCTAGTCCTACCCTGAAGACTCTTCCCCTACCAAAGCATAGGATTAATCCTAAAACAGCGCAACTGTACCGCCTAATCCGTAGCACATACAACGCAGCCGAAGAATAATTTTAGTCATTATGTGACATGGATCACATAAATGAAAGTATTATGAGCCAAACCCTGTCTGGTCAGATCACTTTCACACCCAAAAGACGCATAAAACATTACAAAAAGAGCATTGAAAATAATAAAAAAGAAACAATTCGATTGCTATGTAAATGATAGATATACAAAAAACCGTTACAAAAAAATCCCACTATGTAAGTCTATACCTTTCACGAAAAATTTACACTTTTTACCAAAAAACGCTTATCCATATATTCTGAAGAAAAATTCATCTACCTTTTGATAGGCCGCCGTTACCACAGCAACACAGCGCAGAAGTGGGCAGATAAGAAATTATTGCATTGATATTAAAAGAATTAGAGAGCTACCAAGATTAATTGTAACCGCAGAAACATGAAGTTATAAGCATTTACGGATTACATCTTAACGACCCGATTAACTAGCCAAATACCTGCGCATACCAAGACGAGTGCAAAGAAATATTTCCACTCCAGGATGCTTTCATTAAGAAACAGCGCTGACAGCAGTGTGCCAGATACTGGGATGAGGAAGTTAAATGGCGCAACCATACCGATCCGATTATATTTCAGCAATTGGCTCCATAATGAAAAAGCGACTGAAGAAAGCAAAATAAGGTAGCCTAGCATCAGCACAGCTTTCCAATCAGGTATGATGAGTGTCCCGCCGGTACAGTATCCTGATATGGTTAAAATAATCCCGCCAATAGCCAGTTGATAACCTGTCATAACGGTTGGATCCATCGTTTGTGATATCCGCTTACCATATATAGTAGATGCAGACAAAATAAATGCGGCAATAACAACGAATCCATCACCTAGCAACGTAAAACCAATGTTCATTCCGTTACTGTTAATATTAACGACCATCACGCCGACGAAACCTAATATACAACCAATGAGTTTATTGATATTTAATTTATCATTTTGGTATAGATAATGAGCTAGTAGTACGCTGAAAAAAGTACTGGTTGCATTCATTATCGAACCTTTAACGCCAGTGGTATAAGCCAGACCGATATAGAAAAAAACATACTGCAGCGATGTCTGGAATATTCCCAGTGTAGTCAACTGAACTAACTGCCCACGTTGAAAGCTCCCGATGGAGTGTCCTCTTAACACAGCAAGCATTAAGAGCAACAACCCAGCGAACACGAACCGATAGCCTGCAAAAACGAGTTTTCCAGGAATATCATTATCTGCAATGTGAAACAGCTCATAGCCATTTTTAATTGCTGGATAAGCACTTCCCCAGAGCAAACAGCATAATGTGGCGATAAAAAAAACAACTTTTTTATCAGAAAAAAAATGCGGGCGCTTTTCCAAGAAAGATTCCTCCGAAGATAGATTTGCCATAATAGCGTTGAACCTCAGACAAATAAAGTTAGGACGCAGACTCTCTTTATTTTTCATTATCAATCTGTATGATTTCGCATCACGTATTTCTCTTTTCTTTTTAAAGAGTTAAAAACGTGATCGGGATCGCATCGAATTTTATTAAGGTTTCTCAATATATGCCGATTACCTTTTACATTGGTTGTTTAACTAATGGATTGTCATTAATGTAGACACTAAAACCTCAATGCCAATGCCGCTACCAGTGGCATAGTAAATCATAATTTCCTGAGAATGAGCGAATGGATATGAAAATAACTTCAAGGTCTGAGAAGCACGTCGAGACCGGCATGCTGAGCAATTTACGGCTAGTTCCCTTATTCGTTATTATTCTGGGTGGTATCATGCTGTTATTTGCAGCATCTATCGGCACATCCAGCTACTTTTTACAAAGCAGCAACCAATCATTAGATGATGTAACACAAGAAATCGATACCCGAATGGGGATTTCGAACAGTTCCAACCACCTTCGCACCGCACGTCTGTTACTAATCCAGGCCGCTGCCGCCGCACGTATTGGCGACTCTCAGGTTTTCAATGACAACCTGAAACAGGCTGAACAGCGTCTGGATCAGTCAAAAAAAGCATTCCTCATCTATGAAGAGCGTCCGGTTAAAACACCTCAGGATATGGCGTTGGACGGAGATCTGCGCAAATCCTATGACGCTTACGTCAGTCAAGGCCTTATGCTGATGCTGACTGCAGCAAAGCAAGGGTTGTTTGAAGAGGTCATCACCCTCGAATCCGAAGAAACCCGGGTTTTAGATTTGGCGTATAATAAATTTTTGCTCGAGGCCGTCGCCTACCGCACACAAAGAGCTAAAGAATTAAACGAAACAGCGCATACAAATGCGCTGCTCGGCTATTCCTTAATGGGAGGAAGCTTTGCGCTGGCCACCATTTTAACGCTTCTGACATTCTTCCTGCTGCGAGGGATCCTCATCAAACCAATAAATCAGTTGGTCCTGAGAATTCAGCGTATTGCGCAGGGTGATTTGACTCAAATGTCAGATCGTTATGGCAGGAATGAAATTGGCACACTAGCCAGCAACATTCAACAAATGCAGTCTTCTCTGGTCAATACAGTCACTACTGTGCGGGAAAGCGCAGACTCTATTTATCAAGGTTCGACGGAGATTTCATCCGGTAACACCGACCTTTCCTCGCGAACCGAACAACAAGCCGCAGCGCTTGAACAAACCGCGGCAAGCATGGAGCAATTAACCGCAACAGTGAAGCAAAACTCAGAAAATGCGCACCATGCCAGCCAGCTCGCGGCAAATGCCTCAGGAAAGGCCAAGCAAGGCGGTGAGATCGTTGCAAACGTTGTGGACACGATGAACAGTATTTCAGGTAGCTCAAAGAAAATATCTGAGATTACCAGCGTTATTAACAGTATTGCTTTCCAAACAAATATTCTCGCACTAAATGCAGCGGTTGAAGCAGCCAGAGCGGGAGAGCAAGGTCGCGGCTTTGCTGTCGTAGCAAGTGAAGTTCGCAGCCTCGCACAGCGCAGTGCACAAGCCGCAAAAGAGATAGAAACGCTAATTTCTGAATCGGTAAATCTGGTCAGCAGTGGCTCTGTTCTGGTTGATAATGCAGGCCAAACCATGAAAGAGATCGTCGATGCCGTCACTAACGTCACCGACATTATGGGTGAGATTGCTTCTGCCTCTGACGAACAAAGCCGGGGAATTACTCAGGTCGGTCAGGCGATATCTGAAATGGACAGCGTGACACAGCAGAATGCTTCGCTCGTTCAAGAAGCCAGTGCTGCCGCGGCATCGCTAGAAGAGCAAGCAGCATTGCTTACCCGTACGGTTGCAACGTTTAAGCTATCCAGCCATTTATCAAGCGGTCATTCCGCACCGGCCCAGCCAAATGCATTGGCTGCCAGGGACCGTTCATCACTCACCCTTCCCCACCAATCCAACACAGAAAACGGTAACTGGGAAACGTTCTAATAGTGGATGCCCAAATACATCCTAAATAATTCGAGTTGCAGGACGAAACGTTAGCGTTTTGACCCTTTAAGAGGCGCATTTATTTACCTGGTGATGCGCCCCTAGGAGTAATGCCAGTCAATTAAGCAACTGACTGGCTGTTTTTCTTCGCTTTTCGATATTTATAAGGCCTTTCTTTCACTACTCTCGGGAACACCCTTTCCCTTCTTATTGGCAATTTCACCATTTGTCCCAGACTCTCCAGATCTTGCATTAACTCCGAGAGCCGACCCGGCGATGCACCCTGAAGCACCATCGACATTCTCATGACCAGCCCGCAGGCCCCTGAGAAGCTCAGTTGATTTGGCCAGTAACCTTTCAGGTGATTTGCCATTTTAATCATCTGATATCTCACTAGATTATACGCCAGTAACACACCCCATAGCTCCTGCTCCACAAGCGTCAGCTTTTTGCTTCTCAGTATCAGTCTACTCAACGGCATTGTCTGTTTGATTTCACGCTCGATTTCCCACCAGTGGCTGTAAAGATCGGCCATCTCATCCCCCGGATAGCGCATACCATCGGTCATCGAGGTCAATAGCTGGTAGCTTTTTCCTTTACGGGTATACGTCAGCAGCCGGGCTGTTATTTCTGGAGCCAGTTCCGACCATTTTTGCGGGATTGTGGCGTGGTTTTCAGTCGTATCAGATATCACCTTTCCCCAATTTCCGGACCACCTCGTAACGGGTACCTTTCTTAAGCGGCATCATCCAGTGTCGGTGTTCTCCCGCACGCTCCCAGGCATTCAGCAACCCTAATGAGTAATACGTCAGTGTGTTATCTGCGGTCTGGTCTATCAGTTGCTCAGCCAGAGTGTATTCGCTGTCTTTTATCGTACCGAAGGCTGCTGCGGTTATCAGATGACTTGTCAGTTCCATCTGACAGACCATTTTGATCTGCGGATAGGGGCCTGATTGTCCGCAGTAAGTCTGCCGCGAGAAGGCTGCATCGTTTTCGGGTGTTTCCTGAGTGCGCCAGACGACGCCATCCATCGCCAGCAACGTCAGCCCGCACCAGTGGGGATGCGTCACAGCGTTGTTCCACAAGTGAGCGGTGTGCGTGAAGACCCGCCGAACGGCGTCACTGCCGAGTCGCTGGCGGGCCTGGATAACAGCGCTGGAAGCAACAAAGGGACGGTTACTGGACAACATGATATCCAGTCGATTGACAATCTGATGAAGCGATTCTTTGCGTTCAAGCGCCATGCCGATAACGCACCAGACCATCATTTCCAGAGGAAGACGGCGTTTGTGCAGGGTGCACCGTGCCGGACTCAACAAGGCAACGTGCAATCAGTTCTGGTCAAGAACATCGCCAAGAGAAGTCAACGGGTTACGGCTGGAATCGTAACGGGAAACGAGATCAAGGGCCTGAGAAATACGCATAAAAAAATCCGGAAATGAAGAACATTTCCGGATTCTTACGCAGCTATTGGATCGTTCAGCTGATCCTTAACTGATCAGCATTAGCCCCTAGGGAGCTTCCTTACCTAAGTGGCTGGGGGTGAATAACATAAGTCAACACACATGCTGCTTGAAGTATGACGGGTATAACTGCGGGCATTGTTTACTCAGACAATGCCCGCATATTGGTATAATCTTCTTCACTCTTTTTCAGGCCGTGTCTTTAACTCAACAAAGATGCCATCTCGGCTGTCAACCTCATTGAAAAACCAGACACCGGCTGGGTAATCCTTTAGTGCGACTAAATACATAGTCCCTTCCTGAAACGTTTCCACAGCCAGAACTATACCTTCCCGGCGCGTCTTCCCATCAGTTTTGACAGTAACTAAATCATTAACTTTCATAAAATTATCTCAAAATAGCTTCTAACATCAAAAAAACAGCATTATCATTCATGGCTACGGTAATAATAGTGCCTGTATGAAATGATTAATTTTATTTATTTTTAACAACGGTATATAGACCCTCTCTGTCATTAAATATCAATCATTCAGGCAAGAAAGTTGATCGTTTCTATCCTAGTACATCCGACATATTCGCAAAAGAGATTAAAAGTTGAACGAACTATTGAACGTTAATGAGCAGAGAGATAACGATGAGCCAGACTACAATCAAGTCATAACATCAGAATGGATGCAATTGATAGCCACAACCTCACAGAACTCTTTTAATCTGCTGCATACCCTCGCTGCTCAGAAAGCAGCAGACTTCGCTGACGAGTTTTATTCCTACATGCTCAAAGATAAGGAGGCTTCCCTTTTTCTTTCCAGCCAGCAAGTCCACGATCGGCTCCATGGTTCCATGAGTAAATGGATAGCGGTCATTCTAACGAACACGGGAAATCACCTCGCTGAACTAATTAGCCATCAAAAGAAAATTGGTCAGATTCATGCTCGTATAGGTATTCCCGTCGATCTAGTTGAACGCGGAGCACGACGTCTAAAATGGCACCTTTATGAAGAAATCGCACAAGTAGCAAGCGATAAAGCACTATGCTTTGATGCCATGCGTTTCACTTCTATTTCCATGGATATCGCTATAGAGATAATGAGCAAGACGTATTCACAATCACACGATATGGCAGCAAAAAATGAAGAATCCTACCGACTGTTTTCTATTCTGGAAAATGCCAGTATGGAGAGAGAGCGGCAAAATGCATCGCTGCTAAATTGGGAAAATGCCTTCATTTTTAGCGTTGCTACCGGTACTCCCCTTTCCAGCATCCAGGATTTGAGTGATTCAGATTTTGGCCTGTGGTTTAACCATAAGGGGAAATCCAGCTTCAGTAACATTCAGGGAATTCGTACTATCGCTACCATCATGACTGAAACCGATGAGTACATTCGCAGCTATAGCAACTCTGCACTACTGACGCAGCAGGATTATGCTCCGCTACTTAAAGCGGTCAGAAGCAAAATTTATAAAATAAATATGCTGCTGGGGTCACTATTTGACGAAGTCCAAAAACTGGAGAGTGGTAAGGATACGCTAACCCTTCTGCTAAACCGTCGCTTCCTACCCACCATTCTCAGGCATGAAATATCGCTGGCAATGCACTCAAATACACCACTGAGTATCGCCATGATTGACATTGACCATTTTAAATCCGTCAATGACACCTATGGTCACGCAACTGGCGATAGCATGTTAAAAAGAATTGCGGAGATTCTGTATGAAAGTACGAGAAACAGCGACTATGTTTTCCGTTATGGTGGGGAAGAGTTTATGATCGTGCTGATTGAAACACCCAAAGCCGCAGCCCATACCATCATCGATCGCCTCAGAAAGAAAATTCAGGATCATCCGATTCATCTGCAAAACGGTGCACGCATTACCATGACCATCAGCGCAGGCATCGCCGTCTATAGCGGTCATCCAGACTATGAATGCCTGATAAAAGCAGCAGACGATGCACTCTATCAGGCCAAAGCCAACGGCCGAAACAGGATTGAATACGCATTGGAATAGCTATTCTAGCTCGTTGAAAATCTGTGCTTCAGGCGACAGCTGAAAACAAGCAGCACCCAATCTTATCCATCATTTCAGGTTTTCATCATGGCTTTTTTAGGCAGATAAATTTCCCGTCATTGAACAAATTCAAAGCATGAAAACTACAGACCCACGATTTTGCTAACCAATTCATCAAAAATTTGATACATATTCAATAAATAAGCATGATCGTCGACAATGCGCCATGCAGTGAATTTTTTATAATTTGATCTTATTTTACACAAGGGAGGAACGATCATTGCAGCAAAAGCAGATTTTATCATCACGAATTGATTCTATTGGGTATGACCCAAAGACGCACACCCTTGAGATAGCGTTTCATAACAAAGATACCTATCAATACGTTGGCGTGCCTGAATCTATCTATAAAAAATTTATTTCTGACGCTGTCGTCTCTAAAGGTCGTTTCTTTGACGGCGTGATAAAAGATAAATTTTTATGTCGTAAAATTAGATAGATAAAAACAACACCATCGGAATAACGCAATGACCTACCACACTGCACAGATTCGGCAGTGTCGGACCACACGGCGGTAGCACAGAGCCAAGCGATCAGCACCCTCAGAATGCATTATTACAGGTTTTCCAGTTAGTTATTTTGAATTTTTTCTTTGCCACACTTCGCTATACCCAATAAATCTCAAGACGCAGGTTTGAGCACCTGAAAGCGACCGTGAATAACCGTGTTGCCAATATCACATCACGTAGAGTCAGCGTCCCAGATACTCAGACGTGTTCGACTTCTTTTTGTTTTAACTGACTCTTTATGCCCTTTCCGTATCCATCCATAGCTGAGCGTCGTCGCCTGCGTCGGATAAACAGAATCGGGTCATTGCAACTGGTGTTATGAAGGTGTTCAAACTCGATTTTTTGCTCATCAGTGATAAATATTTTCATGTCGGAAAAGGATGATCTTCTTGATACATAAAATCACAAGCATCTTCAATGAGCACGGATATATATCCGTCATACTTCAAGTTGCATGTACATTGGCTTCAATACTCAGTCCACTTGCGTGGACCTCGCCCCGTTGGGGCCGCTGCAAGCAGCGTTCAAACCTGCCTCTGGCTGATTTGTCAGTCACCCGAATCACTTACTCAAGTAAACTCATCGGGATGACATGAGAGACATCCTGTCTCTCACCGAAGGCAAGCCGTTGGCTGGTCAAATTCGTTCCCGACGAATTTGTCCTTTGCTTGTTGCGTTACGATGCTCATTCATGAGCATCGCCCTAAAGGGCTAACGCTTTGCGTTGTTCAAAACGTTAACGTTTTGTCCTGAAATTCGAATTACTTAGGGTATACAGTATATTAATAAAAAATAATTTAACATTAATTTTTTATATAATAATTATATAAATAAGTAAATCACAGGGATTATAATAACAACCCTCGCTATTTTTATAATGATAAAATATTCTTGACATATTCTTTCTCATGACAGAATATTCACCTTCCGACATACTAACTTTCTAGGATAGATTTATTATGCTAACAGATAAAATGTATCAAGATGAAAAAATAACGCTATTATTTACGCAAACAAGCAACCTGATATCTGGTTATTTAGCGGCCAATCCTAAAGAACTTCCAATGGGTGCAATTAATTTGCTTTTTGAAAAAACATACATAACCTTAGCTGCTGAGCTTAAAAAAGACTACATTAAAAAAAACATTTAAAAATTAGCGCGGAGATTTAATGCTGGTTTTTATATTATATACGGTTTTTTAGAGAGGAAATTTCTAAAATTAACCGTATTCTCCATCTTAGATATAACGTATCTATTTGGCATAAATAATTTTTCTTAACGGATGTAGTGACGATTTTTGAACGTTACATTACCGGGAGATTTAATATTTAACCATCATTTTAAGTGCTGAAAATGGTATATTATATTTTAATTAAAAAACATTTAAATTTTTTCATTGAATTAATTTTAATAATTAAATTTCGAGCAAGCCAATAATTAACACGCCATCATCTTTTAAATAAAGATGACAGCATTACAGTTATCGGGTTATTACCATCACCAACCTTTTACCGCACCACCATTAAAAATACGGTTCGCAGCCTGTTCAACTTCATCAGACTGATAGGCCTGAATAAATTTTTTGACGTTTTCCGCCTCTTTATTATTTTCACGCGTCACAATGATATTCACATACGGTGATTCTTTATCCTCAATAAAAATACCGTCTTTCGTTGGCGTTAAGCCCGTTTGCTGAATATAGGTCGTACTAATAATGGCTACCGTCACTTGTGGATCGTCTAACAAACGCGGCAACTGTGCCCCTTCCACTTCCATAATACGTAGGTTGTGTGGATTCGTCGTGATATCCAGCACCGTCGGCAATAAGCCCGTGTCAGGCTTTAGAGTAATTAATCCGGTTTTTTGCAGTAGCAGCAACGCTCGCCCAAGATTGGTAGGGTCGAAAGGAATCGCAATGGTATCGCCGTCTTTCAGATCGTTGATATTTTTAATTTTCTTCGAATAACCCGCCATCGGGAAAACGAAGGTATTTCCTACCGCCACCAGCTTATAACCGTGTTCGCGATTTTGCTGTTCGAGGAAAGGACGATGCTGAAAGACGTTCGCATCCAGATCGCTTTTATCCGTCGCTTCATTCGGCAAGAGTGAACCGCTGAACCCCACCAGCTCAACATCCAGACCATATTTCTCTTTTGCCACTTTCTTCGCGACGTCGGCGACGTCCTGTTCCGCGCCGTTAATCACACCGACTTTAATGTGGTTGGCAGAGTGACTTGCGCTATCGCATGCCGTCAATGCCATCGCCGCCGTGACCATTCCCGCCACCAGCGCTATACGCCATTTATTCATCATTCTGGTTTACCTGATATCGTAACTGTATTGATTTAAAGAGAAAAACAGTAACGCTCCATAATTCACCGAGTCAAATAACTCCGCGTTCTATGAATATGCATTTCATCATTTGGTCAATAAAGAGTGATATATATCCTAAATAATTCGAGTTGCGTGACAAAACGTTAGCGTTTTGAACAACGCTTTGCGTTGACCCTTTAGGGCAAGGCCCATTTATGGCCTTGTAACGCGGCAACCGCATGACAAATCGGTTCCAAACCGATTTGAACAGCGCTAGCGCTGGCCCGAAGGGTGAGCCTCATTTATGGGGCTCATTAACCCCCCAGGAGCTTACACAAGTAAGTGACTGGGGTGAGTAAGGACAAATTGGCTCAGCCAATTTGAACGCCGTTTACGGCGGCCCTTCAGGGCGAGGCTCAGAGAGGAGCCGAGTATTGCCAACGCACAAGCAGCTTGAAGTATGACGGATATATCTGTTAAGCCGATTCCATTTTACTTATCTGCTATTGCTCACCTCTACATTCCCCCGCATTATGACGTTTTGATGACTTTGAATTCACACGGCGAAACCATGATTAATGTGGCTTTGGTTGACGATCACATCGTTGTACGGTCTGGCTTTGCACAGCTTCTGACATTAGAAAATGACATTCAGGTTGTTGGACAATATGCTTCGGCGGCGCAGGCGTGGCCCCATCTACTCAAACAGCCGATTGATGTCGCCGTGATTGATATCGCCATGCCGGACGAAAGCGGCTTGTCGTTATTAACCCGCCTGCGTCAGCAGCGCCCCAATTTTCGCGCCATTATTCTGAGCATCTATGACACCACGGCGTTTGTACAAAGCGCGCTGGACGCGGGCGCGGGCGGCTATCTCACGAAGCGCTGCGGCCCAGAAGAGTTAGTACAGGCGGTTCGCGTGGTTAGCAGCGGCGGTCTTTACCTCTGCGCCGATGCACTGCATGCCATTCGCCACCAACAGCAGCCACCGAAAGAGCTACTGGCGCTGACCCCACGCGAGCGAGAAATATTCAGCTTGCTGATCAACGGGATTAGTGTGAAAAGCATCGCTGAACAGCTCGAACTCAGCCATAAGACCGTTCACGTTCATCGCGCCAATATTCTCAGTAAATTACAGTGTGAATCCACGGTAGAGCTGGTGCACTTTGCGCTGCAACACCAATTGCTGGCTGGAAAATAAATCATGCGCCGCCTGCACGTCATCGGTATGACGCTGTTTCTCGCCTTTTTCTATAGCCTGATTTGGCTGGCGCTGTGGACCATCAGTTTCTATTTGAGCAACAACGGCCAGCAGGCCGCGCTGCTGTTACCACAAGGGCTGCGATTGGCGCTGATGATTTTGCTGCCGCGCAAATACTGGCCGACCTTGCTGCTTACGGAAATAGCCATCCAGAGCTGGCTTATCAGCGAACAGCTAATGACACGCTCGCTGCTACTACTTTCCCCCTTTCTGAGCCTCATTCCGGCCATCATCACGCATAAAATCTGGTATCGCTACACGCTTTATTGGCAACGGCTCTTACTGTTGCTGGCCGCGCTGACACTGAACACCGTTCTGCACGGCATCGCCATCGGCCCCTGGTTACATTCGCAGCTGACGCAAACGCTGCTGGCAACGTTTACCGGCGGCGTCCTGCTGATTCCGTTCATCTATTTGCTGTACGAATACATCAAGCAGCAGCACTTGCAGACGTTGCTGGCACAGGAGATCCCCGATCCGCCGCTGCGCACCTCCCTGCTGATTTGGTGTTCGCTGTTTTTTTCTATCGGCGTTTGCCTGCAAATGACGTTCACACCCGAGATGGAACGCCTGCTGCTGATCTTCGTTTTTCTGCCTAACGTGGTCATGGCGTATAAATTCGGTTGGCAAGGCGGCGTGCTCTCCGCCGTACTCGGCAGCCTGATGATTGCCGTCACGCGTCAGGTTAGCGGAGCCTTCGACGATCTACGCGAACTGGAGCTCTTTCTCTCCACGCAGGCGCTACTCGGCATTGGGCTGGGGATCGCGATAAGCCGTCAGCAACAGCTGGCACAGCGGCTCCAGCGCTACCGCCACCAGTTGGAGCAGGAGTTGAAAACGCGGCGGCGGCTTATGGAGCGTATCATCCACACCGAAGAAGCCGTGCGCAAAGACATCGCGCGCGAGCTGCACGATGACATCGGCCAAAATATCACCGCGATTCAGATTCAGGCCATGCTGGTGAAACACAGCGCGCCTGCCGATGCCGCCCAGCATGCCGCTGGACAAATCAACGAACTGTCGCGACGCATCCACCACACCACCCGCCAACTTCTGCGCCAGCTGCGCCCGCCGGTGCTGGATGAAATGGTGTTAGATAAAGCGCTACATCATCTGGCAGACGAGTTTGCCTTCTCGGCTCGCGGTATCCAGTTTCAGCTAGATTATCAGCTCCCCACGCCTCCGCATGATGACGTGGTGGTTTTCACGCTTTACCGGCTGGTGCAGGAGTTGCTCAACAATATCAACAAGCACGCCAGCGCGACGCAGATTATCGTTCGGCTTTCCCAGCAGGATGACCTGATTACGCTCGACGTCATTGATAATGGTGTGGGCATCACACAAAAAGACAGGCCGAATCCGACAGGCGGTGGCTTCGGCCTGCGGGGCATTGAAGAACGTGTGCAGGCACTGGGCGGAAATTGGTTGGTGAAAGCAGCCGTCAGCGGTGAATCCGCCATGCCACGTGGCACACACATAATTGTTAACCTGCCCACAAAATTTAAACAAAAAGACAATTAGCTAGGAATTATTCCTAGTCATCTAAAACCTTGTCTCATCCTTTTTAATTCACATCCCCCTACTCTTCTCTCAACGCGACGGAGAACCCCATGCAGGCACCCATGTTTCCACCGGGACAGCTTTCACCAACACAAATCAGTCAGCGTTATCGCTACTGGCGACCGCGGTTGTTGATTTCCATGGTTATCGGGTACGCCACGTTTTACCTGACGCGCAAGAGCATCAACTTCGTCATGCCGGTGATGCAGTTGGAGTTAGGGTTAAGCAAAGGCGATATCGGTCTACTGGGGACACTGTTTTATCTCTGTTACGGTGCGTCCAAGTTTATTTCCGGCATCGTGTGCGATCGCAGTCAGGTGCGCTGGTTTATGGGCGTCGGGCTGATGATTACCGGTGTACTGAACATTTTGTTCATGTACTGCCAGTCGCTCACAGGTTTGCTGACTGTCTGGGCGCTGAATGGGTTCTTTCAAGGCTGGGGTTGGCCTCCTTGCGCCAGACTGCTGAGCAGTTGGTATTCGCGCAATGAGCGCGGCCTCTGGTGGGGATGTTGGAATACGTCGATCAACATCGGCGGTGCGGCGGTTCCCCTGCTGGCCGGCTATCTAGCCTCCGAATGGGGATGGCAGGCGGCGCTGCTGGTGCCGGGCATCATCGGCATTGTGATTGGTCTGTGGCTGTGCTGGCAGCTGTGCGACAAGCCGCAGCAACAGGGGTTGCCAAGCGTCGGCCAGTGGCGACGTGACGCGCTGGAGCTTCGTCAGGAGCAGCAGAGTCCGCCGATGCCGATGCGCCAGATTCTGCGCGATGCGATTCTGCGGAACCGTACCATCTGGCTGCTTGGGGTTTCCTACATTTTGGTGTACCTGATTCGCATCGCACTGAATGACTGGGGGAACATCTGGCTGTCGGAGAGTCACGGTTTCAACCTGCTCAGCGCGAACGCCACGCTGTCGCTGTTTGAACTGGGCGGATTGATGGGGGCGCTGTTTGCTGGCTGGGGTTCAGACCTGCTGTTTCGTGGTCAACGCGCACCGATGATTTTGCTGTTTGCATTAGGGCTGTTTTTAACCATGACCGCGCTGTGGCTGGCACCGATTCACCACTATTCACTGCTCGCGGCCTGTTTCTTCAGTATCGGTTTTTTTGTTTTTGGACCACAGATGTTGATTGGTCTGGCTGCGACGGAATACAGCCATAAGGATGCCGCAGGCACGGTGACAGGTTTTCTGGCGTTGTTTGCCTATCTGGGGGCAGCGCTGGCGGGCTGGCCGCTGGCACAGGTGCTGCAACACTACGGATGGTCGGGATTTTTTACTCTGCTGGCGTTGGCTTCAGCCTGCATCGGACTGTTACTGATGCCGCTGCTGATGGCAGGTGTCAGCCGCCGGGAACGTTTGATGACATCAAAATAGCAATAACAACAGATAGACACCTATAAAGGAAAACATCATGAAACTGAGTACCTTAACTACCCTCATCGCCGCTGGACTGACCGTTGCTGCCGTTACCACCACCACCGCTCGGGCGGAAGGTCGCCTGGTCATTTACTGTAGCGCCACGAACGCCTTCTGCGAGGAAGAAGCCAAGGCCTTCGGTGAAAAATACGACGTTAAAACCTCCTTTATCCGCAACGGTTCCGGCAGCACGCTGGCGAAAGTCGATGCAGAGAAGAAAAACCCACAGGCTGACGTCTGGTACGGCGGCACGCTGGACCCGCAATCTCAAGCAGGTGAAATGGATCTGCTGGAACCCTATCAGTCTAAAAATCTTGATCAGATCATGCCGCAGTTCCGCGATCCGGCCAAACGTAAAGGCAACTACTCGTCTGCCGTTTACGTCGGCATTCTCGGTTTTGGCGTCAACACCGATCGTCTGAAAGAGAAAAACCTGCCAGTGCCACAGTGCTGGAAAGATCTGACCAATCCGGTCTACAAAGGCGAAATTCAGATTGCTGACCCACAAAGTTCCGGTACGGCCTATACCGCACTGGCAACCTTCTCCCAGCTTTGGGGACAGGATCAGGCCTTTGATTATCTGAAGAAACTGAATACCAACGTGTCGCAGTACACCAAGTCCGGTATTGCCCCAGCACGTAACGCTGCACGTGGCGAAACCGCTATCGGTATCGGCTTCCTGCATGACTACTCGCTGGAAAAAGAGAAAGGCGCACCGCTGACGCTGATCTCCCCGTGTGAAGGCACCGGCTATGAAATTGGCGGCGTCAGCATCCTGAAAGGCGCGCGCAATATGGATAACGCCAAGCTGTTCGTTGACTGGGCGCTGTCAAAAGAAGCACAGGAACTCTCCTGGAAGAAAGGCCAGTCCTACCAGATTCTGACCAACACCACCGCCGAAGCCTCTCCGCTGTCGCTGAAGTTGCAAGATCTGAAACTGATCAACTACGACATGGACAAATACGGCGCAGCAGACGTGCGTAAAGAGCTGATTTCCAAGTGGGTTAACGAAGTCAAAATGGGCCAATAATCTCGATTCATTGCCCTTGATTCATTGACCTTTATTGATTGCAAAACAACGGGAACACAGCGGTAAGCTCGCATTTCGCTTAACGCCGTGTTCTCAGCATCGCTAATTAACCATTACTCAATATTATTCACCAACCAACACCTGTGACGATTCAATCTCATAAAACAACTCAATATCCCTAAATAATTCGAGTTGAGTGAAGGCGGCAACCGAGCGAATCCCCAGGAGCTTACTCAGGTAAGTGACTGGGGTGAGTAAGGGCAGCCAACGCACAGGCAACTTGAAGTATGACGGGTATAAAACTTGCACGCACCAGGGAACCATATGTCACACACACTAACTCTTTCACCGACGCCTAAGCGGGATCCCGTTTTCCTGTGGCTGGCGCTGATTGCAGCAACATTTTTGCTGCTGCCAGCGTGGAGCCTGGATTACGGCCTGCTGGATGCCTCACGCGATGAACTGCTGGCAGCCTACAGCTGGTCGAGTCTGAATATCAGCCTGCTGTGGTTCCTGCTCCCAGTGGGATTGTTGGCACGTCCGCTGCTGACGCCCGGCCGGGAACAGCGTGGCCGCCACCGTTTTGATGCGGCTTACGCGTTGTTCTGTGCTCTTTTCGTGGTCATCAGTGCCACGGTTGAAGGACGCGGAATGGGCTATGGCACTATTGCGCTGTTTGTCGCGCTGAGTGCGATTATTACGCTGGCGCTCTCTAGGCTGGACTGGCTGGGTGGCGATCGCTTCGTCATCGGCTCGCTCATCAGCATCATCGCGCTGATTGGCGTCTTTATCCTTTACCCCAGCATCGCCATCTTCATCCCGATGTTCACCAACGATAGCGGTGAATTCGCGCCGCTGTCATTTATGCAGATTTTGGGTCAGGCGCACATCTTACGAGTGATCTGGAACTCATTCCTGCTGTCGGTTGCCGTCGGTATCGGCTGTACTTTCTTCGGTATGGTGCTGGCGATCTATACCTCGCGCATCGCCCGCCGTTCCGCGATTATCGGCCGCATTTTCTCTATTCTGCCTATCGTTACGCCGCCGTTTGTCGTCGGGCTAGGCGTAACGCTGATGATGGGCCGCTCCGGTTACATGACCGAGCTGATGGTGGATTGGTTCGGGCTGACAAACACCAACTGGCTGTACGGTTTCACCGGTATCTGGCTGGCGCAGGTGCTCGCCTTCACGCCAATGTCGTTTATGATTCTGGAAGGCGCGATGAAGACGATTCATCCGTCGCTGGAAGAAGCGTCGTACACCCTGCGTGCCAATCGCTATCAAACCTTTCAGCGGGTTTTCCTGCCCTTGCTGAAACCGGCGCTCGCCAACTCGTTCCTGATCGTGATCGTCCAGTCGCTGGCCGACTTCAGTAACCCACTGGTGCTGGGCGGTAACTTCGACGTACTCGCCACCCAGATTTACTTCTACATTACTGGAGCACAGCTGGATTACCAGTCAGCCAGTACGCTCGGCGTTGTCCTGCTGGTGTTCTCACTGGCCGTGTTCTGCGTGCAATATCTGTGGATCGGTAAACGCTCCTACGTGACGATTTCTGGTAAGTCCTCTCGGGGTGATGTACAGCCGCTACCCGTTTCGCTGGTGTGGATCGTCAGCATCCTGCTCTATGTCTGGATTGCCTTTAACGTCCTGCTGTACGGCAGCATTTTCTACGGCAGCTTTACCGTTAACTGGGGCGTGGATTACACCCTGACGCTAGCAAACTTCAGCAAGCTGTTCGGGCAAGGCTTTAGCGACGGCGCCTGGCCTTCCCTGCTGGATACACTGTTGTTCGCAGGTATCGCCGCACCGATTACGGCACTGTTCGGGCTACTTATCGCCTACATCGTGGTGCGCCAGCAGTTCTACGGCAAGAAGGCTATCGAGTTCACCACCATGCTGTGCTTTGCGGTGCCGGGCACAGTTGCCGGTGTGTCTTACATCCTGGCCTTTAACAGCGCGCCGGTTTACTTAACGGGGACGGCGGTGATCGTCATCATGTCGATGGTGATGCGTAACGTGCCGGTTGGTATCCGTGCGGGTATTGCCGGACTGGGACAGTTGGATAAATCGCTCGATGAGGCGTCGCTCAGCCTGCGTGCGGGTTCGATGCGCACGGTGTTCTATATTCTGCTCCCGCTGCTGCGTCCGGCCATTTTGTCTGCGCTGATATACAGCTTCGTACGTGCGATTACCACCGTCAGCGCCATTATCTTTCTGGTTACACCGGATACTCGCGTCGCCACGTCTTACATTCTTAACCGCGTGGAAGACGGTGAATACGGTATGGCAATTGCCTACGGTTCCATCCTGATTGTGGTCATGCTGGCCATTATTTTCCTGTTCGATTATCTGGTCGGTGAAGCGCGGATTTCCCGCACGAAAGCCAAGAATAATGCCTAAGCGGAGTGATTACCTTGAATACTGAAAAAAGCTTTGTCGAACTGAAGCACATCACTAAACGTTTCGGCAACAACACCGTCATTGATGATTTGAATCTGGCGATCCCACAGGGAAAAATGGTCACGCTGCTGGGGCCGTCTGGCTGCGGTAAAACCACAGTACTACGGGCCGTTGCCGGTCTGGAAAAGCCGACAGAAGGCCAGATTTTCATCGATGGCGAAGACGTCACCGAGCGCTCCATTCAACAGCGTGATATCTGCATGGTGTTCCAGTCTTACGCCCTCTTCCCGCACATGTCGCTGGGGGAAAACATCGGTTACGGGCTGAAAATGCTCGGTCGCCCAAAGGCGGAAATCAATCAGCGTGTAAAAGAAGCGCTGGCGCTGGTCGACCTGGAAGGATTTGAAGATCGCTACGTCGACCAAATTTCTGGTGGACAGCAACAGCGTGTCGCGCTGGCACGTGCGCTGATTCTCAAACCTAAAGTTCTGCTGTTCGATGAGCCGCTGAGTAACCTTGATGCCAACCTGCGCCGCAGTATGCGTGAGAAAATCCGTGAGCTTCAGCAGCAGTTCAACATCACCTCGCTGTATGTTACGCACGATCAGAGCGAAGCCTTTGCGGTGTCCGACATGGTTCTCGTGATGAACAAAGGCAAAATCATGCAGTTGGGTGCGCCGCAGGATCTCTATCGCCAGCCAGCTTCACGCTTCATGGCCAGCTTTATGGGGGATGCCAACATTTTCCCTGCCACCTTCACGGCTGATAGCGTGAATATCTACGGCTACCTCATTCCGCGTCCGCAGGGTTTTGCTGCCGGATTAAGCGAATCCATCGTCGGTATTCGTCCGGAAGCCATTACGCTCAGCCATCAGGGTGACGAAAGCCAGCGCTGCACCATCACGCAGGTCGCCTACATGGGGCCACAGTATGAAGTGCAGGTGGACTGGCACGGTCAGTCCATGCTGTTGCAGGTTAACGCAACCCAGCTTCAGCCGAATCCGGGCGACAGCTACTATCTGCAAATCCACCCTTACGGCATGTTTGTGTTGTCCGAGCAGTAAACATCGAATAACTCACTATCCACCACAAACCGGGAGAGCTTGCTCCCGGTTTTACTTTCTACAAACACCTAAAAAGCCGACAAACGTCAGCTTCAGCATGAATCCATTTTGTCCCACTTCTTTTCAGCGCTTTGATTACACCGGAATACGTACACAGATTACGGATTCCCTGCGCGATTTGTTATGATAATGCTCTTTCAAGTACATAATCACGCACGGAATAGCCGCGATGAAACAGAAACCCATAACACTAAATGATGTCGCCGAGTATGCTGGGGTTTCCTATCAGACAGTTTCTCGTGTGCTAAACCAAGCGCCTCATGTTTCATCCCGTACTCGCAGTAAAGTGGAACAGGCGATGGCAGCGCTTAACTACACGCCTAATCGCGTCGCCCAGCAGCTGGCAGGGAAAACCATCACCACGCTGGGGCTGGTCACCACCGATCTTTCGCTGCACGCGCCGTCACAAATTGCGGCGGCTATCAAGAGCACGGCCAGTCAGCTAGGCATTAACATCGTGATGTCGATGCTGAGCAGCCCGGATGTCAACACCTGTAATAACGCCGTTAACGACCTACTTTCTCAGCGGGTCAGCGGCGTTATCGTGAATGTTCCGCTCTCCACGGATGACGTCGCCCACATTAGCCAAACCTGTGCCGACACGCCCGTGCTGTTTATGGATGCCGATCCGCATACCAACATACTCAACGTCATGTTCGATCCCGATCACGGCGCACGCTTAGCCATCACGCATCTGGTACAACTGGGGCATCAACACATCGCCTTGTTGACCGGGCCAATGACGTCGATCTCCGCCCGCCTGCGTTATGAAGGCTGGCTGGCCGAGCTGAAAAAACAGCGGCTCCCCCCCGCTTCAGTGCTACACGGTGACTGGAGCGCCGCATCCGGTTACCACCAGACGCTGGCACTACTGGGGCAATCTCTGCGCGTCTCCGCCATTGTTGTGGCGAACGATCAAATGGCGCTTGGCGTTCTGCGTGCGCTGCACGAGTATGGCCTCCGCGTACCAGAGCAGATGTCAGTGATCGGTTTTGACGATACTCAGGACAGCGCGTATTACACTCCGCCACTAACAACCATTCGCCAGGATTTCAGGCTATTAGGTAAAGAAGGCGTCACTCGTTTGCTCGCCACGCTGCGCGATCCTACCCAGAGTTCGTCACTGCTGTTACCCACCGAACTGATCGTACGCAACAGCACCGCCGTACATTCATCAACCCATGCCTCCCTGCAAGAACTCACCAAAAATCTGTTGGACATTACACGCCAGCTACAAAGGCTGTAACCCTTTACATTTTTTGTAACCCATTACACAACAGCACTTTTTTCACCATTGATGCCAAACCCTAACAAAATAAGATGATAAACAATAAGTTATTTATCATCTCTCGTTGACTTATTGCGTAGCGCTTTCCAAATTCGATGTATCCCCATTCATTTTACAAACGATCTTTGTGATCGCTTCCACTTTATTGTCACGTTCCACTTTACTCGCCATATCGAGTCGATATGTTATGAACAACAGAAATTGTGAGCGGATAACAATTTTAAAACCCAATCACAAAGGTAGACTCAAAAACGTTCAGGAGCCAAGCCATCATGAGCGATACCGTTTTATCGTATCCAGCACACCATCGCGCCACGCTGCAAGAAATTCTTGCCCGACGTGATTGGGAAAACCCAGCGTGTACTCACTATCAGCGGCTCCCCGCACATCCACCGTTCAACAGCTGGCGCAGCGTGGCTGCCGCGCAGCAAGATGAGCCTTCTCAGCGGCTGCGTCGTCTGAATGGTGAATGGACGTTTAGTTATTTCACCCGCCCGGAAGCCGTACCAGAAAGCTGGTTACAGCAGGATCTGCCTGATTCAGACACCATTCCGGTGCCTGCCAATTGGCAGCTACAGGGCTATGACACCCCGATTTACACCAACGTAAAATACCCGATCCCCGTCAACCCACCCTATGTGCCAGAAGACAATCCTACCGGTTGTTACTCGCTCACTTTTAAGGTCAATCACGATTGGATCAGTTGCGGACAAACGCGGATTATTTTTGATGGCGTTAACTCCGCGTTTTATCTCTGGTGTAACGGCCACTGGGTGGGATACTCGCAGGATAGTCGCCTACCTGCGGAGTTTGATATTGGTCGCTATCTGACGACCGGAGAGAATCGGCTGGCGGTAATGGTGTTACGCTGGTCTGACGGCAGCTATCTGGAAGATCAGGACATGTGGCGTATGAGCGGTATTTTCCGCGACGTCACGCTTCTGCATAAACCGACGGTTCACCTCAGCGATATCCAACTAACGACGCCGCTCAGCGCCGATTTCCGCCACGGGACGCTGGATATTCAGGTGAAGGCAACGCTCTCTGAAGCTGAGGCCAAAAGCCATCGCATCCACGCACAGCTTTGGCGCGGTAATAGACTCATCGGCGACGTGCGACAGGCGTTCGGCAGCGATATTGTCGATGAGCGCGGTGCCTATCATGACAAATCTTTTCTCCACATCGACGTGTCACAACCCGATCTGTGGAGCGCCGAACAGCCGCACCTGTATCGTGCCGTCATTGGATTGGAAACGTCGGAAGGCGAACTGATCGAAGCGGAGGCCTATGATGTCGGTTTCAGAAAAGTTGAAATCCGCAGCGGCCTGCTGCTGCTGAACGGTCAACCGCTGCTGATCCGCGGCGTTAACCGTCACGAACATCACCCACAGCACGGTCAGGTCATGGATGAAGACACGATGCGGCACGATATTATGCTGATGAAACAGCATAATTTTAACGCCGTACGCTGCTCACATTATCCTAACCATCCGCTGTGGTATCGGCTGTGCGATCGCTACGGTCTGTATGTTGTAGATGAAGCGAACATTGAGACGCACGGCATGCAGCCGATGAATCGTCTGTCGGACGATCCCGCCTGGCTGCCGGCCTACAGCGAACGCGTATCAAGGATGGTACAGCGTGACCGCAATCATCCCTGCATCATTATCTGGTCATTGGGGAATGAATCCGGCTACGGCGCAAACCATGATGCGCTTTATCAATGGATCAAACGCCACGATCCGACTCGCCCCGTGCATTACGAAGGTGGCGGCGCCAATAGCCGTGCAACCGACATTGTGTGCCCTATGTACGCCCGCGTTGATGAAGACCAGCCCTTCCCCAGCGTACCCAAATGGTCAATCAGCAAATGGGTCAGCATGCCGGACGAACATCGGCCGCTCATTCTTTGCGAGTACGCACACGCGATGGGCAACAGTCTGGGAGGGTTCGCCCGCTACTGGCAGGCATTCCGCCAATATCCTCGGTTACAGGGTGGATTCATTTGGGATTGGGTCGATCAGGCGCTGACCCGCCGCGACGAACAAGGCAATGCCTACTGGGCATACGGCGGAGATTTTGGCGACATGCCTAACGATCGCCAGTTCTGTCTGGACGGCCTGCTTTTTCCCGATCGTACCCCGCATCCCAGCCTATATGAAGCCCAGCGGGCGCAGCAGCACATTCAATTTTTCTGGCAGGCAGAATCCCCATGTGAGCTGCGCGTCACCAGTGAATACCTGTTTCGTCATACGGACAACGAACAGTTGAACTGGAGCATTACGCTGAATGATAAGACGCTCGCAGAAGGTTCTCTGCCGCTGACGCTCGCTCCGCAGGCCACCCAGACTCTGACGCTGCTGGAAGCCCTTCCCACTGTCGATCGTGCAGGAGAGCTTTGGCTTAATGTTGAAGTCGTACAGCCGAAAGCCACCGCCTGGTCAGAAGCTAATCACCGCTGCGCCTGGGATCAGTGGCAACTTCCTACACCGCTTCATCTTCCCGAGGCACTTTGTTCTGGACAGAAAAAACCTTCTGTTCTGCACTCGTCCGATGCGTACTTTGACATTATTCAAGGCGAACAGCGCTGGCGCTTTAACCGCCAGAGCGGCTGGCTGGAACAGTGGTGGACGGCGGAGACTCCAACGCTGTTAACCCCCTTGCAGGATCAGTTTGTTCGCGCACCGCTGGATAACGACATCGGTATCAGCGAGGTCGATCGCATCGATCCGCGCGCTTGGGCCGAACGCTGGAAATCAGCCGGGCTTTATCAACTGCAGACGCAGTGTATTGCTATTCAGGCTGACCAACTCGCCGATGCCGTGCACATTGTTACCGAGCACGTATTCCGCCATGCCGGACAGATCCTGCTGCGGAGTAAAAAGCGCTGGCAGATTGATGCACATGGCGTGATGACCGTGGATATCGATGTTGATGCCGCCACAGTGCTGCCGTCACTGGCCAGAGTGGGCTTGAGTTGCCAGTTGGCCGACGTCGCGCCTCAGGTCAGTTGGGTCGGACTTGGACCACATGAAAATTACCCAGACCGACAGCTCGCGGCACAGCATGGGCACTGGAATCTGCCGCTGGATGACCTTCACACACCTTATATTTTCCCAACGGAAAACGGGCTGCGCTGTAATACGCGCACGCTGACGTATGGCAAATGGACGATCACCGGAGACTTTCACTTTGGGTTAAGCCGCTACGGGCTAGCACAATTGATGACGTGTACCCACCATCATTTATTAGAAAAGGAAGAAGGCGTTTGGCTCAATCTGGATGGCTTCCACATGGGAATTGGCGGCGATGACTCCTGGAGTCCCAGCGTTCATCGCGATGATTTACTCACGGCCACGCATTATCACTATCGCGTCGCCATGCAGCATCACCAGCCGTATTGATATGAAAAAATAGTATTAAAAAACAACGGAAGAGAGCGGATATACCGCCTCTTTTCATCCTGGTTGTATCCATCAGGTATATATCCGCCGTCAAAATAAACGCTGCGGATATATATCCTAAATAATTTGAGTTGCGTGACAAAACGTCAGCATGTTGGACAACGCTATGCGTTGCACCTTTAGGGCAAAGCTCACTACAAGCTGAGTCAGTTTGGGAAGTCAACACACATGCGGCTTGAAGTATAACGAGTATAATGCATATCGGAGAAAGTAACATGTACTACCTACACAATAAGAATTTCTGGATATTCGGCCTGTTCTTCTTTTTCTATTTCTTCATCATGGGGGCTTACTTCCCCTTCTTCCCTATTTGGCTTCATGATATTAACCAAATAAGCAAAAGCGAAACGGGAATTATCTTCGCCTGTATTTCCTTTTTCGCTTTATTATTTCAACCGATATTTGGTTTGCTCTCCGATAAATTAGGATTGAGAAAACACCTTTTATGGATTATTACCATTATGCTGGTGTTTTTTGCTCCGTTCTTTATTTATGTTTTTGGTCCATTACTAAAATACAATATCTTTTTAGGTTCTATCGTCGGTGGGATTTATCTGGGCTTCATCAACAACGGCGGTGCACCGGCTATTGAAGCCTATATCGAGAAAGTCAGCCGCCGTAGCCAGTTTGAATTTGGCCGTGCACGACTATTCGGCTGTCTCGGCTGGGCGCTCTGTGCGTCTATCGTCGGTATTATGTTTACCATCAATAACCAGTTCGTTTTCTGGCTAGGTTCCGGTTGCGCCGTCATCCTCGCCATCCTGTTGCTGCTGGCGAAACCAGAGGCCTCCTCCAGCGCTCTCGTTGCCGATCAGGTAGGCTCCAACCAGAAACCGTTCAACCTGAAAATGGCAGCCGAACTGCTAAAAGAACGCAAAATTTGGTTCCTGACGCTCTATGTCGTCGGCGTTTCTTGCACCTACGATGTGTTCGATCAGCAATTTGCCAACTTCTTCACCTCGTTTTTCGAGACCCGACAGGAAGGAACGCGAGTATTTGGCTACGTCACCACGCTCGGTGAATTGCTTAATGCCAGCATCATGTTTTTCGCCCCGCTGATTGTGAACCGTATCGGTGGTAAAAACGCCCTGCTCATTGCTGGTACCATTATGTCTGTGCGCATTATTGGTTCGGCCTTTGCCAGTTCCGTGCTGGAAGTGATTGTGCTGAAAACGCTGCACATGTTTGAAGTACCGTTCCTGATTGTCGGTTGCTTCAAATACATTACCACGGTCTTTGAAGTCCGCTTTTCCGCGACAATTTATCTGGTGTGCTTCTGCTTCTTTAAACAGGTATCAATCATTTTCATGTCCATCCTTGCTGGCAATATGTATGACAGCATCGGTTTTCATGGCACTTACCTGATTTTAGGCGGCATTGCCCTTTCCTTTACAGCAATATCCCTATTTACCCTGTCAGGAAAAGGGCCGCTGTATGCTTTTTCCAATAAACAGAAAGCGCCGCTGAATACACTCTAGCGATGGCAGGACGCGATAAAATGCCGATATTTGCCAAAAATATCGGCAGATTGCACATTCTCTCACCGAACAGTGCAATTTTGTGGTTTACGCCTTTGACATGCACGGCACACGCCGTTACTATGCGCCCCGTTCACACGATTCCTCTGTAGTTCAGTCGGTAGAACGGCGGACTGTTAATCCGTATGTCACTGGTTCGAGTCCAGTCAGAGGAGCCAATTTAGAGAAAGCAGACGTTCACTGACGTCTGCTTTTTTGCTTTATATCAATTGGTTATCCCCTTCTTCAGGTTCGCCCTCGTTCACCAAAAAACGCTCGAAGCCATACCCTTTTGCTGGTAAAAATACTGGTAAAGCTGGTTCGATTTCGTTTTTACCAGCAATCGGAGGGAGCCGTCATGTCACTTACTGATACTAAAGTAAAAAATGCCAAGCCGTCAGAAAAGGCGGTGAAGCTCACTGACGGGTTCGGCCTCTACTTGCTGGTGCATCCCAACGGTTCAAAATACTGGCAGTTAGGTTATCGCTATGAAGGGAAACAGAAGGTGTTTTCCATCGGTGTCTACCCTGCTGTTTCACTGGCTGATGCCAGACAACGCCGGGATGAAGCAAAAAAGCTGTTAGCCGCTGGCATTGACCCCAGCGCTAAAAAGCAGGCTGACAACAAAACCATTCAAGAGAAGCGTAACAATACTCGCGCTTTCAAGACCGTTGCCAAAAGCTGGTTTGCCACCAAAACCACATGGTCGGAAGATTATCAGCGTTCTGTCTGGACACGACTGGAAACTTATCTGTTCCCTGACATTGGTGAAAAAGATATTGCTGAACTGGATACAGGCGATCTGCTGATTCCTATCAAAAAGATAGAGAAGCTGGGTTATCTGGAAATTGCTATGCGGGTGAAACAGTACGCCACCGCCATCATGCGTTATGCCGTCCAGCAAAAAATGATCCGTTTCAATCCTGCCTATGACTTGGAAGGTGCGGTTCAGAAGCCACAGACGGAACACCGCCCCGCTATCGAACTTGAAGAGATACCTACTCTGCTGGAGCGTATTGAAACCTATAAAGGCCGTAGCAGACTGACGCTACTTGCGATAAAACTCAATCTGCTGATATTCATTCGTTCCAGTGAACTCCGCTTTGCCCGATGGTCAGAGATCGATTTCAAAAGCGCCTTGTGGGTTATTCCTGAACAGCGTGAAGCGATTGCAGGGATCAAACATTCAGGCCGTGGTGCCAAAATGCGCAGAAAGCATTATGTTCCCTTATGCCATCAAACACTGGCAATTTTGGAAGAACTAAAAGACCTCACCTATGACGTTAACGGTGATGACGGCTTTATCCTGACGGGCTGTTATGATGCGATGAAGCCTATGAGTGAAAACACCATTAATAAGGCGCTGCGCAAAATGGGCTATGACACCAAAACCGACCTGTGTGGTCATGGTTTCCGAACATTAGCGTGTAGTGCCTTGATTGAATCGGGTATCTGGCCTGAAGATGTAGTTGAACTTCAGATGAGCCACATGGAAAAGAACAACGTTCGCGCTGCCTACACTCACAAGGCCAAACATCTTGAACAACGTCGCCTCATGTTGCAATGGTGGGCTGATTTTCTGGATGCTAACAGCAACGAGATGGTTAGGCCGTTTGAGTTTGGGCAACGATGAGCTTACAAGATTATAAATCTATTTATTTTCACTAAGTGCAGAGTAATAGCCAGTTCCTCCGCACTTATGCAAAAAATAAATTCTAATTGCAATATCTTTAAATGTCCACCAAAAAGCCGGGGGTATCATAAAAAATATCAAATGCAAAAAAACCATTTAAATAATTAGAGTCGTATATCCTTCGAATTAAAACAAGGTATTTGTTAAAAGAATATGAGAAATTATTACATAATTTTTGATGTTCAAATTCCCATTCATCGTTCATCGTTGAATATTTATCGTATATATCAGGCGGTAATTCTTTCTGCTTCCATGATTTTGTTTTAGATAAAATTGAATTATGCTGTAATTCACAATATTCATATTCAGTAAAGTGGTTCACCACTCTATTAGCCCAATAAACAACATTATTAATGCAATCATGAATCTCTACATATTCAGAAGGAATAGTATAATAACTTAATTTCGCCGATAGATTTGGTATTTTTTCTACAAGTGAAAAGTGAAGGCCGCAACTAATAAGATTCTCATTCATTAATGGGAAATTATTTAACTCTAAATCGTTTTCTATGATTTTTATTACTGAAATAACATCAGAGGGCAATACCGGCAAAGGATTTCCAAGCAAAAATTTCTTTGTATTTAAATCAAGTTTATTAAACTGAAGCCATAATTGTCCCGCACCTGTAAAATACGTTTTTATTCCATATCTCACCTCTATTTCCTGTAATGCCTTGCTTAGAGGTGCTGGACAATTTTTAAAGTTGTCATTAACAACTATAGTAAAAGTCTTAACTTTAGCAACATTATCCCAGTGTTCCATTATTTTCGAAAAATCAGAATTCATTTTCCTTATAGAATTTTCTATTTTTAAATTAAAATCTTCCGGGCCATACACCTGAAAATAATGACCTAGGCTTGGTATCCAACCATCGTTGCCACCATCACCGAAACGGCCATGAGGTTTGATTGGTTGGAATTCTACTCCATACAAATTCTGATAAATCTGCTCAAAAAACTGTTGAAACTCAGTTCCTTTCAGAGTGAAAATTTTCAATCGATAGCTATCATATAGTTGTGTAAGCATTATTTACCTTATTTTTAATAACACAATAAAAATCACGATATTTATATTTATTGCAATAAATAGAATACTTTGAGATTGCCATATCCTTAGTTTCAATCTCCAGTGGTTCAAGCTCCTATCGAATCAATTCATTAAACTAATCTCCCTGATTCATAACAGTATTTTCCACCGCTTCGTTCAACGATTCACGCAGTTCTAATTGCGCGAATCTGAAAACTTGGGTAGTTATCTGTCGTGGATTTTCTTATATGATTTTAACCAATTGAATTGACTAGTAATAGCTCTAAGACTACATTGCAGCCAATCAGGTACGTACCATCTGAATACCAGTTTCGCCCCTGAAAGGTACTGCAATACCAGACAAGGGCTAACCTCAACGTTATGGAGCTAACGCTATGGCTGTCCGTCAGTTTACCTATTCCCTTCCTGAAAATCTGCATCTGGCTACTGCTTTTTTTGCCACAACTCAACATCCAGCAATGGAGGATTATCATGTTTGATAACACACCGCTGGAACTGGAAGAAATCATCGATCAGTGTCGGGCATTAATTTACGCAGTTGTTGAACTGGATGAACCCAAGGCAAAAGAGATTTTGATCTTCGTTCTTTGGGAACGACTTGATCTGTTATTCCGCACTTTTCATTCGCCAGAAGTGATTCCAGTAGACGAAGGAAACAGCCATGAGGATAACGCATTAAGACCACAACTTTAATTGCGTGGGAAGTTGAGCAGCACATAGGTTGTTGTGCTGCTATTTAATTTTTTTGATTACAGTTCGTCGTTATGAGATTTTTATTTTAATAGCTAAATCACCAGACTATTTTTTAAAATCAACCTTACTAATACAGTCTGGTGTTAATGTGATACAAGCTAGTGTCTCACCATTATCATCACAAAACTCTATCTCATATGCAGGGGATGGGACGTTATAAATGTGAACAATAGGCCCTAACATTCCTTTTTTAAACCCTTCATCTGGAAGATCATTTTTTAAAGAAATAACATCAAATAAAGAATAGCTCGCCATTTACCCATACTATTAAATTATTTAACTTTCTGACCATTTTTAAAAGCTTCTCTAGCCTCATTTAAACTCATCTGATTTGCCCCTCCGGGGTAGTCAGGTTCTCGTGACTGAACGGGATCATCTTCCCATCCACAATGAGAGCAAATGTCATATTCACCTAATACTTCGAACTCATGTTTACCACAGCACGGGCATGGGTAGTTATATTTATTAGCCAATTCATTTACCTTTTTCATTATTCTTCACCGGGAGAATAAAATCAGATAAAAATCACCACCTAACCATTGACGAAAGTAAATATGTTATTGCTTCAACCTTTTCATTAGTGTCATAATCTATCTGCATGCTTACAGGGATATTATATTTTTTTAAATCATAAAGATCTGTATAGCCAATATCTTCTTTCAATACCTTCCTTGGAAGAAGGCTCTTCTCTGGAAAACCAATATTTTCATGCACCCAACCACGAATCATATTTTTACGTAAAGGCGCAGGTAATTCATTAGGAAAATTCCAGTTACTTATTTTTTCGTACTGAATTCTCAATGTTATCTCATTTAAAATTTTATCAACCCTATTAAAAGAAAGGTAAATACCTTCTTTTATCATATCCAAACTGATATCTGGATCGCCAGAAAAACCTGTTGGTTTTTTCTTATAGGGAATCAGACCTGCATCAAATATCTCTTGATACGTTTTTCCTAAGCAGTCGATTAACGCTTCTACGTTTACAGACATTAGTACAACCCCTGTTCTTCATTAAGTTTATGCATTTTATCTCCGGTAAGTGTCAAGGTAGTTGGCACCCCCGGTTTATTTAGGCTGCCTGTTTTTCCCGTTCT
>NZ_JAINZP010000013.1 GCF_020166435.1 Pectobacterium versatile | reverse complement strand
AACGGGCTGGCTACCGTCACGCTCACCAGCGCGGTCGTTGGCGATATCACCGTCACCGCCAGAGTAGAAAACAACGCTGCCGATACCGGTAAAAGCGCCACCGTCACCTTTAGCATGGACCCTAGTATTACGATCAATCAGGATCAGACAAAAGTTAAAGTAGGGGAATCAATAAGCGTTACATTAAAAGTCACACAATCTAATGGGGTTATCTTTCCTCAGCCCATACCTGTCAGTTTTTCCGTCATCTCCGCAACAAATCGGCAAAATGGGAACTGGGCTTCCAACGTGCTAATTAATGGCACTCCAGTTAGCGCTTACAACGGTCAAACCGATGCTAATGGTGAACTGACGGTAACCTTGACGGAACCGGATGGTAAGGGTGTTAAAACCCAACTTAAAGCCATAACAGACAAGGGTGATAGTGACTCAGTAGAAGCCACATTCACCGTTATCACCAGTCCTGACACTGACAAGGCAAATATGTGGGGACATATGCCTGATAACATAGTGGCAAATGGCGAAACGATACGCAGACCAGTATTGGTTGCCGAATATCCTTCAGCTGATTATTCCAGTGAATTGGCGAATGAAGAGTGGGCACTCATGAACTACTGGGAGGCAATCGGATATTGCGCACTACCAAGCTCTGCAAGTTTGGTCGCACTTTATCAGGCAAACGACCCTGTCGGTGTAAACCTAGGCTGGCCAGTGGATAATAAATACCGTAGCAGCACGATGGGAAGTGGCACTGATGATGGGCATAACAATGTTAGCCTCAGTAATGGCGAGGTAAATACAATAGGGGGCGATACGGTATCCTACCTGTACGTAGGCTGTAAAGGCTGATAACACGATACTACGCCACAAAAAAGCAGCGCAAATGCGCTGCTTTTTTATATCAACCAAATGTAAACATTAATCTCCAGGAGCTTTCAGGTATGGCAAGCTACCCAGAGCCAAGCTTGAACGCCGCTTACGTCGGCCCTTTAGGGCTGACGAATTCCCAGAAAAAGAGGCAGGCATAGAGTTTTATGATCTACCGATATTCGGTGAAATAATCAGTCTCTCTCAGCATGGTCAATACCACTTAATTAAGGCGTGATTTAGCGATTAAGGGGTGACACAAAAAATCCGTAATCTGTCAGGGATTACGGATTTTTTATATCGCTCAGCCAGTTAACGCTTATTAGCCCTATAGTTGGCTTGAAATCCGTACATCAGAACGCCGACAGCATATCAATATGCTGAATGCCGTCTTCGTCATATTCCTCGCCGGTTGCCACAAAGCCAAACACGCCGTAGAACGCTTGCAGATGAGCCTGCGCAGACAAGAAAAGATGCTTTTGCGGCCAGTGGCGCGCGCAGGCAATCAACGCGTGTTCCATCAACTGATGTCCCAAATGCTTTCCCCGAGCGTGAGGCGCAACAATCACCCGTCCAATCGTCACCACATTGTTATTTGGATGAGGAGCGAGCAGCCGGGCATAAGCGGCCAGCTTACCGTTGCAATACGCCGTGATGTGGCGATTGCCTTCCACCAGATCACGACCATCAATATCTAAATAGGGGCAGGTTTGCTCAACCACAAATACCTGGCTGCGCAGCGCCAATATGTCATGCAGTGAATACACATTAAGATCTGCCACATCCCAGTCATGCCATGTCAGACTCATATTTCCACCCTTCCCCTATAATATACCTGTCATACTTCAAGCTGTTTGTGCGTTGGCAATACTCGGCTTATCTCTGAATCTCGCCTTAAAGGAGCAACGCTTACGTTTTGTCATACAACTCAAATCATTTAGGACATGTATTTATTTTTTACCTGCGCCAATAACACGATCGCGGCGCTTAGCCAGAATCAACCATGCCCACAGCAGCGCAATTGCCAGAGCAAACAATGCACCAAAGCCAATCCCGATAGCGATAACCGACACGCCCAGTTTCACCACCAGAGAATAGAGCCCAAGCATTAGCAGCATAGCGCCGTTCTCACCCAAATTCTGTACGGCGATCGCATTACCCGCGCCAACACTCGCTTTCCCACGCTCCTGCAACAGCGCATTCAGCGGAACGATGAAGAACCCACCGAGCGCCCCCAGCAGAATCAGCAGGGAATAGGCACTAAAGAGGTTATACTGAAGCGTGAAAATCACCACCACCACGCCGATCAGGAAACCCGCCGGCAGGCAGCGTCGCACGCTATCCAGCGTAACCAGTCTGGCAGCAGCACCGGCCCCCAGCACGATCCCAACGGCGACCATGGCATTCAGCAGCGTCGGCGTTGCATTATCCGTAATACCGAGCGCATGCGGCACCCACAGCACCAGCAGAAAGCGCAGCGTCACACCCGCCCCCCAGAACATACTGGTGCCAATCAGCGAGAGCCGGGCATCACCATCGCGCCACAGCACCCGGCAGGCGGAAAAGAAGCTGCTCGCCATCTGCACCGGATGCCACGGCTGCCCCGGTCGTGCCGCGTTGAGACGAGGAATCAGCATATTCGCCCCCAGCGCCACGCCGTACGCCACTGCGCAAACCGACAGCGCCCCGTAAATGTTCCAGTCCGCCAACACCCCACCCGCCACAGATCCGGTCAAGATCGCTGCAATAGTCGAGGCCTCCATCAGCCCGTTGGCTTTGACCAGCTGATCGCCGCGCGTGATTTCACCCAAAATGCCGTATTTCGCCGGTGAATAAGCAGCAGCGCCAACCCCCACCAGCGTGTACCCCAGAAACGGATTCCCACCGACGCAAATCAGCAACGCGCCTGCCAGCTTCAAGGTATTAGCGAACATCATCACCTGCCCTTTGGCGAAGCTATCCGCAATTTGTCCGACAAACGGTGCCAGAATGATGTAGGCAGCGACAAAGCCCATCTGTAAAAACGGCTGACTCCAGTCGGGATACACCAGCTGTTTGATCAGCGCTAGCGTGGCAAACAGCAGCGCGTTATCGCCAAACGCGGAGAAGAACTGCGCGATAATCACCGCGCTCATACTGCGCGACAGCAAAGGCGTCGCGGGTTCAGTCTGTTGACTCATGCATTGTGCTCCGACGCGTTGGTTATGGACTCTTCGGCCATGTGGCGCAGCGTGACAAAGTCAGGCTTGCCGCTGCCGAGTAACGGTAAGGCTTTCACATAGCGAATATCGCGCGGCACAGCCAACTCCGGTACACCGCTGCTGCGTGCCTGTGCAAGCAATGCGTCACGGGTTATCTGGTTGTCCGTCGTAAACAGCACCAGCGCTTCGCCTTTGCTGCTGTCGCTTTTCGCACTCGCGGCATGCTGCGCTTCCGGCGATATCTTCACCGCCAGCTGTTCCACACTTTCCAGCGACACCATCTCCCCCGCCAGCTTGGCAAAGCGCTTCACGCGGCCGATGATGGTGCAGAAGCCTCTTTCGTCCAGTTCGACAATATCGCCGGTGTCATACCAGCCCTGCTGCAACTCGCCCTGTGCGTTTTCTGCCGCAGGCGCTTCGAGCACGCCGGGGTTTTCCACCCGCAGATAGCCTTTCATGATATTCGGCCCACGCAGTTGCAGACGGCCACCGCGCGTGATGCCCGGCACCGTAATCAAACGCGATTCGATTTCCGGCAACAACTTGCCGACAGAATGGATTTTCGTCGCCATCGGCACGTTGATCGCCACCACCGGCGCGCACTCGGTCACGCCGTATCCTTCCAAAATGCGGATACCAAATTTGTCCAGCCAAACCTGACGCGTGATTTCAGACAGTTTTTCCGCCCCCGCAACCACATAGCGCAGACGAGCAAAATCATACGGATGGGCAAAACGCGCGTAGTTGCCTAAGAACGTTGACGTCCCAAACAGCACGGTGCAGTTCTGGTCATAAACCAGCTCCGGCACAATGCGATAGTGCAGCGGGCTGGGATAGAGGAACACGCGAGCGCCCGTCATCAGCGGCGTTAACAGCCCCACCGTCAGACCAAACGCATGGAACAGCGGCAGCGCGGACATAAAGCGGTCGCGCGGCGTGAAATCCGCCACCGTGCGAATCTGCTCAACGTTCGCCAGCAGGCTGTCATGGGAATGCACGACGCCTTTCGGATTCCCCTCGGAACCGGAGGTAAACAGCACGATGGCCGCATCGTCAGGTTTCTGCGGCAGTATCGCGCGGGCAGGAAACAGCAGATGGAACAGGATCCACAGCTTATCCGTCAGCGTCACGGTGTCTTTCAAATCTTCCAGATAGACCCAGTTGGCCTCGCTAACCTGCTTCGGCAAATCCGTCAGCTTGCCCTTTTCAAGAAACTGGCGAGACGTGACGATGGTTTTGATCCCCGCCGCTTTCATTGCACTTTGTAGCCCTTTCGCACCCGCGGTGTAGTTCAGCATGGCAGGAACGCGGTTACGCAGCGATGCGCCCAAGATGGATGCGGCGGTGATGGTCGCATTGGGCAACAGCATGCCGACATGTTCATCGGCGCGGGTGAAGCGCTGCAAAATGCGCGACACGCCCAACGATTTTTTCAATAAACCCTGATAGCTGTCTTCGTTGAAGGAGATATCTGCAATGCTGGGAGAGTGCCGCCCGTAACGGGTTCTCGCGGCCAGAAAGGCCTGATACAGCGTGTGCTGCGGGCGCGTATCCATCCGCGCCTTCATCATAATCTGGTGCAAATGCTCACCGGCCAGCGCGCGGCGTTCTCTGGCACTGCTGGCTTCCGGCATCGGCAATGTGGTCGGAGGCAAATAGGTGATCGTAATCTGTGGGAGGCAGCGGCGTTTAAATACGCCCGCAAGACGACCAAAGGGCGTCAATTCTGCGCCATCAATGCGCACGGGGATGATCGTTGCACCGGATTTCGCCGCGACAAACGCCGCGCCGCTGTAAATCTTCATCAGCGATCCGGTGACGCTGATGCGCCCTTCCGGGAAAACCACGACGGGCTGGCCGCGTTCGATCACCTTGATCAGCCCTTTGATCGCCAGCGGCTTGGTGGGATCTAACGGTACGAAATCGATGTAAGGCTTCAGCCAGCGCATAAACCAGCGATCGGAAATGGAAGAGTACACGGCAAAGACGGGCTTTATCGGCAAGAATAACGCCAGCAAAACGCCATCAAGGAACGAGACGTGATTGGGGGTGATGAGCAATTTAGATTGCTGAAACTGGCTGCTGTCGCCCTCGATCCGGATGCGGTACAGACGCTGGAACACCCAACGTAACAGGGTATGAATCATGCCTTCTCCCAATAGACAGATAAACGGGCAGCTTGCTGAAACGCAAAAACCACCAAGCGGTACGTCAAAATACTACATATGCACCATACTTCAAGCGACGGGTACACGGCTAAACACGAAGATTGCCGACGGCACAGCATTCACATCGCATTAAAATGGCTGGAGATAACGAAAGCGGGAAATTCAGGCAAAAAAAAACCTACGCATCCGCGTAGGTTGGTGTAATCAAATGGTTTCAATGTACAGAGCACATCGATATATCACCAATCAATACCTCTGGGACTTGTAACTCTAAAGATCGCCGCTTCGCTTCACCAGCGATGAATCGAAAGAGTTATTCTATAAGTGCAACCAACTGTAAGATTCTGGTGAATCATGTAAGGCAGCCGCCCTCTCACTGATCAACGCCACGATTTTCCCCTTGGCACCTTCAACGCCATTTACCAATCACAGGCCGTATTCATCGGGAAATAGAGTAAGATAATCAGATCTGCATGATACAGATGGCAAATTTAATAAAAACCCAACAAAGGATGTGTAACGCACAATGAAGAACTACAAAATAGGGACTCGGTTATCTGGCGGCTTTGGTCTACTTGTTGCTCTTTCTCTGGTTATGTTGACCTGCGGCATTTATCAACTTAATCAATTGGCTAGCAATACACAACAGATGATGCAAGAGCCGCTCCGCAAAGAACGGCTGGTATCGGACTGGCATGCCACACTCATCGCGGGTATCCAACGCGGTGTGGCGATTGCACGCAGCAATGACGACTCGCTGGTTGAGCTATTTGCCGCCGAAAACACCCGTGCGACTCAAGAAAATAGCAAGCTACAGGCGCAATTTTCCAGCCTGATTTCCACTGCCGAAGAAAAAGCCCTATTCGACAAAGTCGGCGAATATCGTCAGGCCTACATCAAAAAACGCGATGAGATTATCGCGGAAAAAGGTGCGGGTAATTTCGATCGCGCCAGAACACTCTTCGACAACGAGTTCGTGCCCGCTTCCAATGGCTATCTGGCAAGTGTCGAAGCTCTGCGCGATCACCAGCGCGCCAGCATCGACCAAATGGGACAAGACATTAACACTGGCGCAAGCCGTGGCGATCTCATCCTTGCTATCACGGGCGTGCTGAGCGCCATCATCGGCGTCCTGATCGCTTGGGTACTCACCCGCAGTATTGTGCAGCCTCTGGCGCACGCCGTCCGAGCGACACAGGCCGTCGCGGCGGGCGATCTAACGCATAACGTGCAGCCTGAAGGACGTGATGAAGCAGCCCAGTTGCTGCACGCTCTGCAAGATATGACCGTGCGTCTGCGTTCTATCGTTGGTGAAGTTCGCCAAGGGTCTGAATCTATCGCAGGTGCTTCCTCACAGCTCGCCGCAGGCAATATCGACCTTTCCAGCCGCACGGAAGAGCAGGCCAGTGCGCTACAGGAAACCGCAGCATCGATTGAACAGTTAAGCTCGACGGTCAGGCAGAATGCCGATAACGCGCGTCAGGCCAACCAGTTGGCACAATCGACCACACAGCAAGCACAGTCGGGCGGGCAGTTAGTGACTGAAGTGGTGGAAACGATGGGGGCGATCGACGCGTCATCGAAAAAAATTGTCGATATAATCGGCGTCATCGACAGCATTGCGTTCCAGACCAACATTCTGGCACTGAATGCTGCTGTAGAAGCCGCGCGAGCGGGCGAGCAAGGTCGCGGTTTCGCCGTAGTCGCCGGTGAAGTACGCAGTCTGGCACAGCGCAGCGCCTCCGCTGCAAGAGAGATCAAGGAGTTGATCGATCGCTCCGTCCAAACCGTGGAAGCGGGCAACCGATTGGTGGTACAAGCCGGCGCGTCGATACAAGAGATCGTCAACGGCGTGCGTCAGGTCAGCGATTTAGTCGGGGAAATCAGCTCCGCCAGCAATGAACAGACGATGGGCATTGAGCAGGTGAACGTTGCGGTGAACCAGATGGAAGTGACGACCCAGCAGAATGCATCGCTGGTGAACGAGGCCTCGGCCGCGACGCAGTCTCTACAGCAGCAGGCCGCACAGTTGGCTGAAACGGTCAGCCAGTTTCGCTTAAGTAGCAGCCATCAGATTGCTCGTACGCTAACGGTGACCCCATCGTTACCCCTTAAACCTGCTCTGGCAGCACCGAGTAAGCGTGGTGCCTCAACGGGTGACGGGGATTGGACATCGTTCTGATACCCGCGATACTTCTCCCCGTCTGCTGTCTCTTAGTCATGTTTCTATGCAGACTAAGAGGCAGCCTACAGCGACTGGTGATACAGCCGCACGGCTTTGTCCGGGTAGTCCAGCCCGTCGCCGATATAACGCCAGCCGTGTTTTTCGTAATAGCCGCTAAACGTGGCGAACAGATAAAGATCGTCAAAGCCCTGACGGCGGCAGAAATCCAGTACGTGCTGTTGCAATGCGATGCCCAACCCTTTGTCACGCTGGCTTTCTTCCACGTACAGCGATGCCAGCCAGGGCGTCAGATCCTGTCGGCTGATTAAATCGCAGCGCCATAACCCCACCGTCCCGACTAGACGCTCGCCCTCCAGCGCAATAAACGTCAGTGGTAGTGCCGCCGGGTTCAGGCTATTGCGCACCACGCTGGCAAAGAATTCACGGCTGTTCTGGCTACCGAACGCCTGCCATATCCAGTCAATTACCTGCTCTTGATGCTGAGGATGATCCGCCAGATAAACAATCTTCACCTTAGTAAGGTCTGTCATCGTTACACCAGTTTTCCTTGAAAAATCGGTACAGAATCAAATAAATAGCCGTCAAATTCCGGAGCATCAGCGTCAGAAATTTCCATCAGCGTATTTTTGACGTTTTCGAGGTGCTGCCACATGGCCTGATAAGAGCCGGACACATCGCGACGCCGCAGCGCAGCCAGAATAGTCTGATGATCCGCCAGCCATTTCAGACGATAGCCCTGCGTTCCGACGTGGGTATAAAGCTGCTGCCAGAGCGCGTTATCATCACGACATTCCCAGATATTGCTGACCGTTTCCAGCAGCATCTGGTTTTGCGTCGCACCGGCAATTTGCAGATGGAACAGGCGATCGAAATCGCCACGGTAATCTTTTCCGGCAATCGCGGCCTGCTCTTGTTCCAGCGTCTTACGCAGGTTTTCGATATCCGCACGCGTTGCCATGCGGGCCGCAAACGCCGCAATATTGCTTTCCAGCAGTTGGCGAGCCTGTAGCATTTCAAACGCGCCGATATGGTTTTTGCCACCGTCTGCCGCGTCGTCTTCATCAGGAATACGCAAGACATAAACCCCGGAGCCTTGACGAATATCGACTGTGCCTTCCAGTTCAAGCATCAGTAGCGCTTCGCGTACTATCGTCCGGCTAACGCCATAGGTTTCCGCAATATTTCGTTCAGGAGGAAGGCGCGATCCGACGGGGTAATCCCCTGACTGAATCTTCTGACGCAAATCACAGCCGATTTCCTGATATTGCTTCTTCTCTTGCAGAACCACATCCTTCGCCACGCTTTCACCCTACATGCACTGTCGCCCTAAGTGCGGGCGTCAGGCCCGCTCTGATTTTGCCCGTCATACGTCAAGCTGCAACTTGAATGATGACGGGCACCTCTCCAGCCACGTACTGACGCTGCGGTGGGGCATTAGTTTACCAAACTCAGCGCCTGATCCAGTACTTTTGCGCCATTTAATGTGCCGTAGGCGACGGGGTCGATCACCGCGATAGGAATCTGGTAGCTGTCCGTCAGCTTTTTATTTTCGTTAAGTTTGAAGCGCACCTGCGGCCCCAGCAAAACCGCAATAATGTCGCCGCCGAACTCCTGCAACTCATCCCGCAAATTTTGCTCTGGGATCGCGTAGATCTTAAACGCCATTCCCCGTGTTTCCGCTTCCTTCTCCATCTTGGTGACCACCAGTGAGGTCGACATTCCTGCTGAACAGGCCAGTACGATTCTTTTCATATTCCGTTCCTCATTTTGGTTATCTGCACCTATTTCTCTTCATCATCCAGCGTCAATTCAAGCCGACGCGTGTCGTGTAGCTGACGAAACCAGGCGGCGGATTTTTTCGGCCGCCGTTGCCGACCCTGTTCCAGATCGATTTCGATCAATCCGTAGCGGTTTTTAAACGCGTTCATCGGCGAGACGTTGTCGGTAAACGCCCACAGCATGTAGCCGCGGCAGTTTGCCCCCTCTTCCTTCGCCTTCAGCGTCCAGTAAAGGTGCTCGGCAATAAATGCGATGCGGTAATCGTCCTGAATCACGCCCGCATCGTCTTTAAAGCGCGCTTCGTTCTCGATACCGATACCGTTTTCCGCCACAAACCACGGCGCATTGCCGTAGTCGCGCTCTATGCGTTTCGCCATGTCGTAAATGATTTTGGGATTGATCTCCCAGCCACGCGAGGTGTTCATCCGACGCCCCGGCAGCTCAAAGTGCTCGTAGTAATAGGCCGGGTGGAACGGTGTCTCCTTGTTCCATTCGCGGCTGGGCGCTTTGACCCGATGCGGGTAATACAGGTTGATCCCCACCTCATCGACCGTATTATCCCGAATGATCGCCAGCTCTTCTTCCGTGTAATCCCACTTCACCTGATGCTGTGCCAGTAATGCCATCAGTTCCGCCGGATATTCCCCTTTTAACGCCGGATCGAGGAAAACCCGGTTATAGAACAGATCGTAAAGGTGCGCCGCTTTCACATCGTGCGCCGCACGGGATCGCGGATACGTGACTTCGGGATTGAGGATCACGCCGATCGAGCCGCCATTCTGGTGATAGCCCTGCTGCCGAAACCGCTGCACCACTTTTGCCGTCGCTAGATTCTTATGGTGATTCCACTGCATCCAGGTGTGCGTGTTCTGCTCATAAGGGTAGCGTAGCGCGTCCAGATAAACGCGCGTCTGCACCACAATCGGCTCATTGAAGGTAAACCAGCGCTTCACTTTCCCGGCATAGCGGGCAAAAACCGCGTCGGCGTACAGCACAAACCACTCCACCACCTGCTTTGATGACCAGCCCTGATACTTCTCCAGCAGGCAAGCGGGCAGCTCGTAATGTTCAAGGCAGATCATCGGTTCGATTCCCTGCCGGTGCATTTCATCCAGCAGGTTATCGATGTAGGCCGCGTACTCTTCGTCGACGATGCCTTGCTCATAGTCCAGCATAAAGCGTGACCAGTTGATCGACGTACGATAGTGCGTCAGCCCTGCCAGCTTCATCAGCGCCACGTCTTCCCGATAGCGATTAAAGAAATCCGTCGCTTTCGCCGGGCCGTAGCCGTTATGCCAAACCTGACGATCCTGCTTGTACCAGAGATCCAGATAGGAATCCTGCCCGGCTTTCTTGCCGCTCCATCCTTCCGTTTGCCATGCCGATGCCGCTGCGCCCAGAATAAAATCCGGTGGAATAGTCAGTGCAACCTTACTCATGCGTTACCTCTCTTCTCGTCCGTTTCAGGCTTTTTCCGCTGCGGCCTGCTTTTCTGCTTCCAACTGCGCCAGTTCAGCACGACGGGACGCCACTTTGACAAACGGCAGATAGATCAGCATCGCGACGATGATGCATACGATCTGTGTAGCGACGGCTCCCATCGATCCCGCCGTCGACAGCCAGGCGTTAATGATCGGCGGTGTAGTCCACGGCACCATCACCACGGCTTTGCCCGCAAAGCCCATACTGGTGGCGAAATAACCAATCGTGCCCGTCACTAACGGTGTGATAATGAAGGGAATAGCCAGAATCGGGTTGAGCATAATCGGCATACCAAAAATTACCGGCTCATTAATATTGAACACGCTGGGGCCGAAAGAAATTTTGGCGATCTCTTTCATCTCTTTGCGCTTGGAGGCAATCATCACCGCCAGCAGCAGGCCAATGGTCAAGCCGGAACCGCCGATGCTCATGTACACATCCCAGAACGGCATAGTGATAATGTTCGGTATCTCATGCCCCTGTTCAAACGCGGTCATGTTGACGGCAATCGCCCCCAGCAGCAGCGGCTCACGAATCGGTTTAATCATCTGGTTGCCGTGAATCCCGATCACCCAGAACAGCTGAGCGACAAACATCAGTACCAGTAAACCGGGTAGGCTTTGCACTACGGATTCCAGCGGCTGCTGTACGATTTTATAAACGGCATCATATAGATACATGCCCGTCACGCGGTGAAACACAAACCCAAAGGTGGCAATCGCAACCACCGTGATGATGGAGGGAAACAGAGCAGAAAAAGAGGCGGCGACGTTGGGCGGCACGCTGTCCGGCATTTTAATCTGCAACCGATCAATATTTTGTAGCTTGGTATACATCTCGACAGACAGGATGGCGATGAACATCCCCAGAAACAGGCTTTTGGTATCGGAGAACTGTTTAGCCAGCACGTCTTTCACCACCATCATCTGCCCGTTGACGGCCATTTCGATCGTGGTTGGCGTGACGGCAATAAAGCAGATCACCGCAAGCAGGCCGGGAAACAGCCCGCGTGAACCGTTAATCTTCCCAAGCTCGATACCAATCAGGAAGACGGCACCGATAGTCAGAAAGCTGAGCGTGGCGTAGTTAATGCCACTCATAATCGGTTTAAGTTCAGCCAGAAACGAAAATAGGGGAAAACTGGCCAGACCATTTTTCGGGTCCATCACCATGTTGGAAATCAGAACGGAAAACGCCCCGACGATAATGACTGGCATCAGCGTAATAAAGGATGCCTTAATCGCCATAATGTAACGCAGACTGTTAAATTTATTGGCAAATGAGCCCAATGAATCAATCAGTTGGTCCTTAAATGACATAACACCACCTCTTTCATCATCATATTGTTATATCGCGTGTGACACGCGGGATGGCCGTTACGCGCAGGGTAAATGCAGGTACCGCGCTTTCGCGTTTGGCATACCAAAAATCAACCATAATGAATTATTTTTCTGTGACATGATTCTCACAAGACGATATTGGAATTCCAATATGATGAAAATGTGATTTTTGGCATACCATAAATTCTCAGCCACATAAGTTCTCAACCAACTTGGGCTGCTTTCCTGACTGCGATAAGGAAACCTACGATGAAAGACACAGAAAACATTCCTGCATTCGATATGGAACAAACCGTGATGGAACTGCTGATTAATGCGGGTGAAGCGCGCTCAAACGCCATGATGGCCATTCAGGCCGCGCGTCAGCGGGAGTGGCAACAGGCTGACGATCTGCTCGCGGCGTCACAAGAAGCGGCGCGTGCGGCTCACCGCGTTCAAACACGGCTGATCGGTCTGGACGAAGGGGAAGGCAAGGTGCCCGTCAACCTGATCATGGTGCATGCGCAGGATCATCTGATGACCGCCATGCTCTGCCGGGATTTGGCGGAAGAGATTGTCTTGCTACGCCGAGAAATGGCTGCATCACAAAATTGACAAAAATCTGATTGAGAAACGAACATCAGGCGTTAAATCCAACAATATGCCTGTGGTAACATGCCATATGATGTTCGTAACAGGGATGAATAGGCGTTTTTAGCCCGTCATCATACTCAATTAAGGTGCAGCGATGAAAACCATGCTTGAGGTGGCAAGACGTGCAGGCGTGTCTAAAGCGACCGTCTCCAGAGTGCTAAACGGCACGGGTCAGGTCAAACAGGCAACACGCGATGCCGTATTTCAGGCAATGGAGGAGCTAGGCTACCGTCCTAACTTTCTGGCGCGTTCGCTGGCTCGTCGTACTTCAAACAGCATTGGTCTCGTTATTTCCAATTTTGACGGCCCCTACTTTGGCCGCCTGTTGCGCCGTGCGGCGGATATCGCGGAAAGCAACGGTAAACACCTGATCGTCACCGACGGGCACGATACGCCGGAAGATGAGCAGCGTGCGGTGCAGCTTCTGTCTGACAGACAATGCGACGCCATTATCCTCTATACCCGCTATATGTCCGAATCGGACCTCATGACGCTGCTCGACACGCTGACTATTCCGATGATCGTGATGAATCGCGATCTGCCACAGGCGCGGGAACGCTGTATTTTCTTCCGCCAGCAGCAGGCCGCGTTTGACGTGGTGAATTACCTGATCGAACAGGGCCACCGAGAGATCGCCTGCATCACCGCACCGATGAAAACGCCGACGGCGCAGGCGCGGCTCGCGGGCTATCAGCAGGCATTAACCACCCACCAGATCGCGCTTGAACCACGTCGGGTGGCATATGGCACCAGCATGGTCGCCAGCGGCTATCAGGCTGCACGCCAGTTGCTGGACAGCGGCGTCAGCTTTAGCGCGCTGTTTGTCAGCAACGATCACATGGCGATTGGCGCGATGAAAGCGCTGTACGAGGCGGGAAAAAAATTACCGCAGGATGTCTCCGTCTTCGGTTTTGACGATGAGCCCTGCGCGACCTATCTGCACCCTTCACTTTCCACCGTCTACATGCCGATTGAAGAGATGGCCGCCACCGCGATTACGCAAGTACTGGATCTGATCGCGGGCAAAGACGTCAACCCGCTACAGCCCTTCACCGGAGAGCTAAAAATCCGCGAGTCGGTACAGAAAGGGCCGTACTACGCTAAGTAAAGCTCACCGTAAAACTGCGTCCCATGTAAGCAGCCTGCACGGGGTCACCTCTTTAGCCATGTTCAATCAACATCACCGCGCTCGTATCCGCTTCCAGCGCATCAAACAGGTGCGGGACATCCGCCGAATAGCTGATGTAATCCCCCGTGCTCAGTTCGACGGGCTGTGTGACAGGCCCGATTCTGGCGCGGCCGCTGCTCAGAATCACATGTTCTATCGTTCCGGGCATATGCGGTTGCGAGATTCTAGCCTCGCCCGGCTGCACCTTAAGCCGATAGATATCACGCTGCACGCCAGCCGGACAGGCAGCCAGCAGCGTCGCGGCATAGTTTGCCTGCTCCGAATAGGTGGCTGCGCCTTCATTAGCTCGAATCACCTGTACGTGCTGACGAGATTGGCCAATCAACTGGCTGACCTGCACGTCAAGTGCCATCGCCAATGCCCAGAGCGTTTCCAGGCTCGGGTTGCCGATCCCGGTTTCCAGCTGTGAAAGCGTTGATTTAGCCAGCCCCGCACGCTTTGCCAGCTCGGTGACTGACAGGTTTAACCGCTCACGTTCACGCCGAATAGCAACGGCCAGCCGTGCAATAGGCGTGATTTCCTGCACGCCATTTTCCTGATTATCGATCGTCATAGCGTTCACCATAATGTCCATTTGTTCGACTTGACGAACAAATGGTTTGTGTTCATTATTTTGTCCTGTTGTTCATTATAAAAAATTTCGTTCGCTATAGCAGCACACTTTTCACACTGACAGGCAGGAAAAAAAGATGACACCCCAGACTCGCGGCACGATAGAAATGACTATCGCGATGATCATTTCCGGTACGGTTGGCTGGTTCGTTTTAACGGCAGGACAGCCAGCCATGACGGCGGTCTTCTGGCGCTGCGCGTTCGGCGCATTGACGATGTTAATCGTCTGCGGGCTATTGGGATTGCTGCGGCGAGGTATCATTAGCAGAAAACAGGCTGGCATTGCCGTACTCGGTGGTCTGGCGCTGGTGCTCAACTGGACGCTGCTGTTCGGTGCTTACTCGCAGGCATCTATTGCCGTCGCCACTGTGGTTTATCACTCGCAGCCCTTTATGCTTGTGGGGCTAGGCGCGATCTTTTTCAGGGAAACGCTGACCCTCAACAAAACCAGCTGGTTACTGTGCGCCTTTGGCGGCATCGTCCTGATCGTCAGCGCTCAAACCGAGGCCGACAGCGATAGTAACGGTTATCTCTCTGGCGTACTGATGGCATTAGGTGCTGCGTTCTTTTATGCCATTGCAGCCGCGATAACGAAAAAACTGTCAGGAATTCCGCCGCATGTGCTCGTGCTGATACAGCTGCTCGTTGGCGTTGTGGTTCTTGCGCCCTTCGCGGCAATACCTGCTTCTCCTACGGCTTCACAGTGGGGAATGCTTGTGGCGATTGGCGTGATCCATACCGGGCTAATGTCGACGCTCTTGTACAGCGCGATCCAGAAGATCCCGACCGCGCTGGTTGGCGCACTGTCGTTTATCTATCCCGTTATCGCGGCGCTGGTAGACTGGGCGGCTTTTGGGCATCGGTTGGATGCCATGCAGCTTGCCGGGGCGGTCGCAATTCTGCTGTCCGCCGCCGGAATGACGTTCGGCTGGCGCATCACGTTCTGGGGGAAAAGCAGAGCGCTTCTCCCCTGATACCACCGAATAAAACCGATTAAAGCGCTTCCAGCGCCAGCAGCTCGTCCAGCGTCTGACGACGGCGAATCAGGCGCGGTTCGCCGTTTTCAAACAGCACTTCCGGCAGCAGCGGACGGCTGTTGTAGTTAGAAGACATGGATGCACCGTACGCACCGGTGTCATGGAATACCAGATAGTCGCCAACCTGCGCATCTGGCAGCGCGAACGTTTCCACGCCGCCGCCTGCCTGCTGGGTGAACACATCTCCGGATTCACACAGCGGACCGGCAATCACGCTGTCGCGCAGCGTGGACTGGCTGATATCGCGGCCATCGCCCGACAGCAGAGAAACATGGTGATAGCTGCCGTACATCGCCGGACGCATCAGATCGTTAAATCCGGCATCGACCAGCACAAAGTGGCGACTTCCCATCGATTTTATCGCCCGAACTTCCGCCACCAGCACGCCGGATTCGGCGACCAGAAAACGTCCCGGTTCGATTTCCAGCGTCACCGGATGGCCAAGGTGTGCAGCAATTTTCTCGCGCGCCGCGTTCCACAGCCCGTAGTAGTGTTCAGTATCAATCGCTTCTTCGCCGTGGCGATAGGGAATAGACAACCCGCCACCCGCTGAAATCGCCTCGATATCCTGACCCAGCTCAACGACCTGCTGCACCATCGCCTCGCACACTTGTTCCAGATGGCCGTAATCGACGCCAGAACCAATGTGCATGTGGATCCCTACCAGCTTCAGCTGATAGCGCTGAATATGCGCCAGCGCCAGCGGCAAATCGCCGTACCAGATACCGTGCTTGCTGTTCTCGCCGCCGGTGTTGGTTTTCTGGCTGTGACCATGACCAAATCCTGGATTCACACGCAGCCACACCGGATGTCCCGGTGACTGCTGCCCGAGCTGTTCCAGCATATCGACTGAACCGGCGTTCACCGGAATGTTCAGTTCGGAAACGCGTTGTAGCGTCGGGCGATCCAGCAGATCGGCGGTAAACACGATCTCATGCGCGTCGGTGCCCGGTACAAACCCCGCAATCAGCGCACGCTCGATCTCCCCCAGCGATACCGAATCCACTTTCACACCCTGCTCACGCATCAGGCGCAAAATATGCGTGTTGGAACACGCCTTCTGCGCGAAGCGAATGGTGTCGAACTGGCGCAGTTGGGCAATGCGGTTAACGATGGTCTGCGCATCATAGGCCCAAACCGGACAACCAAAGCGGGCAGGCAGTTCACGCAGGCTTTGTGCGTTCAGAGCATGTGTTACGTCATTCAGATCGTGTGGCATAAAAAGTTACCAATTACGGGTTAATCGTGGTTGAGAAGCACTATAAAAATTACCTCCCTGGTAAACAAATATCGTTTTAGGCAGACTCTATTCATTTCTGATATGGTTTATCAAACTGATGGTTTATAAAAATAAATCAAGGAGGCGACATGGCGGCAGTATCCCTGCGACACATCGAGATTTTCCATGCAGTCATGACCACTGGCAATCTGACAGAAGCGGCGGACCTGCTGAACACCTCGCAGCCGACCGTCAGTCGTGAGCTGGCCCGCTTCGAGAAACTGATTCAGATGACGCTGTTCGAGCGGCTACGCGGCAGGCTTTACCCCACCGCGCAGGGACTACAGCTGTTTGAAGAAGTGCAGCGCTCTTACTATGGACTGGATCGGATCATCAACGCCGCCAGCGATATTCGCCGTTTTCAGCAGGCGCAGCTTTCTATTACCTGTCTGCCCGTGTTTTCACAGTCACTGCTACCTGATGTCTGCAAGCCGCTGCTGGCGCGTTATCCACTGCTTAATCTGCACATCATTCCGCAGGAATCGCCGCTGCTGGAAGAGTGGCTGTCTGCCCAGCGCCACGATTTGGGCCTAACGGAAAACAGCCTCACGCCAGCCGGTACCGAGCGGCAAACGCTGATGTTACTCAATGAAGTGTGCGTGCTGCCTGCCGGGCATCCGCTGGCGCAAAAAGCGGTGCTCACGCCGCAGGATTTTGCCGATGAACCCTTCATCAGCCTGTCGAGCGCCGACAGCTATCGCCAGTTGCTGGACAAGCTATTTCAGGAACAAGGTGTGTCGCGCCGGATGGTGCTGGAAACACACAGCGCGGCGTCAATGTGTGCGATGGTGCGGGCGGGCATCGGGCTGTCCATCGTTAACCCGCTCACCGCCTTGGATTATGCCGCCTCCGGCGTGGTCGTGCGGCCTTTCAGCATCGATGTACCTTTTACGGTCAGCCTGATTCGTCCGTTGCACCGCCCCGCTTCAGCACTAGTCGATACCGTGATTGATCAACTCAAGCAGTATGCCGCGGGCGTGCCTTCACGTCTGGAGCAGGTCTTGCGGCAGTAATACTCCGGCCTTGGTTCGGCTCACTTCACCGATTACAGCGCTAACGCCCGCCAGCGAGGATCGTGAGCAAACCATTCCACCAGAAAATCCAGCAGGGTACGCAGCGCGGCGGGCATCTGGCGGCGCGAGGTGTAAATACCATAAATCCCCATCGCCTGCGGACGGTATTCCGGCAACAGCGCTACCAGTTGTCCGTTAGCGAGATAAGACGCCACAGAATAGCGCGGTTGCAGGGCGATGCCGGCTCCTTCCAACGCACCGGCCAGCAGCACCAGCGACTCATTGCCGCTCAGGTTACCGCTAACGGGAATCGTAAACTTTTCATCACCGCGGGAAAAATGCCACAGGCTTTTGCCGAAATAGGTGTAGGTCAGGCAGTTATGAATCGAAAGATCGGTTAGCTGTCGTGGAATACCGTGCTCATTCAGATAAGAGGGCGACGCACACAGCACCGACTCACAGCTTGAAAGCGGTCGGGCGATCAAATTAGGATCCAGTTCATTGGTGATACGCAACGCCAGATCGATACGTTCCTCAACCAGATTCACCGTTCGGTTATTCATTTGCAGGTCGATAGCGACCCGAGGATGCCGCCGCAGGAAAGCCGTTATCGCCATACCGAGCGCCCCCTGCGCCAGCGACTGCGAACAGCCGATGCGCAGCAAACCGCTTAACGTGGCATCGTCGGTATCGGCCTCGACGCGCATATCCGCCGTCAGCGCCAGCATCTCCCGACAGCGCGCCAGCGTTTTTTCACCGGCATCCGTCAGACTCAGCTTGCGCGTGGTGCGGTGCAATAACCGCGCCCCCGCCCACGTTTCCATCTCCGCCAGATAGCGCGTCACCATTGCCCGAGACATATCCAGCGTGTCCGCCGCCGCGATCATGCTACCGCGGTCTACAATAGTCACAAACACTTCGGCTGCCGTTATACGATCCATAAACTAGTCCGTTTTATGCAACAAACAATTGCCATTTTTGCGGTTTTTCGTACGATTAATGCAACATAACATGAACCCACTTTCTGTCATACCTGTGGAGTATCACCATGTCTAAATCTATCGCTTTTACCGTATCTTTACTCGCTGCATCGCTGGGCCTGGCTTCTGCTGCTAACGCCGCCGAGTTAAAAATCGACGTGTTTAATCCAGGTGAAGCCAGTGTATTCCCTGTTTCCTCTGAAATTATCAGCGGCGATAAAGAAGTCGCCCTGATTGATGCGCAGTTCCAGCGTAACGATGCTCAAACGCTGGTTGATCGCATCAAAGCCACCGGAAAAAAGCTGACCACCGTTTATATCAGCCACTCCGATCCTGACTACTATTTCGGTCTGGACGTGATTAAAGCCGCGTTCCCAGACGCTAAAATCGTTGCGACCCAAGCCACCATCGATGCGATTAACGCCAGCAAAGACGGCAAAGTGGCACACTGGGGCCCAGTTCTGAAAGAAAACGCGCCGAAAGAGATCGTCGTTCCTCAAGCACTGGAAGGCGATAGCTTTACTGTTGACGGTAAAAAACTGGAAGTGAAAGGTCTGAAAGGGCCAACGCCGGATCGCACGTACGTCTGGATCCCTTCGCTGAAAGCTGTAGTAGGCGGTATTCCGGTGTCTGCCAACATCCACGTTTGGCTTGCCGATACCCAAACGCCAGAATCTCGCGTTCACTGGCGTGAAACGCTGAAATCCATTGAAGCGCTGAAGCCAACCACCGTCGTGCCGGGTCACTTTATCGCGCCAACGGATTACACCTTGAAAAACGTGACCTTTACGCTGCAATATCTGGATACGGTGGAAAAAGAGCTGGCAAAAGCAAAAGATTCTGCCGAACTGATCGCAGCAATGAAAAAACACTACCCGACGCTAAAAGAAGAATCGGGTCTTGAACTGAGTGCCAAAGTCCTGAAAGGTGAAATGAAGTGGCCACAGTAAGACTGCATTACATTTACGATCCGTTGTGTGGCTGGTGCTACGGCGCCGCCCCACTCGCACTGGCCGCGCAGGAGATTGACGGGATGGATCTGATCCTCCACGGCGGCGGTATGATGACGGGCAGCAATAGCCGCACCATCACCCCAGAGTGGCACGATTATGTGATCCCTCACGATCGCCGCATTGCGCAAATGACCGGGCAGACCTTCGGGGAAGCGTATTACGAAGGGCTGTTGCGCGACACCAGCGTCGTGCTGGATTCCGCACCGCCAACAGCTGCCGTACTCGCTGCGGAAGCGATGGCAGACAAAGGTATGGTGATGCTGCACGAGATCGAACGTGCACACTACGTTTCTGGGCTCAAAATCGTAGACGCCGCCGTACTGCGTCAATGCGCTGAAGCGATCGGTTTGGATGGCGACGCCTTCAGCACCGAGTGCACCTTTACTCAGGCAGAAACGCTGTCAACACACATCAGCGCCAGCCGAGAATTACTGGCGAAAGTGCGCGGACAAGGTTTCCCCACGTTTGCACTGGAAGACGGCAACGGGAATTTCCAGCAAATCCCGGCAGCAAACTACCTCGGTCAGGTAGACGCGTGGCGTAAGGTGCTGACACAGATGGTCAGCCACGCCACCGTATAATCCTTCATAAGGGAGCAGAGCACACAGCCTGCTCCTTTTTTTTGTTCCCGATACTGTCTGTATCTCGCCCCCTTAAACCGTTAAAGTATCCCCTTCTCGATAAACCAGTACACGGCGGCGTTATAAACGTTATGGTTTATTTATTGCGTCGTAACAGGCGCTTTTTATTATTAAAAATGTGAAGGATTGCACATGAAATTTATTTCATTACTTTTTGTCATCGCACTCTCACTTGTCCTGCCAACGGCACACGCCGTAGCCAGCGACGTTGAGAATAAAACACTCGCAGAAATGCAGCAGCTAGCGAACAACGGTAATGTGGACGCACAGTTGGCGCTGGGCGACATGTACTATGACGGTGACGGCATAGAAGAAGATTACGCGCAAGCCAAAACGTGGTACATGAAAGCGGCAGGGCAAGGCAATGCCTACGCACAATTGATGTTGGGTGACATGTACTATAACGGTGACGGCGTAGAGAAAGATTATGCGCAAGCAAAAGCGTGGTACACAAAATCCGCAGAGCAAGGCAGTGCTGACGCGCAATATGAACTTGGCACCATGTATTTTGACGAAAAAGAGTTTGCTAAAGCGATCTCGTGGTTTAAAAAATCGGCAGATCAAGGCATACCTGATGCACATTTCGACCTGGCGGTAATGTATCTAAATGGAGTGGGTACTCCGGTAAATGCCAGAACGGCGTTTACGCATTTTAAAAACGCAGCAGAACAAAATATGCAAAAAGCACAGTTCATGACTTCAGCAATGTACGCTGACGGCATTGGTGTTAAGAAGAATGACTCTCAAGCCTATTTTTGGTTCTCGGTATTCAATCGAAACGAGAAAGATCTGGAATGGGGCTCAATTCCAGATATCCAAAAAGCCACTCAGATGCATGAGAAAAGAATACAAGAAATTGAGAAAAACATGTCGCAAAGTGAGCTTCAGGAGTCTAAACGCTTACAGGACAAATTTATAAAAAAACAGCATAATAACAATCAGTAACGTTGTGTTTTTGTGATAAAAAAGGGATGCAACGGGATAATCATCAAGCAATTTTGACGTAATTAAATTGCCAATTCCCCATCGTTTCATCAACCAAACGGCCATCAGGCCGTTTGGTTGATTGATTTTGCTCTGGCGACACGTGACACAGTCGTGTTCATGTCTTTCCAAGACCAGATACTACAAACGCCTCTGGACTGATGCTCATACCCTACTCAACGTTTACCTCCAGAGCGACTTTTTGTTGACCCAGATAAGTATCAGAACAGGGACCTCGAAGCAGCAGCTCAAAGAGCAAAACGATGTAGAACCTTTGCTAATTTTTAATCGTTCTTTGAAAGACAAAGCGTTATTAAAGACAGGATAATGAAAATTAAAATTAGTTGGAGAGGTAAATATGGTAGTGTTCAATGATTCTAGTTTAATTAATAGATTACAGGAATGTAATTCAAATACAAAAAAACAACCCAAAGGTATAAACGCCTTTCTTTTAAATTTAAAGATTGTTAAAAACAGTAATCTTGGTAAAGCGCACACTTCCTCTCACAACGAGAATAAGCAGTTAAGCCAGACAGTAAAGTACCAAGACCAACCATGTCAGTTGCAATCAGATAAAAACTTGGAAATTAAAGGTTTTCCAGTGCCTCCTGAAATGCTTGATAAGTTAAAAATAATAATGAAAGGTTTACCAGTGTCCTCTGAAACGGCTGGAGCGAAATCGATTCCAGACAAGGACAGCACTAGCGAACAAGTAAGCCAAATAAAAAGGCGGCAGGCCCCCCCACCTCCGGCAAAGCCGGAACTGCCCCTGAAGTCAAAACTAGCAAAGCCGGAACTGCCCCCGAAGCCAAAACTGGCAAAGCCGGAACTACCCCCGAAGCCAAAACTGGCAAAGCCGGAACTACCCCCGAAGCCAAAACTGGCAAAGCCGGAACTACCCCCGAAGCCAAAACTGGCAAAGCCGGAACTACCCCCGAAGCCAAGACTGGCAAAGCCGGAACTACCCCCGAAGCCAAGACTGGCAATGAGAGACGTTCAACAGAACCCTGAAATGGCAAAAGTGAATAAGCCTTTTTTTTACCCCACGTCGCACAAGGCTGTTAACCACTAAACAGGTGGGCACTTTATTCTGGCCGACACATGCTCGCAGCTTCAATACGTTAAATAGTCCGCTTCTGCTGTCTTCAGGTCAGCAGGAGCAAAGTTGTTACGGCAACGTAACGAAATCAGCAATGCCTTTCTCATCCATCCGATAGCGGATCCACTCATCCTGCGGCTGTGCACCAATGCTTTTATAGAAATCGATCGCGGGTTGATTCCAGTCCAGCACGCTCCATTCCAAACGGCCACACTGCCTTTCTTGTGCGAGGCGCGCGACCTGTTTCAACAGCGCTTTACCCGCTCCCGCTTGACGATACGCCTGCGCAATGTAGAGATCTTCCAGATAGATGCCATATTTCCCCAGCCAAGTTGAGTAGCTCATGAAGAAAATCGCATAGCCGACGGGCTTGCCATCAATCTCGCAAATCAGCGTTTCAGCCGTCGCCCTTTCGCCAAATAACGAGCGCTCAATATCGTCGAGCGATGCTAACACTTCATGGCGCGCCTTCTCATACACGGCAAGTTCGATGATTAAATCCAGAATCACGCTCGCATCTGATTTCTGCGCGGAGCGGATAACTATGTTCATAAATTCTGGTTCCATAAGGGCTGAGTTCATAAAGTCTCTCTTCTCTGGTGCTAATTTTCCAGTGCTAACCATAACCAAAGCTTGCCATGCTACCGGATTAAAATACTGTATGAACTGCATTTCTACAGCGACTGATGAATACCAGACGGAACGCCGTCGTATCGATTTAAATCACTGGTGGGTGTCTAACCACGTGTACCAGCATCGATCCATGGCTACAGCGGCAAAAGAGCCGCCGATATGCTCTGCGTTGTTATTTGGGTCGAACCCTAAGAGCATCAGCAGCCTGCTCGCTTTCCGCTTTGGAAAAGTTGGCATAGATAAGCGCATCGAGTAACGCAGTGCAATCGATCGTCGGATAGATCTCTGGACTCAGCAAAAGCGAACCGATTTCCTGAACCGTCAACTGAGGGTAGACGGCGTGTGATGCCACGGCGATGTCACGAGCGGCATAACCCAGTTTGCGTAAAATCACTGCAATCTGCTGGTGTGCTATCGCATCCTGATACACGGTATAGAGCACATCGGCAATTAATGTCGATGTCAAAACGGAAATACGGGACACATCACCAGCTCGGCTTCCCAATGCCTGAAGGATGTGTTCGACGGCCTGTTCTGGCGTTTTTCCCTGCGCCTGTTGTGAAGCCAGTACGGAAACCAATTTATTTTTTATTTCATCATTTGCCATCGTTCGGTTCCTTCATACATTGATTACAGATGTAACTTTAGTATAAGCACGCTACCTGTCATGGCAGTAATGAGCAAATAAAATCATGCGGCGGTACCCTTCAATAGGTACAAAAAGACATCAATCGACTTCGAGGTGTATAATAACGCCCATCTTTAGGAAACGCGGGTTTGCCCTCACCACGAAAGCCACGCGAAGAAAGATAGCTTGAAGTATGACAGGGATAAAACACAGTTTGATACAACTCCGCACACATCGTTCCACCCTCTTTTTTCCTGGAATGCGATAATCCTCCGATAAAAATCGTATTTTCGTTTATGCCCAATCATTTTCATCACCTCAAAAGACCATGTAAAATGAAAGGCTTAGTGAGCAAGAAGGCTATAAGTCATGATCACCACCGACGGTAATAACGCAGTCGCCTCTGTGGCCTGGCGAACCAATGAAGTCATCGCCATCTACCCGATTACGCCCAGTTCCAGCATGGCTGAACACGCGGCCGCTTGGTCGAGCGATGGCGGGCTGAATATATGGGGAGATACGCCCCGCGTTGTTGAAATGCAATCGGAAGGCGGCGCGATCGCTACCGTCCACGGCGCATTGCAGACGGGCACACTCGCCACCACGTTTACCTCATCGCAGGGTCTGCTGCTGATGATCCCCACGCTGTATAAGCTGGCCGGTGAGCTAACCCCCTTCGTCCTGCATGTCGCTGCCCGTACGGTTGCGACGCATGCGCTTTCCATCTTCTGCGATCATTCGGACGTCATGGCCGTGCGCCAGACGGGTTGTGCCATGCTGTGCGCCAGCAATGTGCAAGAAGCCCAAGACTTTGCGCTGATTTCGCAAATCGCTAGCCTGAACAGCCGTCTGCCGTTTATCCATTTCTTCGACGGTTTCCGTACCTCACACGAAATCAATAAGATTGAGCCGCTGAGCGATGACGTAATCCGTCAGCTTCTGCCACAGAAATCCATTGATGCACACCGTGAGCGAGCGCTCACACCGGAACGTCCGGTGATTCGTGGTACCGCCTCTAACCCGGATACCTTCTTCCAGGCGCGCGAAGCAACCAACCGTTGGTATGACGCGGCTTATGAGCACGTTGAGCAGGCGATGAACGATTTCGCCGCCGCGACAGGACGCCAGTACCAGCCGTTTGAATACTACGGCCACCCGGAGGCGACCAAAATCGTCGTTCTGATGGGTTCCGGCGTCGGCACCTGCGAAGAAGTGATCGATACGCTGCTGACGCGCGGCGAGAAAGTCGGCGTGGTGAAAATCCGCCTGTATCGTCCGTTCTCTGCCAAGCATCTGCTGGCCGTCATTCCGCAAACGGCGAAGAGCATCGCGGTGCTAGACCGCACGAAAGAGCCGGGTGCGCTGGCAGAACCGCTGTATCTCGATGTGATGACCGCGCTGGCCGAGGCGTTCTCCGCAGGTGAGCGTTCACTTATGCCACGGGTGATTGGCGGTCGTTACGGACTGTCTTCCAAAGAATTTACCCCGCAGTGCATACAGGCGATCTTTAATGAGTTAGCACTTGCTAACCCACGACCGCGCTTCACTGTCGGGATTTATGACGATGTCACCAACCTGTCGCTGCCACTGCCGGAACAGCATTTTCCCAGCAGCGCGTCGCTCGAAGCTCTGTTCTACGGTCTGGGCAGTGACGGCACCGTTTCTGCGACCAAGAACGCGATCAAAATCGTCGGTGAAACCACCCCGATGTTTGTGCAGGGTTACTTTGTCTATGACTCGAAGAAAGCCGGTAGCCTGACCGTTTCCCACATGCGTGTTGGCCCGCACCCGATCAACTCAGCCTATCTGATTGATCAAGCCGATTTCGTCGCCTGCCATCAGTGGCAGTTTATCGACAAGTACAGCATGGTCGAACGACTGAAGCCCGGCGGCGTTTTCCTGATCAACTCGCCGTATACCAGCGAGGATCTGTGGCACCGTTTGCCGCAGGAAGTGCAGGCGGGGCTGAATCAGCGCAACGCCCGCGTTTACTGCATCAATGCCGCCAAGATTGCCCGCGAATGTCATCTGGGCGCACGTATTAATACCGTCATGCAGATGGCGTTCTTCCACCTGTCACAGATTCTGCCGGCCGATGTGGCGGTAGAAAAACTGCGTACCGCCATTGCCAAGAGCTACGGCAGTAAAGGTCAGGAACTGGTTGAGCGTAACTGGCAGGCGCTGAGCGCCACGCTGGAAGCGCTGGCAGAAGTGCCGCTGGAAGCCGTCAACCCAGACAGCCCACAGTGGCCGCCTGTCGTTTCCGACGCCGCCCCCGATTTCGTCAAGACTGTCACGGCCGCGATGCTGGCTGGGCTGGGCGATACGCTGCCCGTTTCTGCCCTGCCGCCCGATGGCACCTGGCCGACTGGCACCACCAAGTGGGAAAAACGCAATATCGCGGAAGAGATTCCGCTGTGGCAGCCGCAGCTTTGTACGCAGTGTAACCACTGTGTAGCCGCCTGCCCGCACTCAGCTATCCGCGCCAAAGTCGTTCAGCCAGACGCAATGGAAAATGCACCAGCCTCACTGCAATCGCTGGATGTGAAAGCGCGTGATATGCGCGGTCAGAAATACGTGTTGCAGGTCGCCCCTGAAGACTGCACCGGTTGTAATCTGTGTGTGGAAGTCTGTCCGGCCAAAGACCGTCAGAACCCAGAAATCAAAGCCATCAATATGGAATCCCGTCTGGATAATCTGACGGCGGAAAAAGAGAACTTCGATTTCTTCCTGCAACTGCCGGAAATCGACAAATCCACGCTGGAACGTATCGATATCCGTACTTCCCAGCTGATTTCGCCGCTGTTTGAATACTCCGGCGCCTGCTCCGGCTGTGGCGAAACGCCGTACATCAAGCTGCTAACACAGCTCTATGGCGATCGTCTGCTGGTCGCGAATGCGACAGGTTGCTCGTCTATTTATGGCGGTAACCTGCCCACCACGCCGTGGACGACTGATGCCAACGGCCGCGGTCCGGCCTGGGCTAACTCGCTGTTCGAGGATAACGCCGAATTCGGTCTGGGCTTCCGCCTGAGCGTCGATCAACACCGTCAGCGTGCCGTGCGCCTGCTCAACAAGCTGGCACCGCAACTGCCGCCGGATCTGGTTAACGCGTTGCAGGAAGAATCCATCGCCCCCGATCTACGCCGTCAGCAGATTGAACAGCTGCGTGGATTGCTGTCAGCCATCAATGATACCGACGCCACCGTGCTAGCGAATGAAGCCGACCACTTTGTCGATAAATCCATCTGGCTTATCGGCGGGGACGGCTGGGCGTACGACATCGGCTACGGCGGGCTGGATCACGTCATGAGCCTGAGCGAAAACGTCAACGTGCTGGTGCTGGATACCCAGTGTTATTCCAACACCGGTGGACAGCAGTCCAAAGCGACACCCCTGGGCGCCGTCACCAAATTTGGCGAGAAAGGCAAACGCAAAGCGCGTAAAGATCTCGGCATCAACGTCATGATGTACGGTCACGTGTATGTCGCGCAGATCTCACTGGGCGCACAGCTGAACCAGACGGTGAAAGCGATTCAGGAAGCCGAAGCCTGGCCGGGCCCGTCGCTGATTATCGCGTACAGTCCGTGTGAAGAGCACGGCTACGATCTGGCATTCAGCCACGATCAGATGCGTCAATTGACGGCAACGGGCTTCTGGCCGCTCTACCGCTTCGATCCACGTCGCGCCGAGGAAGGTAAACCTGCACTGGTGACGGATTCTCGTCCACCATCCAGCAGCCTGAGCGAAACGCTGCTGAAAGAGCAACGCTTCCGCCGCCTGAATAGCATGATGCCGGAAGAAACCGCACAGCTCTATGAAGAAGCGGAACTGGATCTGCGCCGCCGCTTTGACTTCCTGACCATGATGGCAGGCAAGGCAGAGAAAAACCCGCAGGAATAACGTTCTCCCTCAAACCGGCTTCGGCCGGTTTTTTTATGGCGTGCCATCCCTGGCCGCCACCCTTACGGGCCGTTGCTGATGCAACGTTAAAAATTTCTCCCGGTAATTTTTTATGGCGTGCCATCCCTGGCCGCCACCCTTACGGGCCGTTGCATCTTTTCTCTATCCGAACGAGGTTGAATACCGAAGAATCCAGCGTCGATAACCCAGTTTGTCAGGCACGGTAAAGAAGGGCTGACAAGGAGCAAGTTACCTTATACTTTATGGGATTATTCGCTCGTTACAGTGTCAAACCGCTCTCAACGTCGCAGAGGACAAAACATGAAAGGAAAGTTCGCACCATCGCAGATTGCATTGCACTGGCTGGTTTTTCTGTTGCTCGTTGTGACCTATGCCACGATAGAACTACGCGGATTGGCTGAACGCGGTTCGCTGCTGCGCACCGTGATGATGGTGACACATTTTAGCTGTGGCGTAGCCATACTGGTTCTTATGCTGGCTCGCTTGTTCTTACGCCATCGCCATACCTCACCGGCTATTACGCCACCGCCGTCCCGCTGGCAAAGTGCGCTGGGCTCACTCACTCACGCCGTCATTTACCTACTATTTATCACGCTGCCGATACTGGGCGTTGCCTCGCGCTACTATAGCGGTCGGGACTGGATGCTTTTTGGGATCGGTATGCCAACCTCCGCTACACCGAATTTTGACCTGACTGAAACGCTGATCGGCTGGCATGAAACGCTGGCACCGCTAGGGTACTGGCTCATCGCGCTGCATACCGCAGCCGCCCTGTTCCACCACTATGTCATGAAAGACAACACGCTGCTGCGCATGATGCCAGCCAAACGCGATTAATCGGGCAACGAAGGAGCAAGCATGAAAGTCGCACTGGGACAATTCGCCGTAGACCGCGAGTGGCAACAAAACGCCGCGACCATTACTGAGTTTATGTCGGCAGCACAGCAAAACGGTGCCGACCTGCTGGTGCTGCCTGAAGGCGTGCTGGCTCGCGATATCACCAACCCCAACATGGTGCTCACTGCTGCTCAGCCGCTTGATGGCCCGTTTGTGTCGCAACTGCTGGAAGCCAGCAAAGGCAACAACCTGACGACCATGCTGTGTGTGCATATCCCGAATGGCGAAGGGAAAGTTTGGAATACGCTGCTGGCGCTGCGCAATGGTGAGATCGTCGCACAATACCGGAAGCTGCATCTGTACGATGCGTTTTCCGTACAGGAATCGGAGAACGTGCTGGCAGGCGAAGCGATTCCACCGTTGTTGACCATCGCCGGGCTTAACGTCGGGCTGATGACCTGCTATGACATCCGCTTCCCTGAGCTTGCTCGCCGTCTGGTACTGGACGGTGCTGACGTACTTGTTCTTCCGTCCGCCTGGATCAAAGGGCCGCTGAAAGAAGCGCATTGGGAGCTACTGGTGCGCGCAAGAGCGCTGGAAAACACCACTTATCTCGTTGCCGTTGGCGAATGCGGCGTCAAAAATATCGGCAACAGCATGGTGGTCGATCCTTTAGGCGTTGTCGTAGTTCAGGCACCGGAAACACCGGCCCTCGTCTATGCCGACATTGACCCAGAACGACTGGCGTATGCCCGTCAGATTCTTCCGGTACTGGCTAATCGCCGCTTTAACAAACCCACATTGGAAGAGGAAAATTGAGTCGCGGTTCACTCTACGCTGCTTTCTTTCTCATTCGGGCGCCAAAAAGTGTGATTAGTTACACATGTTGTTTCCCTCTGAGGCCGTTCTGCACATATAATGCGCATCCGGTCGCATGGCGACCCTAGCAGACCAGCCTCCTGATTCGGGGGGTGCATTCACCACTCAAATAAAGAAATGAAAATGAGTATTCGCGCGATCTTTACTTTAGTTTTTGCAGCAGCCGCATTCAGCCAGGCTGCTTTTGCCGTTGTTTATCCTCTGCCTGCGGCTAACAGCCGACTGATAGGCGAGAATATCGACATCACCGTACCGGAAGACAGCACACAGCCGTTGGAACATTTTGCATCACAGTTCCAAATGGGTCTGAGCAACCTGATGGAAGCCAACCCAGATGCGGATGTTTACCTGCCTATTCCCGGCAGCAAAATGGTCATTCCTCATCAGTTGATTCTGCCAGATGCACCGCGTGAAGGCATTGTCATCAACAGTGCAGAAATGCGTCTGTACTATTACCCGAAAGGCTCCAAGACCGTGGTCGTGCTGCCAATCGGGATTGGCGAGTTAGGTAAAGATACGCCGATTAACTGGACAACCTCCGTTCAGCGCAAGAAAGCGGGCCCAACCTGGACGCCAACCGCGAAGATGCACGCAGAATATGCGGCACGCGGCGAAACCCTGCAAAAAGTTTTCCCGGCTGGCCCAGATAACCCAATGGGGCTGTATGCGCTGTACATCGGTAACCTGTACGCGATCCACGGCACCAATGCCAACTTCGGTATTGGCCTGCGTGTAAGCCACGGCTGCGTCCGTCTGCGCGCCGATGATATCAAGTATCTGTTCAACAACGTTCCGGTCGGTACTCGTGTTCAGTTCATCAATGAGCCAGTGAAAGCCACCGTTGAGCCAGATGGTTCACGCTATGTTGAAGTTCACAATCCGCTGTCTCGCACGGTAGAAGAATTCCATTCTGATTCTCCGGCACCGATCAGCATGACGCCAAAAGTGAGCAAAGTTCTGGCCGACGCCAGCGTGAACACCAGCGAAGTTGATCAGGCAATCCAGAGACGTTCTGGTATGCCGACCAAAATCAATGGTCTGATCGAACAAGCCACGCCAGCCATTCCGGTTGAATCTGTTGCGGCACCTGTTGCACCAGAAGCACAGCCGCAAGATAGCCTCAATGCCGTGCAAAATGCCGCACCGGTTGAAGCACAGACGACGACCGCAGCAGACGCTAACCGTTCGTAATCGCCTATGACGCGTTGGAAATCAGAATCGGTTTCCAACGCGTTTCTCTACTATCCCTACCGTTTACTTTTTCTGTGAGGCTTCCAGCGCCTGCGCTACATCAGCGATGATGTCGTCAATGTGCTCAATGCCGACCGAAATTCTGACCAGATCCTCACTTACTCCCGCTTTCGCCAGCTCTTCCGCATTCAACTGCCGATGCGTGGTACTTGCAGGATGGCACGCAAGCGATTTGGCATCGCCAATATTCACTAGTCGTAAAATCATCTTCAGCGCATCAATAAAATGCCCCCCTGATGCTTTCCCGCCTTTAATGCCAAAACTGATAATCCCAGATGCCTTACCCGAGGTAATTTTGTCGCAGTTTGCTTTATAGGGGCTATCCGGCAACGCGCCATAGTTCACCCAGGTAACCAGTGGGTGCTGATTCAGGTAGCCAGCCAGCGCTTCGGCATTGCTGCAATGGCGTTCGATGCGCAGGCTGAGCGTTTCCAGCCCCTGCAACAGCAAGAACGTGCTGTGCGGAGAAAGCGCCGCACCGGTATTACGCAACGGCACCACGCGGCAGCGCCCAATATAAGCCGCCGGACCGAAAGCGTCGGTATACACCACGCCGTGGTAAGAAGGATCGGGCTCATTCAGTAACGGGAAACGCGCTTTATTCGCGACCCAGTCAAACTTGCCGGAATCGATAATCGCACCGCCGATTGTGGTGCCATGACCGCCGATATATTTGGTCAGTGAATGGACGACGATATCTGCGCCGTGCTCAAAAGGTCGGCACAGCACGGGCGTCGCCACCGTGTTATCAACGATCACCGGAACGCCGTGGCGATGCGCAATCTCCGCGATTTTGGCAATATCAACGATATTTCCCGCCGGATTCCCGATAGATTCACAAAAAACGGCACGAGTGCGTTCATCAATCAGCGATTCCAGCATCGTAAAATCATCGAAAGAGGCCATCCGCACTTCGACACCCTGACGTGGCAAAGTATGGGCAAACAGGTTATAGGTACCGCCATACAGTTGGCTGGTGCTGACGATATTATCCCCAACCTGCGTGAGCGCCTGAAGCGAATAGGTAATTGCCGCCATACCGGATGAAAGCACCAGCGCACCAATGCCGCCCTCAATAGCTGCCAACCGCTGTTCCAGCACCGCATTCGTCGGGTTCATGATACGGCTATAGATATTGCCCGCCACCTTCAAATCAAACAGATCGGCACCGTGCTGCGTGTCGTCAAATGTGTAAGAGGTCGTCTGGTAAATCGGCACGGCGGCGGACTTCGTTGTCGCTTCAGATTCATAACCATGATGTAGCGCGAGGGATTCAAGTTTCATCTTACGGACCTTTTTGGTGATCGTTGGAGTGAGGAAAATATCCAGACAAAATAGCAGACTGCGATTGGGAAAGGCACTTGATGATGTAGAAGAAATGGAGATAAGTTAGTAAAAACAAGACTAAATTTCAGCGTTACATTATTACACTGACGCGCCCTCACAAAACCGAGCTCTGCTGCTGAAACGAATCTGAAAAAACGATAAAATTTGTGCAGAGAAAAAAACGTGCGCACCGTAACCTATCTGCGCGTCACGTATTGCACCGCCTGCAAATCACAGCTACTTTTAACGTTATAAATCCCCCCATCCGAAGCGCAATAAATGACTGATACAATAAAAAATATCGCTACTTGCGAACTGCCCACCAGCGTCCAATTCCCCCACTACGATCGTAAGGCGTTGAAGCCGCGCATCGTCCATATCGGTTTTGGTGCTTTTCATCGCGCTCATCAGGCACTGCTCACCGATCGCGTGCTGAATATGGTGGGAGGAGACTGGGGTATTTGTGAAGTCGTGCTGTTCAGCGACGACACCATGATCAATGCGCTGCGCCAGCAGGATCATCTGTTTACCGTGTTGGAAAAAGCAGCGACGGAAAATCAGCCGATTGTGGTCGGTGCCGTGTGTGAATCGTTACATGCCAGAATAGAAGGTATCGGCGCGATTATTGAGAAACTTGCCGCACCAGAAACCGCCATCGTTTCCCTGACGATTACCGAAAAAGGCTATTGCATGGACGGGACGAGTGGCAAGCTGGATCGGACCAATAAGCTGATTCAGCAGGATCTCAGCGATCCTCGTCATCCCGCTTCGGTACCGGGGTTGCTGGCGGAAGCGCTGCGCTTGCGTCACGAACGCGGGATTGCGCCGTTCACCGTCCTCTCATGCGATAACGTGCCGGAAAATGGCAAAACAGCCAAAGCCGCCGTGCTAGGATCTGCTGGGCTCAATGATCAGAGTCTGATCGATTGGATCGAGGCCAAGGTTTCTTTCCCGAATACGATGGTGGATCGCATTGTCCCTGCCGCGACGCCGGAAGCGTTGCAGGAAATTGCCGAGCACCTCGGCGTCGCCGATCCCTGTGCGATAGCCTGCGAGCCCTTTATTCAATGGGTGATCGAAGATCATTTCACTGCCGGACGCCCTGAGTGGGAAAAAGCGGGCGTGCAGCTGGTGCATGACGTACTGCCGTTTGAAGAAATGAAACTGCGCATGCTGAACGGCAGCCACTCGTTTTTAGCCTATCTGGGCTATCTCGCCGGTTATGATCACGTCAGCGACTGTATAAATGACGAGAACTATCGCCGTGCAGTGTCTCATCTCATGCTGCTGGAGCAGGCACCGACACTCAGCGTCGTGGATATCGACCTGAAAGACTATGCTGTTCAGCTGCTTATCCGTTTTTCCAACCCAGCGCTCAAGCACCGAACCTGGCAAATCGCGATGGATGGTTCACAAAAGCTGCCCCAGCGCATGCTGGAATCGCTACGCTGGCATCTGCGTAATGGTGGAGACTATCGCTGTCTGGCATTAGGGGTCGCTGGCTGGATGCGTTATGTCAGCGGAAAAGACGATGCAGGCAACCCTATCGAAATCCGCGACCCGCTAGCAGACCAGCTCAGACTGGTCGTTGCGGAAACGTCAGATAATGCCGAACGGGTCAGTGCGTTTCTCAATATTCGTTCTATTTTCGGCGAGGATCTGTCAGCAAACCACGATGTCTTCAACGCTATCGCACAGGCTTATCTGAAGCTGCGCGATCACGGTGCGAAGAACACCGTGGCCGCACTGGTACAAGACTTTAAATAACGATAAATCCAAGCAGCGCAAGATATACCGCACTCTGCGCACCCAGCGACAGAGTGCGGCCTTTACCTTTTGTTTCATCCAGCCACGGCAGCGATGACCAACTCATTCCCGCACCAATAACTGCGATCACCAGCATCGCTGCGGCAACCAGCCAGACGAGTTTATCCAGCAGCGAATTGGGAAACAAAATTTGCATTGCGGAAACGACGAGAAACAGCGTAACGCAACGCAATACCCCGACCAAAATACCCGCACGATCTCTCAGCCCACGCGGTGCGGAAGACGGTAACCAGGCCTGAAAAGCAAACAACCCAACTACGGCAATAAAAATCACATAAATAATGGCATAGACCAGCAAATGACTCACGTTACGGCTCCTGATGAGGGAATACGATAAAGTAAACTGGGCGGGATGATGACGACATTTCCTCTCTGCGGTCAATGCGTTATTTCACATCATGCTATCGATTTGTGGGACAGCGCCCACTATCGCCTCGCCGCCAATCTGCACGTATAATGCTTTCTCGTAATAAATTTACATACTTTGTAAATTAAGAACATAAACACAAGATCAAATAATTATAAAAAGCAAATTAAAATATCTTATTTCATGATCTGTCTGACAGATCATCATTAAAAGCCCCCTAAAGCGTGATCGCCAGTTTACTTTCTTTTCAATAGAGCAAATGATAAAGAAATGATAGTTCAATAGAACTGAAATATTGTTTCATCTTTGTAATTAGGCTGATCATGAATAAACCAATCTCTTTTAAACACACGTTCTGCTACGGCAGCGCGAACCTGCTTGGCAGTGGCGCGCTTGCTATCAGCGGCGCATGGCTGATGTACTTTTACACCACATTCTGTGGGTTAACATTGGTTCAGGCTGCTGCTATCTTCTCCGTTGCCAGCATCATCGATGCGGTCAGTAACCCCATCATGGGATACATCAGCGACAACTTCTACAACACCCGCGTTGGTCGCCGATTTGGCCGCCGCCGCTTCTTTATTTTGCTGGGTGTCCCGCTGGTTCTGGTCTACCCCATGCTATGGGTTGAAGGCTTTGGCTTCTGGTACTATCTGGCGACCTACGTACTGTTCGAGCTGATTTACACCTCGATCATGGTGCCGTATGAGACGCTGGCTACCGAAATGACCTCTGACTTTAAACTGCGCTCTAAGCTGACAGGTTCTAAAGCCATTTTCGGTAAAATCGCCAACTTCCTGGCGGCGTTCATTCCTGGGCAGTTTATTGCTATCTACGGTAAAGACTCCGCAACGCCATTCTTCTACACCGGCCTGGTCTACGGCGCCATTATGTGTGGGGCGATGATCGCGCTGTACATGACATCCTGGGAACGTCCGGTCAACGAAATCGTCCGTGAAAGCACATCCAGCCTGTGGCAAGCGATGAAAAAGCTGAGCGTGGATATGGTTTCCACCTTCCGTTTGCGTATTTTCCGCAAACATCTGGGGATGTACCTGTTTGGCTTTGGCGCTGAGTGGCTTTTCGCTTCCGCGTTTACCTACTTCATCGTCTTTGGTCTGAAGCAGAACACGGCACTGGTATCACACCTCAATAGCTTCAGTTCGATTATGCAGCTCATTTCTACCGCAGCCTTTATCGGTATCTGCGTCAAAATGGGCTTTGCGCGGCCGTTCCGTCTGGCCTTGATGGTAGTGATTGTCAGCGTAATAGCCTATGCCGCACTCTATTTCGCTAACTGGTCAGAAGACATGACCATCTTTGTTCTGTTCGCCATTACTGCCGTATTTGGCCTGAGCACGGGCGGTATCTACTACATCCCCTGGACGGTTTATACTTTCCTGGCCGATGTGGATGAAGTACTGACTGGGCGTCGCCGTGAAGGTATTTACGCTGGTGCCATGACGTTCGCCGGTAAAATGGTTCGCTCTGTGATTGTCTTCGCGATGGGCTGGACACTGAGCCAATTCGGCTTTGTTTCCGGGCAGTCAGTGCAGCCGGAATCTGCCGTACAGGCGATTGTTGGCGTGTTCTCGCTGGGTGTTATCGGTCTTGCGCTGGTTGCGATTTACTACACCACTCAGATGAAGCTGGATCGTAAAAACCACGCCATTCTGCTGGAAGAGATTGCACGTATCAAAGCGGGCGGCGCCATTGCCGATGTACCAGCTCATGCTCGTGCTGTCGCAGAAGAACTGACGGGCTGGGAATATGAGAAGTGCTGGGGTAACAACCCGTTAGGCGTTCAGTCAGAAGAGGCTAAACCGCAGGTTGCGACTGCACAGCATTAATTGAAGACGTTCGTTTATTGGAAACAAGCATCGATTGAAAACAGGCATCAATTAACTGTTATCAACTAAAAACAATCAGCCCAATCTTGTATTGGACTGACTCAGAATGTTGACGAACCTTTTTGCCGAACGAAAACGGGAGTAACGGAATAGAAGAGTAAAGCGTTTGCGCCAAGGATGGCGCAATCCGAGCGCACAGGGAAGTGTTCACAGCGTCTTTACGATCTATCCGTTACTACCGCTCGGCGGCCTTTGTCAGCAACCTCAATCAGCCAAATCTCGTATTGGGCTGATTCATTTAGGCCTGCGTTTGCTGATTAACAGAACGGGTAGGATAGGCAGACGATCGCATCAATCGCCTGCCAAAATGCAGGATTAAATCAACGAAGCTTCTTTCAATTCGCTTTTCAGGTAAGCGTAGTATATCGGGGCCGCAATCACACCGGACAAGCCAAACGCTGCTTCAAACACCAACATCGCCAGCAGGATTTCCCACGCGTGCGCTTTGATCCTCGTCCCAACGATTTGTGCATTCAGGAAGTACTCAAACTTGTGAATCAGCATCAAATACACCAGCGCAACCAGCGCAATCGGCAACGAAAGCGATAAGCCAGACAGGAAAACGATCGAATTGGAGATCAGGTTACCAATCACTGGCAGCAGACCGAAAACGAAAGTAAGCACCACCAGCGTTTTGGCAAACGGCAGATGGATACCACATAGTGGCAGAGCACCAAGAATGAAAATGGCAGACAGTACCGTGTTAACCGCAGAGATTTTCACCTGAGCGAAAACAATATTGCGGAACGATGCCGACAACAGCGAAACTCGACGCAGTAGCTCCGCTTTGAGTAACGGTTTTTCCGTGTCTTTATCGACGTTATAAAGCGAGACAATCGCGCCCAGCACCATACCAATCAGCATCGTCACAAAACCATGTAGAAAACTTTTCCCCATATTCTGCAACATCACAATATGCGCCTGAATCCATTGCAGCAGCTCGTGCTGGAGCTCTTCAATACTGACCGGCAGATACCCCGGTAAGTAGTGGACGATCTGCTGCTGGATGTCATTGAGGATGTAGCCAATGCGCACATTAAACGCGGCGGTATCCTTCATTTCCTGCATCAACAGCCCGACCAGGCTGCCAAACAATAGACTCAGCAGGCTAACGACCAGCGTGCTGATCACCGCGACAACAATCCAGCGGGCGCGCTTACCGCTGATGACCCGTTGGAAATAGGGCGTCAGTAAATTCACAATTTCATACACCAAAAAACCGGCGATAAAGCAGGCCAGCAGGCGTAAAGGCAGCAATATAAGCAGGCCACCCATAATAAAGAAAAAGCTCAACAGGCGAGCTTGTTTCAGATTCAGTAACTGCATGATGACATCCCGTATGAAGAGGCAACGCCGAGGATACTCTTTGTGGAGTATGCTACGCCTTTTTCGGTACCAACAGATTGATATATATGCGCCAGATTTACGTCTATTCTGCGAGTGATACAAACGGGGGATATTTTTGGTGTTTTATCAGCGAAATACCAGCAGTGTTTTAGCTCGGTCGGATATCCACCCACCAGGAGAAACGCCGGGTCACCTTCACTGGCAGCGTCCGGGCAACAGCCTCAAGCAGGCGATCGGTTTCATGTAGCGGAAAAACGCCCGAAATCCGTAGCGTCGTCACCGCAGAATCAACATGAAAATAACCATTGTGATAGCGGGCAATTTCATTAACAAACTGTCCTAGCGGCATGTTATCCGCGACCAGTTGTCCTTTGCGCCAGCTCTGTCGGAAATTCTCAACGGGTGCGGGTTCACTGCTCCTGTCGCGGGTAAAGATAACCTGTTGCCCTGCCGTCACCCGCTGCGCAGCGGGTACCGCCGTTTGTAGCAAGACCTCACCGCTAAAAACGGAAAGGACGCTGTGGGCAGACGTATAGCGCAGCGCTAATTGACAGGAATGCGCGGAAGCCGCGAGATCGCCATGGGGCGTGGTCAACCGGGCTGCGTGGGCCGTTTGGTTGTCCAGCATCAATTCGCCTTTGATCAATTGGAAGGTCAGCGGTTGAGACAATGCAGGGTTGCCCTGCTGATTCAGTGCCGAATCCGTATTGAGCCAGACGGTCATTCCCGTTTCGATGTTGAGCTCACGCGTTTCCCCCGTCCCCGTGTGGTAATCGGCCGCATAGCTTTCCCACGGCAGACTAAAACCCACACCTCCGGTAAGGCTGGCAATCGCCAACAATTTGAGCATGCGCCGACGTTCCCCACCCCGCTTGCTCAGCACCGAAGAAGCTAATTGACTGTCTACCGCATGGAAACGGGCGTGAATCTGTTCAACCTGCTGCCAGGCAAGTCGGTGGGTTTCATCCTGATGTAACCATCGTTGCCATGCCTGACGCTCGAGTTCGGAGCAGTCTTCGTCATACAGCGTGGCATACCACTCGGAGGCGGCATAAAGAACATCTTTCGGAATAGAAGAAGTAATAGAGGAAATCATAAGTCCTGACACAATAGACAATTCAGCATTGCCTGTGCCATATATTTTTTCACCATCCGCTCGGAAACGGCTAATTTTTCAGCAACCTGCCGATAGGTCAAGCCATCAAGATGCACGAACAAGAATGCCTGACGCACTTTGCCCGGCAGCGTCGCCAGCATCTGGTCGATGGCCATCAATGCATCAACCACCATAACCTGCTGTTCCAGCGAGGGAGCAAAAGTAAACTCCTGCTCTGCCAACACCTGAAGATAGGCATTCTCGATGTCTTTACGTCGCCAGTGATTGACCGCCAGCCCGTGGGCGACAGTCGTCAGCCAGGCGCGTGGTTCACGGATGCGATCGGCCTGATGCAGGCAGATCAAACGTAGAAACGTATCCTGAGCCAGATCCGCAGCCTGCTGTGAACACCCCAAACGTCGAAGCAGCCACGCCTGTAACCAGGCATGATGGTCATGATAAATCTGCTGAACATTTAAGGTTTCAGGCTGATGGAGGCAGACAGCGGCGGGACTCTTCACGGTATTCGCTCAATGTGACAGCAATGAAATGATTTTCATTATCATTAAAAGCAAAGTCAACGACTATTCACATTTATCATGTCGATTACGCTAAAAAGGAGGAGGCCGCATGGCGTGCATGCAAAAAGAAAGAAGCCCGAGAGCTTCTCAGGCCGTTGACAAACCTATCTGTCAAACGAAAACGGGAGTAACGGAATAGAAGAGTAAAGCGTCCGCGCCAAGGATGGCGCGGCTCGAGCTTACATGGACGTACTTGCAGCGTCTTTACGATCTATCCGTTACTCCCGCTCTACGGACTTTGTTAGCAACCTCAGAAGCCAAGGGCTTCTTTCAGAGAGCGTCGAGAAGATTACCAACGATAGCTGACGTTCGCGCTAACGTTACGGCCTTCACCGTAGTAGCACCAGTAGTTACAGGCGCTGACATACTCACGGTTGGTCAGGTTGGTTGCATTAACCTGCAAACGCCAATCTTTGCTGAAATCATAGGCGATCATCGCATCCCACAGTGTATAAGCAGGAACCTTCATGTCCGCTGAATTGGCAATGTCACCGTAAGAGCTGCCCACATAGCGCACACCGCTGCCGATACTTAATCCTTCCAGCTTGCCGTTAAAGGCATAAGTCGCCCAGCCAGACACGATATGTTCAGGCAGGCCCGGCAGGCGTTTACCCACTTCACCGACGGTACCTGATTTGGTCGTCTCCACTTCGTTGTATGTGTAGTTTGCCGTAAGCGTCAGACCGGTATAAACCTCACCGTTCAATTCCAGCTCGAGGCCGCGTGAACGGGCCTCACCCGCCTGAATAGTTAGACTCGGGTTTTTAGGATCCGTCGTTTTGACGTTTTTCTGTTCCAGATTAAACAGGGCAGCAGAGGCATAACCGTTAAAGCCTTCCGGCGTATATTTCACGCCAACTTCCGTCTGCTGGCCTTCTTCCGGCACATAAGGACGTTCATAACCATCGCGACCCGACACCGGAAGGAATGATTCCGAATAGCTGACGTAAGGGGAAATGCCGTTATCAAACAGGTACATTACCCCAGCAGTCTTGGTAAATTTGGTATCGTCGGTGCGAGTATCCGCGCCTGATGAGAAATTACGGTCGCGAGACTTCGCCACGTCGTAGCGTCCACCCAGCAAGAAGATCAGATGCTCGTCATACTTAATCTGGTTCTGAACATAATAACCCGTCTGATGGCGGCCAGAACGGTGATCGAACAGTTGGCTGTCTGGCGATGTATAGTTGCCGTAAACTGGGTTAAAAATATCGATAGGACTGCCAAAGGCGTACAGATTTCCATCGCGGCTTTGTGTATTGGCACGGCGGTAATCGAACCCGAGCAACAGCGTGTTTTCAATATCTTCCCACTGCCATTCACCCACTAACCGATTGTCCGTAGCCCAGTTTTGCGCAAAGCCGTCACGGTAGGTCAGCCCACGATTAGCCTGACGATCATTAGCCATACTCAGCGCATAAGCATTGCGTAGATCCAAATTCAGGTAGGTGTAGTTCACATTCTGGTGGAACGTCCAAGTATCATTCAGATGATGCGTGAACTCATAGCCCAGACTGAACTGTCGGGTATCGTGGCGGTTCATACCTGGTTCGCCTAGCGATGTTTTATAGCCGACTTTGCCAAACGGCGTGCCATGTAATGTGCCGTACGGCAGCTTAAAGCCGTTGGTTGTGTCGGATTTCGTCTCCATGTAGCTGGCTAACACGGTCAGTTCCGTGTCTTCTCCGAGGAACGTGACGCTCGGTGCCAGATAAAGGCGCTTGCTCTTCGAGAAATCCATCTCACCCGAGGTATCACGCGCCAGCGCAACAACCCGATACAGCACCGATCCGTCATCGTTTAATGGACCCGCACTGTCAACGGCCAGATGGCGATAGTCGTTAGAGCCGTATTCCAGCTCCACTTTTCCCTGCGGCAAACGCGTTGGCCGTTTGGTGATGACGTTAACCAGACCGCCTGGCGGATTTTGCCCATACAGAACGGAGGCAGGGCCTTTCAGAACTTCGATACGCTCGACGCCGAACGGCTCAATCTGCTGGCCGTAGAATCCATCTTCATTCAGCGTAGCCAGGCCATTCTGGAACCGAGACTGATCGCTAAATCCACGAATAGTCACCCATTCGGCTTTATTGTCCGGCCCGTATGGCGTTGCCAGAATACCGCTGCTATAGCGCAGTGCCTGATCGATCTTTTGCGCACCGCGCTCTTCGATCTGCTGCTCTGTCACAACCGAAACCGCACGTGGCGTCTCTGAAATCGGCACATCCAGCTTCATCGCGGTATTCGGTGGAGCGGTGACGACGATCCGATCGTTTTTAGCGACAACAGGCGCAGAAACAGGAACTGGCTCACTCGCCGTACGCTGCACCAGCGTCACGCTGCCATCGACACTGTACTGTGTGCTTAGGCCGCTGTTGCTGAGGATCTGCTGAAAACCCTGCTCAACGCTGTAGTTCCCCTGCAACCCCGCACCGCGCTTACCCGCCACAACTGCCGGATCGTAAGAAAGTAATACGCCAGCCTGTTGGGCAAATTGATTGAGCACCTGATTGAGCGGGCCGGATGGCACTGCATATTGTTGGACAGGTACAGTAGATGCAGCATAGACCACCGCTATTGGCAGCACTGAGGCAAACGATGCCCCAAGTACCCCAGCACGTAAAGTACGAGCCAACAAGTGGGTACTGAATTTAACCATTATTTATCCCCCTATCGCATAAGAAATGCTTGTTTTCAGAAGCAATGCCAATTGAGGGAGTAAAAAGGGGAACCAAAAATCAGAAAATAATTGAGATAATGTGCGATGAATAAGAATTATTACGTAGAAATGTTATCAATATGAGGAAATCCATACGCGAAAAATACTATTACAAGTAAAAAAATTTGACGCTATTTTTGCCAAAAAGTGCTGTATGGTGATGAGCACAATATTGGCTTAACATTATCAATAATTAGACGGGAGTCTAGTTATTCATTTGTCATCCTTTTGGATTCCAAACGCTAAAAATCCAGAAAATTTTCGGAGCTTATTATCTATGTTTAATAAGCAGAAAGCTTCAAGGGATAGCCCATGAATACACAGAAAGAAAAGGGGAATAGGTAAGAAAAAAACAGAATGGTATCGAAACGTTTCGCGATTTATTTAGAAAGAAGCATATTAGATGCAATAAAATTGCATAGAATACATAACTCTCTATTTTTTCTTAATTTTTAACAGTTACATGAGCAATAAAGAACGTCTTTTATTCTCCATTAATGAAAAATCGGTGCTATTTTAGCATTCCATTGGCAAAAAGTGCGCGTCAAGGAATAATCAACGCAATCGATTGCTATTGAGAATAGTGAAAACAGATTAGCAATAGCAATGTTAATAACAAAAATTTTTCTTTTGTCGCTACTTTCTACTGAGGAATATCCCCTCTTGCTCTTCAAGCCAGATAATCTCAGCTTATTCAAGCTTAGGAGGCTAAATTTGTCGAAGGCTCGACAACATCCTGATTAAGGATCAGCAAGGAGAGCACTCGGTTTTCAACGTTCAGCTTAGAAAAAGACAGCGTACTTAACTGCTTCTTGGTAAAGCCATCCGACAGCAGATCCGAGACCACACGTGTACTCAACACGTTGGAATTCGTCATAAAGTCGTGATAGGCAAACTTCACGTTGATAGGTAGTACATCATCAATTGAGACGGGCGTATTCATTTCAGCACGCAATCCAAAATGGGCGTTGAAGGCAGAATTCGCGCAAACGACCTTACACTTCTCGTCAATCACCGCCACAGCACGCCGATCGTTCTGAACTGGTTGAGAAAGCATGCCTAAAATCTCATTCCGGCCAAATATCAGACTCATTGTTTCCTCTGCATCATGCTATGTAAAAAGATATCTCACAGCGCACCATGACTACATGGCACTCCATTGATAAGCAATCAACCTACCGGAATTTAAAAGGCTTCCGGATTAATAGTGTTCTCCCCCTCCAGAAAATCACCTAACGAAAAGGGTGAATTTCGCTAACCTAAACCGCTACGTGTTTTCAGGCTATTGGAGCTCAAACACCTGCCGACGTACTCAGCGTCAGTGATGTTGGGTATATCTACGTTATTTATTTTTGGAAACCAGATATTTCTGAATAAGAAAAAATAACACTTTATCTTTTTTTTTGTCAGCTACTAGCCACTGCATCTTTACCGTTTTTAAGAAGCCTCATGCAGTGCTATGGAACCAACCTAAAGTGTAGATTATTCACACTTATTTGCTCGTTGCTAATCAGATAAATCTATTTCATTAATAGCCTACATATAATTAACAATTAGAACAAAAAATCAACACATAAAACATCGTTAAACACGCTAAATAACTGGCTCACGTAGAAATATACTCTGAACAGGATTTTTACTATCGGCTGAATAAGCGGGATCTTTATGCCTTTTGATCGTAAAGGGCGATCAAAAACTTGATAACAATAGATATAATCTATTGAAAACAATGAATTGATCGTTAATGGCATTATAACAGCGTCGATAACTCTGCTGACTTTCATATTGTGACGTACATCACTTATTGTGATTCAGCTACTGCAAAAAAGCTGCCTGCTTTATGAACTGAAAGACTATCTTTTAAGTAACACTTCATTGCTTTTCCTACATTGCGTGATCAATCGCGCAAAAAAGAAACAAAGACAACTCGTTAACTACAATTAACGATCATTTGACATAGCATTAACATGTTTAAGGAGAAGCGATATGACACAACATAATAAACACACCATTCCCGCCGCAATTGCGGAAAATGCACTGATAAATGCCCAGCAATACGAGAATATGTATCGGCTGTCCGTTGACGATCCCACTACCTTTTGGGGTGAGCAGGGAAAGATCGTCGATTGGATTAAACCCTATGAAACGATCAAAAATACCTCATTTGACCCTGGACACATCCGTATTCGCTGGTTTGAAGACGGTACACTAAATGTGGCAGCAAACTGCCTGGATCGTCATCTGGCCGAGCGTGGCGATCAGACCGCCATCATTTGGGAAGGCGATGATGCGACACAAAGTAAAAAAGTCACCTACCGTGAACTACATCAGTCCGTGTGCCGCTTCGCTAATGTGCTGAAGTCACAGGGCGTCAAAAAAGGCGATGTCGTTGCTATTTATATGCCAATGGTGCCAGAAGCAGCCGTGGCAATGCTGGCCTGTGCCAGAATTGGAGCGATTCATTCGGTGATCTTCGGAGGCTTCTCCCCCGAAGCGATTTCCGGGCGTATCATCGATTCCAGCGCCAAACTGGTCATTACCGCCGATGAAGGCGTACGCGCCGGACGTGTGATTCCGCTGAAGAAGAATATTGATGAGGCGTTAAAGAACCCGAACGTCACCACCATTTCCAGCGTTATCGTTTTCCGCCGCACGGGTAAAATCAATGAATGGCAGGACGGACGCGACCTGTGGTGGCACGAGCTGGTTGAAAAAGCAGACGATCATTGCCCGCCAGAAGAGATGAATGCGGAGGATCCGCTGTTTATCCTTTATACGTCAGGTTCGACGGGGAAACCCAAAGGCGTGTTGCACACCACTGGCGGCTATCTGGTTTATGCTGCACTGACCTTCAAATATGTCTTCGACTATCATCCTGGCGACATTTACTGGTGTACGGCAGATGTTGGCTGGGTCACGGGGCATAGCTACCTGCTTTATGGTCCGTTGGCATGCGGGGCCATTACGCTAATGTTCGAAGGTGTACCAACCTGGCCGGACGCCAGCCGTATGGCACAAGTGGTCGATAAGCATAAAGTTAACATTCTCTATACCGCTCCTACTGCGATTCGCGCATTGATGGCTGAAGGTGATAAAGCGATCGAGGGCACATCGCGTGAGTCGCTCAGGATCATGGGTTCCGTCGGCGAGCCTATCAACCCAGAAGCCTGGGAATGGTATTTCAACAAAATCGGCAATGGTAAATGTCCTATCGTCGATACCTGGTGGCAAACGGAAACAGGCGGCTTCATGATCACCCCTCTGCCTGGCGCGATCGAAGCTAAGGCCGGCTCCGCGACGCGTCCGTTCTTTGGTGTACAGCCTGCGTTAGTCGATAATCTCGGCAACCCACAGGAAGGCATTTGTGAAGGCAATCTGGTGATCGTGGATTCGTGGCCAGGTCAGGCAAGAACGCTGTTTGGCGATCACGATCGCTTCGAGCAAACCTACTTTTCCACTTTTAAAGGCATGTACTTCAGTGGTGACGGCGCACGCCGTGACGAAGATGGCTATTACTGGATCACGGGCCGCGTTGACGACGTGCTGAACGTTTCCGGGCATCGTCTGGGGACGGCGGAAATCGAATCTGCGCTCGTGGCGCACCCCAAAATTGCCGAAGCGGCCGTGGTCGGCATTCCGCACCATATGAAAGGACAGGCCATTTATGCCTATATCACGCTAAACCACGGGGAAGAACCGTCCAGCGAGCTCTACACGGAAGTTCGCAACTGGGTGCGTAAGGAAATAGGTCCGATTGCCACACCGGACATCCTGCACTGGACTGACTCTTTACCAAAAACGCGATCCGGCAAAATCATGCGTCGTATCTTGCGTAAAATCGCCGCCGGTGACACCAGCAATCTGGGGGATACCTCAACGCTGGCCGATCCTGGCGTCGTCGAAAAACTGCTCGAAGAAAAGCAGGCCATGAGTACCGCCTCTCAATAACCCCTGACCCACCGCACTCTTCATTCCCGTAAGCCATGACGTGGCTTGCGGGGATGCGGCTGGCGATAAATCAGGCGGTAACGTCGCGGCAAGACTCAACCCTACAGATTACTGGAGACTTACGATGAATGATGCCATTTATCAACGGATTGAAAGTCACCCCTTATTCAGAGAACTGGTCAACAAGCGACAGCGTTTTGCCGCTTTTCTTTCACTGATCATGCTGGTGCTTTATGTCGGCTTTATTCTGCTCATCGCCTTTGCACCTGGCTGGCTGGGAACGCCGATTGCTCTAGGTTCCAGCATTACCCGTGGTATTCCAATTGGCGTGGGATTGATTGCGATTTCCTTCATTCTGACAGGCGTTTATGTGTATCGCGCTAACGGTGAATTTGATCGTCTGACCAAGCAGTTACTGGATGAGGTAAAGCAATGAAAATACGCTTTATGATACTGTTCGGACTTTTGACGCTGCCAATGCTTGCATGGGCAGCAGATGCACTCACGGGGGATGTCCAGCGCCAGCCGTTGAATATTCAGGCTATCGTGATGTTTCTGCTGTTCGTTGGCGGCACGCTGTATATCACTTACTGGGCATCGAAGAAAACGCGTTCACGCAGTGATTACTACACGGCAGGCGGCAACATCACCGGTTTCCAGAACGGACTGGCGATTGCAGGTGACTACATGTCCGCTGCATCCTTCCTCGGTATTTCTGCGCTGGTCTACACCTCCGGTTACGACGGCCTGATTTATTCACTCGGCTTTTTAGTTGGCTGGCCGATTATTCTGTTTCTGATCGCAGAGCGGCTACGTAACCTCGGGCGCTACACCTTTGCTGACGTCGCATCTTACCGTTTGCAACAGCGCCCGATCCGCAGCCTCTCCGCCTGTGGTTCGCTGGTGGTTGTGGCTCTGTACCTCATTGCGCAGATGGTGGGCGCGGGGAAACTCATCGAGCTGCTGTTCGGCCTCAACTACCATGTCGCGGTGGTGCTGGTCGGGATTCTGATGGTGATGTACGTAATGTTTGGCGGTATGCTCGCCACCACATGGGTACAAATTATCAAAGCGGTCCTGCTGCTGTTCGGTGCCACCTTCATGGCCGTCATGGTGATGAAATCCGTGGGGTTCAGCTTTGACGAGCTGTTCAAACAGGCGGTAGCAGTTCACCCAAAAGGGGCAGCAATTATGCGTCCTGGAGGACTGGTTTCTGATCCGATATCCGCGCTGTCTCTCGGGCTGGGCCTAATGTTCGGTACGGCCGGTCTGCCGCATATTCTGATGCGTTTCTTCACCGTCAGCGATGCGAAAGAAGCACGAAAAAGCGTGTTCTACGCCACGGGGTTCATGGGCTATTTCTACTTCCTGACCTTCATCATCGGCTTCGGCGCTATTCTGCTGGTCAGCGCCAATCCAGCGTTTAAAGACGCGACAGGCGCGCTCATCGGTGGGAATAACATGGCAGCTGTGCATTTGGCCGATGCCGTCGGCGGCAACTTCTTCCTCGGCTTTATCTCTGCCGTGGCCTTTGCCACCATTCTGGCCGTCGTTGCTGGGCTGACACTAGCAGGTGCGTCTGCCGTGTCCCACGATCTCTACTCTAACGTGTTCAAGAGAGGAAAAGCGACGGAGCGCAATGAGCTGAGAGTCTCAAAAATCACCGTACTGGTACTGGGTGTGGTGGCTATTTCGCTCGGTATCCTGTTTGAGAACCAAAACATCGCCTTCATGGTTGGGTTAGCGTTCTCCATCGCTGCGAGCTGTAACTTCCCAATTATTATCATCTCCATGTACTGGTCTAAGTTGACTACACGCGGAGCGATGATTGGCGGTTGGGCGGGTCTGTTGACGGCTGTAATTTTGATGATATTGGGGCCGACGATCTGGGTGAAAATCCTCGGTCATGCCACCCCTATTTATCCCTATGATTATCCAGCATTGTTCTCCATGCTGGTCGCGTTTATCGGTATCTGGTTCTTCTCCATCACCGATCGCTCCGAAGCCGGACAGCAGGAACGCGCACGCTTCCATGCGCAGTTTGTCCGCTCACAAACCGGCGTCGGCGCATCACGCAGCAGTTCCCACTAGATTCCCTCTCACTGGCCCGTACAATACGGGTCAGTTTTTTTCTGAAAAAAATCATTTATATCATTGAAATTTAAGCCAATTATTTTTAACCACTCGCTAATAGATAACTCAAATTAAGGCATATAAATAGTCTGAAGCCAACCGCATACCCTTACTTCAAAATAAACAAACGCTGTAATTCTCGCCGATTACTAGCACCCGTTTTGCGGTAGAGATTTTTCAAATGCGTTCTAATCGTGTTGACGCTCAAATTGAGTTGTTCACCCATGTTTTCATTACTCATGCCAAGCCCTACTAACCTGGCGACCGATTGTTCCGCAGGTGTGATATTTTTTGCTCCCACACAAGGAATCGATTGAGGCGGCATCATCTTGGATAATTTTAGCGGCGATGTGTATAACATTCGGGCAAAAATACGAGTTTGTTCTAACTGGGCCTTAAGACTGATACTTTCATTTACTTGATTCTTGCTGGATTGCTGGATCCCCCATACTGCCACAGGCAATCCCAGAGAACGAATCACAGACACCATTGTCACCCCACCAACCCCGACCAGACGTGGCGTAACACTTAATTCTTTCTCGATAGCATCCGAGAGGATACGAATTACCGGTGAGTGTCCGGAAGTAATCGGTGCCTCTGGCGTGATCTCTATAGGAGAAAAGGTGAACAAAACCCTTTCCTGTTTTTCAATAAGGCGAGCTAATTGCTGTAGGTCATTCATCACCGATTCCAGCCTACAATTTGGCATCAGGCGAATATCAAGGTAAAACACAAAATTGGCAGGGACATGGTTCAGCCCCGTACTGTTGGTTTCAGAATGTGTTGGGGTTATCGTTGATGTGGGAGGGAAGAAGAATGGGTCAGGGCAAGCATAACGACGACGTACGTGCTTCAAGCGGGAAATAAAGCGAGCAGCTGCCTCAAAACAGTTTGGCCCCTCACTAAACCCAGCATGATATGCTCGGCCTTTGACATCAATACGCACCCAAGCATTGCACTTTTCGCCAATTTCAATAATGCTGCCGTTCTCATTGCCATAATCGGGTGCCACAATCAGATCATCAGCCCGAAATAACTGTGGGATTTTATTCAAAACATGGCTGATACCTTTCGTGTAATCAATAATACTAGCACTGGTAAAAATAATCCCAATCCCCATTGGCGGCGTTATCTTCAGTTGCTTTATGGCATCCAGCAATAATAAGGCCGAGACAATTCCCTGATTGTTATCCTCTACGCCCCTGCCATACAATCTATCACCATCAATACGCAAGATGAACGGATCGCTCATCCAATGTTCCAGTGGCCCCGGAGCGGCAATATCCATATGCGTAACTAACCATAGCGTGTGCTTGCACCCCGCAGGAAGAAAATGCGCCACCAAATTGGGTCTTAATTTATTATTCGCCTGAACGTCCAACGCATCCATACGCTGAACGCGGCAAAGACCATTTTGATATAGCCACTCCTCTATCCACCTTGCCTTTATTTCTTCTCCTTCACCACCATGTTCAGGATTAATAGCAGGACGACGAACCAATTCCCGATGAAAATTGATCGCTTCGCCTTCTCGCTGCGCAATAAAATTTAATAATTCATTCATAATAATGAACCAGGTAGCTAATGGAATAGTTTTAATACTAATAATTACTTCATCTGAATCACTGTATATACTGTGATTTTTCTCACTCTGTAAATATAAAAATTAACATCACCCCCTCTTTTCATAAAAAATTCTGTTCATGGGGGTGAAGTGGTAACAAAAAAATAAAAACAAATGTAAAACAATAAATTACCCCCCCCTACGAGGGGTGAGTCAGACATAGAATAATCAAGCCTTAGTAATAAAACCACATTTAAATGCAAATTTATACAGTAAAAACACAGGGGGTTTTATTAGGGGTGAAAAATTAATCAGAAAAAGGGTGATGCCAAATGAGCTACTTTCGAATAATCTAGATATGTGTAAACGTCATTTACGCATATCCATGGGAATAGCAATAGCGCTGTACAATATCTCCTGCAACATTCAGAGTGCGAGAATAGTCATGGCAAAAAACACGTCTTTAAGCAGTATTATTACCGCTTTAGCTAAATCAATGGCACAGGCACAAGATGATGTTGCCGAAGCGCAATCGCTAAATATTCTACGTTTTTTTAAAAAAAAACGTAGAAAAGATCCCGATCTGTCTGTCAGCGATGAAAAAAATATGCTGCCAGGAATTTTCCCACGCAGATTGAAAATCGGTCTTCCTTCTCGTCGCGAAGGTGCAACAGATGATGATATTGATTACTATTGCGTTCCCTTTATTAATCTGGTTCCACTCAGTAGCGTGCGGATTGAAAAAGCCTCCGCCGAATTTGAAGTAGGGCTCACCAATCTTGATGAGTTCGAACCAGGTCATAATAATGAACAGATAAAGCTATTCGCTAATGATGTTCAAGACAAACCCGAACTATTAGAGGAGCAACCATCTCTGCAAGTAGATCTTGGTAGTGGAATCATAAAAAACAAAAATAGCCTATTAGCCAAGATAAAAATAGAAATTGTTCATCAGGACACACCTGAAGGTGTCTCCAGAATGGTGAACGAACTGATAAACAATGCTCAAGGTTATTTTTATACGGGAAAAAAACAGGGAAAGAACAACCGTAATGATGATTTATCAAAGTGATTCCACATAAAAAAAGCCAAAAAATAATTAATTAAATACATCATTCACAATGAATTAACCCACAGCTGAAGGAATCACAATCATGGCAAATGAAATCGCGAATCAATTTAATGGTCTTCCGATGAATGCACTCATCGGTGCGCCACTGCAGGCAGCATGTGAGGCTCAGGTTATGATGGCAAAGGCCACTGTGGATTTTATCAATGAAATCGGTTTTATTACGACTTACAAAGATGGTAATGAAAATATTATTGATAAAAAAGAAGTGAGAAATATTAAATTTGAATACCAACAGAACATTCCACAACAAACCAATGAAGGAATCATCAATATCCTTCAAGATATGGAAATTAATGTCCCGTTGCTTTCTATTGTCAATATACCTGCATTGTCGGTAAAGAAAGTCGATATTACTTTCGATATGGAAGTAAAATCAGCCGTAGAAGAAAAAAAATCATCAGATGAAAGCACAGGACTCAATGCAGGCGGTGGGTTATTTGGCTGGGGTGTGAAAATAAAAGGTAATGTCAGTGCCCATCAGGAAAGCACCAGAAAGACGGATAATTCGGCAAAATACCATATTGAAGTCCATGCTGCTGATGAAGGTATGCCTGAAGGCCTTTCTCGTGTGCTTGATATTATGCAGACCATCATTCAACCTGTCGCCAAACCTCAAGCTAACACGAACAAAGACGCCGACAGCAAGTAGACTATACCCTAAATAATTCGAGTTTCAGGACAAAACGTTAACGTTTTGAACAACAAAAAGCGTTGGCTCTTTAGGGCGAGGCACATGGAAGGGCCGAGTAATACAGCCAACGCACATGCAACTTGAAGTATGACGGATATATAAACTCAGGGTAAGATCTCTTCTTACCCTATATCTATCAACTTGTTGGTAAGGAGAAATTGAATGACATCACAGGTTTTTGACCTCTCAGGCATTCGATTTGTAAAGCGCATTGCTATCGGTAACCCAACCCCCTCTGTTCCTTACTCGGAAGAAGATGCTCTGCGGGCGACAGATCTAGTAAATCGCTGTCTTTCGGAATCTCCGAAGGGACGAATCATTGGTATTGAGAAAAACTTTATCTTACTCAATATGGGAGAACATCAGGTGATACAACAATGGTTGGTTTATCACATTGATTTTGAACGTAAGCCATTATGGATTGATTGATCATGCGCATATCTATCATACAGATAGCCGACAATATTTATCGATCGCACCAACATGCGCAGCGTAAGATTGATCATGATATGGCGCATCAGTATGTGAACCGACTTATTGATCTCAGTTGGCGTACCCAGCAACCACTAAATAACCTTCTGCCTGTTCTGGACTGTCATTGTTACCAAAGCACGCTACACATTTCCTTTTTTGCATACAGTTTAAAATGCCAGCCAGATATATTATATGTCGGAAAACCTGGCATTCTGACACGATGGTTTAGGCATTGTGAAAAAAAGGTTATTAATATCAAAATTCCTGACAGAAATTCAGATCCCCATACACAGTATCTTATTTTTTTAATGGAATTCAGGTAGTGACAGCCCCCATAATTAAAGACAATGGTTCACCGACTAATTACCAATTTTAACGTTTATATATGGAGTTTGCTATGGAAAACGTACCGCATAAAATCGGCCAACCAGGTTTAGAACTGATAAAAACATTTGAAGGGCTCAGACTTAAAAAATATCAGGATGTGGTTGGGAAATGGACGATTGGCTATGGACATCTGCTCCTACCAGGAGAACATTTTCCTGAAGAATTATCGAATAATCAAGCGGAGGATTTGTTACACGAAGACCTTAAATGTTTTGAACGTGATATTAATACTATTGTTACCGTACCTCTTAATCAAAACCAATTTGATGCGTTGGTCAGCCTCGCTTTTAATATCGGTATTGAGAATGTACGAAAATCAACATTATTAAAGTACCTGAATCAAGGTAATTATACACTTGCAGCCACTGAGTTTTCAAAATGGGATCACGCTGGTGGGAAAGAAATACCAGGGCTTGCACACCGTAGAAAAATGGAAAGAGATCTCTTTGTAACAGCATAAAAATATTATCACCCAGCGCCCCTAGCATCTATAAACCTAGGGACGCAGGTGAAATCATTAGCTTTCTGCTTGCTGATTTAACAACACTTCGCACTGGCTTTGAACGCATCACCAAACTCAGAGTTTCCCAGTTCTCTAGGCCAATATTTCATATTGTAAAAACCGAGTTTACTCTTCGCTTAACGTCACCACGTCATACATCACGCTGCCGCCTTTTAATTGCAGCGTGATTGTGTTGTTGCCGTTTTTCAGAAAGCGGGATGACACAGGGATGCGGGCGATGTGATAACGACCACTCTGTAGCGCTCCGCGATAAATGGCTTTGTCGTTTTCGTAAGTCAGCGTTTCCAACGTGCTGCCGTTCACTGCTATCGCCAGCTGTGGCATGGTCGGCTCGCTCATGCCGCTGTTGCTCGCTGCCGCCAGTGCGATATTCAGGAAATAGTTTTTTTTCTCAGGTTGCAGGGCAAAACGGATATCCCATTTTCCCGGTTTGGTCTGCGCGTAATACCAGTCGTGCTGATAGTCGCTGCGGCCAATATCGAACGTCAGGTTTGCAGGAACCTCATGCTGCCAGCGGGTGTTGCGGGCCTCATTGCCAAAGCGGAATTCACTCGCCTGCCGATTGGCCTGCCCAATCGCCCAAACAACCGGTTCGGCTTTCGGTAGGGTTATCACAGGCAGCACTTGCTTATCACCGGAAACGGACAGCGTTTGTTCTGCTAATATTCCCGGCTGCGTACCGCTGTTGGCGTATACCGCCAGATGGTAATTGCCCGGGCGAACATGAGGGATTACAAAATTCCCCTGCGTGTCTGTCGTTGCCTGATACGAATAGCCACGGGTTTGCACATCGAACGGTTCATCCAGCGATGACGAAAGCACGATGGTCACCGGCTGCTGGCTGGCAATGCGTCCGCTCACCTGCGTGCGATCGCGCGCATAGCGGGAATCGTTGACCCAGTTGTACGGCCAACCGACAGCTTCCGTCAGCGCCTGGCGCTGAGCATCCGCCAGCATTTGTTCGGTATCGCCCTGATTGATATACAGCAGCCACGGACCGTAGAATTTTTTCCAGCCCGGCGGGGCGACCATATCCGGCGTACCAAAGTGCGAGCCCGTCATGTAGTTCAGGATGATCGCATCCTGATGCACCAGCAGATCCTGCTTGAGCGCATCGCCGGAGAAATACTCCCGATTGCCGTGAATCAGCCACGCGCCCACACCATTACCGAAAACGCCCCAGAAAGGCGCAGCACGCATGTAACTGGCAAAATCATATTTGGAATAAATGCTGCCATCCGGCAATCGCCAGGTTTCATCCTGCACCTTCGGCGACGCTTCAAGCTGGCTGTAGAGCAGCGGCTTACCCTGACGATCGCCGTTGTAAAGATGATCTAACCGGGCGGGATCGAAGCGATAGACGTTACGCAATTCACTGACTTTAACGTCCTGACTTCCGCTATTCTCAGCAACGACATAGCTATAAAGCCCGCTAACGCCGCGACGCATAATCAGGTGATATTCAAGTCGTAACAGCCCGTCCCGGTCGTCGATATAGGCCACATGCGCTATATCTCGATCGTTGCGCAGCACCTCTACCCGCTCGGGGACAAAATCTTTGACGCCTTTAGCATGAGCATCGTTAATATAGTAATCGAGATAAGCGCTACGCGTTTTACTCGGGTCGCGCACCGCGCCGGACAGGTTAGTGACGATATTTTTGCCTCCCGTCACCATGCTTACCGCGCTGCCATCCTCCCCAAACGCGACTTTTAGCAAGCCATTATCCAGAATGGTATTCAAACCAGAAACGGATAACGACACCGCATTATCCTGCGCGCTATAGCCATAGGGTGCCAGCATGGCCCCCACCAACAACAAGACAGATCGCTTCACAGTCAGCCCTCTTGTGTTCAGTCAGTTAAATCATAATTTTCATCGCGGCGGTTCAAGGTAACGGTCAATGCCAGATATTAGGGGAAACACGGTGATGAGGTTCCCGCAGGGACACCTCGCACCGTGGTAGCCCCGTGTATCTCGATGTCACGTCGCAGCCTTGCCACTAATGTAAAAAAATCAGCTATTTTAAACAGATAGAATGGAGATAACAGGAACAACATAATCGAGGGGATAAGCCCCCTCCTTCACGCCACTGCCAGCAACAACAAGAATCTGGCAATAGCAGGAAGAAAGTCAGGATCGACATCGCAGAAATTAAAACTGATCAGAATGACAGCTCGCGAATCAGTACGGCGGACACCACTTTCCAGCCGCGAATCAGCAGGCTTTGCGCCTCACCGTCCATCACCACCGTGCCACGCAGCACCTGCGGCTGGGCACGATAATCGTCAGGCAGACTGAGCAACACGCGATAAACGGCCTGTTCAGGATGCAGCTTGCGCTGTGCGTCGCTCAACGTGGCAATATCGCCGCCGTAAATCGATGCCAACTCCGGCGCGGCGTTCAGATCGCGGGTTGCCGTGCTGGCAATCTCCACAATAGTGAGCGGCAGCGACGAGCGGTTCACGTCCTGTAAATAAAACGTCCCCTTTGCGCCCGTGCGGAGCCGCTGCCAGTCTTTTTCCGACACGAACGCTTCCACCAGCCCGCCGGTTGGCTTGGTGACGACCGCCAGCCATTCCCCCTGCCCCAGCCACTCACCCGTTTCCAGCGGTGTCGCCATGTCTGCCACCACGCCGTCTATCGGCGCACGCACCGTCAGTTGTTCAGATTGGCGCTGCAATACCTGTAATTTTTGCAGCGCCGCTTCGTGTTCCTGCTTTACTCGCTGGTGATCGCCAGCCGCTTCCTTGTTAAATACCTGAAAGGTGCTTTGCCAGTTCAGCGTAGCGATTTGTCGTTCCAGCTGTTGCCGTTCGTGCGCCAGCGCGTCAGACGACAGCGTAAACAGCGTCTGCCCGGCGTGCACGGGCTGACCAACCTGTACGTCAATGCGCTGAATCATCGCAGGTACGGGCATATACAGGCTGCTTTGCTGTTCCGCCCGCAGCAGCGCTGGGGCGTACACGCCACGCTGCCAGGGAATCATCAGCAAGAGCAGAATCACAGCGCTCACAGTCAGCGTTGTCGTCATATTACGGTTCATACGATAATCCTTACGGCGTTTACTCCACTCGCGTACTTCATTCACCACCGGCATCACCACGAAGTAGCCGATTTCAATCGCGAAAAGCAGCATCCCCAGCAGTTTGAATGTCATGTGGTAAACCAGAATCGCGATACCGGTAAACAGGAAGAAACGGTATATCCACACCGCAAAGGCATAGCCCACCAGCGTACGTTGCAGCCAGCGGGGAAAGTGCTCCGGCGGGGCATCGCCTAAGCCGAACAGCCATTCCCGCATCTGCCAGCGGCCGATAGCAAAGCCTCGGTTTTGCAGGTTCGGCATCTGTAATCCATCGGAAAGCAGGAAATAGCCGTCGAAGCGCATCAGCGGGCTGAGGTTAATCGCCAGCGTCATAATCCAGGTTGTCGTCGCCAGCATAAACGCGGCGCTGCGCAGCATGCCGTCTGGCAAGAAGCTCCATGCCAGCGTCGCCCACGCCGCCAGCACCAGCTCGGTCATCATGCCCGCTGCGCCAATCGCCATCCGCTCCCGACGGCGGGTAAGTTTCCACGAGCCAGACGTATCGGTGTACAGCACCGGCATCATCACCAGAAACGCGACGCCCATCGTAGCAACCCGCGCACCAAAGCGCTTGCAGGTGTAGGCATGGCCGAACTCATGCAGAATCTTGGTAAAACACAGCGTCAGCCCTGCCAGCACTGCGCCTTCCAGCGTGAAGAAATGCAGAAACGTATGCTTGAACGTTTCCCACTGGCGTCCGGCGAGGAATAGCCCCAGCACGGCCACCAGCAGCGTCAGCTTGAGAAAAGTCCGGCTGAAAAACGGCTCGATCCACGGTAAGGTCGCGCCCAGAAAGCGATCGGGGTGCCACAAGGGAATGCGAAAAAATAGATAGTTCTTCAACAGCTTGCGCCAGATCGAAACGCGCGACTGTTCCACCTGACGGGAAAACTGCGCCATTGCCTCATCGCCAGAAACCCGCGTCAGGCTGTTGGCCTGCAAGAAACGGTTGAAATACTGCACATCGCTGTCATCGAGCGTCAGTGCAGAAGTCTGGTTAACCTCGGCCACGATCTGCGCCGCGTTCCCCATCGACCAGCGCGATAGCATCGCCATTTCCGCCCAGCCGATACGAAAATAGAGGCCACGTAGCGGATCTTCCAGCGTCCAGCTAGGCGATCCGTCACGGTTAGCGGGGCCAGCGTGCAGGATCAGTTCATCGCGCAGCGGGCTGAGCCCAGCGGCCGACGTCGCACCTCCGGCCATCGTTAGACACCCAACCAGACGCGCAGTGACGCCAGCGGTTTACGCAGCAGGTAAACGAACAGCACCGTGCGTTTACCGTACAGCTTGGCGGTTCCTTTCAGGCCCACGCGCAGTTGCGGATCATCCTGTGTAAAGCGTGCCCGCAACCGATAGGCCATCACATTGTCCGGCGTCGGCGCGGCGCGATAGCCAATCTGCTCCAGCCGCGCGTCCTGTGCCGAATTCGGCGCTACATTGAGGAACAGGCGCACATCCGCGCCGTTTTCCAACGCAATCGCATCCGCCGCGGGCAACTGGATCTCCAGCTCAACATCGTGCGGATCGGCGATCATCATGATACGTTCTCCCACCGCCACCGAGCGCCCAATCCAGTCGCTGCTATCGTCAAAAATCGCCACGCCGTCGCGCGGGGAAGCGAGCTGCATGCGTTCCTGCTGACGTTGCAGAAAGTCCATCTCGCTCTGCGCCTGTTCACGGCGGCTTTGCAGCACGGCCAGACTGGCCTTGCTATTGGCATCGAACAGCGCCTGCTGCTGTGCCTGACGATACTGAGCATCAGCGGTAGCAAAAGCCTGTCGGGCCGATTCCAGCCGGTTTTCCAGTTCGCGCACGTCCAGTCGCACCAGCGGCTGATTGGCGCTAACGGCCTGATTAGGCCGTACCAGAATGTCATCCACCACGCCCGCCACGGGGGCGCGCACCATCACCGGACGATGCGCGACGATCTCAGCCGGAGCCAGCACCGACTGGCGAACGGGGATCAATAAGATCAGCGCCAGCAGCACGATCCCAGCCAGAATCAAACGACGCTTCTTCGGGCTGGTATTCGTCTGCCGCCGACGTTTTTTCTGCAAACTCGCCCACGCGTGAGCATACGCGTCCGCCAGTTTTTCCAGCAGCACGATCTCGGCTGGCAGCCACGCGCTGTCCCGTGCTAACACCAGCACCAGCGGCGTATCGCCCTGCGCTAAACGCAGCGGTAGCCAGAGTAAAAATTCCGGCAGATGCTCCTGCCACAAAATCTGATCATCAGCAGGCAGCTCGCGGCATTGCAGCGCCTGCGTTTGACGCCCCTCTTCCTGCCACTGACGGCACAGGCGGCTAAATTCGGTACAAAACGGCGCGTTGTGATCGAGCGAGGCCAGCCCGGAAGCCGCCTGCAAGCGCCGTTTATCACAGTCCCACAGCAGCGCCTGCCGATACTTCACTAAATTATGCGTCTCGTTGACGATGAAAAACGCCAGCTCATCCAGCGTTTCACGCGCTCTGGCACGGCTTTGCAGCTGCAACAGCTCGGCCAGCAGTGCCAGCCGGGTATCCTGTTCAGTTTGTGCTGCTGTCGTGTTCCGTTCGGTCATGGCGACACGCTACCGGCATCAGGCGGCACTGTCTGTGCTACGTCACTAATTTGCGCTACGCCACTCATCCCCGGCAGTAATCCAGCGGTGGATTGGGTAATCCGACCAAAGACTTTTACCGACTGGCTGACCGGATCGATCGCCGAAGAAAGGCGGCTGATTTCCGCCGGATAGCTCAGACCAGTTTCATCCAGCGTGACCTGAAAGGCGCTGCCCTGTTTTAGCCACACCAGCCAGCGCGATGGCACGATCATTTCCAGCTCAAACGCGCTGTCATCATAAATCGCCAACAGCTCTTTGCCTTCCGGCACGGATTCCCAACGCTTCACCTTGGTTTCCGTTACGCGACCAGAGAACGGGGCTTTGATGGCACAGCGTTGCAGCATGGCGCGATTGACGCCGCTTTCGGCCTGCGCCATCGACACCGACGATCGCGCCTGATCGACATCCGACAGGCTGATCGAATTGAGCTTATCCAGCCGATCGGCAATCGCCAGCTTCTTACGCGCGGCATTCTCTGCGGCGTTTGAGTAGTTCAGTTTTTCGCGCAGCACGGTGCAGTCAAATGTCACCAGCGTATCGCCCTGCTTGAAGTGTTCACCCTCTTTCACCGCAATATCCGTCACTTTCCCCGCAATTTCGCTGGATAACACGGTATAGCGCTGTGCGCTAAGCTGTACGCGAATGTCTCCCGTTGTCGCAGCCTGCCCCAACAGGGGCAGACCTAACACACTGGCCAGCAATAGCGGACGCATCATGCCGAAAGCCATTAACGCGAACCTCCCGCCTGTAGGGATTGCAGGTTATCCCACATATCCGTGTTCACCACGCGATAAGGCTTACCCGCGCCAGCCGACGATGTCGCAGCAGACGATGCCGTCGTCGACGAGGCAACCGGCTTCACTACAGGTGCTGCGGATGGAGTGGATGCTGTTTTAGCCGAAGCCGTCGTGGTGGCAGGCGTAGCTGGTGTTGACAGGGACAGACGTGGCACCGCAACGCCGCCTTTCTCAAGGTTACCCGTGGTGCGGGCAATTGAGCTGCTCAGCGCCGCCAGACTGACATCGTTCACGTTATCCGGCAGCACATCCAGCCCAGCAGCCTGATACACCGCGCCCAGCGCGTTCTGCACATCGGCAAAGCTGCGGTCACGCGCGCGGGTCGTCAGAATGGTTTCCGTGCTGACGCGCACCTGTTCCATCTGCGTTTCGGCACGATGCTGTACGCTGAGCGTGGTCTGATTAAGGATGCCGCGCTGAATCCGCGCCAGTTCCTGATAGCGGCCAAACATCTGCGTACTCTGCTGATATTCCTGCCAGGCGACGTTCACCTGCGTCAGCACCGCCATGCGCAGCGCCTGACGACGAACTTCTGCCAGATCTTCATTCGCCTGTCCGGCTCGTTTCACCGATGACCACGACAGCACGTTCAGCAGGTTACCACTGACCTGAACGCCCGCGTTCGCCCACTGGTGATTAACCAGATAGCTGTTGCTGTCACCGTTAATACCGGCAAACAGCGACACGCCCGGCAGCAGACGCAGCAGCGATTTACGGGTTTCCAGTACGCTATTGCGGGCCAGATAACTCTCTTCACGCACTTCCGGGCGCTTAACCATCGAGAAGTTTTCCAAATCGTCGAGCGAGTAGGCCATCTTCGGCGCGACCAGGCTGCTTTCGCTCGGCACAACGACGTCATATTTGCTCGACGGTGGCAGGTTCATCAGCGCCGCCAGACGGGATTTCGCCACCACCAGATCGCTGTCGACAATCTCCAACTGGCGCACCATCTCCAGCATGTTCTTCTGGAAACGCAGCGCTTCAACCGGTGCCAATAGGCGTTGCTGTTCCGTCTGACGCGCATATTCCAGTGCCTGACGCGCCTGCGTCAGCGCGGTGGTCACTTCCGGCTGCAAACGCTGTGCCGTGGCCGCTTCCCAATAAGCGGTACGCACCTGACGGGTAATATCGGCCACCACGCGACGACGACGCTCTTCCGCCGCCAGCGATTTGTTCGCCTGTACTTTGGCGTTGAAATAGCTAATACCGAAGTCCAGCACGTTCCAGCTCATCGTTAGATCGGCGGTGCGCATGGTCTGATCCTGACTGGTGGACGCTTCCAGCGACTGCCGTCCAGTGGTGACCGACTGGCTGCTGGAACCGGCCACGTTATCGCGGGTTTGTAACCCAGCGCGTGCGGTCAGTTTCGGTAACAGCATATCCAGATTCTGTACGCCCAACAGGTCATCTTCCATCGCCTGTTCCATCAGCGCGACCCGCTGTTGCAGGTTATATTTCAGCGCACGGGCAATCGCCTCATCCAGCGTGATCGTACCGCGTACTGGTTCCTGATTAGCGAACATCTGCGTTCTGTCGCTCAGCGCCTGTGCGACCTGCTGTTCGATCGTAACCGGTTCAGGTTTGACGGCACAGCCAGCCAGCCCCAGACAGGCAAGAGCTACTGCGATCCGTAACGCCCGAGAACCCGCGGTGCGTGGTGTAGCCTCGTGTTGAACGTTCTGCTGCTGACTGTCGTGTTGCTGGCTATCCCAGAAATGCGCTATGTGCTGATTCACCCGGGTTCTCCCCATCTTCTATTTGTCTGTTCCCTTCATCTTGCAGGCGGTGGGTTGGTTACCGCCTGCAAGCGCCCGGGTTAGTGGTTATACCCGTCATACTTCAAGCTGCTTGTGCGTTGGCTGCCCTTACTCACCCCAGTCACTTACCTGTGTAAGCTCCTGGGGATTCGTGCAGTTGCCGCCTTCACGCAACTCGAATTATTTAGGGTATAAGTAAATAAAATCTCGTCTTAATATTCAGCCTACGTGTGCTATGTACGCAGGCTGCTCAGTTCACTGAGCGCCGCCAGCAGCGCATCCTGTTCAGGCTGATGCTGACGCAACTGTTCGGTAAAGGCGGTTTTACCTGCTGGCGCTAACCGTTCTGCATTCCGGTTTTCAGCCGGGTCTGCGGCAGTGGGAACAACAGAGTGTGCGGGTAATTGCATCGCGCCACGGTCAGTCACCCTCTCTGCGCCATCGCCCTGTCCGGTTTGCAGCGTAATCGGTACGATTCGGCTGGTGCCGTCTGCGGCCTGCGCTTTCAGCGCCAGTTGGATCTGATTAACCTGCACTGCACTGGCATCGGTAATGCGCACCACACTGTTGTGGGCATCGAACTGCACCCACGCAGGCAGCGGACGCCCGTTCGCCAGTTGCAGCGTCAGCGTGGCATTACCTTCACGTACGCTGAACATGCGCTGCGGCAGGCTAAAAGCGAGTGTGCCAGAGGCATCCGGCTGTAACGCGCCCTGCACGCTGCTGAAAGCCGATTCCAGCGACGTTGTCTGACCGCGCACACTCAGGAACAGATTGGAATCAGCCGAACGCAGCGCGGCGTTATCGCGAAGGGACGCCTCAGCGCGTGAAGAGAAATTGACCTGCTCCAGCGTCGGCATCAGCGATGACATGACGGGATCGAGCACCCAAGGGGCATCCGACTGGCGTGACGTATCGGCATCACGCTGGCGTACAGGTTCGGTGACGATGTTGCTTGGTAGCGGTTGTGCTTCCGGGCGAGACAGATCGGCGACAATCGCGCCCAGCGGCTGTTCGCGTTCTCTGTCACTCGAATCAACGGACAGGTTTGCGCCCTGCTGCACCAGTATCACCGGTGCCGCTGTCACGGTGTTATCGGGGTTCACTGGCTCTGTTGGTGTACCGGGATCGACTGGTGTGCCAGGATCGACCGGCGTCGAGGCGGCATTGATCGTCAGCACCACATTGAGTGCAGTCGCGTTACCCGCGCTGTCTCTGGCGGTAATCGTCAGGTTGAACGTTCCCGCCGTTGACGGCGTGCCGCTGAGCGTCCGTGTTGCACTATCAAAACGCACGCCTTCTGGCAGTTGCGCATCATCAACGGTAAACGTCAGCGCATTATTTTCAGGATCGGTAAATAGCGTACTCGGTAAGGTATAAGACCAGTTGGTGCCAGCCTGTGCCGTTGGCGGTGTGAACTGCTCTGCATGACCAACTGGCGGCAGGTTCACCTCTCTCGACAGCGTAACGTCGAGCGCCTGCGCCGCAGAATCGGCTACGCCGTCATTAAGCATCAACGTCAGCGATGTCGCGCTCCCCGTCAGCGGTGCGTTCGTCGCCCAGCTAATCTGACGTGCCAGCACCGTCGCATCCGCACGAGAAAGGGCAGCAGTGAAGGTCACGGTGAGCTTGCCATCCGCCTGCGTGAAGATGGCTACCGCTTGCCCGTCTTTACTAATGACGCCATTCGCTAAGGTAAAACCGTTACCCGCAGTAAAATCGAAGCGATCGCTTGTTGAGGCCGTTTCACCGCGCTGTAGCGTGATGGAGGCACCCTGATAATTTCCCGCCCCGCCGTTCAGTGCATCCAGTTCTGCATCACTGAGAACGATAGAAGGCGCGACAATCACCGCCGGGCCATCAACGCGATAAACCGGCAGGCGAGAAGCTTCATCCAGCACCGACACACCGTTGCCGAGCGTAATCAGACCACCGTCAACTGGCAGCAGATGAGTGAAGCCTGTACCCTCGTTTTTCAGCGTATCGAGTTTTGTCAGCGTCTCGCCGTTCAATACATAGCGAGTGAGCGCACCGTCGCTTTGCGTGACGTACAGCACCCGCGCATCCGCAGCAAGGGCGATATGATTCACCGTGCCTTCTGCCGCAACGCGAGCAAGGTGCGTAAAGGTTCCCGTAGCGGTATCCAGCGAGAAGGCATCGATCTGCCCTGCACTGGCAACAAAGATGCTGCGGCCATCGGCGCTGACCGTGAGTTGCTCCAGCCCTGAAAGTTCTACGGTATTGTCTGCGGCATCGGTAAAGCTGCGGATGTTCCCCAATAGCGTCGGCTTGCCGTCGTCACCACGCGTATACACAATCAGTGATGAGCCACTGCTGGTGTTCGTCGTCACAAATAGCAGATTACCGCGGCTGACTACCTCACTCGATTGCCACAGGTAAGGCTCACTCCACATCCCGCCCTCGACCAGCCCAACATAATCAAGCTTGCCTGTTGCCGTGTCGCGGGTAAACCAGAGAAGGTTGTAGTTGTTGATGACATACAACGTCTTGCCATCATCAGACAGGGTGATCCCTTTGATGTCGTAAAGGTTGCTGTTGTGTATCTCGTAGACATCAACGATGGTTTCTTTATGTTCCAGATTGCCTTCACCATTCCGGCTAAACCAGACAATCGCATTGCCGTCAGCACGCAACGCATACACGCTGTTGCCATCGGCAGAAACCTGTAGCTGGCTTATTCCTGTCACGCCCTCTGCCGCCGCGAAGGTGCGCACATAGGTCAATTCGCCACTGTTCGCATCACGCTGGAATAAGGCAATCGCGCCTTTATCATCGCTGACATACAAAGACAGCCCATCGATCGTACGAGCAGCCGCCGTCAACGTGCCCAGCCCGCTAATCGCGGTGTAGGTATTCACCAAACGCAGTTCATCGGCAGAAAGCACCGGATCGTTCGCCACGACAGGCGTGTCGTTGATCGCGGTAATCGCTACCGACAAGGCCGTGGCTTGAGACTCCAGATAGCGGTCGGACAGCGTCACCGTCACCGCAACCTGGGCGGCTGGCGTACGACTGTCGCTGGCGTAGGTAATCTGGCGCAGCGTATTCTGCACGTCTTCCGTGGTCGGGATTGTGCCTGCATTCGCGTTGAAGCGAATCGTCAGTACGCCATCCTGATTACTAACCTGACCAATAGTGACGCCGTCTTTCTGAAGCGTATTGCCGGATAACGTCAGACCATTTTCAGCACTTTTTGCAGCACTAAAGCCCAGCTTATCCAGCGCCGTTTTACCGTCGCCCAGCGTAATCTTCAGCGTCGCGCCGTCGTAGTTGCCCTTGCCACCATTGAGTTTGTCCATCTGCGCATCAGACACCGTTGCGTCCGGTGCCAGCACGATAGGGTCAGCGCGTTCGGTATACGTCGGCGTCGTCCCTGGAACCGTGATAATCGGTGCGGTATTGGTTTCTGCCGCAGGCACCAGCGTCAGCGTAATCGCCTGTTCCAGCGTAGTTTCCGGTGCGGTTCCGTTATAACTATTTTCCTTGATCATCAGGGTGACATGGCGTTCACCGCTGGGGGCGCTGCCCAGATAGTTGTAGCCGATGCTGTCAATAATCTCGGCGGTTCCACTCGCGTCTCTCCCGACATACAGGAGGACCGTCGCTTTACCGTCCTTCACATCAACAGAATATTGCAAGCCGCTGGCGGTGCGTGGAACACCGTTGGATTTTTCGAGCACAATCGTGCTGCCATCCACGCTAATCGTTTCGTTAGGCCCTGAGACATCAAACGTTAACACGACCTGCCAGAGGGTTTGTCCGCTCTCGATGGTGTCAATCTGGGTATCTTTAAACAGCTTAACGAATTCACCGTTGCCCGGAACCTGTGGGTTGAGCACCGTTGTATTCAATATCGCCGGATCGTTCACGCCAACGAGATTGACGGTGATATCCATGTTAGCGGTGTTATTGTCACCGTCATTAATACTGAAGGTGAAGGTCGGCGACGATCCTGCTTGTTCAGGATCCTGACTGGTGTTCTGGTAAGTAATCTGGCGCAGCACATTCTGCGCCTCGGCTTTGGTTACCGCTGCGATAAATTTAATCGTCAGCGCCCCATCCACTTGAGTAAAGGTCGCGATTACAGAGCCATCTTTTATGATGTTGTTGCCATCAAGCGTTAAACCGTTTTCGGCCTTAAAGCCAAAAGTGTCTTCCGGTAGACCACCATTTTCCCGACCAACGGTGATACTGGCACCGCGATAATCACCCACACCGTTATTTAACGCATCGAGCTGCGGATCGGACAGACGACCAGACGGCAGCAGCACTGTGGCATCGTTACCTTCGGTATAGCTTGCACCGGCAATGCCAACATTCAGAACATGGACCTTATCGCCACCAATCAGGTAGAGCTGCTTGCCATCGGCACTCAGTTCCACCTTTTGCAGATCGGAGAAAGAAATGCCAATCGGGCTATCCCAACCACCGCTAAGGGTGGCTTTCAGCGTCAGGCTGCCATCGTCCGCGCGGGAGAATACAGAAATGTTCTTACCGATCACGAACAGGGCCGTACCATCGGCAGAAACGACCAGATCGGTCGCTAACGCCTCACCGGAATCGCCGCCGTCATCGGTGATTGCCGTTGTTTCTGCCAGCGTCAGCGCCCCATCAGCTCCCACCGTGATGGTATTCAGCGTGTGACTTTCCCCATCGGAATTAATCGCATAGAGGGTTTTACCGTCAGGAGAAAGAGCCAGCGAGCGGATGTAGTACAGGTTGTCACCTTCAGCACGAATCTGGGAAAGCTGGCTCAGTTTGCCTTCTACATCGATGCTGAACGCGGTGACGCCGACCGCATCCCCAGCGCCGGCAACAAACAAATAACGCCCGGTTGGATCCAGCACAAGACGGCTCGCACCAATCAGATTATCGGTTTGGGAAACGGCAGACAGCATGCCGTCTGCACCGCGTTTAAACACCAGCACGCTGCGGCCGTCAGTATCGCTGTTGGACTGGGCGGCCGTTACATAGAGGTAATCGCCTTGCGAAACAATGTGGGAACGCACGTCCAACGAACGCCCGCCCAACGCCGCTTGGTCAAGGATACCGGCTTGCGTCAGTTCACCGTCGCTGCCAACGCGGAAAAGGGCCACTGCGTTGCCTTCACTGCCCACCACATACAGGTACTGTCCATCAGAAGACAGAATCACATCTGACGCACCGGCCAATCCGGCATTGTCTACCACGTTATCGTTTTGCTCTGTCTCATTGTTATAGACGGAGCGGTAGTTGAAGAAGGTTTGCGACAGGGTGAATTTCCCTTCCGCATTGCGCACAAAGACGCTCAGTACCGCTGACCCACTATCAGGTGAGCTCACGACATAGAGCGTTTTGCCATCCGCGGACAGTTGGCTGTCTTTTACGCCTGTCAGCACATCCACATAATTATTGGAGTCATAGCCATCAAGGGCATAGTCATTCTGAAGAGAGCTGGACTCACCGCCGAGCGCCGGCATTTGTGCAGGATCGGAGGCAATAGTCAGCGTAATCGTCTGCTCCGCCTGTTCACCCGATGCATCGGTCGCCACGACGGTAATAGAGAAGCTTCCCGCACCATTGAGTGCTGGCGTACCGGAAATCGTGCGTGTGTCTGAATCGAAGGTTAAACCAGCCGGAAGGCCATTGACCTGTAGCGTCAGCGCACCATTTTCAGGATCGCGGAACAGATCGTCAGGAAGCGTTTGTTCGTAATGCTGTCCAGCCACGCCAGACGGCGGGGTATACGCATCGTTATCCACCACTGGTGGTTTATTCTGCACCAGCGTCAATAGCAGACTCGTCTCCTTACCGCCGTCGCTAAGGGTGATATTCAGTGGAATCGATGCACCCGCCGCATCACCATCATTACGGTAAGTCACCTGATGCAGAACCTGATTGGCGACCGTTTTAGTCACGCTGTCGGTAAAGACAATCTTCGCCGTGCCTTCGCTCACGCTAAAAGTGGCGATTGTCGCGCCCTGATACTGAATGTCGCTACCGGACAGCGTCAGGTCGCCTCCGCTCTGGAAAGCAAAATGGTCATTTGCCGATGCGTCGCCATTACGACTAATCGCAATCGTCGCGCCATTGTAGTCATCGGCAGCATCCAGTTCTCGGTCTGACAGCGTGACGCTCGTGGTAAACGGCATGTCCGCTGTCTGGCTATAAGGTGCATTTGCTGCCGCAGTGAGCACATTCAGCCCGGCAAAGAAAGTGCTCACCCCAGCATAGATATTCTTACCATCCGCACTGACGGCGAGATGGTTGACAGTGTTAACGGAGAGCTCAACGCTATTGCGGTAGGTTAACGCGCCGGAATCGCTATCGCGGCTCAGTACCAGTAGCGACTTACTGCCGAACGCTGCGACATACAGCGCCGAACCATCTTCGGAAATCACCAGTTCACGTAACGCCAGCGCGTTCGCAGGAATATGGCCTGCACTATACAGATTCAACGTCCCGGCGTAGGTCAACGCCCCTGTATCTGCATCACGGCTGAAAATCGACACAGTGCCCTGCGAGTTTGATGACACATACACAAAACGGTTATCCGGTGAGATAACGATATCCTGCAACCCCTCAAGGTAGCGGTCGTTTTGCGGAATCTCCGCGCTGTTCACATCAGCCGCTATGGTGCTTTTATTGATCGTGGTGACGTAATCCAGAGAACCCGACTCCGCATCGCGCGACAGCACGGTAATACTGTGATTCCCTAGGTTAGAGAGATAGGCCGATGTGCCATCGCTGGACAGCACAATACCGCTTGGGCTTTTCAGCGGAATGGTATCGCTACCAACCAGTGAACCGACAAACGTCAGCGCACCGGAGGTGGTATCGCGCGAGAAGAAAACAACGGCGTTTTTAGTGGTCGCACCATCGACTGGCGTCACGCCGTTAATGGCATACAGCGACGTGCCATCATCGGACAGCACAATCTCAGACACTGCCGCATCCAGACCGCTAACACCATTCACGCCCTGCGTAGCGACAATCCCGACATAGCTCAGTTGGCCTGTCGTGGTATCGCGGCTAAATTGCACCAGCGAGTAGGCGCTTCCGCTTCCTCCCGCGACATACACGCTGGAGCCATCTTTCGACTGCGTCAGCGTAGTGATGGTGTTCAGACCATTAACCTCAATCGCAGGGGTGGACGGATCGTCCTGTTCGCCCTGCGTGAAGCTTTGTAGCAACGTCAATTCGCCGGTTTCTGCATCACGGGCGTAAACGCGTAGATAAGTCTTGCCGCTGTTATTGTTCCCTTCGCTACCGGTGACCAGCAGGGTTTTACCATCCTGAGAGACACTGATCGCCGAAACGCGCTCGTTGTAACCGCTTAGCGTACCCGCGTTGTAAAACAGCGTGGCGTCAGGGGAATAGATTGCATCAACCGCAGGCGCATCGTTTAAGGCCAGATTGATGCTGCTGGAGATCGCCAGCGTCGCGGTGTCGCTCCCGCCATTGGCAGTGCCGCCGTTATCCTGCAACTCGGTTAGCGTAATGGTACGCAAGCCGCTGGCGCTGGTACTCTCTTTGCCAGCCGAATAGCTCAGACCGTCGACCAGCGTCATCATCGCCATGCTGCTAATGCCCTGAACGCTGCTCAGCACCAGTGAAGACTCACCGCTCAGGGCGTTATAGGTGTAGGTATACTGGTAACCGCTAGCCGTGGTGCCCGCGCTGTCCTTACTCAGATCGATGACTGTGCCATCCACCGTCAGGTACTCCTGATTCGGGTTGTTTAGGCCATCAATACCGATCGACAATTTTGTCAGCGCCTGTCCAGCTTCCCCAGTGTTAATCGCGGTGTCTTTGAATAGCGTGACGGAGGAGCCGCGCGTATCCAGCGTCAGATTGCTTCCACCCTGACTAACCAGCGTTGGCACACTGTTAGCGGTCAGCAGCAGCGCGACCGTGGTTACCGTGCTGTTCAGCTCGCCATCGTTCGCGGTCACCGTCAGCGCGACGGTTTCGGTGGCGCTCTGGTTGCTGACGTTGCGGTAGGTAATTTGTTTCAGGACTGCATTGGCAGTTTCTTTCGTCACCTCGGTGGTAAACGTCACGCTGAGTACGCCCTGATTCTGCGTGAATGTCCCAATCTCCGTGCCTAATTGCAGAACTTTTCCATCCTGCAGCGTCAGATTGTTACCTGCACTTAGGCCAAATCTATCGTCTGCGGAAGGCGTTTCACGCCCAATGGTCAACGTGGCACCTTTATAGTTGCCTGCACCGCCGTTTAACACATCCAGATTGCTATCGGAAAGCGCGATATGGTCGGCAAAGGGTAATTCGCTGCCATAGAGATAAGTTCGTAATGCGCTAAAGCGCTGGATGGCCTCACCAGCGATCAAGAGTGATTGTCCATCGGGTGACAACACCATGCCACGCGTATCGCCAATATTCTGAATCTGGCCGCCTTCCTTCAGCGCCCCTGTCGACGTGCTTACACTATAAATCTGCAACTCGCCTTCGCTGCTCAGCGCATAAAGCTGGCTACCGTCGGCGTTAAGATAGAGCGCGTTAACGCCTTCCAGCGTTTTCGTGTCCGTGTGGACCAGCGTTTTTCCTTCAGCACCGTCACGCAGTTGGTAGACGCTGATTTCTCCGCTGTCAGGATCGGCAACATAGATGAACTGCTGATCCTTCGAGATCGCTAATTGGTAGTCTACTGCGCCATAACCTTCCCCAGACGTTTCCAGCGTGGCGACAGACGTTAATGTCCCGTTCTCACTCCGCTGGAAAACCGATAGCGTATGCTTCGCCCCCATCCCAACCGTGACAACATAGTCACCGCGACTTGCCACAATACCGCTACGATCAATCCCGCTGTCACTCACGCGCTGAAGGAACGTCAGCCCCCCTGTCGTCGTATCGCGAGTAAAGATGACCATGCCGTTCCACTGTGTGGCAACATAAACTTGGGTACCGTCACTGGAGACAGCCAGCCCGGTGATATTGCCGTTTTGCGAAGCAATCGTCTGGGTATATACCGGCTGCTCGTCGCTGCCGCTGAGCCGAACCACCTGCCCATTGTCGTCGAGGCTCAGCGCAACAATATTGCTATTACCAGTGATAGCGTACAGAGAACGGTTGTCAGCACTCAGTGCGACTTCTTTCACATCCTTGAGTGCGCTTATGCCGCTCAGCGTCTGGCTCGACGTCAGCTTGCCATGGTCGCCGACGGTAAAGACCCCCAGCGTGCCATCGCTTCCTATGGCATAGGCATAATTACCATTACTGGAATAGCGCACGTCCTGTGGGGATTCCATACCAGGCACGATGATTAATTCAGCCAGTTCCGGCGCATCTGATGCGGATACCACCGGAGCCACATTGATCTTGCTGTCGATAGTGACTGTAGCGTGAATATTCAGATCGGCAGTATCGGTATCATCGCCGCCCTCATCGCTCAAGCTTTTCAGCGTCACCACCACGTCACCGCCGGCCACGGTTTTATCCAGCGGCTGGTAGGCGATACTGTCAATCATCGCCCTTGTATCCGCGAGGTTATTGGTGAAACCGTCGATATTAACGGTCACCGTCGTGGTTTCTCCGCTCACTGCCACGCGGTATGAAAAACCATCCCCTTCCGCGCGCGTCGTCCCACTCCCTGATTCCAGCGTAATACTTTTACCGTCGATGACTAATGCCTGATTCGCGCCCGTACGGTTAACGGTGATCACTAAATCTTTCAGCTCTTGTCCGCCGTTATCCGCCGACACGCTAACGTTGCTGAACAGATCGACCGGTTGGAAGCTGTCGCTGCTGTCGGTGATGGTGACCGTCGCCTTAACCGGCGTGGCATCAACGCCGGGCGCGGTATCCGTTGCCGCGACGTGCGCAGCCACATCTACCGCGGTGACCACGGCAGCGGCGTCAAACATCATGCGCGGTTCCAATACCCACGCCTGACGCGGTGTGCGCGTTAAGCCTGAACCAGATTTTGAGCGGGAAAAAGTCATCGTGTCATGTCCTGTAATGAAAGGGGCAAATCGCGTCATTCCTGGCTACCTTCAGCGGTCATTCAACCAACCGAACATAGCCGCCCTCGGTTTCGATCTGGCCGGCAATACGATTCAACCGTTGAATCAATTGATCCTCAACGCCCTCTGCGCCAAAGCCTGCACCATCGATAAAGCTCATGCGTTTTTCACCTTCGGTGCAAATCAGCAGGCCCGGCGTCGCTTCGGCGTCAAACAGGTTGCGGCCAAAATCCTCTGGGTCGCCGGGGCGAATGCCGACAAAATAAAATTTGATATTGCGCGCACGGAAGCTGGAACACAGGTCGCGGAAGCGCTGCGCAGCAAAGGTACGGGCGGGATCCGTGCCGGTTTGACCACTAAATGCATTGCGGTTGAAGTTGTAGCTGTCGGTGTCGAACCAGTTACCAATCGTGTTAGCCATCATCACGATCACCTTTTGCCCGTCACCGTTGCCGTCCAGATTGAAATCTAGCGGCAACGTGGCATCGCCCCAGCCGTCTGAACCGCGCATGTTGGGTGACAGCGCCGCGCCCGCCCATGACATGCCGATGGCGTAATTCGTGTTGAAACGGGCAGAAAACTGTTCGATACGCTGATTCAGCCTGCTTTCTTCATTGGTCAGCGGCATCAGCGCGGCGTTCGGGCACCCTTTGTCTGCCACGATCCAGCGGGTATCTACCGCATTGGTATCGTCAAAATCGGGATTCGGGCCGCGCCAGGAGATAGGTGGTGCGCCGGGACTGCCGTTTTGCGGCAAATCGTGGCGGTAATAGACCTTGAATTGGCCGACGGGCGGTTCATCCCAGAAGAAGTTTTCTTCCCGACCCAGCCCACGATACATGCACAGCAGGTTAGCGCGACGATCAGGAAAACGGCGGTCGGCCATGCTACTCACCACGCCACTGGCAAACAGCGAGCGCAGTTCTGGCGGGTTCAACGCACCCGGTGCAGCCCAGCGCCGAATGCGGTTGGCGTCTTCCGCATCGTATACGCTAACCGACTGACTGTACGGCACCAGCGATAGCCACAGGTTGTCACGTTTGCCGTCTGCGCTGCTCAGCATGCGCTCAACGAAACTGCGGCTAACGCTTTTCAGCGAACGGATATCCCCCTCACTCATATCCCCCGTCACCGGCATGACAAAGGCAATTTCGGTCGGGCGGTTGATGACTTCGGCGGTCGAATACACTTCTTGCTTCCTCGCACCGAGGCTCAGCAAACTGGGTTTGGTTTCGAAGGCGACGGTGACGGTATAGGTTTTACGCGTCTCGCTGTTGCGCCCTTCCGTGACGGACACGTCACCTGCTGCCAGTTTTTCACTCAGAGCACTATTCATCCCCAGATTGTTTTTGACGTAGTCATACGCCAGCTTATTGGTCTCTTCCTGACTGTATTCTTCGCCATTAATAGTCGCCTGATGCCCGACGGCCAACGCAGCGGCATCCGTCGCACGTTTGATTTGCGTCGCGTCGCCGGTTGCCGTGGAGGTATCGACAATAAAAGCCGCCGTCACCAATAACGCCATTGCACCCAGCGTATAGAATGCCGTGCCCGCACCTTTTTCCTGCTGAATAAAGGCAGATAGGCGTTCACGCCAGAACAGAGTGATTCCGGTAGCGTCTTTTTTTACTCTTCTGTTCTGTAAGGTTTTTTTCATTCCTTCCTATCCTGTATTCCTGGATTCAGCGCGTACTCAACCCGCCCATAAAGCGGGAAAATAAAAACGACATTGCTCATATGCCTATAGATTTTTTAATCGTTTCGTTATTCCGGTAACGAGAAGCTCGCTGCCGTTTGCGGTCTATTTGCCGCTTCTGTGTCTTATATAAAGCCCGTCGTTATTGCTCTTCTTCTTCCAAACCGGCCTCTTTTCTGAGTACCTCATCAAGCTCAACCACGTCGATAGCGACCCGGTTGACTGACGATGCATGCAGCAGGCCACCCAGTGACAGGCCGCCCAGCAGACCCACATCCTTTCCCTGACGGCAGATCTCAACCACGATCATGGAGATATTCTTGCTGCCCTCTTCGCGGTCTCTTTCCGGTAATTCAGGAAGATATTCTTCACCCGGCAGCGTTTCACTTTCCGTACACAGCGCTTCTGCCGTGCCTCTGCTCAACTGCCAGTGCAGCTCACCGGTCTGACGCACGTTGCTGATTAACAGCTGGTAATTTCCTGCACCTTCCGTTGGCAACATCGTATCGAGTAGCCCTTGTAGACCTTTCTCATCCAGCTTCTGCTGCATCGCTAATATTGACGAAATAGCGCCCGCACGCTGTTCCATGCGCGTACGTTCAAGCCCGACGGTGTAGATATCCGCGCACAGCGACCCAATCGCCAACACAATGGGGAACGCTAACGCCGTTTCTACCGCCGTGGAGGCACGGTGAGAAAACCAGAAGCGGCGTATCACGCTCAGGAAACGGCTGGTTTTCGATACACGACTGGTTTTCAGTAACCGATCAGTCATTGCGCAGTTCCGTCCCAAATACATGTTTGTACTGATAGCGGAAGGTGTCACCCAGCGTTAACACTTCCGGCAACGGCGTAATAAACGCCTTTTTAATCTGCACCGTCACGGACCACACCGGCAGCGTCGTCGTTTCCTCGCCATTGGGGTTGTCCTGACTGCCATTTCCGTTCGTCAGCCCGCCAAGCTGGCTCAGATTGTCGAAGTGCAACACGCTGACGGTTAAATCGTCTTCTTTGAGGTAGCCGTATCCCGCTTCAACCATGCGCGCCTTTAGACGGGTTCCCATCTGCTCCGCGCTGTCCGAGGCGAGGTTATCAAGGCGGAAAGCCTGCACGGCTTTATCCAGCGCGGCGCTGCCGGCAGCGATCACCAGCCCGATACGCGCCAGTTCAAACAGCATCATCACCCCGACCAGCACCACCGGCACCAGAAACGCCACTTCCGTCGCAATCACGCCGCGCGTGCTGCGCCAGTGGCGTTCATGGCGCGGCACGATGCATTGCACTCTGCCTTGCACTATGCCCTTATCACGCCACGGGCCGAGATTACGAAGCCATGCCATTACTCAGGCATACTCAATTGCAGGCGTTGACGGCTGGATAACAACAGCGCTTCACCGCGGGATTTATCCTGCTGCATCTGCTGTAAACGCTGATTCAGCTCGTCGATCAGGCCATCGATACGCTGTGGCTGGGCAATGGTTGCCAGCGCTGCACGCGCGTCGTCGTCTCTGCCGCTAGAGAGATAGGACAGCGCCAGATTCAGTCTGCCAGTTGCATTACTCTCATCCACCGAACGCAGCAGAGAAATCGCCTTGTCTGCGTTGCCACTTGCCAGCCATGAGAGCGCCAGATTGTTGAGTGCCGCGACATCTGCCGGGTTTATCTGCAACGCTTTTTCAAACAGCTGACGCGCTTCTGCGTGTTTGCCTGAGGCATCCATCACCACGCCCATGCCATTGAGTGCGCCCGCGTCATTCGGCTGTGCTTTCAGTGCACAGGCAAAGTCGGTTTGCGCCATCGCATTACGTCCCAATGCCAGCTGCGAACGGCCCATTCCCAGACACACCGCCAGCGCTTCTTCCTGCGTCATTTTATTGGTATCGCCACCCAGCGCCTGACGTGCGCGTCCGTACAGCTCCAGCGTTTGCTGCGGTGAACGCGCCAGAGCCGCAACGCTGGCATACTCCAGCATCTCTGCGCCTTTCAGCGCATCACGGCTGTCGAGGCGCGCGTACACTTCCGTCGCTGCTTCAACACGGCCCTGATCGCGCAGCAAGCGTGCCAAACGCAGGCCTTCATCTTTACTGCCTTTAATCGCCATCGAGCTGCTGCATCCCGCCAGCACGGTACTGACAATCAGCAGTGCCAACATGGGCGCGCCGCGCTTAAGTTTTGCTACCAGATCGACCATCTTCGTAACTCCATCGGTTGTAACTCTGGTGATTTCCGGCTGATACCGGGAATCAATGTTTTTAAAGTCAATGCTTTTAAAATCAATGCTTTTAAAATCAATGCCCTGAAAATAACAAGCTACTGCGCCAGCAGGCGGATCACTCGCACCAGTGCAGGCGATGCCATAATGGCGATAATCGGTGGCAGGATCAGCGCCATCAATGGCACGCTCAGCTGCGCAGGCAATTTACCCGCCTTCTCTTCCAGCCCCAGAATCAGCGTCTTGCGGCTTTCATCCGCAATCGTGCGCAGCGCCTGAGACAGCGGTGTGCCGTAGCGCTCCGCCTGAATCAGCGTCGCCACCATGCTTTCGATCTCGCTGACGCGGGTACGCTCCGCCAGATGCTTCATCGCCAGCGTACGATCCGACAGGATCTGTAATTCGGCGGCGGTGTAGTGCAGTTCATCCGCCATTTCCGGTGAAGACAGCCCCAGCTCTTTCGATACCACCTGCAACACGCGTCCGATAGGCAGACCGGCTTCGGCGCAGACCACCATCAGATCCAGCGCATCCGGCACCGCACGCGCCAGCTTTTCACCCCGGCTTGCCGCGCGCCATTTCAGCCACCACTCGGGCACCATCGAACCGACAAAGAAGCCAATCAGCCCCGCAGCTACGCCCGTCAGGCCCGCACGGTCAGCAGGTGGCAACCATCCCCACACCAGCGCGATAGCGAACAGCGCCCCGGCGGCAAATTTTCCCATGACCAGCCAGCCTACCGCTTCGCTGTGGCGGATCCCGGCCAGATCCAGCAGGCGGCGCAGATTGCGGCGATCGCGATCCGATCCCGACAAACGCTCGCCCTGCGTGGCAATCGGCTGCAACAGCTTTTCCAGCAGGGGAGAGAGTGTTGCTCCCTGGCCTCTCAGGATATTTTCCTGAGAGGCCGCCTCTATAGAGGCGACGGGCAGATGCCCACGCATGCGAATTTCCAACTGCTTGTATTGCTGCGCTTTATGCTGCGTACGTGCAAGGTAAATCCCGGCCACCATCAGCACGAGCGCCAGCAGCAGTAAGGGATCGTCAAAAACAGTCATGAATGGCTCTCCCTTTACCCTATCCGTTTAACCATAACGTGCGTGATCAACATACCGACCGAGACGCTGCACAAGGCGTAAATCAGTACCGTCGTCCCCACCGGATCGGAGAACAAGAAACTGAAATCCTCCGGTGATTTCATGTACAGATAAGCCAGACAGCCGGGGAACAGCGCGGCGACAATCTTGGCAGACGCGCGCGCTTCCGACGTTTTGGATTGCACTTTCAGTTGCAGTTCCCGACGTTCACGCAGCGTAGCGGACAGACGCTCCAGCGTTTCCCCCAGTCGCCCACCCGCTTCCTGATTGATGATCAGAATCACCACGAAAAAGCGGTATTCGGACATCGGCACCCGTGTCGCCGAGGCCTGGATCACCTGACGCAGCGGAATCCCCAGCCGCAGCCAGTGATCGATCGTCTTGAATTCATTCGCCAGCGGCCCGGTCAGGTGCTCAGCGACAATCGAGAAAGTATTCGCCACGGGCACACCGGCACGGCAGCTGCGGGTAATGGCATCAATGGCTTCCGGCAGGCTCTCGCGCAGCGCTTTCAGGTGTTTTTGCAGCGTCGAACGGAATAACAACATGCCGATACTGATAAACAGCACCAGCGTAAATATCAGCCCCATCGTGAGCGGCAACAGGGTGCGTTGCCCCAGAATCATGCCGAGAATCAGGCTCACCGCCGCCAGCGAAAGAGAACGCTGAAGCAAGTTCTTTTTCCAGCCAATGAACGTCATCTGCGCCCAGAGGATCGCCAGCCAGCGCCCAATCACCGGGACACCCATCAGCGGCGTGGCGATCTCGTCACGCAGAATGGAATCAGACGCCACGGCGGCAGCCGATGGGCTGACCTCGTTCAAAATCTGCTGCCAGCGTTGTTCACGCTGCATACGCTGCTGCCGTGATTTTCTCCAGGCGTTGACCGCCAACAGCAGCATCAGCACGCTGCCAAACACCAGCAGCGTGATCAGATTCAGGCGTAAATCACTCATCGCGTCTCCTCAGCCCGTCACTGCGCATCGAACAGATGCGCTTTATCGCTGTAGAACTGCGGGCGCTGAATGTGCTGAACATATTCACCCGTCAACAGACCTTGTCCATCCATCCCCTGAATGTTGAAGCTGAACAGATCCTGAAGCTGGATCACCTCGTTCTCCATGCCACACACTTCGGTAATGGACACCACGCGGCGCATGCCGTCACGCATACGTTCGATCTGCACGATCAGGTGCACCGCGCTGGCGATCTGACGGCGGATCGCCATCAGCGGCAGCTGCATGTTGGCCATCATCACCATGTTTTCCAGACGCTGTATCGCGTCCCGCGAGGTATTGGCGTGCACCGTACACAGCGAACCGTCGTGACCCGTGTTCATTGCCTGCAACATGTCGAAGCTCTCGCCGCCGCGCACCTCACCCAGAATGATGCGATCGGGGCGCATACGCAGGGCGTTACGCATCAGATCGCGCTGGTCGACGCGGCCAGTGCCTTCGGCGCTGACAGGACGGGTTTCCAGCCTCACCACGTGTTCTTGCTGCAATTGCAGTTCGGCGGCATCTTCAATGGTGATGATGCGATCGGTGATGCCGATTTTCTGCGACAGCGCATTCAGTAAGGTGGTTTTACCCGCCCCCGTTCCGCCGGAGACGATCACGTTAACGCGCGCCTGCATCGCTTTATTCAAGACATCTGCCATCGCGTAGGACATGCAGCGGCGCTCTGCCAGCATTTCCAACGACAGGTTGCGGCGCATAAATTTACGGATTGAGATCGTGGTGCCGTCGATCGCCAGCGGATAGGTGATGACGTTGACGCGGCTACCGTCCGGCAGACGCGCATCCACCATCGGGCTGGCTTCGTCGATACGACGCCCCACCGCGGCGGCAATACGCTGCGCGGTGTTAAACACATGCTCTTCATCAATGAAGGTAATCGGCGACAGTTCCAGCTTGCCAAAACGCTCGACAAACACCTGACCAGCACCGTTGACCAAAATATCGTTGACCGTCTCATCCGACAGCAGCGGCTGGATCGGCCCGATCCCGGTCATCTCATCCAGCATTTCGGCGGCGATAGCTTCTTCTTCCTGCCGCGAAAGCTGTAAGCGCTGCTCATCACAGATCCGGCGGATCACCGTTTCGATCTGCACTAACAGCTTGTCACGCCCCATCATCGCCGCTTTACCCGCGTCGATCTGATCGTAGAGCTGTGCGCGGATAATCCGACGCTGGCTGTTTCGGTTGTCCGTCTGGCGGGCAGCCGGTGCAGATCCAGAAGACGTGTTCGCCGCAGGCTGTGTGCGGTTCTCCGCAGCCGGACGCGTTTTCAGTTCTGCCACGTTGGCAGCAGGCGCAGGCTGAGGCGTACTTTTTCCTGCTTCACTTTTTTGCAGGTTATTCTTGCGAATCAACATAATCCTTAACCCCAAAAAACAGTCCGTAACCCTTTGAAAAACGGTGCACGCTGAACATCATCACGCGCGTTTTAACCAACGTGAGAACCAGCGTTTTTCCGCCGGTCTGGCACGTACGCCGCAGGCCAGATCGACCAGTTGGCGTAATCCCTGCTGGAAGGCAGGTGCCGCAGCCAGATTCAGCGCGCCGAGCGTCAGGCTCTGCGACAGCGCGTGGCCCGCATTCGGCAGCACGACATCAATCTTCCGACCGGTAAATTGCTCGAACTGATCGCGGCTTAACGGCGCGGTCGTAGCAAAACGGCTCTGGTTATGCACCAGCAGCAGGCGTTGCCCTTCGCTTTCATCGCCGATCTCATTCAGTACGCGCCGCACATTACGCGCATCCTGAAGCGTCAATTCCGTCACGATGATGCGCAGATCCGCGTAAGTCAGCACGTCCAGCGCACCGGTTGGGTAGCTGCTAGGCAGATCCCAAATCACCTGATTGAACATGCGGCACAGCGCACCGCCGAGGTTCAGCACGTTATCCACGTCAACCGGAGCCAATTCCCCTAGTTCCGGCTTCTGTGCCAGCAGGTGCAGACGGGTATCCACGCGCAGCATGGCACGCTGTAATAGTCGGGTATCCAGTTCCTGCGTCCCCAACACCGCCGCCAGACCCGCGTCATCGGTTTGCCCCTGCAACAGCAGTTGGTCGCCGTTACGACGGTCAAAATCCACCAGTGCCACAGGCAAGTGGCGTTCGCCGGACAGCAGGCGACTCAGCCCCATCGCCACAGTACTTGCGCCGCTTCCGCCGCTGGCGCCGACGATAGCAATCGTTCTGCCCATGCGGGCATATTCTGGCCCAGCCTGTTGGCCTTCACACTTCGCCAGCGTTGCCGCCAGCAGATCCAGCGTGAGCGGCTTCACCAGATAGTCCACCACGCCCGCCTGAAGCAGTGCGCGATACAAACCGACATCCTGCTCTTTGCCTATCGCAATCACCTGGCTGGTGGGGCCGCAAACGCTCAGCAGTTCTTCCAGTGCCGGAAGTGGCCAGTGCGCCCCTTCCAGATCCACCAGTAAAATACGCGGCGGTACATTCAGCTCGCACCATTGGCGCGCCGCGGCGATGCCGCCAGACATCACCGGAACATCCGGCTGTTTCAGACGGGTGAAGAGATCGCTGAGGTCAGCGACATCGCGTACGTCATTGGCGAATGCCACCAGCGGTAGCGCCAGCTCTTCACCATCGTTAGGGGTAATTTCACTCATGGAATGTCACGCCCTTAATCTTCTTCAAAGTTAATGTCGATGAGCTCTTTCACTTCATCTTTGTGATAGCGTTCGATGCTATTGACCGCCGCCACGCCATCCGCACTGTCCAGCGCTTTCGCCTGAATCAGATCGCGTGGTTCGGCGACCATCATCGCCAGATTGTTTTGCGTAGCGCAGCCGAGAGAACCAATCGCCTCATAGGGCTTCACCATCAGCTGATTGGGGTCATTGATCGTGCAGCGGGTGGTTTTGACCACCAGCGCTTCGGAGATCACTTCCAAATCGCCATTCTGTCCACTCGCCGTAGAACGGCGCATCTGCTTCACATTCTGTGGATTAGCACCGGCGTTTTTCAGCACGGTAGCCAGTCGCCCTGCCATTTGCTCGCCGCTCGCGCTATGCGGGATAAGCGTTAGCGTCTGTGCGGAGAGCCGTCCCTGATCTTTCAGCATGATATTGAGTTGTCTCAGGGATTCAGGAAGGAACCCGCGCCCGTTCGGTGCAACCAGTAACGGCACGGACACCGATGAAGGCTGGACAGCAATGGGTTGAAGCCCTGGCTGATCAAAGCGCTGCATACGTACGTCGTTAATCGGCTTATTCCATCCGCAGCCTGCCAGTAGAACAACGGCGGTAAGCACAGCCGCACGCATGGGCAGTGGGCGGAGCAGAGGGTGACGGTTGTTGATCGTTTTCATGTTTTATTGCCCCTCGCGGACTCAGTAGAGATAGCCGATAGATGCAGAACGCGGCATAGACGAATCCAGCATTTTTACGCCTTGTCCCGGCGTCTGGAGATCGCCCGCGTTAACGGGCTCAACGACATAGGCGGTCGCGATAATCACCAATTCTGTTTCTTCCTGACTGGTGGATTCGCTTTCAAACAGGCGGCCAAACATCGGGACACTACTTAATCCCGGCACGCCGTTGATCGTCTGGCTACCGGCGCTACGCAGCATGCCCGCCAGTGCAAAGCTCTGTCCGCTGGCCAGCTCTACCGTGGTATCCGCACGACGTACCGTTAATGCTGGAATACGCGATCCGCCTTCCAACTGTACGGAACCGACGTCGGTCAGCTCACTGACTTCCGGTGCAATGTGCAGGCTGATGCGATTGGCAGAGAGCAGCGTTGGCGTCATGCGCAGAATCACACCGTAGGATTTGTAATCAATGCTGACGCTGTTATTGGTGATCAGGACGATTGGTACTTCACCACCCGCGGCAAACGCAGCGGTTTCCCCTGACATCGCCGTCAGGTTAGGTTCAGCCAATACGGTCGCCATGCCCTGTTGGTTCATGGCGGTTAACAATCCGCTCAGTCTGGAGCGACCAAAGTTCAGGAAGCCCGCATCCGTTGGGTTAGCAAATCTCCCCGTCGTGGCGTTGAACAGATTAAGACGCGAACCGCTGCCTGCGGTCATGTTGCCGCTACCGGTGCTCAGCGATGCCGCCCAGTTGAAGCCCAGTTCGCTGGTTAACTTGCGGGACACTTCCACCACGCGCACCTGAATATTGATTTGCGAAGGCGTTTTGATTTTGAGCTGGTTGATCACTTTGCCGGAGGATTCGCTGGAGCCTGGCAGTCTTTCGCCTCCACCACCCTGCCCGCCGCCGCCGGAGGACGCGCTGATATAAGCCTGTATGCTGTCGATCACGCGCTTGGCATCCTGCGGGGTATCGACGCTGCCGCGCACAATCACGCCGCTGGGAATCGAGGCTTCCAGTTGGATATCCGCACCGGGGAATTCACGCTTCATGCGTTCACCCAGTGCTTTCAAATCATGCTCGGACACCAGACGAATGGCGTTGATCACATTGCCATTTTCATCCATCGCGTAGAGCGTGGTGGTACCGACGCTTTTAGCGTAGACAAACAGATTACCCGGTGAAGGCAGTTCAAAACTGGCAATATTCGGATCGGCCACCAGCACGCTGTCCGGCAGCGCATTGAGGTGCAGTAACCGTCCCTGATTCACGGTCAGTCGCACCTCATCGGTGACTGGTGCTACCGATACACCGGCAGCCAGCGTGGTCGCAGGCAACATCATCGTCGTCAGCGTGACAGGCAATACTGCATTAAACAGGCCAGCGGCCAGCAATCGTTTGCACGTACCCCGAAAGTCCGATTTCAAAAACAGCGAAAACATCGTCATTTACTTAATTCCGTAATGGGCTTCATTTTTCCATGAGCAACTTGCGGCACCCCGCAGGCTGTCAGATTGCGTGTTCTTCCTATCGGGAGGGGAACGTCACCACGTCTTTTTGCTCAGCGCGATAGATTTTCACTTTGTGTCCGCCGGATCCGGCAGATAGCGCTCCGTAGATATCGGTCGCCAGCGGAACCGTGGTCACGTGTGGTCGCCCTGTGGCCGGATCGACCGCGTCATCCAGATCGGCACTGCGCAGTGCCAAATGCAGAATGCCCAGTTCTTTGGCAACCGCCAGCGCTTCAGCCTGCTGAGGCGTCACTTCCAGCGTCACGGTTTGATAGGTCGCAGGACGAGAACGCACGGCAGACTCACGGCTTTTGGCGGTGGCATCAAGCACCGTACCGTCTTCCGCGGTATCAAAGCGTGGGTATACCGGTGTACCGGTTTTATCGTTCAGCGCCAATACGCGTAAATCGCGCACGATCGTTTGTGATGCCAGCAGTGGCATCACAACAGGCTGATTACGACTTGCAGGTAGCTCTGACTGATCGTCTCGTTTCATACTGAGGATCACATCAACACGATCGCCAGCGGACACTAACCCGGCATTGCTCGCAATAGCGCTTGTAGGAACGGAGATAGCACGCATCCCTTTACGCAGCACCGCAGCAACAAAGCCCGGCTCATTGGGATTCACAACAACATTACTGCTTAGCCACGAGCCTTCCTTCACCGTTTCACGCAGGGTCGCGCCCAATAGCAGGGACTGCTTGTCCTGACCGCGAACGAAGTTAAACGCACGGGAAACCGATTCATCCGTGGTCTGCCAACGCAGCGAGCTAGAATCAATGAAATCACCGGGATGCAGATCTTTCGCGGCCACCAAAACAGCAGTTTTTTCCGGCGCTTTAACCACGACCGGAGGCGGCGCAGGGGGTTCAGAAGAGAGATGGCTACGCACCATCAGCGCAACAATGCCTGCCAGCACGAGCGCGCCTGACAGTACGTATGTAGAGTTCACTTTCATTTCAACTTGCCTACCCTAGCGTGTGTGTCTTAAAGCTGCGACAGAATTAAAACAAGGGAAAAATCAGGACATACATCGCGCCGAACGCAATGGCGACGCCGTAAGGTATGCCTTGAGAAAGATCGGCGGGCAACGCGGGTGGCATAGGCAACCGACTCTTGAATATCCGGTTGGTGGTTTGAATGCCCATCGCAACCGCTGTGGGTACGGTATTCAACAACGGCAGACTGAGCGCCAGAACACCGCCCGCCAGCGCCGTCACCATGACGAAAACGATCTGGTGTCCTTGCCCAACCCACAGGCACAGCACACTCATCAGCTTGACATCCCCGGCGCCTAATCTGCCGGTGAGGAAAAGCACAAATCCCACAACCAGTACTGCCGCCGCGCCAGGCAGCGCCCAGAGCGTTTTCCGTAGTGCCAACATATCTAACGCACCGGATTGCAGGACATGTGAAGCGCTGAAAAACAGCCAGCCCAGCAATAAAATCAGTACCGCCTGATTCGTAATTTTGCGTACTAACAGGTCGGTACTGATACACCACAGCAGACACCCCATCAGCAGTGCCGTCTGCGGCCAGTGCGCGTAATCCGCCATCTCGCGCTTATTTCGCGGCGCCGGATGTACCGCCGCTGGTGCCCGTACCAGTAATTTGATCGGCGATTTGGGTGAATTTCTCATTCAGCGCTTTCACGAAGATACCGTCGCCGCCGAAAATAGCGCCGATGGCTGCTGCCATTGCCGCTGCAAGAATGCCGTATTCGATAGCCGTTACACCGCTCTCGTCACGCAGGAAAGAACGCAGTTTTGCTTTCATATTTTTCATGGGAAGACTCTCTAATCCGCAGGCAAAGAAATCATGGCCTACTCGGGAATTCGGGGGATGCCATGATGATAATAAGATTAATAATGAGACTTATTATCAAGAGCCGCAAGCAGTAGAACATTAATATTCGTTAATCTTTCCATGCAAAAAATTATCAATATAAATCAATAATTAACACACTTTACATTGCAGGAAAAATTAATAAATATTCATGTTTTTTGCAGGGATATTCATAAACGCTCAAGAGAAAATGATCGTGGTAAGCAGGGAAAACCCACTTACCGCGCGTCGTATTCATCGCGGAAAAAGAGGATTAGCAGCGATTAAGGCACAGGTAAACGTTCAGACCCGGCTCTGAGGAGTCCAGATAGAGCTTGCCACCGTGCAGGTCGGTAATCGCCTGCACCAGAGATAATCCCAGCCCATAGCCGGACTGAAACCAGGTATCCAGCCGCTGAAAGCGTTGTAACGCTTTGGCATGCAGCGCAGGCGGAATGCCCGGACCGCGGTCAGCAACGCTCAGGGCGATCCAGCCGCGATACAGCGTCACGCTCAACGTGATGTATTTTCCCTGCGCCGCGTATTTCAGCGCGTTCTCCACCAGATTGGCCAGCGCCTGAAACAGCAACGCCCGGTCGCCAAAGAGTTGGATACCGGCTTTAATTTCAATTTTCAGACGACAGCCGCGCTCTTCCGCCAGCGGCTGATAATATTCGGCAATTTCTTCCAGCAGCTGGCGCGCTTCAATGTTTTCAAATTGGTGCACACAGCGCCCGCTTTCGATTTCACCGATACGCATCACGGTACGGAATAGCCCGAGGATTTTATGCACCTCGTCCACCGCCAGATTCAACTCATCACGAATGTCGTTATCCAGCCCTGCGCGTTCCGTCAGGTTGAACAAGCGATTTTGCAGATGCGTCAGCGGCGTACGCAGTTCATGCGCGACATGGCTGGAGGTGCTGCGCACCTGTTCCATCAGGCGCTCAATGCGTTCCAGATTCTGGTTAATATCGGCACTCAGGCTGTCAAAATCATCGTCGTAAGGCGACAGCGGCATACGCACCTGTTGCTCACCGCTGCTGTAGCGATGCAGCGCCGCACGGATTTTCTCCACGCTGCGCAGGCTGCGTAAGCTGAAATGACGGCTGACAAACAGGCAGAAAAGCAGCACGACAAACAGTCCCGCCCCCGCCACGAGCGGGATGGTCCTCACCCGTTCTAACATGGGCCGAATGTTGTAAGCGGTAAACAGCACGCCCCCGTCATCCAACATCACGGACAAACCGATCAGATTGGGGTCGTCAGGGCTGGAAATTTCGGCTTTAAGACAGCTGACATCCATCTGGCAATCGGTATGCTGTCGCATTTCCAGAGGGTGTGAATTTGCAGTATGGGGGGTTAAAAGATGCGTTCTTAAAGGATGATTGTGATACAAAATATCACCGTGTTTATCCATTACCAAAAACAGCGGTAATTCATCCCCTTTCGCTCGATTATCCTGCCGTAATTGCGTAATCAGACTATCGGCATTCGTTAAACGCGACTGCATCGAGTAATCGTAAATATTACCCAGAATAACTTCGCGGACATGCGTTCTAATCAGCGTTTCACTTAATGAACTGAAGCCGACAATACACATCAGCATCATCAATAAGAACAGAAAAACAATGGTTATTGCCTGGCGAAAATTAGAGGTGCATAAAAAGCCTGGGTATTGGCTTGCCCCCAGTAATTGCCAGTGTTTTATTTTTACCTGCCAGCGCTGCCCGAGCTTCTTTATTTTTATTTTATTCAGCGTGGCTGCCAACATCGGTTTTGTCCTTATCTACCGCGCCTAATGCGTAGCCCATCGCTCTCAGCGTTTTAATTAATGGACGCGGGAATCCTTTATCAATTTTTGCCCGCAGTTTTGACATATGAACGTCGATCAGATTGGTCTGCGGATCAAAATTGTAGCCCCATACGCGCTCTAACAGCATCGTACGCGTAATCGCCTGACCCGGATTTTCCATTAATATAATCAGTAACTTGATTTCTTTATCTGTCAAATCGATACGCTTGCCGCCGCGCCATGCAACGCGCTGCATACGGTCAAGTTGCAGATCTTCAAAGCTCAGCATGGAAGGATTATCAACATGGCGTTTACCGCGCCGCGCCATAATATCCAGACGTAATCTAAGCTCATTAAAATTAAAAGGCTTGCCGAGATAATCTTCCGCACCAAGCTCTAGGCCCATCACCCGATCGACATCACGATCCAGGGCAGAGAGCAGCATAATAGGCGGATGACGTGAGCCTTGTAATTCACGTAATACCGTAAATCCATCCATGATGGGTAACATTCTGTCCAGCAGAACGACATCATAAACTTCATCCTTGATTGCTTTTAATGCGTGTGCGCCATCGTGCACCATTCGGCAAGAATGGCCGTGGGAATGTAATTTAGACCCCAGCCAATGGCACAGCACAGAATCATCATCAACCACTAATACACGCATAATTTTCCCCTATAAACGTGGCTTATTACCTAATTAATTCAGGGTTAATGTCCGTTTATTTTTATCTGGTCCTTCAAACAGCCATTCACCCCACACGATGTTGATACCGTGCAGGCCGTTTTTTGCTTCTCGTTTTTTTACTTTTCTGTTTTTTACTTCTCTACTTTTCACTTATGAGAAAAGTCCTACGGATAATAACAATCATTATCATTTAGTGACAAGCAGTTTACAATCGCCTGACGTCGTTCTTAGACTGGACGCATAAAAAACATCCCCATCGCTTACGCCATGGGGATGCAGAGGAAGAAAAGAGAAGAGAAAGAAATCAACGCGGTAATGGGGATCGTCTCACCGCGTCTTACTCATTTTCGATCAGAAGCGCTTCCATCAGATCGAGGTCGCGCAGCATTTTTTGCAACGTCTCATTGCTGATTTGCTGCGTGGCACGCAGGTGATACAGCTCCGCACGTTCAGAATTCAGTGCGGTCAGACGAAAACGCCGCTCCAGATTCTCAATCAGCAGGCCGTTTTCAGGATCGTCTTTATCAATGAGCCGTCGGCGCAGATTACCGATGACGCGTGCGCTGACTTCTTTCAGCACCTGCTCATCAATGTTTTCCTCCCGATCGGCGGCCAGACGCTCCTCCATTTTGTGCATACTTTTGATCGCCACCTCTGCCACCGCCATACGCGCCATGCGAATTTCTTTGGCATGCGCGGCCTTGTCTGCGACCACCACACCACGCAGCAGAAACGGCAACGCCAGCACGCCACACAGCAGAGAAAACAAAATAACGCCCGTGGCGATAAACACCAGCTGATAGCGTGATGGGAACGCGGTGCCGTCAGTCAGCAGCAGCGGAATGGATAACACGCCCGCCAGCGTAATCGCCCCTCGTACGCCAGCAAAGGACGCGATCCACAGCTCGCGCGTGGAAAACTCAGCAAAGATCATCGGGCGCTTTTTCTGGATGTGCATGCTGTATCTTTTCATCACCCACAGCCAGCTGAAACGCAGCAGCAGTAGAGCACCATAGATGATCACGATATCGGTAAACAGCATCCAGGTTTCAACCGTTGGATCCAGCTCTGCCTGCGTCACCGAGGTTTCCAGAATATCCGGCAATTGCAGGCCCAGCATGATGAACACCATGCCGTTAAACACGAATTCCAACATCGACCACACGCCGTTTGCACGCAACCGCATCGCAAGCGGTGCGCTACGAATCACGCCCGACTGGCCGATAGTCATCCCCGCCGCTACCGCAGCCAGAATACCCGACACACCGATGTGTTCTGCAATCAGGTACGATGCAAAGGGCAACAGCAACAGCAGTACAATTTGCGTAGCGGCATCATCACCGCTCCAACGACTGATAGCACGCAGCGATTTACCGAATACCCAGGTCACACCGACGCCCGCCAGCAGCCCGCCCAGCGCCACCTGCATGAATTCCAGCGTCGCACCGGAAACCGTAAACACCATCGTGCCCATCGCAATCGCGACCGCAAACTTCAGCGACACCAGACCGGACGCATCGTTCATCAACGCTTCGCCCTGCAAAATGCCCATCAGCTTTTTCGGAATACGATCTTCACCGACGATACCAGACAGCGCGACGGCATCCGTTGGCGACAGCACGGCGGCCAGCGCAAAGGCCGCAATCAGCGGCATACCCGGCACCATCCAGTAGATGAAATAGCCGATGCCCACCACGGTAATCAGAACCAGAACCAGCGCCAGACCAATAATTTCCCGACCGTGTTTCAGGAACTCACGCGTCGGCGTTTTCCAGCCGTCGGCAAACAGTAGCGGCGGAATGAAGAGCACCATAAACAGCTCGGGATTGAAATCAACGTGTAAACCAAACTGAGGCCAGGCAAGGATGGCACCCAGCGCGATTTGCATTAAAGGCAGAGGGATTTGAAAAGGTAAAATGCGGGTAATCACCCCGGACAGGGATACAACCAGGGTCAAAATAAGAATCGTAAAAAATATTTCCATGCTTTCCTTAGACGTACTCCTAAATCAAAAAAACTCTACCTGTTAGCGAGCAAACGGCTCTTCCATATTTAACGCATTTAGCTCGGTATGAAAATGGATTTCTGGGTGGAGAAGAGAGGTTTTATCCTAAATAATTCAAGTTGCAAGAAGGCGGCGACACAGCGAATCCCCTGGAGCTTACACCAGTAAGTGACTGGGGTGAGCGAGGACAAATTGGCTTAGCCAATTTGAACGCCGCTTGCGGCGGCCCGTCAGGGCGAGGCTCAGCGATGAGCCGAGTATTGCCAACGCACGTGCAGCTTGAAGTATGACGGATAATTACTTTATTGATTATCACACAAGTAACATCAACCCAAAGCCAATAAAAGGGCACATAAAATCGCGTTTGGCGTGGGAAATGATAAGGAAGGGAAAGAAGAAGGAAAGCCCGAGGAATGACAGACCTTCTGGACGGTGCCAGAAGGTCTGTTGGGAAGAATTACAGCGCCCAACCGCCAGCGTAGAACACCACCAGCGCGACAGCAATCACCACGGTGCCGATGTTCAGTTTACGCCATTCGCCGGAGAAGATGCGGCCTAATACCAGCGCGCCAAAGCCCAGCATGATACCGGTCACGATGTTACAGGTCAGCACGATGAATACGGCGCACACCAGACCGGACATGGCATCCACGAAGTCATCAAAGTTCAGTTTGGAGACGTTGCCCAGCATCAGCAGGCCGACGTACATCAGCGCAGGTGCAGTGGCATAGCCAGGCACCAGATACGCTAACGGAGACACAAACAGCAGCAGCAGGAACAGCACACCTACTACGGTTGCCGTTAAGCCCGTTTTACCACCGGCTGCCGTACCCGCTGCGGATTCGATGTAAACCGCTGCCGGAGACGTCCCGACCAGACTGGAGAAAATGCTGCTCACGGAGTCTGCGGTCAGGGCTTTACCACCGTTGATGATTTGCCCGTCTTTATCCAGCAGGTTCGCCTGTCCGGCTACAGCGCGGATCGTACCAGTGGCATCGAACACGGCAGTCATCACCAGCGCCAGTACGCTCGGCAGAACCATCGGCTGCAATGCGCCCATGATATCCAGACTGAAGATCAGCGATGAACCGTCAGCCGCTGTCAGGCTCGGCAACGCAAAGAAGCCAGCGTATTTTACATTCGGGTCAAAAATCAGCCCCAGAATAGAGATCGCGATGATAACCAGCAGAATACCGCCCGGCACGCGACGCTTCTCTAAACCGATAGTCGCCGCCAGCCCCAGCAGGGACATAATGACAGGGAAAGAAGTGAAATCGCCCAGCGCGACTGGCAGACCGTCAATCGGGTTTTTTACCACCAGACCCACACCGTTGGCGGCAATAATCAGCAGGAACAGACCGATACCAATCCCCGTACCATGCGCCACGCCCATCGGCAGGTTGCGCAAGATCCAAGAGCGGATGCCCGTGACGGAAATGATGGTGAACAGCACACCCATCAGGAAGATCGCCCCCAATGCCACAGGAATACTGATTTGTTGCCCCAGCACCAGACTGAACGCGGTGAATGCCGTCAGCGAAATCGCGCAACCAATCGCCATTGGCAGATTGGCCCACAATCCCATCAGCAGCGACCCCAGCCCGGCAACCAGACAGGTTGCAACGAACACGGCGGTAGGCGGGAAGCCAGCCTTGCCCAGCATACTCGGAACCACAATGACGGAGTAAACCATCGCCAGAAACGTCGTCAGGCCAGCTAACACTTCCTGACGCACGTTACTGCCGCGCTGTGTAATTTTGAAAAAAGCATCAAGCGAGCCCTGCGAGCCTGCCTGACGGGTGGTGTTTGACATGGTGGTATCCCCTGAAATGTCATTATTATTTAAGATTAATTCTGAGCAGTTCCCGCAGCCTTGCCCCGCGAACACATCTGCACACTCATTCGTAATGCACATAACGCGCCATGAGCCCTATGGCTCCGCACGCAAACGATTAACTCGCTGAATGCGAAACCGGAAAACGTTGTCGTATCAAGATATTGACGTATAAAACACTGCTGTATTAAACGGGCGGCACTAAAACAAGCTGGACAAAACGGCACCAGGCAATAGAAGCGCGTGATTATCCCGCTTCACCCGCGCTTATTTCAACTGCTAATCGAGACAATTTACCTATCTCACTTCATCTGTCCGGTAAGGAAGCGCCCAGCCCGTACAGGTAATGCTCAATCAGGTAACTCGCTGAAAGTGGGTCAGTATGAAGAAAAAGCAGAAAGGGTTCTTAGACGGAAATCAAAACAGCGGTTTACTCCTCACAAACTGATCGTTCATTTTTTTGTGATTCACATCACAAAAAAGTTGACCATCCGTATCAGTGCGAGTATTCTTAAAAACGTGAACAGCATCACAGAAAAAAATCAACTAACAACGAGGAAATGACCATGAAACTGCTGAACAAAATCATCGCTATGTTTGAAAACATCAACATCAACTTTGGTACTTTCAACCAATAATTATTTAAGAATCGTGGGGATAAAAAAGATGCGCGTTGTCCGCAAAATCAATCAAATATTAAAAGCGTTGGGCAAAACCTATCGCGGTGTTAACCCCCACGCTATCTTCCGTTAATCGTACTTAAGTACGTTAACCACCATAAAATGGCTGCCATCTGGCG
>NZ_JAINZP010000012.1 GCF_020166435.1 Pectobacterium versatile | reverse complement strand
CTTACGGTGAACTGTAATCCTGTACTGTTTGCCACCTGCTTTCTCCTTATTGTTATTCTTGCTCTGCTGCCACGGCTACCGCATGCGCCGATGCGTTCCGCCGCTCCCCTGATGAAAAGCAAAATGCTTAAACTGTGGTCTGAGTCTGCTCACACCACAGTTCATGTTGATAAAGCATCACATTGATAAGACAAGACGTTATAAAGACGCCCTATTGGCTAAAAAACACCACGCTAGAGAAAAATGTAGAAAATTCAGGGCGAGTAGAGATTCGGTGTGTTCATCACACAGTAGGAGGCAAGAAAGTCGCGGGTATTAAGCGATAGGCAGAATAATGAGAACGTTCCCTGTGACATCCTTAATGCGAGTCCTGTTGATAAAAATGGCGCATAAAGGATAGCAAGCGAAGTGAAAACTCAATAGTGCGAAGAAAGGGCTGAAAACAGGCCAATCAATTGATTAATAGTGAAATAGTTTTTATGCAATTAATAACAAGAGAGCAAGACTTCCGCCCTGCTCTCCTCAACCTTCCGTTTAGCTGGAGAGCTTTTGCAACCCCATATTAACGATACGGTCGCCGATCATCGACGCATCAATGCCCAGAGACGCGCCGCCGTTGCCGCGAGCGTGCAGGTTAGTGTTGCCGGTATCACCCGCCACCGCGCTCTTGATCATGCCAACCGCCTTCATGAATTTATCCATGCTGCCCTTGGTCATGCCGTCGTCATCCGGCTTGCTCAGCGCTTTAGCCCAGGATTTATCCTCCTGTTTCGCCGTCTGCCAGTTGTCTTTCTGGTATTCGGCCTTGCCGAAGACTTCAGGATATTGATCCATAAACTGACCAATTTCTTTCGCCATCGCCCGATCTTCTTTATCCACGAAGTAACGCGTCGGGCTGTCGTTGTGCGTACTGATGTTGTTCAACTCCTGCAAACCGGCTTTTTGCCCAACGCTCATCCCCAGCGTGCTACCCAGTTGGTTAAACGCACCCGCGCCGCTCAAGCCTTGCAGGCCGTTATTACCCAGTTGCAACGGTGACGTTTGCCCTTTCGTCTGGCTCAGGCCGTTGCCCAGGATTGCGGACAGCGCATCGTTAACGCCTTGGGTATAGGCAGAAATTTCCGGCGACGACGGCTGTTTGTTGCCGAAAAGCCCACCTTGCTGCTGTGACATGCCGCCGCCCAGCAGATCTTCCAGCGCGCTAAACAGCAGGCTGCCCATCATGGCCGATGGATTCATGGCATTCATACCGGCACCCAGCGCGCCGCCCAATCCACCGCCGAGCGCACTTCCCAACCCGCTGCCAAGGCTGCTGCCGAGACCGCCCCCCAGACCACCGCCCAGTAGACCACCACCGAGTCCGCCCAGACTGCTACCCAAACCGCCAAGGCCACCGCTCATGCCGCCGCCCATCATGCTGCCCATGAACATCATGGTCGTCATGATATCGGACAGCTGTTCTGCGATGTTGCTACGCTGGCCACCAAACGCCGACTGCGATGGCGATCCGCCATTTTGTGAAGACTGAGAGGGAAATAAACTGCCGTTACCGCCCGCTTTGATCGTAATTTGCAGAGAAGCTCCGCCACCAAGAGAATTAAGCATAATGTTTCCTCAATGAATAAATGGGTTATGAAAGCGCCAATGATGTGCGGTCAGCCCGCGTGACTGTGACACTCCCCCATTAAGTGATTTCCTTGCGTACTCAGTTCCCATCTTATGCACGAAAACGTATGACTTTTTCACGGTTCAGCGCGGCGGCAGATCGGCCAAACGCCACAGTTCGTCGATTGCCGCAACTGAATCAGTCAATGTGGATAATGCCCGATGTAACCGCAGATGTTGCTGTTCATCCAGGCTCAGGCTAATGGCAAACAGCACGTCAGCCTCCAGAAAGCGGCGTTGTAAAATTTGCCGCAGCATACCGGGGTAATGTCGAGCGGGAGCCAGCGTTAAGGTGAGTGTCGCCTGCCGCGCTGGCACTGCCGTAAACCACAGCGTGACGCCCGGTTGTACCGTCCAACAAGCGGCCGGCGCCGTTTCCAGCGCCGTGAGAAAGTCATGCTGATTGTCGAATTCCACCGCAGGCTCACTCATCCACGCTGACCCTGCTGTAATCCGCCGGGCCACTACGCAAATCGGGCTGCCACCAGATGATTAATTGCCGCGTTTCAGGTTGCGGGCGACAGGTCACCGAGGCGCAGTTGGCGACCTGCCGCGGGGCATTGCAAGCGCTCAGCAGGAGTACTATCAGCGCGACGGACAGTGCTTTATGATTCATGATAACTTCCTGTTTTAATTGAGATCGCTACCGAGATATCAGCAGGTTACGTCGGGCTGGCTGGGGCGTCAGCGCGGGCTGCAAAGCCAGGAAAACCTCGCTGGATTCTCCCGGTGCCAGTGTGGTTTTCGGCCACACGGCCACCGCTAACGTGCGGCTACTGGCACAGGCGGCTTCATCAAAACGCTGCGGCTGTGTGCCGCCGTTACGCACGACGCCAACGCTCAGACGCACCTGACCGTTGCCGTACCACTGATAGCGCGAACTGTCGTAGATCAGGCCCGACTGCGAGCGGCACACCTCTCCCAATCGCGCACCTTTGCTGTCGGCCTGAAACCCGGCGGGAAGCTGGCGGCTGGCAAGATCGCGAAACGCGCCTTCAATCAGGCTGTAGAGATCCGTTTTACCGTTGCGTTGCGCGACGCGGTTCATCGCACCGTTCAACTGCTGGCGATTGGCGGAGGAAACATAGCGCGTGGGATCGGTTTGATCGCCGACCAGATGCGGCGTCAGAATAAACAGGCGCTCACGGCGCGAGACTTCATGACGCGTCGAGGTAAACAGTTGTCCCAGCAGCGGGATATCTCCGAGGATCGGAATGCGACGATCGCGGTCACCGCTTTCTTCAACGTGAAAACCGCCCAACACCAGCGCACGGTTCTCACCAATCAGCGCCTGCGTGCTGACGGTACCGCGTTTCACACCGGAGGCCTCACCTTCACGCCCCGTCTCCACCTGACCGTCTTCGATGTCAATAACCAGTTGGATGCTGCGCTGCGCGCCTTCGCCGATCACACGCGGCGTCACTTGCAGGCTAGTCCCCGCCGTCACGGGCTGAATGTCCGCGACACGCTCGCCCGTGGCCGTGATAAATGCCGTCCGGCTGAAATCGACAATCGCGGGCTGATTTTCCAGCGTCAGCACGGAAGGATTCGCAACAATGGAAGCCGTTCCTTCCCCCTCCAGCGCCTGAATGTCGGCGAAGAAGCGTTTGAAATCGCTGACAAACAGGGTACTCCGCCCCATCATCATCGTGCTACCCGCGCTCACATTGCCGAGCTGTGCCTGCCAGTTCGCTTCCAGCCGCGACATGGCGATCCGGTCCACATCCAGAATAATGGCATCAATGTTGACCAGATTTTGCGGTACGTCGATATGCTCGACGAGCTGCTGATACTCCGCCCGGCGTTTTTCATCATCCCGAATCAACAGCGCGTTATTACGCACATCGGCGGAAATCTTGCCGCTCAGCGTCACACGGCCTGATGCCTCACCGTTGCGACCTGGGTTGTTACGCGTTGCCAGCCGGGTCATCAGCGAACGCGTACTGTCCCGCATCGCTTCCATGCCGTTATCCGGCTGCACGGGCATCGGGCCGGATGCGCCCGCTGGTGCGGCACGCTGACCATCCATCAACTCATTGAGAATGGTCGCGACGCCGGGAATCGTGACTTTTTGATCGCGATATTGCAACGTCCGGTCAGATACCGAGGCATAGCGCAACGGAAAAATCATCACCTTGCGCCGTTCGTCCTGCTTTTCCCGCTGCTGGCTGAAATTACGGATCAGATCGATATATGCCTGCGGACCAGTGACCAGCACCACGCCCTCTTCTGGCAATTCCCCCCAGCCGAAGCGCGCATCGAGCAGCCCGATACCGCTGAGCGCCTGTTTGATATCAGGCGCGGCATCCGGGGAAATTTCCAGCCGCACCGACGCCTGTTCATCCTGCGGGCTGACATAGAGCGCATTGTTATACACGAACCACTGAAAACGGTGTTCCAGCGCCAGTCTGTCGAGAAACAGCGCGGGGTTATCTGCCCGAATTTTCGCCGTAACCTCATTATCCGCAATATTACCCAGTACCAAATCCACACCGTGGCTGTTGGCAAAATCCGTCAAAATCGCAGACAGTGGCGTTTGCTCGGCAGAATAGGCATACGCGCCCTTATTCCAGTCGGGTGGCGTGGCGGCGTGCGCCAGCGAAATGATCCCGTTCACGGGGATAATCCCCATCAGCACCACCGCCCAGCAAAACCAGCGATAGACCGCCAGCAACGTGCTATACGATCGATGACGTATCAATCCCTTACGCATGTCGTTCTCCTTGCAAAAAAGCGAGCGTGTTCAGATTCAGTGGCGCGGAAACGGGTGCTTTCGCACGCGGTGTGAGCAGGCTCAGCCAGACATCCCGTTGATTAAGTAAGGTTTCCAGGCTGCGGCACAGTTGCATGACGTCATCGGCATCGGGCCGCATCCAGAGCCAGAACTTTTCATCCTGTGGGGAAAGCGACAGTATGGCGGTGTCATCCTGAAACTGAGCGTGGGCGGCGTCAGCCAGCTGTAATGCGCGCGCCAGCATCGGCTCATCGGGCGTGGCGCGCAGCGGAATGGCCGCGCTGCACGCCACGCCCGAAGACTGCCGCACCATCGCCACCGCGCCACCGTCAATGTCCAACTGTAGCGTCGGCGTCCCGCCGTTTAGCCAACGCTCCAGCATCGCGGCCAACTCAGTTGAAGTCATTGATGATGGCCTTTGCCAAGCCGTGTTTAACGCTCAACAGTTGCCCGACTGCCCAACTGGCATTGGAATAATCCATACTGGCTTCAAAAAAGGCGTAACTGTCCGCCTGACTGGCTCCGCCTTCGGCAACATTCAGTGCAATATCATCCAGTTGCTGCTGCGAATCGACCAGGTGCGCGTCAAGGCGACGCTGAATGGGGTTAAGGGACATTGCAGGCTCTCCTATAAGGTTTTTTCCTCACAAACGGTTTGGGCCGTTGACCTGACGTTTTGGCCGTTACCTAAACGTCATGTCATTGACTCAATAGTGAGTGGTTAACCTAAGCGGGCAGTTCCCAGTGGCGGGCAGTGATTTCACATCGCGGCGGGATATTCAGGAGGAATCAGTTGCGCCGTCGCCTGTCGCCAGCTCAGCGACATCACGCCATGCGCCGTAATCAGCTTCATGGCATCGCTATCCAGCGCCTCATCGCTGGCGAGACGCCACTCCAGATGCGCATGTGCATCCAGCCAGTGCTGCACGTCGGCAAGCTGGGCGGGATGGCAGTACAGCGTTCCCCGGCTCTCTCCCTGCTGTTGCTTCAGCAACTGCCGCAATAAAGCGTGATGACGCGACGGCGCAGGCGTTTTATCCAGCAAATGCGCCAACGCATCGCGCAGCAGCTGTCCGGCTTGCGTAATCATGATTTTTTCCAGATCCATCCGCTCTTGCTGAACGCCCTGTAGTAACGCATTTGCCTGCTGCCAGAATCCCGCTTCTGCGTGTTCTACCGCCTGCTCACAGAGCGTTCGGGCACGGTCGTGCGCTTGCGCCACAATCGTCTCGGCCTGCGCATTGGCTTCTTCCCAGAGTGTCCGACTGCGCCGATGCGCTGCGATGCGCTCCGCCGGAATAATCACCGTTTCATCCCGACTCGCGCCGGGTAATGTCACAAACGTCTTCGTTGTCAGCATTAGTCATCCTTACTGTGCAAGGTGAAATCGATTCTAGGTCGGTGTCGATGCCTTCCAGATCAGGGCATCGCACAGCGCATTCAGCCGTGCGGCGGGCAATGATACCGTCGGGGTATCACAATGATGTTCCCCGTCACCGGGCCAATCGCGAGGAAAAAGCAGCCGCAGACGCGGCCAGCACGTTTCACCATAGCGAATGCGCAGCAGCGCCAACGCATCCTGATAGCCCACAGCGGAGGGCGCCGACGATGATGAAACAGAAAAGGTGATTGATGACGGTAGCCATAAGCCCGGCCGCAGCGCCTTTGCCAGCCGCTCGCACCATATGCCCTCCGCGTCCGATCGTTCCAGATGACGTACGGGCTGACACACCCGTGACATCAGCCGCAGTACCGTTTCCCGCTGCGCTGTATCCAGCGCGCCCATTTGTATCAGTGAGGCAAGCGGATCCGGCGGCAGCACTGGCGGCAGAGAAAAATGGCGATGAAGCTGCACGGCGTTCACATGCAGCCAGTCGCGACGCGGCGGCGAATCAGGCAACCTCACCTTCCCGTTCCACCAACTGGGATCGGCCTGTAACAGGCAGTCTTCTGCCCACCAGATCAGCCAGGCAAGCGGTGTGATGTCACCCGATTCGCGCCCCAGCTTTTGCGCTTGTGTGGTCATGGTGACGACGCCGCCCCCGCTTTTTTCTGCTGCCACTGCCGCAGGTAAGGCATGCCAACGCGCCAGCCTAATAGGCCGGCCAGTAGCAAACCGAACAGCCCCGCACTCCACTGCCAGCGCCGCATCTCATCCGGCGTGAGCGTAAACGGCCCCAGCGTGACGACGGGGATCGTGTCCTGATACGGTTCCGCCGGAACAAAGACGATCGCCAGTTCTTTATCATCCTTGCCAGACAGGCCGGGGATGCTGCTGGCGACCATACGACGGATTCGTTGCTCCATCCCATCAGGCTCCAGTTCAGCACGATATTTGATAAACACCGCCGCCGAGGCTGGCTGAACCGGCTCGCCGGGGGCAATACGTTCGGGCAGCACCACATGCACCCGCGCCACCAGCACGCCGTCGATCTGCGCCAGCGTCGCCTCCACTTCCTGCGACAAGGCGTAGATATAGCGGGCGCGCTCTTCAAGCGGCGTCGAGATCACACCGCTTTTCTGAAAGACCTCGCCCAGATTGGTACGCGATTGCTTCGGTAAACCCGCCGCATTAAGAATATTGACGGCACGTTCCATGTTTTTCGCATCGGTCACCAGCGTGACGCCGGTTTTGTCCACCCGTTTCTCCGCGCCGATCTGATAGCGGCCAAGCATCGAAATCGCTTCGTTGGCATCGTTCTCCGACAGCCCGCGATTCAGCTCAATCGGCTCGCCACAGCCAGCCACTAGCCCGATCAGCAGAAGAAACACTCGCTTATCGATTTTCATAGGCCGCTACTGTAAGTTGGTGAGTTTTTCCAGACTTTGTACACTTTTCGCCACCAGTTTGGCGCTCAGCAGACTTTCCAGATAGAACGACGACAGCGTTCGGGTCGCATCCAGCACGTCCTTTGGATTATTGGAGCGCATCGACTGGCTTACATCGCGTTCGGCGGATTTAAAAACGCCGTTCAATCCCTGAGATTTTTCCGCCAGTGCGCCCAGCCACTGGCTGTTGCCGCTTTCTGCCGTCATCGGTGCCGACGACAGCGCCGCGCTAAACCAGGACACATCCTGATTGGTGGCAGAAGAGGAAAAAGACGTACCGTTGTCCGCCAGCGGAGCATCCCCCGGCTGGGGCAGCGTAGTAGCGTGGTTGATTTTCATGGTGTGAATTCCATCGCGGACGGGATAAAAATAAAGCCGGAGCAAGGCTCCGGCTCGTTGCATCACGATCAGAACTGGATGGCTTTCGCCGCTTTCTGCCCGGAGTTCAGTGATTTGGACGCGGAATCCATCTGACCATCCAGAATGGAGTTTTCCGTATCCAGCGCAATTTTCTGCGCCTGAGCGCCCGCAGCACGGGTCAAAGAACCGGCCATCGCGGTATCCAGAGTCTGAGAAGCCGCCTGAGATGCAACCTGAGAAAGTCCTAAAGCCATGATATATCTCCAAATATAATGAATGTTTACGGTAGTGAACTGTCATGCTGTACATACAGTCATCTTGTTCATTCATTAAGTGGGAGAGCGGGTCAGTGAGTTCCAACTAAAAGGAAATTCTTTCTGTAATCTCATTCGAGAGGAAGAACTAGCCTAGTTTTATCTGTGTTTCCGACCGTTAGTCATGATGGATTTTCTTTTAGAATAATAGAAAGCGTTATTACCTTACCGAAAGGCCGTACGTTGTTTCTGATTTTCAGAAACGTTTTTATGCTGTGCAACTGGCAAGGATGCGATACCTGAACCCATGCCGTACTATTCCCGTCACGCTGCCAAATGGTCGCTATGCTCACCTTAACTACCAACACCGGATTGTGGCTCAGACTTGTTTTGATTTCATTTGGCAGCGCATTGCTGGCTCTGTTTATTGGGCAAGGGATTCTAGCCAGGCTGGAGCAAACACAACTGCTGAACTACAGCCAGGAAGTGCTCAAGCAGGGAACCGACGTCGCTCATGAAGGTCGGGAAACGATTAACCGAGTGCTGACGCTGGGTAACACCCCGTGCTCCAGTGCCGATCTGAAAGAATTGCGCCTGATCTCTTTTTATTCTGTTTATCTGCGGGATATTGGGCGTATCAAAGACAACTATCTTATCTGTTCAGCAGGCTGGGGAATCCTTAACCCACCGATTTATCTGCTACCACCGAACCTGACGACCCCCGATGGCGTACAGCTGTGGACGGCAATGAAAGATGTGATTGACCCGCGAATTACCGCAGATATGGCAAGCCTCAACGGTGTGGTCACCATCACCGCCGCCGCCGCATTCCGCCGTTTTATTCAGCCGCCCGCCGACTACAGCGCCATGTTGACAACGCATAATCTGGATCACGTCTATCAAACGTTTGGCAACATCGATCTCCCTGTATTCAAGAAGACGCACCATCAGGATAATTCATGGCTGGCCATGGGAAAACGGCAGACGTTTTTCTGCGCGTCGAATGTGAATATCTGTGTACTGGCTCAGTTGGATTCCGCAGGAATCCTATATCGTCCGTGGTATATCATCGCCTTGCTGTTTTTTGTCGGTGCGTTATTCGGTGCCAGTTTTACCCTGTCCTATCAGCTCTACTACGATCGGCACCATGCTTTACCCTCACAGCTAAAACGCGCGATTAAACACCAGCGGTTTCAGGTGCATTATCAGCCACTGATCAGCCTGCCACAGCGCGCGATTATTGGCGTAGAGGCACTGGCGCGTTGGAAAAACGAGCGCGGCAACAATGTCTCGCCAGAGTTTTTCATCAGCCTTGCTGAAAAAATGGGCTACTCAGACGAACTCACCCGCATCATTACCCGTCAGGCGCTGCACGACATGCGGCCCTACCTCACGCAGGAGACACCGTTTCTTCTCAGCATTAACCTGTCCGTCTCCGACATTGTTTCGCCTGATTATCATCGCTTCCTACAGCAGATGTGTGACGAGTTAGCCATCGATAAAACGCGCGTCATGCTGGAACTCACCGAACGGTCGAGCACATCCCATAAGACGCTGGCAGACGGCCTTGAGGCCTTACGACATTCGGGCTATAAGGTCGCGCTTGATGATTTCGGCACGGGATACTCTAACCTCGACTATCTAAGCAACTTACCGTTCGATATGATCAAGATCGACAAAATTTTTGTCGGTGCCATCGGCACAGATTCGGTTAATGCCGCGATGGCCGATCTGCTATTTACCCTGATCAAAAAACTGGACGTCTCGGTGATCTTCGAGGGAGTAGAAACACGCGAGCAAGCCGCCTACATCCTGCAACAGTGCCCGTCGGCGATTATTCAAGGATGGTATTTCAGTAAGGCGGTGGCATTGCACGATTTACCGGACATCCGTCACTATCTGTGTCCGCCGATAGAAACGGTGTAGACAGAAACGATGTAAATAGAAACGGTGTAACCTGAAGGCAGGCCTCTCCCCCAAAACAGGCCTGCCATCTTCAGCCCTCATGCCTGACAGGCTTCTCCGCCCCCTGCGCACATTTCTCGCGCCGTCACGTTCAGCACTTTCAGGCGGTGATAGAGCGTCCGCTTGGGGATCCCCAGTTCCACGATCACATCGTCAATACAGTGGTCGTGGCGGCGCAGCGCATCCTGAATCAGAAATTTTTCAATCCGCTTTAAGCGGTCTTTCAGTTGCAAAGGACGCGGGTGCAGCAGCGGCTGAATTTCAGCCAAAGGCGACAGCCCCAGCGCCCAGCGATCCGCCGCCGCTTTCAGCTCGCGGATATTGCCCGGCCAGCTGTGGGTCAGCAGCTGTTCGTCAATGTCCGCCGTCATCGGCGGCAGCGTCATTTTCAGGCGTACCGCTGCTTCCTGACTAAAACGCTGAAACAGCGGCAGAATAAGATCGCTGCGGGAACGCAGCGTCGGCAGTTGAATCTTTACCGTATCCAGACGGAAATAGAGATCGCGGCGAAACAGCCCTTTTTCCACCAGTTGCAGCAACGGCGTTTGCGTCGCCACAATTACGCGCATATCCACGGGCGTGAACTGGGTGCTTCCCAGCCGCTTTACGCCACGGCTTTCCAACACGCGCAGCATCTTGGCTTGCAGCGTCATGGGCATACTGTCGATCTCATCCAGAAACAGAATCCCCTTATCTGCACTTTCCAGATAGCCGGCGCGGGAACGGTTTGCGCCGGTATAAGCCCCCGACACCACGCCAAACAGTTCACTTTCGGCCAGATTTTCCGGCACGGCGGCGCAGTTCACCGCCACCAGCGGGCCGCTGCATCGAGAAAGTTGATGGATACGATTTGCCAATGTGTCTTTGCCCGTACCGGTTTCACCTTCCAGCACGATATCGACATTGAGGGGAGCAATAACATTGATGATGGGCAAGAGCGATGAGTGAATATCATCTGCCGTGTGTGTGGAATGTCCCGACAATGACGGGAAATAGTCTACTGATGGTGGTGCTTTTTCTAATGGTGAAGGCTCTGATAACGAATGCTCTAATGAAGAATCGTGCTGTCTGTCCTGACGGTAATAATAACTCATTAACTACTCCTGAAGCCCAGACGGGCTAACTGACTGCCTTCCATAACGTGGCGCCCTACCATGCATTTGCCGCGTTTCTCCGCATAACGCAGGCCAATACCTCTCCAGTAGAACGATGATAAGCATTACCGCCATTGAATAATGAAACCATCAGACATCGCTGAACATCAGGTAGGAATTCCAGAGGAATTTGTAGGGAAATGCCTACAAAAAAAGGCCAACATAAGCAAAAACAGTCCGTTACCTTCCTAAACAATTAGCAGGGAAACGAAAAGATGTCGTAAGGAAAGCGTAAGCTTCAGCAAAAGGGATTCGCCGACTGTTGAATCCCTTTTATCTGTTGTTTTCGCACAGCGTATTCCCGCGATTAGGGAATGAGCTTCTTGCTAACGACGTATTTAACGATTTCCACATTAGTACTGAACTGCATTTTTTCCATCAGACGTGCCTTGTGGGTGCTGACCGTTTTGTTGCTGATGGCCAACTCATTGGCGATGGCGTTGATGCCCATCCCCTGCGCAAACATAATCATGATTTGGTGCTCTCTGGCCGTCAGTACATCGTGCTCGGCTCTGCCGCCCTCCGCGTAGTTGGAAAACACCAGCTGCTCGGCAATCGTGTGGTCGATATAGCGAGCGCCCTGTGCGACGCGCCGGATCGCTGCCAGCAGCGCTTCCGGGTCTTTATCTTTGGTAATGTAGCCTCTGGCGCCGCTTTTCAGGGCATGCTGCGCAATTTGCGCCTCGCTATACATGCTGAGCACCAGAATCGGCAAGCGCGGATATTGCGCCACCACGCGTGAAATCAGCGCTTCACCGCTGATACCGGGCATCGACATATCCAGCAGCAGCAAATCGGGCGTCACGCTGCGCAGTTGTGCCAGCACCTGTGCGCCATTTCCCGCTTCGGCGACAACGCTCAACGAGTCATCCAGCGCAAAGATCTGCTTGAGTCCTTCACGCATGATGACGTGATCGTCCGCGATCATTAAACGTATTGGTTTGCACATCGCTCATCTCTTCCTTTTGTTATTCTTATCCCGCGGTTAGCGGGTATAGCCATGTTTAGGAAACGTTAGCTGCACCAACGTGCCTTTGCTGGGCGCGCTTTCAATAACCACTTCGCCTCCCAACATTCGTCCACGCTCTTTCATGCTCATGAGTCCGAAGGCATTTTTATTTTTAGCGCGAGAATCAAAACCTTTACCGTTGTCCTTGGTACACAACACCACGCAGTCCGGCTGGTTATCCAGCGTAATGATTACCTGTGTGGCGGCGGCGTAGCGCGCCACGTTAGTCAACGACTCCTGCACGACGCGAAAGGCCGCCGTGGTGCTTTCGTCATTAAGCGCCAGCGGTTCTCCCAACGTTCGCAGCAGACAGGTTGCGCTGTAATGCCGGTTAAATTCGTCGCACAGCCATTCCAGCGCAGGCGTCAGCCCCATATTCAATACATTCGGCCTGAGCCGAGTCGAAACATTACGCACCACCTGGATCGTTTGGTCCGCCAACTGCATCAGCTTTTGCAAATGCGCCTGCATCTCTGGATTTTCCTTGGCAAAACACATCCGCATTAGCGACAGGCTCATGCGGATCGTGGTCAGGTGCTGCCCCAGCTCATCGTGAATTTCCTGAGCGATATGCTTACGCTCTTCTTCGCGTGAAATCTCACGCTGGCGCGCCAGCAACCGCAATTGCATATGCGAATCGACCAGTTTTTTCTCCGCATAGCGAATCGCCGTAATGTCCCGTCCGACGGTCAGAATGGACACCAGCGCGCCGTGCTGATCGAATTCGGGCACACAGCGAATATGGTGAATATGATGATGACGCTGCTCACCTCTCCCCAGTTCTTCCATGACCTCGCCTTCCGCACTGCTGCGGGTATCGACAACCAGCCGCACCAGCTGTTCCATGCGGATCGCACAGCCCACACCGGGCATCAGTTCCGTAATCATACGACCCCGAAGTTGCTCTATGGTGAAATCCAGATGTTTCAGACTGGCGGGGTTGGCGTACAGGCAGTTCAGGTTGGGATCGAAGCGGATAATCAAATCCGGTGTGTTCTCAACCAGCGCGCGAAATTCCTGTTCTCGCGCGTAGGCCAACTGTTCAATATGTCTACGTTCCCTGATATCTCTGACTACACACATGTTGTAGCTACGTCCTCTGTGTTGGAAATGCGTGAGATTGACCTCGACCGGAATCGCCATGCCATTGCGGGTAAGGTGCCTGGTTTCAAACGTGGTGCCGACGCCCGATGCGTATTCCTGAAACCAGTCGGGCGAGCTATGCTCAGCGACCCAGTCGGGATCGATATCGGCAACGCTCAAATGCATGAATTCCGTAATGCTGTAGCCCAGTGTCTGGCTGGCTGCTTCATTGGCGTAACAAAAACGCTGATCTTCGTTGACGATATAAATCGCGTCCTTGATGCGGCCAAATGCAAAATCCACCAGTTCAAGCTCGGGGGCTTTGGTTTTCTCATCGGAACGAAAAGGTTGGGTGAACATCATTGCCATCTCCTTATTTGAATTAAGACTGTTGTGCAGCCACCCGCCGTGCAGGTAGCGCAATACGGCGTCTCAACATTCCAGAAGATGGACAGGGAACCCTGCAACGGCATCAATGCGACCTGATATCACGGCGTGCGACCACGAACTGAACGGCAACCGCCATCATTAAATAAAGCGGTCACCACCTCAGTCAGTGAAAAACGGCGGGTGCAGGTGCGTCCTTTCGCCCCGTGAAATGCCGTCAGGATTCTACGGCCTGACGAATCACACTTCGGGCACGAGACAGCCGCGACCGCACCGTACCGATCGGGATCTCCAACTGCAACGCGAGATCCTGATAGCTGGCATCGGTATCCAGCAATTGCATCAGCATCTGACGGGTATCTTCAGGCAGTGAGACGATGGCATCCATCGCGCGTTTCAATGCCCGCTGGCTTTCGGTGATAGCGCCGGGATCGAGATCTATCGCGATATGTTCCAGCATCTCATCGCCCATTTCCTGAGCGCGCTGGCGTGCCTGCTTGAAATAATTGCGAACCAGGTTGAGGGCAATACCGAATACCCACGTCTCCGGCCGCGATGCTCCCGCAAATTTATCCTGATGTTTGAGCACTTCCAGATAGGTCATTTGCTGTAAATCCTCAACGTCGTCACGGTTGCTAACGCGCTTGCGGATAAAGTTATGCAATTTCTTTCCGTGTTGACGAAACACCTGTTCCCAATCGACAGATAACGCTGGGTAAAGCGAAGGGGTCTGTTCGATGTGTTTCAGGGTGGACATTTCCATTTGCTGACTCTCCGTTGTTGTGCCCCATTGGCAAAAACGGAAGAGCAAGCCTTGTGCCAGCCCGAAATGTTTTTTATCACACTGATTTTTAATCAGTTATTTTTCACTTTGCTTTTTATCACGCCACTTATTGCCAACGCCAACAGCGTGAAATTGCAAGTTATTGCAATCAGTAAAACGACATTTACGCCAATCTGCCATCAAATTCGGCCTGCTCCGATGACTTCACATCGGGGAACCCATCCTTTTCTGCGTCCACACAGCAATACATTCATACCGCTGCACGTTCACACCACGACACGTAGCCGATTTATTCAGGATGACATCATGATCAAAATGCCGACTGTCCTTCCCTCCAGCAGCACCCTGCCGCGCCCCGTCGTCGTGGATGACGATCCCGTGCCACAGGCCACGGTGCAGCAGACGAGTTCTCACCCTGCCTCCCCCGGTTTGCCGTTATCCACCTCGATGGAAGAAGTCGCGATGGCATTTGGCGAGCAAGCTGAGCGAAGAAGCAAATCGCTGAATCGGCGCCACATCGCCCAGCAGCCGGACGCGCGCGCGACCGCCAATGTCGAACGGATTGAGAAACTGACAGAACTGTTCAGGATGCTGGAAAATCCGTCGCAAAGTACGCTCGATCAGCAGCTGAGCCGCCTGCGCGACCTGCTGATGCAGCAAGGTTCGCCGTCGCTTGAAGCGGTGCTGGAAGCCGCAGGCAACGATCCGGCGCGCGGCGATATTCTGCTGCGCCACATCCAGCAACAATCTCCCCAACAGCCTGAGCTGACCGCGGCAGCGGAAAGTGCGTTACAGCAGTTGCATCAGGAGAAAGGGCCGGAAGTCCGGGCCGGTCTGAATACGGCAACGGCCATTGCGCTATTCAGCACCCAGCCGGAACAAAAACAGGCGATGCGTGAACTGTATTACCAAAAAATCGTGCATCAGCAGTCGGCCAGCGCGCTGCTGGATTCCCTGCTGGAACGCTTTGACGCCGCGACCTTTTCCATTGGGCTGCGCACGTTGCAACGGGCGCTGGCGGCGGATATTGCCTCGCTGACGCCGTCGATTCCGAAAGCCGTACTCAGCAAAATGCTGAGCAATCTCAACGATTCCCGCCACCTGAGCCATACGCTGTCATCCAGCCAGACGCTGCTCACTCGGCTAGCGAACAAAGTGCCCGCCTTTACGCTCGGTGCCGTGGAGCTAACCCGCCGCCTGATTGGCCTGAGCGCCAACGGTGCCTATGCCCGCGACCTGCATAATCTCGGGCGGGAAGTGGCCGGTACGCAGGTGCAACATCAGGCGATGTTTTTCAGCGCCCTGCTACCGCTCGTCAGCGACCTGCCGCATCCGCTGTGGCGAGACAGTAAAAACAGGCAAACGGCGATCCAACTGATACGCGGCATGATTGGCGATATCGCTCAATATGAAAAACAGCAGGCCAAAAGCACTCAGCATGATGAACTGACGCAGCGTGATACCGCATCGCGGCACAAACAGAATGCGCGCGACTCGGATAAGGAGCAGCCATGAATCTGTTAATTATCTGGCTGAACCGCATTGCGCTGAGCGCGATGCAGCGCTCGGAGGTCGTTGGCGCGGTCATCGTGATGTCCATTGTCTTCATGATGATCATCCCGCTGCCCACCGGACTGATCGATGTGCTGATCGCGCTCAATATCTGCGTTTCTTCTCTGCTGATCGTGCTGGCAATGTATCTGCCCAAGCCGCTGGCTTTCTCGACGTTTCCGGCCGTGCTGCTGCTGACCACCATGTTCCGGCTGGCGATCTCTATTTCCACCACGCGCCAGATTTTGCTCCAGCAGGACGGTGGCCATATCGTCGAAGCCTTCGGTAACTACGTGGTGGGCGGGAATCTGGCGGTCGGTCTGGTAATTTTCCTGATTCTGACGGTGGTGAACTTTCTGGTGATCACCAAAGGCTCCGAGCGCGTGGCTGAAGTAGCGGCACGCTTCACGCTTGATGCGATGCCCGGTAAACAGATGTCCATCGACAGCGATCTGCGTGCCGGATTAATCGAAGCCCATCAGGCACGGCAGCGGCGGGAAAATCTGGCGAAAGAAAGCCAGCTATTCGGGGCAATGGACGGCGCGATGAAGTTCGTTAAAGGCGATGCCATTGCGTCGCTGGTGATCGTGTTCATCAACATGATCGGCGGCTTCGCCATCGGCGTGTTGCAGCACAATATGGCCGCCTCCGATGCGATGCACGTCTACTCGGTATTGACCATCGGCGACGGTCTGATCGCCCAGATTCCGGCCCTGCTGATATCGCTGACCGCTGGGATGATCATCACCCGCGTCTCAGCCGACGGGCAAAAAGTGGATGCCAATATTGGTCGCGAAATTGCCGAACAGCTCACCAGCCAGCCCAAAGCGTGGATCATCTCCTCCCTCGGCATGTTTGGCTTTGCGCTGCTGCCGGGGATGCCGACGCTGGTGTTTGTCACCATCAGTCTGGCCTCACTCGGCAGCGGTCTGTTCCAGCTCTGGCGCATCAAACAACAGGGCCAGCTCGATGCCAACCAGTTGGAAGCGGACAATATGCCCGCTGAACAGAACGGCTATCAGGATCTGCGGCGCTTCAACCCCACGCGCGCCTATTTGCTGCTGTTTCATCCGGTCTGGCAAGGGCAGCCAACGGCAACGGCGCTGGTCCAGAATATCCGCCGTCTGCGTAACAAGCTGGTCTATCGTTTTGGCTTTACGCTGCCGTCCTTTGATATCGAATTCAGTGATCGGCTAGCGGAAGATGAATTTCAGTTTTGCGTCTATGAGATTCCCTACGTTAAAGCCACGTTTGTCACCGACCGGCTGGCCGTTGCCAGCGGTGCCGTCGAACCGACGGATGCCGCCCTCGCCACGCCCGGCCCCACGCTACGGGATGAAAGTCAGTGGCTCTGGCTGCCTCTGGCACATATCACGCAGCAGCCCGACGACGTGCCGCGCTGGACGGCGGGTGAGCTGATTCTGGCGCGCATGGAACAGGCCATTCACCGCACCGGTTCACAGTTTATTGGTTTGCAGGAAACCAAATCCATTCTGGCCTGGCTGGAGAGCGAACAGCCTGAATTGGCGCAAGAGCTTCAGCGCATCATGCCGCTCTCGCGTTTTGCCAGCGTGCTGCAACGACTGGCTTCCGAACGCGTACCCCTGCGGTCGGTGCGCCCCATCGCCGAGGCGCTGATTGAAGTCGGTCAGCACGAACGGGACACGCTGGCGCTGACCGACTACGTGCGTCTGGCACTCAAATCGCAAATCTGCCACCAGTACAGCGACGAAAACAACCTTGCCGTCTGGCTGCTAACGCCGGAAAGCGAAGAGCTGCTGCGTGATGCGCTGCGCCAGACGCAGAACGAAACTTTCTTCGCCCTGACGCAGGACTACGCCTCCACGCTACTCGGCCAGCTGCGGCAGGCGTTTCCGCCGTTTTCGTCGCATCGCAGTCTGGTACTGGTGGCACAGGATTTACGCAGCCCGCTGCGCACGCTGTTGCAGGACGAATTTCACCACGTTCCGGTGCTGTCCTTCACCGAACTGGAATCCACCCTGTCGATCAACGTCATTGGACGTCTCGATCTGTACGACTCCCCCGATCCCTTTAGCGCATAGGAAACATCATGTTTGAATTACGCGTGCTGACTGGTTTACATCGCGGTGCGGCGCTGCCGCTCTGCGGAAACGCCTGGCGCATCGGTGCAGCCGATGACGCCGATCTCGTGCTTTACGATCCCGGCATTGCGCCGTATCACAGCCAGTTGGAGAAGACCGCTGACGGCTGGGCACTCAGCGCACAGGATGGCGCGTTGTGTAATGCGGAAGGCCATACCGTCGAGCAGATTGACGCTCTGCCGCTAGGCACGCCGTTTGCGCTGGGGCAGATTTGGCTCTGCATTGTGGCGGCCGATACCCCTTGGCCTGACGATAACGAAGCCCCTCCGACGGCGGAAGAGCACGTTCCCCCAGCGGATATGCCCATCGACGACACACCCGTTCATACCGCTGCGCCGCTTCCTACACCCGCACCCTCGACACGCCTACCGCTGTGGGCTAAAGCCAGCTATCTGCTGCTTGGCGCGTTGCTGCTGGTGATGGTCGGCAGTTGGCAGCTACAGGAGAGCGTCGCGATGCCCGCCGCTCCGTCGCCGCAGGATACCCGTAAGCCGCTCGGCACATTGCCACAGCTGGAAAGCACGCTGCGCATTATGTTACAGGAGCGAGAACTGAGCACGGCCGTGAAAGTGGCGGCGTATCAAGATCGCCTCACGCTCACCGGGCAAGTCACGCCGGACGATCAAAAAAAGCTGGAACGGATGCTCGCTCAACTCCACCAACGTTATAGAACCGCGCTGTCCGTGGATAACCGCACGCAGCTGAAAACGGAGCAACTGCCGTTTCAGATCGTTCAGGTGACCAGCGGGTCGCGCGCCAACGTCGTCACGGCGGACGGTCAGCGCTTTTTCATCGGCGATGAGGTAGACAACCTGCGTCTGGTGAGAATTGATGAGCACCAGATTGAATTCAGCGGCAGACAACAGATAACGGTGAACTGGTAATGCAGACGCAACCTTCTTCTTTTCCGCTGCTCGACCAGTGGGTCGCACAGCAGCGCCAGCATCTGGCGAACTACGCGCCCGTGGAGAAAAAAGGCCGCGTCATGGCCGTCAGCGGCATTTTGCTGGAGTGCAGCCTGCCGCAGGCGCGTATTGGCGATCTGTGCTGGGTGGCCCGTCAGGACGACAGCCAGATGATGGCCGAAGTCGTAGGGTTCAGCCCGGACAACACCTTTCTCTCCGCGCTCGGTGCGCTGGACGGCATCGCTCAGGGTGCCGCCGTGACGCCGCTGTATCAGCCGCACTGCATTCAGGTGTCAGATCGTTTGCTGGGCAGCGTGCTGGACGGGTTTGGGCGGGCATTGGAAGACGGCGGCGAGAGCGCGTTTGTCGAGCCGGGTCATGCTACGGGGCGCACGCAGCCAGTGCTGGGCGATGCCCCGCCGCCGACCTCCCGACCGCGCATCAGCCAGCCGCTCCCCACCGGATTACGCGCCGTCGATGGCCTGCTAACTATCGGTCAGGGGCAGCGCGTCGGCATTTTCGCCGGTGCGGGCTGCGGTAAAACCACGCTGCTGGCCGAGCTGGCGCGTAATACGCCGTGCGACGCCATCGTTTTCGGGCTGATTGGCGAACGTGGTCGCGAATTGCGTGAATTTCTCGATCACGAGCTGGACGATGAACTGCGCAGCCGCACCGTGCTGGTGTGTTCCACCTCCGACCGCAGCAGTATGGAACGCGCCCGCGCGGCGTTCACCGCCACCGCCATCGCCGAGGCTTACCGTGCCGAAGGCCGTCAGGTGCTGCTGATTATTGATTCCCTGACGCGTTTCGCCCGCGCCCAGCGTGAAATCGGTCTAGCGCTCGGGGAACCGCAGGGGCGCGGCGGGCTACCGCCGTCAGTTTATACGCTGCTGCCGCGTCTGGTCGAGCGCGCCGGACAAACGGAAGACGGTGCCATCACCGCGCTCTATTCCGTGCTGATCGAGCAGGACTCCATGAACGATCCGGTCGCCGACGAAGTGCGTTCGCTGATCGACGGGCACATCGTGCTCGCCCGACGACTGGCTGAACAGGGGCACTATCCGGCTATCGACGTGCTGGCCAGCCTGAGCCGTACCATGAGTAACGTCGTGGATACCGATCACACTCGCAACGCGGGCGGCGTACGGCGACTGATGGCAGCTTACAAGCAGGTCGAGATGCTGATCCGTCTCGGCGAATACCAACCCGGCCATGACGTGTTGACCGATTCCGCCGTCAACGCTCAGGCAGAAATCACGCAGTTTCTGCGTCAGTCGATGCGTGAACCGATGCCGTATGGCGTGATTCAACAACAGCTCGCCGGAGTCAGCCGCTATGCCCCATAACACCGAACGCGATGCGGAGTTACAGACCGTGTTGAACCTGCTGATGCCGATACGCCGCCAGCGCTTAAGCCGCAGCGAGCGTCAGCAGCGGCAGGAAGAAAATCAGTTGCTCCGAATTGCGGAACAGCAACGCCATCATCAACAGCAGGTCGAGGCGCTGCAACAAGCCAGCCAGACGCAGCGCGACCAGTTTGCCCGAGAAACCCAGGGGCAATGCCAAACGCTGGAAAACCTGAAAACGCGCCTTGCCGCCGAACAGCGCTTACTCAGCGAGATAGCGACAGAAACGCAGCAGGTGCAGGCCACACAGCAGCAACACCACGACCAGCAGCGTCAGGTGGATCACGCCCGAGACGCTACTCGCCAATGCCAGAAAGCAGTGGAGAAGCTGGAATATCTGCTTACGTTACCTCAGGAGCACGTATGAATAACCGACAGATTGCGTCCCCCGAATCCAAGGCGACGCAGAACGCGCAGGCCGCGCTGCACGGCAAATCCTCAAGCGCCGACGATCCACAGCACGATCCACACCATAGGGATTTCTGGGAGGCCTTCACATTTTCAGACGGCTTTGAGGACGCGTTTTATCAGGAAGCGCCTTTCGCCTTAGCGCCAGGCGGCCCCATCAACGCCCCACCGCCGTTGCAGAGTGAGGCACCGGACAGCCCACAAAATGTGACACCGCCACAGTGGCAGCCGCTGCAATGTGAACTGATTGAGGCGATGGACAACATCTGCGCCCCGCCGTTTGCTTTTAGCCTGCAACTGCCGCAGTTGGGCGATATCGATGCGCGGTTAGCCACGCTGGTGCCGCGCGGCTGGGATATTTCCCTGCGTTTCAGCCGGGAGAGCTACCACCAGTTAAAAGATCGGCGTGAAGCCTGCCGTCATTCGCTCTCCAGCGCGCTGGACTGCCCGATAAATCTGCGTTTTGACGCCAGAGAGTATGAGCGATGAATCCGAATCTACAGCACATCAGACCGCTGACGCTGCCGGCCCTGTGCGCGCAGCACGCGCATATCCGATCGGTGCTGGCCACTGGACTATCGCTGCCGTTTATCCGCGACGGACTGGCTGGCCGCCTGCACCTTCAACTGGCGAATGTACGCGAGCAGGCAGAGGACTCGTTCACCACACAGGCAAGCCGTTGGCGGAGCAATATCGGCCATGTCTCACTGGCCGATCCGTTTCCTGTGCTCAGCCTGCTGTCGGATTGCCCGCTGCTGCCCCTCACACAAGACGATGACGCGGCACAGGAATGGTACTGGACGCTCTACAACCAGTCGCTTAACCCCGTGCTGCGGATGCTGATCGGGGAAATCTATCCGCTAAGCCTTCCTCAGCAAGAAAGTGGGCAGAAAGAACAGGATTCAACAGAGCAGAATCACAAGGCTGCCTGGCTCAGCGTGAACTGGAACGGCATGACCGTGCGCAGCCGGATGCAGGCCACTGACGCCGTCTGGCTGGCGCTGTTTTCCCGTGCCGACTGGCACCACCAACGCCGTACGCTACCCGCAGGAATAACTATCGCCATCCCGCTCACGCTGGCTGATGCCGTGCTGCCGCTGTCCGCGTTACGCCGTTTGCGTACGGGCGATCTTATTCTACCCAACCGCTCGTGGTTTGCCCCTTCCGGCGAGGGAACGCTGTCATCCGGCGCGCTGCGCCTGCGCGGCACACTACAGCTTACGGAACTCGCCCCCTACACCTTTACCGTTACCGACATGGAGACTGTCTCAATGCCCGCTACCGACACGATGCTAGCCGCTCCCCACTCAGATGCGTCAGCGCTTGAATTCACGCCAATGAGTGACAACGTCACTGAAAACTTACCGCCGCTGCCGGTCAGCTTACACATTCGCTGCGGCAGCCTGACGATGACGCTGGCGGAATTGCAGCATCTTGCCAGCGGGAGCGTGCTGACGCTGCGCGACGTGGTGCCGGGGCAAGCCTGGCTGTATCACGGCGATATCGCCCTGGCGAGCGGCGATCTGGTCGATGTGGAAGGCCGACTAGGGCTACAGATTACCCAGTGCTTTTCCGCACCCTCGCACGAACTGCCGATAGCGGACGAAGAATACGCCGCCGAACCGGAGCTGGCACCATGACCTCTGGCGCGTTCGATCCGTTGATGTTTGCGCTCTTTCTGGGCGCCCTTTCCCTGATTCCGCTGATGATGATTGTCTGCACCTGCTTTCTGAAGATTGCGATTGTGCTGCTGATTACCCGCAACGCCATCGGGGTACAACAAGTGCCGCCCAACATGGCGCTGTACGGTATCGCACTCGCGGCAACGCTGTTTGTCATGGCACCGGTGTTTCAGGACATCAGCAAACGCGTGCAGGAAAAGCCGCTGGATATGACCGACATCACGTCGCTTCAGGCCAGCGTGACCTACGGGCTGGAGCCGCTGCAAACGTTTATGTCACGCAACGTTGACCCGGATATTCTCACCCACCTGCACGAGAACAGCCTGCAAATGTGGCCTGCATCGCTGTCCGAAAAGGTAAACACGCAGAATCTGCTGTTGGTGATCCCGGCTTTCGTGCTGTCGGAGCTACAGGCCGGGTTCAAAATCGGCTTCCTGATCTATATCCCGTTTATCGTCATCGACCTCATTGTCTCAAACGTGCTGCTGGCGCTGGGGATGCAAATGGTCGCGCCAATGACGCTCTCGCTGCCGTTAAAGCTGCTGCTGTTCGTGCTGGTCAACGGCTGGACGCGGCTGCTGGACGGCCTGTTCTACAGCTACCTGTGAGGCCACGATGGAAATAATCACACTTTTCCGTCAGGCCATGGTGATGGTCGTGCTGCTCTCTGCGCCGCCTCTGCTGGTTGCGGTGATCGTCGGCGTGCTGATTTCGCTGTTACAGGCGGTGATGCAGTTGCAGGATCAGACGCTGCCCTTTGCCGTCAAACTGATTTCCGTCGGGCTGGCGCTGGCGCTCTGCGGGCGCTGGATTGGCGTAGAGCTGATGCAGTTAGCTATCACCGCATTCAACATGATTGCGCACACCGGGGTATAACGCCGCATGATCGCCACCATTCAGCACGTTTACGATTTTATCATCGCCATTACGCTCGGCATCGCCCGGCTGTATCCCTGCTTTATTCTGGTGCCAGTTTTTTCACTCAACGTGCTGAAAGGCATGACACGCAACGCCGTGGTGATTTCCCTGACGCTGCTGCCCGCCCCCATCGTGCAGCAGCAGCTTCTGCTGACGCCGCTGTCCTGGCCGATGCTGCCCGGCCTGTTGCTGAAAGAGGTTATTGTCGGGCTTCTCATCGCGCTGATTCTGGCGATGCCATTCTGGCTGTTTGAATCCGTCGGTGCCCTGTTTGATAACCAGCGCGGCGCGCTCATGGGCGGCCAGCTCAACCCCGCGCTGGGCTCGGACGCCACGCCGCTCGGCCATCTGCTGAAACAGACGCTGATTCTGCTGTTGATTATCGGTATCGGCCTGAAAGGGCTGACGCAGCTGATTTGGGACAGCTACCAGATCTGGCCGATGCTGTCCTGGCTGCCCGCGCCGGGCGAACAAGGGTTTGAGGTCTATCTCAGCCTGTTGGCCGACACCTTCACTCATCTGGTGGTGTACGCCGGGCCGCTGGTCGCACTGCTGCTGCTGTTGGAATTCAGCATTGCGCTACTCAGCCTGTATAGCCCGCAGCTTCAGGTGTTTGTCCTGTCCATTCCGGCCAAGTGTCTGGTGGGGATGGCCTTTTTCATCGTTTACCTGCCAGTGCTGCAATATTTAGGCGACCACAAACTTCAGGGGCTGCCAGATCTCAAGCACCTGCTCCCGCTGCTTTTTACGGCATCGAACAGCGAATAAGGCGGAGCTGATGAGCGAGAAAACGGAAGAACCCACAGAGAAAAAACTCGAAGACGCACGCCGTAAAGGAGAAGTTGGGCAAAGTCAGGATGTGCCCAAGCTGCTGATCTGCGTCGGCCTACTGGAATGCGTATTGGCATTAGCAGACAGCACGATGGGGAAACTGCAAACGCTGGTACAACTGCCGCTGCAACGGCTGGATGCCCCGTTTGCGCAGGTGGCGAAAGAGGTGTTCCACGATGCTGCTGTGCTGGCGGGCACGCTCTGCCTGTTAGCCGCCGCCATTGCCGTGCTGCTGCGCGTGGTGGGCGGCTGGCTCCAGTATGGTCCGCTGTTTGCGCCCGAAGCGCTGAAGCTCGATCTCAACCGTCTGAACCCCATCAACCAGTTCAAGCAGATGTTTTCGATGCGCAAGCTGGTGGAGATGCTGACCAATATTCTGAAGGCGGTGGTGATTGGTACGGTCTTTTATAAAGTGGTGGTGCCGGAGCTGGAAGCGCTGGTCGAATTGTCCTATGGCGATCTACACGGCTTCTGGCAAGGGGTGAAAGCCCTGCTCACGCGCATTGCCCGCACCACGCTGACGGCGTTGCTGGTGCTGTCCGCACTGGATTTCGGCCTGCAAAAGTATTTCTTTCTCAAGCAGCAACGGATGAGCCACGAGGATTTACGCAACGAACACAAGGATTCCGAAGGCGATCCGCATATGAAAGGTCACCGCAAATCGCTGGCGCACGAACTGATGAACGAGCCTGCCGCCCCGCGTCCCAAAGCCAACATAGAAGACGCTGATATGCTGTTGGTCAACCCGACGCACTATGCAGTGGGGCTCTACTATCGCCCCGGCAAAACGCCGTTACCGCGCATTTTGTTTAAGGGAGAAAACCAAGCCGCACGCGATCTCATCGCGCAGGCGCAAAAAGCGGACATTCCGGTGATTCGTTTCATCTGGCTGACCCGTACACTGTATCGCACCACGCCGGAGGGCCATTACATTCCGCGCGAAACGCTTCAGGCCGTCGCGCAGGTGTATCGCGTCCTGCGACAGCTCGAAGACGAGCAAAAACGCGACATTATTGAGATGGAATGAAGGCGGAATTCGTGCTGTGAATGCTCACGGTTGTTTCCTGTTTGCTGGTATTCGCTGGTCTGGCGATATCCTGATTGCCAGAAGGCAACGCAACAGACCCTCGTCCAGTCTGTTGCGTCAGTGACATCACGTTATTTAATCGGCTGCTGATCCGTTTTGGGCTGCTTGGCACGGTAGGCATCCATGATCGGTGCCCAGTCCATGCCTAAGGGGATAGGGTGCTGTTTAAACAGTTCGCCGTACTCCTTGTCGAACTCAGCCCAACGCTTTTCATATTGTTTTTCCAAGGGTATTACTTTATCTCTCCAATCATCGGTGACCTCTTCAGCAATGCCGCGGGCAAGCAAGAGATCTGGACTGACGCCGAGTAAATCTCCAAACAATAGCACCTCATAATAGCCACCGGGGGAAAGACCAAAATAGAGCCAATTACGCTGGTCTGTACGCCCACCGACCTGATAACGCTGTTGCATTTGCTGGGTTAGATCTACGGGTAAATTTACCGTGATACGGTACCGCTTGCGATCGTAGAAGGACACTATTTCTATCACCGCCCGATCGGGAACCTCCATTCTATCTACAGGCAGACCTCCACCTCCAGCCCAGTAATAACGCTTTTCCGTAATCCGTTTTGCACTGGAACTTGGTCCCGCACCGCCTCCTGGATAACCACCAATAAATGTTCCATCACGATAAAATTCAACGTTGGTCGTCCAAATTTCATCGATATTGCTGCCGGTACCATAGCTCCAGTTAACATGGGTCATCGAATGCGGGCTTGAACAAGCCACCAGCGAAACGCATAGCGTGGCTACCATAATAAAATACCTGAACATCATGCCTCCTGATTGCCGATGATATGCCGCCGTTCCTTGCTCACGGTGGTTTCCTGTTTGTTGGTATTCGCTGGGCTGGCGATGCCCTGATTGCTGGCACTGCGATGCACATAGTCGCGGCGTAGCGCTCGATAAACCTCCTCAGAGAGTTGCTGACTCAGGTTCTTTACCACGCCCTGCTCGACTGCTGCAAACGCCCAGTGCTGGTCCAACCCCTTCAAATTAACGGCAGGTAGCTTAGCGGCAAGTGACTCCACAGTAACGACAGGGTCATTAGCATCCCACGCCTTAAACGGCACGCCAACGGCGCGCCCGGCTTCCACCATCATATGTAACGGAACGCGGGAGTATTCCCCTTCCACCACGCGGCTCATCACCACCTCAACATAGACGGCTTTTTTCGGCCATGAATCATTCTTACCGTGCCGCCGGATAAACGAGTAGGGGATCAAACTGATCGCCCCTACCGGTGGAATGGCTGCACGCTGCAAATGCGGCTGGAGGCGTCCTACCCAGCCCTGTGCCATTTTTTCTTCGGCATAGGCGCGGGCCTGACGATAGGCGCGGCTTTCTGTATCTGGCGTAGCAGCCGGTTCCTCGCTCATAAAGCGCTCCAGTTCGAGACATTCAGTCAGCGCCGGGTCGCTGTTCGGGTTACGCAGGCTCCAGCGGCTGTAATAGCCGCCGCCCAGATCGGAGTGCGCGCCCGGCAGCGCCAGTTCGGTAAAGTGCGGAGGGATGCTGGTGCCAATCGCGGTGGGAGTGACGCGTGTTAAGGGGAAGTGCTTTCGTACTTCATCCAACGCCGTCAAATGCACCACCCGTTCGGCACAATCGTCACGTAAACGGATGTTGACGCTGGGATGATACGATGAGGCGACCGTATCAAAAATCCCGACAAAGGCGATACGCACATCGTCCCGTTTAGCCCAGTCAAACCCGGCTTTAAGGCGGATAGACTCTGTCTTTGCCACCGCCTGCACCAGCGGGTGATCGGCCTTTTGGTCGATGACGTTAACAAAATGGCGTGCCGCCGCCGCCCCGCGGCTGAAGCCAAACACATCGAACACGATCCGGTGAATGCATTCAATATTGGGTAATATCTCTCTTAAATCACGTTTGATCGCAGCAACAATCCCCAGTTCGCACGCCAGATTCACCTTGCCAACAATGGAGGTATTTTCACCACCAAAATCGATATCCACCGCCTTTGTCAGCATATCGTCCGTTTGGTATTCCGTGCCGTCTTTTCCTGCGACCGGATTGCGTGTACCGATACCGCTAATATAAGCGCGTGTACTTAAGGTTTCATTGCCTGTTTTAAATTGCTCATAGAGTTTCCAGACGTTTGTTCTATCGTTAGCCGCACTGTCACTCACTGGAAGCTGTCCCATCTGGCAGCCGCGTAGCTCTTTCTCCCGCTGTGCCGGATCGGAACAGGTTTCTGCCAGCCATTGCTCTACTTTTTTAAGGCCGGATTCGGCGTTATAGGTGTTATTTCCCGTGCCATCGAAGAACACGCCAATGCGCAGCACGTTGATCTGGTAGCCTTTTACCTCGATGACGTAGGAATGTTTGGTAAATAAGCGAACGTTTCCGGCTTTTCCCTCCTGATGCGCCTCTGGCAACGGTTGTTCTGGTGCAGTCAGGCACAGGTCACCGGTGGTGGCCTTAACATGTTCCCGTGGGGTTTCCTCATGCCCGACTTTTTCTGCCACATAGCCAGGCACGGCACTTTGCCCTTCCTTCAAGACCTCACGGGATTGCGCCGCCTTGAGCCAGGGTTGCGTCTCCAGTTTGACCGCTATCGGGCCAACGGCAAAACCGCGCACCAACGTCGGCCCGTCTTTAAGGGTTACCGTTTCGGCCTTGCCGGTATCGTCGGTGAGTGTCGCTTTTAGCCCCTTAAACGAACGGTTGTGTTCATCACGAACATCAATCTCTATCCAGCAATCGTAATGTTCGCAGGGGATGCAATAAGGATCGGCTGCCATCGGTTAACTCCTGTCAACTCTGATGAAAAATGAAATGTCCCAGATTGTGGTCTGAGTCTGCTCACACCACGATACGTTTTGGTAAACACTAATTTGGATAAAGCGCAGAAACTTAGGTTGGACAAAAATTACGCACATTCACACGGCAGAGGGCAAATGGGCTGAGGAGGGTGAAGCAATAGGCAGAATAATGAAAACGTTCCCTGTGACATCCTTGAGGCGAGTCCTTTAATAAAAAATGGCAAGCAAAGGATAGCAAGCAAATGAAAATTCAATAGTATGAAAAAAGAACCGAAAATAACTCAATAAATTGATTAATTTTGAAATTATTTCATTTGGATAAAGACCACACATAGAAATAGATCTGATCTTTCTCCTACTGTGGCATAGATAGCATGATGCAGTATTTCGCCAGGTTGAAAACTCAGTCGCGCAGGTGTATCGCGTCCTGCGACAGCTCGAAGATGAGCAAAAGCGCGACATTATCGAGATGGAGTGAAGGTAAAGCAAAGACGTAAAATCGCTCGCGGAAAGATCGAGATACCCGGAGAAACAGCAATGAACCGTATCAAACCGTATCGGTAGCGATCTGACTCAGATAATACGCTTCTCCCTGACGCAGCTCCGCCATCATGAAATCAAGGAAAGCCTGCTGCTGCTGCGCATGCGCTTTGCCTGCCAGCGTTTGAATCTGAAGCGAGCGCTGGTCAAGCTGCTTGATGTTAAGCGGCTTCAGGCGCATCGGTTGCTGTAAGCATTTATACATCACGGAATAGAAGCTACAAGCGGTGACCGCCCCCGGCGTGCTCATCGCATAGTAATACAGCGTGGTGAAATTGTTGCAGCACAGAGTCGGTTCCAGAAAGGTGCCGTTCATGCGGCATGAGAGGTCGAACAGCTGCCGCAACGTGGTAGAGGATTCCGGCAAGGCCAGCGGGAAAGGATGCAGATCCGCCAGTTGGATAGACTGCTGCGCCAGTGGGTGATCGTCAGACATCAGCAACATCAGCGGCGCAGGCAGCGCCAGTTCCACATTCACGCCTTGTTCGGGCGCCAGCGCAAACTGGAGCGCGATATCCACTTCACCATTGCGGATCATCTGGGACACCTGCATCGCCGAGTCGACTTTCAGCGCAAAGGTGGTATCTGGGTCATGCTGGCGAAAACGCGCAAATAGCGTCGGCAGCAGATCAAACGCCATCCCTTCCGTGCAACCGATGCGCAGCAGCGCCCGACGGCTGGCTTTCAGCCCCTGAATCTCCGCCACGGCGGCATCCATGTCCATCATGCTCTTACGCACATGATTTTCCAGAATTCGCCCTGCATCATTCAGAACCATGCCGCGCGCATGACGTTCGAAAAGCGGCACGCCGATGCGTTCTTCCAGCCGCTGGATTTGGCGGCTGATCGCAGAAACGGCCACAAACAGGTGCTGACTGGCGGCGCTGAGCGAACCGGTGGTGGCAACCACTAGAAAATAACGAATCTCGGAGCTGTGCATGGCGGCGTTCCTTTCAGACATCACGGGGGGATTCGCAGGTTTATATTAAAAGCAAAGCTTAATTGCAATTTTTATTATTGTTGCAAAGCTCGTTTTTTCTTTAAATATCGGTAACTTCGGCACATTATCCAGCAAGGAAAGGCATGACCAACGCAGACCTTATTCGTATCGCCTGTGAACGTTTCGATCGCGGAGAATTTAAACGAACGTTGGCCCGGCGTATTTCCTACGCTAGCGAGAGCCAAAAAGCCGGTAACCATCCCGCGCTGAACCGCTATCTGACTGACGAGATCCAGCCCGCGTTGCAGGCGATGGGATTCAGCGTAAGGCTGATTACCTCGTCGGATGAACGCCATCCCCCTTTTTTGCTGGCCGAACGTATTGAAGATCCCAACCTGCCGACCGTGCTGTCTTACGGCCACGGCGACGTGGTTTTCGGTGATGAAGAAAACTGGCGCGACGGGCTTACGCCCTGGGAATTGGTGGAAGAAGGCAACCGCTGGTACGGGCGCGGCAGCGCCGATAACAAAGGCCAGCACAGTATTAACCTGATGGCGTTGGAACAGGTATTTCAGGCGCGCGGGCAGCGTTTAGGCTTCAACTGCAAACTGCTGTTCGAGATGGGCGAAGAAATTGGCTCACCGGGGCTGGCAGATCTGTGCCAGCAGCACAAGCAGGCGCTGGCCGCCGATCTCTTTATCGCCTCCGACGGGCCGCGCCTCAGCGCAGAGCGTCCGACACTGTTCCTCGGCTCTCGCGGCTGCATCAATTTCCGTTTGCGCATTCAGGCACGCGAGCAGGCATATCACTCTGGTAACTGGGGTGGATTGCTGAGCAATCCGGGTACCCAGTTGGCGAACGCCGTGGCGAGTCTGGTGGATGGACAAGGACAGATGAAGATCGATTCCCTGCTGCCACCGCCGTTAACGCCCGCACTACGGGAAATCCTCAGCACCATCGACCCCGCAGGCAGCGAGGGCGATCCGGCGATTGATGAAAACTGGGGTGAAGACGGTCTCACACCTGCCGAACGGCTATTTGGCTGGAACACGCTGGAAGTGCTGTCGTTCATTACCGGCAACCCGCACAAGCCGGTGAACGCGATTCCCGCTGATGCCACCGCCATTTGCCAACTGCGTTTCGTGGTCGGCACCGACTGGCAGCATCTGGCGCAACATGTGCGTCAACACCTCGACCAGCACGGCTTTAAACAGGTGGAGGTTGAGGTACTTAATACGTCTCCGGCGACGCGTTTTAACCCAGAAGATCCGCTGGTAAACTGGACGCTGGCACTGATGCAGCAAATCAGCGGTAAACAGCCCGCGCTATTACCGAATTTGGGCGGATCGCTGCCCAATGACGTTTTCGCCGATATCCTCGGCCTGCCGACGCTGTGGATCCCCCACTCCTATCCGGCATGCGGCCAGCACGCGGTCAACGAACACCTGCTGAAATCCGTCGCCCGAGAAGGGTTAGCGATCATGACTGGCCTATTCTGGGAACTGGGGGAGCAAGGAGATGCGTTACTAGACGAACACAGAGGGTATGCACATCAGAAGTGATGTTTAGTGCTTATCTTCTCTGTCTTTCACTGGCATTAAAAATTAGGCTGAGGTGGAGATGACCGCCGAGTGAGCGGCATGGACGCCGCGAAAGCCAGTGCCGCGTCTGGAACGCGTCACTGGCGGCTCGGAATACGGTCATGGACACCGAAGGAACCGCGTAAGCGGCATAATTTCAGCCATTAGCCTGGGTTCATAGGGCAAGCGGCGTTTGAGCTGCCCTATGTCGGGCGGGATACAGTGTTATAAACTAGCACTCATACCAATACGCACGAAACGTTCCCTTTACTTACATAGATTAAGGGCTTAGTTACAAACAAAACCGTAATTACTTCTTCATCCATTCCGGCTTCTGGAACGCGTGGAACATGGAGTTTTTGTCCTCAAAAAACGCGGCGAATTCTGGGGATTGAACGGCCGCTTTCAGATCCTGAGCGAACGGTTTATCGGCATCTTCCGCACGTACAACGATCATGTTTTTCAGATCTTCCGGCAGCACATCCAGTTGAATGGCGTCAGACAGGTTCAGACCAGCGGAAATCGCGAAGTTGGCGTTAATCAGCGAACCGGTTACGCCGCCCAGCGCGCGCGGTAACTGTGCGGCTTCCAGCGGTTTAAAGACCAGCCCTTTCGGATTTTCTGTGATGTCACGCAGCGAGGCTTTGGTCGGCGTAATATCTGGATTGATCTTGATCAGGCCGTATTTTTGCAGGAAATCCAGTGAGCGCGCCAGATTTGACGGATCGTTTGGCAGCGTCACGATATCGCCCGCTTTCAACTCATCCAACGAGCGTACTTTGTTGGAGTAAAAGCCCATGCTGGCCGTCGGCACGGTGATCACTTCCGCCAGTTTCAGTCCTTTATCCGCACTGAAACGATCAAGATAGCGGCGATTTTGGAACAGGTTGGCATCGATACTGTTGTTCGACAGCGCCAGATTCGGCTGGATGTAGTCGCTGAATTCACGCACTTTTACGTCGTAGCCTTTTTTCACCATTTCCGGCTTGATCGCTTTCGTGACCATATCGCCATACGGCCCCGGCGAGACGCCGATGGTGATTTCTTTGCCTGAATCTGCTGCGTAAGCCTGAGAGATGCCCAACACCAGCATGAGTGGAATGAGTTTTTTCAATCGCATCGTCGCGTTCCTGTCTGTCCGATTTAGTCAGTATTCGCCGTTTTGCTAACGGCATTCTCGTTATGTTAGGCGTCTGTAGCCACGGTTAAGATCGAGATACCGGGAGCGACCACGGTGCGAGGCATCCCTGCGGAAACCTCATCACCGTGTTTCTCCCTAAATCCCTACCCTTACGCACGGTGCAACATCGCTCATTATTTTTCTCTATTTTGATAACGTTATTCCCTGGTGTTGGATAACGTTTTACTGCTCACACTTATACCCGTCATACTTCAAGTTGCATGTGCGTTGGCTACGTTCACTCACCCGAATCACTTACCAATGTAAGCTCATCGGGATTCCTTCTCTTGCCGCCTTCATGAAACTCGAATTATTTAGGGTATATGATTTAAAATTTCTGATTAAAGAATCAGTTAAAACAAAAAGGTTTCCTGTCCGTAGCAATATTTTTCGTACAGTTCAGGGTTAATATCGAAGCCGATTCCTGGTTTATTTGGCACCGCAACACCGCTGTCTTTGTCTAATTCGACAAACGGCAGCATGAAGTCTTCATGCCAGTAGCGGGAAGATGGCGGAATATCGTGCGCGTAGATAAAGTTCGGCAACGTAGACACCGCAATGTTGTGCGCTTTGCCGACCGCCGTATCCAGCATACCGCCACACCACACCGGAATATTGTGGGCCTGACAGTAGTCATGAATCAGCTTGGTTTCAGTAATACCGCCCACGCGCGCAACTTTAATATTGATAATTTTGGCGCTGCCTAGCTCTATCGCTTTACGCGCATCTTCTACCGACGCAATACTTTCATCCAGACAGATCGGCGTATTCACCGCCGCCTGAAGTTTGCGGTGGTCGATAATATCGTCATGCGCTAGCGGTTGTTCGATCATCAGCAGATTGAATTTATCGATGCGCTTAAAGAAATCGATATCGTCCAGCGTATAGGCGGAATTAGCATCCACCATCAGCGTGATATCACCAAACGTCTGACGCAGTGCCGCAATATAGTCGTAATCTTTTCCCGGCTTGATCTTTATTTTGATGCGTTTGTAGCCTTCGTTCAGGAAATTATCGACCACGCTGACTAATTGATCGGGCGTGTCCTGAATACCAATACTCACACCCGCTTCGACGTTATTCCGCACGCCGCCCAGTAATTGATGTAGCGGTACGCCTTTTATCTTCGCGTAAGCATCCCAAATACCGCCTTCGATTGCCGCTTTAGCGCAGTTATTACGCTTTACCGGGGCGAAAATATCGCGCACCTGTGAAGGATGCTCAATATCCCCAACCTGCTTAATCATCGGGATCAGGAAGTCACGCATAATGTGCCAGGCGGTGACGTTGGTCTCTTCGTTATAAAACGGCAGCGAAATGGCCGAGCAATCGCCGTAACCAATCTGCCCGCCAGCGTGCACTTCCGCGATGGAGAAGTGTTTCTCCGTCTGCGTCGCAAAGCTGGTGGTAAATGGCGTTTTCAGCGCCATTTTCATTTTTCTTAATACAATTTTGTCTATTTTCATGACATCTCTCTGCTGCCCTGAATACCCTATTCTGCCGTGGTTTAGCGGCGTTCGCGCTTATTCGCCCGACGCGATAGCATATCACCCAGCGTTTGCACGACCTGTACCAGCACCACCAACGCAATCACGGTCACCACCATTACTTCAGTTTCATAGCGGTAATAGCCGAAGCGGATCGCCAGATCGCCGACACCGCCGCCGCCAACAATTCCGGCCATCGCCGAGTAGCCAATCAGGCTGACCAGCGTAATCGTCAGGCCGCGTAGTAATCCTGCCAACGCTTCCGGCAACAGCACGGTCGCAATGATACGCGTCGGGCTAGCGCCAAAAGCTTCAGCCGCTTCCACAATTCCTGGATCGACTTCACGTAGCGCGGAATCCACCAGACGAGCATAAAACGCAATCGCCGCAACCGACATCGGCACCGCTGCCGCAACCGGCCCTATAGTGTTCCCCAGCAGCAACTGCGTTAATGGCAACAGCAGCACCAGCAGAATCACAAACGGGATCGAGCGGATGATATTCACCAGAATGGTCGAAACCAGATAGACAAAACGGTTCTGCCAGAATAAATGACGATCGGTCACATAAATCGCGATACCTAACGGCAAGCCGAATACCACCGCACAGAGCGTTGAAATACACACCATCGTGAAGGTTTCACCGAAAGCGAAGATTAATTCACCGAATAACTCAATCATTGATGACCTCCACTCCAAAGGTATTCTGTCGAATATAAGCAATAGCCGCGGCTACGTTATCCGCTGTCGGATCGTCACGGTATGAAATCTGAGCGATAATATGCCCCAGCGCGCGATCGTTAATATATTCAATATTGCCGTGCAGAATATTAACCGATACCTGAAACTGCTGCGCCACATCGGATAATACGGGTTGCTCTACCGAATCATCGGCAAAGAGTATTTTCAGCAAGACGCCTTTATTATTCTGCTTAAAGCGTTCAGGTAATTCGACCGGACTGGTATGGCTAACCAGTTGTTTGGTGTAGGCGTGCTGCGGCGCAGAGAAGATCGTAAAGACGTCGCCTTCTTCCACAATATTTCCGCCCGTCATCACCGCCATACGCTGACAAATACTTTTAATCACGCTCATTTCGTGGGAAATAAGTACGATCGTGATACCTAACCGGACATTGATGCTTTTCAATAGCGCCAGAATAGACGCCGACGTTTCTAAATCTAGCGCAGAGGTCGGTTCATCACACAGCAGCACTTCAGGATGGTTGGCAATGGCGCGGGCGATACCCACACGCTGTTTCTGCCCACCGCTCAACTGCGCTGGATAGGAGGTTCCTTTATCCTGCAACCCGACCAGCACCAAGATTTCCGGCACGCGCGTTGCAATCTCTTCCTTACTCTTTCCCGCCGCACGCAGGCTGAACGCCACGTTGTCATACACATTGCGGGTATGCATCAGATTAAAATGCTGGAATATCATCCCGATACGCTGCCGATGCTGACGCAGTTCACGGCCGGACGCATCGCTAATCAGCGTATCACCCAGAAATACACGCCCTTCGGTGGGGCGCTGCAATAAATTGATCGTCCGCAGCAGCGTACTCTTTCCCGCGCCGCTGGTGCCGACAATCCCAAAAACTTCACCCTGTTGAATGGTCAGGTTGACGTTGTTCACCGCTCTGGACTGTGCATCTTTACCGGCGGGAAAATCAACGCTCACGTTTTCTAACCGAATCATTACCTGACTCACTCCTGCTGTTGCCGACTGTTTAAGTGATGTAGCGCGGCATACGTAAATGTATGCCTGTTTGATATAAGGGCAAGGCCTAATGCCAATCGTTTAAGCATCGAGATATACGGGGCGACCACAGGGGTGAGGCCTCCCTACGGGAACCTCCCCCTGTGTTTCCCCTAATAACGGGCTTAAGTGACCAATATTAGGGCAAGGCTCCTCTCTCTTGTTGTCGTATAACTTTCGAGGATAAACGCCTTTTTTATTGAGGAAGAACCGGGCTACTTGTGGCTGCCATTTTTGTTATAATTAGATTAAAATCTTTATAAATCAATAAAATATTGAAAAATAATCGTCTATTTAAAGTAGAGAGAAATGAGCTTTGCGTCAATGATAAAAAAAGCAAATCACCTTTCTTTTTTTTAGAAAACATTTCATTCTATTGCACCACCAGCGTACCACGTTTGCCTTTATTTTCTAAGTCAGCAATAGCGGCTGTTTCAGTCCCGATAATCCCGCTGTACTCACTCTGTCGAAAATGAAGTTGAAATGCTCGAACCAGATTTTTTAATCCTTTATCTGAGTCCGCATTTGTAACATCATAACCATATTCCTTTAATTTCGAAATAAGTTCACTATTTGAGGGAATTGCCTGCTGAAATTGTGATTCATATTTCTCTTTGGTACTTTATTCAAACTATGCCCCAATCCCACTATCATAAAGCGCTTTCCATGGGAAAACTGCTCCGGGATCATTCTTACAGCCAGGAGCAATATCCGAATGACAGGTTATATTTACAGGAGTAATATTTTGATATATCTGGATAATATTTAAACTCAGATTTTTGACTACCTAAATCTGAGTCGTATTAAACAGGAAATATATAATATCCCCATGTCCATCATCAGAAACCAAATTGATTATCTCAATGTCGATTGATGTATCATTATAAAACGAACTCAGGAATTGAAATTTTTCACAGATCTATATGAGTTATAATCCATCTTCACTGGTTGGGTCGATAATTTAACATCACCTACAGCTTGTCGAACATTTTTAAGCTGGCTTATCGCTACCCCCCCCCTCATTTTTAGGTAAAATATTATTTCGCATTTCTTAATATATATTTCTCTTGGTAAATAAATTTAATAGCATTCAAATAAATTACATTTAATTTACCGAAAAAAGAGTCGATATTACATAAATCTAATTTTCAACAAAAATCAAGAACAGCCCCCCTATTTCTAACCATGTGTAACGTATTGTGGTAAAAAACCTCAACATGACCAACAGGAAAATCTATCATAAGGCGATCAGGCTAACTTCCTATTTTATCAGACCGGTATCAGAGTATGGTGTTTTATCAGCAAGTCCAAAGTCGTGCACCACTGGGTTTTTACCGCTATGAACGCTATATTCAGAGGAAAGGCATTTCCCCTTTTATCAATCTATGCGTACACTTTGTTAATTCTTTGCAGAAGGGAACTGTGCTGCTTTTATGTCGACATTTTATACCGTAATAAGTTGGTTACTGGTTTTTGGCTACTGGTTGCTGATCGCTGGTGTGACCTTGCGTATTCTGATGAAACGTCGGGCGGTGCCTTCTGCGATGGCCTGGCTGCTGGTGATTTATATTCTGCCACTTGTCGGTATTGTCGCTTATCTTTCGTTTGGCGAGCTCCATCTCGGCAAACGCCGAGCCGAACGCGCCAGCAAAATGTGGCCATCAACGGCAAAATGGCTACGCGAATTAAAAGAATATCGCCGTATTTTCGCAACGGAAAACAGTGAAGTCGCCAGCGCGTTATTTCAGCTGTGTGAAAGGCGACAAGGCGTTGGCGGTGTCAAAGGCAATCAGTTGCAGTTGATGACCACGTTTGATGACACCATTAAAGCGCTATTGCGTGATATTGAACTCGCACGCAGCAACATCGAAATGGTGTTCTACATCTGGCAACCCGGCGGCCTGGTTGATCAAGTCTCCTCTTCCCTTATCGCCGCGGCACGACGCGGGGTGCACTGCCGCATTCTGTTGGACTCCGCTGGCAGCGTACAATTTTTCCGTCAGCATCATCCCGAGCTGATGCGCACCGCCGGGATTGAAGTGGTTGAAGCCCTGAAAGTGAATCTATTCCGTGCGTTCCTCCGCCGCATGGATTTGCGGCAGCACCGTAAAATTATCCTGATCGACAACCGTATCGCCTATACCGGCAGCATGAATATGGTTGATCCCCGTTTCTTCAAACAAGATGCCGGCGTCGGACAATGGATCGATCTGATGGCACGTATTGAAGGCCCAGTGGCAACTACGCTGGGGATTATCTACTGCTGCGACTGGGAAATGGAGACGGGCAAGCGCCTGCTTCCGCCGCCGCCGGATGTTAACGTTATGCCGTTCGAACAGGAGAGCGGCCATACCATTCAGGTTATTGCTTCCGGCCCCGGTTACCCGGAAGAAATGATTCATCAGGCGCTGCTGACGTCCGTCTATTCGGCACGTAAGCAGTTGATCATGACAACCCCCTATTTCGTGCCCAGCGATGACCTGCTACATGCCATCTGCACCGCCGCCCAGCGCGGGGTCGATGTCAGCATTATTGTTCCACACAAGAACGACTCCGTGCTCGTCGGTTGGGCCAGTCGTGCGTTTTTCACAGAGCTGCTCGACGCAGGCGTGAAGATTTATCAATTTAAAGACGGGTTGCTGCACACTAAAAGCGTACTGGTCGATGGACAACTCAGCCTGGTTGGTACGGTGAATCTGGATATGCGCAGCCTGTGGCTGAATTTTGAAATCACACTGGTGATTGACGATGCAGGATTCGGCAGCGATTTAGCCTGCGTACAGGAAGACTATATTGCCCGTTCACGCCTGTTAAACGCCACGCAGTGGCAAAACCGTCCTTACTGGCAACGCATCGTCGAGCGGCTGTTCTACTTTTTCAGCCCCCTGCTATAAATATCCCCGTAATACTTCAAGCTGCATGTGCGTTGGCAATACTCGGCTCATTTCTGAGCCTCGCCCTGAAGGGCCGCCGTAAGCGGCGTTCAAATTGGCTAAGCCAATTTGTCCTCACTCACCCCAGTCACTTACTGATGTAAGCTCCTGGGGACTCACTGCGTCGCCGCCTTCCTGCAACTCGAATTATTTAGGGCATACTCCGTTTTCCCGTGTTCTAATAAGGCTATTGGGAATTAACAGGAATTACGTTATGGATTTGAATAATCGCCTGACCGAAGACGAAGCATTGGAACAGGCCTACGACATTTTTTTGGAACTCGCGGCTGATAACCTCGATCCGGCAGATATTCTGCTGTTCAACCTGCAATTCGAAGAGCGCGGTGGCGCAGAGTTGTTCGATCCCGCTGAAGACTGGGCCGAGCACGTTGATTTTGATCTGAACCCTGACTTTTTTGCCGAAGTCGTCATTGGGCTGGCTGAGAATGAAGGTGACGAGATCACGGATATTTTTGCTCGCGTGCTGATTTGCCGGGAGAAAGACCACAAACTTTGCCACATTTTGTGGAAAGAATAATTCTTCTTACCTAAACGCAAGGCGTCTCCCGCAGGAGACGCCTTTTTTACATCGGTAGCCGATAAAACAGATTACTGTGCTTCGGCTTCTGCCACCGGTAACAACGCCTGCGGATCGACCTTCAGACACGAAACGGCGTGCGTAAAGCTCCCTTCCAGCAATGGACGGGTTTTCGAGCACTCAGGGCCGACAATCGGGCAACGCGTGCAGAACACACAGCCCGATGGCGGATTGATTGGCGAAGGCAAATCCCCTTCCAGCAGCTGTATTTTCTTATTCCGCTCCTGATCGGGATCGGGCGTCGGCACAGCGGACATCAGCGCGCGGGTATACGGGTGCTGCGGGTTTTTATAGACCTGATCGTACGTCCCCAGTTCTACCGCATGACCCAGATACATCACCAGCACGCGATCGGAAATGTGCTTCACAACCGATAAGTCATGGGCGATAAAAATCAGCGACAAGCGCATTTCACGCTGCAACTGACGCAGCAGGTTAACCACCTGCGCCTGAATCGATACGTCCAGCGCGGAAACCGGCTCATCACAGATAATCAGCTTCGGTTCCAGAATCAGCGCGCGCGCGATGCCGATACGCTGACACTGTCCGCCAGAGAATTCATGCGGATAGCGGTTGATCAGGTTCGGCAGCAGCCCAACCTTCAGCATCATCGCTTTCACACGATCTTTTACCGTCTGTCGATCCAGTTCTGGATGATAAACCTTTAACGGCTCAGCAATAATCTCGCCGATCGTCATACGCGGGTTCAGCGATGCCAGCGGATCCTGGAATATCATCTGAATATCGCTACGCGCGGCGCGCCATTCATCGGCGCTCATGCCCAGCAGGTCTTTCCCCAGCCAGGTGACGCGTCCGTCGGTCGCTTTTACCAGACCGATAATGGCACGCGCCAGCGTAGACTTGCCGCAGCCAGACTCGCCCACCACGCCCAGCGTTTCGCCTTCATATAAACGTAACGTCACGCCATCAACGGCTTTCAGTTTTTTCGGCGGCTGCCAGAACCACTGCTTATCATCTCTGACGTCAAAGTGGACTTTCAGATCGTCCACTTCTAACAATACCTTTTTCTCGTCCGCGTTGTTCATACCACCTCCTCAATCGCTCTAAAGCAGGCGCGCAAGCGGCCATCACCAAAAGATTCCAGCGCCGGTGCGCTATGGCAGACATCCATTGAGTACGGGCAGCGTGGTTGGAACGGACAGCCTTTCGGCAAGCGTAATAAGTTAGGCGGATTACCCGGAATGGTTGCCAGCACTTCATCTTCCGCATCCAGACGCGGCACGGCGTTGAGCAGGCCAACAGAATACGGGTGGCTCGGATGATAAAAGACGTCACGTGCAGTGCCGTATTCCATGGTGCGTCCGGCGTACATCACCAGCACTTTGTCACAAATACCAGCCACCACGCCCAGGTCATGGGTGATCATGATGATAGATGTATTAAACTCACGTTTCAGCTCGTTCAGCAGCGTCATAATCTGCGCCTGAACCGTCACATCCAGCGCTGTTGTCGGTTCATCGGCAATCAGCAGTTTCGGACGACACAGCAGCGCCATCGCGATCATCACGCGCTGACGCATCCCGCCGGAAAACTCATGCGGATACATCTTCATACGCTTACGCGCTTCCGGCATTTTGACCGCATCCAGCATTTTGACCGACTCTTCAAACGCTTCGCTTTTGCTCAGGCGTTTGTGCAATATCAGCACTTCCATCAGCTGTTCGCCGACGCGCATGTACGGGTTCAACGAGGTCATCGGGTCCTGGAAGATCATACTGATTTCTTCAGCACGCAGCTTATTCAGCTGGCTTTCAGGCAAATTGAGAATCTCTTTGCCACGAAAGCGTGCAGATCCGCCAATACGGCCATTACGCGCCAGCAGTCCCATCAACGCAAACGCGGTTTGTGATTTACCAGAGCCGGATTCACCCACAATCCCCAGCGTTTCACCGGCGTTGAGCGTGAAGTTCAGGTCGTTAACCGCCGTCACATCACCATCCTGCGTTTTGAACGTTACCCGGAGATCCTGAACATGTAGCAGCGCGTCGTGCGCGCCAGTTAATTCAATCTTGCTCATGTCGATATTCCTCAGCGATCTTTCGGGTCGAGGGCATCACGCAGGCCATCGCCGATAAAGTTAAAACAAAACAGCGTGACAACCAGAAACGCCGCCGGATAGAACAGTAACCACGGCGACACTTCCATTGAGTTCGCACCATCATTCAGCAAGGCACCCCAGCTGCTTAACGGTTCCTGCGTTCCCAGCCCCAGGAAGCTCAGGAAGGATTCGAACAGGATCATGCTTGGCACCAGCAGAGAGGCATACACCACCACCACGCCCAGCACGTTAGGCACAACGTGGCGCAGCACGATACCGCGCGTGGAGACACCGGAAACCATCGCCGCTTCAATGAACTCTTTACGTTTCAGGCTCAGCGTCTGGCCGCGCACGATACGCGCCATATCCAGCCAGGACACCATGCCGATAGCCACGAAGATCAACAGCATGTTCTGCCCGAAGAACGTCACCAGCAGAATAACAAAGAACATGAACGGGAATGAGTTGAGGATTTCCAGCAGACGCATCATCACCGAATCCACTTTCCCGCCCAGATAACCCGACATCGCGCCATACAGCGTGCCGACGATCACGGCAACCAGCGCCGCTGCTACGCCAACCATCAGCGACACACGCCCACCGATAGCAACACGGACCAGCAGATCACGACCGGAGGAATCCGTACCAAAGTAGTGACCAGATGTCATATCCGGCGCGGCCGACATCATTCCCCAGTCGGTATCGGCGTAGTCAAATGCCGACAGCATCGGTGCAAAAATCACAAACACGGTAATCACCGCTAAAACAAACAGGCTGGCCAGCGCCGCACGGTTGTGGATAAAGCGCAGACGCGCATCCTGCCACAAACTACGCCCTTCAATCTCAGCCTGCTCGGTGAAGTTCTCTAACGCTTCAACGTTTTTTCGATTCCAAAACATAACGCCCCCAATTAATAGCGAATTTTCGGATCGATAACAGCGTAGAGCACGTCAATGATCGCATTAAATAAAATGGTTAAGCCGCCGACCAGAATCGTCAGACTCAGTACCAGTGAATAGTCACGGTTCAGTGCACCGTTCACAAACAGTTGCCCAATGCCGGGTAAACCAAAAATGGTTTCAACAACCATCGAGCCGGTAATAATCCCCACAAACGCCGGCCCCATGTAGGAAAGCACGGGCAGCAGCGCAGGTTTTAACGCATGGCGCAGGACGATGCGGCGCATCGGTAGCCCTTTAGCGCGCGCGGTGCGAATAAAGTTAGAGTGTAAAACCTCGATCATCGATCCCCGGGTAATACGCGCGATGCTGGCGATATAAGACAGGGACAGTGCCACCATCGGTAAAATCATGTATTTGGGTGCCCCACCGTTCCACCCACCGCCGGGTAGCCACCGCAGCGTAATGGCGAAAATCAGCACCAGTAACGGCGCGACAACAAAGCTGGGAATCACCACCCCCGTCATGGCAAACCCCATCACGGTATAGTCCCATTTCGTATTCTGATTTAGCGCGGCGATCACACCGGCACTCACACCAAAAATAACCGCCAGAACGAATGCCGCAGCCCCCAGTTTTGCAGAAACAGGGAAAGACGTCGCGACCAGATCGTTCACGGAATAGTCTTTGTATTTAAAAGAAGGGCCGAAATCACCCTGTACCAATTGCAGTAAGTAGTTACCGTACTGCGTCATGATAGGATCGTTCAGATGGTATTTGGCTTCAATATTCGCCATCACTTCCGGCGGTAAATTACGCTCACCGGTAAAAGGACTGCCGGGTGCCAATCGCATCATGAAGAACGAGATGGTGATCAGGATAAATAGTGTCGGAATCGCCTCTAAACAGCGGCGAAGAATAAATTTTAACATTGCTCGTACCTATAAAAGGCTGGCAGCACAGCTGCGTGCGCCAGCCATTATTATTAGTGCTTGATGATATAAAGATCTTTCACGTAAACATTATCCTGCGGATCTTTGCCCGTTAATCCACCAACATAAGGTTTCACCAGTCTGGTATTCGCATAGTAATAGACCGGTATGGTGACAGCGTCTTTATCCAGCTGCGATTCCGCCTGCTGGTAAACCGCAGCGCGCTCCTCATCGGTTTTCACCTGTAAGGATTTCGCCACCAGTGCATCAAACTCTTTGCTCTTATAGTGCGAGGTGTTACTGCTGCTGTCGGACAGCATGCTGTTCAGGAAGGTTGAAGGTTCGTTATAGTCCGCACACCATCCGGCACGCGCAACATCATAGGTTCCCTGATGACGGGTGCTGAGGAAGGTTTTCCATTCCTGGTTTTCCAGCTTAACGTCCACACCGATATTCTGTTTCCAGATAGAAGCCGCGGCAATCGCCATCTTCTTATGCAGGTCGGAGGTGTTGTACAGCAGGTTCAACGTCAGCGGTTTGTCGGCGGTATAGCCCGCTTCTGCCAACAATTTTTTCGCTTCTTCATTACGTTTCGCCTGTGACCAAGTGAACCACTCCGGTACTGACGCTTTCAGGCCATCGATATACGGAGGAACAAAGCCATAGGCAGGAATGTCGCCCTGATTCTTCACCTTGTTGGTCAGAATATCCTGGCTCAGACCCAGACGCAGCGCGGTACGGACTCGTACATCGTTAAACGGCGGCTTCTGGTTGTTCACTTCGTAGTAGTAGGTACACAGGTATGGGTTAACCTTCACTTCATCTGGGATTTCTTTCTTCAGCTTTTGGAAGAGTTCGATCGGCAGGTTGTTGTACGTCATGTCAATTTCACCGCTGCGGTAGCGGTTAACATCCGTCACTTCAGACGCGATCGGCAAATACGTCACTTGGTTAATCACGGTATGGGCGTTGTCCCAATATTGCGGGTTACGCTCCAGCACCATTTTTTCGTTCACAACCCAGCTTTTCAGCTTGTAAGCACCATTGCCGACCCAGTTTTGTGGCTGCGTCCATTTTTCACCGAATTTTTCAACAACGGCTTTATTGATTGGGGACATCGCAACGTAAACAGGCAGCTTATAGAAATAAGGCACCGCTTCGGACAGCGTAACCTCAAAGGTATGATCGTCGATCGCTTTTACGCCCAGCGTATCAGGGGATTTCTTGCCAGCGATGATGTCATCGATATTCAGCAGATGACCATATTGCAGGTAGCTGGCGTAAGGTGATGCCGTCTTTGGATCGGCCAGACGCTGCCAGCTATAGACGAAATCGTGTGCGGTAACCGGCTCACCGTTGGACCATTTGGCATCTTTACGCAGGTGGAATGTCCACACTTTAAAATCTTTGTTATCCCAGCTTTCCGCTACGCCGGGGCTGGTTTTGCCGTTAACGTCAGAAATAACCAACCCTTCCAGCAGATCGCGCGACACGTTGGATTCCGGCACGCCTTCGATTTTATGCGGGTCAAGAGAGGAAACTTCAGCACCGTTGTTACGAACCAATTCCTGTTTTTCTGCTAACTGAACGCCTACGGGAACGGCCGCGGCAAAGGCAGAAACCGCCATTGTGCTACTCAATGCCGCAATAATAGCGGCCGCTACTCTTTTTTTAGTTGTGATGTGTGTCATTATTTTCTCCTGTAATGTTGTCGTGTTAGTTATCCCAGCACGATTCCTGAATGAGAGCCTTGTGAGAAAACGATTAATCGATTCGACTCACGGCCCATTCCTACATAGCAGGAATGGGTAACCAGAGATTAAACACCAAATTAATCGCTGTTCGCTCACTTCATTTGCATCAAACCGTAAACAGCGGTGGATTAATGCTTAATGATATAGAGATCCTTCACCCGTATATTATCCAACGGATCCTTGCCGGTAATACCGCCGACATAAGGTTTTATCAGCCTGGCGTTCGCGTAGTAATAGACCGGTACAATCGCCGCATCTTTATCCAACTGCGATTCTGCCTGCTGATAAACTTGCGCACGCTCATCGTCCGTTTTCGCCTGAACCGCCTGCTCCATTAGCTTGTCGAACGCCGCGCTCTTATAATGCGCCGTGTTGTTGCTACTGTCTGACAGCATGCTATTCAGGAACGATGTCGGTTCGTTATAGTCCGCACACCATCCGGCACGCGCAACGTCATAATTGCCTTGATGACGCGTGCTGAGATAAGTTTTCCACTCTTGGTTTTCCAACTTCGCGTCGACGCCCAGATTCTGTTTCCAGATCGATGCCGCCGCGATCGCCATCTTTTTATGCAAATCTGATGAGTTATAGAGCAAATTAAACGTCAGCGGTTTCTCGGCGGTATAGCCCGCTTCTGCCAGCAGTTTTTTCGCTTCTTCATTACGTTTCGCCTGTGACCAGGTAAACCACTCTGGCGTATGCGCTTTCAAGCCGTCCGTAAACGGCGGAATATAACCATAGGCAGGAATATCGCCCTGATTTTTCACTTTATTGGTCAATATGTCTTGATCAAGCCCCATGCGCAGAGCCGTACGTACCCGTACATCGTTAAATGGCGGCTTCTGATTATTGATTTCGTAATAATACGTGCAGAGGTAGGGATTGATGTTAACTTCTTGTGGGATTTCTTTTTTTAGCTTCTGAAATAGCTCAATGGGCAATTTATTATTGGTGACATCAATTTCACCCGCACGGTAACGGTTAACATCCGTCACTTCAGAAGCAATCGGCAAATAGGTGACCTGATTAATCACGGTCTTGGCGTTATCCCAATATTGGGTATTACGCTCCAGCACAAGCCGCTCATTCACAACCCAGGATTTAAGACGGTAGGCGCCATTCCCTACCCAGTTTTCCGGCTGGGTCCATTTATCACCAAACTTCTCTACCGCCGCTTTATTTACCGGAGACAGGGATGAGTGATTCAGTAATTTATAAAAGTAAGGGATCGGCTCGCTTAATGTCACTTCCAGCGTATGGTCGTCGAGTGCTTTTACGCCCAACGTATCAGGAGATTTCTTGCTGGCGATAATGTCATCAATATTCAGCAGATGACCATATTGCAAATAGCTAGCATAAGGAGAAACGGTTTTCGGATCGGCCAGACGCTGCCAGCTATAAACGAAATCCTGCGCGGTAACCGATTCGCCGTTGGACCATTTGGCATCTTTACGTAAATGGAATATCCAGACTTTAAAATCGCTGCTTTCCCACCGCTCGGCCACGCCGGGAATCGGGTGTCCATCGGGATCAGAAATCACCAACCCTTCATATAGATCGCGCGCGACGTTGGATTCCGGTACACCTTCTATTTTGTGAGGATCCAGTGATGACACCTCAGCGCCATTGTTTCTCACCAGAACCTGTTCTTTCGCCAGCTCAACACCAGCAGGTACAGTAGCAGCCTGAACATTCACGCATGATGCCATCACTACTGTGGCAATCATACTGATAACAAAGCATCGTTTTGTTTTGCGAATTTTCACTTTATAAACGCCCCTGTCTTGATACAACGCCATACCGGACCCTATGCGTAAAGATCGCTGTCGCATAGAGCAGAAAAGAACGCCTATTACCCAAATAAATCATAAAATTAATTTATGGGTGAATAACGAATAACAGGCAGAAACCCGAAACTATCAAAAGCAGACACATTCGCCAATATTTTTACATTGATGTTGCTTAATTTTCTTTACTACAGCTGTATAAAAATAGTATTGCAACAGAACAACATGACAGCCAACTCAATGATAAATAAGTATTTTTTTGTTTTTATTTTTGATTTTTTTTAAATTTCAGCAATTTATAAATTTTGAACAAAAAAACATCGTAGTGAGTTTCATCATTTTCACAGCACAAAAATGATGACGCATGCTTACCTGTCCGCGTCATTATCTGATCATAATGTTATTATTTTAACAACTATATCATCCGTCTTGCATGACAATAGTCCCCGATTTCCCAGCTATAGGCTGCGCGTAAAATAACTAATCCGATTAAGATATAAGCACAGTTTATACGAGGGTCTTCCCCAATCATGGTGGGAGACTCAGAATGCCATGTTTAGCTTTCTGTGGTGAAACAGCAGGTCCAGTTTGAACCATTCCTTATTTCTGTAGCCCCGTGACTTGATCCTGAGTAACCGTATTTTGCTGTTCAGGGACCCCGCATTGCCGTTTGATACTCAGTTTTTCATCGCATTCAGGATACCGTAAAGGCGCTTTGCCATGATACGAGCGATACTGGTCATGAGCGGTATACCAGCGTTTTTGGCCATCGCGATCCATTCCTACCACAGCTTTCGGCTATGTTCGTCATAACAACGATGCCACAGATACGAAGATAACTGGCGAGACTCTCAACACCACGATCATCAGTCAGCTTCACGTCACAGCCCTGCTGGGCAGAAATAACGGTGACGTACTTATGGCCTTTTTTGAAGGCAACTTCACCGACGCAGAGGTGGCGGGCCGATAACAGTTGTTTTATCTGGGACAGTCCTCATCATGATACCGTCCACTGCATTCCAGCTCAGCTTAAGCTGTTTTCTGACGGCATCAACCGTGCTTATTTTCAGTCATGAGAGAACGAAGGCTTCAAATAGCAGCGTGTGCCGACTGCCGAGGCCAGCCCAAGGTACAGGCAGTGTCTGGCTACCGTGTTCAGGGCAAAAAATGCGGGGAACATTTGCCTCAACCAGAGTTGTGAACTGGCTCGTATCGAGGTGTCGCCATTTATGCTGCTGGTAGTCGTGAATAGTGCAGGGTTTACCACACTTAGGACAGGCCAGTTGCGCATTGTCAGCAATATCGACATATGGCATTCCTTTATTTATAATAAATAATCTAAAATTAAACATGACTAATGTAATCATCAATCATACAGGATTTCCGTAGAAGTCACAGTGAGGTCTGGATGATAACGGAGCCTTCTCCATTTCGATAAACCATACGTTTCGCACCTGACCTGATTTTATTTTAATATTTAATTTTCTTGCATGCTTCACTTCAAGCAAACTGTCTGGAGGAATTAGCCCTTCGAATTCATCAACGGGAGATATTTTTGATATTGATTTAACACCACCTGCTAACTTATACACAATGCAGTTATTCTCAACATCCCCCTGAATAGTATCACCAGAAAAAGCTCTTAAAGAGTAAGGGTTGCTGGTGAATGATAGAAATGTCTTATTGATCATTACCGTACCCACCTCCATCAACCCTTCCCTCAGCCTGTAAATAAGAGGCTCAAAAAAACACCTTCCACCTGTTCTAACGGCCCTGTAGAAATCAATCTCTGACAGCGGCATTTTATTTACTATGTTAGTCAAGATATTTTTCCGTTCCAGATAGTGAATGGGATAAGAGGAGTTATTTTCTGCCAGAAATTTATTTATATACTCCCAGGAGTCTGCAACGTAAGAATCAAGTGCTTCATTCTCTTCATTGGAAAGAAAATAATTTGATGTAACATAATCGTCAACAGACGATGATAATCGTATTCCATACTCAGGATAACCATCAAAAGAAAGAATTTTTTGCCAAAAAATCTGATGTTCGCTATTGGATGTTCCTTTCCTAATATAAAGGTCATCAAAGGATGTTTTTATCGGTATGATTTTCAACTATTTTCCTCCTCAATAAGAATTATGAACACATACTGACAGCGTCATATTGTTGAGCAGTATAAAGAAGAAAAGCGAGTAAATACTGATGAGATTACTCAGTTAGTGATTCGGGTACATGAGTGTTGCGAACACTGATGTGGTTTCAGGTATAGTTTCCAGCCACTATGGTCGGGGAAGCCCCTTATACGAACAAGCCACCGCCGAGATTTCTTCTACCAAGGCTTCACTTCAACGTCCGCAGTCCATCCTTTACCAATCCCTTTTAGGTAGAAAAGCCGCTTACCCTGTCTGATTAATGATACTCGTTATCAACACCAACCTGCTGAATGGTGTCAGCTTAAAGAAAATTCGATATTGATCACAAAAAAGGCACCTACAAATAGGTATGCTCATTCCATACCGTTGTAAACGCGTAAATCTTCTTAATTTTGATGTAATTTCAAAACAATATTTCAAAAATTTACGGTATCGGCGGTTACAGTATTTTAAAAAGCAATAATCGCGCCACAATGGCGGCTGACAAGCTCTTTGAGTCAATTAACGTGTGATAGACAGGAAAGAATAGCCCAGTAACGGAAACGTACCCCGCTCGTTTATCTATACTGTTCTATCCGGCGAACAATTGACTGAAAGAGTTTAACATTTATCAGGAGAGCATTATGGCCGTAACCAACGTTGCTGAACTTAACGCATTGGTCGAAAGAGTGAAAAAAGCACAGCAGGAATTTTCCACTTACACTCAGGAACAAGTGGACAAAATCTTCCGCGCTGCCGCACTCGCTGCATCGGATGCCCGTATCCCGCTGGCAAAAATGGCGGTTGCCGAATCTGGCATGGGGATCGTGGAAGATAAAGTCATCAAAAACCACTTCGCCTCCGAGTACATTTATAATGCCTATCAGGACGAAAAAACCTGCGGCATCCTCTCTACTGATGACACTTTCGGTACCATTACGATCGCTGAGCCTATTGGTCTGATTTGCGGTATTGTTCCCACCACTAACCCCACTTCTACCGCGATTTTTAAAGCGTTGATCAGCCTGAAGACCCGTAACGGGATTATCTTCTCTCCTCATCCGCGTGCAAAAAATGCGACCAATAAAGCTGCCGATATTGTTCTGCAAGCAGCCATTGCGGCAGGCGCACCGAAAGATATCATCGGCTGGATCGATCAGCCTTCCGTCGAGCTGTCAAACCAGCTTATGCACCACCCCGATATCAACCTGATTCTGGCTACTGGTGGCCCAGGTATGGTGAAAGCCGCATACAGCTCCGGTAAACCGGCGATCGGCGTCGGTGCCGGTAACACGCCTGTTGTCGTTGACGAAACCGCAGATATCAAGCGTGCCGTTGCGTCTATTCTGATGTCGAAAACCTTCGATAACGGTGTAATTTGTGCGTCAGAACAGTCAGTCATCGTGGTAGACAGCGTCTATGATGCTGTGCGTGAACGTTTTGCCACCCACGGCGGCTACATGCTGAAAGGCAAAGAACTGCATGCCGTACAGGGTATTCTGCTGAAAAACGGTTCACTGAACGCCGACATTGTGGGCCAGCCTGCACCGAAGATCGCAGAAATGGCGGGTATCACTGTCCCTGCAAACACCAAAGTGCTGATCGGTGAAGTGACAGCCGTCGACGAATCCGAACCGTTTGCCCATGAAAAACTGTCTCCAACGCTGGCGATGTACCGTGCGAAAGACTTCAATGACGCCGTCATTAAAGCGGAAAAACTGGTCGCAATGGGTGGCATCGGTCACACATCCTGCCTGTATACCGATCAGGACAATCAGCCAGAACGCGTGAATCATTTCGGCAATATGATGAAAACGGCGCGTATCCTGATTAACACCCCGGCTTCTCAGGGGGGGATCGGCGATCTCTACAACTTCAAACTCGCTCCGTCTCTGACGCTGGGCTGTGGCTCTTGGGGCGGAAACTCCATCTCCGAAAACGTCGGTCCGAAGCACTTGATCAACAAGAAAACGGTAGCCAAGCGAGCAGAGAATATGTTGTGGCATAAACTTCCTAAATCCATTTATTTCCGTCGTGGCTCACTGCCTATCGCCCTTGAAGAAGTCGCCTCCGATGGTGCAAAACGTGCATTTATCGTGACCGACCGCTTCCTGTTCAACAACGGCTATGTCGATCAGGTGACATCTGTACTGAAACAGCACGGACTGGAAACCGAAGTGTTCTTCGAAGTTGAAGCTGACCCGACGCTGAGCATCGTGCGTAAAGGTGCAGAACAAATGCATTCCTTCAAGCCGGATGTGATTATTGCGCTGGGCGGTGGTTCTCCAATGGATGCCGCGAAGATCATGTGGGTGATGTATGAGCATCCTACGACGCACTTCGAAGAGCTGGCACTGCGCTTTATGGATATCCGTAAACGTATCTACAAGTTCCCGAAAATGGGCGTCAAAGCCAAAATGGTGGCGATTACTACCACATCTGGTACCGGTTCCGAAGTCACACCGTTTGCCGTAGTGACTGACGATGCTACCGGACAGAAATATCCGTTGGCGGACTACGCGCTGACGCCAGATATGGCGATTGTTGATGCCAATTTGGTAATGAATATGCCGAAATCGCTGTGTGCGTTTGGCGGGCTTGATGCCGTAACCCACTCACTAGAAGCCTATGTTTCTGTGCTGGCAAACGAATATTCAGATGGACAGGCGTTACAAGCGCTGAAACTCCTGAAAGAAAACTTGCCAGACAGCTACCGTGACGGCGCGAAAAACCCAGTGGCCCGTGAGCGCGTACACAATGCCGCAACCATTGCGGGTATCGCGTTTGCCAACGCCTTCCTCGGCGTCTGTCACTCAATGGCACATAAACTGGGCTCGGAGTTCCATATTCCGCACGGCCTGGCTAACGCCCTGCTGATCTCTAACGTGATTCGCTATAACGCCAACGACAACCCAACCAAACAGACGACGTTCAGCCAGTATGACCGTCCGCAGGCTCGCCGTCGTTATGCGGAAATAGCCGACCACCTGCGTTTGACTGCTCCAAGCGATCGTACCGCGCAGAAAATCGAGAAATTGCTGAACTGGTTGGAAGAAATGAAGACTGAGCTGGGGATCCCAACGTCTATTCGTGAAGCGGGCGTACAGGAAGCCGATTTTCTGGCCAAAGTAGATAAGTTGTCAGAAGATGCGTTCGACGATCAGTGTACTGGCGCTAACCCACGCTATCCACTGATTTCCGAATTGAAACAGATTCTGCTAGATACTTACTATGGTCGTAAGTTCTCTGAAGAAGTAAAAGCGGAAACCGTTGAACCTGTCACAAAGGCCGCTAAAACGGGCAAAAAAGCCGCACATTAACGCGTCAGCTGCTAACACCTTATAGGCAAGTTCACTTTAATGCCCAACCCGTTTAAGGTTGGGCATTTTTATTACTCGCGCACGCATCAATACGTCGTTTATTAATCGCCCCGTTTGCCGGATATTTAACCGGTTTACACACTTTCCTTGCGGGTTAATCCCAGCGCAATTTTATAATGCTTACGACACACGGAAACATAACTCTCATTGCCACCAATAACGACTTGCTCCCCTTCGTGAACGGCATTACCCTTCGCATCTAACCGCAATACACAGTTGGCTTTACGGCCACAATGACAGACCGTTTTTAACTCAATCAGCTTATCTGCCCACGCTAATAAATAGTGACTTCCGGAAAACAAATCACCACGAAAATCAGTACGCAACCCGTAACACAATACCGGAATATCCAATTGGTCCACGACATCAGAAAGCTCGTTCACCTGCTCACGGGTTAAAAATTGACATTCGTCAATTAATACACAATCTACAGGCTGAGTACGGTGCTCTTTCTCCAGCAGTTCAAATAAGGATGTCTGCGGATTAAACAATAATGCTGGAGAGGAAAGGCCGATCCGCGAACTTACTATCCCTACACCATGTCGATTATCTATTTCTGCAGTGAACACCAGCGTATGCATGCCGCGTTCCTGGTAATTATATGACGACTGCAATAGCGCTGTCGATTTCCCTGCATTCATTGCAGAATAATAAAAATAAAGTTGGGCCATTCAACTACTCCAAAAGGCTGGCTATACTCGTCATACTTCAAGTTGCATGTGCGTTGGCTACGTTTAGCCACCTGAATCACTTACCTAAGTAAGCTCATCGGGATGCCTTCTCTTGCCGCGTTACGAGGCAACAAATACGCCACGCCCTAAAGGGCCAACACTTCGTGCTGTTCAAAACGATAACGTTTTGTCCTGAAACTCGAATTATTTAGAGTATATATGATCTTAATGTCGTAAAAACTTATTGTAACAATTCGTCTTCACGCTGTGCAATGGGCTATTCCTTGACCATATCTTGTCCACACGGCTACCACTGGCGGCATATGACGATAAAAGATATAAACATTCCTTATAACAACAGTGCGATATCAATAAGCTATTCACCGTCGTTTGAGGTGGAAAAACGGCATACCAAATGTATTTTTTTGATAATCGGAAAGTATTTATATCTATGTAACATACGATGTGAGATCTGTTTTAAAAATGATATTTTTTAACAAACTTACAAATTTGACTATTGCAGAAAGGAAAGTAGCACTCTATTATCACACTACATGCCACCAATAATATTAATTTGAGATTATCACAATGAGCGAAGCACTAAAGATTCTTAACAACATCCGTACTCTGCGTGCCCAGGCAAGAGAATGTACCCTGGATACTTTGGAAGAAATGCTGGAAAAACTGGAAGTCGTGGTTAATGAACGCCGCGAAGAAGATAGCCAGGTTCAGGCTGAAGTTGAAGAACGTGCGCGTAAATTGCAACAATATCGCGATATGCTGATTGCCGATGGTATTGATCCTAACGAATTATTGCAATCTTCAGGTTCAGTGAAAGTTGCAGGTAAAAGCAAACGTGCTGCCCGCCCAGCAAAATATCAATATATTGACGAAAACGGCGAAGCTAAAACCTGGACTGGTCAGGGTCGTACTCCGGCAGTAATCAAGAAAGCAATCGAAGAGCAAGAGAAATCTTTAGACGATTTCCTGCTATAATTTGTTTATAAGTACTGGATACTCCCCCCGATAACTATCGGGGGCCTTTATAAAGCGTTCTGCAAAAAGAAAAATGACATGTTGATTTTTTAGATTGCCCTCTATTTCTGTAAACAGAGGGCAATTATTACATGCTGTTATTTTTCTTCTGCGTCAATCGTTTCTTGCAACCACTGCGCGAACTCTTCACCTAAACTGTCATGACGTAAGCCATATTCCACGAATGCCTGCATATAGCCTAATTTGTTACCACAGTCATGGCTAATGCCTTTTAGGTGATATGCCTCAACCGTTTCTTTTTCCATCAACATTGCGATAGCATCTGTTAACTGAATTTCATTACCCGCACCTGGCGGTGTTTTCTCCAGCAGAGACCAAATATCAGCAGAAAGTACATAGCGGCCAACGACAGCTAAATTAGAAGGTGCTTCGGAAGCTTTCGGTTTTTCAACCACACCGACCATAGGTGCACTATCCCCTGCTTTTAATTCCACGCCTTTACAATCAACCACGCCGTAACTGCTTACATTTTCAACAGGCTCAACCATAATCTGGCTGTGGCCTGTGGTAGAAAAACGTTGCAACATTTCGCTCAGGTTATCTTTCTTCAGATCGGATTCGTATTCATCAATAATCACATCCGGCAGAATAACCGCGACGGGCTCATCCCCGATTAATGGGTGCGCGCATAATACGGCATGGCCCAATCCTTTCGCTAACCCCTGACGTACCTGCATAATGGTAACGTGTTTAGGGCAGATGGATTGAATTTCTTCCAACAGTTGACGTTTAACACGCTTTTCTAGGATGGCTTCCAGTTCAAAACTGGTATCGAAATGGTTTTCGATGGAATTCTTAGAGGAGTGTGTAACCAGAATAATTTCATTAATCCCTGCGGCAATGCACTCATTGACAACATATTGGATGAGTGGCTTATCTACCAACGGCAACATTTCTTTAGGAATGGCTTTGGTGGCAGGCAGCATACGCGTCCCTAATCCAGCAACCGGTATGACCGCTTTTTTTACTTTTTTATTCACAATAGACATAAACAGCCTCTTATATACCGTTCAAATAATGAACTTTATTTATCTAATCAAGATAACCAAAAGAGTATAACGACTTTAACAAGGGCATGCTTGTCTCAACGTTAGCGTTCAATAAAAATAAGATAACTCCCTACAGCCTATAAAGAGTAGGAAATAAAAAAGAGTGCCAAACCGAGAGGTATTCCCCAGAACCTGCGCCACCTCGTTCTATCAGACTATTCTGTAGTCAGCATGAGCCGTAAACGCCCACCACCACCCCATATCTGACATTGCCATGCTTCGCACTGATAGTTTAGCTGGTTGAGATAAGCATCTTCAAGCGCTCCTAAAGGAACACCACTATTCAGTGCTATCTGCTGCTCATTAACATTCAGCGTAGCGTTTAGCCCTGCTGAAATCAGTATGAGCTGTTTTAACTGCCGATGATAATACCCCACAAGCAAAGGAAAATTCCCATTCAGGCTCGCCCGTCGCAACAGTTGGTTTACTTGCTTTAATAACGTCGGCAGGTGCGGCAAACGATGTTGCCGATCGGCCAAATGATCTTGAAGTAATCCATTGAACAAGGTTCGAAGTAGTAACGCGGCAAGCGTCCCATTATTATTAATGCCCTGAGTCACATCAAGGCAATAGAACGCTAATTCCGTCTCCGAGAGCGCGGCAATATCTAGCACTAATCCCGGTTGTTCCGCAGCCGTCAATTGACGATAGTTAACGCGGCAACGAGCCAATGTTTGCTGTACTGGCGGCTGCAACTGAGCAAGCAGTTTGGTTACCGCCTCGGGAGACTGATTAAGAGAATCCATGTCCTGCATCAATTGATCCATTTCATTCAGTTGTGAGGTGAACACATAAGGATACAGGCAGGACATCACAGCTTCACGCAAGCGTTTATAATCACGAATCGGCTTAAGCAATACATCCTGAACACCAAGACGCAAGACTTTGGCGATATCTGCCATCTGACTGGTTGCAGAAACAACAAGTATTGGCGTGTCATTATCCTTCAAGCGCAAGCGTTCAAGGAATTCAATTCCTCCCATCGTCGGCATCTTAAGATCGCAAATCATTAAATCGGGTTGGTAATGTTCAAGAATACGTAGCGCGTCTAATCCATTAACCGCCTCCTGGACAGAAGCCCCAAGAGAAGTCAGATAACCAGCGAGCACAGATCGAAAAACAGCCTCGTCATCAATGACTAAAATATGCTTACCCGCCAGTGGTTGTTCCATCAGTACCCCCTTACTTCAAACACCGAATAATCACATCTGCTTTAGCATTAATGCGCCAGATAAACGACGCACTACGTGCTCTTTATTGCGCTTCTTTCGCAAGCGGCAACAATTCGTCACGCATTTTTTCCACCGCCTTGTAACCTGCGCCAATCGCCTCCTTTGCCCGATGAAAATCTAACGTAGCGATCTGGGGACAATCAGGCTGCAACAACACGTCAGGCGGATCGCCCGCCATCCGCGTCATCTTCAGCCTGTTCTCCAAAATCTGGATCGATGTGCTCATTATCTCCATCGCCGTCGGCGAACTTTCTGTTGGCTGACGTCGTCCGCGCAGTAATCGCTCCCGAATCCTGCTACGCCAATCTTGTGGAACATTCACCGCATCAATATCTGACGGCGTTGGTTTAATCGACAGCAAATCCTGATGATTAAGGCTGGCGTCATGTTGGAGATCGACAGCAATCACGATGTCGGCCCCCATAGCCCGCGCCAGAGAAACGGGAACAGGGTTAACTACGGCACCATCCACCAGCCAGTAGTCATTAAATCTAACGGGGGATAGTAGACCTGGCATACTGCAAGATGCCCGCATAGCCTGATGTAAATCGCCTTCTGTCAACCAGAGCTCACGCCCTGTGCTAAGGTTCGTCGTCACCACGCCATATTTGATATCACAGTCTTCAATCTGTGTTGTATGTAACAAGAGCTTCACACTGTTAAAGACGCGATCGCCACGCAATAAACTGCCGCGCTGCCAGGAGAGATCCATAAGTCGAATGACGTCCCAGTAGCCAAAGCCTCTCACCCAGCGATCCATTGAAGATAAGTTGTTTGTGGCATACGCTGCGCCAACCAGTGCACCGATAGAACAGCCCGCCACGACGTCAATCTCGATCCCCAGTTCTGTTAACGCATTCAACACACCAATATGCGCCCATCCTTTCGCGGCACCAGATCCCAAGGCTATGCCAATTTTTTTCCGTTGCATGATTGATCCACCTGTCTTCATTTTAGCGCACATTGCTACACGCAGAGTTTCTTAGGTAACATATCGGCATCCTGCATAGGGATCTGTTTATTATCTATCAGTTTTTATCTTAAATTTTCTTCAGGAGACATTGTGTCAGAATCTTGCCCCTGTTGCAGTGGATTGCAGTATAACGCATGCTGCCAGCCCTACCTCACGCATGCCGTAACAGCGGCTGGGCCCGCTATCTTAATGCGATCGCGCTATACCGCCTATGTCAAACACGATGTCGATTACCTTATCGCCACCTGGCATCCCGATCTTCAGCCCGAGAAATGGCGAGAGTCCCTCGCGGAAAGCTGCCAGAATTCACAGTGGCTCGGCCTTACTATACTGGCAACGTCTCTCGGAAAAACGCCCGATGAAGGCTATGTGGAATTCGCCGCACGTTATATATCGGAAAGCGACAACCAGCGAACAGAAGTGATGCGAGAGCGCTCACGCTTCCTTCGCCAGCAGGATCGCTGGTACTATATAGACGGCGTTCATTTGCAGACAGGCAGAAATGAACCTTGCCCGTGTGGTTCCGGCAAAAAATACAAAAAGTGTTGCGGACAATAGAACACAGGCAGTCCAGTCTCCCACGCGGCGTTATTGCTGCGTTACCATAAGATCGTTATTTTAGTTTTTTGGACAGGATCCACACGCTCATGCAATCCCAAAATATACAAAGAAAAGTATTACGAACCATTTGCCCCGACGCAAAAGGGCTCATCGCGAAAATTACGAATATTTGTTATAAGCACGAACTGAACATCGTGCAAAACAATGAGTTTGTCGATCATCGCACTGGCCGTTTTTTCATGCGGACCGAGTTGGAAGGGATTTTCAACGACACCACGCTATTAGCCGATCTGGATAGCGCGCTTCCCGAAGGATCTTCTCGCGAATTAACCGCAGCCGGCCGTCGTCGCATCGTCGTTCTGGTGACGAAAGAAGCCCACTGTTTGGGCGATCTGTTGATGAAAAGCGCCTACGGTGGTTTGGATGTCGAAATCTCTGCCGTCATCGGCAACCACGATACCTTGCAGACACTGGTTGAGCGGTTTGATATTCCTTTCCATCTGGTCAGTCATGAAGGACTGACTCGCGAAGAGCACGATCAAAAGATGATCGCGCAGATCGACCAATACAAACCCGATTACGTCGTGCTAGCGAAATATATGCGAGTGCTGACACCGGCTTTTGTTCAGCACTACCCGAATCAGGTGATCAACATTCACCATTCGTTCTTACCCGCTTTTATCGGTGCTCGCCCGTACCATCAGGCTTATGAGCGCGGTGTAAAAATCATTGGCGCGACAGCACACTACGTCAACGATAATCTGGATGAAGGTCCGATCATCATGCAGGACGTTATTCATGTCGACCATACTTATTCGGGCGACGACATGATGCGTGCAGGCCGAGATGTTGAGAAAAATGTCCTGAGTCGTGCGCTGTACCGCGTGCTGGGACAGCGTGTTTTTGTCTACGGTAACCGCACCATTATTCTGTAATTGGTTGATCGGACATTTTTTTGTATAAGAATGCGTCGAACGGAATAAAAAAAAGGCAACCGCATTTATTTTTGATATATACCGCTTTACAGGGGCGCGTCATTTGATATGATGCGCCCCGCTTGAAGCGAAAGCCTCTTGCAGCAAGGCCAGTGGTGGGGTTCCCGAGCGGCCAAAGGGAGCAGACTGTAAATCTGCCGTCACAGACTTCGAAGGTTCGAATCCTTCCCCCACCACCATTTCAAAGCAGCACTTCTGAATTAAATCCCAACGCCAAAGTATCAGATTCCCATTAGGGGAAGGTAAGAACCTTCGACTAAGGTTCGACAAAACCGGCACGGTTTTGAGCAACGCGCCGCGTTGACCCGCAGGGTGAGGTGCGCAGCACCGAATTATCCTTCCCCCACCACCATTTCAAAGCAACACTTCTGAATTAAATCCCAACGCCAAAGTATCAGATTCCCATTAGGGGAAGGTGAGAGCCTTCGACCAAGGTTCGACAAAACCGGCACGGTTTTGAGCAACGCATAGCGTTATTTCCCCACTGCCATTCGCACCAATAATCAGCGCAATAGTATGGAATGGGGAAAAATAGTCTTACGCCTTCCCTTTCCAGCGACCAGGAACATAAGAAAACACGGGGAGCTGCCACGACCAGCGAATGGCAGCCAGACGCACGGCCAAACCGATACTGAATGACGCCAGCAGGTTAATATCGTGATTAACGTTAAGCGATTTTAACCCAAGATAGAGAAGTGCAACCAAAAGCGAGACGCTGGCGTACAGCTCTTTTTTCAGCACCATTGGCGTACGGTTACAGAAAATATCACGCAATATTCCACCGAAAATCCCAGTTACGATACCCGCCATAACCACCACCGTCGTTGAATAATTCAGTTGCAGTGCGACGTTGCAACCAATGACCGTAAAGGCAATCAGTCCCATCGCATCCAGCACCAGAAAGAGTCGGTGCAAATGGTGCATGAAACGCGCAATGATAATCGTGAAAAGACCCGCACCAATAGTGAGGTAGATATAGCCGGGATGCTGCGTCCAGCCGATGGGATAATTACCGAGGAGAATATCGCGAACGGTGCCACCGCCAAGCGCGGTGATGAAGGCAATCATGCCTACGCCAAAAATATCCATATTACGACGTCCGGCAGCTAGCGCCCCGGACATCCCCTCTGCCGTAATCGCGATCAGATAGATGTAAGTCAGCACACAAGTTATCCTGTGAAATGTGCCACTCCCTCTGTCCGCTTTACCTGAGAGTTTACGCAGCAGTGCTGCTTGCCCCTTCGGTGGGTTGCATTGGCAACCTCTCTCCAGTTGGCTTCAATGGAATTCGCAGTTAGGGTAGCCTGAGCGATTATGGGAGTTTGCGCCTTCGGCGGAGCGTCATATATACCCTAAATAATGACGGGTATGCGCCCTCTCTCCTGCGAGGAGCGGAGTATAGCGGTCGACAAGCCTCATGTTCAACTGAATATAAGTGAATCTTATTTTTAACGATTCTCATCTGCGCCAGCCGTCTCTGAAGCCACAGCAATAAGCCCCGTAACCCTATTCGAAAGCGTAGCCTCGCCGTGACGCCATGCCCCATTTTCTGCTACCATCTGGGCACATTTTTTAGCGAATGGCAGCGAACATGAAAGTTGTATCTTTTAATATCAATGGCCTGCGGGCGCGCCCTCATCAGTTGGCCGCCATTATCGAACAACACCAGCCGGATGTGATCGGGTTGCAGGAAACGAAAGTCCACGATGACATGTTTCCGTTAGAGGATGTCAGCCAGTACGGCTACCACGTTTATTATCATGGACAAAAAGGTCACTACGGCGTCGCACTGCTGTGTAAAGAGCAGCCCATTGCGGTTCGTCGCGGTTTCCCTACGGATGAAGACGATGCACAGCGCCGGATCATCATGGCAGATTTTGCCACCGAGCACGGCACACTCACTGTCGTTAACGGCTATTTTCCGCAGGGAGAAAGCCGTGACCATCCGGTAAAATTCCCCGCCAAGACGCGCTTTTATCAGGATTTGCAAACCTATCTGGAACAGCACCATAGCGCGACACAACCGCTGATTGTGATGGGTGATGTTAATATCAGCCCCACCGATCTGGATATCGGGATCGGCGAAGAGAACCGTAAGCGCTGGCTACGCACCGGTAAATGTTCTTTCCTGCCGGAAGAGCGTGACTGGATGGCGCGTTTGCAAGGCTGGGGACTTATCGACACCTTCCGTGCCGCTAACCCAGAGAGCAATGATCGTTTTTCGTGGTTTGACTACCGTTCCGCCGGGTTCGATGACAACCGTGGCCTGCGTATTGACCTGATTCTTGCCAGTACGTTCCTGGCCGAACGCTGCGTCGCTACCGGTATTGATTACGATATTCGAGGAATGGAAAAACCGTCCGACCATGCCCCGATCTGGGCGCAGTTTTCGTTGTAGGCGTTTTCATTGTAGAAACTTTCGTTGCAGAGATAATTCGCGGTGAAAATAACATCACCGCTGTGCATCCAAGCCACAGCGGTGATTAAAATAGGCGAAAGTATTAAGCGTAATACTCTTTAACTCGCCGTTATTACTTAACCAACTGCCATATCAGGTTATTCGTTCCCAACGTTTGCTTGTCCCGTACGCATTGCAGAATCACGCCTTCGACCTTTACCACCGCGCCTTCAGAATAATTCCGGTTTTCATACACGCAGCAACGCAGGCAGTTGTTATTTTGCTCACGCACCGCCGTCCCGGCCCCCCACACTTCCGGTGGAACGGGAACAACAATATCTGTTCCGCCACGATTAGCCTGCGCCAGCGCGGGCAGCACTAGCATCACACTGGCGACACACAAAGACACTAACGATTTCATTGCTCCTGCTCCTTCGCTTTTTTAGTCTGAGGCTTACGCCGTTTTGAGGCACTCAACGGCGGTGCAGAAAGCCCTTTGAACGCCCTCACCGCACCGTTTTGTTTCGCTTGCTGAATCAACTCCTGCAAGGAGTTCGTCAGCGGTTGCATAAAATCCTGATAGCGACATTTTTTCTCGCTAATTTGCGTCAACGTGGCTTCCCAATGAGCGGTCATGTCAGGATGCGCCGCACTCGCAGGCAGTGAGTGAATCAACGCCCGCCCCGCTTCACTCGCGTGAATATAGCGGGCTTTCTTAAACAGAAATGTCCGTTTAAACAATAACTCGATAATACCCGCGCGCGTCGCCTCGGTTCCTAACCCATCGGTCGCTCGCAGGATTTTCTTCAGTTCTTTATCCTGCACAAAACGCGCGATGCCCGTCATCGCCGATAACAGCGTGGCATCAGTAAACGGCCGCGGCGGCTGTGTTTGGCGCTCAACCACCTCACCGCGTTCACACAATAGCTCATCACCTTTTGCCACCACGGGCAACGGCGTCCCTTCGTTTTCTTCGTCCCGCTCTTTGCCACCTAACAACGTGCGCCAACCAGCTTCAGCCAGGAATCGCGCTTTGGCAATAAATTTACCGCCCGCAATATCCAGTTCAATGACACACTTGCGAAACACGGCGTCCGAGCAGAACTGCATAATGTACTGCCGCGCGACTAAACCATACACCTTGCGCTCATTCTCCGTCAGCGAGGCACTTGCACTGCGAGCGGTAGGAATAATCGCGTGGTGAGCATCGACCTTACCATCGTTCCAGCAGCGGTTACGCAGATCCACATCCATAACCGGCTGTGGCAACAGGTCTGGCTGATGTACGGATATGGCATTCAAGACGGCATGACGCCCGGCAAAATGCTCCTCTGGCAAATAGCGACAGTCAGAACGCGGGTACGTAATCAGCTTATGGGTTTCATAGAGCTTCTGGCACACGTCCAGAACTTGCTGTGCGCTAAGCCCGAAACGCTTCGCGGCTTCGATCTGTAACGTCGACAGCGAATAAGGCAGCGGTGCGGTTTCTGATTCTCGTTTATCATTATAGCTGGTGACGAACGCGGGCTGGCCTTCGATACGCTTGACGACATGATCCGCCAACGATCGATGCAGCAATCGCCCTTCTTCATCCTGATAAGGTTCACAGGATTCGCTGGGCTGCCATAGCGCGACAAAACGCTCATCGGCAGGCGTTACGATATGGGCTTTCACTTCAAAGTAATCTTTGGAAATGAAGTTTTCTATCTCTTCATCTCGTCGCACCACCAGCCCCAGCACTGGCGTTTGCACGCGGCCAACCGACAGCACGCCGTCATAGCCCGCATTGCGCCCTAATATCGTATAGGCGCGGGTCATGTTAATACCGTAGAGCCAGTCCGCTCGGGAACGCGCCAGCGCCGACACACACAGGGGGATAAATTCTCTGTTTTCACGTAAACGAGAAACGGCACGTTCTACCGCCTGTGGGTTAAGATCGTTAACCAGACAACGGCGTACCTGCTGGCGTTTTTCTTCCGGCAGGGAAAGGTATTCCAGCACCTCATCCACCAGCAGCTGTCCTTCACGATCGGGGTCTCCCGCATGAATCACTTCGGTGGCATCATTCAGGAGTTTTTTTATGGTGTTGAGCTGCTTACTGACCGAAGGTCGCGGCTGCAACAGCCATTTCTGGGGAATGATAGGTAGATCGGTGAGCGACCAGCGAGCATAGCGCGCATCATAAACATCTGGCTGAGCCTGCTCCAGCAGGTGCCCCACGCACCACGTCACGACATCATTCTGGCCGCAGGCAATAAAGCCATCGCCGCGTCGATGCGGTTTGGGTAACACGTCTGCAATCGCCCGCGCAAGGCTGGGCTTTTCGGCAATAAAAAGTCGCATTATTCACCATCAAGCAGACTGGGCATTTCCCGCGCAACTCGCGGGAAAGCACGCTGTAAAACGGGGTGGAAATCGATATTATTCAAGAGATGACGATCAGAAGTAGTGAACAAACGCGTCGGTATCAAGCGGCGTGACCGTTGTCGATGCTTTGAGCACGGGTGTTCCCAGATAGAGGAAACCGACAATTTCATCCTGCTCACGGCAGTTGAACGCTTCGCGCACCAGCGTATTATGCGTCCAGGCGCCGCTACGCCAGATACCATTAAAGCCCTGCGCCAATGCCGCCATCTGCATGGCCTGAACCGCACAGCCTGCGGAGACAATCTGTTCCCAAAGCGGGACTTTCGGGTTCTCTTCACAATGGGCGACAATCGTAATAATCAGCGGCGCGCGATAAGGTGCCTGACGCGCTTTATCGATACCGGCTTCGTCCAGCCCTTCCTGCTGCGCGGCACGGGTCAGTAGCGTACTAAAACGATCCAGACCGTCATTTTCGATCATAAAAAAGCGCCACGGCTGCATCGCACCATGATCCGGCGCACGCATACCGGCGTGGATAATGTTATTCAATACGTCACCCGTCGGTGCTGGCGCGGTCAGGCGCGAGGCCGAACGACGATTCAATAGCAATTCAAGAGCATCCATCGCACATCTCCTGTCTGGCAATATAATTTCTGCGGTACAATTCAGTTCTACGGCAAGCCACTTCTACAGTAGAAATGACTGTACGGCAACGTTGCGCGCCACGTTAGCACAAGTAGAAGTTTTGTTACAAGATAACCCCTGACAGGGCGTGCTTCTGCGGCGATTTAATGCTGACTTTTTACTGTCCGCTCATTAGGATACTATCACTCCTTGTGCTTCATCACTTGCCAGAGGGCGAGTTGAAGGACGTAGGGCACACGCTGTTTACCCGTTCATGGAGATATCATGCGCACATTGTGGCGAATTTTTAGCGGATTTTTTAAGTGGACATGGCGTCTGCTTAATTTTATCAGAGAATTTATTCTCAATATTTTCCTTATTGCTCTGATTTTAGTGGGTGTTGGGATCTACTCACAGGTAAAAACGACGCCGGAAGCGGCCACGAAGGGTGCGCTGTTGGTCGATCTGACGGGCGTGGTCGTTGATCAACCCACCGTTAACAACAAACTGCGTCAATTAGGACGCGAATTCTTCGGCGCATCGAACAATCGTCGTCAGGAGAACTCACTGTTCGATATCGTCGACAGTATTCGTCAGGCAAAGAGTGACGACAACATCACGGGAATGGTGCTGGATCTCAGCGACTTTACCGGTGCCGACCAGCCGTCTCTGCAATACATCGGTAAAGCGTTGCGCGAATTTTGCGATAGCGGCAAGCCTATTTATGCGGTCGGCGACAGCTACAACCAGTCTCAATACTATTTGGCCAGTTTTGCCAATACGGTGTCATTGACGCCACAAGGCAGTGTTGATCTGCACGGTTTCGCCACCAACAATCTCTATTTCAAGTCCATGTTGGACAAGCTGAAAGTGACCACCAATATCTTCCGAGTGGGAACCTATAAATCAGCCGTTGAGCCGTATCTGCGTGACGATATGTCACCTGCTGCGCGTGATGCCGATGGCCGTTGGATCAACGCCCTGTGGCAGCAGTATTTAAATACCGTTTCCGCTAATCGCCAGATCACACCTCAGCAACTTTTCCCCGGCGCTGCGGGTATTCTTGCGGGTTTGCAGGCCGTTCAGGGCGACGCTGCACGCTATGCACTGGACAACAAGCTGGTTGATGAAGTGGCATCACGTTCTATGATCGAACAATCTCTGGTTAAGGCATTCGGCTGGAATAACCTGAAGAACAACTTTAATTTCATCAGCATTTACGACTACACCATCAAACCACCGGTACAAAACAACAACCAGATCGCGGTTGTGTTTGCCAATGGCGCAATCATTGACGGTCCGGAAACGCCGGGAATGGTCGGCGGTGATACCACGGCGGCACAAATCCGCGCCGCGCGCCTCGATCCTAAAGTCAAAGCGCTGGTATTACGCGTCAATAGCCCCGGCGGTAGCGTTACCGCGTCGGAGCTGATTCGCTCAGAATTGATGGCGCTCCGTTTGGCGGGTAAACCGATCGTGGTATCCATGGGCGGTATGGCAGCATCGGGCGGCTACTGGATCTCAACGCCTGCGAACGCGATCATCTCCAGCGCCAGTACGCTGACAGGTTCTATCGGTATTTTTGGCGTGATTACCACGTTCGAAGATTCGCTGGAAAGCCTTGGCGTCCACACGGATGGCGTTGCCACTTCTCCGCTCGCCGATCTGTCAATCACGAAATCCCTGCCGCCTGAATTCTCGCAGATGATGCAACTGAGTATCGAACGCGGTTATAAGAACTTCATCGATATCGTGGCGCAGGCACGTAAGAAAACGCCGGAGCAGATCGATCAAATCGCGCAAGGTCACGTCTGGGTCGGTAGCGACGCGAAAGAAAATGGTTTGGTTGATCAGATCGGCGATTTTGATGATGCCGTGAAGAAAGCGGCTGAGTTGGCAAAACTGGGGCAATATCAGTTGAACTGGTATGCCGAACAGCCAGGTTTGCTCGACACAATGCTGAATCAAGTGAACGCTTCCGTTTATGCCCTACTGCCCGTTGCCGTCCAGTCTATGCTGCCAGCACCGGTCGCACAGTTGGCGGAAGTGGTGCGGTCACAGCCGTCCATCATGAATAACCTGAACGACCCGCAGAACCGGTACGCATTTTGCCTCACCTGCGGAGAAGTCCGGTAGCGTTTGGTCGCTATATGTACCCTAAATAATTCGAGTTGTGTGAAGGAAGCCAACGCACAAACAACTTGAAGTATGACGGGCCTGGCCCGGTAATAGTCATTACTTATGATGATATTACCGGGCTATTTTTCCCTCTATACTTGATTTTTAATCCTGACTCACACCACCATGCGAAAGAAATCCATTTATGTCGCCTATACGGGCGGCACCATCGGTATGCAGCGCTCTGCTAACGGCTATGTACCAGTATCCGGTCATTTACAACAGCAATTGGCAAAAATGCCAGAATTCCACCGTGAAGAGATGCCATCGTTCACGATTCATGAATATGACCCGCTAATCGATTCGTCTGACATGACGCCAGCGGATTGGCAATCCATCGCGGACGATATTCAAGACCACTACGATGATTACGACGGTTTCGTGATTCTGCATGGTACTGACACGATGGCGTTTACCGCATCCGCGCTCTCGTTTATGCTGGAAAACCTTGCCAAGCCAGTTATCGTGACAGGGTCACAAATTCCGTTAGCAGAATTGCGTTCGGACGGCCAGACTAACCTGTTGAACGCGCTGTACGTTGCCGCTAATCATCCGATCAATGAAGTTGCCCTCTTCTTCAATAATAAACTGCTGCGCGGCAACCGCACCACCAAAGCTCACGCGGACGGCTTTGATGCCTTCGCTTCCCCCAACTATCCGCCGCTGCTCGAAGCCGGTATCCATATTCGTCGGCTGGCACCGACCGTGGAATGTAGCAACTGTCCGCCGCTCAAAGTGCATCACATTACGCCACAGCCTATCGGGGTGATTACGATTTATCCTGGTATTTCTGCCGATGTCATCAGCAATTTCCTCCGTCAGCCAGTAAAAGCGCTCATCCTGCGCTCCTACGGCGTTGGCAACGCGCCGCAAAGCCCTGGTCTGCTGCACGAGTTACGTGAAGCCTCCGCACGCGGCATTGTGGTCGTCAACCTGACGCAGTGCATTTCCGGCCGCGTGAACATGGGCGGCTATGCGACGGGCAATGCGCTGGCGCATGCGGGCGTCATCAGTGGCTTTGATATGACCGTCGAAGCCGCCTTGACCAAGCTGCATTACTTATTGAGCCAGCAAGACTTAAGCGCCGATGAAATCCGCCAGTTGATGCAGCAGAATCTGCATGGGGAATTGAGCGATAAAGATTGAGTTAATCACGGAGTAGATAATGAAAAAAGCATTGCTATTAGTTGATTTGCAAAATGATTTTTGCCCCGGCGGCGCATTGGCCGTTAACGAAGGCGACCGCGTCATTGACGTTGCCAATCGTGCTATTGAGGCTTGTCTGGACGCTGGCGTCACGGTGATTGCCAGTCAGGATTGGCATCCGGCTAATCACGGCAGCTTTGCGGTTAATGCGAATACCAAGGTCGGAGAACTCGGTGAATTAAACGGATGGCCGCAGATTTGGTGGCCGGTTCACTGTGTGCAGGGAACCGCTGGGGCTGATTTTCATCCAGCGCTGAATCAGTCGGCCATTCAGTGGATCGTACAAAAAGGGACGCAGCCGGAGATCGATAGCTATAGCGCTTTTTTCGATAATGGGCACCGGGTTAAAACCGAATTGGATGCGTGGTTACACGCTAATCACATCACCCATTTGACGATTCTGGGGCTGGCAACAGATTATTGCGTCAAGTTCAGCGTATTGGATGCGATTGCGCTGGGCTATCACACCGAAGTCCTGGTGGATGGTTGTCGTGGCGTGAATCTTTCGCCTGATGACAGCGAATCTGCGTTACGGGAAATGGCGCAACGTGGCGCGATACTGACGGATATGACGCAGTTTCTTACTACGTTGTCTTCTGCCCGTTAGCGCGACTGACAACTGAAAATAGCGGCAGCCAATGAGGCTGCCTGCTCACACGTTACGCGTTGGGTTTCAACGTAATAATGGCGTCAGCGATGTTAAACTCGCGCTTCAACTCCTGCTTGCTCTTCATCACGATTTCGCCATCAGTGCCAATCGTCATGTGCTCAGCCTCTTCGTTATGACGAGCCTGCCACATCATCACCATTTGCAGGCAATTTTCTTTCTGCTCAGCCGTCAACGCGACACCATCTGGCCATTTGCCTAACTCCACCGCCGTGACTAACCGTTGGTAAATTTCTGGCGTCATGGCATCGATCAGATCATTGAGTTCCATATCCGGTTTCTGCTCCGAGAAAGGTCAGATTTATTATTACTGGATTCCAGTTTGTGTAGCGTTTCATCGTAGCTGAATCGTTTAAAGCTAAAACATTATCAGCCTGTCACTGCCACACCTATCGAGGACAGATTACCCGTCAACGCGTTCGCCATCAACGTCGTCGATAAAACTCAGCGAGGCGGAATTCACGCAGTAGCGCTCTCCCGTGGTTTTCGGGCCATCAGGGAAAACGTGCCCCAGATGCGCATCACACTGCCCGCAGCGGATCTCGATGCGGCGCATATTGTGTGAGTCATCTTCCAGATAGCGAATCGCCTCTGAGGAAACGGGCTGATCGAAGCTCGGCCAGCCACAGCCGGAGTCATATTTGCTGTCGGAATAAAACAGCGGAGCCTGGCAGCAGAGGCAGTGATAAGCGCCAGTGCGCTTGTTATGCAACAATTTGCCTGAAAACGCAGGCTCCGTACCGCGTTGCTGGGTGACATAGCGCTGCATCTCTGTCAATTCAGTGTTGTCGGACGGGGTATGCGAAGCAGAGTCGTTAGTCATGGAAGTCTCACAGCGGGTGTTATCAATTCAATTAATCGTTGATTATAACAAAAAATTAACAACCTGACAGGCCGTTCTGGCCTAATATTAGGAATGTTATTAGCATGAATATTTAATTGTGATGCACATCACATATTGAGATAACACAGGCTTTATATGATGCATTCCGCCCTCATATCAGTCTTAGATGTTACTTAGTTACAGGGTCGAGCGGTTTTCGCACAAAGTTTGGTCATAGGTTTGACTTACAGCAACTATTGACACGATTCCGCTTGACGCTCAGCAAGGTTTTTGTAATTTTACAACCAACCTTTTATTCACAAACCAATAGCTGGTGGAATATATGACTATCAAAGTAGGTATCAACGGTTTTGGCCGTATCGGCCGTATTGTTTTTCGCGCTGCGCAAGAGCGTTCTGACATCGAGATCGTTGCAATCAACGACCTGTTAGATGCTGAGTACATGGCGTATATGCTGAAGTACGACTCAACTCATGGTCGTTTCGACGGCACCGTTGAAGTTAAAGATGGCCACCTGGTTGTTAACGGCAAAACCATTCGTGTTACTGCAGAGCGCGATCCTGCAAACCTGAAGTGGAACGAAGTCAACGTGGACGTTGTTGCTGAAGCAACTGGCCTGTTCCTGACTGACGAGACTGCACGTAAACACATCGCTGCTGGTGCAAAGAAAGTCGTTCTGACTGGTCCATCTAAAGATGACACCCCGATGTTCGTTATGGGCGTAAACCACAAAACTTACGCAGGTCAGGAAATCGTTTCTAACGCATCTTGTACCACTAACTGCCTGGCACCGCTGGCAAAAGTTATCAACGACAACTTCGGTATCGTTGAAGCACTGATGACCACTGTTCACGCAACCACTGCAACGCAGAAAACTGTTGATGGCCCGTCTCACAAAGACTGGCGCGGCGGCCGTGGCGCAGCACAGAACATCATCCCATCTTCTACCGGTGCTGCTAAAGCCGTAGGTAAAGTGATTCCTGAGCTGAACGGCAAACTGACTGGTATGGCGTTCCGCGTTCCTACCCCGAACGTTTCTGTTGTTGACCTGACTGCACGTCTGGAAAAACCAGCGTCTTATAAAGAAATTTGTGCAGCAATCAAAGCCGCTTCTGAAGGCGAGCTGAAAGGCGTTCTGGGCTACACCGAAGACGAAGTGGTTTCTACCGATTTCAACGGTGAAAAACTGACTTCCGTATTCGATGCTAAAGCCGGTATCGCACTGAGCGATAACTTTGTGAAATTGGTTTCCTGGTACGACAACGAAACAGGTTACTCAAACAAAGTTCTGGATCTGATCGCTCACATCTCTAAATAAGCGTCAGCGATGATTCTGTGAAAAAAGGGCGACGTAATGTCGCCCTTTTTTATTGTTAATTGCAGATTTCTTTTTACCACGAAAAACAATCAAAAAAAGGCACTATCATGCATAACACAATTTTCTCACTCCCCGTCACTAAGCAAATTAGCGCAACCCTCAGCCAGCGTCAGCTGGATCAACTACCTATCATCGTCGTTGATCATCCCGAAGTGCGCGCAGCGGTCGCATTACAAGGGGCGCATCTGCTCAGTTGGCAGCCGACAAACGAAGAGCCCGTGCTCTGGTTGAGCGACAATACGCCTTTTACTCATCACGTTGCGATTCGCGGCGGTGTACCGATTTGTTTCCCTTGGTTTGGCCCTTTCGCCGATCCTAACCACGGTTTTGCCCGTCTGCTGCCGTGGGAATTTACCGCTCACAGCGAAGATGAGCACGGTGTGCAGCTCACATTCACGCTGCGAGACAATGAAGAAACGCGTAAGAGCTGGCCGCATGAATTCACACTCATCGCTTGCTTTAAACTGGGTAAAGAGTGCGGCATTGAGCTGGAAGCGCATGGCGATTACAGCATCACCAGCGCGCTGCACACCTATTTCAACATCGGCGACATCAGCGATATTCGCATTGCCGGTCTGGGTGAATCATTCATCGATAAAGTGGATCAGGGCAAGCTGGCAACGCAGCAAGGCGATTTAGTCTTTACCGACCGTACAGACCGTATTTATACCCAACCGCAGGACACCAGCGTGGTACATGATGCGGTACTGAAACGCGCTATCGAAGTACACCATACGCACCATAGCGATGTGGTGTCATGGAACCCCGGTGCAGAGCTGTCTCGTACGATTAGCGATATGCCAGATGAGGGATATAAAACGTTCGTGTGTGTGGAAACCGCGCGAATTAATCAACCGTTTGTCGCATCTGCCAAGGCTCCGGCTCGCTTGGCGACGGTTATCCGCATCAAGAAATAACCACCGCTGCATATACCCTAAATAATTCGAGTTGCGTGAAGGCGGCAACCGCACGAATCCCCAGGAGCTTACACAAGTAAGTGACTGGGGTGAGTAAGAGAAGCCAACGCACATGCGGCTTGAAGTATGACGGGTATACCGCCATACACCTCTTCTGCAAATGTTTTATCTTCCGCTACACCACATCCAAATGCTGTTTGCGCGTCGGCGGTGGAAACGCCTGATCCAACTGCCCGAGATCGTCCTCAGACAACACCACGTCCAGCGCTTTCGCATTTTCCTGCACATGCTTTACAGAACTGGCTTTTGGAATCGCGATCACGCCCGGCTGGCGAATCACCCACGCCAGTAAAAGTTGAGCAGGCGTGATGTTATGTTCACGCGCAATGCGGTTCACCACCGGATGCGAGAATAATCCCTCACGCAAGCGCCCTGCCTGCGCCAGCGGGCAATACGCCATCACGGGAAGCTGCTGTTGCTGACACCACGGCAACAAATCAAATTCAATACCGCGCGAGGCCAAATGGTAAAGCACCTGATTAGTCATGCAGTGCTGTCCGCCATTTAGCGACCACAGCTCCTGCATATCCTCAAGATCGAGATTGGACACGCCCCACTGGCCGATTTTTCCCGCCTGCTGCAATCGCTCCATTGCGGCGATCGTATCCACTAACGGAATGCCACCACGCCAGTGCAGCAGATACAGATCAATACGCTCGGTTTTTAGCCGCTTCAGGCTGCGTTCACACGCCTGTATCGCTTTTTCGCCTCCCGCATTGTGCGGGTACACTTTCGATACCAGATAAACGCTATCACGACGGCCGCGTATTGCGTCTCCGACTACGTCCTCCGCCCTGCCTTCCGCATACATTTCGGCGGTATCAATCAGCGTTAACCCAAGGTCGATACCTGCTTGCAACGCCGTCACTTCCTGAGCTCTCGTGCGGGCATCTTCGCCCATGTACCACGTTCCCTGACCGATTGCCGGTACGCGGGTGTCATCTGGAAAACGAATCGCTTTTGTCATGCGTTCCTCCCTGTTTGCTGTCAACGTAACTGGTTTGCCGTCAAACCTAACATGGCATTCGGCGTACCATAAATGTGCAAATGGGGTGATATCACCCCATTATTGTACGGCAGATGCACCATGCTTACGAAGAGCATTAAAAGCGCTCATGAAAAACATCAGAAGCGATAGCTGACGCCCGCGCTCATTAAGATGCTGTGGTTACTATCAACAATCGGACTGTCTTTCATTTCGTCAGACAGACGCGTGTAACGGCCCACGGCCCAGGCGCTCCAGCTTTGGTTAATCTGATAGCCCGCACTCAGTTCAAGATACGGAGCCCAGCCATCGCCAGGGCTATATTGGGTAAAGCCGGAACGAGCAGATTCTTGTGCGCTAACGCCGTAGTAATACTGGTTCATGTTTTCACTGAACCAGGTGGCGCCGATACCCGGGGTGATGCTCAGATCGCCCATTGAGAAGCGGTAAAGGTAAGCGGTATCCCACGCGAAACCGTTGCTGTAATCCAGCGTATCCCCTGCCAGCACAGTACGAATCTCACCCCAGTCGGCAGTATGACGATAAGCCGCACCCGCCATCAGCGTACCGCGGCGTTTGTCCAACTGCTTCATACGCAGATCGTCGCTATCTCCCGGCTTAAACCCTAAAGGCAGGTAATACGCTGTTAAAGAGAAACGATTTGCGCCGTCATTCCACAGGTAGTATCCACCACCCAGCCCGCGGAAATAAAAATTTTCACTTTCATAATTCAGTACAGGAAGCGGATTAACATCATTATCAACACCACGGTACACAGACGTTGAACCCGCAGCGCCAAGACCCAGAGAAACCTCTGCGGCATAGGCTGAAGGCAGGAGCACAGCACCAGAAACCAGTGCGGCCAGCATACATAGTTGAGGTTTTTTCACAGTTTTCTATTTCCTATTACAGATAAATATCATGAAACATGATAAGCCAATTACACACGTTCGCGTTCAGGTTATATAAAAATAACATTAACGAATAACCTATATATTCGATAGGTTTTACGTGCGCTAACGTCGGTAATAGGCGGTGTCCTTAAGGCGGAACGCCCATTCTGTATAATGTTACACGGATTTTCCTGAAAGTGAGTCCTTGAAATATCTTAAAAATACGTCTGTAGACTAGAGGAAATTTTACGGATGCAAACTACGCTTTAATACAGAAGGTGACGTCTTCCTTGACCAGCAGGAATGAATAAAATCACGACGCCCTGACGCTACAAGTTGGCATAAGGGTTGCTGGACTCAGGAGATTTCTTCTTTCGGAGGGCAATACATTAATAGGCATATATTCCACACGCTCTCTTAATCTGTGCTAATCGACGAAGGACGGGCATCGCTATGAACATATTTGATCACTACCGCCAGCGCTACGACGCTGCCAAGGATGAAGAGTTCACTCTGCAGGAATTCCTTACTATCTGTCAGCAGGATCGCAACGCTTATGCGAACGCGGCTGAACGATTGTTAACGGCTATCGGTGAGCCTGTAATGGTGGATACCGCCCAAGAATCACGAATGTCGCGCCTATTCTCAAACCGGGTGATTGCTCGCTACCCTGCTTTTGAAGAATTTTACGGTATGGAAGAGGCCATCGAACAGATTGTCTCTTACCTGAAACATGCCGCGCAGGGATTAGAAGAGAAGAAACAGATTCTGTATCTGTTGGGGCCGGTCGGCGGCGGGAAATCCTCTCTGGCCGAACGCCTGAAAGCGCTAATGCAGCGCGTACCGATTTACATCCTCAGCGCCAACGGCGAACGCAGCCCGGTGAATGACCACCCGCTCTGCCTGTTCAACCCGCAGGAAGATGCCGCGATACTTGAGAAAGAGTATGCCATCCCACGGCGCTACCTCGGTACCATCATGTCACCGTGGGCAGCCAAGCGCCTTCAGGAATTTGGCGGCGACATTACCAAGTTCAGAGTTGTCAAAGTGTGGCCATCAATTCTGGCGCAAATTGGGATCGCGAAAACCGAGCCCGGTGATGAGAATAATCAGGATATTTCAGCACTGGTCGGTAAAGTCGATATCCGCAAGCTGGAACATTTTGCCCAGAACGATCCCGATGCCTACGGCTACTCCGGCGCGTTGTGCCGCGCGAACCAGGGCATTATGGAATTCGTCGAAATGTTCAAAGCGCCGATTAAGGTGCTCCACCCACTGCTGACCGCAACACAGGAAGGCAACTATAACGGGACGGAAGGCATTGCCGCCCTGCCGTTCAACGGGATTATTTTGGCGCACTCCAATGAATCCGAGTGGGTGCAATTCCGTAACAACAAGAACAATGAAGCGTTTCTTGACCGCGTGTATATCGTGAAGGTGCCGTACTGCCTGCGTGTCTCCGAAGAGGTCAAAATCTACGACAAATTGCTGGATCACAGCGAGCTGACGCATGCCCCTTGCGCGCCCGGCACGCTGGAAACGCTGGCCCGTTTCTCCATTCTGTCACGCCTGAAAGATCCGGAAAACTCCAGCATCTACTCCAAGATGCGGGTGTACGACGGGGAAAGCCTGAAAGATACCGATCCGAAGGCGAAATCCTATCAGGAGTATCGCGACTATGCAGGCGTCGATGAGGGAATGAACGGCCTGTCGACTCGCTTTGCGTTCAAAATTCTGTCGCGCGTCTTTAACTTCGATCACAGCGAAGTCGCGGCCAACCCGGTGCACCTGTTCTACGTACTGGAACAGCAGATCGAGCGCGAGCAGTTCCCGCAGGAGTTGGCAGAGAAGTATCTGGAGCACCTGAAAGGCTATCTGACACCGAAGTACGCCGAGTTTATTGGTAAAGAGATCCAGACCGCCTATCTCGAATCCTATTCCGAATACGGACAGAATATTTTTGACCGTTATGTTACCTATGCGGATTTTTGGATTCAGGATCAGGAGTACCGTGACCCAGATACTGGTCAACTGTTTGATCGCGAATCATTAAACGCCGAGCTGGAAAAGATCGAGAAGCCGGCGGGCATCAGTAACCCCAAAGACTTCCGTAACGAGATCGTCAACTTTGTCCTGCGTGCCCGTGCCAGCAATAGCAGCCGGAATCCAAACTGGACCAGTTATGAGAAACTGCGCACGGTTATCGAGAAAAAGATGTTCTCCAATACGGAAGAGCTGCTGCCTGTGATTTCGTTTAATACCAAAACTTCAACGGATGAACAGAAAAAACATGATGACTTCGTCGATCGCATGATGGAGAAAGGCTATACCCGGAAACAGGTGCGTTTGCTGTGCGAATGGTATCTACGGGTGAGGAAATCATCATAATGACGCACGATGCTGGCAACAGCGTTTGGGGGAAACATGGCCTATTTTATTGACCGACGACTGAACGGCAAAAACAAAAGCACGGTGAACCGCCAACGCTTTCTGCGCCGCTATAAGTCGCAAATAAAACAGTCGATTTCCGAGGCCATTAATAAGCGTTCGGTGACCGACATCGAAAGCGGGGAGTCCGTCTCGATCCCCAATGCAGACATCAACGAACCGATGTTCCATCAGGGCCGTGGAGGACGCCGCCACCGCGTCCACCCGGGCAACGATCACTTTGTACAGAACGACAAAATCGAGCGGCCACAAGGAGGTGGCGGCGGTGGTTCCGGTCAGGGAGATGCCAGTAAAGATGGCGAAGGCGAGGATGAATTTGTCTTTCAAATCTCCAAAGACGAATATCTGGACCTGCTGTTTGAAGATCTGGCGCTGCCAAATCTGAAGAAGACCCAGCATCGGCAGATGACCGAGTACAAAACGCACCGCGCCGGGTACACCGCTAACGGTGTTCCTGCCAATATCAGCGTGGTGCGCTCGCTGCAAAACTCGCTGGCACGCCGTATGGCGATGACAGCGGGTAAACGGCGCACGCTGCATGAGCTGGAAGAGTCACTGGAACAGCTGGCGCATACCGAACCTGCACAATTGCTGGAAGAGGAACGGCTGCGTCAGGAAATTACCGAATTGCGCCAGAAAATCGCCCGCGTGCCGTTTATCGATACGTTTGACCTGCGCTACAGGAACTACGAGCGCCGGGCCGAGCCGTCGAGCCAGGCCGTGATGTTCTGTTTGATGGATGTGTCCGGCTCGATGGATCAGGCGACGAAAGACATGGCGAAGCGCTTTTATATTCTGCTGTATCTGTTCCTCAGCAGAAATTATAAAAACGTCGACGTCGTCTACATTCGCCACCATACGCAGGCCAAAGAGGTCGATGAACAGGAGTTCTTCTACTCTCAGGAAACCGGCGGCACCATTGTCTCCAGTGCGTTAAAGCTGATGGAGGAAGTGGTTCGCGAGCGTTACGATCCGTCACAGTGGAATATCTACGCGGCACAGGCCTCGGATGGTGATAACTGGGCTGATGACTCCCCGTTGTGTCACCAGATTCTGGCGAATCAGCTTCTGCCGATGGTCCGTTACTATAGCTACATTGAAATCACCCGGCGTTCACACCAGACGCTCTGGCGCGAATATGAAACGCTGCGCGATACGTTCGATAATTTCGCTATGCAGCATATCCGCGATCAGGATGATATTTACCCTGTCTTCCGTGAACTCTTCCGTAAACAAACGGTAGGACATTAACTCCCTCTCAGTCGGCCAGTTATCTGTTGATGATTAATCGTTAGCTGGCTGATTTTTTCTCTCTGAATCTCAGATAGACGATATCCGCACTGTTGATTACCGTCTTCATGCTGCCTCGCAATGTCATCTCATACGACATATTTGTGACATTGTCACAAATATAACGCTTTCTTTCCGCCAGTGTGCGCATTACCCTGTCAAACCCATAAAACGTAGATTTCTGTTTTGTTATGCAACGATTTGTTCTGATCTTACTGGCTCTGGTTCTACTCGGCCCGCTGGGCATTGACATCTATTTACCGCTTATTCCCGCCATCGCCGTGGCGCTGAACAGCCCAGAATCGCTGATTCAGTCCACCGTCGCACTGTTTATTCTGATCATGGGATTAGGCCAACTTCTGGCGGGGCCGCTGGTCGATAAGTACGGTCGACGCCCTATGGCGCTGGCTGGTGTGATTATCTATCTCATCGGCGCGATCATGGCTGCACTGGCTACCAGCGCCACGCTGTTCATCCTCTCACGCCTTTTTCAGGGGCTGGCCGTCTGTTGTACCGCGGTCGCAATTTTCAGCAGCGTGCGTGACAAACTAAACGGTGATGATGCCGCCAGAACCTATGGTTTTCTTAACGGTGCGCTGAACATTGTACCCGCGTTGGCACCGCTATTAGGCGGGCTGTTGGCCGAAGCCTTCGGCTGGCGTGCGCCCTTCTGGTTCCTCGCGGGCTACAGCATTTTGGTTCTGGCACTCGTCATCCGCTTTCTTCCCGAAACGCGACCGGATTCAACGTTGCCCGTACACGGCTTGCCGCTGCGCCAATACGCACGTCTGTTATCCGATCGCCAATTTTTGGGATTCGCATCAGTCAACGCGGGCGCGATGGGGATGGCGTTAACCTATGTCACCTTCTCTCCTGTAGTGTTGATGAATGAGGCCCAGCTCACGCCGCTTGAGTTTTCCATTGCCTTTGGCGTAAACGGTTTTTGGATCATGCTGGTCAGCTTCTTTGCAAATCGTATTATCCGCAAAGTCGGCCGGCCGCGCTGTCTGGCTATCGGTAGCCTGCTGATGGGGGCGGGTTTTCTTTCGCTGCTTAGCGGCGTCGTTCTCTTACCCGAAGCGATGCAAAACACCTGGCCAACCTACATGCTGCCCGTCGCGCTGGCCTGTGCTGGTCTGGCATTTTTGATCGGGCCGTCCACCAGCTATGCGCTGGAGCCTTATTCCAATGAGGCGGGAATTGCGTCAGCGATGGTAGGATTTGTGCAAATGGCGGGCGGTGCAGCGCTAGGGCTGATTGCTATGGCGCTCCCTTTGCCGTCAAAAATATCACTGGCGCTGGTGATGCTCTGTGCCGCCTTACTGGCGATACGCGCCCGCCTGCTCACGCGGCACCACAAGGGCAGCATTACGCCACTGCCCCGCACGTAGTTCAAAAAACAGAACACAAAAGATAGGTACTCTAAATAATTAAAGTTTCAGGACAAACGTAAACGTTTGAACAACGCAAGGCGTTGGCCCGTTAGGGCGAGGCTTATTTATAAGCCTTGTAACGCGGCAAGCGAAGGACAAATTCGTCGGGAACGAATTTGTCCAGCCAGCGGCGGGCCTTCGGTGAGAAACAGAATGTCTCTCATTTCATCCCGATGAGCTTACTCAGGTAAGTGATTCGGGTGAGTGACAAACCAGCCAGAGGCAGGTTTGAACGCTGCTTGCAGCAGCCCCAACGTGGGAGGCACACGCAAGTGTGCCGAGTAGCGCAGCCAACGCACATGCAACTTTAAGTATGACGAGTATAGCGAGACACGGACAAATCATCGGCTTCAATCTCCGGTGATTTGTCCGACAGAATATCCGCCAGCAACTTCCCCGATCCACAGGCCATCGTCCAGCCCAACGTGCCGTGCCCCGTATTCAGATACAGATTTTTCAGCGGTGAGCGCCCTACCAGCGGCGTGCCGTCCGGCGTCATCGGACGCAGTCCCGTCCAGAATGTTGCTTGCTCAATCGGGCCGCAATGAGGATAGAGATCGCGCACCACCATTTCCAGCGTTTCACGGCGCTTGGGATTCAGCTCAGTGTTGAAGCCCACGACTTCAGCCATTCCACCAACACGGATTCGACGATCAAAACGGGTAATCGCTATTTTATAGGTTTCATCCAGTACGGTAGAAACCGGTGCCGAGGCGTCATCTGCTAGCGGGATCGTCAGCGAATAGCCCTTCAGCGGATAGACCGGAATATCAAACCACTGACGCAGTAATCCAGTGGAATAGGAGCCGCAGGCCATCACATAGGCATCTGCCACGATGATTTCGTCGTCGCACTGCACGCCCGTGACGCTCTGCCCTTCAACCCGCAACTGATGAACGTTACGCCCCAGTTTAAAGGTGACGCCGGCCTCGGCGGACATCGCCGCCAATTGGCGAGTGAACAGCTGGCAGTCGCCCGTCTCATCATGCGGTAAACGCAGCCCGCCAGTCAGTTTACCCGCCACGTTCGCCAGCGCGGGTTCAACCGAGGCCAGCTCATGACGAGTCAACAGTTGATACGGTACGTCAGCCTCTTCCAGCACGGCGATATCGCGTGTCGCGTTTTCATACTGCTGCTCAGTGCGGAACAGTTGCAGCGTTCCACCTTGCCGACCTTCGTACTGGATGCCGGTATCCTGCCGCAGCGCTTGCAAACAGTCGCGGCTGTATTCCGCCAGACGCACCATCCGCGCTTTATTGGTTTTATAGTGGCGTGCATCGCAGTTGATCAACATTTGCCACATCCAGCAAAGCTGTGCAGCCGTAAAGTCCGGCCGGATGGCCAGCGGTGCATGGCGCTGAAACATCCACTTTATCGCTTTCAGCGGTATTCCCGGCGCAGCCCAAGGCGCGGCATAGCCAGGGGAGATTTGTCCGGCATTCCCAGCGCTGGTTTCCAACGCGGGCTCCGGTTGCCTGTCGATAACGGTAACATCATGCCCTGCCTGCGCAAGATACCAGGCGGTACTTACGCCAACGACGCCACTTCCCAGAATCACAACCCGCATGCTACCGCTCTCCCTTTCTCTCCGTTAAAGACCGTCTAATCTACTGGAAAAATGCTTATTTAATGGAATAAAACACTAGTTAAAAGGTAAAACTGAAGACTACTCTAGCATTTGGGAAGGAATTGTCACCAACCTCGACGATAACATTTATCTATTGGTCGGCTTTATTGAATAAATCAAATTCTTGATGTGTTTCAGGATCAGAGCGTGGCAGCTCTCTTTTAAATTTACTAAGGAAAGAAAAACCAGGCGGTATTAATAAGGCCCTGCTCTATCTCAAAGACGGCGATACTTTCTATTGGTTCTGGTGAAAGCCCATGAATTAATTCATGGTCAAATACCTTATTACCTAGCACTGTACGAGATACCAATTCCGCTCTCAGTTCTGGGTTGTTGAATCGGTTATTAACGTAAAACTCTCTCAACGCCTCTTTTCCTACCATCGATGGCGTTTCTGCTGGCATGCGGTATGCTTTGAAATCTGGTGAAAAGCATGACACGAATGCATCGATGTCATGTTCGTTATAGGCCTTAAACTGTGCCGCTACGGCCAATTCTGGTGACATGGTTTCTCTCCACTATGTGTTTTCTACTATGCCTGAATAAATAAGTGGTGTGCCAATTATCAAGAAATCAGGAAGGGTCGCTTTACGATTTATCTGGGCCTCAGAGCGTTTTCCTCTACAATGTATTTTCTAGCCCGCTTATCAGGTCCATCCCCATGCCAAGACTGACTCAGAAAGACATGACAGAAAGTGAACAACGTCAGCTTAAGACGTTACTCGATCAGGCGAGAAAAAAACAGGACCGCCCGCTGACCAACTCTGAGAGTAATCATATTAAAGATGATTACATCGATAAGCTGATGAAGGAACGTGAAGCCGTAGCAAAACAGGCAAAGGCCGAGAAGAAGAAAAATAAGTTTAAACCTGATTCCTCAGCAACTTATGAATGGTCAGCCAGTACAAACCTACGGGGCCGCCGATAGCGTTTACGTCGCGGTCGCTCGTGTCCTTGGCTTGACACCATTACCGGAAAAGATGCCGAACGGCCGCCGTTCGCACGCTCTGGCTTAATGCTTCCAACGATGCAGAGCGGATATTCCAACGGTGCCAGTACAGTCGAATATCGATAGGATTTCCGGCTTGAAACGGTACTAATTCGCCTTTTTCCGTATGCGATGATGCCATATGTTCTGGGATCATCCCCCACCCTAGCCCTCTGAAAATGGCACCGACAAAGGCCGCCGTTGAAGGAACGAATTGCTGTGGCGGTTCGATCGCGGTTGGAACCAGCGACTCTATAAATAAGGATTGTAATCTGTCCTTATTGTTAAATATCAGGAGCGGCGCTTTTTGCAAACTGTCCGCATTGATGCCGTCAGCAAAGTACGTCTCGTGAAAAATCGGTGAGCAGTAGGCGCGATAGCGCATGGTTCCCAAATATTCCACGCTGCAACCTTGAATGGGTTCCGGGCTGGCACTGACCGCCGCCATGACTCGACCTTCACGCAGCAAGGTTGCCGAATGCTCCTGATCCTCAACGAGGATATCGAGCAAAATATTGGATTGGTGACAGGCATTTTCCATCGCATCCAGAAACCATCCGTCTATTGAATCCGCATTCACAGCCACTGAAATACTCGGTCTGACTGGCATTTCAAGCGTACTGAAAAGCTCGCTCTCCAACATATCTATCTGTTCTGCGTGCCGAAGTAACGTTTGCCCCGTCGGCGTTGCTCGACAGGGATTACTCCTTACGATCAGTACCTGACCAAGCTGATCTTCTAACTGCTTGATACGCTGGCTGATGGCAGACGGCGTGACGTGGAGTTTACGAGCCGCAATTTCAAAACTGCCGCTACGGACAATCTCCATGAACGCTCTCAGACAGGGGTAATTCAAGTGCATGGTTATTTTTTCTTAACAATATCAGGATGATTCAATTTGCCTTAATTAAAGGCTCGATACAACTTTCGCGGAGTGGTGAATGCCACACACGATATTGGGGAAAATTCAGGGGGGATGTGGAGCAAAAATCACAGAAGGATTAAAGATGTCACCCAGCAACCGTTAGGTTACCGAGTGACGATGTCACTTTTTACTTTAAGAGCGCATGAGGTGACACATGCTGCTGTTCCAAACGAAAATGCTCTATCGCCTGCGTTAACGACATGGACTGATCTTCAAGCGAACTGGCTGCAGCTGACATCTGCTGTACTAATGCGGAGTTTTGCTGCGTCACACCATCCATTTCATTGACGGCAATCGTGACCTGACTAATGCCTTTCGCCTGCTCATCCGATGCCGTGACAATCTCACCGATGATACTTTGCACCGAGCTGACGGCGTGTGTCATATCCTGCATGGTTTTACCGGCATCGTTCACCAGTTTAACGCCGCTTTCAACACGCTGGCTGGATTCCTCAATCAGTGCGGCAATCTCTTTCACCGCGCTGGCGCTGCGCTGTGCGAGGCTGCGAACTTCCGATGCCACAACGGCGAATCCTCTTCCCTGCTCGCCCGCTCGTGCCGCTTCTACTGCGGCGTTCAACGCCAGAATGTTGGTCTGGAAAGCGATGCTGTTAATCATGGCGGTAATATCGCCAATCTTCTTCGCGCTCTCGTCAATCTGCGCCATCGTCTGAACCACCTGACTGACCAGCGATTCGCCGCGCTGAGCAATCTTCGTGGCATTTTCTGTTAGCGTAGTTGCCTGATGCGCGTTGTTAGCATTGTGTTTCACCGTTGCGGTGATCTCTTCCATGCTCGCCGCCGTTTGCTCCAGTGCAGCAGCCTGTTGCTCCGTACGCGATGCAAGGTTGAGGTTACCGCTGGCAATTTCCGCTGCGCCTTGTCGCACGGAATTACTGGCGTCTTTGATTTGTCCGACCACCTGACGCAGTTGTGATTGCATCGTATGCAGCGCGAAGAACAGGCTGCTGCGATCGTTGGTTTTCACGTCAATCACATTACTCAGTCGCCCTTCCGCCACAGCCAGCGCGATGGTTGCAGCTTCAAGTGGCTCGCCGCCAATCGGTTTAAGCACTTTACGGCTGAATACCCAGCCCAGCAACGCGCTCACCAACAGAATGCTGATCACCATCATGATAACGGCATTTATCAGCTGTCGCTCAGAAGCGGCCATCACCTGACTCACTGGTGCAACAATCCCCAGATACCATTTTTCGGTGCTATTACCGATGGTAACTGGCTGCCAAGTCACCAGCGCTTGTTCGCCCAAAATCGCATCATCGTGCTGTACCACGGAAGAAGTGAAATTATCCGTCGGGCCTTGCCAGTCTTTGCTTGTTTGTGACTTATCAGGATAAGAAATGACTTTACCCGCACTGGATAACAGCATCGCGTAGCCACCGCCTTCCCAAGGTTTAATCTGGTTAACTTTTTGCTGCAATGACGCAAGAGAAATATCTGAAGTGACGACACCCCACAGTTTACCCTGACTGACAATCGGTGCGGCGACTGACGTCAGCAGCGTTGGAACGCCATTGTAAGCATAAGAATAGGGTTCAATGAGCGTATCTTTCTGGCTCTTTTGCGGCAACAGGTAGTAATCGCCCTGGCCGGGAGTCAGGAAGGACTGCAGAGGATGCATCTTGTAATTACCAGCCTGATCGCGATCGACAAACCAGGCGTAGCGGCCTTTAGGTGCCTGGCCGGGCTGATCGGCAAACTCAGCATCACGACCGTCAAACACATTCTCTTCAAAAATGACTGAAATCGAGAGGTATTCTGGGTTATCCCGCAGGGCATATTCCGTCATTTTATCGACCACGGCGCGGTCTTTAATGCCTGCGGCGGGCAACGCAACCAGCCCTTGTCCAAGGTTATGCGCCACATCCCGGGCGTAGTTGAGTTCCTGTTGAATTCTTAATGCTTCGCTTTGGGCTATTTGCTGTAAATAGCGTTCGGCCAGAGACTTTTGTTCCTTACTGGACTGCCAGCTGAGCACCCCGATGGTGACAGCGAAACCGAGTGCGATGGTTAATGCGCCAGTTAGCAGGACTTGAGCGCGGGTACTCATTGTTTTTTTTTGTATTAATTGTTTGGCCATTATGGCTCCCCTAGAGTTGATACTTAGCGTAATCAACATTCCGTTGCAATGAGCTCCTACTATTTGTTTATCGGCGTCTTTTTTTTGAACTTTAGCGGCGCAGAGGTGAGCAAGAAAGGAGTTGGGGACAGTGGTCGTTGGGGTGCGCTTGTCCTATTTCATTGGGTTAATGGCGATCTGATGGAGGGTTCGGTTCCAGACTTTTATGCATATTAAAACCAGTGATCTGGAAGCCATTTTTTTCATATAACGCCTTGGCAACCGGATTATGCACAGCCACTCTCAGCCCGATTTCGCCAATACCCAACGCAGTGAGCGCTAGGTCCAGCGCAGCAAGCGAGGCCTTACCGAAACCTCGACCCCGCCATACAGGCAGAAGGCAAAAATCAGAGACCCAGGCGGCGTTTTCTTTCAGAACGACCCACAAGTAGCCGATAATGCCGTCTGCGTTATCTGAGGAATGAATGCACCATAATTTATTAGCTGCAGTGTGAACGCCCTGCGGTAACGCAATATCGATCGATTGCGTGGCGATCGCCCTCGCCTTTTCTGCGTCATATCCTCGGGATTCCTGTAGATCCTGAGCATATTCAAGAATAAAAAACTGGCGATATTCGGGGTAATCCCCCTCAGCCATATCCGTTAAATTTACCATTGTGTTTATTTTTCCAAATCCGAGTGATGGTCAGCCTCGCTGACTGTGATGCATCACACCATTCATTATCAATGTAATCAATAGCATGGAAGATACTATGCGGTTCCGGTAACACGAAACGGAACCGCGCAGAAACGTCAGGATGGGGTTTCAGATGCCGTTTTGGCCGCACGTTCACGGGCGGAAGACGAACAGATAAAGGCCAGAATCACCATGACAAGCACCGGCAGCATGGCGATGCGTAACCCTGCAACCTCGCCAAGGAAGCCCAGCGCAGGCGGGCCGACGAGGAAAGCAAAGTAGCCCAGCGTTGCGGCAATCGTGACGCGAACGGCACTGTTTTCCCCGCTTCCTGCGGCGGAAATGGTGAGCGGGAAGCCCAGCGAGGCGCCAATACCCCAGAAGATAACCGCAGCGGCGGCCAGCAGTGGATCATTAGAGAAAATGACCAACGTCAGCCCAAGTGCGGCGGAAGCGGCGCTGAAACGGAGCACATTAACCTTGCCAAAGCGATCGACAAAATATCCTCCGGCAAAACGGCCCAGCGTCATACCAGCAGTGAATCCGACATAAACCAGCGTCCCCGACGTGTGACCAAAGTTGTGACCATCGATCATCAATAACGGTAGCCAGTCGTTGGCAGAACCTTCTGCAAGCGCCATCGCAAGAATAACCACACCGAGAATCAGCAAGCGACTGTCTTTAAGTTCGTTGAAGACCTGCGTCTTGTAGTCGCCCTTTTCTTCTTGCTCAGAACGGGCCAGATCGCTCAGCCACGGCATTTGGCGCATCAGCAACATTGCAGTGAGTATCGACAGTGTTACGGCCACCACAAAATGCAGCGTAGTATTGATACCAAACGCCGTCATCGCCATCCCAGTCAGCGCGCCGACCAGCGTTCCGAGACTAAAAAAACCGTGCAGCGTAGTCATCAGGCTTTTATTCAGGTGCTGTTCAAACGCCGCGCCTTCAATGTTGATAGCGATATCAACCAAGCCGACTCCCGCGCCGAAAATCAACAATCCCATAAAAGCGCTGGGCGTACTTTGAATCGAAAGCGACGCAGCAAGCATAAGTAGCCCAAGCAGAAGCAACAGGAATCCACCGGCCATGGTTTTACGAATGCCGAGAACGTTAATGACTTTTCCTGCACCCAATACGCCGAGCATGGAACCACATGAAAAACCAAATAGAATCATGCCCATCGTTTCCGTTGAGGCATTCAGAACGTCACGCATAACGGGGGTTCGAGTCACCCAAGTTGCCCACGTAAAACCGGGAATGAACATCAGCCCGAACAGGGCAAATTTATTGATAACGGGTTTTGTGATCATGGTTCTCGTCGTCTTTATTTAAACCAATTCGTACATATGTACGAATAACTATCGCACGAATATGCACCACTTTGCACCTGTTTCACTACGTTCTTTTTTAATGGGAGATGGCTGACACGATCGCGTCAGGCAGAATCAAGAGGTCAGTTTGATTACCGTATTGAGAATATCTTCTCGGCTGACGGCTTCATTATTGAGATAGTTATGAATCGTATATCCTTCAATCATCGCATCCAATGAGCACGCGGTTGCGATACTGAAATGGAGGTGAAGCGATGTTCTACTGCGCGTCATCCACTCCTGCAATATCAACCGATACTCTTCTTTCCGCGATGCCAGCGCGTACAGTTCAAAACTTAACGTCAGGTGACGCGGCGTTGCCCAGATGTCTCCACAAATCAGGTCAACTACCGCTTCGCGCGCGCTGTCGATATCCTTTGCCTGCTTGAGGCGAACACGGAACGCGTGCGAGATCCCATCGACCATATAGATGAAGGCGCTGCTCAACAGCAATTCAATACTGCTGTAGCGATAGGTTAGCGTCCCCGGCGACAATCCGGCCTGCTGCGCTATTTTTCGGTAGGTTGCCCCCCTCACGCCGTGATCCAGTATGACTTCCAGCGCGGCCTCAAGAATTCTGCTTTGTGTATCTTTGCCATCATGCGTTGCATCGTGTGGTGGTGACATCATCCTGTTTCCCCTTAGCTGGCAATCCTGACTGTCGTAACATTTATAATAAAAAAAGCCGCCAGTGAGTTCGAACTCACTGGCGGCTTATGGTAAACGAAAAGCGACTTAGCCTCTCAATTTACTGTGGTATTCGCCTTTCAAGGTATTGATTTCAGCTAATACCGCTTTGGCTTCGCTCAGTTTACCGGCATCCGCCAGAGCCTGTGCGCTGTCCACTTTTTGCAAAATCTTATCCAGACCTTCCACATAGGCTTTTCTGTCTGGGCCATCGGCAGGCTGTTTGGCGAAATCAGGCGGCACCTGCGTTTTAGCGTGCTCAACGTGCTCACGGAATGTGCTCAGCGCGGTTTTCAGCACGGCGGCATCGTCCGCTTTAGTGGCGGCGGTATAACTTTTCTGCATACCGCGCATATCTTCCGACGTGGTGGCATTTGCCAAAACAGGGGTCAGCAAACTACCGGCCAACAGCACAGAAAAACAGAATTTGGTCATTTTATTCATCTTGAACTCTCGCTTGTGTTCCACAGCACGACATACTCAGAGAATCTGACCACCACAAACCGGCCAGCCCAATATTGCTCTTGTTATATTGCGTCCTACGCCATAGCCCGCATCATGCAGCAATGACTATGCTAATTTTATGGTTATTATCGTAAAGATGTTAAATTATTTTTAATCGTTTCGTTGTTTTTAATTGTATAAATGTAAAAAAAGCTTACCGAGCGACGCCGGTAAGCCTTTCTATCAACATCAGTTTTATCGGTAAAACGTGGAACAGCCTTAGTTCAGCGGCTTTTTCTTAGTTCAACTGCTGTCCTTAATTCAACTGATACGCCAACGTAATCTCGGCTTTGAGCACTTTTGATACCGGGCAGCCCGCTTTCGCTTTTTGGATGATGCTATCGAACGTGGCTTCATCAATACCCGGCAGTTTCACCGTGCTGTGCAGCGCAATTTTGGTGATGGCGAACCCACCATCGACTTTATCCAGCGCCACATCCGCCGTGGTATCGATCGATTCAGGTTTATGCCCTTCTTCGCCTAACATCAGCGAGAGCGCCATAGAGAAACAGGCCGCATGCGCTGCGCCAATCAGTTCTTCCGGGTTCGTGCCGGGCTTACCCTCAAAACGGGTATTGAAGCCGTAAGGCTGCTGTTGCAGTGCACCGCTTTCCGTTGAGACGGTGCCTTTTCCCTGCTTGATATCCCCTTCCCAATGCGCTTGCCCTTTCTTATGAATGGTCATGCTGTCTCCTCTTCATCGTTATATACCCGTCATGCTTCAAGTTGCATGCGCGAAATAATGTTGTCACCCTTTAAACCGTAGAACACATTCTGAATAAATCCAAATCGATTATTCACGCATATAATTATTTCACTCTATAGAAATAAACTCAGTGATATATTCACTGCTTTACTCTTTTAAGATAAAACCGATTTACCTATTTATACAAAACTCCTATTATCAATAGGCCAAAAAATGGATTTCCGTTTTGGTTTTTTATTTTACCACTCACCTATGTTATTAATCTTGAATCATATTGGATGTGAAACATGAATAAAATAACCTCATTAGCCTTGTCTGCACTATGCGTTATTCCCCTGATTAATACCGCCCACGCCCAGTGGGAACTGGACGACATCTGTTACGGCTACGCCACCGCAACGGGCTCTGGCTATCAGGGCGGTGCCCTTTTACTGGATCCGATCCCGCAGAACATGGAGATCACGGCGTTAAACCGAAACCAGCTGGATTATCGTGGCGTGAAGGCGTCACTGGCTGGGGCCTATCTGAAAGTGAATGGGCCAAAAGGCAGTACGGTGGTTTATGTCACCGATCTCTATCCTGAAGGTGGCGATTGTGCCTTGGATTTATCGTTTAACGCCTTTGAGAAAATAGGCGATCTGCGGGATGGAAAAATTAATATCGACTGGACGCTGATCGAAGCGCCGGTAAATGGCAACGTTATTTATCGAATAAAGGAAGGTTCAAACCCTTATTGGGCTGCGGTGCAATTCAGGAACGTAAAATATCCCGTTATTGAGATGAAATATATGCGCAATAACCAATGGATTGCTGCACAGAAAACCGATTATAACCACTTTATTGTTGAGCACGTTGGAATGAACGATATTCCGATTGAATTTACCGACGTAAAAGGCAACGTCCTCAGTGATACACTGCCGCCGATGTCACAAAGCACCTCATCTGCTTACCTGATCACGGGTAACGTCCAGCTTTAATTCTCACTGCCTTGAGGGAGGCTGGCGTCGCGCAGCATCCCTCATTTCTGCAAATCATAGCTGAAAGAGAATGCCTCATTTTTGTCAGTGTTTTCATCATATTATCTGGACGTCATCTGCTGCACGTGAGTACACTTCTCGTTTCCCACTTTTTCTATTGCCCAAATATTTGTTAGTTTTATCACTTCTTTAAGCGTTTGATTAGCCATCATTCGCACTACAGTATACCCTGTCGCAGATTACACTCTATTTTCTGCTTTAGGCATCATTACAAAAGGTCTCTTTTGCGTGGCAAAATTATTTTTACGTAGTGGAAGTTTGGATGATTTTCTGGCGCTGGGTGAGAACGGCCAGCCAGTTTACGCATCAGCACTTCAATTGCGGGAAACGTTACGTCTCAGAAAACAGCAGCAGATTGCCGATTGTCTGGCGATTCCCCAACCCAACGAGCATGGCGACCGCATTGACTGGTATTCGCCGGTTGACGGTAAAGTCACCTCCTGGATTGCCGCGAGCGAAGAAGAACGAGAAAAGGCGCTGGCGTTACTGGAAACTTATCAAGCTGCGGTTGCCGACATCAGCCAGCGTGCGCAAAATGCAGAAAAAGCGGGGCAGAAACTCTTCGGTGTCCTGCTGGCAAAAGCGATACAGTTCCCTGGAGCGAACCACGTCTATCTGGTTGATGGTAAACCGGTCTTAACGTTCTGGGGCTTCGTCAATCTCGATAAGAAATCCCGTCTTGATGCATTGGACTGCCTGCGACCGCTCATCAAGGAAGCGGAACCGCTTTTTGTTGCGCCCGCCCCCGCAGCAAGCGCCCCAACATTACCGCTGGTTGAACCCGTTCCCGAGCCAGAACCCGAACCACAGCCTGTCAGTGCCGCCGAGCCAACGCCTGCGCCTGTCGCCGCTGCGGCAGTGCCTGCTCGCGCGCCGTTCTTCCGCCTGTGGTGGCTGTTACCTGCCGCCGCACTATTAGCGATTTTGTCACTGCAAATACGTGGCTGCGTGTCAGGACAAGACGACAAGCCAACATCCGATTTAGCCGCGACGGTCAAGCCAGAAAAACGTGCCCTGCCTTCTTCTACGCCGGCTGAACCAGCGCCACAGCAAGAAAGCACGCCTGTTCCACCTGTCGCAGAAAAAGAGGTTGTGAAAACCGCTGAGCCATCAGTCGCTACGGCACCGGTTGCTGCTGCGCCTGTAGTAGAAGCGGTAAAACCGGAAGCACCTGCGGTCACGGAACCAAAAGAGCCTGTTGCGCCGCCGGCTGAACCCGTTGCCGAGCCAGTGCCAGTGATTCCTGCGGGCAAAGATGATCTCGTCATGCCAGCCGACGCGGTGAAAATCGGTTCCATCAAATTCCTGAACGGCAACTGGCGCGTCATTGTTGATAGCAAAGCGCCGATTACCGGCAGGCCGCCTAGCCTGCGCTACCAGATTCAAAATGGAAAAGGCACGGCACGCATCACTCATGGTGACGGTGTCACGTGTCGCGCTAACGTTGAGGCAGGATTAATGAGCTCTGGCAATCTGATCATCAACAGCCGTTCCGGCGCCCGCTGCTCTGATAATTCTCGTTTCCAAATGCCGGAATTGGTCTGTAAACAAGGTGCCTCCGGCGCTGCGGCAGAGTGTATTGGTCGCTATGACGAAAACACCGTTTTCCCGATGACGATAAAGCGCGAGAGTAAATAATCATGCTGGCGACGATTACCGATTATAAACAACGCATTACGTTGATTCAGGACAGCGGAATTCAGTTTTTGGATTTTGCCTTAAAGCCGCAGTTTTCGGCTGAGCAGCCTAACCGCTATGTGCGTAAAAGTGCCAACGGCCCTCTGCTGCACCTGCTGTATGATGAACAGTCGGATAAATTCCTGCTGCCTTCTGCCACCGGGATGCCGCCGGAAGTAGTGAAGCCTGAGCTGAGCATTTCGCTTGAGCAATCGCTGAAGCTGCTGGAGAACATTTGGCTGCCGCTGCCCTTCTTCCGCTTTAATCCGCCGCGCACCTTCATGGGCGGGCCGGATAACTGGGCGCGGATGCAAATTCTTGCGTTGGATACACCCGATCAGGACGGCAATACGCACCGTATTTGTCTGGCGTTCGATACCAAAACCTACCCAGAAGGCCACGAGTACGAGTCGCTGGCACCTAATGCCAATGACATCAAAACCGGCGGGAGTTTCGCGCTGGCTTATCACAGCGACGAACTAGGTGAATTCCTTGATGAAACCTGGGTCGACGGCTGGCTGCGCGAAGTCTTTGCTCAGCGGGTTAAAGCGCTGGAAAGCCGTGACAGCCACGATATAAAAGTGGCACTCAGAGGGTTTGAATATCAGGCACATTACCTGAATGTGTTGGATATGCTGGGCAACCAGCTCGAAATACCGGAAATTCGGATCAATACCAGCACGCTGCAGGAACCCGCCGTCAACGTTGACCTGATTTTAGACGTCGGTAACTCGCACACCTGCGGCATTTTAGTTGAGGACCATGCGGACGAAAGCAACGGCCTGAAACAGACCTATGAACTGCAGTTGCGCGATCTGAGTGAGCCACATTATCTGTATAACGAACTTTTCGAGAGCCGCGTTGAATTTTCACAGGCGAAGTTCGGTAAAGACAATTTCTCCGTGGAAAGCGGCCGTGATGACGCGTTCATCTGGCCGTCAATCACCCGCGTCGGACGCGAAGCCAGCCGCATGGCGCTGCTGCGTCAGGGAACGGAAGGATCGAGCGGTATTTCCAGCCCGCGCCGCTATCTGTGGGATGAAGAAAGCTATACCCCAGGCTGGCGTTTTAGCCAGACGGACGCCCATTCGCAGACTGAACCGTTAGCGACAGCCATGCCGTTGACCATCATGCTGAATGATGAAGGCCAGCCGCTCTATAACCAGCCGTTGGAAGAGCGCTTACCGGTGTTTTCACCGCACTACAGCCGCAGTTCGATCATGACATTCATGCTCTCCGAACTGCTGGCCCAAGCGCTGATGCAGATGAACAGCGCCGCTCAGCGGTTGAAGATGATCCACAGCAGCGCACCGCGCCAATTACGAAATATCATTCTGACGTTGCCTTCCGCGATGCCGAAACCCGAGCGTGAAATTTTCCGCCGCCGGATGCATGAAGCGATCGCGCTGGTCTGGAAAGCGATGGACTGGCACCCGATGGATGAGGATTTCACCACGCCAGCCGACAAGCAGCAGAGCCGAGTTCCGGTGCCTGACGTGCAAATCGAATGGGATGAAGCCACATGTGGACAGATGGTTTACCTGTATAACGAAGCGCAGGTGAACTTTGGTGGCCGTGCGGAAGATTTCTTCGCCAGCATGGCGCGCCCCGATAAAGAACTCGATGAAGGTGAACCCGCAGGTAAAACGCTGCGTATTGCCTCAATCGACATCGGCGGCGGCACCACCGACCTCGCCATTACGCAATATCTGCTCGATGACGGCGTCGGCAACAACGTTAAAATTATTCCGCGCCTGCTGTTCCGTGAAGGCTTTAAGGTCGCGGGCGACGATATCTTGCTGGATGTGATTCAGCTTTATATCCTCCCCGCGCTACAGACTGCGCTAAAAACCGCCGGAATGGCCAGCCCAGATGCGCTAATGGCGAAACTGTTTGGCAATGAAGGCCGTATGGACGCGCAGCTCACGCTGCGCCAGCAGGTCACGCTACAGGTCTTCATCCCGATTGGTCGCGCGATTCTTGAAGCCTATGAGCGCTTTGATCCGCTGGACACCAGCGCCGAGATCGAATCGACCTTCGGCGAATTGTTGGAACAGGCGCCAACGGAAAAAGTGCTGGAATACATCAATACGGAAGTGCAGCGCGAACTGCCAGTCAGCGACAAGGTCTTCGATATTTTGCAAGTGCCGCTGATTCTCAAACTGAACAAGCTGCACGGCGAATTCCTGTCTAACAAAATGAACATCACGCAGAATCTGCGCCTGATGTCTGAAGTGGTATCGCTGTATTCGTGCGATGTACTGCTACTGACGGGTCGCCCTTCGCGCTTCCCAGGGATTCAAGCGCTGTTCCGCCACCTGCAACCGCTGCCGATTAACCGAATGCTTTCGCTGGATGGCTATCACACCAATGACTGGTATCCGTTTAACAAACGTGGGCGCATCGATAACCCGAAATCCACTGCCGCCGTCGGCGCGATGCTGTGCCTGCTGGCGCTCGATCTGCGCCTACCGGGCTTTTACTTTAAGGTTGGTGATTTCCAACCTTATTCTACAGTGCGCTACCTCGGCATGATGGACAGCAGCAACGCGCTGACGCTGGATAACGTTTACTACAGCGATATCGATCTGGATGCGCCGGATTTCGAGCTTGACCCGAAACTCAGTTTCCAGGTGCGTGGTTCACTCTGCCTCGGCTTCCGCCAGTTGGACAACGAACGCTGGCCTGCGTCTTCGCTCTATATGCTCTCAATCGTCGATCAGGATTTAGCGCGTAAGGTCGTCGGCGACAGTAAGCTGCGCGTCCGGTTGACCGTGACGAAAAGCGACGATCAAAACAGCCCCGAACGCTTTGAGATTGCCGATGCGGTGCTGGAAGACGGCACCCGCGTTCCACCACAGCATTTACGACTCAAATTGAACACATTATCCGCTAACGGCTCAGGTGCGACCCATTATTGGATCGATAGTGGGAGTGTATTTAAAAAATGAAACGATTAACGCCCAAACAGCTCTCTACCCGACTTCACGGCCAGCTACAGGCCGTCGCGCAAGGTGTTGAACAGGCCATCGACTGGGTTGACAGCACTCGCCAGAACGCCCCGCGTCTGGATATCGAAGCTGACCGTCTGATCGTCAAACTGCGCCGTAATCACAATAAAGCACAGCACCTGTCCGACGTGGCGCAGAAAGACATTGCCATCGGCTTTTTTGGCCTATCTCAGGCGGGAAAGTCCTACCTGATCACATCGCTGGCCGGGGGCGAAAACGGCAAGCTGGAAACCTCGTTTGAGGGGCAACAGCTGGATTTTATCGATCATATTAATCCGTCCGACCGGGCAACCGCGCTTGTTACGCGGTTTAGCCGACAGTCCGGCGTGAAGAACAAATCGTTCCCCGTTCAGTTGCAACTGCTCAGTGAGTTGGATATCGGCAAGATCATGGCCAACGCGTTTTTAAACGATCTCAATCAAGAGACCACGTTTGAAGAGTTGGACGAGCGCCATATTGCTGAACACATTAAAACGCTGTTGATGCACCGTCAGCCAGAACCCGTTGAAGGGATGAGCCGCGATGAAGTCGTCGAACTCTGGGACTACCTCGCGCGTCATGATGTCAAACGGCAAAAACAGCTGGAAGCCCACTTCTGGCCGGTTGCGATTGAATTAGCACCTTATCTCACCGTTGACGATCGCGCCCAGCTCTTCTCTGTACTGTGGGGCGAGCTGAATTCGCTGACCACCGCCTATCGTCATTTCAGCCACACGCTGCAACATCTGGCCGGTACGCGCAAGCTGTTAGCGCCGCTGCGGATACTGGTGGATGATGAGTTAAATCCGGCAGACGGTCTGATCGACGGTTCGGCGCTGGAACGCTTACACAGTGCCGACGATCCCGGCGTGCTGGTGCGGCCGGTTCAGAATGGCCGCGCGGGGAAAACGACGGAGCTTTCGCTGGCTGAGTTAACGATGCTGACGGCGGAGTTGCTTATCCCGCTGCATTTGCCGCCTAAAGAAGCGCTGTTCGAGCAGGTCGATGTGCTGGACTTCCCCGGTTTTGGTGAGATCCGCGAGACGCGGGACGAGCCACCAGCAAGACAGCAAAGCACACAGCATCCACTGGCGCACACGCTATTGCGGGCGAAACGCGCCTATCTGCTGGAGCGTTATACCGATAATCAGGAAATGAACGTACTGATGGTATGCAGCGCCGCAGGCAACCGCGCCGACGTTAAAGTGGTCGGCAAGGCGCTGGATCATTGGGTTAAACAGACTCAAGGCGAAAACGCACAGGTTCGTAGTCACCGTAAACCGGGGCTGATTTGGGCGGTCACCCGCCACGATCGTCGCATTACGCACGGGCAAAACTATGATGCCGCGGTACAACGCTATGTAGGTAATCCGGGCGATGCCTGGGGAACGATGCTGGCGATGGATAAACGCGGCGTAGCGCGGATGGCAACGTGGCTGGGCGCGGAAGTTCACCGGGATGTAAAACTGGGGCGCATCAGCGAACAGCTTAGCGAACTCCAACGTGAACTCAGCGATAACCTGCTGGGTAACTGGTATCTGCCCGTTGATGTTGACGATCCGGCAGAAAAACAGCGCATCGCAGAGACCTTGCTCAAATCGCTCCAGACCCGAACCGGTGTACACGGTGAACTGCTGGAACGGCTGCTGCCTTCGCGTGATGAGCTGCGCCGTCTGTATCTGCAGCAGAAAGGGGCAAGCTATGGCGGTTTCCACGCTGATGCCGAAGACCTCTCCGCCCCGTCCGCTCATAGCGATCCGTTTGGTGTCGGGATCGAAATCGATCTGTTTGCCGATGAACCGATCGCTATCGATCAACCTGCTCCGCCGATTTTGACGGTCGACCACAGCTATGAGGCGGACTACGCACACGGTGTTTATCGTTATTGGATTAACTATTTGCGTGGCCTGCCGGAAAATGCCCCGCTTCTCGATTTGCTGAACGTGCCGAAAGCGACGATCGAAATGCTGGTTGAAGAATTGATTACTGGCAGTATCCGCTTACGGATCGAAGAGGCGCTGGTTGACATGTTGGTCGACGGCGAGCAGTTGGGCATCAACCGCGAGAATAAGGCAGACCGTCAGGTTTCACGCGTGCTGACTATTCTCGGTGACTTCGTTGCCTGGCTCGGTTTCCAGCAGCTTGATGAATCCCTGCGCCCTGCCAGCCGTATCAATCGCGGTCATAAAATTTTCGCTAAACCCGAAAAACAGGCGGTCAGCTTTGGGGCTTCACAGCGCTTAACCAAGCTGTCGCTCACGCCAACCAACAATACGGCGTTTTATATCTATGACTGGCTGGTGGGTTTGAATGAGATGATTATTCAGAATGCGGGCTATTCCGCTGCGCGCGAAGTCAGCGCGGAACAGCGTGAACAGCTAGGCACGATTCTGACGTTGATTAAACCCGCGGAGAAATAACGTTCAGTCTACCGCTGTCGATCTAGGAAACATGGCGTGACGTTGTCACTACATTTTGCGCCATGTTTTCTTTTTTTCTGCAATACAAGATTTGAGGGGAAATCAACTAAATTTCAGGCATACTTAATTAATGACTATGCACTGGAAAGATAGGCTCAAAACGTAAAAAATATAATACCTTCCTTGTAAAAATCAGAATATCAAATATCATTACCTTGATATTCTGATTTTTCGTTACTACATATTTGATATCAAACTAATAGATTTAATAAATAATAAATCAGCATTGATATATTTTTTGGGTGGGGTAAATTTATTAATTATAATTAATTAACGACAGCACTAATACTGCAAGGGCTGTCAATATGTACTGTACTGCCTCGAACACTTTTCCATTGTGCTTGTATTGTACCCGATTGACCATGATTCTGTAAATCTACAAATATTTGAATAGAAAATGGAATTCTCCCGGGAGATGCAGGGTTTTTATCAGAGTAACTCACTGAACCAAATGAAAGAATATTACCATTAATAGTAATTGCGAAATCTATCCCTGGATTATTATTACCGGTAGCGTATGGAGAGGGAACTGTTAATGTAACTAATGCTTCTTTTGAACCTGCACGGGCAAGATCCTTTAAATTCAAAGAAAGCCCAGGGATATTCTCCCATGAATCAGATGAAGTGTTAAATTTACTATTTATTGATTGAAAAAATATTGACATGATTTATTCTCATTTGTTTTTAAAAAAATCCAAGACATAAAAATTAAGTCTTAAAATCAAAATCTGAATTAATATAATTAATTTTTTAAAATTTGCAAATTAAATAAAATCGACAATCAGAAATGATTTACTCATTAATAATTTTTTTTAAAATAATTAAATACTTTATTTTCTAGATAATTAAAGAATCACTGCCTCTTAACCATTCCTCAAATTCTTATTTGACGAACGGTGGATTCAATCTATACCTAAGTTGATATCTTTCAATTAATAAGCGTTGATGTTCCTCTATCTGTTAGCCATTTCCACCGCGTGGGAGTGGGTGACCTTAACAGGAGTGGTTATGACGATAGAAAAAGCGCGTGAGGAAGACGACATCTCGGTAGAGAATGATGAATATGAGCCTATTCTGCTGAAAATAAGGGCATTTTATCGAGAGCTGACAGCCGAGAGATTAACGGAGCTGAGTGATATCTATCATCAGGATATTCACTTCATCGACCCCGTTTCCAGCCATCATGGGTTGAGTGCTTTGCATCGCTACTTTTCTCATTCACTCGATAATCTGAGCTACTGTCAGTTCGAGATCGTCGATATCCATACCTTCCGCGGCGGTGCGACAATGTTCTGGACGATGCACTACGCGCATCCGTCGTTAAAGCGCAACGCGCCGCTGACATTAGCGGGCTGTAGCCACCTGCTCTTCGCCGACAACAACGTTATCTATCACCGTGATTATTACGACATGGGCGCAATGCTTTATCAGCATGTTCCCCTGCTTGGCTCGCTCATCAGCCACCTGAAGTCGAGACTTCAGACATGAAACGCGTGTTGATTACTGGGGCGAGTTCTGGAATCGGCCAGCAATTGGCGCTGGATTATGCCAGAGACGGCTGGGACGTCCTCGCCTGCGGGCGCGATGAACAACGACTTAACGCATTAACTGCCGCCTTCCCAACCATTCGCACGATAGCATTTGATATGACGAATCTGGCAGATACACAGCAGGCGTTGGACGGCGTCACGGTCGATCTGGTGATTCTCAGTGCGGGAACCTGTGAGTATCTGGATAACGGCGTCGTTGAAGCGAAAAAAGTCAGTCGGGTGCTGACAACTAACGTGATCGGCCCGGTGAATTGCCTGTCGGTGTTATTGCCACAGCTTGCCAACGGTAGCCATCTGGCGCTGGTTGGTTCGACCGCCAGCCTCGTTGCGCTGCCAAGAGCGGAAGCCTATGGCGCGTCAAAGGCAGCGCTGGCCTACTTCGCCCGCAGCCTATCGCTGGATTTGCAGGCTCGCAATATCACCGTGTCCCTGATCTTACCCGGTTTTGTCGATACCCCGTTGACCGCACGTAATGACTTCCCGATGCCGATGCTGATTTCCGTATCACAAGCCTCAGAAACTATTCGCCGTGGTCTGGCAAAGAAAAAACGTGAGATCACTTTTCCTCTGCGCTTTGCGCTGTTGCTCAACGCGATTTCAGTGCTCCCACAGTCATGGCAACGTCTGCTCGCCAGCCGGTTAGTAAGGTAAAACGTATGAAGATTGCCATTATTGGTAGCGGTATTGCTGGCTTAACCTGCGCGCTCAGATTATCCGATCGCTTTCAGGTGTCGGTGTTTGAGGCGAACAATTATCTGGGTGGCCACACGGCAACGGTCGATGTGGTTCAGGATGGCACGACCTACGCCATCGACACGGGATTTATTGTCTACAACGAGCGGACCTATCCCCATTTTATTGCGCTGCTGGATGAACTGGGGTTAACCGGTCAGCCGACAGAAATGAGCTTTTCGGTTAGTAATCCAGTTTCAGGTCTGGAATATAACGGCCATACGTTAAACACGCTATTCGCCCAGCGCGGCAACCTGATCCGCCCCAGTTTCTATCGTTTCGTTGCGGAGATTGTGCGCTTTAACCGCGTCTGCAAGCGGTATCTTGCCAGCGGTGATTATCAGGGGCTGACGCTAAGCCATTTGTTGCAGCAGGAAAAATTCTCGCCGTTCTTTGCCCAGCACTATCTTTTGCCGATGGGTGCAGCAATCTGGTCGTCGTCGCTTGAGGATATGCGGCATTTCCCGCTGTCGCTTTTCCTGACCTTCTTCAACCATCACGGGTTACTGGATTTGGTCAATCGCCCGCAATGGATGGTGGTTCCCGGTGGTTCACGGGAATATGTGCGGCGACTCGCAGAGCGCATCCACAATCGGGCGACGATCCACGTCCAGACGCCCGTCAATCAGGTAACACGCGATGATGCAGGTGCTACGGTGCATACCGCCGAGCAGGCGTACCGATTCGATCAGGTGATTTTCGCCTGCCATTCCGATCAGACGCTGGCGCTGCTGGCAACGAGTACGCCCGATGAGCAGCGTATCCTCGGCGGCATACGCTATCAGCCTAACCGCGTGGTTTTGCATACCGACACCCAGCTTCTTCCCCATAATCAGCGAGCGTGGGCAAGCTGGAATTACCGTCTGCCGGTCGATCAGGCGTTTAGCCGCGTGCGGGCCTCCGTGACCTATAACATGAACATCCTGCAAGGTATTCGTTCATCCACCACCTTCTGTGTCTCGCTAAACCCCCAGCAGGATATTGACCCGAATAAAATACTGCACCACGCGGTTTATCATCACCCGGTGTTTACTCAACAGACGACCGAGTACCAGCAGCAGCGTGAACGTATTAATGGGCACAACCGCAGTTGGTTTTGTGGCGCCTATTGGTACAACGGTTTTCATGAAGACGGCGTCAAAAGCGCGTTGGATGTCGTCAACCTCCTCCATCAGAGTGTGCAAGATGAATAGCGCCTTGTATGTTGGCAAGGTTCGCCACCGACGCTTCACGCCCGTCACACATCGTTTCGACTATGCGTTATTCATGACGTTAATCGATTTAGATGAGATCCCTGCCTTGCCGCATGTGGGGATTGCGCTGGAGCGCTTTTCCCCTGCGTCATTTTGTCGCGGCGATTACCTCGGTGGCGGCGACATCAAAACCAAAGCGCAGGATCGAATTGCGGAACTGACCGGGGAACGCCTCACGGGGAAGGTCTTGCTGCTGTGTCAGCTACGCTATCTGGGCTGTTATTTCAATCCGGTCAATTTCTATTATTTGTACGATGAGCATAACGAACTACGCTGGCTATTGGCAGAAGTGCGTAATACCCCCTGGAACGAACGTCACACCTATGCTGTCGTCCCCGATGGTTCTATGCCTGTTTCCAAAGCGTTTCATGTGTCGCCTTTTAACCCAATGGAGATGGTGTATCACTGGCGACTCACGCCGCCCGACGCGCGTCTGAGGATCCACATCGAGAATCACAGACAAGGACGCGAGTTTGATGCGACGCTGGTGCTGCATCGTCAGCCGCTCACTCGTGCCGCCCTGCGTGCTCAGCTTTGGTCTCTACCGTTAATGACGATGAAAACCGCCTGCACCATATATTGGCAGGCTTTGAAACTGTGGATTAAACGTTCTCCCGTTTATCCTCATCCGCAGTCTGGAAAAAAGGACACCCCATGAGTTCAACGGAAACACAGTTGGTGCGTCACCCGAGCAATACCGCTCGCTATACTCGGGCCAGAAAAGTGGTGTTTCTTCTGCTTAGTCGAATAGACGGCGGAGGGTTGCGCCTTCGCGAACCAGAAGGCAATGAAACGTTATTCGGGGATCAACACGCGACGCTGCAAGGTGAAATCACGATACATAACCATCGCGTTTATCGCCGTGTACTGCTCGGTGGAAGTATCGCTGCCGGCGAAAGCTATATCGATGGTGATTGGAGCTCAACCAACCTCACGCTCGTTCTCCAGCTTTTGGCGCAGAATCAGGCGCTAATCGATACGCTTGAAACGCGTTTTGGCTGGTTGACGGGGCCATTTCACCGGTTTATCCACTGGTGCCGCCGTAACCGCCCACAGCAGGCGCAGAAAAATATCGCCGCTCACTACGATCTGGGCAACCATTTTTACCGCAGCTTTCTCGATAGCGAGATGCTCTACTCTAGCGCCTGGTATCAGCAACCCGAAATGACGCTGGAAGACGCACAGCGCGCCAAGTTGCGCCGTCTCTGCGAACAGTTGGCGCTCTGTGAAACGGATCATTTACTGGAAATTGGCACCGGCTGGGGGGGATTAGCCGAACTGGCCGCGCGTGAATATGGCTGTCACGTCACCACGACCACGCTGTCACAACAGCAATATGACTACGCGGTTGAGCGCATTCAGCAAGCAGGCCTGAGCCATAAAGTGACTGTGCTGTTACAGGATTACCGCGCGTTGACCGGTCAGTATGACAAGCTGGTGTCGGTCGAAATGATCGAAGCGGTCGGAAAAGCCTATTTACCCACTTTCTTCAAACGCTGCCAGCAATTGCTGCGTCCACAAGGCCGCATGGTGCTTCAGGCGATCACGATTGCCGACCAGCGGTACAGCCACTACTGCCGTAACGTCGATTTTATCCAACGCTACATTTTTCCCGGCGGTTTTCTGCCCTCAATTACCGCGATGACGACCACCATGACGCGGCATACCGATTTTATCACCCGCGATCTGTTTGATATCGGTCAGGACTACGCTCGCACCCTCAGCGAATGGCGGCAGCGCTTTTATCAACAGTGGCATATGCTGAATGCTCAGGGCTTTGATGAACCTTTCCAGCGCCTGTGGGTGTTTTACCTTTGCTATTGTGAAGCGGGTTTTCGCGCACGCACCATCAGTACGGTACAGCTCACTGCAGAAAGGCCATGAGCAAAGGGCATGCAGGCACGGCGTAAAAAATGTCGCGATGCCATATCGCAAAGGATATGGCATCGCACATTAACAGCAGTGGTTAGCGGATAGCACGTTTTAATATACGGTTAGCGCCGTTCAGGAAATCATCGGCAACCTTATTCACCTCTCCGTTACCGTAATCCAGTTTTTGCAGACTGCTCGTCCACAGTTGAACCAATTCCTGATTTTCCATAAACGGTGAAACTGGCACCTTAGACGCAGGTTGCTCCGCGGCCGCCCGATAGGCATTCGCTAACAGATTACCGGGGTTAATCACGCCGATATCTTCCAGCAATTTTTGCGCTTTCGGGTTAGCAGGCATCCCATTTTGCAATCCTAATGCCTTCACGCCCTCCGGGTTACTCAGCATGAAACTCATCAGCATCGCCGCTTCCTTAGGATGCTTGCTGTTCTTACTGATGGCGAACAGCGAAGACGGTTTGGTGGTCAGCCCCGAATCTTTGGCATTGGGCATGGTGAGGAACGGCCCCGTTTCCAACACGGCATCCTTTGGCATATTACTGGAGTAGGTATAGATGGCAGAATCCCATAAATACATCCCAGCTAATTCGCCGTTAATCCAAGGACGAATCTCATAGACGTTGGTACGGCCGAACGAGGAGAAATAGCGCTGATCGGGTATCACATGGGAATCAACCAGCTTTTTATAAAAACCGAAGAGTTCCCGTACTTGATCGCGGCTATAGGCAATGCTCTGCTTTTTCTCATCGATCATATCAATGCCGTATTTCTGTGCCATGTAACTACGGCCGAGCGTAAGAATATCCAACACATCGCTTGACCCTTGGGCAACACCAAGTGGGTAATAGTTGTCACCCAGCTTTTGTTTAAATACGGGACCAGCGGCAAACAGTTCATCCCAGGTTTTCGGGTAAGCGACGCCCGCGTTGTCCCAAGTAGTTTTATTGTAAATCATGCTGCGGGACGTCATCGAAATCGGGAGACCTTGCTGCTTCCCTTTTACGTCCGCCGCTTTCAGAGCGCTAGGCGGAAAATCTCCCAGTCCCAGAATATCTTTTTGCTTATTCAAATCATAAAAACCGTCGCCATTGCGCGAAAACTGCGGCAGCCAGTTCCAGTCAATACGCATGACATCAGGTTCTTGCCCCCCAGCCATCTGGGTTGACAGGCGGGAGAGATAGCCGTCCCAGCCAGCATATTCGGCTTTGACAGTAATCGTCGGGTTGGCTTTTTGAAACGCGTTAATAGCAGCTAGCGTAGCCTCGTGCCGCTGATTACCACCCCACCAGGAGATGCGGATCTCGGCAGCGTCAGCAAAATGAGAAAATGTAGCGCCCAGTGGAAGAGCGGCACAAAGCAGGAGCAGGGGAGATAATGTGTTCCGTTTTTTCGCCATAATAAAACCCTTATAATTGTATTCGGAGGTTTCCACCCGCTGCCCTTTTAAGGGTAGACAGGTACTACGGATGCGGAATCGCTTGCCGCCTGAAATAGCCTTCAGGCAGGTGTTTTCATTAATTCCCTTTTTTCAGGTTAACGGCCAGTTCGCTTATTTTCACTGGCAGTTCGGTGCGTAATGACCGATTGGCGGCAATACCAGTTAAAATAGACATGGCCCCGTCACGATAATCCGCTGCACGATGTAAGGGATCGGGCTCCGGTGTACCAAACAGATCGTTTAACATGACCTGATCGCCGCCGCCATGTCCGCCCGCTTTAAATTCAACCGGTACGACATAAGGCTCGTCAAACATCGGATAGATCTTTATTTCGCATTCATTCAGCGCACCTTCATCCTCTTTTTTTCCGCCTCCGTTTACGTAAGATTTTTCCACCAATTTCATTTCCAATCGCCCTTTACTACCATTAAACACCACATTCAGCCCTTCCCAAGGTAAATAGGCATTTAATGAATAGGTCATGATGGCTTTGCTCTTATAGCGCACCATCACACTCAGTACATCTTCAATATTAATCCCGTCATCGAACACGCTTTTATCGCGGTAATAACCGTCTTCATGTTCAGCGTCTAAATATAAGGCGGTCAGCTGTTCGCTTTGATTCATATGCAACGCAAACGGATCGTTTTCCGCCTCCGCGCTATTATGTGAACGTGAATAAAATTCCGTGACGCCGCGAGCTTCAGCGTTAGCTTTACCATAAAAACGCAAATCGCCTTGTGCGTAGACCGTTTCCGGTTCGCTGTTTAGCCAGAAATTGACCAGGTCGAAATGGTGGGTAGATTTATGCACCAGCAACCCACCACTATTGCGTTTATCACGGTGCCAGCGACGGAAATAATCTGCCCCGTGTTCAGTATTTAACAGCCACTCAAAATGGACAGAATAGACTTCGCCAATCAGCCCTGCGGCAATTAATTCGCGGACTTTGCTGTGATGCGGCGCGTAGCGGTAGTTAAAGGTTACCCGTAATTTACGTCCGGTACGATTAATCGCATCAATAATGGCCTGACATTTTTCTTCGTCAATCGTCATCGGTTTTTCACTGATAACATCACACCCTAATTCCATTGCTCGGATAATATAATGATGATGCGTGCGGTCTATAGACGTCACAATAACAATATCTGGCTTGGTTTCCGCGATCATCTGCTCAAACTTATCGGCATAGTACGTCGCCACATTATCGTGTCCAAATTTATGGACAATACGGTTGGCGTAATCCATTCGTGTCTGGTTGGTATCGCAAAAAGCAACAAATTGTCCCTGATCCTGATAATCCCTGGCGATAGATTCCAGATAGAGGCCCGCTCGGCCCCCCGTTCCCACTACGGCATATTTTTTTTTCATTCTGCGTATTTCCTCCAATAACATAGAGCACATAGCTATTCGTACATAAAACAGGGCGCTAAAAATTTCACCGAATTGACAGGCACGTGGCATATACCTTTGCCATAAAAAATAGAGCATACCCACATCACTCACCTTCACATTATTGCCATGTGCTGATGTTATCTGGCAGTAGAATCAAGATTGACATGCTCCAGTTCTCATAAATACAAATTGAGCATTTCTATATTAACATTTGATTTTATTAATAATATCAGACAGGATGCACTCAATATGCTCATACTGAATGTGCATTGGCTCTCTTAAGTGTTCGTGCATCAACGGGATTTTCGCTAGAACGGCATCGTTCGCAACGCCGAAACCAACCTGTTATGAAAAACGAAACGTTCTCTACCCAAATCCCCCTTCTATCTTGCCAGACATGAGAACACGCCGGAGCTATACGGGGTTATTATCGTGATGGCTTTCTCCTTTTTCACCTCACTGAGTGACATATCTCGCATTTTATTTTCAATCCGTCTGAGGATGCCGGATAATCGACACGTAACTAATGAGAGATACAAGAAAGCGACAAGCGCGTAAGGAATCACTATGCAGACTTTTTTTCAGGACACGATGGCAACTCCGCTTGGAGAGTTATTGATTATTGCTGATGAAAATAATCATTTGCGGGCCGTCGAGTGGCGCGAGTATGAGGATGATTTATTTCGCTCACTCAACCGCAGTTATCGAAATGATCCCTTTTCGTTACAGTCACGCCATAATCCCGGTGGTCTGACAGACAGCCTGCAACGCTATTTTGATGGCGAATTAGCGATTATTGATACGCTGCCAGTTGCCTCCGTAGGGACGGAATTCCAGCAGCAGGTTTGGCGGAAATTACGTCAAATTCCCTGCGGAGAAATTACCACATACGGCGAGCTCGCGACCCTGCTAGGGCGTACCGGTGCGGCGCGTGCGGTCGGCATGGCAAACGGCTCAAACCCTGTCAGCATCGTGGTTCCGTGCCACAGAGTCATCGGCACTGGCGGCGCACTGACCGGCTATGCCGGTGGCATTCACCGTAAGCAGTGGTTATTGACACACGAAGGTTTTTTACCTCGCCAAAATAATTTGCCATTATAATTTTTGTGCTTCAGACAGGCGAAAATACTCCTCCGAATTGCTTATGGCCGTAAGTGATTCGGATTAATCAACGTGTTAACCGTTCGGTAACGCGGTGGACGAAAATATTATCGCTACGCGGCGCTGATATATCGAAATATTTTTCAGTAAAATCGAAAAATTATAGTTAGTTCACTATTTATTCGTCTATTCCGATGATTGTCGGTCTTATCACAGCCGATAAAAGCTGTTAAAATTGACCAATATCAATTATTGCCTGAGCAAAGCCCATGATCCCGGAAAAGCGAATTATCCGACGCATCCAGTCTGGCGGTTGTGCAATCCACTGTCAGGATTGCAGTATCAGTCAGCTATGCATCCCTTTCACCCTAAATGAACACGAGCTTGATCAGCTCGACAACATCATTGAAAGGAAGAAGCCTATCCAGAAGGGGCAAGCGCTGTTTAAAGCAGGCGATGAGCTGAGATCGCTGTACGCCATCCGCTCTGGGACGATAAAAAGCTACACCATCACGGAGCAAGGCGACGAGCAGATCACAGGTTTTCATCTGGCGGGTGATTTGGTGGGCTTTGATGCCATCGGTACCGCTCAACACCCGAGTTTCGCTCAGGCGCTGGAGACCTCAATGGTCTGCGAAATCCCTTTCGAGACGTTGGACGATCTCTCTGGGAAAATGCCTAACCTGCGTCAACAGATGATGCGCCTGATGAGCGGCGAGATTCGTGGCGATCAGGACATGATTCTGCTGCTGTCGAAAAAGAATGCTGAAGAGCGTCTGGCGGCGTTTGTCTACAACCTATCCCGCCGTTTTGCTCAGCGCGGTTTCTCGCCGCGTGAATTCCGTCTGACCATGACTCGCGGTGATATCGGCAACTATCTGGGGCTAACCGTTGAAACCATCAGCCGTCTGCTGGGGCGTTTCCAGAAAAGCGGTACGCTGGCGGTAAAAGGAAAATACATCACGATCGAGAATATTGATGCGCTTTCCGAATTAGCCGGTTCCTCGCGAAAATAATCTTTCCAGCCTAACCATTTGACGTTGCCGCTTTTTTTACTGTGGCAACGTCAATTTTATCCTCTCTTTTCCGCCCCATCCGTGATATTTCCTATTTTGTTATTCTGCGGCTTATCTCTGTTGTCCAAAACGATTCCATTGCGGTACTCTTGAATGACAGGCTGTGGAGTAACAGCTGTTTGGAGGAGCTATGGCAAAGTATCAGAACTTACTGGTAGCTATTGACCCAAATCAGGATGACCAACCAGCGCTGCGTCGGGCGGTTTACCTGGTTCAGCGACTTGGCGGCCGTATCAAGGCATTTCTGCCGATTTATGATTTCTCTTATGAAATGACGACTCTGCTTTCCCCCGATGAAAGAGTGGAGATGCGTCAGGGCGTTATTCAGCAGCGGACCGAGTGGATTGCGGAACAGTGCAAATACTACCTTGACGCTGGCGTTTCGATAGAAATCAAAGTGGTTTGGCACAATAAACCATTTGAATCCATTATTCGGGAAGTGATTTCTGGGCAACATGACCTGTTGTTGAAAATGGCACATCAGCACGATCGGCTGGAAGCGGTTATCTTTACGCCAACAGACTGGCAGCTACTACGCAAATGTCCTTGCCCTGTGTGGATGGTAAAAGATCAGCCATGGCCGACCGAAGGCCGTGCACTGGTTGCGGTCAATCTGGCCAGCGAAGATCCTTATCACGATCCGCTCAATATCAAATTAGTATCGGAAACGCTGGAGCTGGCGCAACAGGTTGACCAAACCGAGGTTCATCTGGTTGGTGCCTACCCCGTTACCCCCATCAATATCGCCATTGAATTGCCTGATTTCGATCCCAGCGTCTACAACGATGCGATTCGAGGCCAGCACCTTATTGCCATGAAATCGCTACGGCAAAAATTTAGTCTGGATGAACGCGTCACACACGTAGAAAAAGGGTTGCCGGAAGACGTGATTCCCGATCTGGCGGAGCATTTACAGGCAGGCGTCGTGGTATTAGGGTCTCTGGGGCGAACCGGACTTTCCGCCGCCTTTATCGGCAACACCGTCGAACATGTTATTGATCACTTGAAGTGCGACCTGCTCGCGGTCAAACCCGATGATTTCGTTTCACCAATTACGCAGGAAGAAAGCGATAACAGCTGATCGCACGTTTCATCACGTTCGAATCGAACAATGCCAGCCTCAGTGCTGGCATTATTTTTGGCAATGTCATGCAACGTACATGCACGTGAAAGTATGATGAGTAGAACGTATTTAAGATGTAAAAAAGGGCGATACTCGCCCCTTTCGTTTTCTACTTCCTGTCACGCTTACAGTGCTTTCAGAATCGCCTCAACGCTGTCTTTGGCATCGCCAAACAGCATCTGCGTGTTCTCTTTAAAGAACAGCGGGTTCTGTACGCCAGCGTAACCGGTGTTCATCGAACGTTTAAACACGATAACATTCTGCGCTTTCCACACTTCCAGCACTGGCATGCCCGCGATTGGGCTGTGTGGATCTTCTTGCGCTGCCGGGTTAACGGTGTCATTCGCACCAATAACCAGCACAGTGTCGGTATCGGTGAAATCGTCGTTAATTTCATCCATTTCCAACACGATGTCGTAAGGGACTTTTGCTTCAGCCAACAGCACGTTCATATGACCCGGTAGACGCCCTGCAACGGGGTGAATACCAAAACGAACGTTGATGCCACGTGCACGCAGTTTTGCGGTGATGTCATGCACAGGGTACTGCGCCTGCGCGACGGCCATACCGTATCCCGGAGTGATGATGACTGAAGTTGAGTTCTTGAGTAAATCAGCCACGTCTTCCGCTGAAGCCTCACGGTATTCACCCACCTCTTCACTCTCACTAGAGGAAACGCCATCTGTACCAAAACCACCGGCAATCACGCTGATAAAGGAACGGTTCATCGCTTTACACATGATGTAAGACAGAATCGCACCAGAAGAACCCACCAGAGCACCGGTCACGATCAGCAGGTCATTGCTCAGCATGAAGCCCGCTGCCGCTGCCGCCCAACCAGAGTAGGAGTTCAGCATAGAAACGACGACTGGCATGTCCGCACCGCCAATCGATGCAACCAGATGCCAGCCAAATACCAGTGCAATCGCTGTCATCAGAATCAGTGCCAGTACCTGCAACGCTACGCTGCCCGTATTGACGAAAACCAGCAGCAGCAGGAAGGACACAACCAGCGCCGCCAGATTCATTTTATGGCGATGAGGCAGCATCAATGGCTTGGAGGAGATATTGCCACGCAGTTTACCGAACGCGATGACCGAGCCCGTGAAGGTCACGGCACCGATGAAGATACCCAGGAAGACTTCCGTTAAATGGATATTAACCATCACCGGATCGGTAATTTCACCGTGGTCGAGGAAGCTATTAAAGCCAACGAGTACCGCAGCCAAGCCCACAAAGCTGTGAAGAATCGCGACCAGTTCTGGCATTTCGGTCATTTCAACCTTACGCGCCAGATAAATACCGATTGATCCACCGATCGCCATCGCGACGATAATCCAACCCACGTTGCCAGAATCCGGTCCCAGAATCGTCGCGATCAGCGCAAGCGCCATACCGCTGATACCAAAGATGTTTCCTTGTTGCGACGTTTCGTGCTTGGACAACCCAGCCAAACTGAAAATAAAGAGAATTGCGGCAACAATGTATGCAGCAGTTACTAATCCACCAGACATGTGTTACCCCTTAGTTTTTACGGAACATTTTCAGCATGCGCTGAGTCACGGTGAAACCACCGAAAATATTGATGCTGGCGATCAATACGGCAATGAACGAGAAGAACGACACCCATCCGCCGTGGCCGATCTGCAACAATGCTCCGACAACGATAATGCCTGATATTGCGTTAGTGACTGACATTAATGGCGTGTGCAATGCGTGGCTGACATTCCAGACAACGTAATAGCCCACCACGCAGGACAGCGCAAAAACGGTAAAGTGAGACAAGAACTCTTTAGGCGCGACATCGGCCAGCCAGCCAAACAGCAGGATAGCGATTACGAGGAACGCATATTTCTTCCATGGCGACGTCGGTTTGGCAGCTTCCTTCACCACCGCAGCGGCAGGTTTTGCCTGCTGTGGCTGTGCAGAAACCTGAATCGGCGGTGCTGGCCAGGTAATTTCACCTTCTTTAATGACGGTCACACCGCGAATCACGGTATCGTCAAAATCGACGTCGATTTCGCCATTTTTCTCTTTGCAGAGTAATTTCAGCAGGTTAACCAGGTTCGTGCCGTAAAGCTGTGAAGATTGCGTCGGCAGACGGCTAGGCAAATCGGTGTAACCGATAATTTTGACGCCGTTTTCCGTCACGGTGACGCGATCGGCTACGGTCAGTTCGCAGTTCCCGCCCGTTTGCGCCGCTAAATCGACAATCACGCTGCCGGGCTTCATGCTCAGCACCATTTCTTTGGTGATCAGACGTGGCGCCGGTTTTCCAGGGATCAGGGCTGTAGTGACGATAATGTCGACTTCTTTTGCCTGAGCGGCAAACAGTTCCATTTCCGCTTTGATAAAGGCTTCGGACATGACTTTGGCATAGCCGTCGCCGCTACCCGCTTCCTCTTCAAAGTCGAGCTCGAGGAACTCAGCCCCCATGCTCTTAACCTGCTCTTTTACTTCAGGGCGGGTATCAAAAGCACGAACGATAGCGCCTAAACTACCTGCGGCACCGATCGCGGCCAAACCGGCCACGCCAGCACCGATAATCATGACCTTAGCAGGCGGAACCTTACCTGCGGCGGTAATCTGTCCGGTAAAGAAGCGGCCAAATTCGTGGGCGGCCTCAACGATGGCACGGTAACCCGCGATGTTGGCCATCGAGCTGAGCGCATCCAGTGACTGCGCGCGCGAAATACGCGGGACGGAATCCATCGCCATCACCGTCACCTGACGGGCAGCCAGCTTTGCCAGCAGCTCTGGGTTCTGCGCTGGCCAGATAAAGCTGACAACCGTACTGCCCGCGCGGGTCAGTTCGATTTCATCATCCTGCGGCGCATTCACCTTCAGGACGATATCGGCTTGCCAGACTTCCGAACTGTCAACAATCGACGCACCGACTTCTTCGTATGCCGCATCGTCAAAACTTGCCAGTTTTCCCGCTTCACGTTCTATCGAGACCGTAAAACCCAGTTTCAGCAGCTGTTCAACCGTTTTCGGCGTCGCTGCTACACGGGCTTCATTGGCCAACCGCTCTCTTGGTACACCAATACGCATGCTGATACCCTTTTCGCTTATTTTTAACGAAGGTTATTATTCTCACCCTATTCTGTTATATGAATTCGCCGAGACCTGCTGCACCCTATATCCCCACATTCACGCGGTAGGAAGAGGGTCTTATCATCTTCTTACCACACGTTTTTTGAGGCGTCTCACTGTAGGCGAACTCATTTATAACGTACTGAAAATGTGATCGATGATCCATAAATAAAATGAATTTCACAGAAAAGCCGAGTTATCACAGGTTCTGTCAGCCTTTCTTGGTCGAAAATCATGGTCTTCTCTGCCTTTTGTAGCATTATTACAGAAGTATTTTTCTGGGCTGTTTCACAAAAACGATGTGTTACAAGGTTGTTAATGCGATAATTTGTATAAATATCCCTTATGATGTCAAAACAATCATTAACCGTTATTATTAGCACTTTTCTTGTTCCAAGCCGAAGTATCACGGCTTTTCAGCCCGCTGAAAATGCTAAAGCACAAGAATTTATTCCGTGCGATAATCAGCCCTATTCCGTTACAGGTTGATTGCTATACCTTAAATAATTCGAGTGGCAGGAAGGCGAAAGGATTTTTTATGAAGCTGAAGACTACTGTTATTGCATCCACATTGTTGTTATCACTCTCGGCATTTTCAGCGCAGGCTGCACAGGAACTTACGCCTGAGCAGGCAGAATCTCTGCAACCCTTTGAACGAATTACGTTTAAAGGACGTTTTAACGCGATCAATGAAGCGGTAGCCGCAGCCTCAAAACGCGCCGACAAACTGGGCGCAGAGTCGTTTTATGTGCAAGCGATGGATGATGCTAATTCGAGTGGCAACTGGAATGTCACGGTCGACCTGTATCGCAAAGATGCACCAAAAGCGAATCAAGACACCCAATTCCGCACGTTCTACGGCGTGAAAGAGCTGCCGAAAGATGTGGCTTACGGGCTGGAACCGTATGACACAGTAACCGTTGGCGGATTCTTCCGCAGCCAGCCGGACGTAAATGACGCCATTGCGAAAGCGGCAAAAGAGAAAAATGCCGATTCGTTCTACATAGTCCGTCAGGTTGATGTGAACTCGAATAGTGCCAACCAGAAAGTCACTGCATACATTTATAAAGCCGATGCACCGAAGCGCCAGACCCAGAGCACGGACGTGATTCCAGCGGATTCTGATGCAGGCCGCGCAGCGTTAGCTGCGGGTGGTGCAGAAGCCGCTAAAGTGGAAATCCCAGGTGTCGCCAACTCCGGCAGCCCTAGCCGCAACGTAGGTAATTTCTTCGAAACGCAGTCGTCAAAAGGCGGACGTTACACAGTAACATTACCTGATGGCATACAAATTCAGGAATTGAACAACGCCACGGCAGCACAGATGGTGCCTTTCGACTCTATTCAGTTCCGTGGCAACTACACCAATATGACACAGGTGTCTGAGGCCGTTGCCAAACGTGCAGGTGACAAAGGTGCCAAGTACTACCACATCACCAGACAGTGGGAAGGTAAAGGTAACAATCTCACAATCAGTGCCGACCTCTATAAATAACAGCCATCGCACTGTGCCGTAGAAAACGGTGAAGCGTTATAAGACAAAAAACCCGCGAATCGCGGGTTTTTCTATAGGCCGAAACTACACAGACTACTTACTGGTATCCAGTTCTGGGAAGCTTTTCACCAGATCGTCAATCGCTTTGATCTGTTGCAGGAACGGCTCCAGTTTATCCAGCGGCAGCGCGGATGGGCCATCACACTTCGCATTGGCAGGATCGGGGTGAGCTTCAATGAATAACCCCGCCAAACCGACAGCCATACCGGCACGAGCCAGCTCGGTCACCTGCCCGCGACGGCCACCGGATGCCGCACCAAACGGGTCACGGCACTGTAGCGCATGCGTCACGTCAAAAATCACCGGCGAACCGTTGGAAGCATGCTTCATGACATTGAAGCCCAGCATATCAACAACCAGATTGTCGTAACCGAAGTTGCTGCCGCGATCGCACAGAATTACCTGATCGTTGCCACCTTCGATGAACTTATCGACGATGTTACCCATCTGACCCGGGCTGACGAACTGCGGCTTTTTCACGTTGATTACCGCATCGGTTTTCGCCATCGCTTCCACCAGATCGGTTTGGCGTGCTAAAAATGCAGGGAGCTGGATAACGTCAACCACATCAGCAACGGGCTGTGCCTGATGCGATTCATGCACGTCAGTGATGATTTTTACGCCAAAGGTCTGTTTCAGTTCCTGGAAGATTTTCATCCCTTCTTCCAGACCAGGACCGCGGTAAGAGTGAATCGAGGAGCGGTTAGCCTTATCGAATGACGCCTTGAACACATAAGGAATGCCCAACTTCTGCGTGACCGTGACGTAATGCTCACAAATGCGCATCGCCAGATCGCGTGATTCAAGAACATTCATGCCGCCAAATAGCACAAAAGGCAGATCATTGGCGACTGGGATATCCCCTATCTTGACCACTTTATTCGTCATACTTTTACCTTCATGTCGGGAAATAAATTAACGCTGCATTACTGCAAAACGGTTTCTTAATGTAAGACTGTTTTTTTAATGCAAGACAATCTGTTTTTGCTCTATCGAGTGAATCTGCACTTTTATCATTTCACTCACCGGATCTTCCGGGCACTGTTCAACGAAATAGTTGAGATCGGACAGTGCAATATGATCGCAATCCAGTTGAGCATAAATCAGGCCGCGATCGCGGATTTCATAGGGATCATCTGGGTCAAACTGCAGCACCGCTTCGCTGGCTCTCAGCGCCAGCTCCATCTGTTTTTCTTCCATCAGGGCGACTTTCAGCGTGTCGAGCATTTTACGCACGATGAGGACATTTTCAGCTTCATCCAGATCTTCATCCAGCAGACGGGTTGACGGGCCAATATTACCTTTCAGCCACACTTCCAGCACATGCTCGCTCAACGTATCGCCATTTAGCGGATTGATCAGCCACATCTCTTCATCGAGCCAGTCGGCACGCAGAATCAACTGCGTCGGGAAAATCACTGGCATCAGCGGCAGACCGAGTTCATTGGCGATATGCAAAAAGATGATACCCAACGACACAGGCAGGCCCTGACGAGATTCAAGCACCTTATCCAGCCACAGCGCATCAGATAGGCGATAAACGCCGCCCGCACCACCGAATCCCCAGGTGTGATAAAACAGCTCAATCAGTTTTTCAAGCTGAAGATCTTGCTCAAGACCGTCAGGAATAGCGGCTCGAGCGTTCTCAACCAGCTGTTGCAGATTTTGCCGCACATCCTGAGCGGGAAAGTCGCGGCGAATCGCCTGTGAAACCAACACGACACCATCACTTAGCAGTGACTGGTTGAATTCAAAATCAGCAATAGCACTCATAATTATTCCATCAGCAACGGTGACTGCGTCAGTGCCAGCAGCACGACCACACCAAAGCATATTAAAGCAGATACAAACGCCAGCCAGCGAACGTTCTGGCTACGAGGGCGTTTCCCCAAGGCGATAGCGCCAAGAAGGATATAAATGATAACGCCAAACAGTTTTTCCGTCAGCCAGCTTTGCTCGGGAGTAAACGGATACGTATGGCTGAGAACGATTAAACCAATACCGCTGATTAATAACAAGGTGTCGTTAATATGCGGCAGGATTTTCACCCAGCGCTGTTGCAGCATAGCGGATTGCCGGCACAGCCAAAAAAAACGAATCACAAACAGGGAAATACTGATACCAACCGTTGCCAGATGCAGATATATCGTGGCTGGGTAAAGAGTTATCACGTCCATTGCTCCTAATAAATTGGGGTATCCAACCAGCGACCTAACGACACGCGGTCATTGCCACCATAGTCCTGACAGGTTTCTATTTGTGTAAATCCTCGGGCCTGCAATAGCTGACGCACCGCGTTAGCCTGCTGCCAGCCATGTTCCAGCAGCAGCCAGGCACCGTCGTCTAAATAATGCGGAGCGGATTCAATAATCGTGCGTAAATCCGCCAGTCCGTTGTCGGCGGCAATCAGTGCGCTGGCAGGTTCAAAACGGACATCTCCCTGCGACAGATGCACATCATCCGCATCGATATACGGTGGGTTACTGGCGATAAGCGCAAAACGCGTGTGATCAAGCGGTGAATACCAACTTCCTGACAGGAAACTAGCGTTGTCGAGCCCCAATTGCTGGGCATTTTTTGTCGCTAACGTAACGGCATCAGGTTGAACATCAACGCCAGTCACCCGACAATCACGCCGTTCGCTCGCCAGCGCCAGCGCGATCGCGCCGGTTCCGGTGCCCAGATCCAGCGCGGCACACGGCGTTTGAGGCAAGCGTAGCAAGGCTTGTTCGACCAGACATTCGGTATCAGGTCGAGGAATCAGCGTGGCGGGCGAAACAGCCAGCGACAGTGACCAGAACTCGCGCACGCCGATCAAATAAGCGATAGGTTCGCCCTGTTCACGACGCGCCAGCAGTTCAGTTAATTGCTGCTGTTCAGGCGCGTTCAGCTCAGTTTCACCAAACGCCAGCAGGAACGTGCGGGACTTACCAGTCACAAAGCCCAGCAAAATCTCCGCATCTCGCTTCGGGCTTTCTCCCGCCACGAGCTGTGCCGTGGCCGAGATTAACCAATCCTGATACGTCATTATTCCTGCTCGGACAACGCAGCAAGCTGATCGGCCTGGTATTCCTGCACGACTGGTTGAATCAGCGTGTCCAGTTTCCCTTCCATAACTTCATCCAGCCGGTAAAGCGTCAGGTTAATGCGGTGATCGGTCACCCTTCCCTGCGGGAAATTGTAAGTACGAATACGGTCAGAGCGATCGCCGCTGCCGAGCAGGTTACGGCGGGTTGACGCTTCTTCCAACTGACGTTTCTGCACTTCTGCGGCACGAATACGCGCGCCCAACACCGACAGCGCTTTGGCTTTGTTTTTGTGCTGTGAACGCTCATCCTGACACTCCACGACAATACCGGTTGGCAAGTGGGTAATACGGATGGCGGAATCGGTGGTGTTAACGTGCTGACCGCCCGCGCCAGAAGAGCGGAAGGTATCAATGCGCAAATCCGCTGGGTTGATGTCCGGCATCTCCGCTTCCGGCACTTCCGCCATAACGGCGACCGTACAGGCCGAGGTGTGAATACGCCCTTGAGATTCAGTCGCAGGAACACGCTGAACGCGATGGCCACCGGATTCAAACTTGAGCTGGCCGTACACTCCATCACCAGAGATTTTGGCGATAACTTCTTTATAACCGCCATGTTCGCCATCGCTGGCGCTCACCACCTCAACACGCCAACGGCGTGCTTCAGCATAACGGCTATACATACGGAACAGATCGCCGGCAAAGATTGCCGCTTCGTCACCGCCGGTTCCGGCGCGCACTTCCAGAAAACAGCCGCGCTCATCGTCGGGATCTTTTGGCAACAACAGCACCTGAAGCTGCTGCTCCAGTGCTTCAATCGTCGCTTTGCTTTCCTTCAGCTCTTCCTGTGCCATATCGCGCATTTCAGGATCGTCCAGCATCATTTCTGCGGTTTGCTGATCCTCTTGCGCCTGCTGCCATTGCTGGAAACAGCGGGTAATATCAGTGAGCTGCGCATATTCTCGCGACAACGCGCGAAAGCGATCCATATCAGCGATGACGCTGGGCTCACCGAGTAACGCCTGGACTTCTTCATGGCGTTCTTGTAACGCTTCCAGTTTAGCAACAATAGAAGGCTTCATGCGGGCGGTTAAATCCTGTAATAGAGATGAATGCTAGTCCAGCCCAAGGCTGTCACGTAAAATTTGTAATCGGTGTTGGTCGCCGTCACGAGCGGCTTGCTGAAGGGATTTGGTCGGCGCGTGAATCAGACGGTTGGTTAAACGGTGTGTCAGTTCCTGAATCACCGCTTCAACGTCATTGCCTTGTTGAATGGCAGCCAGCGCCTTGGCCGTCATTTCCGCACGCAATTCATCGGCCTGAGCGCGATAATCGCGAATGGTCTCCACCGCGGACTGCGCACGCAGCCACGCCATGAAGTCGGAGCTTTCCTGCTGCACGATAGATTCAGCCTGTACCGCCGCCGCTTTGCGCTGCGCGAGGTTATGTTGAATGATCGCATGCAGATCGTCCACGCTGTAGAGATAAACGTTAGGCAATTTGCCAACTTCCGGCTCAATATCACGCGGTACCGCAATATCTACCATCAGCATTGGCTGATTCCGTCTCGCTTTCAGCGTCCGTTCCATCATCCCTTTTCCGATAATCGGCAGTGTACTTGCCGTTGAACTGATCACGATATCGGCATGGACGAGCTGTTCGTCCAGCTCTGCCAGCGTGATGACTTCTGCACCGACTTCCGTTGCCAGCGCCTGTGCGCGTTCACGGGTGCGGTTCGCGATCACCATTTTCTGCACTTTGTGCTCGCGAAGATAGCGAGCGACCAGTTCAATGGTTTCTCCGGCACCAACCAGCAGCACCGTGACATCCGACAGTGATTCAAAAATCTGCCGCGCCAGCGTACAAGCAGCAAACGCCACCGATACCGCACTGGCACCGATATCCGTTTCCGTACGAACCCGCTTGGCAACGGTAAAGGATTTCTGAAACAGCCGCTCCAGCTCGCTGGACAGAGAATGACCACGCTGTGATTCGGCAAAGGCCTTCTTCACCTGCCCCAAAATCTGCGGTTCACCTAACACGAGAGAATCCAGACCGCTGGCAACGCGCATCAAATGGCTAACAGCGGCGTTATCCTGATGCCAGTACAGGCTGCCGTTGACTTCTTCTGGGCGCAATTGGTGATATTCACACAGCCAGCGAATCAGTTGCTCACGCTGGTTTTCCTGTTCGTCAACGCTAAGATAGAGTTCCGTACGATTGCAGGTAGACAGCACAACACCGCCCTGCACCAGCGGTTGCTGTAGCAGACTGTCGAGGGCCACTCCTAATTTATCTGGTGAGAACACAACACGTTCACGCAGAGAAACCGGTGCGGTTTTGTGATTAATACCAAGCGCAAGCAGGGTCATTAGGCTGTTTCTGAGTAATACCGATCTTAGTATGGATTTCGTTTGAATCGCATTCTACTTGATGCAGGAGAGCAAGAAAAGCGACAGCACGCGATACACCTCATCTGAGGTATACGTTTTTTGACAAAAAATAATAAATATCATTAACGAATAACAATCATTGACGCTGAGTAGTAAGCCCGTTAGCGTGACATGTCTCACGAACTTCGTTCATTTACAGGATACGACCAACATGCCAACCCAAACCGTCCGATGCCTGCGTTTACTGCCTTTAGCCAGCGTATTGCTAGCCGCCTGTAGCGTTAATCAACCGACTCAAACGGGTAAAAGCCCAACGTCGCCAGAGTGGCAACAACATCAGCAAAACGTACAGCAACTCAGCCAATATCAGACGCGCGGTGCTTTTGCCTATATCTCCGATAGTAAAAGAGTATCAGCCAATTTCTTCTGGCAGGACACACCGCCGCAGCGTTATCGGTTGCTGTTGACCAACCCGCTCGGTAGCACCGAATTAGAACTGCGTGCCCAACCTGACGGCGTGCAAATCACCGACAATCAAGGCAAGCGTTACGTGGGTAAGGATGCCGAACACATGATTCAGCAACTGACTGGCATGGCGATCCCACTGAACAATCTGCGCCAGTGGATTCTCGGCATCCCAGGTGATGCGACCGAATTCACGCTGGATGAACGCTACCTGCTGAAAACCATCACCTATCGCCAGGGCAATCAAAACTGGAATGTCAGCTATCAGAGCTACAACACTGAGCTGACACCTCCGCTGCCAACCAGTCTGGAGCTGGTTCAAGGTGAACAGCGTATTAAGCTGAAGATGAATAACTGGATGGTTAAATAAGCGATGCAACCGACGGTTATCGAGACATGGCCTGCCCCCGCCAAACTGAACCTGTTTCTTTACATTACCGGTCAGAGAGAGGACGGGTATCACCTGTTGCAAACGCTATTTCAGTTTCTGGATTATGGTGACACTCTGACGATTCGGCCGCGTGATGACGACCAGATTAACCTACTTACCCCTGTCGACGGGGTAGAGAACGAGCAAAACCTGATCGTCCGCGCCGCACGCTTATTACAGCAGCACTGCGAATACCATACACTTCGCACTGCCCGGTTCGGCGCAGACATCAGTATCGATAAGTACCTGCCAATGGGCGGCGGGCTGGGCGGCGGATCATCCAATGCGGCTACCGTTTTGGTCGCTCTCAACCATTTGTGGCAAAGCGGGCTGAACGTTGATACGTTGGCCGAACTGGGCCTGCAATTAGGTGCGGATGTTCCCGTCTTTGTTCGTGGGCATGCCGCCTTTGCCGAGGGTATCGGTGAACAGTTAACACCTGCAAATCCGCCAGAGAAATGGTATCTGGTCGCCCACCCTGGTGTTAGTATCGCCACACCGTTGATTTTCAGCGATCCTGAGTTGACGCGGAATTCGCCAATTCGTGATTTAGAAACTTTATTAAACCAGACCTTCGTCAATGATTGTGAAGCTATCGCAAGAAAACGTTTTCGTGAGGTTGAACAGCTACTTTCATGGCTGCTAGAATATGCCCCGGCGCGCCTGACTGGAACGGGGGCTTGTGTGTTTGCAGAGTTTGACACCGAGTTCGCAGCCCGTCAGGTGCTTGACCAGGCCCCGGAATGGTTAAACGGTTTCGTCGCAAGAGGTGTTAATATCTCTCCGCTACAACGTACGCTTTCTGGGCAACGTTAGGTTTTGCCACACACCGGCTGCCACGCGGCCAGTCTGTAGCAAACTTAATTCATACACCCGTATGCATGTTGTACCTGTTGTTTTTCCTTGCTTGGCAGGTGCAATATTTCTCTGGACGCAAGCCTGAGGTTCTTCTCGTGCCTGATATGAAGCTTTTTGCTGGTAACGCCATCCCGGAACTAGCACAACGTATTGCCAACCGTTTGTACACTAGCCTTGGCGACGCCGCTGTCGGTCGTTTTAGCGATGGCGAAGTCAGCGTGCAAATCAATGAAAATGTACGCGGTGGTGATATTTTCATCATCCAGTCCACCTGTGCACCCACCAATGACAACCTGATGGAACTGGTTGTGATGGTCGATGCTCTGCGTCGCGCTTCCGCGGGACGTATTACCGCCGTTATCCCCTACTTCGGCTATGCTCGTCAGGATCGTCGCGTGCGTTCCGCACGTGTGCCAATCACCGCGAAAGTCGTTGCTGACTTCCTGTCCAGCGTGGGTGTTGACCGTGTTCTGACTGTGGATCTGCACGCTGAGCAGATTCAGGGTTTCTTTGATGTGCCGGTAGATAACGTATTCGGTAGCCCGATCCTGCTGGAAGACATGTTGCAACAGAATCTGGAAAACCCAATCGTGGTTTCTCCTGATATCGGTGGCGTTGTGCGTGCTCGCGCAATCGCTAAACTGCTGAACGATACCGACATGGCGATCATTGACAAGCGCCGTCCGCGTGCCAACGTTTCTCAGGTGATGCACATCATCGGTGACGTCGCTGGCCGTGACTGTGTGCTGGTTGACGATATGATCGACACCGGTGGCACGCTGTGCAAAGCGGCGGAAGCGCTGAAGGAACGTGGGGCTAAACGTGTATTCGCTTATGCCACACACCCGATCTTCTCAGGCAATGCTTACGAGAACATCAAGAACTCTGTAATTGATGAAGTGATTGTCTGCGATACCATTCCGCTGGCGGAAAACATTCGTTCACTGCCGAATGTTCGCACGCTAACGCTGTCCGGGATGTTGGCCGAAGCGATTCGTCGTATCAGCAACGAAGAATCCATTTCTGCGATGTTTGAACATTAATCGCCGCTGATCGGGTAACCGATCAAAAACGATAATGATGGAGCCACCTGTAACAAGGTGGCTTTCTTATTTCTATACACGTCATACTTCACGTTGCATGTGCGTTGGCTTCGTTCACTCACCCGAATCACTTACTTGAGTAAGCTCATCGGGATGAAATGAGAGACATCCTATCTCTCACCGAAGGCCAGGCCTTTGGCTGGTCAAATTCGTTCCCGACGAATTTGTCCTTCCCTTGCCGCCTGCCTGAAACGCGAATTATTTAGTGTATACCACGATAAAAAACAAAAAACCGCCATAGCGAGGCTACAGCGGCTCTATTGTTCAATGTACATTAACGCCTATAACTTCATTAACGGTTATGGATGACGCTGGCGGCGGCAACGCTTATCAAAGTGCTTAACCCACCAATAACGGTCTGCGACTTCTTCACGCCCGCTAATACGCGCCCCCGCCAACCAAAATATTGCGCCAGAAAAAATACTGACCAGATCAATGTAAGTCATATATTCAGGAACATTCAGTTTCGGGAACTGGCTGGCGATAGAAAAACCGATGCCGCCAATCATCATGATCATCCCGATACCCATCAATACATTACCTAGTACTGTCACGTTCTTGCGTTTCATCTGCCACCTCCAGATTAATTTTGTGGATGAATCGGAGTGCCATTACTGTTTACTGTCTTATTGTTGATGTAATTATAGACAATAATGTACTGAGATGATTGCGGGAGGGATCACAGATAAGGGGAATGATTAATATTTTTTTACGTTTAAACAAACAAATAGACAAAAATCCGAATAATCACACCACTAAACAAATAACAATGTTTTCACATTCCAACACCGATATACCCTAAATAATTCGAGTTGCAGGAAGGCGGCAACGCAGTGAATCCCCAGGAGCTTACTCAAGTAAGTGACTGGGGTGAGCGAGGAAAGCCAACGCACGTGCAGCTTGAAGTATGACGTGTATATTTGGCTATACCTCATGCGGTGTGTAAACTAGCGCTTTCGTTTATCACACTACCCTGCGTAAGTTTAAGCACGTAATCTGGAATATACCGTGAGCAGCATTAAATTAATTGTCGGCCTGGCTAATCCTGGCGCGGAATATGCCGCCACTCGTCATAATGCGGGTGCTTGGTTTGTCGATCGTCTGGCGGAGTCTTACCGTCAGCCGCTGAAAGAAGAAAGCAAATTTTTTGGTTACACCTCTCGCCTGAATCTGGCTGGGCAAGATGTACGCCTGCTGGTTCCCACCACGTTCATGAACCTGAGCGGCAAAGCCGTCGCGGCAATGGCCACTTTCTACCGCATCCAGCCTGATGAAATTCTGGTTGCCCACGATGAGCTGGATTTATTACCGGGAATTGCCAAACTTAAGTTAGGCGGCGGACACGGCGGCCATAACGGTCTGAAAGACATCATCAGTAAATTGGGCAACAACCCGAACTTCCATCGTTTACGCATCGGTATCGGCCATCCGGGCGATAAAAGCAAAGTGACCGGTTTTGTGCTGGGTAAACCGCCAACGAGCGAGCAGACGCTGATCGACGATGCCATTGACGAAGCCGTACGCTGCACAGAAATCCTGATGAAAGAAGACATGATCAAAGCGATGAACCGCTTGCATGCCTTCAAAGCGGCATAATCTGGTCAGAATGCGGATGGCAGATCGAGATAAATCGCCATTCCGTGTATAATCGGCCGAAATATTTCCATTCTGACAGGCAAGAGATAGTAATTGCCTGATTAATAAGTTATTTAAGGTGATATAAACATGGGATTCAAATGCGGTATCGTTGGGCTGCCTAACGTCGGTAAATCCACTCTGTTCAATGCGTTGACCAAAGCCGGCATCGAAGCGGCCAACTTCCCGTTTTGTACCATCGAGCCGAACACCGGCGTAGTACCGATGCCCGATCCACGTCTGGACAAGCTGGCTGAGATCGTTAAGCCGCAGCGTATCCTTCCTACCACCATGGAATTTGTTGATATCGCTGGTCTGGTAAAAGGCGCGTCCAAAGGTGAAGGTTTGGGTAACCAGTTCCTGACTAACATTCGTGAAACGGAAGCCATCGGCCACGTTGTACGCTGCTTCGAAAACGACAACATTATCCACGTAAACAACAAAGTTGATCCGGCTGATGACATCGAAGTCATCAACACTGAATTAGCACTGTCTGACCTCGACACCTGCGAACGCGCCATTCATCGCGTGCAGAAGAGAGCGAAAGGCGGCGATAAAGATGCTAAAGCTGAACTGGCCGCGCTGGAGAAATGTTTACCGCAGTTGGAAAACGCTGGCATGCTGCGCTCACTGGATTTAAGCGATGAAGACAAAGCAGCTATCCGCTACCTGAGCTTCCTGACGCTGAAACCAACGATGTACATCGCTAACGTTAACGAAGACGGTTTCGAAAACAATCCATACCTCGATAAAGTGCGCGAAATCGCAGCCGCTGAAGGTTCTGTCGTTGTGGCCGTCTGCGCCGCCGTTGAATCAGATATTGCGGAACTGGATGACGCCGACCGTGAAGAATTCATGGCTGAATTAGGTTTAGAAGAGCCGGGCCTGAACCGCGTAATCCGTGCAGGCTATGAACTGCTTGACCTGCAAACCTACTTCACCGCTGGCGTGAAAGAAGTTCGTGCCTGGACCATCCCTGTCGGCGCCACCGCCCCGCAGGCCGCTGGTAAGATTCACACCGATTTCGAAAAAGGCTTCATCCGCGCCCAGACTATCGCCTATGAAGACTTCATCACCTACAAAGGTGAACAAGGCGCGAAAGAAGCCGGAAAAATGCGTTCAGAAGGCAAGGAATACATCGTTAAAGATGGCGATGTGATGAACTTCCTGTTCAACGTCTAAATCATTTCGGTTTTCTCATGGGATATCACAACATCACATGAACACCAGAAAACCCCATAAAATCCACGCAATTGCGTGGATTTTTCTTTTCATGGCGTCTCACTTAATCTCATGACAGCGCAGTCAAAAATGAGTACAGGCATGAGTACAATCAGTTTCCATCTTCATTTTAGGTGAGTACAATAGCGGTATAAGAAATAGACAAGGACTCGCTATGCTCACTGATACGCAATGCCGTACTGCCAAGCCGAAAGAAAAACTCTATCGACTCAATGACTTCAACGGTCTCTACCTCGAAGTGAAACCCAACGGCAAAAAGGCATGGCGCTATCGGTTTAAACTCAACGGCAAATCCAGCATGTTCGCGTTGGGTGAGTACCCGACGGTCAAACTTGCCGAAGCTCGCGAGAAATGTGAGCAAGCGCGTAAACAAGTCGCAGATGGAGTTAGCCCGACACAGGCTCGCCAGTTAGATAAGATCCGCAAGGTCAACGATGCCTCCAACACCTTTGAGCTTATCGCCAAAGAGTGGTTGCAGATGAAAGACTGGGCCGACATCACCAAAACACGCCGCCTTGATATGCTTGAGCGTGTAGTTTTCCCCGCCATCGGCAAACTTCCTATCAGGGAAATCACCCCGCATCACATTCTTAAAATTCTTCAGGAAATCGCTAAACGCGGCGCTCCGACCGTTGCCGCTGAAGCCCGCCGCACCATTTCATCGGTTTTTGAGTTGGCAGTCGCGACGCTCAGAGCTGATAGCGATCCTGTATGGCCGGTGCGCAAGGCCCTTCCCGCCAATAAGACACAGCACAAACAGGCACTGAATCCTCAGCAAATCGGAAAGTTATTAAGCTGTTTTGACAACAGTCGCGGCTCATACCAGGTTAACTATTGCATGTGGCTAATGTGGTGGACGCTGGCGCGGCCAGCCGAAGTAACCGAAGCAGAATGGGCAGAATTCGACCTTGATAACGGACTGTGGACCATTCCGGCAACGCGCATGAAAGCCCGCAGAGAACACGTTATTCCCCTTCCCTCACAAGCGGTCAGCATGCTCAGAACGTTACAGGGATTAACCGGACATCGACAACACATCTTTCCGGGCCGAGATAATCCGCGTGGCCCGATGACATCACACTCTCTTCGTCAGCTACTGAAAAGCCTCGGCTGGAGCGGAACGTATAGCCCACATGCGACCCGAACCACAGGCAGTACACGTTTAAACGAGATGGGCTATCGGCCTGATGCTATCGAGGCTCAGCTTGCCCATGCGGATACCAATAATGTTCGCCGCACATACAACCATGCAACTTACCTTGATGAGCGTAAAGTGATGATGCAGGAATGGGCTGATAAACTTGATGAATGGGTAAGCAGTACTGATGTTTCGTAAACGCTGATGCGTTGGTGTTTCACCGTTGATTAATATATTAAATTTGTGATTATTTAAAATAACCTACAATTCAACCTATATTATGTATAAAGCATGAATAACGGATGTTGATTAACCTCATTATCAAGCAACCGAAATTTTCACATGCCCTGGCTTGATTTAGCTGATAGGAGGTACCCTGGCGCTACGCGGCCATCTGCGTTGTCAGGTGCCGGTCGACAACACCCTGAATGATTTTAAGTCGGTTGACGTCATCCAAAGTAAAAAACTCCGCTGCATGGGCCGTTATCAGAATCTCTTGATGGTAAATCTCGTGACGGACGTCTTAAACCTAGCCCAGAACGGACATTACAACTTTGCTGTTACATAGATTGTCAAGGCTCGATAGGAATGTCTAACAGCTGGCTCATTAGCAATGTCCATATGTTGCAAAAAACTTTGAGACACTCAGACCGAATGACCGCTGTTTACCGCTGCTTAAATGGTTCTAAATGGGGTCCACTTGGAAAACGGAAAACATCATACGTTAAGCCTATTTTTTGTACAGACTGCTATCTACTGAGCATAACGAACGGTATTTTCCCTGTCCCAGCTTGAGGTTTGTTCGCCAGACGCAATCTCCACTCAGGTTGATGTGTTCCCATCCCAGCGGAGATAGATGGGTAAACCTCGCCGTTAAATAACGCCGTTAAAACGCATCACTTCGATAACGACCAGTCCGGCGGCAAGAGCGCTAGTCGCAAACAGCAAGTAATCGCGCAGTCCTGCACGTTTTAATCGAGACGTCTTCTCTAATTCGCTGACCCGCGCTGCCATGCCTGTTGCGACGTTTTCCTGCAAGGTCAGCTTGTCCATCAGTAAGGCCAACTGTTGCTGGTACTGATCCGCCTGCTCTTCAAGGGCCAGAGCCAGCTTCCCTGACTGTTGCCATTGCTCCTGCTGCTGTCGCTCGAATTTTGGGACAACCTGCTTCAGGAGGGCAAGCTGTGTTGCGTGCTCATCCTGACTTGCCTGCAAACGTTGAAGTATCTCCTCCTGCTGCCAGCTCAATGACTGTAACCGGTTAATCTCCTCTTCATGTTCCTCGACACGCTGTGCCTGTTCCAGTTTGTCTTCCACCTGGGATTTCAGATGTTCAAGAATAGCCAGTGAGTTTTCACGGCTGCTGAGATCCAGCATCGTGTCGTTGTGTTTCAAGTCTCGAATCGTATTCATTAACGCCAGATGAAACTCTTTCAGCACGACATTTTTTTCTGACTGGATTTGTAATAAACACTCGATCACTTCTTGGGTGATATTCAGACTGCCACCCAAGCTTGCAATCATCGTCGCTAAGTCAGTGTCATTTCTCGAGGTGAGACTGCCACCCCAACGCTCCAAAAAACCCCGATTATTGAAGTCATCTGCCGCTTCTTGTATCCCTTTACTTCTCTCTCGTTCCTCTTTCAGCTTTTTGCCTATTTCGTGGAGATTTTTTTTGAAACTGGCGATGCTGGAGTCTTTGTTCTTCTCAACAATCGTGACAACCGTCATATTACTGCGCTCCCAGCTTTTTAATCTCTTCGGCAAGAGAGAAGCGAGTCAGTCTGATGACATCATTGTTCAGTTCTGCCGTATGCTCCCGGGTTTCACTCATCAGATTCACCGCGCTACCTGCATATTTTTGCAGTTCAGCCACCATACCCATACTAGTTTCATGGTTAGCAATCAACTGCTGGAAAGCCTCCCGTCCTTTTGCAGTATAGGCAGGTTCCGTTGAGAGTATCAGGCTGACGGCTTTAGGGACGATATCGGCCAAAAGGTAACTGCTCAGCCCAAATCCCATCGCGCACAGGGAGGCAGAAATATAAGGGGCAAAGGGAGCCAGTGGAGCAAAAAGAGCCACCATACCGGATTCAATCACCGGTTCTACCGCATCCCAGAACACCAGAGTCCCGCTGGTGATAATGACCTCAGAGACCTTATAGATGGTTTCTTCCCTGGTCATGGTTTTGCTCCCCTTCATCAGCGAGAGTGCCGCCATGCCCAGATCATAGATATTTTTTGCTAACTGATAAATTTTCCCGATGGCCTGAGACAGTGCATTTAACACGAACTCGAATAAACCTCTAAGCAGATTTAACGGGGCTTTTATCAGGTTAACGATAACCTGCCATATTTTATCAAAAAAGCGTTTTAGACGGATTTTCACCTGCGCTTTCTGGGTGATAAACAGGTCAACAACTTCATCCTTCAATGCTTTAATCATCGTGGTACTGAGCGTTTCCAACACATCCCACCCGACATTTTTTAATGCCTCTTTCCCTGCGCCAAAGGCCAGACCTCCCGCCTCGTTTGCCGCATCTTTCATTTTTTTTGCTTCGATATTAGAACGCGTACCCTGTTCTGTGCACAGCTCTTCTTTCTTATTTACCGGGGGTTTCTCATTTTTTAAAATGTTAGCCTCGACCGCCGCTGCCGTCTCTGCCGAATCCATGACCATAAATTTGACGGTGCAGCCCTCTTCAAACTCCGCCGCCATTTTGTATTCTGTGCCATTCTTTTCGGCGTTTTTATTTTCATTCAGATGCCCGGCATGCCACCGTTTCTGTAAATCCTTCGCATCGCCGATATACCGCACCTCACCGGCGCTGTCATAAACCACATAGACCCCCGGGGAATTCGGCACATCTTTCAGGCCTTCCGGCACACCATTCTTGATCGTGAACTGACCATCAAACTTCATGGTGGAAATAGAGGAAATGCCATGAGTGAAACTTTTGCTTATCATTTCCTTCCACTGAACACCCCGATTCGCCACGGCAAGCACACTCGCAGACGACGTGGCGTTAAGCGTATCATCCACCGTTGTACTGAGGTTGGGGGCCTTGGCATTCGGTTGAGAATTTCGTTTATTACGAAAACCGCCGATCAGTTTTCGTGCAACATTATCAACGGTTTTATCAACAATACTGTTCAGCAGGGGGTTAAGAGTATTGAGTTCCGGGTATTCCTGAACCATGGTAGGTGATGACATAATGGTGTGTCTCTCTGGCTGTGGTTGAAAGGCCTATTTCCCACTCGAAATGCAACAAAATAACGAAAGCACCGGAATGGCAGGCTCCGAATGAACGTGTTCAGGTCCGTTACGGGTGATCAATCTGTTGATTTTATCTAGTTAGAGTTGATTCTACGTTGGAATCGTCAGCCATGCATCTATAGAAAGAGCCATTGAGTCATTGAAACGAAAAGGCATCCCGATTAATGAGCAACTGGTATCTCATCTTTCTCCCCTGGGTTGGGAACATATCAATCTGAGTGGAGATTACGTCTGGCGTAATAATCTTAAGCTGGGGTCCGGGAAATATCGGCCATTACGCACAGTCGATGCCAAATTGTACAAAAAGCAGTCTTAACGTGGGATAATTTCCGTTTTCCAAGCGGCCCCCTAAATAACCGTGTGTAATATCGTTACACTTTTACCAGACCATGTTCCTCTCTGGGGAAGGGGCTTACGGTTTCCATAACAGGCAACATCTGCTAATCGCTCAAAGCAGCCCAACTCCCCGGACAGTAAATGACATAACCTTCCCTAATGTTTTTTCTCAATCAACAGGTATGGATGTGACCAGTCCGTTACCTCCTCATATGAAACAAACCCATCATGCTCCAGTGCGCAAACACCCTTATGGCTGGCAACATAATCGTATACAGCCTGACTTTCCAGCCCCTGTAACATATGCGATAGCAGCTTCCGGCGCATCACATCTGACTTCCAGCGTTTACGCGCTGCCACATCTTTCCAGGTAATGTTGAAAGATTGCCCTACCGCGTTGGTAACGCATTTACCGTAACGATTGGTTTTAGCTGTGCCCTCATAGTGATCAAGCAGCAACCCCAAATCATCTCGTAAAGGTTTCAGAAGGCGTTTCCATTGCTTCAGTACTCGTTCAGCCTCGAGCTTGCCTAACTCACGATTCAACAGACGTCGGGTGCTGGATTTAAGCGATAATGAGACGAACCCGACGTTGAATACGCTGGAAAACCTGAATTGCTTCACCAGTTCCTCCGCAACACGCAATACCCGGCAGATATATTGAGTTTCCAGAACTTCCAGCGACTCGGCCGAAATGCCAATACTCAACAGCTCATGTCGTAGTATCTCGAGCTGGCATCCCTTAATGTCATAATTAACACCACGTGCCAGACACGCCCACTTCATGTCAGAAGGCAGACTTTGAAAGCCAGTGCCAATCTCAAAGGATCGCCCGCCAATGTACGCAGTCTTATAAGATTGCCTGTAAGAGACCGTCAACGGTGACTCCTTCACCAGATCCACACCTGTTTCAGCCAGTCGCGACAGGAAGTTGAAAATGAATATTTTGTTCTTCTTGGTGGGATTCTCGTTATAGTAATCCAGCAGTGCCTCCAGATTGATTTCCAGCGGTTCAAGGTTGTTCCATACATCGACTACCCGTTTCCTGAAGGCAACGTTTGGGATATCGCGTTTCGACTGTTTATGTTTAGCATGCTGACCGCGTTCAATGGCAATCCCAATCAGTTCATCTAATGAGTAGCTTTTACGCTTGGTGAAAATGTCAGTCAGATAATGGTAGCGATCCTCACGGCTAAGGTATGCCTCGCGGTCGTTGCCAAACAACTTACGCAGAAAACGTTGAGAAACAGCATACTCCCGGCATGAACTTTTAGCATTGGAATAACCGGTTAGTTTAATGATTCCCGCGCCTGCCAGCGCCTCCATTGCGCGCTCATGGGTCGGCCCACTTTTCTTAAAGACACCGGGAAGTTTCTCCCGTCCCAGCTCAAACGGTACTGGCACAGAATAAGACCATTTTTTATTCGCCTTAATTTTTGCTTTTTTCCTGTTCTTACGACTACAGGTAGCGACACAAATAACGTGCTGGAGAAATACTGAAATATTACGATAAAAAGGACGCCGTAAACTCTGCACACCATTATAAGGAATGCTGAAAACAATCTTCTTGAAATAATCCAGCGTTGAATCTGTCACAAGGATATTGTTATGTGTAATATATGGCTTCATAATTCACCTGTATATAGAGGCCAGAGCACCATGCCCTGACCCCATTTATTTACAACTGAATTACGCAAAATCGCGCGTGAACCCAACAAGGTTCAGATGGTTATTAGATGATGATAATATTGGAGGCTGGAGCCTCATGATAGCTGATACTGGGTAATGGCTATAGTATGGATAAACCATATATACAATATATAGAGATACAGTACCTATAGAGCTTAATAGATACAGTAATATACCTGGTAGACTGAAGGAGCGATTAATTCCCAGCTTAGCCAGAATGGGAGTAGCGGTCACCCCCAACGTTACCCGTTATTAGGCGGTATAATAACGGTCAGGGGCTAATAGATTGCGGTGGTAGACGCACGTTATTTCCTGAATTTCACTCTTTTGAAACCGCGATTTCACTCAAAACCGCCGATCCTTGCCATCTTCAGGATCTGCAAAACCCATCGCCAGTTTACCCCTACCATTGTACGAGGTGCCAATCTGACTCTCAATAACACCCGTAGTTAGCCGGTTTGTAGCAGTAATATCTGGCAACCTTGAATGGTAAAAAGGCGTTCATTTTCCCAGATTTAATTTTCTATCCGCTATTTTAGGTTTGCCGTTGAACAACCCACAGATGAGGATGCAGCATCCTTGCCGTAACGCCACCGCGCTTATTTCCCGCGAGATTTAAGCCATTTCTTACGGATGTCCAGTTGCCAATACTGCGGCTGTCCCAGAATACCCAGCTTCTCGACAACCAGTGGAAGTTTGTGCCAGATAGCGTCTGCATCGAACAAGTCCACCAGATACCTTTTCATCACCTTATCTACCCGCTTTTTAGCTGCCGCTTTGGTCGGACTAACAGCCCTGCCATTCACCTCTCTGGCCGGACGGAACGTTTTACGAGCGCGTGGTACAGTCATGTATTTCAGACGCCGGGCAAAGTTTGCGTCCAGCTTGCGATCCTTCATTAGCTTACAATCGTAGAACGCCAATCGTGATAGGACGTTCTCCATTTGCAACAGGTTACTCAGCATCAGTTTCTGCTTACCTGGAGACAGACGCAGCTCCAGACGTAAAAAACACTCATGCTGGCTTTCATCCAGTGTTAACTGAGCTGTTGCCCGACGTTCTTCCACGCTTAACTCGGGAGCGTTGATTTTTTCGTATATCGAAGCTACGACGGTGGTAGTTCCTAGCCGTAAACCTTCCTGCTCACCATGAAGATCATGGAAATCGCCATCATGGGCTTTGGCAAGACCAATCAGAAAGTCATGTAGCTTCATACCCATCACATCCAACGCGTAATGGACGGTCGTTATCCATGCATTCCTCAATCCTTGGTATAAGTATTTCCCAATACAGCCTTTGCGCCCCAGCCAGATGAATAAATCAGTTATCTGTTCGGACTGATAATGCTGAGGGCTCAGTTCCATACGAACTGCTCCGCGTATTTTGTTGAGTGGCTCAAAGAAGATCATCAATAGTACAGGATGATGCTTAGGCTTACTTGATAACCGGATTTCAACCACCCGACCATAAAGACTGCCGCATTCATCCCTACCAGCAGTACGAACCCTGACCTGATAGTTATCACCAGACTCAAGCTGAAATAAACGGTCTATCAGCATCCGATTCTCTCGCTTGTCGAACAAGTCCGTTACCCAGGCTATTTTGTCGAAATGCCCATAACATGGCTGTCCGGTATTATTGCATCCTAGTGATACTGCGTTTGCCAGTGAATCAACTCGTTCACGATTAAATGTCTTCTTCATCATATCTTCCCGGCGGCCTAGGCTCACCAACAGGCAATAGTGATCCACCCACACGAGGAGGTATCATCACTATTGCTATATTCTCTATGGGTTCATTGGGGG
>NZ_JAINZP010000011.1 GCF_020166435.1 Pectobacterium versatile | reverse complement strand
AACCAGAAAGTGAGCAAGAAGTTGCGCAGAATGCGCAGTTATGCTGAAAGTTTGAGTTAGGTATTAATTAATTAAATATCTTGCCTATTAATAAAACTATAATTAATAGAGATCAGTCTATTTTAGGTTATAAATAAATCACATGATTATTATTTGTATGCAAGCACTCACTCACATCAGGGCAAAAAACGCACACCTGAAAATTGAAATTATCGTAAAAAAACGGGCGTTGCTATCACGCAACACCCGCCTGTTTATTGCCACTATAATCCGACCAGAACGCAACGATCTGCCAGTACTGCTTTAGCTATTTCTCACCAGCGAGTTACCATCGATGAGCCACCACCGTTATTCTGCTTTTCCCGATGACCAGTGCATCGCCAAGCGCTGCCCAGCTTTGATTTCATCAGGCTGCATGGTCGCTTCCAGATCGTTACGCGCATGAATGGCTTCACTCATCCCCTCCGTCGCTGCCATCGCGTACCAGGCGTAGGCATGAATACGATTGCGGGATGCGCCTAATCCATCCTGACGCATCATCCCCATACGATACTGAGCCATGCGATTACCGTCATTCGCCGCCAGACGATACTGCTTCATTGCTTCGACATAATCCTCTTTTCCGCCTTGCCCCAGCCGCAGCATCTCGCCATAGGTTAGTCGGGACTCAGTGTCTCCTGCTAATGCCGCTTTAGCATATTCTTCACGCGCACGCGCGAATTCGCTCGCTTTAAATAACCGCTCACCCAGTTCGCGTTGCGCCCGGATATAGCCCGCAGAGGAAGCCTGAACCAGATACTGTTCGCGCTTTTCATGCGTTGTCTGGCTCTGACTGAGCAAATAATCGGCCTCGCCCGATCCGCCAGATGCGGCGCGATCCAGCCAATAACGCGCCTTTTGCTCATCCCAAGGTAAGCGCTTACCTTCGCGGTATGCTTTGCCTAGCCAAAGCTGTGCTTCTGCATCACCTGATGACGCGGATTTTTGATACCAGTTCAACGCATTCTCGCCATCTTCGTGTCGGGCCATCCACAGCTGCGCTTGTGCCTGCCCCAACGTCGCCGCGCGGAAATACCAGCGTTCGGCCAGATCGCGACGGATCACCACGCCTTTACCTTGCTCATAGCGCTGCGCTAACTGGTATTGCGCATCCCGATTACCCAGTTCGGAGGCCTTCAGCAACCACGACACGGCATCTTTTTCTCCGCCCGCATGCGTTGCGTGCCACTGGGCGACAATCAACTGCGCGGGGGGATAACCATTTACCGCAGCGGATTCAAAAGCACTCAGGCAGGCCGCCACCAGCTTTCCTTGATGCTGAACCTGACAGTCCATACCGAGCCGATGCCCCGCTTCGCCATTTCCCAGACGTGAAGATGTTGTCCACCACTGGCGAGCGAACGGGCTGTTCTTGGGCGCGCCCAGCCCGGCCTGATACCAGTCGCCTACCTGAAGCGCAGCGGCGGCTCGCATTTCCTGATTACCCGGAAGTTCAGACAGGCCAGACGCCTTCTGCATCCACTGCATCGCCTCGGTGTACTGCGAGCGCGTAGCTAGCGTCTTTGCCAGCTGATATTGCGCCTCACCGTTTCCCCGGTTCGCCGACACCACCAACTCCGATTCAGAGAGCGACGTCACGGGTGCCTGACATGACGCCAGCCAACAGGCTGACAGGACTATCACTAATTTTTTGTATTTCATCATGTGCTCAGCGGTTTTTCCCTTCACGACAATCAGCTGGCAGAATTACTCTGCTGCAAACGGAACAAGCGAACGTTGAAGGCGCGCAGTTCGTCTTCCATCGCGCGTAGCTCCGCTGGCGTCAGCGGCTGGCTCTTGGTTTTACGCGCCTCAAGCTCCCGCAGCCGTATCCCGAAGGGAACGTCCGACATCAGGTCTTTTTGCATATCGTAGAGCTTTGATTTCAGATAGGAAATCGTCACCGTCCGGCGCTGGCGTTCCAATTCCAGTAGTTGCTGTAACGTCTCGTTGACTCTGGCACGAGCCTGTTCGTAACCCAGCGTTTTCGGCTCATCACCCTGCTGACGTTCAAGCGCAATCTGCCATTGGCGCTCCATCTCCTTCACCGCAAGCGAATCGGGATAGAGTTGCTGCATCACGTTTTTCAATCCGTTGCCGTATTGATACAGATAGAAAGGCGAGGCATTTTTCACTTGTTCCAGTTGTGCCTGATAGCGGTTGATCAACTCGCCTTCCATGCCCTGCAATTTCTGCTCGCCCAGAGCAATACGTACCCGGCGAATGTCATTATGATCGGGGGCGGCAGGCAACGCGTAGGCTGGCTGTTGCAGTAACGCCAGCGCATCGGCTTTTTGTTCCTGCCAATACTGCCAGCCTGTAATGGCTGCGACAGGCAACGCGCAGGTCAGCAGTCCGGAGACAAACCAGAACCACGCAGGCTTCTGCTTTTTATGCGCCTCAATTTTCAATACCGTCGGTTTCATTTGCCCTTTCTCCCGTCCGATGAGAATGCTGCCCGCAGGCAGAGCAGCCTGACCCGAGCCTGATGAACCACCGCTTTGCACCGTCGCGCTGGGTTCCATGTCTGAATGAAAAAACACCATGGGTGGAATCTGCATATCCTGCTTTTTCAATTCTTGGTCGTCCGACACAATGACAATCTCAGTTTCATCAAACAAATGGGTATAGCCCTCAACGAAGTGCAGCAGATTCTCGACGCGAGGGATGCGGCTCAAACCCGAGTTATGCAGCTTTTCACTCATCAGTTGCAGCGCACGTTCGCAACGGTAAACCAGCCGCTTGTGTTCATGGCTAATAGCGTACTGCCGCACCACTTCGCTGATACGGGCAATAAACCAATCCAGCATCTCGATACGCGCCCGCTCCTGATGCAACGGTGGCCAGAAGTTATCCCACTGCGTCACGATCAGATTCGCCAGAAACTCACAGCTTTCCGTGAAGCCGGTCAATCCCGCCAGCCGTGAGCGGGCCAGCGTAAAGTAGATCGCGGTTTGGAGATCCACGCCCTGCTTTTCAAAGATGGTGGTGGCCATATCATGCACCAGCATCCAGTCCACATCAGGACGAGACGCGTGACTCAGCTTGTTAATTTCCGCCCGAAGTGCGTCAAACTCCGGCAGCATCCGTGGATCCCGGCCCACTTTCAGAGCCTGTTGTGCATCTTGCATATCACATCATCCAGCAATAGGGAGCCTGAGCAGGCTCCCAATAGTTAATTAATAAAGTGAGTCAGGCAGCGTGAACTGGCTAAACAGACCACCGGCAAACGGGTTATGGCTGGCGTCGGTGTACACGCGATACGTCATCGCGCCGTTCTCCAGCGAGAAGCGCACGTCAAAGGTGTTCTCATTAACCTGCGTCAACTGGTCGCTATTGATTAACCGGAACATCGCCCACGGCCCGCTAAAGCTCAGACTGCGCGGTGAACGTTCACGATCGTCCGGCACCAGCGTCAGCTTGCTCTCGGCACCGTCGCGCATACTGTTTGGCCACACCAGTGGCGTTTTCTGGCGACGACCGTGGCTGTATTCCAGCAACTGTCCGTCCAGATTCAGTACGCTGCGACGCTTGTTCGCCGTCAGTTCCAGCGGTTCAAGAACAAAATGCACTTCTAGGCTGCCCTGCGCATTAAACAGGGTCTGGCGAATGCGGGTCGCGCGTTCAAGCTGTTTCACCAGCTCTGCCTGTAGGGGCGATGCCATGCCTTCTTCCAGCATGCCGCTTTCCATCATCGCCTTGAGGTTGGTTTGATAGAAGCTGTCCAACGTCCCGCCAGTCATGAAGAACATTTCCATTTCTGATAGCGGCACATCCTTGTTCGATGACGGGTCGAAGGGGTAACGATCCGCCAGCTTCTCATTGAATGGCGTGACGACTTTATCCAGCCATTCCTGATTCAGCGACGACATCGCCAGCCCGGTCACCAGACTCGCGCTCTCTCCGGCTAATTGCCCTACCCAGCGATCCAGCGGCGCGGGAAGACTGCGGGCATATTGCTGTAAGGCGAACACCGGATCGGCAAACTTATTCCCCTGCCGCGCCTGCACCGCTTTCAACGCCGCCTGCCCCGGATCGGTCGCGTTGACGATCTGATCGAGATAGTGATAGAGATCGGTCAGCTTCTGATTGACCTCTTGCACCAGCGGCCCCTGCTCACCGCGTCCGCTCAGCGCCGCATTGATGGTCATAAACGGACGACCAGTACGCGTGTTAATACTCTGCGCCGTGTCGTTATCATCATCGGCCAGCTTGCGGATACGGGTGTTATCACTCACCGTGGTCAGCACGCGCTGGAAGGGCTGATCGTTGCCGGTAATATCAGTGAGAATATCGAGCGCCTGCTCCGGCGTATCGAGCGTCTGCACATCAATATTCGCCAGCACTTTCTGCCACTGGTTGATGTAATCCGTAATGTAGCGGTCATTCACCTGACGCAGAATTTCCCGCCGATCGGCCTCGCTGAACTGTGCACGTTCACGCTGTCCCAGCACCCAGGCATCCAGCGCCGTCAGCTCTAACAGCGCTTTGTCCTGCTTGAGGTAATAATCGCTAAAGCCGGGATACGTCAGCAGCCGAGGCACGCTTCCTGCTTTGTCATTACGTAGGGAAAACACCGGATCAAAGGTCGGCCCGACTTCATCACGAATGGCTAAATCTGGCGGGAGCACCTGCGTCGCCTTCATCACCAGGCTCTGATAAACGCGCTGATACATCGGCAGCTTGCTCAGTTCCTGCTGGGCCAGCGTAATCGGCTGATTAAAGGGTGCAAAAGTGCTGATCGCTACCGCATCTTTTTGCTCACGTGCCTTGTGCCAATCGGTGTGCTCAAGGGCGTAATCCAGATGCTGCATCAGCTGTTCCTGCACGTTGCCCTGTCCGGGAAATGCCTTCTGCCAACGCTGCGCCATAAACTGTTCAACCAGCGATTTATTGCGCCCTGACGCATCATCCAGCATCCGCATCACGCGCAGAATCGTCAGCTTTTGCTCACTATTGGCCGGTGCCTGATTCAGATCTTCCAGCAGCCCTTGCATCACCGCAGGGAGAAAACGCTGGTTCAGCATTTGCAGATAGGTGCCTTCAACATGAGGCCCAATCTTGTCGCCCTGATACAGGCCAAGGTCGGCCAGCAGCGGCGTGCGCTCATGGTAATTACCAAAGGATAAGGTCGCATCACGAATCAAATTCAGACGCGGCAGTTGCTGATAGCCGTAGCCCTGCTGACCTTCCAGCTCATTGGTACCGATAAAAGCCTGCGCTTTCGTCAGGACGTTACGTCCGGCTTCTTCATTGACCCGGTAGAAATGGTGCCAGCTGCCAATCAGCGCCAGACTGGCGAGTAGCATACAGCCGACGCCGATACTCAGCCGACGTCGGCGATACAGGCTATGCAGCCGGTTTTCGCCCGCTAGACTGGCCTCAGGGAAAATGACGTCAGGGAAAAGGCGCTGTACAAAGAACGTATTCGATTCACCGCGCAGCGCAGGGTTAATCGGCTCGGGCAGTTGATAACGTCGGGAAGCCGACTGCGCAAAGGCATCGAACGGCACCCCTTGTTGATAGACAGAGCTGACGTAGACGCCGCGAATCAGGAACGCGCGATCCTCGCCCGTCGCTAACGTTTCCGTCAGCACGTCCATCACGTAATCTTTCACGCCAGCCAGTTGGCGAACGAACGAGAACAGCGAATTGCGCACACTTCTGTCCGATTGCGTCAGCAGCATGTCTGGCAGGTTGTCATTCAGGTGCGTGACCCACTCGTCCCAGAAGCGTTCCAGCTCTTCTAACCAGCCTTTACTGTTGCTCGCCTGCGGAGTAAACGTGACCCCTAATACCGCCTGACGCGCTTCACGGTTCAACTGGCGATAAACCTTGTCGAAGCCGCTCAGCATATCCAACCGGGTCAGCGCGATATACACTGGTAAGCGTGTATTGATGTTGACGGAAATTTCCTGCAGGCGGGCGCGCATGACCTGCGCGTAGGCTTTGCGATCGGCGACGCCAGCCTGCGCCAGCCAGGAGATATCTAGCGTAAGTACCAGACCGTTGAGCGGCTGGCGGCGGCGGTTTTCACTGAGCCACTGTAGCAAGTGCTGCCACAGACGAGCATGACGCTGCCCGAGTGAATCGCCCTCCAGTTCAGGCTGGGCAAGTAGCTGTCCGCTGGGGTCCCAAATCACCGCGGATTCCCCGACCCAACTGCTCACCTGCTGGCCTGCCGCCACATCTCGCAGCTCCGCATCCAGCTTCGGATTCATTTTGTTTGCCGGATTGGCGCGATGGATCAGGCTGCTTTTGCCACTGCCAGCCAGACCAATCGTCAGATACCAGGGCATCGCATACAGTGCTTTTTTACCCAACTGGGTCTGAAACGCCTCTAGCCAGCGATCGAGAAACGTCTGCTGGCTATCGACAAACCCCTGTAAGGGATCCTGCTCAATCACCTGCTGTTCATGGCGTTCCGCCCGCATCTGCTGCACGCGACGCCAGACCAGCCAGGCGCTGTAGGAAAACGCCAGCCACAGCCAGACCAGCGTGAATACCACACGGCCCCAGATTCCCTGCAACGGACGGGACTCTCCCACCGTCAAACGCGGCCCCAGCCACCAGGCCAGAACTAACACGACAACCCACAGTAGCACGCCCAAAAGCAGCCATGAGGGTTTCAGTTTAGGCAACTGCTTGCGTAGAAAGGTTATGATTGTTTTAAACATAAGTGACCATTCACTCCGAATGTCTTATTTTTTGCGGGATGCCGCCAACCGCTCCACGCGGCTGACCATTCCCGGTTCCCATTGCATCAGGCCCAATTGTTGGCTTTCCTGCCACATGTGCTGATAGTGCTGTGCTGCCAATGACTTCATCCCTTCTTCGGCGAGTAAATCCGCCAGTACTAACTCGGCATAAAAGCGATCGCGAGGCTCTTTCATGCGACGCATGCGCTCATCCAATAACACCATCGCCGCCCCAATGCCTTTTTCATCCCGACAGGCCGCCGCCTCTGTCACCAGATCGTCCTGTCGTGCACCGCCACCGCCGCGAACCGGCTGGCTGGACTGCAACCACTGACTACACTTCCCCGTCAGAAAAGGTGCGCCATCGCTGAACGCCAGCTCACGCAGCTCAGGCACACGCTGAATAAACGCAGAAAGCTCTTCGGCAATCGCATTGGCGACGGAAACGTGTCCCAGCCGTGAGGCCACCGAGGCGGACAACATGTGGCCATCAAACCAGTAAGGTGCCAGCACCAGACTTTGTTCTATGCGTTCCCACAGCGCCAAATCAGCCTGAGCCAGCGCACTTTGGTATTCATCCACGCGGTCTGACGAGACGGGGGCCAACTGAGTTTTATTTCCCTTGGACGACATCGGCGGTGTGGCAATGCCGGACCAGATAGCGTGGCGTCGCAGACGGTAACCCATCGGTGAATCGGGATGGCGCTCAACCAGCAGCGCCGCGACGTTCAGTTGGGTTTGCCGCCAGCTGCGCTCGTCGGATGAATTAATCTCCACCGAACTGACGGGCGTCGAAGCAGCCCTGGCGCTGGTTTCACTCCCACCAGAGCTACCGCTCTCTGCTGGGGTCGGTTTTGCCGTCTGATTCGCCTGTTCCTGCGCCTGCTGTCGCTGTCTAGCGCGCTTAACGCCCTGCACCAGCTCATCCATCAGCGCCGCTTTGTCGCTCGCCAGTTCGCCCCAGCGGGCCGCCACCTGCTCAGTTAATTGCTGTAATTGCTCCAGCTCTGCGCTGGATGCACTTTCTGCAATACGAGGAAGTACGCTCTCAAAACGCCGAACAATCTGGATCATCAACTTCTGTTTCTGAACCGGACTGGCAGGCCACGCGGTTACCCAGTAACTCTCCAGCCAGCTGTCCAGCAGCATCAGCGCGGTGGAAAACGGTGTTGCTTTAGCTGGGTGTTGTAAGCAGCGCAATAGCTGCACCAATACCCGCATGTCTTTGGTTTTGCTTTCCAGTAACGTCAGGCAATACCCCGCCACCACGTTAAGGTCGACCTGGTTATGCGCCAGCGAGCCAAGTTTGACCAGCTCCGTTTCTACTTTTTCCCAGAGCGGATCGTCAGCCAATACTGCCGCACGCAACCGCTCATCCGGTAACGAGGTTTGCAGGCGTTTACACCAAGGATGTGCATGCATAAACGCCTCCTTTACCAGTGACACTGCTGACGCAGCGGCGCTACTGCTTCGCCCAGCCCCGCGAGTTCGATACGCAGTGCGTGACCGTCCGTGCCGTTAAGCACCAGTTCGCGATGCCCAATCCAGCGCTTTAACGCATCAATCGCGGGCAAGCCGCGTCCCGACTCCAGCAGCAGCCCGCGATTGCGGATAAACCAACTGTCGGACACCGTTACGCCATCCAACTGTGCCGTGACGGACTCCCCTTTCCAGGGTTCGCTGAGCGTTAAGCGCAAGTGCGTAATATTGCTGGCGCAGCTAATCACCAGCGTATGACCATCAGCCAGTGCGCGGGTGAGCGTCATATCGCCGCTGTCCGCTTCACGTCCCAGTTGAAACGCTCCGCCAGCAGCCGCATTATCTCCCCGTGGGGACAGCGTACCGGTGCGCTCAGCTTCCCGGCCCAGCGCGTCATAGCAAGCGAGCCGGATCTCCGAAGCCGTTTCATTCTGGCACTGTTCCCATAATGACTGCCAGGCAGGATCGGGGGTCGCGGCGGTTGCCAACAGTAAGGGTGCCATCGTCAGAAACATCAATTTACCTCCAGCTTCTGGCATTTGTGGTCGAGGGTACGTTTAGGGATATTGAGGCTATCGGCCACCAGCAGGCGGTTGCCTTGAAACTGGCGCAAACGCGCCTCAATCACAGCGGCTTCATACCGCTGTGTGGCGATACGTAAATCGTGGATATGCTGATAACGATCCTGTTCCTCAGCTGTACTGCTCGTCAGCCGGTCACGCAATTCGGGGGGCAACGATGTCAGGGACAGCGCTTCACCGTCCAGCGTATGCGCACAGGCAACTTCCAGCAGGTTACGCAACTCCCGCACATTACCGGGGAAATCGTATCCCACCAGTTGGCGCAGGAAAGCTCGGCTCAAGGATCCAACGTGTTTTTGTTGCTTATCGGCAAACTGACCGATGAAGTGTTCACACAGCAGGCGAATATCATCCGGCCGCTCACGCAGCGGCGCGACCTGCAACAGGCACTGGCAGAGGCGATGATAGAGATCCTGCCGGAATACCCCGTCAGACACCTGCTGTTCCAGCGGCTGATGCGTCGCCGCAATCAGACGAAAATCAGAATGAACCTCTCTTTCCGCACCGAGGGGACGGAAGCTGTGCGTTTCCAATACTCTTAACAACTTGGCCTGCATGGACTGCGGCATATCGCCGACTTCATCCAAAAACAGGGTTCCGCCGTTGGCCTGCTCGACCAGACCAATTTTGTTGCTTTGCGCACCGGAGAACGCCCCCTTCTGATAGCCAAATAGTTCGCTTTCAATCAGGTTTTCGGGGATCGCGGCACAGTTGATGGCAACAAAGGGTTTGTCGGCCCGTTCGGAACACTCATGCAGCAGGCGCGCCACCACTTCTTTCCCTGAACCGGTTTCGCCCTGGATCAGCACCGAAAGCCGGTGTTTTGCCGCCTGATAGATCTGCTGATGCAGCGCTTTAATGACGACAGAGCGACCAATTAGCGTGGCTTCTACCCGCTTTTTCTGCTCACGACGGCTCAGCCCTTCATCCTTAATCTGGCGGAGCGAATCTCTCAGTGCGACCTGTTCCCGCCGGGTGTGTGCCAACTCACGCAGTAGCATAAGCTGGCGGCAAAACACCTGTGCCAACTGTTCGCACTCACCCTGCTGATGCAGCGTTTGCAAGCGCGTTGGCATATCCAACAATGCCAGCACCGCCAGCGGCTTGCCGCTGTCCGACAGCAGCGGCAGCGCGTGAAGCCCGCAATTCGTCCCAACAGAGACCAGCATTTGCCGAAACTCGCGGTGCTCAATGCGAGCTCCACCATAGAGAGAATCCCAAGTACGTGCCTGATTCTTATGCAACGCATAAGCCAGCGGGTGGCTAAAATCATCCACTCCCAGATTCAACGCCACTGGCGTCTCATGCACTCGTCCTTGGCAGGTCAGCAGTCTGCCGCTGACATCCACCATACCCAGCAGCATCCCTTGAGGCTGCCAGGCGACCTGCATCGTCTCTAGCAGCCAGTCGCACAGACCGGCCTCATCATGCTGTCGGGTGAGTGCGAGCGCCAGTTCGAGGGCATGTTGCATACTCAGCCCTCCACCTCAGTCTGGAACTGGCCGGCTTCGACACGGAAATGAATACGGCTGACGGGTTGCCCCGCAGACAGTCGTTGCAGTAGCTGTAGCGAGACAGGTGGCAGCAATGCGCCATCAATCACCGACTCGAGCATACGAGCCCCGTTTTCGCTGCGGTTCGCCAACCGAAGAATCTCCTCCGGCACCTCATTCTCAATAATCACTTCTGCCCCAAAGCGCTGTTGCAACAGAGAAATCAGACGCGACAATTTGCCCTGCACGATCTCGACTAGGGTGGCATGTGCCAGTGGCAGATAAGGGATGACTTCCATGCGGGCTAACAGCGCAGGTTTGAAGAAGGCTGCCAGCTCAGGATAGAGCGCATCCAGCAACACATCCGCCTGATCGGCATAGTTCACGATAGTCTGGAAGCCGAGGTTGGACGTCAGGAAGAACACCACGTTGCGGCAGTCGATGACACGGCCTTCACCGTCGGCCAATTCACCTTTATCAAACGCCTGATAGAACAAATTCAGGACATCTGGATGCGCTTTCTCCACCTCATCCAACAGCACCACAGAGTACGGCTTCTGGCGAATGGCTTCGGTCAACACGCCACCTTCTCCAAACCCGACGTAACCGGGAGGTGAGCCGATCAGACGCGAAACCGTATGTTTTTCCTGATATTCCGACATATTGATGGTGGTCAGATAGTTACGTCCGCCAAACATCAGGTCGGCAATCTGCACCACCGTTTCCGTTTTACCCACGCCGCTCGGTCCCACCAACAGGAAAGCCCCCAACGGACGTCCAGGACGACGGAGATCCGCACGCGCGGTCAGCAGGTGCTTATGCAATTGGGCAATCGCCAACTGCTGTCCTTTAATCGTCTCGCCCAGGAATTCAGGCAGGCGCGTAACCACATCCATTTCTCCCTGTGAGATCCGGTTAAGCGGTACGCCCGTCCACTCGGCAATCACTGCTGCAATCTGCGTTTTATCGACGTGGGGGGAAACCAGTACGGAAGCTTGCTGAAGGATTTCCAGCGCTTGCTCACAGGTGGCCAGTTCCGCCGCTGCCGATACTGCATCAAAATCGATCGTTTGCTCTTCATCCAACAGCGCCGTACGCAGTTCAATCACGCGCTGAACCTGAATTTTCTGCTGCTGCCAATCGGCCTCAAGCTGTGCCAGTGATGCCGCTCCCGCTTCGCGGGCGTCACGCAGTTCGACTAACCGCTCTTCGGTATTGCCCAAACCGATGCGCGCCTGACGCTCAAGCTGGGTGATTTCCATTTCCTGCTGGTGCAGGCGGGTCTGTAGCTGGCTGACCGCACGCGGTGGCGTCGTCAGGTTAATGGCTACGCGCGCGCTGGCGGTATCCAGCACGTCAATCGCCTTATCGGGGAGCTGGCGACCGGAAATATAGCGCGCTGACAGCTGCGCCGCCGCCTGAAGCGCATCTTCATCAATCAGGACGCCGTGTGCTTTTTCATAGATGCCACGCAGCCCACGCAGGATAACCGTGGCTTCTTCAGCATTCGGTTCGCCGACTTTGACGAGCTGGAAACGGCGGGAGAGCGCAGCATCTTTCTCGACGTATTTCTTGTATTCGCTCCAGGTCGTGGCCGCGATGGTGCGCAGTTCGCCGCGTGCCAGCGCAGGCTTAAGCAGGTTGGAAACGTCCAGCCCTCCGGCCTGATTGCCCGCCCCGATGAGCGTATGCGCTTCATCGATAAACAGAATGATGGGGCGCGGTGCTTCTTTCACTTCCTGCATCACACCTTTGAAGCGTTTCTCAAATTCGCCTTTAACCGACGCACCGGCCTGCATCGCCCCCAGATCGAGCGTGAGCAATTCCACATCCCGCAGTCTTTCTGGCACGACACCTGCTACAATACGCAGCGCCAGCCCTTCGATCAGCGCACTTTTACCGACGCCCGCTTCCCCCACCACAATCGGGTTGTTTTTACGGCGACGGGAAAGAATATCGATCATCAGATCGATTTCATGATCGCGGCACAACACCGGATCCAACAGCCCCTGACGGGCGGATTCCGTCACGTTTTGCGTATAGCGGGACAGCTGCGTGGTGGCCGCGGCGGCCTGCTCCGCCGTGGCGGATTGCACCGCGACTTCCGTTTCAACAGAGTCCTTCACCCACTCATCAAACTGCTGACGTAAAAGCTCACGGTTAATCTGCGCCAACGGGCGGGAGATCGCGCCTGCCACATAGCGATTTGGCGTCAGCAGCAAAACCAGCAGCAATATGCCGCTGCGCAGGCGCGCGTGTTGGAACTCGGCCGAGGCCAGCAGCCAGCTATCCTGTAACCACTCCACCAGCAGAGGAGAAAACGAGGGATAGCCCGCGTCAAATTCTTTATCCACAGAGGAAGGCAACAGTAGCGAAGACAGCTCATCCGCATCGACGCCAGCACGCTTGAGGATCTGGCGCACATCACAAAGCGGCGTTTCCAGCATTTTCATCAACAGATGCTCAATGCGGATCTCTGCACCCTGATGTTGAATACAGAGCGCCGCCGCTTCTTCCAGCATATGACGGCACACGGGGTTGAGTCGTTCAACCAGTGTCGGCAGTTCAATTCGAATCACGGTGTAGCTCCTGTTATTGTAATAATTCTCCCAGTTGACGCAGTACGTCCTGGGTTTGATGAGTTAGCTGATAGCGGTACAGGCCGAAGGCGGCCACCAGAACCACGCACACGCCGACAAACAGCGTGCGCAATGACACCTGTCTGCGCAGCTGGTAGCGCGAAGCCTGCTGCCCCAGATTCAGGTGGAAAACCGTTGGCGAATTCGCAGGCTCAGGGCGCAGGGTGTCATGCAGCTTGCTCACGACGCGGTTCAGTTCTTCACGCCCCTGTGTCATCACCCGATAGCGCCCTTCAAAACCCAGACAGAGACAAAGGTAGATAAACTCCAGAATGTCGCGATAGCGGGTTGGGTCGTCCAGCAGCTTCTCCAGCAGGACAAACACTTTTTCGCCCCCCCAGGTCTCATTGTGAAAACGGGTCAGCAGGGAGTGTGCCGACCACATGCTTTGCCCGCCCCACTCCCTCCCCATCACGGCTTCATCAATGAAGGTGCAGAGAATGTAGCGGAAAGACAAAATCACACCGTTTTCATAGCCATGAGAATGCAATTCCTGCTCAATGGCTTGAATTTCAGACACCACGCGCTGATAGAGATCCTCTACGCCCCCATAGGCAGAAAGTTGGCGGACCCGCTCTACCATGCCCAGCAGCGGCGTGACTGCATCCACCATCGGGTTAATACTTTGTCCACGCAGGCGGAACCAGTAGTCAGAGTCCATATCCATTTGTCGGGCATGGTCAAAAAGCAGATCGCCCAGTTGCTCATTTTTAATCACTTCGATGCTCATCTCTTCCTCTCCTGACTACTGACCACGAATAGCCCAAAGCTGCATATCCAGTTCCGGGAATTCGCCGGCAATGTGGAACGCCAGCGTGTTGCCAGACACCAGCACCTGCCAGGCAGGGCTTTGTCTATCCAGTTGGAAATAGCTGTAACCTGCGTGATAAGGCAACTGACGCGGCGCGACTGGCAGTGGCAGCAGCGGGATGCCAGGCAATTGCAGACTGATCAGTTCGCGGATCTTCTCGCTGGAGGCAATCTTCGTTTGTTGCAGCAGCTGTTTACGCAGATGCTCCTGTGGCATACGCGCACGTACCGCCAGTACAAACTCGGCGCTGGCCATCAATTCCGCATCGCCAACCATTGCCACCATCACGCCATACGGCTGTTTCTTCAGTTGGATGGAAACGGCGCGCGGCGACAGCACGGTGCTCAAGGCTTGACGCAGCGCCATCATCAGTGGCTCAAAACTGGCCTGCTGATGTTCGTGGCGATAGGCGGGGAACTCCGGCGGCAGACGCGACTCATCGGTAAACGTCATCAGTTCACCACACAGCTCAACCAGCGTTTCGTGCAGGCGTTCAGGGTGCAACGTGCCAAGGCGCGCCAGATGCGACAGTTTAGGCTGAGCGCGGTTAAGCAATTGCAGCATCATAAATTCGGCCACGTCCGCCACACCCTGTTGCCCCGGTGCGGCAATACGCTGCGCCAGACTGCGTGCGCGCTCTGCTACTAAACCGGCAGATTCACCCAAAAAGCGTTTTAAGGTGGGGATCGCGGTAACGCTGATGCTGCATGGCATAAAGTTAGGATCTAGGATCAAACCGCCGTCAGGGCGTTTATCCAGAATATTGGCAATCGCCAGCGAGGCATAGGCGCTGCGATCATCACGATCGAGCATCAGGCGCAGGCTGACCTTGCCGACTTCCAGAGAAACGATATCGCCGCCGTCGCTGTGCAAATCGCGCACGTCATGCCGATGTGATTGCAGACGGCTGGCGATGCCCTGCCCCGGCTGCCCGACTTCACTGACGCCGTTTACCGCCAGCGGCAGCGCCAGATACACTTTCTGATTTGCCAGCGCGACGTCGGTGATCTCCAGCGGCAACGGCAGAGCGTCATCATTCGGAATATTGAACACGGTGCCGTCAGGCATCACTCCGCTAGCGTTAACCAGCGCGATACGACCAAAATTGAGGTATTCCTCATTAATCGCCAGCGACTGCAAGCCATAGAAATAATCACTGAGGGCGCTGAGACGCGCGTGCAGTGCGTAATCGGTGTGTCTTTGCTGCTGTTGAAAATGCTGCGGTTTAATGAACAGACCTTCCCGCCAGATAATGCGATTGCGACTCGACATAATTATTCTTCTTCTTGGTCTTTTTTGATTTCGACTTCATCCCTGCGCAGGTGCACGAGGATCTGATACGTCTGCCCGGTATTCTTTAGCTTGATAACTTTGCGCCACTCGGCGCTTTCCGAATCCGCATAGCGCGCCACCACGCCGAGGTAGTGCACCTTTTCATCCAGCGCTTCGGGCGGCAGATATTTGAACTGCCCTGGCAACAGCGTGTAGTCCTGATGGCTGAGGTAATTCTTGGCTAACGCCTTTTCGATATCCGTCGTGATCTGGTCGTAATCGGTGGCTAACAGGCGTGAATCTTCCGCCAACAGCACCAGTTGGAATTCGATAGGCGCAGCTTCACCGCTGTCGTTCGGATTAACGTCCGGTTCCGCCAGCAGGCTAAACCCTACGGTAGAAGGCTGATGATTGTTGCTGCCCACCTGAATATCGGGATTCGCCGCCACCTGCGCCATTTTGCCCAGCGTGGTACACCCCGACAGCAGGAACATCAGGGAACATAAGCACAGAGCCCGCAGCATTATTTTTGCTCCTGCTGTTGACGCACGGAGCGGTCATACGCCTGCGCATACACCTGATGGAACAGTTTCTGGAATCCCTGCTGGCGCGGCGACGTTAATTCACGGTAGTAGTGCTGATACATCTGCCACGCCCAGCCGTCATCCGCTGCCAGCGGTTCGCCGCTGCGGCGATAGTGCTCAAAGCGGTTAAGCAACGCGGCAGGCGAAAAGGCCTGAAGAATATTTTCCAACGCCACGGCAATCGCCTGCTGATTCGCGATGTGATGCACCCGCACATTGTTCAACACTTCTTCCACAGCGGCGGGCGCAGACAGGTGCACCGGGCTTTTCCCTTCGGCAAACAGCACCGACAGCGTATCCGCATAGCCCAACCCCAGACGCAGCGGGTTATCCTCAATCGGGCGTAAATGCGTGTCCGCCATTGCCGCCTGTTCCGTCTGTAATGCCAGCAGGCCTTCAACCATCGCACGCAGGCTTTTCCCCATTTCCTCCAGCATTTCGCGCAATCGCGCATCATCGCCCGGCTGAAGCGACAGCCCCAGCCCGCGCATCAGCGGCGCCAGAGAAGTGCCATCGCTGTAGCCCTCCAGCCCGTCTCCCGCGTACGGTGTGTTGATGGTCGGTAATTCCACAAATTTCTGATCCATGGTGTCCTCAGCAGAAGAAAAAGAAGAAAGAGAGGTCGTGAGCGAAGCTCCGACCGTCTCACTGTCTGATGGCAAGAGTGGCTGGCTCTGTTCTTTCTGTAGCGCCCACAGCGGGTCATTCAACACAACCGCAGGATCGGCCAGATCCGTTGAGCGCCTTTTTTTATCTTCACTTAGCCAGCCGCCCAGCACATCGACCGTGCCCTGCCCTAATACCTGATCGATATCCTGTTCCGTGGTGGGGTCGCCGATATAAACGCCCAACCGGAAAGGCCCGATAACCAGCTCATCGCCGTGCGACAAAATGACTTTGCGATCTCGCCCAATCGGCGACAGAGAACCGTTAATAAAAGACTGCCCGCTCAGATCGCACAGGCTGAAATAACCATCGGTCATTTCGATATGTGCATGTGCAGGGACCACCGAGCCCAGCCTATCTCTTAGCTGCCACTGGTCTTTTTCCGACGCGCCCAGCGTGCCACCACGATGATCGAACTGGTGCTGCACCTGAGAATTGATATCGAGCTGCTCACTGTTGAGCACAACCAACGTGAGTGGATGGATTACGTTCACATTTACTCCTGCACACAAATCGTCACATAGGGATCCGCGGGTGGCTGCCCGAGAAAGCTGCTCCATCCCAATCGGCTGCTTTGCTCACTGCCCAGGCTTAAGCCCTTGGCTTCACCTTCCGCAAAGCCAAGACGCAGATCCCAGGCCAACTGATCGCGAAGAATGAAAGAGACAAAACGCACCAGCGGCTGAAAATGCTCGCCGTTGGGCAAAAAGCTGAGAAAGCGGCTAAAACTGAGATTGCCGACCTTGAGCAAAAATTTACCCGCGCAGTCATTTACTTTGTCACCGATAACAAAATCACCGCCCAGCATCATGTTTGCTTTGCCCAGACGGTTCTGCTGCCCTTCATCAATGGGCACGCGGCGGTGCTGCCAAGCCATAACAGCAACGTCATCTAGGTCAAAACAGTGAATAACCAAACCTGCGACCACTTCCGGGGAACGGCTGGGGCTGGCGAGTACCCCAGCGTAGGAAAGCATCTTGGCGCGGTTAACCGGCAGGCTATCGCGTACGGCATCATTCCCTAGCCCCACAAGTGCAAACATCAGACGGGAGAATCCATCTTCACCCTCATTTTGAAAGCGGACGTGATAGCGGTATTTCCGCCATGCGCGGTGCAATAACGTGAGTAAACGGTGATGAAAGAAATCGAGAAACACGCCCAGCTTCTGTTCGCCTTGCGCGTACTCCCAGGCTAGCTCTTCAAGGTAATAGCCAGGCATCGGTGACTGACTGCCGTGCAGACCCAAAAATGCAACCTCCAGTTCCTGACGTCCCTCATCATCGCGTCCCACCTGCAAGACATCGCTAGGGTGAAAACCGATGGAGGCCGTAGAACGGAAGCGCAGACGCTCCTGTTCAGGACGAAAATCCAGCGCTTGTTCCAAATCCACGCCTTCCATTTGGTTAAGTAACTCCACCAATTGGAAAAAATTAAAGCGAGAGACATCCTGACGGAACGTCACATCATTGAGTGTTGACCTATCTGTACCGGCCATCGGTAGCGCTCCTTGTTATCGATGTTGACCACTTCCAACAGGTGGAAAGCATTGACGCTGGCGTATAGCGAGAAGAAATGCGCCAGCACCGTGCTAAACAGATAGAGTTCTCCTTCACTGGAGAACGCGGATTGCCGTACTGACAGAATTGATTTCAAACCGCGAACCGGCATCCCCTGAACCAGACGATCGATAGGGGTGGTTTCGATAGAGTCGATACCCGCTAGACGCTTACGCGAGGCTTGCTCTGCCTGCTTATCGTGCAGCGCTGGGAAATCGTAAGTTCGCAGAATCTGTACCAGCGCATCACGCCGCAGCAGTGACACATAGTTCAAAGACAGGTTGGAGATCAGCGTCCAGTGCAGACTCCCATCCATCGCAGGACGCAGCGGTCGCGTCGGCCGAACCAGATTACGGAACGTTGCGAAAGACGGGGAATTCCCTGTTGGCACGCAGATCGCCCCAACAGACAACTGTGCTGCACGCGATCGATTGGTACAGGTCAACGTCACCGAGATCGATTCATCCAAATCAATCACTTCCTGCTCATCACCGCGGACAAAAGAGAGCATGTGATCAAAACCATTGCCGTTCACCGCTTCTCTTATCCGAATACGGTAATAGAGCGCCAGCCGCCCTTTGGCTCGCTCAATTTGGTGTTGAAAGCTCTCAAAAGGCTGGTACGTGCGCGGAATGCCGCGAGCACGGCCTGAATTCCCTTCAACCCAACCCTCAACTTTATCCACAGAGAAAATTTCAAAGCTATCCGCGTCACGGTAGCTGGCCTTCAACGGATAATCCGTCTGGCGCCCGCTGAGGTTGATCGGTTCGCTATCATGCTGGAAGAGATTGATCGCAGGCACGCAGTTGAGCATGAACGAATCAGGACGGATCTTCAGTTCCGCCGGCAACGGACGATCAAAGCAGAAATGTAGGCGGAATTCGGTTACTGTCAGCGGGAGATCAGGCCATACTGCGCCAGCGAGTTGAAAAAAGAGAAAACTTTCAGGAAAACAAAAATATTCCTGCAAGATACGATAGCCCGAATAAACGTTACCGGGATACGGCAATAGCGCATCTTCACGCTCAAAGCCGACCGTCTTCAGCACATTGGCTTCCTGACGGAAGCGTTGCCCATCAACTTCTAGCTCAATATGCGACAGCTGGCTGGCGATCCAGAAATAGAGTTCGTAGGCCGTATAGGTATCACCGCCCAGATAAAAGCGCAGTTTGTCGAGTTGCAGATCGCTTAGCGATAGCGGGCCATGTAGCCCAATATCCAGCGTAATGGTAGAAAGATCGTTACCGCTTTGTACCTTGATCTCGCGGATATCCGCTGGGTAAATCCAGGCATCGTGACAGGTCTGAAAGTGGCAGACCACATCGTCAATCGGCAGGCTGTCGAGCTCACAGCCGCGTTCAACAAACGCGGGCTGCGCAATCGCGCCGGGGAGTACCGAAAACTGCATAATTGTCATGCTCGGTACGGGCCGCAGGTAATTAGGCCAAAGCATGCCCAGCAGACCGTGTGTCAGTTCCGGAAACTCATCCTCGATCTTCGCCCGCAGGCTTCCTGTCAAAAAGGCGAACCCTTCTAGCAGACGCTCGACGTCTGGATCTGTGGTTTGTTCTGACAAAAATCGGGTAAGCTCAGGGTGCGCCTTGGCGAATTCACGCCCTTGCAGGCGCAAGTAGGTCAGCTCATCCCTGAAAAAATGTTCCAGTGACATAATCAGATCATTCTGTAATGGCGGTGGCTATCCATATGGATATTGAAAGAGGCAACCTGCTCCAGATCTTCCAATCTGACCCGGGCGGTAACCTGAAACGACATCTCCATCGGATTCGATAAATAGTCCGACGTGTTGACGTCCACATGAACAATTCGAGGTTCAAAGCGACAGATGCACTGTCGGATCGCCTCCCGGATTTTCCCTCGAATATCCGCACCACCTTGCGTCGCGTCATTAAAATCAATCACGCCAAGCTCAGGTGCGCTGCGGCAATTTCCGGGCCGGGTGTTGAGCACATTGTCCAGTTGACGCTTAACAGACTCGATCAGTGCTTCAACGTCCGTTTCAGGGGAGGAACGACGCTCCTCCCCACGGATACGATCAAACAGACTTGCCGCGTTTCCCCTTTCCCAAGCAGAAAGAGACGGCATGAGTCTTATTCCTTATCCAAACGTCCTACCAGCGACAGCTCAAAATTCGCGCCCATGTACTTGAAGTGCGGGCGCACAGACATGGTGACCTGATACCAACCTGGTTCTCCTTCTACATCCAGCACTTTGATTTGTGCGGCACGTAGAGGACGACGGCTACGAACATCTGCCGGCGGGTTTTCCTGATCGGCGATGTACTGTTTAATCCAGGTATTCAACTCACGCTCAAGATCCTGACGCTCTTTCCATGAGCCAATCTGTTCACGCTGCAGCACTTTGATGTAGTGCGCCAGACGGTTGATGATGAACATGTACGGCAGTTGCGTACCCAGCTTGTAGTTGGTTTCCGCTTCTTTGCCTTCTTTGGTGTTTGGGAACACCTTCGGCTTCTGCACCGAGTTAGCCGAGAAGAAGGCCGCATTGTCGCTGTCTTTACGCATCGTCAGCGTGATAAAGCCTTCTTCGGCCATTTCATATTCGCGACGATCGGTGATCAGGACCTCAGTCGGGATCTTGGCCTGAAGTTGGCCCATGGCTTCATAAACATGCACGGGCAGGTCGGTAATCGCACCACCACTCTGCGGACCAATGATGTTCGGACACCAGCGATATTTCGCAAAGCTGTCCGTCAGCGCCGTTCCCATCAGATAGGCGGTATTGCCCCACAGATAGTGTTCGTGATTGGTGCTGATATCTTCCTTGTAGTTGAAGCCCTTAATCGGGTTCTCTACCGGGTCATAAGGCAGGCGAGCCAAGAAGCGCGGTGCCGTCAGCCCCAGATAGCGACCATCTTCGGACTCACGCAGTGAACGCCATTTCGTGTAAGCCGGGCCTTCGAAAACGGACTTCAGATCTTTGATAGAAGGCAGATCGGTGAAGCGATCCACGCCAAAGAAGGTCGGAGCAACGGAAGAGATGAACGGCGCATGCGCCATCGCGCCAACAGCGCTGACATACTGCATCAGCTTGATATCTGGTGAGCTTTGCGTCAGCGCATAGTCACCAATTACGCCACCGATAGGCTGGCCGCCGAACTGGCCGTAACCGCTGGAATATACGTGCTTATAGAAGCCAGACTGTGAGATTTCAGGGGCGAATTCGAAATCCTCCAACAGCTCTTCTTTCGTCGCATGCAACACCAACAGTTTGATGTTTTCACGGAAATCAGTGCGATCAACTAGAAGTTTCATAGAACGCCAGGAAGATTCCAGTTCCTGTAGTTCTTTAGCATGCAGAATAACGTCAATCTGCTTGCTGAGCTTTTTGTCCAGTTCGACGATCATGCTATCGACCAGCGCTTTGTTCACGGGTTCTGCTGCGTTACCGCTATCAAGAATGTTAGCGACCAGCGCGGCAATACCCTGTTTAGCCACGCTGTAGCCTTCATCAACTGGGCTGATACGCGCTTGAGCCATGATGTCATCAAGCAGCGACCCAGAAGCGCTGGCAGCGCCTGCCTGAACCTGTTCTTCAATTATTGACATATTTATTTCCCTATTTCGTCAATTATTCGGCGGGTTTTACCAGATCGAGCTCTTTCAAAAGCTGCTCTCTGGCTTCTTCGCTGGACAACAGATCCTGCAAACGATTACGGAATGAGGGAATATTGCCGAGGGGGCCTTTCAGCGCGACCAATGCCTCACGTAAATCAAGCAGCTTACGCAGTTCAGGCACTTGCTGGGCGATGCGGTCAGGGGAGAAATCATTCAGGCCACTGATGCTCAGCTTCACCGGCAGATCGTCCTGACTTTCTTCTTCAAGGCGATTTGGCACACTGAAATTTAGCTCCAGATTTGCTTCTTTCATCACAGAGGTAAAATTGTTTTTATCGATCGATACCGTCTGACGTTCTTCGATCGGCGTTTCCTCTGTGCGACCTTTCATATTTCCCACGATCATCAGCGTCAACGGCAATTCTATTTCCGCCTGCTGACCACCAGTGGCCGGAACATATTTAATATTAATACGTTCCTTTGGTGCGACAGATGCACCATCAGTTCCTTTTGCCATGTGTCTATACCAACGTAAGGGCGCTTGGGCCCGGAGAAGTAAAGTCGATTCCTACCAAAGCCTGCCATAGCCCATAAGAACAGCAGTGATTCGGCAAACAAATAGTACATTTGTTTTTCGACCAGCGAGATGAAATAAATTAAAAACGAATTAAAAACCATAATAAAATCGTAATATTACGATTTATCGGTGTAAAAAATTCACACCAAAAAGGAAGTAAAATACATTCATATTTTGAGTTTAGATCATACACACAACACAAACACATGGTCAACGCTTATATAGCAGAGCAACTAAATAGAATCGATAAAACAAAAATAACATAAAAAACAATAAGTTAAATTAAATAAAAGTAAAAATAATCATAAAAAAACAAAATAAAACACTGAGTTTCAATTAACGGAAAAGGAATATATTTTGCGCCTTTTAATTTCGTTAAAAACGAAATACTTAATACGCTAACAAAAATAAAAATCTATATTTACCTTGTTCATTTTAATTTAATAAGGAAATTTAATCTCTATTTTTTACTTTTGACAGAACAAATACCTATATCACTTAAAGAAACTATTTATTTGTTAAGGTATAAATATTAGATAATTTAGCAATCATTTATTTTTTAATTAAAATTTTCAGTTTTTTATACTACAAAACATAGCATAATAAGAATTGTTATCTAAATTATACAATTTATAATTATTTCATAACAAAAATTATCAACAATGGCAGTGAAATGAGCTTTTCAACGACGATTTCTGGTCAAAGAAATGGCCATTTTAGGCAGGAAAATATTCAGGCTACATGTGAGCGTAACAAAGGGGGGAGTGCCTTTATTATTTGATATTTGATGTACAACCAGACCTGTTGAAGTACGTACATGGCCTACGTTAATATTCATTTTCCCTAGGTTTTGTTAAACGGCATGATCCTCGGGCCTTCATTGATAAATGCATGTTCTACTAATCGGATGCACCACCTTTTTTGGTTTTCCGCTGGTCTACATTTTTCTTCGCACCAGAATCCATCTCACACAAATAATAACAACAGAAACTATATTAAATATAATTATTAGAATGATGAACATACTATAATAGCAGCTAATTGACTCACTGACTAAAAAATGCAGAAATTACCCTCCCATAAGGAAAAAGGATTTATGGGGCAGGATTATAGACAACATTAAGGAATGGATAATGGCAAATTTGATCTATCTGAAACTCACCGGTATCAAACAAGGTCTAATCTCTGCGGGCTGTTCAAGTGCAGACTCGATTGGCAACAAATATCAGATCGCTCATGAAGATGAAATTTTTGTTTATGAGTTAATGAATAGAATAACTCGACAGGATAATGTTGCTCTCAACCCCGTAGAAATAAGAAAGCCAATAGATAAAGCCACCCCACTTATTGCCCAGGCATTAGGCGATAACGAAAAACTAACCTGTGAATTTCTGTTTTACAGAACATCACAATCCGGTGGCAACGAACTCTATTTTAAAATGGTGCTGAGAGATGCGGTTATCAATGACATTCAGTTTTTCTATCCTAACTCATTGACACATAATGAAACCCAGCCACAGGAAAGTATTTCGTTCAAATTTGCATCAATCGAATGGGAGCATGTGGTAGCAAGAACCAGTTCTTTCCTCTTATGGACTGATTCGACTTACTAATACATAATTGATGGGCGATAGTGTTAAAATGTCTCTACGCCCTATCAAACACAATAAAATCGGGATAAAAAATGAATGATCAGGAAATGGAAAAAGAACTTTTAGAGAATGGTTTCTCTCAGAAAGATATTAACTTCATGAGAAAAATAATCTCTCGTGGTGAGGATAGTGAAGAGACACTACAAAATCTGACTCATACATTACGAGCACGGTTCTATAATGGATGCTTTTTGTTTATTGTTATAATTTCTGCATTTACCATTAATTTTATTTTTAATACACCGGTTGATTCAGTTGAATTCTTTGTTTATTTTTTTGTCATGATGCTTTCTCTTTTTTTAGTTTATCACATAGGGCCAATGAAGTTGGCGTATAAATCATATAGACTAATAAAGGCGAAGAAATATGAATGACCAAGAGATAGAAAAAGAGCTCTTAGAAAATGGTTTCACTCAGGGGGATGTTAATTTCATGAGGAAAATAATCTCTCGTGGTGAAAATAGTGAAGAGACATTATTGATGTTAACACACACGTTAAAAAGCAGATTTCACACTGGATGTTTTTTATGTATCGTTCTAATCACTATACTTATAACAACCCTGATTATAAAATATGACATTATTGTCATCTCGGTATATTTTTTATTTACACTTATTTTTATTTTTCTAGTCTATTATCTTACCCCAATGAACTTAGCATATAAATCATATTCCTACCTAAAGAGAAAAAGTAAGATGGGCTGAGTCAGCCCATTAGATTAAAGAGAATCATCTTTATATATATCGGACATTATCCGTATCTTATTTCCAGCCCCAACCATCTTCAGCATCAGCGATGCTCTGCTCTGCTCTGCTCTGCTCTGCTCTGCTCATCGTATTTATTTTTCTATAATAATCACTGGAAATATATCTAAAAAGCCGCCAGGCATCAGGTTTTTGTGTTAATTTTACGATACCATAGAATGAAGTGACAAGATCGACTGAGTGATAAGCCAACAGGCCTGATTTTTTATCAAACCCCAAAAATTCTGCTGTACGTATATAGCCAGACTTCATAAATCCGACGCTATTATCACGACCAATAAGATGTAAAAAATTTTCCATAGATGAACTTACGCCGTTTAATACAATATGAGCACCAATAAATTTACCGACGAAAGATGTAGCGCTGCGATAACACCAACTCCAGAAACAACCTGTGCACCACCAACCATCACACCGATTGCATTTATTGTATAACCAATTTCCTTCTCTCTTTTCTCCATGTTGATGGTAATAAATACTTTGGCTTTTTCAAGAGAAAGCATTGTTCCCTGCTTTTCAATATTGGCACACTCTTCCTTGATGTTATTAATAGCAACCTGACATTCTGATGAACTACTGGCATTTCTAACGATGTCCAGATTTCTATTAGAAAAACGCCGAATTTCATCCTCAAATTTTGCTTTAAGAAAAAGATCGTTAATATGGCGGGATGATACAATTCTGGCCGTTTTCATTAGATCAAACGCGGCGGCCTGAGCCATAGCCAAAAAATATTGATTACTAACACTATTTCTATTTAGGTAGTTGTCCATATTTCGCATCCTTTGCGTCAAAGAACATTGATAACCACCAATACCATTCCCTTGGTTATCTGTTCTGCTAATCAGCTAACTTTCAGCCCTTCGGCTCAATCCCCTGCCTTCTCAACTCCTGACGGGCAAGCTCTTTGAACCCATTGCCGAGACTAACACCTTATTTTACTACAGCAATCTTACCCTATGAATGATTGCGGCATTAGGCAAAAATGTCACCCATTATAAGCTCAACAACATTGATTGCTTCCCGATTGTACTCAATCTTCGTTTTATTGACCTTATACCTCTTCATGGCAAACTTGCGAGCCGCCTCGCGCGTTCGAGCAATAGTGGAAAAATCGGATACGCATCCCTGTCTCTGATCTTACCCGCCAATAGTGGACACGTGACTAAGTGAGTAAACTCTCTACCAGAGGTAGCTCACATGACAAAATCCGTATCAACCAGTAAAAAACCACGTAAGCAACATACGCCTGAATTTCGCAACGAAGCCCTCAAGCTTGCAGAACGCATCGGTGTTGCTGCCGCTGCTCGTGAACTCAGTTTGTACGAATCCCAGCTCTATAACTGGCGTAGCAAGCAGCAGAGTCAGACAACCTCCTCTGAGCGAGAGAGTGAACAGGCAGCAGAGATTGCCCGCCTCAAGCGCCAACTGGCGGAGAGGGATGAGGAGCTGGCCATTCTCCAAAAGGCCGCGACATACTTTGCAAAGCGCCTGAAATGAAGTATGTCTTTATCGAAAAACATCGGGCTGAGTTCAGTATCAAAGCCATGTGCCGGGTACTGCGGGTCGCCCGCAGCGGTTGGTATGCCTGGCGCGGTCGCCGCCATCAGGTCAACTCGCGTCAGCGGTTCCTGCTTGTCTGCGATGATGCTGTCAGCAAGGCATTCAATAACGCCAAACAGCGGTACGGTGCCCCACGACTGGCTGATGAGCTACCGGAATATAACGTGAAAACCATTGCTGCCAGTCTGCGCCGTCAGGGGCTGCGAGCAAAAGCTGCCCGGAAGTTCAGCCCGGTCAGCTACCGGGAGCACGGCCTGCCTGTGTCTGAAAATCTGCTGAAGCAAGATTTTATCGCCAGCGGCCCGAATCAAAAATGGGCGGGAGATATCACTTACTTACGTACAGATGAAGGCTGGCTGTATCTGGCGGTGGTCATTGACCTGTGGTCGCGTGCCGTTATCGGCTGGTCGATGTCATCGAGAATGACGGCGGCGCTGGCATGTAATGCACTACATATGGCACTGTGGAGACGTAAACGGCCTCAAAACGTCATAGTTCACACTGATCGTGGCGGTCAGTACTGTTCAGCAGACTATCAGGCCATGCTGAAAGGCCATAATCTGCGAGGCAGTATGAGCGCAAGGGGATGCTGTTACGATAATGCCGGCGTGGAAAGTTTTTTCCACTCACTGAAAGTGGAATGTATCCACGGTGAGTACTTTGCCAACCGGGAAATAATGCGAACGGCGGTGTTTAATTATATCGAGTGCGATTACAATCGGTGGCGTCGTCACAGCGCCTGTGGCGGTCTCAGCCCGGAACAGTTTGAAAACCAGAACCTCGCTTAGGGCTGTGTCCACATTACGTAGGTAGGATCACAGGGCTCGCCACACGAAGTCATGAAACCAGAATTACTACAACGGGTATTCAGCATCGATGCAGAGATCCATGCCGAGCCAGTCTCAGGCCAGCCGATGTGCGTAGTGCGGTGAGTGCGGGTCATGTTTTTTATCCAGCATCCGTGGGCATAACCTCCTCATAAAAATATTTATGCCCCCTCAAAAATAGCCTTGTTAGCAATGAGCCAGCGAAAGCACTACTCTACGTACATTACTTCGAATCAATACAGGTAGTAGGAACAGCATCATGGCGATGAGCTCAAACCATCAGGGCTAAATAATTTATATGGACACCGACCCAGTGCAAACACGGGAAATCTTTTTCTGACAAAGCAGTCACACACCTATCCAGCGTCGTGAGTTCTTTTTCCGCGTCTTCTCTCCCTGATGATATCTCATTTATGTGCTGATATTACCCAGACTCGTTATTTATTTCGGTAACATGGTCGTTAATAAGAAGAGAAATTGGATAATCATGATAATTATTTTCATTGAATTAAATAATATGGAAATTATATTGATGCACATTAGATAAGCTAAAACACATATAATATAATTATCATACTAATGAATTCGTAGTGCTAAAAAAATTATTTCTTTTGGAAGGATATTGATTAACAAGAGAGACAATTTTCCTGACATCTTCGGCGGTAAAGCATGGAGGAATAAGGATAAAACATCCTCCAGCAGTCAATAGCCTCTCGCTTGAAGCGTTTATACCGTTTAAAAGTAAGTCCTGAGCGTGTAAAAAAACCGCATGGTCATGTACATGCATCATTACGTATTCCTTGTAGAGTGAATGCTTGTAACTTATTGTAATGCATAGTCTTAATTAAAGTTAATTAGAATATTCAGTATAGCATATAGTCGGCCATAATTTACTGTCATAAAAATGCAAAAAATGTGACTCAAGCAGTTTTAATGCTGTAGCAGGGCGCTATAAAATCAGCATAGATTTTTAGGAGAATGAAAATAAACAAATAAAAGGTAGTGTATGAAAAACACATGCTTCGATTTTATGTTGCCGAATGGAATATCCATTGATCTAAATTCTTACATTGAACCTCTTGGACTGCTACCCAATGATATTATCATTGCATCAGGTACGCTGGTTGAGGGGATAGGAAATGAATATTCAGACATCGATATTTATGTAATCACTGATAGGTATAAAAAATCCAAAAAAATGGATATATCTAAATATTTCAGAGTGATAAGCACAACAAAAGAAATACTCAAGGATGGTGATGATGAAGATATTTTACTTATTCATCTTCCCGTTGAGAAAACCGGAATTAAAGTTGATGTGGAATTTAAAACTTTCAGCGAATTAGAAACCATGCAAAAAACGCTGATTGATAACTATAATTATGCTATGAGCAATCATATTCTCTTAACAAAAGAGATGCCTGAAAGACATCTTTCGTTCATTCATAGAATTCATCATTGTATCTGCATCTATAATGAACCTGGGTTTAAAAATCTTCGTGAAGGATTTAATCAATCTATTATGCGATATTATTTATATCGCCTGAATGCTTCCGATTTCTCAGACTTACTCGATATTTCTGGTGCTTGGAAAAAAGGTGAACTAGAAAGATGTTTTGATCTGGCAAGAGAGAACCTAATAAAACAAATGTTAGCTTATCTCTGTTTGATTGGAAATACAGACTATAAAAGGAAATGGATCTTAACGCGCTTAAAACAACTCAATGTTGAAAGCTCTATTCGTGATAGATTTATTGAATTGTTTTTGTGCAAAAACGTCTCATCAATCAATCAATACATATTAGACACAGTAGATTTTATTGATGAGATATATTCACTTTCAGCACAATTTTTTGAAAAAACGGAAGATAAATACTTTCCTACAACTTTACAAGTAATGAATTGGTTAAGTAATGAAAAAGATCATTGTCATGAAAAGTATGAGCATGTAGAAATTGAATATCGTATGAAGGCGTATTCCAAAACCTCGTCATGGTCAACGATCAATTTTATTGATGGTACGATTATATGAAAACTCCAGTTATCGGCGTTCTTTGCTGTGCAAGAATGATTGATGATGATTCGGATCTACATCATGTTGTTTTTAAAAGTTATCTGGATTTTATCAAAAAAAAATTGAACGCAGTACCACTACTCATACCTGCTATGTCAACATGTTTTGATTCATGCTATGCGAAAAATATTATTGATAGGATTGATGGGGTTTTCTTACCAGGATCGCCAAGTAATGTTTCCTTAAGAAAGGATACAAAAGGAATAAATGGATTTCTTGAGGAAGATACAAATGGCATCAATGATTTAGCTCGTGATTATACTGCGATGAGTTTAATTGAATACGCTTTAAAGGTTGACAAACCCATTCTAGGTGTCTGCCGTGGTTTTCAAGAAATTAATGTTTTTTTTGGTGGTGATTTATATAAAGAATTACATAAAATTCCAGGGAGAATAGATCACAGAGCAAAAAAAAGCCCTTCACTTTATGAAAAATATGCACCAACACACAGTATTTCTCTGTGTGATAACTCTCTTATTAAGCGTTTATGTTCTGGCAGTGAAGTGTCGGATATATGTCATGTTAACTCCCTTCACACTCAGGGAGTGTCCATTCTGGGCAATGGACTTAATATTGAATGCACTGCGAGTGACGGCACGGTTGAGGCTATAAGATATCCAAACGCATCTTTTGTGTATGGGGTTCAGTGGCACATGGAATGGTTACGCTCTCCAATAGATGAAATAATAGCTGATGAATTTCTTAGATGTTGCATTAATTAATATGTGATAAGGAATAATTACAATGAGTATTAAAATAAACCAAAAGCCTACAGACAAAGAATGGAAGTCATTTACAATATTTGGTTCCAAGAAAAATAGCTTTTCAACGGAAACATATTTTCGAGAAAGCTATTTTGATGGCTATCAAATACTCGGCGACCAGTTTCTTAATATTATTACTCGGACAGCCGTTGTTGTCCTTAAACCTGAGGTTTTTGCAGCCAGGAGAGCTATGGATGTTATCCGCTTGATTGAAAAATATGATTTTAGAATAAAACTAGGGCTCTCGGTAAAGTATAATCGACACAAAATAAGAGAAACATGGCGCTATCAATATAGTGAAGCCACAATTGATAGAATGTGCCTGGTTGATCATCTATATTGTCTGGGTGATGCGCTTGTATTATTTTTTGAAGATACATCAAGAGAAATATCGATGCCTGCAAGTGCAAGGCTTCATAAACTAAAAGGCGCATCAGAAGAAAGACTTCGTACTGCAGAATCATTACGTAGCATTATTAAAATACCTAATGGTGTAATACGTTTTTTTCATATACCTGATGAACCTGCAGATATCATTAGGGAAATTGGTATCCTTTTCTCTAATTCAGAGAGAGTCAGTTTATACCAGTCTCTAAAGGAAAAAAATCCAACTAACTTAGAAAACATAAATATACTTATTGATAATCTAGAAAACCAACATCCTAAATATGATTTCAGCCTTAATAAGGCATGGTCAAATGTACTATCATTCGCTTCAGGGAACGTTCAAAAAAATAATATCTATGCCCTAAAGGAGAAAATAGAATCAGGAGATGTAACTGGATGGGAGGACGTCTATAATCTTTTATCCTCAATGGGATGTAATATATATGATATTTTATCTATTGCATCATGTGCGATTAAGCAGGATGTTGATTATGAGTTTCACCTGATAGATGGTGATGCACTGAGAGGATGGGACTCTTCTTATTTTAAAAAAGTTTAAATTATGAACATATAAAATAAAAAAGGTATATCATGAATAATATTTTTGGTTTCTTTATTGGGAGTTCTGCTCTTTCATTATTAGGTATTGAGGTTTTTCACATAACTCTACCTTTATTAGTGCTTGCACTAGGGTTTTCACCTATTGAGGTTAGTTGGTGTATTTTTTCTTTTTTCCTTCCAGTTATAATCGTTAAAATAGCATCATCAACGTTTATTGAAAAAGGAAGTAAAATTAAAACATTAAAGATAGGTGAATATGGAAGGTTATTTATTGCATTCTCCCTCGCTTTGATTTTATTTCTATCAAAAGAATTAAACTTAGTGTTTATAGTTTCCATTTCATTTTTATTTGGAATATTTACGGTATTTACTGAAGTGGCTGAACCTGTTGTACTTAAGTCATTATTGAATAACAAACAATCAGCTAATGCATTATCTACATATGAAATACGCACGAGATCGGTACAATTACTGGCACCGGTGTTATGTGGTTTTTTAATTTCAATAAACTTATTCACTCCTTATTTAATAGTCGGTATCATTTCTATTTTTTCACTTTTCTTACTATCAAAAATAAAAATCCAAGAATCTCTATCTAAAGATAAAAATAAAGTTTACTTAAAGGATGATGTTTCTTATGCGATTAAATGGCTAAAGAAAAACAAATTATTTTCTTTAATGATAATATTGACTTCAATTAACAACCTTCTTCACCCTGTGTTATACTTATCAGTCATTTTCTCCTTGAGTGAGAAGAATGCTGGTTTCGAAATTACTGGGCTGATACTTTCAGGTCTTGGAGTGGGGGGGATTGTTGGTAGTCTGATGTCTAAAAAACTAATAGACAACATTCCATTACGGACTATTGTGTTATATATAAATATTTTTAGAGTAGCTATTTTCTCTGGTTTCATTATTATTGACTCTCCTCTTGGAATTTTCTCCCTATTTGTTCTCAAGGCCATTTTGGGCGGGGTATGGAATGTTAGTTATAATATTTTCACTATAAAAGAAATGCCCTTAGAATTAGCAGCAAGAATATCAGCAATAAGCGGAACTTTAATTAAGTTAAGTGCAGGTGCAGGTAGTCTAGGTGCTGGATATATGCTGAGTTTAATGGGTGTTGAAACCACTATCATTGTGCTTGTTATTTTTACTTTATTTATGCTACTTTGTTCATTTATGTATAAGGATGAGTATATTCGGTTTGAGAGTGAATGTTTAAAGTAAATATTCATATGGAACTTTTACTTCTCAACCTTCTTAAGACTCTAATTATTTTTAACAAGGCTATAGACAGGTCTTTTTTCTTGCAGGCAATATTAATTCTTATAAATCCGTTTCCACTTTCTCCATATAGAGATCCACTGTTTACAATTACGCCAGCTTCTGTACGAAGTATTTTGCAAATAGTATCACTACTTAAATTTAAGGACGAGCAGTCTATCCAACATAGAAATGTTGCCTGCAGATTAGTGATAGTACAACATGGAAGATATTTGTTAAACATATTAGTTAGTAAAATATAATTCTTATGAATGTAAAGTTTTAAAAATTCTAGCCACTGTTCTGACTCATTATATGCAGCAATAAGAGCATCAATTGCGAATACATTGATATCACTAACATCATTTACTCTAAGTTGTTTCTCTACGCAGGATCTAATTGTGATGTTTTTAATAATTATATTAGCTATTTTCAGGCCAGAGAGATTGAATGCTTTACTCGGTGAAACGCATATAATTGAGAGACAATTTGCATTTTCAGGCATGCTATCAAAAGGAACATGATTTATTTCCTTGTAAACGAAATCACAATGAACCTCATCGGAGATGACTATTACACCATGCCTGTAACAAATATCCCCTATTCTAATTAATTCGTCTCTCGACCATGCTCTCCCTGTCGGATTATGTGGATTGCAAAGCAAAAGTACTTTGGTCGATATATCAGCTGCACATCGTTCAAGATCGTTGAAATCGATGGTGTATTTACCTTTCGAATATTTTAATAAAGTGGAAATTTTGTGGCATCCAGCATTTGTTATGCTGGTAAAGAATCGATTGTATGCTGGTTCCATAACAATGATTTTATCATCAGGATGGGTTATTGCCTTAAGCGTTGCTGATATTGCGGGTAAAATACCCGTTGTATATAGTATCCATTCTTTTTTAATGTGATAGTGATAACGCCTTTCAAACCAACTTATAATTGATTGATAATACACATCTGGAACCTGAGAATAACCAAAAACCCCATGTTTAACTTTATTTGATAGTGCATTCAATATAGCAGGTGAAGCAATGAAATCCATGTCAGCTAATGATAACGGAAACGCATTATGTGTAACCTCATCAGCCCATTTATGTGAATTACTCTCTCGCCTATCAATAAAAATATCGAAATCATAAAACATATATGACATCCTTTTAAAAGATATGATATTACATAAATTAATATACTGATTTAATTTATTTTAATCCATTGATCTCTTGTGATTCTATAGAGAGTGTGACGTTCAAGGTCAGGACGTTTTTCAAAGCTAGGATGAATAAACTCCTCCCCAGTTTTTTTCATTCCAATTCTAATCATAACTTTCCGTGATTGTTTATTAGCTAATGTTGTATAAGAATAAATCTCCGAAAGTTGAAGCTCATCAAAAGAAAATTTTAGGGCTCTTTTTGCGGCCTCAGTCGCATAACCTTCCCCCCAATACTGGGACAATAAACGCCAACCGATTTCTATCAATGGCGCGTGGGGTATACCACTCTGAGCATCTTGTTCATGTAGTCCAACAAAACCGATAAACTCACCGGAATGTTTTAACTCTACAGCCCATGAGCCCCATCCCCTAACAGTAATAATATTCTTTAGTCTTTCGATTTGGCTATAGCACTCCTGTTCAGAAAGCATTGCTGGGAAATACCTCATAACGTCAGGATCTGAAACCAGTTTTTTATAAATGGGATAGTCATCATCACGCCATTGTCGCAAAATCAATCTATTTGTTTCTAACATTCTTTTACCTGGATTTTTTAGGTGATATTGAAGATAAAACAAGAATACCGTTAAATTTAATACTGGCAAATATTAATACCTAGATATGTGATAAAACACGTTTTAGCTCCACATACTTGTTAATATTTCCTGATTATTGGCTCTATTAAAAAATTAATGCAAAGCTAAATAGCTTCGTATATTACCGGCACTGATGGCTACGCGTTATGGTTTCGTATCACGACAGCCAGAGTAATTCGATTGTATTCAACCTTCGCTTTATTGAATTAATACATCAGGTAAACCTGCGAGCCGCCTCGCGTACTTGAGTAATCGTAGAAAAATCGGATACGCATCCCTGTCTCAGTCTGGTAACGTCGCCATGACGTCAAATCGCAGCCATCAATGGTAAGATAGCGCATTCGCGGGTGATGTTTTTCATCTGCCAGCCAGTATACTTCTGGCATTCCATTTAAATGCTCAGGTGACGCGCCATCAGTAAGGTTTGCCATCAAACCCAGTGCCATCACCTGAACGAACAAAAGCGTTAAGACTGAGTAAAATCAATATGAAAGATTCTACCGACAAGGATTTCACTGCCCACACACCAATGATGCAGCAGTACTTTAGGTTAAAGGCTGAACATCCGGAAATCCTGCTGTTTTACCGCATGGGCGATTTTTACGAGCTGTTCTATGACGATGCCAAGCGGGCTTCCCAACTGCTGGATATTTCGCTGACGAAGCGCGGTGCCTCCGCTGGTGAACCGATACCGATGGCTGGCGTTCCTCACCATGCCGTTGAAAACTACCTTGCCAGATTGGTGCAAATGGGTGAATCCGTCGCTATCTGCGAACAGATTGGCGATCCAGCCACCAGCAAAGGTCCGGTAGAACGCAAAGTTGTACGTATCGTCACGCCAGGAACCATCAGCGACGAAGCGCTATTGCAGGAAAAGCAGGATAACCTGCTGGCAGCGATCTGGCAGGACGGACGGGGATTCGGTTATGCCACTCTGGACATCAGTTCTGGGCGCTTTCGTGTCAGTGAACCCGCCGATCGTGAAACCATGGCGGCCGAACTGCAGCGCACTAACCCAGCGGAATTACTCTACCCCGAATCCTTTGAGTCCATGGATTTGATAGAAACTCGCCATGGGCTTCGTCGTCGTCCGCTGTGGGAATTTGAACCTGATACGGCACGCCAGCAGCTCAATCTACAATTTGGCACCCGCGATCTGACCGGCTTTGGCGTAGAGCAGGCGAAGCTTGCGCTACGGGCAGCCGGATGCCTGCTGCAATACGCGAAAGACACCCAGCGCACCTCGCTGCCGCATATTCGCGGCATTACGATGGAACGCCAGCAAGACGGCATCATCATGGATGCAGCCACCCGCCGTAACCTTGAACTGACGCAAAATCTGTCCGGCGGGGTGGAAAATACGCTGGCAGCGGTGCTGGACTGCACCGTGACGGCAATGGGCAGCCGGATGCTGAAGCGCTGGATTCATATGCCCAGCCGCGATATTGAGGCACTCAAACAACGTCAGCAGGCTATCAGCGCGTTGCAGTACATCACGCCCGATCTGCAACCCTCTCTGCGACAGGTCGGCGATCTGGAGCGTATTCTGGCGCGACTCGCGTTGCGCACGGCACGCCCACGCGATCTGGCACGTATGCGCCACGCTTTCCAGCAGTTTCCCGATATTCGTGAACAGCTTGCGCCACTGGATACCGATTCCGTGCGTCGTCTGGTCAGCCTGATTGGGCAATTTGATGAGTTACGTGATTTATTGGAACGCGCGGTTGTCGAAGCACCGCCCGTGCTGGTACGTGACGGCGGCGTTATCGCACCGGGCTACCATGCAGAGCTGGATGAGTGGCGCGCGCTGGCTGACGGTGCCAGCGATTATCTGGACCGTCTGGAAATTCGTGAACGTGAAAAGCTGGGGCTTGATACGCTGAAAGTCGGCTTCAACGGCGTGCACGGTTATTACATTCAGGTCAGCCGTGGTCAAAGCCATCTGGTGCCGATTCACTATGTACGTCGCCAGACGCTGAAAAATGCCGAACGCTATATCATTCCCGAGCTAAAAGAGTACGAGGACAAGGTTCTGACCTCGAAGGGCAAGGCGCTGGCGCTGGAAAAAGCGCTCTACGATGAGCTTTTCGACCTGCTGCTGCCTCATCTAGCCGAGCTTCAGCAAAGTGCAGCCGCGTTGGCCGAACTGGATGTTCTGACGAATCTGGCCGAACGCGCCGATACGCTGAATTACGTCTGCCCGACGCTGAGTGATAAACCCGGCATCAAAATCACGGGCGGTCGTCACCCTGTCGTCGAACAGGTGCTTCGTGAACCGTTTATCTCTAACCCTCTGTCGCTGGCACCACAGCGTCGCATGCTGATTATCACCGGCCCCAACATGGGCGGTAAAAGTACTTATATGCGTCAGGCCGCACTGATTGTGCTGATGGCGCACATCGGCTGCTTTGTGCCTGCGGATCAGGCGGTCATTGGCCCCGTCGATCGTATTTTCACTCGTGTAGGAGCCGCGGACGATCTGGCCTCTGGCCGCTCTACCTTCATGGTGGAAATGACAGAAACGGCGAATATTCTGCACAATGCCACGGAAAACAGTCTGGTATTGATGGACGAAATCGGCCGCGGAACCTCAACCTATGACGGCCTGTCGCTGGCATGGGCCTGTGCCGAAAATCTGGCGAACCGCATCAAAGCGATGACGCTGTTTGCAACGCACTACTTTGAACTGACCACTCTGCCGGAAAAAATGGAAGGCGTAGTGAATGTGCATTTAGATGCGCGCGAACACGGCGATACCATCGCCTTCATGCACAGCGTACAAGACGGCGCAGCCAGCAAAAGTTACGGTCTTGCCGTCGCCGCACTGGCTGGTGTCCCGAAAGAGGTGATTAAGCGCGCACGCCAGAAACTGAAAGAGCTGGAAACGTTATCGAATAATGCGTCATCCAGTCATATTGACGGCGCGCAGCTGGCTCTGCTGAGCAATGATGAGCCGTCGCCGGCGATTGAAGCGCTGGAAGCCATTGATCCGGATGCACTCACGCCACGCCAGGCGCTGGACTGGCTGTATCAGCTAAAGAAAATGCTTTAACGCGTAATCGATAGCAAAAAGGCACTGAAATCAGTGCCTTTTCTTTTTAACGCTGTATCAATCGATCCGCATATCACAGTTTTCACGCGCGTTCATATGTGCTTTATCGCTGCTGTTAGGGACCACCGCTTTCACCATCTGCCCTTCTTCCATCGACGGGACAATAGCAAAATGCGCGGTAAAGGAAACCAGCACAGGTTCACCCGGAGCTGTCATCGTGCGAAGATACTGCCTTTCCAGCACAATATTATTTACCACAACAAACGTTTTCCCTGTCGCGCAGTCAGAGAAGGTCGCAGCATCTGCCAGATAGCGGTACATGCCTTTCATCGACATCGGCGTATCCGGCAATGCCTGCTCGGTCGCCGTCAGTTGGCGAGGGAGAGAAGAATTGATGGGCAACCCTTGTTGATCCAGCATTTCAAGGGTGTTATCAACTGGGCGGAAGTAACGTTTTTCGCCCGCGCTATCCGTCAACACCAGCTTGTCTGCGGTGCGTCGCCATTGCCCATAGGAAGCAAACGTGTTGTTGCCCTCTCGCGTCGTTTGATACTGTTCACGCAGAACAAAAGTCCCGTCTTTTTCCAAAAACAGTGACGTATCAATCCCTCCGCAGTCCGCACAGGGTAAAACGCCACGATAACTTTGCGCCATTGGTTTAAGGGGTTCTTCCTGAACTTGCGAGCGGGTATGACACCCGATCAACCCAGAAATCCCTGCAATCAACAGCACACCGATAGCCAGTTTTTTCATCATTATTTTCCTGCCGTCTCTGCCCTGTTTTTATCGTTCTGACTCAACGATCTGGAATATATCCAATCTGTTATCATCCCTGAGTCTGAGGGATTTTCCACTCAGAAAATGCTATTTCCAGACTATTCTTATCATCAGACAACCAGATCGTGCCTTCCTGTATCGTTGCCTGCAATGACATGGTGCGCTGAACCAGTCCGGCAAGCTGAGCCAGCTGATTATCATCCAAAAATCGGATAGCAAGATTCTTGTACCCAGAGACTTTGCCCGATATTGCGCTCCACCAAACCTGTGCCGCACGCTCGCTGTAGGCGTACAACACGACGGAACGCGACTGATTGCAGGCTTTCTTGAGCCGTTTTTCATCCGGCAGGCCTAGCTCAATCCACAGTTCCAGCTCCATCGTATCGTTACGTCGCCAGATTTCCGGTTCGTCATCTGCGCTGAGCCCTTTGGTAAAGCGCAGGTTTTCATCAGCATGGCAGATCCACGCTAAAAGCCGCAGCATCATGCGCTGCTCAGTTTCAGACGGATGCTGCGCTATCGTCAGGTTCGCGTCGTGAAAAAAATTCCGATCCATATCGGCAATATTGATTGCTGCTTTGTAAACCGTTGCTTTTAATGCCATCAGTGACCTCGTATTTATTCCCTCCTAGTTTACTTGAGTTAGCGCCATCCTCACAGTAAAGGTGATATCTGCCACGTAACCGATAGATTAGGCCTCTAAGGACTACTGATATCCTGTTAGTGCCTATGCTATAGTCGGTTTGATAAATAGAGTTTATCTTCGTAGGCTTACAACATCGCGCACCACAGCTAGTGATGATGCATGAATATCTACCGAGCTAAGCTTTCAAGGGAGGATATAGTGCAAGAATACTGTGAATTAGTACGTCGCTTATACGCAGAGATCGCCAGTGGCGATCTGGGCTATATACCCGATTCGCTGGGTTGTGTTTTAAAAACCCTGGATGGCATTGCCGCGAATGGTGCGTTGCCATCCTCCGTCAGGGAACAGGCCGCTTTTGCCGCCGCTAACTTATTGGTGAGTGATTATGTCAATGAGTAATGAATATCAACCCATCAACTGTGATGATTACGACAGCCTGGAAGCCACTTGTCAGCAGAATTTGACGCTGACGCTGGAACTACGCAATGGTGAAGTTGTGACCGGTAAAGCCAGTGATATGATCTCACGTAAGCAGGTCGAATATCTGGTGATTGAAGCCTCAGGCACAACGCGCGAGCTGCGTCTCGACCACATCGTCAGTTTCAGTCATCCTGAAATCGGGAAGGTCGTCGTCAGCGAATCCTGACAGACTTCTCCTTTCATTTAGCGGCAAACGCTGAATCAATACTTCCAAAACGGACAACACAGGTTGTCCGTTTTTATTTCAGCACTTTTGCTTCAAGCTTTTTATCCTGGCTTATTTTTCCCAAACTTATTTTCCCCAAACAATGTGCCATACAGGCTGATTCTCTCTCGCCTGCCCTTCTCGCGTGACAAATCGCCCCACCGCCGCAATCAGTTGCTCGTTGTAAAACACCAGCGGTGTACGGTCGCGCCACCAGGGCGGAACATTCAACTCCTGCCAGAGCTTTTTGATTTGTCGCCCATGGGCTCTGCCGACAATATGCACGGTTCCATTGGTCGAAAAGCGAATACTCACCGCCTCACCGTTTTCCGGTGCGCGAATCGCCACACCGCTATCGGCCAGCAACAACGTGCCCAGATTATCAGGTAGCGACAGTGGGTATGACGGCGATTTCCACGGGATAACGCGGTCTTTTAGTGACGGCATCAGCGGTAGCAAATAGAGATACAGCCGAAAACGGCGGACCTGCATCTGATTCAGTTGCAATACAGGTTCAGCATCCTGACGGCTCGTCGCAACCTCATCCCAGAGCCGTTGTAGCTGTTCACGCGCAGGCATCGTTGCTCCTTGCTGCGCCAGCCAGCGCCGCAGTAGCGCAAAACGACGCACCGGGCTCAGCGGCGCCAGACCGTCAATGCTCAGCGCGCCATCCGGCTGACATAGCGCCTGCAATGATTCCTCTAGCAACTCATCGAGCAGTTGTTCCTGTTCGGCACAAAGCTGGGCGCTACGTGCCACGGCAGAGGGGAAATGCGGCCAGCGCTGCGTCAATCGCGGTAAGATCTGGCGACGTAGAAAATTACGGTCGAAACGTTCATCCTGATTGCTGTCGTCTTCGATCCACTGAAGCTGATGCCGCTGTGCGTACGCTTCCAACTGCAAACGAGAAATACCTAACAGCGGGCGCACAAGACGATGATGACTCAGCATACTTTGAGCCGCCATCGCAGATAACCCGGCAGGCCCGCTGCCCCGTTTAAGCGCCAGTAAAAAGGTTTCGCTTTGGTCATCCAGATGTTGCGCCGTCAGCAAGGCTTCGCCCTCTTGCAGGTGCGCTTGCAAAGCCTGATAACGCACTGTTCGGGCAGCGGCTTCGATACCGCCGTTCTGCGCCTCAACCTTCACCGGCAGCGAGGCAAACGGCACCTGCCAGCGTTCACACTGCTGGTGACAATGTTCAGCCCAGCTATCGGCCAGCGGATTTAAACCATGATGAATATAAGCCGCACGGATGGGTAGCCCAGAACGCTGACGCAGGGCCACCAGCAAATGCAAGAGCACGCTAGAGTCCAGACCGCCGCTGTAGGCCAGCAGGATCGACCCACATCCGGCCGTTTGCGCCACGATCGTCTGGAACAATCCATCAACAGGTTCGGTATGGTCCACGGTATCAGATCTCATACAGTTCTAAAGGCAAGCCGTCAGGATCGGAGAAAAAGGTGAAGCGCTGCTGCGTTTCAGGATCGATCCGGACAGGTTCACAGATAACGCAAGCCAGCTCCAACGAGGCGACGGCCTGTTCTACATTAGCCACGGCAAAAGCAAGGTGGCGTAGTCCACAGGCTTCCGGACGACTCACGCGCGCAGGTGGGTGAGGGAAAGAAAAGAGCTCAATGGTATAACGCCCATTCAGCGAGAGATCTCCTTTCCAAGACTGTCGCGCTTCACGGTAGACCTCGTTGTTCAACGTAAACCCCAGCACATCACAATAAAATGCCTTGCTGCGTTCATAGTCAGAGGCAATAACCGCAATGTGATGGACATCGAGCAACTTCAGCATGCTTCAAACCCTCATAGCAAAAAATCCGCTGTCATTTCTGACAACGGATTCTCAAGGTAATGCCAGAATTGACTGATTGATAATACATCAATCAGACAATCACCTTATCAGCAGTAACCATAATTCATCAAACGCTGATAACGGCGGTTCAACAGCTCTTCTTCAGTCAGGCCGTCGAGATCGAGCAGATCGGCCAGCAGCTGTGCTTTCAGAGACTCTGCCATCGCTGGGACATTACGGTGCGCAGAACCCAACGGCTCAGGGATCACGGTATCAATCAGTTTCAGCTCTTTCAGACGCGGCGCAATGATGCCCATGGCTTCGGCCGCCAACGGCGCTTTATCCGCACTCTTCCACAGGATAGACGCACAGCCTTCCGGTGAAATAACCGAGTAGGTGCTGTATTGCAGCATGTTGACCTTGTCACCCACGCCGATAGCCAGTGCACCACCAGAACCACCTTCACCGATAACGGTACAGATGATTGGCACACGCAGCGTCGACATTTCACGCAGGTTACGCGCGATAGCCTCAGACTGACCGCGTTCTTCTGCACCAACCCCCGGATAGGCTCCTGGCGTGTCGATAAAGGTGATAATCGGCATCCTGAAACGATCGGCCATTTCCATCAGGCGCAGCGCTTTGCGATAACCTTCCGGTGCTGGCATGCCGAAATTACGGCGAATCTTTTCTTTGGTTTCACGTCCTTTCTGATGACCAATGATCATCACCGGGCGCCCCTCCAAACGGGCAATCCCGCCGACAATGGCTTTATCATCGCCATAGGCACGATCGCCAGCCAATTCATCAAAGTCGGTAAAGATATACTTAATATAATCAAGCGTATAAGGACGTTGCGGATGGCGCGCTAATTGCGCAACCTGCCAGGCACCCAAATCGGCGAAGATTTTGCGCGTCAGTTCAACGCTCTTCTCACGCAGTCGCTGGACTTCTTCGTCCAGATTAATATCTAATTTTTCGTCTTGACGGCTGACTGCAGTCAGCGAGTCAATTTTCGCTTCCAACTCTGCAATCGGCTGCTCAAAATCAAGAAAATTCAGACTCATAGTATTCCTATATTAGTCAAATTCCAGTTCCACCTGCTCATTACCCACTAATGTGCGCAGCTCGTTCAGTAGCGCATCGGCAGGCGTTACACGCCATGCTGCGCCGAAACGTAACCGAGCGCGCGCATCTTCACGCTGGTAATAGAGATGCACTGGGATCGTCCCCGAACGATGGGGTTCCAACGATTGGCGGAGACGGTTTAATAGCTGGTCATCAATTTGCCTGTCAGTCAGCGAGATAGCAAGCCCGCGCGCGTATTTTTCCCGCGCTTCACTGATATCCATTAACTCTCGGACGGTCATTTTAAGCCCGCCGCTGAAGTCATCAAAGCTGACCTGTCCACTGGCGATAAGGATACGGTCTTTCTCAAGTAAATGCTGATATTTTTCCAATGCATCGGTAAACAGCATTATCTCAAGACGACCGGAACGATCGTCCAATGTACAGACACCAATACGGTTACCCCGCTTGGTTACCATGACGCGAGCCGCCAACACCAGCCCAACGGCAGTGGTCATTTTACCCCGATCCGTCGGGTGCATATCTTTCAAACGCACGCCACCAGCATAGCGTTCAATTTCCTTAATATATTGCGTGATCGGGTGACCAGTCAGGTACAACCCCAGCGTTTCCCGCTCACCATCCAGCACGACCTGCTCTGGCCACGGTGGCACGGTGCTGTAAGATTGCTCAACCTGCTCAGGCGCATCGGCCAGCACGCCGAACATATCGACCTGACCGGTAGCCTCCGCTTTCGCATGCTGATCTGCTGCCTTCAGTGCATCAGCCAATGAATTCATCAGCGCGGCACGATGCGGCCCCAGACGGTCGAACGCCCCAGACATAATTAGCTTTTCCAACACGCGGCGGTTCAGCTTTTTAATGTCCGTGCGCGCGCAAAGGTCAAACAGCTCTCTAAAATAACCGCCCTGATTACGCGCTTCAATAATCGCCTCAATCGGACCTTCACCGACGCCTTTAATCGCCCCGATGCCGTAAACAATCTCGCAATCGTCGTTCACGTGGAAGTGATACAGCCCGCTGTTGATATCTGGGGGCAGGATTTTTAACTCCATCCGCCAGCATTCATCAACCAGTCCCACCACTTTATCCGTGTTGTCCATATCAGCCGTCATCACCGCCGCCATGAATTCAGCCGGATAGTGCGCTTTTAGCCACAGCGTTTGGTAAGACACCAGCGCATAGGCAGCGGAGTGAGATTTATTAAAGCCGTAACCAGCGAATTTTTCCACCAGGTCGAAAATTTTAACCGCCAGTTCGCCGTTCACACCGCGAGATTTGGCCCCATCTTCAAAGCCACCACGCTGCTTCGCCATCTCGACAGGGTTCTTTTTCCCCATCGCACGGCGCAGCATATCCGCACCGCCCAGCGTATAACCCGCCAGAACCTGCGCAATCTGCATGACCTGTTCCTGATACAGGATGATACCGTAGGTCGGCTCCAGCACGGGCTTAAGTGACTCGTGCTGCCACTCGATATCAGGATACGAAATCGCCTCACGGCCATGCTTACGGTCGATGAAGTTATCCACCATACCGGATTGCAGCGGGCCGGGGCGGAACAGCGCCACCAGTGCGATCATATCTTCAAAGCAGTCGGGTTTCAGACGCTTGATCAGGTCTTTCATGCCACGCGATTCAAGCTGGAATACCGCGGTGGTTTCCGAGCGTTGCAACATATCGAAACTTTTCTTATCATTGAGCGGGATCGCCGCGATATCAATCGGTTCCTGCCCTTGCTTCGCACGGCGGGCGTTAATCATTCCCAGCGCCCAGTCGATGATGGTCAACGTACGCAGGCCAAGGAAGTCAAACTTCACCAGCCCAGCATATTCCACATCGTTCTTGTCAAACTGGGTAACCGGATGGTTCCCTTCCGCATCGCAATACAGCGGCGCGAAATCGGTAATCTTGGTGGGCGATATCACGACCCCACCCGCATGTTTACCAGCGTTACGCGTTACCCCTTCGAGCTTGCGTGCCATATCGATGAGAGCCTTAACTTCCTCATCGGCTTCATAAATTTCTGGTAGTTGCGGTTCGGCAGCAAACGCTTTTTCCAGCGTCATGCCCGGATCGGGCGGCACCAGTTTTGAAATACGATCGACAAACCCATAAGGGTGCCCAAGCACGCGCCCTACATCACGAATCACCGCTTTCGCCGCCATCGTACCGAAGGTGATAATCTGCGATACCGCATCACGCCCGTACATTTCCGCAACGTGATCGATAACCTTGTCGCGTTTTTCCATGCAAAAATCGACGTCGAAGTCAGGCATGGAGACACGTTCAGGGTTGAGGAAGCGTTCAAACAGCAGGTCGAATTCCAACGGGTCCAGATCGGTGATTTTCAGCGCGTAGGCCACTAACGAGCCCGCACCGGAACCACGTCCCGGCCCAACGGGCACATCGTTATCCTTCGACCACTGAATAAACTCCATGACGATCAGGAAGTAGCCGGGGAACCCCATCTGGTTGATTACGCCCAGTTCAATGTCCAGACGCTCATCATATTCAGGCCGACGCTCAGCGCGCACTTCCGGATCGGGGAACAAAAATTCGAGACGCTCCTCCAGCCCCTTTTTCGAGCACTGAACCAGAAAATCTGCCGTACTCATGTCGCCCGTCGGGAACTGCGGCAGGAAATACTCACCCAAGCGAATCGTTACATTACAGCGCTTGGCAATTTCAACGCTGTTAGCCAGCGCTTCGGGGATATCCGCAAACAGCTCGCACATTTCCTCTTCGGAACGCATGTACTGCTGCGGACTGTAATGACGCGGACGTTTGGGGTCATCAAGCGTGTAGCCGTCGTGAATAGCCACGCGGATTTCGTGAGCATCAAAATCATCGGTGCTGATAAAACACACTTCATTGGTCGCCACCACGGGTACCCTGTGCTTCGTCGCCAACTCGACGGCCGCGTGCAAATAGCTTTCTTCATCGGGGCGGGACGTGCGGATCAATTCCAGATAGTAACGCTGGGGGAAGTGTTCCTGATAGAAAGCCAGACACTGTTCGGCTTGCGTCTGGTTACCGCGCAGCAAAAATTGACCGACATCACCCCGACGGCCGCCAGACAGTAAAATCAGCCCCTCCTGATGCTCAATCAGCCAATCCCGGTCAATCGTCGGCCCAGCAGCACCATAACCTCGTTGATAAGCCTGGGAAATCAGCAGCGTGAGATTCTGGTAGCCAGCATTATTCATTGCCAGAACGGTAAGATGCGCGAGCTCATCACCTAATTCGTCGCTTTCGACACAGAAATCTGCGCCAATAATGGGCTTGATTCCCGCGCCATGCGCGCTGCCATAGAACTTAACCAGCCCACACAGATTGGTAAAATCGGTAATCGCCAGCGCTGGCATACCGAGTGCCGCCGCTTTTTTTACCAGCGGACCGACTTTGGCCAGCCCATCGATCATGGAATAGTCACTATGAACACGCAGGTGAACAAAACGTGGTTCGGCCATCTCCAGATCCCAGAATTTATCGATTAGTCAGCATGGCAACGACACGCTTACGTGCGCACGCCATACCGAGAGTTAATGATGATGTTTACGCCAGGCCTAATGCACGTTTGACTGGCGCGAAGCTCCGACGGTGAAACTCAGTGGCACCCAGTGCGGCCAGTTTCTCCAGATGAAAAGCCGTTGGATAGCCTTTGTGTTGGGCAAAACCATAAGCGGGGAAGCGTTGATCTAACTCGACCATCTCACGATCGCGAGTGACTTTCGCCATAATCGAGGCCGCACTGATTTCTGCCACACGGCTATCCCCTTTAACGACCGCCTGAGCAGACATCGGCAAGGCTGGGCAACGGTTGCCGTCAACGAGAACAAAATCAGGCACGATAGCCAACCCAGCCACCGCACGCTGCATTGCCAGCATGGTAGCATGCAGGATATTCAGTTGATCAATCTCTTCCGGTTCCGCACGGCCAAGGCTCCATGCCAGCGCCTTCTCTTTGATTTCATCATAGAGCGACAGCCGACGTTTTTCACTCAGTTGTTTGGAATCCGCCAACCCGACAATTGGCCTAGTTGGATCAAGAATCACCGCAGCCGTTACGACCGCGCCAACCAGAGGGCCACGGCCCACTTCATCAACGCCAGCGATACAGGTTGCCTGCGGATAAATAAAAATTTCAGTCATGGTTTTATTAGATGGTTTTACTAACATGGCTTTACTAATTCCAGTACCGTCTGAGCCGCTTGCTCATCGGCGTTACAGCGGATCTGCTGATGCAAATCTGCAAACGTCGTGCGTAGCTCAGCCATTTCTTTCGTATCTGCAAACAGCGGCAGCAGCGCAGCAGCCAACTTATCCGGCGTACAGTCTGTCTGAAGCAATTCCGTCACCAGTTCGCGCCCAGCCAGCAAATTCGGCAGCGACACCCACGGCGTTTTGACCAAGCGTTGTGCGAGCCAAAAGGTAAAAGGCTTCATGCGATAACCGACAACCATCGGGCATTTAGCCAGCATGCACTCCAGCGCCGCCGTACCGGATGCCAATAGTGCCGCATCACTGGCAATCATAGCTTCACGTGCCTGCCCATCCAGCAGGTGCACGCGCAGATCGGGCGCCACGCTACTTTTTATCCGCTCAAACTGTTCACGCCGCTTGCTGTTGACCAGCGGAACCACGATTTCCAGATCGGGAAAATGCTGGCGCAGTAGCACAGCCGTATTGAGAAAATCTGCACTAAGCATTTCAACTTCTGCACCGCGACTGCCCGGCAACAGCGCCAGACAATGCACATCAGGCGCAATACCCAACGTCGCGCGTGCTGCCAGTTTATCGGGATGCAGCGGCATCGCATCAGCCATAGTATGACCGATAAAGCGACAAGGGACATTGAAACGATCGTAAAACGCTTTTTCAAAAGGCAAGAAGGCCAGCACCAGATTGGTCGCTTTACCTATTTTGAAAACGCGTTTTTGCCGCCATGCCCATACAGAAGGGCTGACGTAGTGAATAGTATTGATACCGCGCTGCTTGAGGTTTCCCTCTAGCGTGATATTGAAATCAGGGGCATCAATGCCCACAAAAACATCAGGTTGAAGTTCGCTAAAGCGCTGGGTTAAATCCCGCCGAATTTTCAGCAGGCGAGGAAGCCGTTCAAGCACCTCAACAATACCCATGACGGCCAGCTCTTCCATCTCGTACCAGGTTTCACAGCCTTCGGCCTGCATACGTGGCCCGGCAACGCCGACAAACCGCGCATCCGGCACCTTTTCTTTTAGCGCTCGGATCAGGCCTGCGCCAAGGATGTCGCCGGAAGTTTCTCCGGCGACCAGCCCAATAGTCAAAGGACGTGATGACATGGATTAACGAATGATGCCGCGCGTGGAGCGGGCAAAGAAATCGGTAAACGCCTGCACCGCCGGGTGTTCAGCCGCCAGCGCTTCAATTTCCGGTTTCACTTCGTCCAGCGTTTTACCGCTGCGGTAGAGAAGCTTGTACGCGTTACGAATCGCGTGCAGGGTATCTTTTTCGAATCCACGGCGCTTCAGGCCTTCAATGTTCAGGCCGAACGGCGTAGCGTGGTTACCCTGTGCGATAACATACGGTGGAACATCTTGCGCCACACCAGAGCACCCACCAACCATAACGTGAGCACCGATAATGCAGAATTGGTGTACCGCGGTCATCCCGCCGATAATTGCAAAATCATCAACGGAAACATGCCCACCCAACGTCGCGTTATTCGCCAGAATACAGCGATTACCTACTACGCAGTCGTGTGCAATATGCGTGTTGATCATCAACAAATTATCGCTACCGACTTTAGTCAACCCACCGCCCTGCGACGTACCACGATGAATCGTGACGCTCTCACGGATGCGGTTACGATCGCCAATCTCAACGCGAGTCGGTTCCCCAGCATATTTGAGATCCTGATTCACTTCACCAATTGACGTGAACTGATAGACTTCGTTGTCGCGACCAATTTTAGTGACGCCATTGACGACGATATGTGATTTCAGCACCGTCCCCGCACCGATCTCAGCCTGAGAACCGATATAGCAGAACGGGCCAATATGAACGCCAGCACCAATAATGGCACCGTCTTCAACAATCGAGCTGGGGTGAATAAAGGCGGTTTGATCAATCACGTTATCAGGACTCCCGACGACGAGCACACATCATTGTCGCTTCACAGGCCACTTCGCCATCAACTTTGGCAACACCTTTAAAGCGTGCAACGCCACGACGCTCTTTAATGAATTCAACTTCAAGGATCATTTGATCGCCTGGCTGCACGGGGCGCTTAAAGCGCGCTTCGTCCACAGCGGCGAAATAATACAGCTCACCCGGCTCCAGTTTACCTACGCTTTTAAACGCAAGAATACCGGTAGCCTGAGCCATGGCTTCCAGAATCAACACGCCAGGAAAAATCGGTTTACCCGGGAAATGCCCCTGAAAGAAGGGTTCGTTGAAAGAGACGTTTTTCACCGCCCGCAGAAACTTCCCTTCTTCAAAATCCAGTACCCGATCAACCAGCAAAAACGGGAAACGGTGCGGTAATAATTCTAAAATCTCTTCAATATTCAGAGTATGAGTGTCAGTAGTCAAAATACTCTTCCTGTCCATAAAAACTGATGCCATCAACAACACGGCCTGCGCAGACCCTAAATTAGGTGTCTTCAGGCAGGCCGCAAATAAAACGCGAGTGATTAAACGTCATCGACTTTTCGTTCAACGGCTTTCAACCGTTTGCTTATCTCATCAATATTCATCACCAGCGCTGCAGTTTTGCGCCACACTTTGTTGGGTTGCAAAGGAATGCCCGAAGAGTATACCCCAGGTTCTGTGATTGGTCGCATGACCATCCCCATTCCCGTTACCGTCACTTTATCGCAGATCTCCATGTGCCCGTTAATCACGCTGGCACCACCGATCATGCAATAACGACCAATTTTCAAGCTCCCCGCCATAATGACGCCACCCGCGACCGCGGTATTGTCGCCAATCACGACGTTGTGCGCAATCTGACATTGGTTATCAATGATAACACCATTGCCAATGACCGTATCATCCAACGCACCACGATCGATGGTTGTACTCGCACCAATTTCAACCCGATCGCCAATTCTGACCGTGCCCAACTGCGGGATCTTCACCCAGTTGCCGCGATCGTTAGCATAGCCAAAGCCGTCAGAACCGATCACCGTTCCCGACTGGATCAAGCAATGCTCGCCAAGCTCAACACGGTGATAAATCGTTACATTTGCCCACAAACGAGTACCAGCACCAATGCGGGCATCTTTGCCGATAAAGCATCCGGGGCCAATGACAACGCCATTACCCAGCTGTGCACCAGATTCGATGACGGCATTTGCGCCAACGGACACGTTCTGGCCCAGCATCACGTCTGGCGCAATAACTGCACTCGGCGCAATATCGGTTGCCGGCTGCGGCGTCGTATCCAGCAGTTGCGCCATACGCGCATAGGTAAGATAGGGATTCTTCACTACCAGCGCCGCAACCTGACAGTAAGGTAAATCCGCTTCCGTCAGCACGACCACTGACGCTTGCGTCCCAGCCAGTTGTTCACGGTAACGACTGTCGGAAAGAAACGTAATTTGCCCAGTTTTTGCTGAATGCATAGAAGCAACACCGGTGATGACGATATCGCCATCACCGTGTAATTGTGCATCCAACTGTTGAGCTAACGCGTCCAGTCGAATTGAATACATGGTTTATTTAACCTGTTTCAGCACATCGGCAGTAATGTCTTTAGCATTGGCCACATACGCAACAGCGTTAGCGTCAATCACAACATCATAACCTTCTTTGGTTGCAACGGCTTTCACCGCATCCTGAATACGGCTCAGGATTTTGTTACGTTCTTCAGTCTGACGGCGACGGTTGTCCTGCTCAAAAGCCTGCGCTTTAGTAGAGAACTGCTCGCGCTGCGCCATGACGTCTTTTTCCATTTTGCTGCGATCGCTCGCTTTCATGGTAGAACCATCACGTTGCAATTTCTGCATCTTGCCCTGTAAATCGTTTTCCATCGATTGCAGTTCAGAAGCACGACCTTTGAATTCGTTTTCCAGCTGTTTGCCAACGGTTTCACGCTGCGGCAGCTGTTGGAAAATGCTGGAAACGTTAACAACGGCAATTTTGTCAGCAGCCTGAACGCTGGCTGAAGCAGCCAATGCTAAACCGAGGCCTGCGGCACATAACCACTTTTTCACTATAAACTCCTCAACCTAACCTAATTTGTGTCTTAACACTTTAATTATGAGCATCACGTCATGACATGACATGACATGACATGAATAGTTTATGTTCAACTATTCATGTCCATGAACTATTCATATCAACGAATCATGATGCGACATTCCCTGCATACGATCTATTGACGTCACACTACCAGGTTTTGCCAATGTTAAACTGGAATTGTTCCGACTTGTCTCCATCGTACTTTTTAACCGGCTGGGCATAGGAGAAGACCAATGGCCCAAGCGGAGACATCCATTGCAACGCGATACCGCTGGAAACACGGAAGTTACTCGCTTTGCTGTAATCCGGTACGCCTGCGTCAATCGTTTCTTGTGTATTTTTCCAGTTGGTATCCCATACCGTACCGCCATCAACAAAGAAGGACGTACGTACGGAGCTCGCGTATTTATCACTGATGAACGGCGTCGGCACGATCAGTTCCGCACTCAGTACGGCCATCGCGTTACCGCCCACGGCATCATCCAGATTGGTTTTATCAATCGGACAACCGGAATACGACGTTGCACCCACAGCACAGTTGTAATACGCCGCTTTAGGTCCAATCGTATTCGACTGGAAGCCACGCACCGTACTGGAACCACCGGCATAAAAGTTGTCATAGAACGGCACTTCTTTACTACCGATACCATCCGCAAAACCTGCTCGCGTACGGCCCATCACCACCCATTTGCCACTGTCGGTCAACGGATAGTAGCTCGCCGAATCAAACGTCAGTTTGTAGTATTCGTTGTCCGAACCCGGCACGGCGATCTTGGCATTCGCGGACGCACGCGTTCCTTTCGTCGGGAAGTAACCACGGTCCAGATTGTTATACGACCATCCAGTATTCAGGAAGAAATCGTTCGCTTTGAAGTCCGCACTCGATTTGTTGTTATTACCAGCAACAACCTCTGGATTAACACCCACGGAATCCAGATAACGCCACATCGCCACCTGCGGTCTCATATCCGACAGATCGTTATGTACATAATCCAGACCGACACGCAGTGAGTTATTCTCGTTAATCGGGAAGCCCAAGGTGCTGCCAACGCCATAGCTCACGTTGGTGTAGTCAGACAAATCGGCGTCAGACGCCTCAAATTTGTTATAAAATATGCGGCCACCGAGGCTAACGCCATCGACGGTAAAGTACGGGTCAGTCAGTGACAGCTCAACATACGTCTGGTAGTCGTTTTTAGTCCCACTGATACCAACGGAGTTACCCGTTCCCAGCCAGTTGTCCTGCTGGACCCCAGCCTGGAAGCTCACGCCACTTTCTGTACCGAAACCGACACCAAAGTTGAATGTACCCGTATTACGCTCTTTGACTTTATACGTTACATCAACCTGATCGGCCACGCCGGGAACACGCTGCGTTTCTACATCAACGCTTTCAAAGTATCCCAGACGGTTTAAACGCTCTTTGCCCTGCTCAACCAGATCGTTACCTAGCCAAGCGCCTTCCATCTGGCGCATTTCACGGCGCAGAACGGAGTCTTTAGACGTGTCGTTACCATCAAAGCGGATATGACGCACATAGAAACGGTTACCGGCATCAACGTTGATGTTTAATCTCACCGTCTTGTCTGCGTCGTTGATCTCCGGCTGTGTTACCACGCGCGGATAGGCATAACCATAACGACCCAACAACTTCTTGATGTCCTCTTCCATTCGGGTCACTTTCGTCCCGTTGTAGAGTTCACCTGGTTCAATCTTCGTCAATCCTTCGATTTCCGCAGAGTGACCAGCCAGATTACCTTTCACCGTTACACCGGACAGCTTATACTGCTCTCCTTCCGTCATATTGATGGTGATATAGATGCCTTTCTTATCTGGCGTCAAACTCACCTGTGTGGAATCGATGTTGAAACGCGCATAGCCGCGATCCAGATAGAAACTCCGTAAGGTTTCCAAATCGCCAGACAGTTTTTGCTTTTGGTATTTACGGTCACCAACCACGTTCCACCACGGCACTTCATCACGCAGTTGAAAACGGGAGATCAATTCGTCGGAACTGAACGCTTTGTTACCGACAATATTAATCTGCTGGATCTTGGCGGAAACGCCTTCCGTGAAGACCAGTTTCAGGTCTATGCGGTTACGCGGTAGTGGCGTGACAACGGCTTTAACCGACGCACTATACTTACCTACGCTGTAGTAGAAATCTTCCAGTCCTTTTTCGATGCTGGTGAGCGCTGTGCGGTCTAACGCCTCACCGACGCGCACGCCCGAGGCTTCCAGATTTTCTTTCAACATGTCGTCTTTGACTGACTTATTGCCGGAAAACGTGACGCTGGCGATTGTCGGACGTTCTTTCACCTGCACAATCAGTGTTTCGCCATCGCGCAGGACGCGAACATCTTCAAAATTTCCGGTCGCAAACAAGGCACGGATGGTGTTACCGATATCATCGTCACCGATGGTATCACCAACGCGGACAGGCATACTGAGTAATGCCGCCCCGACGGCAACCCTTTGCAGGCCCTCGAAATGAATGTCCTTCACTACGAACCCGTCTGCACCGTATACGGTTGCGCTGCTAAACAGCAGCGACGCTATGAGCAACTTTTTGATCGCCATCGTTGTTATGCGTTTTTCCTAACCTAATCCCGCGCCTAGAGACGAGAGAAATCATTGAAAAGTGCGAGTCCCATTAACAACATCAGCAATACTGTACCAATGCGATAGCTAACGTCCTGCACACGCTCAGAAACCGGCCTGCCCTTCAACTTTTCAACCGCAAGAAAGAGCAGGTGTCCACCATCCAATACCGGCAGAGGGAACAGATTGATGATCCCCAAATTGACGCTGATTAAGGCCAAAAACATCAGGTAATAAATCAATCCATAATCTGCTGACATTCCTGCGCCCTGAGCAATCGAAATGGGACCGCTCAGGTTGTTCAGCTTAACATCACCCATAACCAGTTTCCCTAACATACTGACGGTCAATTTCATCAGTTGCCAGGTTTTATCTGTTGCCTGGTAGATCGCGCTGAACGGCCCATACTGGCGCACAGTCCTGTATTCTTCAGGCAGTGGCGTCACGCTTGGCATTACGCCTGCCAGCCCTTCAACTCTGCCACTTCCCACAGATTTGCTGTCTGGCGTTAACGTCAACGGTATTGCTGTGCCGTTTCGCTCCACCTCCAGAGCAATAGACTGCCCTGGGTTATCACGCACGGCGATGACAAAATTACGCCAATGTGCTAAAAGCTGCCCGTCGACTTTAACGATCCTATCCCCGACTTGCAAACCTGCTTTTTCTGCCGCCGATCCTGCTTGCACCTGGTTCAGTACAGGCTCAATTTGTGGACCCCGCGGAATAATCCCGAGCGAAGCAGCGGGATCTTGCTTATCAGGCTCAAACTGCCAATCGCGTAAATCCAGGGTTTTCTGGACGACACGATCGGAACCCAAAAGCGCAGCTCCGATCACAACATCGCTATCACCGATTTTTCCGATCATCGCAAGACGCGCGGTATCCCAATCAGGCGTTTCGATACCATCAACTGACTTTAGTTCCATTCCCGCCGACATTTCCGCTTGTGCTGCGATGGAATTGGGCAGTATTTCACCCACTATCGGACGCACACTCGGCACGCCGAGAATAAACACCAGCCAGTACACCACAATAGCAAATAGGAAATTGGCAATCGGACCTGCGCTGACAATAGCAGCACGCTGCCAGACCGTTTTGCTGTTAAATGACTGGTGGCGGAGTTCTGGCGCTACCGTGTCGACACGTTCATCCAACATCTTCACGTAACCGCCAAGCGGGATCAGCGCAATCACGAATTCCGTACCAGTACGATCGCGATGACGCCATAATGCACGACCGAAACCAACAGAGAAGCGTTCCACCTTCACACCACAGCGACGCGCCACCCAGAAATGCCCAAATTCATGGACGGTGACTAACACACCTAGTGCGATGATAAACGCGGCAAGATTCCAGAGAAAACTCAGCATAAATAGCTCTACCGCTTTATTTTAAGCTACTTTAAACAACAGCAGCATCAGGCAAGAAAACACAGGAACCGCAGCGGTCAGGCTATCGATACGATCGAGCACACCACCGTGCCCCGGAATCAAATGGCTACTGTCTTTGATGCCCGCCTCGCGTTTGAACATACTTTCCGTCAAATCTCCAAGCACCGAAGCCAGTGCGGCGGCGATAGAACAAATCAGCAACGTCGAGGGCGCTACCGTTAATGGCACATAAAGGCTAAACAGTACAGAGATAAGCGCTGAAGTCGCTAGCCCACCAAGAAAACCTTCCCAAGTTTTACCCGGTGAAACTTTTGGTGCGAGCTTGCGTTTACCAAACAGTTTACCAAACATGTAGGCGCCGCTGTCCGCTCCCCACACCAGCAACATGACGTACAGCAGCCACCAGGCACCGGCGAATGGATTAATGGCGTAATTGTAATGACGAAGTGCAACCATGCCCCAGAAAAACGGCACGATCGTCATGATACCAAACACAAGCCGCAATGCGCGTGAATAGCGCCAAAATGAGGCTGAAGCCGGATAGAACAGAACCAACAGCAGCGCCCCCCCCCACCACACCAACGATGACCAGAGTGCAATACTGATTTGCGGAATATGGACGGAATAATGGTAAGCTGGGAGTGATAACAGCATCAGTGCCAGCAAGAAACCACACAGGATTGCAAGCCACAGACGTTGGCCAGAAGAGGCAAAACCAGCCAATTGACCCCATTCCCACGCTGCCAGCATACAAACAGCTAACGTAACGAGCGTGAATCCTAAAGGAGGCAGCAAGAACAGTGCCGCAATAACAATTGGGATCAAAATAAAAGCAGTAATCAGGCGATACTTCAGCAAAAGTTCCCCCTAGGATGCATCAGCATCGATAGGTGTTGTTCCCCCGAAGCGGCGCTCGCGTTGTGCAAAAGCATTCAGCGCACCTTCAAAGACTTGTTCATCGAAATCAGGCCAGAGGACATCAGTAAAGTAAAGTTCAGCGTAAGCAATTTGCCACAGAAGAAAATTACTGATGCGGTGTTCTCCACCGGTTCTGATCACTAAATCAACCGGAGCCAGATCATTCAGACAGATGTACTGACATAATGACGCTTCATTAATGCTATCAGGGCGCAGAATACCTTCCTGTACCTGCTCTGCAAGTTGCCGTACTCCCTGAATAATATCCCAACGGCCGCCATAATTCGCGGCAATATTCAATGTGAGCCCCTGATTCTTTTCTGTCAGTGTTTCTGAACGGCGGATTCGCTCTTGCAAACGCGGACTGAAGCGGCCGATATCGCCAATGACCCGCAAGCGAACATTGTGCTTGTGCAGGCTTTTCACTTCGCTGTCCAGCGCTCTAACAAACAGTTCCATGAGTGCGGAAACTTCCTGCGCTGGACGGTTCCAGTTTTCACTGCTAAATGCGTAAAGTGTCAGTGCATCCAACCCCTGGCTCACTGCAAAACTGACCGAACGTCGCACAGCCTTTACGCCAGCCTGATGGCCAAAAATCCGCATTTTCCCTCGGCTTTTCGCCCAGCGACCATTACCATCCATGATAATGGCAACATGCCGCGGCCCTGCGGGTGGCAGATCGTTAGTATTTTTTTGATTATCGGACGGCATAACGCGTACTTATTTCCTCAAGCAAGAAATACAACAGTTCTTCCGTAACATCAGATCCCGTTAGCGCAAAAAAAGCCGTGAACGATCACGGCTTAGCTTCTCGGTCGATTAAACAACTTTCGCATAATCAACCATTGAGTGGCGCAGACTATACCACCTCCACCGCACATGAACAAATTGTGCCACGGCGCTATCACGCGTAACGTGTCAGGGTCTGTGTTGCGACCTGTCTGGCCCAACGGTCAATAAACAGAACATCATCGACGCTGGTGGGTTCTGATAATGTAAGTTGTTCAATAACATTCCGATTTACCGTTGCAATATCCGTAAAGCGGATTTGCGACTGCAAAAATGCCGCTACCGCAATTTCATTCGCAGCGTTCAGTGCCGTGGTGGCCGACTGACCATGATTACAGGCATCAATCGCGAGCTGTAAACAAGGATAGCGTGCATAGTCTGGGGCTAAAAATGTCAGCGCGCCAATCTGGCAAAAATCTAACGCTTTTGCACCCGATGTCACACGTTCAGGATACGCCATTGCATGAGCAATCGGCGTACGCATATCGGGCGTTCCCAACTGCGCCAGAACGCTGCCATCACGGTAACGTACCATCGAGTGAATCACCGACTGCGGATGAATAATGACTTCCATCTGTTCGGCAGAAGCATTAAACAGCCAGCGCGCTTCGATATACTCCAGCCCCTTGTTCATCATCGTGGCAGAATCAACCGAAATTTTGCGCCCCATTGACCAGTTTGGATGCGCGCACGCCTGATCCGGCGTCATGTCCGCCAGTGCCGACACCGGTGTTTCACGAAACGGCCCACCGGACCCAGTCAGAACGATACGCTCGACCCCATGTTGCGACAATGAAGCGTAGCCTAATTGACGCTGAATTTGCTCAGGTAAACTCTGAAAAATCGCATTATGTTCGCTATCAATCGGTAAAAGCTGTGCGCCGCTTTTCGCCACAGCGTCCATAAAGAGGCGTCCGCAGGTAACCAGTGATTCTTTGTTCGCCAACAAGACCTGTTTTCCGGCATGGATTGCTGCCAGCGTCGGCAATAATCCAGCAGCCCCCACAATCGCGGCCATTACCTGATCAACGCCATCTAATGCAGCAAGGTCACACGCGGCCTGAACTCCCGCCAGCACTTCCGTTTTACAACCATATTCCGCCAACTGCTGGCGCAGGGCGGTTGCTGAAGCTTCATCAGCCATTGAGGCATAAGCGGGTTGGAAAGTGAGGCACTGCTCTAGCATCAACTTGACGTTGTGCCCAGCAGATAGCGCGCGTACAGCAAATTTATCGGGGTTGGCTTTAATTACTGCCAGAGAACTGACGCCAATAGAGCCAGTGGAACCAAGAATTGTCAGTTGCTTCATTAAAAATGCTCTGAATAACCGGATTTGATGACAGGAAGGTACACGAGTCTGAGGCGATTACCATGATATATCTCTGCTATCGATCACAGTCACGATAACTGCAGGCATATACACAGCAAAAATTGTTTACTACCCAGAGGGGCTAGCCTTCGCCCATTCCTTGCATGACCATTGTAATACTCTAAATAATTCAAGTTTTAGGAAGGCGGCGAGAGAAGGCATCCCGATGAGCTTACTCAAGTAAGTAATTCGGGTGGCTGAACGCGGCTAACGCACATGCAACTTGAAGAATGACGAGTATAAAAATAAAGCGCCGCTGGAAAAGAGGGGAAAAACCACAAGTTCCCTGCGACGCACTATCCAACAGGCTGATTAGAACTCCATCAGCTCCGCTTCTTTTTCTGCCAGAGCAACGTCTACTTTCTTAATGAAGTTATCAGTCAGTTTCTGCACGTCGTCCTGAGCACGACGTTCTTCATCTTCACTGATCACTTTATCTTTCAGCAGCGCTTTCAGTTTGTCGTTCGCATCACGGCGCACGTTACGTACAGAGATACGACCCTGCTCTGCTTCGCCACGAACCACTTTGATCAGGTCTTTACGGCGCTCCTCCGTCAGCGGTGGCAACGGAACACGGATTACGGTGCCTGCAGAAGACGGGTTCAGGCCGAGGTCGGAAGCCATGATCGCTTTTTCAACTGCCGGACCAAGTGAACGATCGAATACCGAAATCGCCAGCGTGCGGGAATCTTCTACAACAACGTTAGCAAGCTGACGCAGTGGCGTTGCGCTGCCATAATATTCAACCTGAATGCCATCGAGAATGCTAGGCGATGCACGGCCGGTACGGATTTTGCTGATCTGATTTTTAAACGCTTCAACACATTTGTCCATGCGCGTTTCAGCATCTTTTCTGATTTCATTAGTCACGTTGTGAACCCTTGAAAACTGGTTGCCTGGCAGGCCATGTCAGTACATAGCCCAGTGAATAATTAATGCCAGCGCGCGGCTGGCGTATAGAGCAATACTGAGAATATATTACCCTATAATCGGGATTAGCCGTTATTACTGACTAATCAACGTCCCTTCTTTTTCACCCATGACAACGCGACGCAGCGCGCCAGGTTTGTTCATGTTGAAAACACGGATCGGCAAATTATGGTCGCGTGCCAGCGTAAACGCGGCAAGATCCATCACTTTCAGCTCACGTTCTAACACGTCTTGATAGGTTAGCGTTTCGTACATCGTCGCTGAAGGATCTTGTACCGGATCGGCAGAATAGACGCCATCGACTTTTGTCGCTTTCAATACGACATCAGCTTCAATCTCAATGCCGCGCAGGCAAGCCGCTGAATCCGTGGTGAAGAAAGGGTTGCCTGTTCCAGCGGAGAAAATCACTACGCGGTTATTACGCAGCAGGCTAATCGCTTCTGCCCAACTGTAATTGTCACAAACGCCATTCAGGGGAATGGCAGACATCAGGCGAGCGTTCACATAGGCACGGTGCAACGCATCACGCATTGCCAGACCATTCATGACGGTCGCCAGCATTCCCATGTGGTCGCCCACAACGCGGTTCATACCCGCTTTAGCCAGACCCGCGCCACGAAACAGGTTACCACCGCCGATAACCACACCGACCTGAATGCCTAACTCAACCAGTTCTTTCACTTCCTGAGCCATGCGATCCAGAATGCTCGCATCGATACCAAAACCTTCAGTTCCCTGTAAAGCTTCGCCACTGAGCTTCAGCAGGATTCGTTGATAGACGGGTTTTGCATTGGTTGCCATGGTGTTCTTATCCTACAGGCTGTCGTCGTATTGGGGGGTTGTAAAAATCAAAACTGTTCCACCCGGCCCCTATCTGAATGCAGGAAACCAAGCGTACTAAAACTCTTTGGGCTGGATAAAAAGGAACCGCCAACTGGCGGCTCTTTTTTTGCTATTAAGACTGCTTGCTCATCGCTGCAACTTCAGCAGCAAAGTCAGTCTCAACTTTTTCAATACCTTCACCCACTTCGAAACGGATGAAGTTAGTCACGTCAGCGTTGTGCTCTTTCAGCAGTTGGCCAACAGACTTGGCTGGATCCATAACGAAAGGCTGACCAGTCAGAGAAACTTCGCCGGTGAATTTCTTCATACGGCCTTCAACCATTTTCTCTGCGATTTCTTTCGGCTTACCAGACTGCATCGCGATTTCCAACTGAACCTGGTATTCTTTCTCTACCACTTCAGCAGACACGTCTTCTGGCTTAACGAATTCAGGCTTGCTTGCGGCAACGTGCATAGCCAGGTGTTTAACCAGCTCTTCGTCAGCGCCTTTAGCAGCAACCAGAACACCGATGCGCGCACCGTGTTGGTAGTTACCCAGAACTTCGCCTTCCAGAGCAGAAACGCGGCGAATATTGATGTTCTCACCGATTTTCGCAACCAGCGCGACACGCTCTTCTTCGAACTGTGCTTTCAGCACGTCAACATCAGTGATTTTGCCTGCAACAGCAGCATCCAGCACTTTGTCAGCAAACGCCTGGAAACCACCGTCTTTAGCAACGAAGTCGGTCTGGCAGTTAACTTCCAGGATCACAGCGTAGTTACCGTCGATCTTAGTCTTGATCACGCCATCAGCGGCAACATTACCTGCTTTTTTCGCCGCTTTAATCGCGCCGGATTTACGCATGTTTTCGATTGCAAGCTCGATGTCGCCATTAGCTTCAACCAGCGCCTTCTTACATTCCATCATGCCCGCAGCGGTACGCTCACGCAGCTCTTTTACCAGGGATGCGGTAATTTCAGCCATTCTAAAATCCTCGGAAGATTTGTTCTGCCTGGTCGTCACGACCCAAACAGCTTTAAAAGTGAAAAAGGGGCCATAAAAAGGCCCCTAACCAAACTAGTACTACCTGGTTAATAAGGGCTCAACGAGCCAGACTTATTATTCAGCTTCTACTAAGCCTTCTTCTGCCTGCACAGCCAGATCTTGAGAACGGCCTTCGCGGACAGCAGTAGCAACAGCGCTCAGGTACAGGTTAACTGCACGGATTGCGTCATCGTTACCAGGGATGATGAAGTCAACGCCATCTGGATCGGAGTTGGTATCAACCACTGAGAATACTGGAATACCCAGGTTGTTAGCTTCTTTGATTGCGATGTGCTCGTGATCGGCGTCGATAACGAACAGCGCGTCTGGCAGACCGCCCATATCCTTGATACCGCCCAGGCTGTTTTCCAGCTTGTCCAGTTCACGAGTGCGCATCAGCGCCTCTTTTTTGGTCAGCTTGTCGAACGTGCCGTCTTGAGATTGGGTTTCCAGATCTTTCAAACGCTTGATGGACTGACGAACGGTTTTCCAGTTAGTCAGCATACCGCCCAACCAACGATGGTTCACGTAGAACTGATCGCAGTTGTTGGCCGCATCTTTTACCGCTTCGCTTGCTGCGCGCTTGGTACCAACGAACAGAATTTTGCCTTTGCGAGAAGCAATTTTGCCCAGCTCAGCCAAAGCGTCGTTGAACATTGGTACCGTTTTTTCAAGGTTGATGATGTGAACTTTGTTACGTGCACCGAAGATGAATGGCTTCATTTTCGGGTTCCAGTAACGGGTCTGGTGACCAAAGTGTACGCCAGCCTTGAGCATATCGCGCATGGAAACAGTTGCCATGATTACCTCTATTGATTAAGTATGGGGTTATGCCTCCACATGTCCCATTGCGCCGACCCCATCCGGTGAAACACCTCAGGAGCACCCCGGCGAACGTGCCGACATGTGTGTGTTATTTACACAAAGTGAGTTCAGTTGATGTGGTTGAATACCGCATAACGATATCCAGCCGGATCATCGGCGCGCTTTATACCATAAATCCCCCCTAGACACCAACATTTGTTATTCAATGGTCCACCAATCAGAATGATAATTTGGCAAGCTAGCGGCAGGGCTGATAACATAAGTTATTAGTTATCGAACTTATATTCTCGTGCTCACTCTGGCACCTGCGGACAATCATCAATGGCAATTTCAATTAAAACTCCTGAAGACATCGAAAAAATGCGCGTAGCTGGACGTCTGGCTGCCGAAGTCCTGGAAATCATCGAACCTCACGTGGTGCCAGGCGTTAGTACCGCCGAATTAGACAGAATCTGTCACGATCACATCACCAATAAACAGCAGGCCATTTCTGCCAGCCTGGGCTATCACGGCTTCCCGAAATCCGTCTGCATCTCTATCAATGAAGTGGTGTGTCACGGCATCCCTAGCGAAGAACGTATTTTGAAAGACGGTGATATCGTCAACATCGACGTCACCGTGATCAAAGACGGCTTCCACGGCGATACGTCAAAAATGTTTATCGCTGGCAATCCGACTATTCTGGGCGAGCGCCTCTGCCGCATCACGCAGGAAAGCCTTTATCTGGCGCTGAAAATGGTTAAGCCGGGCATTCGCCTGCGCACGTTGGGTAAAGCGATCCAGCAGTTTGCGGAAGGGAATAACTTCTCCGTGGTGCGTGAGTATTGTGGTCACGGCATCGGCAAAGGCTTCCACGAAGAGCCACAGGTTCTGCACTATGATGCAGATGACGGTGGCGTAGTGCTGCAAGCGGGTATGGCATTCACGATCGAGCCTATGCTCAATGCTGGTGATTTCCGCATCCGTACGATGAAAGACGGCTGGACGGTAAAAACCAAAGATCGCAGCTTGTCGGCGCAGTACGAGCATACTATTGTGGTAACCGATAACGGCTGCGAAATAATGACGTTGCGAAAGGATGACACCATCCCCAACATCATCACGCATGAACAGTAAACACTAAGCCGGCAGACGCCGGCTTTTTTATGGCGTGCGGAAAGCACGCCCCCCTACGGGCCGTCGCAAGCGACGTTGAAAAACGCGCTCTGCGTTTTTTTATAGGCTGCGCTATGACAGATAACCGATTTTCGCCAGACAGTACGCCACCTGACGCGTCCTCATCAAACAGCCCCATTGCTCCAGTACAGTTGCCCGCCTCACCGCTGACCTATGCTGATGACATGCTGAATTGTCAGACGTTAAAACAGCAGTTGGAACTGTTTCAGCTTTGGCTCGGTTCAGAATTCCGTTCCGGCGTCAGCGCAGAAAAACTGATTGATGCCAGAACCTTGTTCATCGATCGCCTGTTGCAGCGGCTGTGGTACTTCCACGGCTTTGAAAATATCGCCCAAGCTTCACTCGTGGCAGTTGGCGGATATGGCCGAGGTGAGCTGCACCCACTTTCCGATATCGATGTGCTGGTACTAAGCCAGACGGCGTTGAGTGAAGAACATTCCCAGCGTGTCGGCCAATTCATCACCCTACTGTGGGATTTGAAGCTGGAAGTCGGCCATAGCGTCAGAACGCTGGAAGAGTGCTTACAGGAAGGACGCGCAGATATTTCCGTCGCGACCAACCTGATCGAATCCCGCATGATATGCGGCGACGTCGCCCTGTTTCTCTCGCTGCAAAAAAACATATTCAGTGATGAATTTTGGCCGTCAGACACGTTTTTCCCGGCAAAAATCGCCGAACAGCAGGAACGCCATCAGCGCTATCACAGTACCAGCTACAATCTGGAACCCGACATCAAGAGCAGTCCGGGCGGGCTACGCGACATTCACACGCTGCTGTGGGTGGCGAGACGCCACTTCGGCGCGACTTCACTCAATGAAATGGTGGGTTTCGGCTTTCTGACCGAGGCTGAGCGTAAAGAGCTTAACGAATGCCAAAGCTTTTTGTGGCGCATCCGCTTCGCTCTGCATCTGATCCTACCGCGTTACGACAACCGGCTGCTATTCGACAGGCAGTTGAACGTCTCACAGTTGCTGCAATATCAGGGCGAAGGCAACACGCCAGTCGAGCGCATGATGAAGGATTTCTACCGTATGACGCGTCGCGTCAGCGAGTTGAACCAGATGCTGTTGCAACTCTTTGACGAAGCGATTCTGGCGTTGGATGCGAGTGAAAAACCTCGCCCGATTGACGATGAATTTCAGCTACGCGGCAACCTGCTAGACCTGCGCGATGAAAACCTGTTTATCAAAAAACCGGAAGCCATCATGCGCATGTTCTACCTGATGGTACGCAACCGTGACATCAGCGGCATTTACTCCACCACGTTGCGCCAGCTGCGCCATGCTCGTCGCCATCTCACCAGCCCGCTTTGCACCATCCCAGAAGCGCGCCAGTTGTTCATGAATATTCTGCGCCATCCGCATGCGGTAAGCCGTGCGCTATTGCAAATGCACCGCCACAGCGTGCTGTGGGCGTATATGCCGCTGTGGGGAAACATCGTCGGTCAGATGCAGTTCGATCTGTTTCACGCCTATACGGTGGATGAGCACACGATCCGCGTTCTACTCAAGCTGGAAAGCTTTGCCGATGAGGATACGCGCCCCCAGCATCCGCTGTGCGTAGAGCTCTACCCTCGCCTGCCCCAGCCCGAATTATTGCTGCTGGCTGCATTGTTCCACGATATCGCGAAAGGCAGAGGAGGCGATCACTCTGAGCTGGGCGCGCAGGATGTACTGGAGTTTGCCGCACTGCACGGGCTGAACTCGCGCGAAGCTCAGTTGGTTTCCTGGCTGGTGCGCTGCCATCTGCTGATGTCTGTCACCGCACAGCGTCGCGACATTCAGGATCCCACCGTCATTCAGCAATTTGCTACCGAAGTACAGAGTGAAACCCGCCTGCGCTATCTGGTCAGCCTGACGGTTGCGGATATCTGTGCCACCAATGAAACGCTGTGGAACAGTTGGAAGCAGAGCCTGTTGCGTGAGCTCTATTTCGCTACCGAGAAGCAGCTGCGCCGCGGCATGCAAAATACGCCGGATTTACGCGAACGCGTCCGCCACCATCGGTTGCAGGCGCTCGCGCTACTGCGCATGGACAACATTGACGAAGAAGCGCTGCACCACATCTGGAGCCGCTGTCGAGCCGATTATTTCCTGCGCCACTCGCCAAACCAGCTTGCCTGGCACGCACGTCATCTACTGGAACATGGTGCCAACAAACCGCTGGTATTGATTAGCCACCAGGCTAGCCGCGGCGGCACGGAGATCTTTATCTGGAGCCCAGACAGGCCTTATCTGTTCGCGGCGGTCGCCGGTGAGTTAGATCGACGCAACCTTAGTGTGCACGACGCGCAGATCTTTACCAGCCGCGACGGCATGGCGATGGATACGTTCATCGTGCTGGAACCGGACGGCAGCCCGCTGGCGCAGGATCGGCATGAAATGATACGCCATGCGCTGGAGCAGTCGCTGACGCACCGACATTACCAACACCCGCGCGTACGCCGACCGTCGCCCAAGCTGCGTCATTTCAGCGTGCCAACCGAAGTCAACTTTCTGCCGACACACACGGACAGACGTAGCTACATGGAGCTCAGCGCACTCGATCAACCGGGGCTGCTGGCACGAATCGGTGAGATTTTTGCCGATCTCAACCTGTCGCTACACGGCGCACGCATTTCCACGATCGGCGAGCGGGTAGAGGATCTTTTCATTCTGGCCGACAGCGACAGACGGGCATTAAAGCCGGATTTACGCCTTAAATTGCAAGAACGGTTGACAGAAGCCCTTAACCCAAACGATAAAGTATCATTGAGTTAATTTTTACAATCAGGAAAGAGAAATCAGGATGCACCAACAATTACAGAACATCATTGAGACGGCTTTCGAGCGCCGCGCTGAAATCACTCCGGCAAACGCAGACACCGTCACGCGTGAAGCCGTCAATCAGGCTATCAACCTGCTGGATAGCGGCGCCCTGCGCGTTGCAGAGAAAATCGATGGACAGTGGGTTACCCATCAGTGGCTGAAGAAAGCCGTGCTGCTCTCTTTCCGTATTAACGATAACCAACTTATCGAAGGCGGAGAAACACGCTTTTTCGACAAAGTACCAATGAAATTCGCTGACTATGATGAAGCGCGTTTCCAGCGTGAAGGCGTGCGCGTTGCCCCGCCGGCCAGCGTGCGTCGAGGTGCCTATATCGCACGTAATACTGTGCTGATGCCATCTTACGTCAACATCGGCGCTTACGTTGATGAAGGCACGATGGTGGATACGTGGGTAACCGTAGGTTCTTGTGCTCAGATTGGTAAAAATGTTCACCTGTCTGGCGGCGTCGGCATCGGTGGTGTTCTGGAGCCGTTACAGGCTAACCCAACCATCATTGAAGATAACTGCTTCATCGGTGCGCGTTCTGAAGTCGTGGAAGGCGTTGTCGTTGAGGAAGGTTCCGTCATCTCCATGGGCGTGTTCATCAGCCAAAGCACCCGTATTTACGATCGTGAAACCGGTGAAATTCACTATGGTCACGTCCCGGCTGGCTCCGTTGTGGTTTCCGGCAACCTGCCGTCCAAAGATGGCAGCCACAGCATGTACTGCGCAATCATTGTGAAGAAAGTGGATGCAAAAACCCGCGGTAAAGTGGGTATCAATGAGTTATTACGCTCCATCGACTAAACTAGAAACGGCGGGTTAATCAACCCGCCGTTTTTTTACCGAGAAGGTGACGCTATGTATGACAATCTAAAAAGCCTGGGCATTACCAATCCCGATGATATCGATCGCTATAGCCTGCGTCAGGAAGCAAATAACGACATCCTGAAGATCTATTTTCGCAAGGATAAAGGCGAGTTTTTTGCTAAAAGCGTGAAATTTAAATATCCACGCCAGCGTAAAACCATCGTGGCCGACAACACTGGCCAGGGCTACAAAGAGATCAATGAGATCAGCCCAAATCTTCGCTATGTGATTGATGAACTAGACAAAATTTGCCAACAGGAGCAGGTTGAAGTCGATCTGAAACGCAAAATCCTTGACGACCTGCGTCATCTGGAAAGCGTGGTTTCCAACAAAATTACCGAAATCGAAGCGGATTTAGAGAAGCTGACCAAGAATCGCTAAGCGCGATTGTCTCAACAGGCCGCAACGAAAACGGGAGCGCGACAGGCTCCCGTTTCTCATTTCAGCACAGCATCACTGCGCGTCAACCAAATCAGCCCATGCTTCAACCCACGGGCATGAAATCACTTCCGGCTCAGGATGTTCGACGGCATCAACGTCCAAAACATCGCCCAGGCGCTTAGCACCGATTTCCTGCAATAAGGCATCGAACAGATGGCCGCCCGCGCAGAAGTTCGGATAACTGCTGTCACCCAGCGCAATCACGCCATAGCGCAGCGCGGGCTGGTAACCGCCTTTTTCACGCAGTGCAGCGTAAAGCGGAACAATAGAATCAGGCAACTGGCCTTGTCCCGTCGTCGACGTGACAACTAAAACCGTCTGCTCGCGGTAGTCCAGCCAGGATTCCAGCGTCGCGTCTTCAAAGACCTTAACCTCATGGCCACGATCCTTGAGGATATTTTCGGCTTCTTCGGCCACCAGCAATGCATTCCCGTAGACTGTACCAACAAAAATACCAATCTGCGCCATGCTTCTGACTCCCTTTTTAATTCGATATGTTTGATATAAAAGTAATACGGCAGTAATAAGACAGAGATTACTGCTCGACGAAATGCTCGCTATCCTGACCTGAGTCGGCAGGAAACTCAACCCCTTCAAACTCAGGGAGAATCCCCTTCCAGCCAAACTGTGTCATCACGCCCTGCCACGGTGCATCCCAACGCGCCTGCAACGTCAATGGCTGCCCGTTCACCGGATGATTCAGCTGCAACTCGCTGGCATGCAGCATGAGCCTGCCGCAGGAGAAGTGCGATTCCATACCGCGATTGTGTCGCAGGTCGCCATGCGCGGTATCGCCGATGATGGGATGGTGGATATGTGTCATATGGCGGCGGAGTTGGTGCTTGCGCCCGGTCTGTGGCTTCAACTCCATCAGACTGTAGCGTGCCGTTGGGTAACGGCCGATGGCAACCGGCATCTCGACCTGCGCCAAAGAACGGTAATGCGTGACAGCAGGCTGCGGCGCCTTATCAGGATTGGTAAATTTGTCGGCGATCTTGTCCAGCTCTTCGGTGAGCGCATAATCGATCACGCCGTCATCCAGCACATAGCCCCGCACAACGGCATGATACATTTTCTGCATCTGATGCGATTCAAACTGCTGGGATAACGCCCGCGCGACCTCGCTGGACAGCGCGAGCAGCAATACGCCGGATGTTGGCCTGTCGAGACGATGAACGGTATACACGTGCTGGCCGATCTGATCGCGCACGGTCTGCATCACCACAACTTTTTCTTTACGATCCAGCCAGCTACGATGGACTAACCAGCCGCTGGGTTTATTGACGGCAACCAGATGCTCATCCTGATAAATAATCTCAAGCATCGTGCACTGCGCCATCCTGTACATCGGGGGTGAATAGCTCATCAAGCAGCTTGATACGCAACAGAACCGCTGCAGTTTCTTCTGGCGACCCTTCCAGCGCGTCTTCAAAATAAGGCAGTAAAGCCAGTTCAGCGGGCAACGCTAGCTCGCTGTCCAATAAGGCATGCATACGTGGCAAAAAGACCCACTGCAGCCACTCTTCGGGTTTCATGGTATCGAGGCTAAAGGGCTCCGTGCTGTTAAACGCCTCCTCTTCCGGCGGGACAACCTGCCAGAAAGGGCTTTCCCTCAACGCGCGCTCAATATCGAATAATGACTGACGAACCTGGTTTTCTCTACTCATGCGGTTTCTCGCCCTTGACACCAACAGTAATGGCGGCAAAGCATAGCACTGATATCAGCCTGACCCAATCGTCGTATTTGGGTCAGGCAGTATAGGCAATAGCACCAGTACCAAACCGTTAAAGGCAAAAAATTGGGGGTACTGATTGCTCAGTACCCCCGGTTCGTTTTATAGCTATCCCGCTACACATTTGCATCCCTGCTCATCCGTGAAAACTTTTCCTTTTTGGTCATCCTGACCTACAATCCTTGCTGGCGTCCCACTTTCTTCCTGACGTGTCCATCCTGTATCTTCCGTGATTCAATCCCTTTAGGCTCCTGCCCCACCGATATTCCTAATCGGCTCTCGGTCTCCTTCCTGGAGGTGTCCCTGATTTCATCCTGAAATCGTGTTTCTTCCTGAAACTGCTGTTTCTTCCTAAAACAATCTCTCTTCCTGAAAAGAACCCGAGTGCAGTAACGTTATTTTGTTACTGATAGTCATCGCTACACACACTGTAACCGGTTACTAACTTAAGTAATAAGATGTATTAATTGTCAGCTTTCGGCAAGGGGTAAGTGACAATGTTTCTCAACTCCCCTTAAGCAATACTATAAATTTTGGCTATAATTAACTAATTAATAATGAAAAAATAAAAATGAAACCTATTTTCAACATTAAAGATAAGACATTTCTTACAGCAAATGTAAGAGATCTCTTACAAAGCAGAAAGTGAAATTCGATTAACCATTAGGCCACTAACGGATTAAGGTCAGAAAGAAACGCAGCCAGCGTAGGCGCTAAGAGCTGCCGTTTTTTCGTGCCGAACGCTTCCAAGATGATTTCCCCAGAAACATTACACAGCGACACCATTGTCAGCTCCGAATCGGTCGTCGCTAAAAACAGCGTGGGCGTGAGCTTAAGGCGCTTCTGCGTTAATAAATGACCAATCAGATTCTCCTGCATCCGGGTGAAATCCTCTTCGCTCCACACCTGCAAAAGCTGGCAAGATAGCGAATCAAACTGCGCAACCATATCCCCAGCATACTGCGCGGTGTAAAAAGCATGAATATCGGGATGCAGTCTGATTTCCAGCGCACGTTCCACACCATCCAATGCGGCTGAAGAAGAAAAAGGCTGTGGAGACCAGTAAACCGTATCTTCATGATTTTCGACAATACACGGGGAAGGTATACCGTAAAGTGCTTCACTGGCAGGCAAATGCCCCTTTTCCTGCTGCCAACAGGCAACATAGCGCTGCGTAAACGCCGCCAGTGCTGAAACAACCTCATGCTCCATAATTTTTCTCATCACTCTTTTAGTCAGGTTACACTATTCGCCATCACGCTTATCACATCAAGGTAACAGCATGTCCGTCTATGACAAGCATCAGGCCCTGAGCGGGCTGACACTGGGCAAACCCACTCCCTATCACGACCGCTATGATGCCGCACTTCTGCAACCCGTGCCACGTAGCCTGAACCGCGATCCACTCGGTATTTATCCTGACAATCTGCCTTTTCATGGCGCGGATATCTGGACGCTCTATGAGCTTTCCTGGCTGAACAATCGCGGCGTGCCTCAGGTGGCCGTCGGTGAAATGCATCTCAATGCAGAAAGCCTGAATCTGATTGAATCAAAAAGTTTTAAGCTGTATCTGAACAGCTTTAATCAGACGACATTCGACAGTTGGGAAAGCGTACGCGCAACGTTAGCCAAAGATCTGGCGCATTGTGCTCAGGGAGATGTCAGCATCACGCTTTTCAAACTCAGCGAGCTTGAAGGCCAACCGCTAGCGGGATTCACAGGCGAGTGCATCGACGACGAAGACATTCAGATCGACAGCTACGGCTTCAACGCCGACTATCTGGCGACAAACGAGCAGGACGCGCCTGTCGTTGAAGAAACGCTGGTCAGCCACCTGCTGAAATCCAACTGTTTGATCACCCATCAGCCCGACTGGGGCTCGGTACAAATTCACTATCGCGGCAAGCGCATCAACCGTGAAGCGCTGCTGCGCTACATTGTCTCGTTTCGTCATCATAACGAATTTCACGAACAGTGTGTGGAACGAATTTTTAACGACATCACACACTATTACCAGCCGGAAAAACTTAGCGTGTATGCCCGCTATACCCGGCGCGGCGGACTGGATATCAACCCGTGGCGCAGTAACACCGCGTTTAACGCGCCAAATGGACGCCTGCCACGCCAGTAACCGGCCGATAAATCGCAGGCTTGCACGCTAATATGCGTGGCGTCACGCAAGTTAGGCGAGAAGCAGTTGTCAACATTGGAAAAAATGATGGTAGCGCGTTAAGGTGGTGTGCCAGACAACAAAAGATCCATAACGTCTGAACGGTGCTCAAGTAGGTTTCATTTAGGCTCGCGGTATTTAACGCATGCGCGTTCCGCGTCGTGTCTTAAATGAATGACATTCGTGCCGTGCTGCTGAAACGTCGAGCGTGTAACAACGGAACGTGCTCTCGGCAGCCAGCATGGCATCGCGAATTATATTGCGTTTCAAGGAGCAAAATTGATTACACATATCAGCCCATTGGGATCGATGGATTTGTTATCGCAGTTGGAAGTGGACATGCTGAAAAGCACAGCCAGCAGCGATCTCTACCGTTTGTTTCGCAACTGTTCCCTCGCCGTACTGAATTCCGGTAGCCAGACAGATAACAGCAAAGAGCTGCTGTCTCGTTATGAAGATTTTGATATCAACGTGCTGCGCCGCGAGCGCGGCGTCAAACTGGAATTGGTGAACCCGCCGGAAGACGCCTTCGTTGACGGCAACATCATTCGCGCCTTGCAGGCTAACCTGTTCGCCGTATTGCGCGACATTCTGTTCGTCAACGGCCAAATCGCCAGCGCAGGCCGCTATCAGAACCTGAATCTGGAAAATTCCGCCCATATTACCAATCTAGTGTTCTCTATCCTACGTAATGCCAGAGCGCTCCACGTTGGGGAAGAACCGAACATGGTGGTCTGCTGGGGCGGCCACTCGATTAATGAAATCGAATACCAGTATGCTCGCAAGGTGGGCAGTCAGCTCGGCCTGCGTGAACTGAATATCTGCACGGGCTGCGGTCCGGGTGCGATGGAAGCACCAATGAAAGGTGCCGCCGTCGGTCATGCGCAGCAGCGCTATAAAGAAGGACGCTTCATCGGCATGACTGAACCGTCCATCATTGCCGCCGAGCCGCCTAATCCGCTGGTCAATGAACTGATTATCATGCCAGATATCGAAAAGCGTCTGGAAGCCTTTGTCCGTATCGGACATGGCATCATCATTTTCCCCGGCGGGGTCGGAACGGCAGAAGAGTTCCTCTATCTGCTGGGCATCATGATGAACCCAGAAAACAGCGAGCAGGTGCTGCCGATTATCCTGACCGGGCCGGAGGAAAGTGCAGACTATTTCCGCGTGCTGGACGAATTCATTGTTAGCACGCTGGGCCGTCAGGCGCGCCGTTACTACTCGATCGTCATTAATGACGCCGCAGAAGTCGCCCGTCAGATGAAGAAAGCGATGCCGCAGGTGAAAGAAAGCCGCCGCCACACGGGCGATGCTTACAGCTTTAACTGGTCACTGCGCATCGCACCCGACCTGCAACTGCCCTTTGAGCCGACACATGAAAATATGGCCGACCTCAACCTGCATCCGAATCAGCCAGCTGAAGAGCTGGCTGCCGCGCTACGCCGGGCGTTCTCCGGTATTGTGGCCGGTAATGTGAAAGAGGTCGGTATTCAGGCAATTGAGCAACGTGGGCCGTACAAAATTCACGGCGACCCGCAGATGATGAAAAGCATGGATACGCTGCTACAGGGCTTTGTCGCACAGCAGCGCATGAAGCTGCCCGGCAGCGCCTATATTCCCTGCTACGAAATCTGCGCCTAACGGTTCACCGCTCGGTCATACCTACGTGGGGAAGCCCTGCTTCCCCCTCTTATCACATCAGGAATTACGCGATGCCCGTCCATTTGCTGATTGTCGACGCGCTCAATCTGATACGTCGCATTCATGCGGTACAAGGTTCGCCCTGTATCACGGCATGCCAACATGCGCTGCATCAACTCATACAGCACAGCCAGCCTACGCACGCGGTGGCCGTCTTTGATGATGAAGATCGCGATACCAGTTGGCGTCACCAACTCTTGCCGGACTACAAGGCAGGACGCACGCCAATGCCGGATAATTTGAAGCAGGAACTCCCGCAGATTAAAGCGGCCTTTGCCGCCGTTGGCGTAGCAAGCTGGCATAGCCTCGGCAATGAAGCCGACGATCTGGCGGCTACGCTGGCCGTCAAGCTATCATCAGCGGGCCATCAGGCAACGATCGTGTCGACCGATAAAGGGTACTGCCAGCTATTGGCTCCACACATTCAGATCAGGGATTATTTTCAGAAACGCTGGCTGGATCTGCCGTTTATCGAACAGGAATTTGGTGTGTCACCGCAGCAGTTGACAGACTACTGGGGGCTGGCAGGCATTAGCAGCAGCAAGATTCCAGGTGTCACAGGAATCGGCTCTAAAAGTGCCGCACAGCTTTTACAACAGGCAGGGAGTCTGGAGGCGCTGTATCAGCAGTTAGATGCCGTACCGGAAAAGTGGCGTAAGAAGCTGGAACAGCATAAGGAAATGGCGCTGATCAGTCGTCAAATCGCGATGCTGCGTACCGATTTAACGCTTAATGGCAATCTGCAGCAGCTGAGGCTGCCAGTGCAGAATAGCGCCCCGCCGCATTCTCACTAGCGGATGAATACAGATGCGTACCTGAGTGACCCCAGGTACGCATCAGCACGAGATTATCGCTCGTCGCGACGGCCAGGCACCGCACTCCAGAAACGACGAACATGCACCGTGATTTCTTCACGGTCATGGTACAAATGCTTGGCATGCACTTCGGCATTAATCCCATTTTCGCTTAGGCGCTCACGTAGCACGGCCAGATTCTGCGACACTTCTTCATAGCGCTTCTTCATCGGCAGCTTCAGGTTGAATATCGCTTCACGACACCAGCCCTTGATTAGCCAATCGCTCATCAGGCTGGTGACTTTCGCCGGTTTCTCCACCATATCGCACACCAGCCAATACACGTTATTACGCGGCACTTCGAAGCGGAAGCCATCCGCCTGATGGTGCATCACCTGTCCGGTATCCATCAGGCTCGGTGCCATCGGGCCGTTGTCTACCGCATAAACCATCATGCTGCGTTTAACCAGTTGGTAAGTCCAGCCGCCGGGGCAGGCACCTAAATCCACCGCGTACATGCCGCTGCCCAGACGCTCATCCCACTCGTCGGCAGGAATAAAGACATGAAACGCTTCTTCCAGCTTAAGTGTCGAACGGCTTGGTGCATCGGAAGGGAACTTGAGGCGTGGGATCCCCATATAAAACGGTGAATTGTTATTGCTATAAGAGTAACCGGCATAGCAGCAGCCGGGCGCAATGAACAACACATGCAGCACCGGACGATCCGCTTTTTCATAGCCCAGCAGAATTTTATGCTCGCGTAATGCAGCACGCAGCGGCACGGTGAATTTGCGGCAGAACTTCATCAGCTCTTTGCTTTCATTGGTGTCGGGAACTTCGACGCGCAGCTCCCCCGCACGCTCAATGGCTCCCGTCAGCATACCAACGATTGGCGTGATGCGGTCTTCCGGCGGCAGATCGCGCAGCAGTTCACCGCTCAGGAACATCTGGCGGGCAAAAATCAGCTCATGAAACGGCAGCGTTTTTACCAGACGTTCGGCATCTTCATGCTGATAGCATTCAAACACAACGTAGCCACTGTTCTCTTTTACCCGCGCGAAGCCAAAGGCATTATGCTCCGTGGCTTTTTCCGTTATTTCCGCCGCACACTCTTTCTCAAACCCAGAGCGGCAATACAAAATGACTTTATTCATGGCGTTTAGCCTTTCTCTTCAGACGCAGTGCGCCAATCAATATTAATATCCACCCCACCAGAAAACAGGCTCCGCCAATTGGCGTCACATAAACCCACAGTTTCAGGTGAGAAAGCGCCAGACAGTACAAACTTCCGCTGAAGAGTACCGTTCCCAACGCCAGAAAAACGCTGCTCCAGTAAAACCACAGATTGGTTCGCTGTTGCATCGCAACCGATAGTGCCAAAATCGCCAGCGTGTGAAATGCCTGATATTCAAGGCCGGTATGTAGCCAGCCCAGCTCCGTTGCGCCCAGCGTTTTGCTGAGAACGTGAGAGCCAAACGCACCCAGCGCGACAAAAGTGAAGCCGCTGATAGCAGCAAACACCAGCATGAAACGACTATTCATCGTAGTTACCTATAATCGTTGTTACCTATAAACAAGGTTGCTGACAAAGACCGCCGAGCGGTAGTAACGGATAGATCGTAAAGTCGCTGTAAACACGTCCCTGTGCGCTCGGCTTGCGCCATCCATGGCGCAAACGCTTTACTCTTCCATTCCGTTACTACCGTTTTCATTCTGCAAATAGATCTATCATCAGTCTGAAACGTAGTTACCTGTGAGCTATTCGGTCAATCCCTCTTCGACAACCAGCGACACGGCTTCAGCGCGTGCCGTTGTCATAGCGGAAGCGAAATTTTTCCTGTTCGCTGGCTGCCCGCGCCAGAATCCAATGGCGAAAGGCGGCTATTTTACCCAGTTCTGCCTGACTGTCATGACATACCAGATAAAAAGCATTCCGGCTGACCAGCACATCGTTAAACGGACACACCAGTCGCCCAGCTTCGATTTCCGTCTGTGCCATCACATTATTCGCCAGCGCTACGCCCTGCCCGTGGATCGCCGCCTGCAACACCATCGCGCTGTGGCTGAAAATCGGCCCTTGCTGCACGTTAATCTGCACGCCAAGCTGACGCGTATAGGACAGCCAGTCACGACGCGACGCATCGTGCAGCAGCGTATGTGCCACCAAATCATCCGGCGTTTTTAACGGGTGATTCCCCGTCAGCAATACCGGTGAACAAACGGGCAAAAGATACTCGGCGTACAGCTTTTCTACTCGTAACCCCGGCCAGTTGCCCCGACCATAGAAAATCGCGACATCCACATCATCCGCCAGACGATCTTCATCGCGATCCACGGCCTGAATACGAACATCAATCCCTGGATAGTCAGAGTTAAAACTTGAAAGACGCGGCACCAGCCAATGAATAGCAAAGCTGGGCAACAGGCTGACCGTTAACGCGCCTTTGGCGCTGCGGGATTGCAGCTTACGGGTTGCATCATTCAAAGAGGAGAAGATCTCTTTGATATCAAGATAGTAACTTTGCCCTTCTTCCGTCAGTAGCAGAGAGCGATTACGACGGCGGAATAATTTAAGCCCCAGGAAATCTTCCAGTGACTTAATTTGGTGGCTGACGGCAGCCTGCGTGACAAACAGTTCTTCTGCTGCTTTGGTAAAACTTAAATGGCGAGCCGCCGCATCAAAAACGCGCAATGCGTTGAGCGGAGGGAGACGTTTTGACATGAATGAAATCTTTTGGTTTACGCTAAATCAGCGATTTATCAGGCACATTCGTACCCAATAACGCTTAAGATGCAGAAAGACGACAATGGGAAATCGCCCAGTCGCTCCGCTGTCTACACGATCAAAATAATCGACAGCGACCAACCTCTCCACAACGAAAAAATGATGGGTACATCGATACCCTAAATAATTCGAGTTGCAAGAAGGCGGCAACCGCACGAGTCCCCAGGAGCTTACATGAGTAAGTGACTGGGGTGAGTAAGGGAGGCCAACGCACATGCAGCTTGAAGTATGACGGGTATATTAGTTTTTGTAATCCGAGACATTATAATTTGTCCGTTGAGGATGTACCAGCAAATACCTATATTAGCGCAACTTCCTGGGCCGGAACGAAAAGTGCGGAGGGGTGACCTGAGGTGCTTTTGGCTTGTGGTTGTGATGTTGTGTTTGCTATTTGTTTGTCTGCCTTTTGCAGATGTGGTAGCGAGTCTACCCTATTCACTTCCTGTACATTTACCCTGTCTGTCCAAAGTGATTTTTTGTGTAGCACCGCAAATTGCGGTGCTTTTTTTTGCTTACGTTTCACACCTGAATGCCATAACACGCTTATCTAGCATCTGGCATAACTTAACAGGCAACGTGTGATGATATACCCGTCATACTTCAAGTTGCATGTGCGTTGGCTGCGCTACTCGGCGCACTGCCGTGTGCCTCGCCCCGTTGGGGCCGCTGCAAGCAGCGTTCAAACCTGCCTATGGCAGGTTTGTCACTCACCCGAATCACTTACCTGAGTAAGCTCGTCGGGATTCCTTCTCTTGCCGCCTGCCTGAAACTCGAATTATTTAGGGTATGGGCAAACGGCACTATTTCCCTTTCGCCATTTCTTTCACATTATCACGGTTAATTTGCTGCTGCTGACCGTAGGCATCGGTATAGCTGATCATACCCGTCTCATCATCCACCTTCGGTTTCCCCTCTGCAACAATGGTACGACCGTCATTGGTATGCATGACGTAATTACTGGAACAGGCTGCCAGAGAAAACGCCATTACGATAGCGGCAAAAATAGAAATTTTATTCTTCATAGTTAACCCTCAATGAATTTAAATGTCTTCTAGTTAACCTTATTCATCAGGAAATCCTGAAAATTAACACTTTAAAGCGTAGCAATAGTTGATTTTTTTTCCATAAAATCGCATTAGGCATAGTCCTAAACTTGTCTCTCTCGACAAAATGGGACAGGATCTGCCCTCCAAAAGAGGATGCTCATGACACCGTTTAACACCGCCACCTTTCGCCAACAGTTTCCCGCTCTCCAGCATTCGACTGTCTATCTTGATAGCGCCGCGACTGCGCTGAAACCACAGTCCGTCATTGATGCGGTGCAGGCGTTCTATGGCAGCGAGAGTGGTACGGTGCATCGCAGCCAGCATCGCGGCGCGCAGGCGTTAACCCAGCGTTTTGAAGGCGCTCGTGAGCAAGTCGCCACGTTGCTCCACGCCGACGATCCGCGTTCCATTGTCTGGACCAGAGGCACGACGGAAGCGATCAATCTGGTCGCGCAGAGCTATGCACGCCCTCGCCTTCAACCGGGCGACGAGATCGTCGTTAGCGAAGCAGAACATCACGCGAACCTCATTCCGTGGCTGATGGTGGCGCAGCAGACTGGCGCGAACATCGTGAAGTTACCGATAGGCGCGGACTTTTTACCGGATATCGAACAGTTAGCCACGCTGATCACGCCAAAAACCCGCCTGCTGGCGCTGGGACAGATGTCAAACGTGACAGGCGGCCAGCCCGATCTGGCGCGGGCGATTACGCTGGCTCACCGCTATGGTGCGGTAGTAATGGTTGACGGTGCGCAGGGCATTGTTCACTGCCCGCCCGATGTACAGGCGCTGGATATCGATTTCTATGCGTTTTCCGGGCACAAGCTTTATGCTCCAACCGGGATCGGCGTGCTGTACGGCAAAACTGCCTTACTGGAAAGCATGATGCCGTGGCAAGGCGGCGGGAAAATGATGACGCAGGTTTCCTTTGACGGCTTCAAACCGCAGGCGATTCCACAGCGTTTTGAAGCGGGAACCCCGCACATTGCTGGCGTGCTTGGCCTGTCTGCGGCGCTAGACTGGCTGACCACGCTGGACTGGCACGCAGCAGAGCAGCACAGCCAGCAGTTAGCGCAGCTTGCCGAAACGTATTTAGCGCAGTTCCCCGGCTTTCGCAGTTTCCGTAGCCCGCAGTCCAGCGTGCTGTCCTTTGATATTGCCGATGTGCACCACAGCGATCTGGTTACGCTGCTAGCCGAAAGCGGCATCGCACTGCGTGCTGGGCATCACTGTGCGCAGCCGCTGATGGACGCGCTCGGCGTCAGCGGCACGCTCCGCGCCTCGTTTGCCCCCTATAACAACCAACAGGATGTTGCTGCGCTGATCGCCGCAGTGGGCAGCGCCCTTGAATTATTGATCGACTAAACCATGACCCAGACAACTGACACCACGCATCCTTTTGGCCACCACACCACCGTCGCCGACCTGCTGGCGCGATTCGATGCCTGCCGCGCGTGGGAAGATCGCTATCGGCAGCTCATTTTGCTGGCAAAGGCGTTACCAACGCTGCCCGACGTGCTGAAAACCGAGGAAATTTCATTATCCGGCTGTGAAAATCGCGTCTGGCTGGGTTATCAGCGTCAGGAAGACGGCAGGCTGCATTTTTACGGCGACAGCGACGGGCGCATTGTGCGGGGATTACTGGCGGTATTGTTAACCGCCGTTGAAGGAAAAACGCCAGAAGCGCTATTGCAGCACGATCCGCTGGCGCTGTTCGATAGCCTGGGGCTACGCGCTCAGCTCAGCGCTTCACGTTCAAGCGGGCTGGCGGCGCTGGCCGCCAGAATCAAGGAGATTGCCGAGCAAGAGGCTTCACTCAAGTAGAACCACTCAGGCTATTTATTTCTGCAACGCAGACGCCCTTTCCCTTTTCGCCATCATCTTCTTCAGCGCATGAGATACCGCAACAAACCCAAAGGTTGCGGTGACCATTGTCGCGGCACCAAAGCCTGACGCGCAATCCATACGCATCACCCCATCGGCCGTACTGCGAGACGCACAGACGGAGCCGTCAGGCTGCGGATAAACCAGCGGTTCGCTGGAAAATACGCAGTCGATCCCCAGCTTCCCTTTACTGTTCTTCACCACGTTAAAATCGTGCTTGAGCCGTTCACGTAGCTTGGCAGCCAGCGGATCCTGAATGGTTTTCGCCAGATCGACCACCTCAATGCGGGTCGGATCGATCTGTCCACCCGCACCGCCCGTCGTCACCACCGGGATCTTATAGCGGCGACAGTAGGAGAGCAGCGCCGCCTTCGGACGCACGCTGTCGATGGCATCAATCACATAGCTGAAATTCTGGTCGAGCAGTTCGGCCACGTTCTCCGCGCTGATGAAATCATCCACGCAGGTGACGTGACATTCTGGGTTGATCGCCAGAATACGTTCAGCCATCACTTCCGTCTTCGACTGCCCAGTGTGCTGACGCAGCGCGTGGATCTGCCGGTTGGTGTTACTGACACACACATCATCCATATCGATCAGCGTGATCGCGCCGATGCCGGTACGTGCCAGCGCCTCAGCCGCCCAGGAGCCGACGCCACCAATGCCAATCACGCAAACGTGAGCCTGAGAAAACAGCGCCAGCGCCTGTTGACCATATAACCGCGCGGTGCCGCCGAAGCGTTGCAAATAGGCTTCGGATAATTGCGTACTCATTAAACCAACCTTACGAAAACAAAATCACAGGAAAATAAAACAGCGAGAAAAAGCGGCTCAGGATAGCGCTAAACCCGCACGACATCTACCAGACAGCTCATAGCATTCGGCCCCTGCGTCAGCGGCGACGTACCGATATCCAGCGTCAATACATTTGCATTTCCTGATTGTTCAACCGGATGCCACGTTTTCTGGCCGAAGCCGGGTTCAAACCAAGCACCGGTGGACATGATCACCACGCCCGGCGTGACGCCGTCGGTAATCTGTACGCCCGCCAGAATACGGCCACGCGCGTTTCTGACTTCCACCTGAGAACGGTCGACGATATCCCGTTTGGCGGCATCCTGCGGGTGCATGTACAGCGTCTCTTTTCCTGCGGTTTTATTCGCAGCAACCTGCGGCGTAGCAGCCAACTGACTGTGCAACCGGTCAGATGGCTGAATGGAAATAAAGTGCAGCGGCCATTCTTCCGAGCTTTTGGCTCCCAGCCATTCAACGGGAGGCTGCCACTCAGGATGCGGCGCAAAATCGGCATAGCCATAGCTGGCGATGGCCGAGCTGAACAGTTCAATTTTACCGCTTGGCGTACTCAGCGCATGCTGCTGCGGATCGCGGCGGAAATCCTCAAAGAACACAAACGGCTTTTCATCCATCGGGATTTCTACATGTCCCTGCTGCCAGAATTCCTCAAATGACGGCCAGCTGTCAGCGGCATCCCGCTGCCTTGCTCGGCATTCGTCATACAGATGTTCCAGCCATTGCTGCTCGCTACGGTTTTGCGTGAATGCGTCGCCATAGCCCAGACGCTCCGCCAGTTCGCTGAAAATATCCACGTCATTACGCGCCTGATGCTGCGGCGCAATCGCCTGATGCATGGCAAAGATAAAGCGATCGCGAGACGACCCGCCGATGTCATTACGCTCCAGAGTGGTGGTGACGGGCAGCACGATGTCCGCCATCTGCGCCGCGGGCGTCCAGACGATATCCTGCACAATCACCGTATCCGGCTTACGCCAGCCGTCCACCAGACGGTTCAACTGCTGGTGATGATGGAACGGATTACCGCCCGCCCAGTGAATCAGATGAATATCGGGATAAGTATGGGTTTCGCCCTGAAAGGTATAAGGCGTTCCCGGATGCAGTAGCATATCGGCAATACGCGCCACAGGGATCGCCTGCCCCGCGTTCGGAGTTGACGGAGAAGCGGGCGCAGGCGTTGAAATACGCTCATTGCCGACGCTGTTCATCGAACCGTGGCCGAAGGAGAATCCACCGCCCGGTAACCCCACCTGTCCCAGCATGGAAGACAGCGCAATCATCATCCAGTAAGGCTGTTCGCCACGGTGTGCGCGCTGCACGGAGTAAGAGCAGGTAATAAAGCTGCGTACACCAATCAACTGCTGCGCCAGACGTCGGATGCGCTCGGCAGGAATACCCGTGATGTCGCTGGCCCATTCGGGGGTTTTCACCACACCGTCGCCGCGACCGTGCAAGTAGTCACTCAATTGCTCGTAGCCAACGCAGTAGCGTTGCAGGAAATCCTTATCGTCAGCGCCCAAACGCTGAATTTCATAGCCCAGAGCCAGCATCAGGGCGACATCGGTATTCGGGCGGATTGGAATCCACTCGGCATTCACAAATTCAGGGCAGTCATCGCGCATCGGGCTGATGTTGATGACCGGAATCCCTTTTGCCACCAGCGCTTCCAACGCGGGCTTAAGCGTATGGTGCCCAGCACCGCCGGAGGCCACCTGTGCATTTTTCAGCGACAGACCGCCAAACGCGAGGAAAATATCACAGTGCTCGGCGACGCTGCGCCATTCGGTTACCTTGCCCGTCAGCGGGTGGAAGGTGCCAATCACGTACGGCAGGAAGAACTGCGCCGCGCCCCAGCTGTAATTGCCCTGCTGATCGACCGCGCCGCCGCCGGAAAAATAGAAGCGTCGTACCTGAGAACGCGCATGGTGATAGCGCCCGGCAGATGACCAACCGTAGGAACCCGCAAACATGCCGTCCGCACCGTAGCGATCGCGAATACGGCGATTCTCCTGCGCAACCAGATCGAGCGCGACGTCCCAATCTACCTCAACAAAGTCCTCCCGGCCGCGCAGCGTTCTGTCGCTGTTTTCGCGTTTCTGAAGCCAGGAACGACGCACCGAAGGCCGACGGATACGTCGGTCGGAATACACCAGCGGTACGATGGAATCGAGCATGGCGGACGGTGCTGGATCGTCAGCAAACGGCTCGCATCGAATCAGTCTGCCGTCTTCAACCACAGCGGTAAACGCGCCCCAATGCGCAAGATGTGGATAACGTTTAATCGCCATGACAACCTCAGAATAAGTAATTAGCAGGGTGGATAATAACCTGAATAATCCACGCCCCCAACAGCAAGAAGAGTGAATAGCTTATGCGTAATGTGACATTACTTATCCATATTAAAACGTTCGTTTAAAACACGCGTTAGGCTAGGGTTTAACCAGAAAATAAAGAGGTGATTCAGGCCGTTTTATTATTTTTTCGTTATTCAAACCAGGAACGCAGCATGAAACCCATTACGCCACACAGCAACGGTAATGACGCTATTTCATTACTGCCCCGATGTTGACTTAATTCAGCCTTATTTCTCTTCCTCCTGAAGAGAACGGTTTTTTGTCACCCAAAACACATCACTCAAAACACGCCATTAAAAAATAAAGGCGGAGCGCACAACGCTGCCCTCTGCATACGGATGGGAAATATGAAAAAAAATCTATTCTTATCAGCGTTGATTCTGACGTCTTCGCTATTCGGCCTTGCCGCACAGGCGGAAACCCTGACTCCCAAACGCGGCGGCACGCTGAATTTTTTGGCCGAGCCTGAACCGCCGGTGTTAACCAGTCTGGTTAGCACCAGCGGAGCGGTGATGAAGGTCAACGCCAAGGTCATTGAAGGCCTGTTGAATTATGATTTCGATATGAAACCGACCCCGCAGTTGGCGACCAGTTGGTCAGTTAGCCCGGACGGCAAACAATATACGTTCCATTTGCGTAAAGGCGTGAAATGGCATGATGGGCAAGACTTCACCTCTGCGGACGTCGCGTTTTCTATTCTGACCGTCAAAAAATACAATTCACGCGGTCAGGGCACGTTTGCCAACGTCACCGAAGTGAAAACGCCCGATCCGTATACCGCGATTCTTGAACTGTCAAAACCCGCACCTTATCTACTGAGCGCGTTCTCCGCCAACGAAGCGCCTATCGTGCCGAAACACTTATATGAAGGCACAAACATTCTGTCGAATCCTCACAATACCGCACCGATTGGTACCGGTCCGTTCGTCTTCAAAGAATGGGTTCGTGGCAGCCATATCCTGTATGAACGTAACCCGAACTACTGGGACAGCCCCAAGCCTTACGTCGATAAACTGGTGGTGAAAATCATTCCCGATGCCGCCACTCGCACGATTGCACTTGAAACTGGCGCGCTGGATCTGGGAAGCGACTCTCCCGTTCCGCTGAGTGAAATTGAACGCATCAAGAAAAACCCCAAGCTGGGCATTGAAACCAACGGCTACGGCTATAGCCCAACGCAAACTCGCATCGAGTTCAATCTGGATAACCCTTACCTGAAGAACCTGAAAGTTCGCCAGGCCATTGCGCACAGCATCAATATTGATGTGTTGAAAAACGTGGTGTGGTACGGCTACGCGGTAAGTTCACCGACACCCATTACGCCGGAGCTGGCGCAGTTCCATGATGCGACACCTTCTCCTTATGGCTTCGATATTGCCAAAGCGAACCAGTTGCTGGATGAAGCTGGCTTCCCACGTCAGGCAAACGGTATCCGCTTCAAGCTGGTACATGACTTCATGCCCTATGGCGATAGCTTCAAACGCGTAGCGGAATACCTTAAATCGTCACTCGCCAAAGTCGGCATCGACGTCACCATTCGCTCGCAGGATTTCGCCACCTTCGTTAAGCGCGTTTATACCGACCGCGACTTTGACTTCAACAACGGCTCTATCTCGAACCTGTTCGATCCCGCCGTAGGCGTCCAGCGCCTGTACTGGTCAAAAACCTACCAACCGGGCGTGCCTTTCGGCAACGGTTCACATTACAGCAACCCGGAAGTCGACCATCTACTTGAGCAGGCCGCCGTGGAAACCGATCCTGAAAAGCGCGTGGAGTTGTACAAACAGTTCCAACGCATCATCGCCACCGATATTCCCGATTTGAACCTGCTCCAGATTAAGCGCCAGACGATTTACAACAAACGCGTACATAACGTCGTCACGGATATTCAGGGCGTTAACGGCAGCCTGGCCGACGTGTGGCTAGATCAGTAATCGTAATACAGCATTCCCCTGCGCGGGCAGGGGAACTCTCATGAAGGTATGTGATGAATAAAGTAGAACGAATCGGGCGCGTACTGTGGCGTACCCTGCTTCATGCGCTGCCAACGGCGATTGGCATTATCATTCTGGTGTTTTTCCTGTTGCAGTTGGTGCCGGGAGACGCCGTTGATGTGCTGGCCGGCGAGTCAGGCAATGCAACCGAAGCGACGATGGCACACCTGCGCGCTCAATTCGGTCTCGATCAACCCATACTGCAACAGCTCTCTGTTTATTTGGGTAACTTGGCGCAGTTCAGCCTCGGCTTTTCGCCTCGCTACAACGCGCCAGTAATGGATCTGATCCTGTCACGGTTGCCGGGCACCCTATTCCTGATGCTGCTGTCGCAGGCCTTTGCCATCATCATCGGTATAACGCTGGGAACGATCATGGCAGTGTGGGCAGGCAAATGGCCCGACCGCTTGCTCTCCCTCATCGCGCTGCTGCTCTACTCCACGCCGGGATTCTGGATCGGCCTGATGACACTGATTCTGTTTTCCGTACATCTTGATTGGCTGCCAAGCGGCGGCAATATCACCATCGGCGCGAGCCTGACCGGCTGGGCGTATTTCAAGGATATGTTGCAGCATGCCATCCTTCCGGTAGTGGCGCTGAGCAGCTTTTTTATTGCCATTTATGCCCGTCTGACCCGCGCAGCCATGCTGGAGATCGCCCAGCAGGATTTCGTGCGCACTGCACATGCCAAAGGGCTGTCGCCGCTGTGGGTCACCGTCAGGCACATTCTGCGCTGCGCGCTGCTGCCTATCACTACCGTGGCGGGGATGCACTTCGGCAATCTGCTGGGTGGAGCGGCCGTGGTCGAGACGGTCTTTAGCTGGCCGGGACTGGGTCGTCTGGCGCTGGAAGCGGTGATGGCTCGCGACTTCAACGTCTTATTAGGCGTCCTGCTGCTTTCCGCCTTCTTAGTTATTTTGGCTAACGTGCTGGTGGACTTACTGCAATCCTGGCTCGATCCCCGAATTAAGGCGCGCTGATATGAATCACCTTTCTCCTGAAAATCTCACCCCGAAGAAAGCCACAGCGGATGGCGTTAGCTCAGCGGCAACTCGCCCGTTAAAAACGCCTTTTCGCCTGTCGCCGGAGATGCGTGCATTTATCCGCAATCCCGCGGGGATGGCTGGCCTGCTGTTGCTGATTACGGTATTTCTGATGGCCGCCTTCGCGCCGTTACTGTATCCCGGCGATCCGCTGGATATGGTCGCTCAGCCTTTCTTGTGGCCGGGCGAGAATCCTGATTTCCCCTTAGGAACCGATTCGATGGGCCGTGATGTCGCCGCCGGCATCGTCCACGGTTCACAGGTTTCCTTGCAGATCGGCTTCTCGGCAGTCATCGTCAGCCTGTTAATTGGCACCGTCGTCGGTGCACTGGCGGGCTATTTTGGCGGTCGGGTTGATGACCTGCTGGTTCATATCACCGAACTGTTCCAGACCTTCCCAACCTTTTTGCTGGTCGTGGTGCTGGTCGCTATCGGTTCACCGTCGGTTACGCTGATTTCACTGGCTATCGGGATTGCCTCGTGGCCAACGATTGCCCGTCTGGTACGGGCCGAGTTTCGCTCCTTGCGTGAAAGCGATTTTGTGTTAGCCGCACGCAGTCAGGGATTTTCCAGTCTGCGTATCATCTTTCAGGAAATGCTGCCGAACGCGCTGCCGTCGATCATCGTCACGACATCCGTCATGGTTGCCTCGGCCATTTTGATTGAATCCGCTCTGTCCTTCTTAGGTTTTGGCGATCCGAACCGCGTGAGCTGGGGCAGCATGATCGGCGCAGGCCGGGAGTCGCTGCGTACCGCCTGGTTTCTTACTGCCCTGCCCGGCACCGCACTGGTCTTAACCGTACTGTCATTGAATCTGGTTGGCGACGCGTTGAACGATGCCCTGAACCCACGGTTACGGGGGAGAAGTGCATGAAGCCGCTGCTCGATATTCAAGATTTACACGTCGATTTTCCCGGTCATCAGGCCGTTCGAGGGCTAAACCTAACGATTAACGCCGGAGAAACGCTGGCACTGGTCGGCGAATCCGGCTGCGGTAAATCCGCGACGGCGCTGTCCCTGATGCGACTGGTCGCCGAACCGGGAAAGATCAGCGGTCGTATTCTGTTTGATGGACAGGATCTGCTGACCCTGCCGGATCGGCAGATGCGTCAACTGCGTGGCAATGCGCTGTCGATGATTTTTCAGGAACCGATGACCTCGCTCAATCCGGTGCTTTCCATCGGGCAGCAGATTAGCGAAACGCTGCGGTTGCATGAAGCGTTGACGCCTGCACAGGCACGGACGCGCGCCATCGAACTACTGGATCTGGTCAAGATCCCAGAACCCGCCCGCCGGGTGGATGACTATCCACATAACCTTTCTGGCGGACAGCGTCAGCGCGTCATGATCGCTATGGCAGTGGCGTGCCGACCGCGTCTGCTGATTGCCGATGAGCCGACCACGGCGCTGGACGTTACCATTCAGGCACAGATTCTGGCGCTGCTGGATAACCTGCGTCGTGAATTCTCGATGAGCCTGCTGCTGATTACCCACGATCTTGGGCTGGTGGCACAATGGGCCGACCGCGTGGCGGTGATGTATGCCGGGCAAAAGGTAGAAGAAGCACAGGCGGCCGACCTGTTTCAGTCATCCACACACCGCTTCTCCCCCAAGCACAGCTATACGCGCGGGCTGTTAGCGACATCGCTACATATGGATCAAGACAGGCACTACCGTACCCATCGGCTGGCGGAAATCCATCATGCGCCAACGGACGAAGGCTTTACGCTGCTGACACCGCCCAGCTTGATTCACCGTGCCACCGATACAAACCAGCCGCCGCTGCTCTCGCTGAAAAATATTCATACCCGCTATTCAACAGCACAGGGCAAGGTGCTGGCCGTTGACGATGTGTCACTGACTATTTTACCCGGAGAAACCCTCGGTCTGGTGGGCGAATCCGGCTGTGGTAAATCCACCCTGTCCAAAACCATTCTGCGCCTGCTACCGCCTTCACACGGGCAGATCGTGTTCGATGGGCAAGACATCACCACGCTAAAAGAATCACGGCTGAAAGCGTTACGTCAGCGGGTGCAGATGATTTTTCAGGATCCATACGCTTCGCTGAACCCACGCCACAGCATTCAACATATTCTTGAAACGCCGCTGATCGTGCACGGCCTTGGCGATCGTTCGCAGCGACAGCAGGCAATCAAAAACATCATCGATCGCGTCGGTTTGCCACAAAGCAGCCTGAGTCGCTATCCCCATGAATTTTCCGGCGGGCAGCGCCAGCGTATCGGCATTGCCCGTGCGCTGGTGGTACGCCCTTCGCTGGTGATTTGCGACGAACCGGTGTCCGCACTCGACGTCTCTATTCAGGCGCAGATCCTCAATCTGTTGGTTGAGTTAAAAAACGAAATGGGCCTGTCGCTGCTGTTTATTTCCCACGATCTCGCCGTGGTGCGTTATATCGCCGATCGGGTCATGGTCATGCAAAACGGACGCTGTGTGGAAAGTGGCGATCACCACAGCATCTGGCATCAGCCACAACACCCGTACACCCGCAAGCTGATCGATGCCGTCCCCGGCGGTGGGCAGCGTGATGCGCTTGTGTCTCCACAGCCGAAGAGCAGACAGGCGCATGGATAAGAACAGAGAACACATGATGAATACACCGACACCAACCGCTATTGACCAAACGGCGATGGAATCGGCCATTCAGGATTTTTTACCTGAGCTGATTGCGATTCGTCACCATATTCATCAACACCCAGAAATTGGCTTTGAAGAGTTTGCCACTGCGCAATTAGTGGCAGAAAAGCTGACGGCGTGGGGGCTTGCCGTCACAACAGGCATCGGTGGAACGGGCGTGGTCGCCACACTACATGGTCATTATCCCGGTGAAGACAGCATCGGCCTGCGGGCAGATATGGACGCGCTGTACATCAATGAGAAAACGGACCTGCCCTATGCTTCGGTGCATGCCGGGAAAATGCATGCCTGCGGACATGATGGACACACCACCATGCTGCTGGGTGCCGCACGCTATTTGTCTCAGCACCCCAACTTCGCTGGCACGGTACATTTTATTTTCCAGCCAGCGGAAGAAGGGTTGGGCGGCGGGCTTGCCATGCTCAATGACAGCCTGCTGACCACGTTCCCCTGCAACCGACTGTTTGGTCTGCATAACAAACCCGGTATCGAAGTGGGCAAATTCGCGATTCGCAGCGGTCCAATGTTGGCAGCCAGCGATACCTGGCAGGTCACGTTTCACGGCACGGGCGGACACGGCGGTTCAGGCGTCCACCTTTCTATCGACCCGACGCTACCCGCCGCACAATTTATGCTTGGCTTACAAACCATCGTCAGCCGTAACGTCCCTGCGATGGACGCGGCGGTGCTCAGCATCGGTCACATTCAGGGCGGCGATATCCACGCCCCGAACGTTATCCCCGACAGCATAATCCTTAAAGGAACCGGGCGGAGCTACTCGCCGAGCGTTCGTCACCTGCTGGAAACGCGCCTGCGAGAGCTGGCACACAGCACCGCACAAGGCTTTGGTGCAACGGCCGACGTGCACTATGAACGGCAATATCCCGCGCTGGTCAACGATACGCACGCCACGCAGTTAGCCGTTAATGCCGCCGCGCAGGTGGTTGGACTCGAACAGGTTGACACCGCGATGACGCCGCTGCTGGGTGCAGAAGATTTTGCCTACATGCTGGAGCAGCGCCCCGGCGCATTCATGATGCTGGGTAACAGCGACCAAAATGCGTCCACCGTGCATCACCTGCATACCCCGCACTACGACTTTAATGACGCGCTGATCCCACTAGGCATCCGCTATTGGGCAACATTGGTTTATCAAGAGTTGGGTTTTCAAGAACTGGCCTAGCGACAGCGCATTTTCCACGGCCTCACTATCACAACGCATGACGTCAGTGCCCCCGACGGCAAGCGTGAGCAAAAGGATGAATCATGGTGGCGTTATTGAAAACCAAAGATCAAAGCAAAGAAAAAGAGGCAGACATTAAACAGCGCATCCTGCGTGAAGCCATCACTATCTTCGCCTGCAAAGGCAGTGAGCTAACGACGATTCGCGAAATAACGGAAGCCACCAACGTGAATGTCGCGTCGGTGAATTATTACTTTGGTTCGAAAGAAGGATTACTGCGTGCCGTGTTGGACAACGTTCTCGGCCCGTTAAATGACGAAAGAACGCGTCTGCTGGATGAGGTGGAAAAGGCCAACCAGGGTGATGAACTGCCCGTTGCCGCGCTGCTGGATGCGCTATTGCGCCCGCTGGTTAAAACAGCTCGCACGCCCGACGGCGGACGTATTGTCGTTCGCCTGTTACAGCATTTGCGGGCGACACCGGGTCTGGAGGTAACCGCCCTGCTTTCGGCCCAGTTCGATCACGTCGCTCACCGTTTTATCGATGCCTTTTCTCGGGCGCTGCCGGCGTTATCGCGCGCGGAGGTTATCTGGCGTTATGAATTTGCCCGTGGTGCCGCCATGCACGTGTTAACCGACGCCGATCCGCGTTCTGGCCGTCTGGCGTTGCTTTCCAAAGGGCTGTGTGACAACCGCGATGACGATCGCGTGCTGTCGCATCTATTACGTTTTGTCGAGGCGGGTTTTACCGCCAAACCACTGACTGAGACATCACTTCAGTCCTGATTTTTAGTTATTCGCAACACGTTTACATTGACAGGAAACAGACATGAGCAGAGAAAAAATTGAAGGGTCATTCGTTGCCCTCATTACGCCTTTTAATGACGATGGCAGCGTGGATTTCGGCGCATTTGAGGCGTTATTAAAATTCCAGGAAGACAACGGCACCGCGGCCGTTTTGATTATGGGCTCAACAGGGGAAGTGTCCATGCTGTCCCCAGATGAGAGAAAGGCGATCATCCGCCGAACCGCGCAATACAGCACCAGCAAAATGAAGCTGTTCTACGGCTGTACCGGTAACAATACCGATACCACCATTGATTATGTTCGCTATGCACATGACAACGGCGCAGACGGTGCCATTATCGCCGCCCCCGCCTATATCTGTGCCAGCGAGAGCGATATCGAAAGCTACTTTCTGGAAATTGCAGACGCGACCGATTTGCCGCTGGGGATTTATAACAACCCACCGCGCGTAAAAACGGACCTGCACTGGACATCGCTGCTGCGTATTTTCCAACACCCGAACTACGTTATTCATAAAGAATCCACCACCCGCGTGGGTCAGGTCGCACAAGTGCTGGCAGGCAATCCCGATGTGTCGGTGATGTGCTGCGACTCGCCCAATCTGGGTCTGGTGGTGCCAACGATGTCGTTGGGAGGGCATGGGACGGCCAACATGACCGGCAATATTGCCCCAGCAGAACTGGCTGAAATTTCTCGTCCGTGGAAAAACGGTGAGGATGCAGAGCGCTTCCGTAAGGCGTACCAGCATTTGCTGCCGCTGCTGCATTACACCTACTCGGCAATCAACCCGGTAGCGGTGAAATCATTGATGAAGGCGGTGGGTTTACCGGCTGGCAGTCTGCGCCGTCCGCTGCGGGGTTTACAGGGCGAAGCGTTGGATTCAGGTATTCGTATCGTGAACGAATTAGGGCTGAGCAGCAAATACGGCTTTAACAGCTGATTCTGTTCTGGTGCGTGGAGAGCAAGCGTTTCATCTCAGAAGTGGCTCATCTTTACACCACTTCTGAGATTTCAAACGAAAGAATGGCTACTGTGGATTGTTGACAAACAGCGATCCTGAACCGTTCGTCATGCTGCTTTGCGCGTTCCTCAAAACCCAGACCCGGCCATAGTGGTTATAGAAGCCAGCCGAGTGACCCGCATCCGGCCCAATGCCCTGATACATATCGAAGTGCTGGCCTTTAATCGCTCCGCCGACATCCAGCGCAATCATCAGGCGCATTTCATACTTGCCAGTGAATTTACCTACGTTATCCAGCAGCGGCACTTCCATTAACAGAGCCGTGCCTGCCGGGATCAACGAACGGTCAGAGGCAACGGAGGCTTTCGCCACCAGCGGCACGGCGCTAGCCCCTTTGACGGGCGCAGACATCATGGGCTTAAAGAACACAAAGGAAGGGTTCTGCTCAAACAGTTCACGCACTTCATATTCGGAATGCTGCTCCGCCCATTTGCGGATCGCCTGCATCGACATATCTTCACGCGCGACTTCACCACGATCGATCAGCACCTTACCAATACTGCGGTAGGCATGGCCGTTCTTGCCAGCGTAACCAAAGAACGTCAGCGGGCGTCCATCGCCAAAATCAATATAGGCGCTGCCCTGCACTTCCATCATGAAGTTATCGACCAGCGAGTTAGTCCAGGCGAGAACCAGTCGCTCATCCAGCGCACCTGAATAAATGCCGGCGCGATCTGGCAGTCGGCGGTTATTTTTGCCCTTTGACGGCATGGCATATAAAGGATGGCGGAATTCACCCTGACGAGTGTGGCGCGCCTGCAATACTGGCGTGTAATAACCAGTGAACTGCACGTTACCAAAGTTATCGACGCCTTCCATCTGCCAGGCGTTCAGACCAAACTTGCTCAGCTCGCGGGTATCCGCGCCTGACATCATCCAGTTTTCAATCGCCTGAAAGGTCGTATTATTGCGCGAATACAGATTAGGTGACGCCGACCGGATTTCAGAAACCTGAGTCATAAAATCCCGTGCGTTGACTGGTTTTCCTTTGGCATTAGGTTCATTCACCAATTCCAGAGGCTGGTTGAGGTGACCATCTTTATATTGCTGCCCGCGATCGGTTGGCCTGGATTGGCACCCCGCCAGAATGGCAATGACCACTGCGGTCAACACGTATTTTCCCCACCGTCCCTTCATCTTTGCGCTCGCTTTTTACATCAAAAAATTTACCGTCGAACGATAACAAACGGCTATCGAGAAAGGAATGGGATAGCCTATAAATCCACGGATCATGCGTGTTCCGTTCGGCGCACGGCGTAACAAAAGTCAGGGGATTCTGCTTATCGCCACATTGCGGTCACAAAACAACCTATCAGGTGGTAAATCAATCACCTAACAACCCAATACCGCGCTTTTTATAGAAATAGGTTGCATCAATGCTCATGGAGAGTATAGTGCGCATCCACGGACGCGGGGTGGAGCAGCCTGGTAGCTCGTCGGGCTCATAACCCGAAGGTCGTCGGTTCGAATCCGGCCCCCGCAACCAATTGATGTGAGTCGTCCATCAAGAGAAGTGAAAGTAGTAAAGAAAGTAGATAGTAAGTTAGTACGGACGCGGGGTGGAGCAGCCTGGTAGCTCGTCGGGCTCATAACCCGAAGGTCGTCGGTTCGAATCCGGCCCCCGCAACCAACTGATGTGAGTTGTCCATCAAGAGAAGTAAAAATAAATCATACGGACGCGGGGTGGAGCAGCCTGGTAGCTCGTCGGGCTCATAACCCGAAGGTCGTCGGTTCGAATCCGGCCCCCGCAACCAACTAAGACTAAAACGATAAAGCACCTTAACGGGTGCTTTTTTGTTTTCTGCGTCATCTATTTTCCATGCAGTTCCTACACCACGTCCCAGACCGATTTATTCCCTCTGAACCGCGCCAGCAAGACGCGGTCACCGCACGTGCTACATCGACAACATCAACTACCGTTCGGCCTGACTGGCAAAGTAGGCTTTAATTCCTGCAAAAATGGATTCCGCAATTTGCTGCTGGAAATGGCTGGTGCGCAGCTTACGCTCTTCTTCCAGATTGCTGATAAATGCCGTCTCAACAAGAACAGACGGAATATCCGGCGCTTTCAGTACCGCAAATCCGGCCTGATCGACGCTGTTTTTATGCAGATGATTCACCCTACCCAGCCGGGTCAGGATCTCTTTACCAAACTTCAGACTGTCGCTGATGGTCACGGTCTGCACCAGATCGAACATAGTGTGATCCAGATAGCGATCGCCGCTCATGCTCACGCCACCGATCAAATCCGATTCGTTCTGGGTCTCTGCCAGAAATCTGGCAGCGGTACTGGTTGCCCCTTTCTTCGACAGCGCAAAAACCGACGATCCTCTTGCCGATCGATTGGTAAACGCATCCGCATGAATCGAAATGAACAGATCGGCACGCTGCTTGCGCGCTTTCGCCACCCGCACGCGCAGCGGAATGAATACATCTTCATTACGCGTCATATACGCTTTCATGTTGGATTCATTATCGATCAGCTTGCGCAGGCGGCGGGCGATTTGCAGCACGATGTCTTTCTCGCGCGTTTTATTCTTGCCAATCGCACCAGGATCTTCACCGCCGTGACCAGGGTCGAGCATGATAATCAGCGGACGATCCCGCCCAGCCTTCCCGGCTTTCGGCGCTTCTGCTGGCAGCGTACGTTCCAGATCGCCTTTGTTGTAATCCTCCAGCAGCGCCAGCAGCGGATCGTCTTCGTTGTCGTAGCGCCCTGCGGCAGGATACAAATCCAGCACCAGCCGGTGCTTGAATTCAGCCACCGGCCCCAGCGTAAAGACCTTGGTCGTCGCCTGCTGCTTGAGTTCCAACACCAAGCGCACCGTGGTTTTATCAAACTGTCCGATGCGCGCTTCTTTAATCAGCGGATCGTTATCTGACGTAAACTGGCTGGCTATCTCCTTCAGCACACTATTCAGATGAACATTTTCGATATCCACCACGATGCGTTCAGGATTACTCAGACTAAACTGTTTATATTTCAGCGGGTGATTGGACTCCAGCGTGACGCGGGTATAGGCGGAGGACGGCCAGACGCGCACGGCAACGACCTGTGTCGTCGCCGCTATCCCTACACCACTTACGCTTAACAGCCAGGTTGCTGCTGCGGTTTGTAATAGACGCCGTCGAGTCAGATGATGATTCGAATGAGACATGCCACTCCGATCTGATTGCTGTGCGCTATCCTGCGCTGTTGTGTTGCCAATGCACTGGATAGGTCATTAAAAAATGAATAACGGTAAAAATTGTCAAAAACTTTAACGAATCTGTCTCACTCTGTCATGAAAAAATCCTATTCATGCCCGTCATACTTCAAGCCGCATGTGCGTTGGCAATACTCGACTCATATCTGAGCCTCGCCCTGACGGGCCGCTGCAAACAGCGTTCAACCGGCCAAGCCGGTTTATCCTTGCTCACCCCAGTCACTTACTTATGTAAGCTCCTGGGGATTCGCGCGGTTGCCGCCTTCCTGCAACTCGAATTATTTAGGGCATGGTAGCAAGATGAAACAGAATCCTGACTTTTCTGGTTAATACTTCCTCTTGCCTTTTACGTCATAAAGAATAAAAATACAGAAATTACGAATAAAAATGCAAAGAGGGCTCGCAGTGAAGGAACGGAGTACAGAACTGGTTCAGGGCTTCCGCCATTCAGTTCCCTATATCAATGCCCACCGTGGCAAAACGTTTGTCATCATGTTAGGTGGTGAAGCCATCGAACATGCCAACTTCTCTAGCATCGTAAATGATATCGGGCTGCTACACAGTCTGGGGATCAAGCTGGTGGTAGTTTATGGCGCCCGCCCCCAGATCGACGCCAACCTGACAACGCACCACTACGAGCCCCACTACCATAAAAATACCCGCATCACCGACAGCGCCACATTGGAGCTAGTCAAGCAGGCTGCGGGGATGTTGCAACTGGATATCACCGCCCGGCTGTCGATGAGCCTGAACAATACACCGCTGCAAGGTGCCCACATTAATGTCGTCAGCGGTAACTTTATTATCGCGCAGCCGCTTGGCGTTGATGACGGTGTGGACTACTGCCACAGCGGCCGTATCCGCCGTATTGATGAAGAAGCCGTTCACCGCCAGCTGAATAGCGGTGCCATTGTGCTGCTCGGCCCAGTTGCAGTGTCAGTCACTGGTGAAAGTTTCAATTTAACCTCGGAAGAGGTCGCGACCCAGCTCGCTATTAAGCTGAAAGCGGAGAAGATGATCGGCTTCTGCTCCTCACAGGGCGTGACCAATGAAGAAGGCAACATCATTTCCGAGCTGTTCCCTGATGATGCACAGCAGCGTATTGATGCACTGGAACAGGCTGGCGATTACCATTCGGGTACGGTCCGGTTCCTGCGCGGCGCGGTCAAGGCCTGCCGTAGCGGCGTACGCCGTAGCCACCTGATCAGCTATCAGGACGACGGTGCGCTGTTGCAGGAACTGTTCTCACGTGACGGAATCGGTACGCAGATCGTGATGGAAAGCGCCGAGCAGGTTCGCCGTGCGACCATCAATGACATTGGCGGTATTCTGGAACTGATTCGCCCGCTGGAAGAGCAAGGCATTCTGGTCAGACGCTCGCGCGAGCAGTTGGAAATGGAGATCGACAAATTCACTGTCGTGGTACGCGATAACCTGACTATCGCCTGCGCCGCGCTTTATCCGTTCCCAGAAGAGAGCATTGGCGAAATGGCCTGCGTCGCGGTTCACCCGGATTACCGCAGCTCATCACGCGGCGATATGCTGTTACTGCGCGTTGCCGCTCAGGCACGTCAGCAGGGTCTGCAAAAGCTGTTTGTACTAACGACGCACAGCATCCACTGGTTCCAGGAACGCGGCTTTTTACCCGCCGAAGTGGAAATGCTGCCGAAGAAAAAGCAGGCACTGTACAACTACCAGCGTCGCTCGAAGATTCTGGTGCTAGACCTCTGAGTTATTCCACTCAATAACGCTTCTCGTGGCCGACCGTAAAGTCGGCCACGATCTTTCATCCGCTTATGGCTGCTTGCCAAACTCACAGCTTAATGTTGTCCACTTCCTTGCCTGTTCGCTCAGCGTAAATCCAAGCCCCAGACGATCGGATACCCAGTTCAGCCGCAAGGGCTTTGAGTTTCTTTTCGTTCATTTTTTGCCTATCTCCGCTATTGGGATGAACATACCAAAAACAGGCAATTACACAATTTAAATTACAGTCGCCAAAACGCTATGCCTGTCGCTTTTTCTGGGGATTCGTCAGCCCGTTGAGACCGCTGCAAGCAGCGTTCAAACCTGCCTCTGGCAGATTTGTCAGTCACTCGAATCACTTACCGGAGGAAATACTCTATCCTCTATTTCTTCCAGAATTTGATACCATTCATCCTCACCAGTTTCATTCATATCAAATTTATCATTTGGATCGGCATTAAAATATATTTCACGTAAATTATTGATATCAATTGGGTAAAACACCTGAGCTATCTCATCCCATAAAATATTTTCAGAGTGGATATCATTGTGTATTATTTCGAGCTTGTTTAACTTCTCAATCATATCAACAAATCGCTGTACAGCATCAGCAGGCAAAGAGCTAGAGGGTAACGATCCTAGTGTTTGTCCTGGTATTTTGTACATTCTTACATAAACATTTCCAGCTTCATCCAAAAGGACAGTTGCAGCGCCTTCACCATAATAACGATTAAACATTTCAGCTTCGTGCGTGGCAACCTTTGTAGAATTAATATTTTCATTACTAAAATATTTTTTTATTAAAAAATCTTTATCATCCGCGTCTAAAAACACTTCACCAAATCCACCCTTTCCAAGTTCACCACCCAAATTAAATTTTATTTTACCTTGTGGGAAATCAGGTTTCATAAGTAAAATGGTTTCAACTACTTCCTCCGGAGATCCATCCATGCGAGGCCGTTTTTTGAATCGGCCAGCCCATTCTGGGATCATTCCCATTTGTTCAACTTCAAGTGCGAAACTATAGTCACTGTAAAGGGAATCTACTGGGAATTGATATTGCGTAAGCAACTCCCGCGCACTGTTTTCTGTAAATCCATCCTGCTCTTTGAGTACGCTGATGGCGGTTTTTCTCTTTCGTCCCCCCAGAGCAGGCTGTGAAAAAATGATGTCAGCTTGGTTATTGCTGAAAGTAGGGTGTTCATTATGCGTGCTAAGATCCCGTAATGTTAGCTGTCCTGACAGACGGGGCAGGGTCTTCGATGAGTTTCCCACATGTGTTAATACCAGAGGAAGCTCGGGCTGCTTATTTTGTGAAGGGTGATTACCTCTGTTTATAACAGGAGTAATATTGCCTTTCCCTTCTTCCTCACAAAGTTGATTCTGATAAGCCCCGATTGTAACTCCGTGCTGCGACGCTGATATTGGCATGATTCATCCTTTTAGTTAAAACAAGAATTAGTCACACCTTTGCGTCTGCATTACTACCAGTTAACGATTATCTCGATCATTTTTTACCTCCGACAGTGATAGGCTCTGTATTAACGTCCAGTAAACCGTTGGCCGTGAAACTGAAAATAACTCAGCCAGATCGCTGATAGAATATTCACCGGTTTTATGCATTCGGAATAACTCCTTTTGTTGTTTACCAGACAGCTTTGGTTGTTTCCCCTCGTAATTTCCCTTTTGCCTAGGCAATGGCCATACCTTCGCGGTAATTGCTGTTGTCGTGCCGCAGATCAATAACAACATGTTCGTTGATACCGTTCAGGCGATTACCACCGTCAGGATCGATCGCTGGAAGATCGGCACCGACGCAGCGGCCATGCTGGCAGAAAAGATTGAGGGGAAAAGCGTGCCCTCCCCCATCATGGATATCGGTTTTTCGCTGATTGAGCGTGAGTCCGCCTGACGTTATCCTCCATCAAGGACGCATCATTAGTGCGCTAATTCTCTCTTCCAAGCCGCTATAGCGCTGCGTTGGCGTTTTCACCGCCCGGCAGAGAATGCGGACATCGGTATAGAGTGACAAACGCTGGCGCGCACGCGTGATAGCGGTATACACCAGCTCCCGCGTCAACACCGGTAAATAGTGGTTCGGCAGCACCAGCGCCGTATGATCGAACTCCGATCCCTGCGATTTATGCACCGTCATCGCATAGGCTGTGTCATGCGGCGGCAGACGGCTTGGCGTAACGTCTTTGGTTTCTCCATTCGGCAAGGGGAAAAATACGCGCAGCTCCCCACTTTCCCCTATCATGGCGATACCGATATCACCATTGAACAGACCCAATGCGGCATCGTTACGTTCAATCATGACCGGTCGGCCGGGATACCAGCGGTTAAGCGGATTACGACTGCGCTGAATCAGCCCTGACTGATGCAAAGCCTGCTCAATACGCTGATTCAGTCCTGCTACGCCAAACGGCCCTTCACGCAACGCGCACAGCTGGCGATAACGTTGGAAAGCAAGCAGCACGGCATCCGGCGTTGCGCCCGCAGCAACAAGCTGTAGATAATCACGATACCCTTCGACACACTGTGCCAGCATGGCCTGATACTCTTCAGCCTCGGTTAACGGGCTACAGGTGATGTCGGCAAACTCACCGTTCAGCACGGCACGCACGCGAGCATCATCACCGCCGTTAACCGCCAGCGCCAGTTGTCCAATACCAGAATGCGGATCGAAACGGTAGCTCCGGCGTAACAGACAGATACTGTCACTGACCGTCGGCTGCCCTTCAGGGCCGCTGTCATCCAGCGTACAGCCCGTCAGGCGTTGCAGTTGCTGCGCCCGCGCACGGCTATAGCCAGCTTCGGCAAAACGACAGATGTCACCTAACACCGCCCCCGCCTCGACGGACGCCAGTTGATCGCGGTCGCCCAGAAAGATAATTCTGGCGTGTGGCGGAAGCGCGGCAATCACATTCGCCATCATCGGCAGATCGACCATCGATGCCTCATCCACAATCAGCACATCCAAATGCAGCGGGTTGTCCTGATGGTGACGCAGCCGCTGGCTGTCCGTCACCGCCCCCAAAAGGCGATGCAGCGTTGTCGCTTCCTGCGGAAACGCTTCCCGCAACCGAGGATCCACCACCAGACGGTGCAGGGCCTGCCCCAGCGACTCCGTGAGCCGCGCAGCCGCTTTCCCAGTCGGTGCAGCCAGTTGAATACGTAACGCGTCTCCCGTATTCAGCTCAATCAGCGCCGCTAACAACTTAGCCACCGTCGTGGTTTTCCCCGTTCCCGGCCCGCCAGAAATAACCGCAATGCGGCGCGTCAACGCGACAGCCGCAGCCACCTTCTGCCAGTTAATCTCTTCGTCCGTGTCAGGAAACAGCCGATCCAAAACCGCCCGAATTGCAGGTTCATCGACGGGGATCGTATCGCGCTCGCTGGCGATAAACCGCGCCACGCGGCCTTCACTCTGCCAGCTGCGCTGTAAATACAGCTTTTCTCCTTGCAACACCAGCGGTGTCGGCTTGCTGCCGTCGCTGACAGCATCGGACGCCAGTAAACGCGGCTGCCATGCGGCAACCGTGTTTAGTCCTGTCCCCGCAAGCAACTGTTGCGCCAGTTCAGGCTCGCGGCCGTCAAACAGCGTCTGCGCCTGCAAGTTCTCCAGCGGTAAACACACATGCCCCGCCCCCGAGTGCGCACTCAGGCAGGCGGCAGCCAACAGCAGATCAGGCTGCGTCTCATCCGCCAGCATTCTGGCGAACTGAACATCCAGCGGGCGCAGCAACCGCCGCGCCAGTGCCGTTTCAAGTAACGCAATCATGAGGGAATTCCTGTATCAGCACCGTCAGGCGTCTTTCCCTTAAAGAGCGCATCCAGCCCGAAAACAAATTCAGCCGAGGGGCGAAAAGTAAAGATGCCATTGCCAAGGTGAGACGCTTCGACGCCGCGTAAAAACAGATAAAATACCCCGCCAAAATGGCGCTCATAGTCATAATCCGCAATGCGATGACGTAGATAGCGGTGCAAAGCCAGCGTGTAGAGCTGGTATTGCAGGTCGTAGCGGTGTTCGGCCATCGACTGCATCATGGCCGTTTGGGTGTACGCGCTGGCATCAGGGCCGAGCCAGTTGGATTTATAGTCCAGCAGGTAATAGCGCCCTTCCCAGCGGAACACCAGATCGATAAACCCTTTCAGCATGCCTTTCACCTGCTGAAAAGAGAGCGCCGGACACCGCGCGGATAGCGGATCGTGATGCTTTGCCAACCGATCGAGCTGCGCCGCCTGTATTGGTGCGTCAATCGGTATGTAGAACTGTAATTCGGCCTGTTTATCGGCGTTATCCAGCGCTGACAGCATAATCCCTTGATCGTTAAGCGACGTATGCAACAGCGTATCCATCCACGTCTTCAATACAGGATTCCAGTGCGCTTCAAATCCCTGTAGCTGCAACTGCTCAGCCAGCCAGTCATCCTCAACGGGCTGAGTGAAATCCAGCGTTTCAAACAGGCTATGCAAAAACGTTCCCGGACTCGCGCCACGTGGAAACGTATGCGGTGTCAGTTGGGTTTCATCCGCTTCCTGACGCTCGCCTATCGCTTCGATATCCAGACGCGGCACCAGATCCTGTGCGCTTGCAGAACCATGTTGCTGAAGCCCCGAATAGCTGGTTACTCGCCAGCCGTCGCGTAGTTGGCGTTCAATGTGACGAGCCCGCAGCTCGGCCAATTCTGGTCTATCTGGCTGCCAACGCTGTTCTTCCGTTGCCTGTAGCGGTGTTAATGCGACACCGTCGCCAACCATGCCTTCCAGCTCGCTGACTAACGTTGCTGCCTCGGCCTCTTTGCCACGTTGGAGTAAATAGCCCAGCGCGCTCTGGTGCATATCGCTGCTGCCGTCTTTCTTACGCGATCGCTGAACGGGGGCGACGCCCACGCTACAGTGATAGATAGAACGGGTCAGCGCGACATACAGCAAGCGTAAATCTTCCGCCAGCCGCTCTTCTTCCGCCAGCGTCTGGCTTTCTTCATTATTTTGCAGGTCCAACACGGCCTGATAGCTCTCGCGATCGTGATAAACGCCCTGATCCTGCACGCGAAAATTACTGATGAAAGGCAGCCACACCAGCGGATATTCCAGCCCTTTCGATTTGTGAATCGTCACGATCTGCACCAAATGACGATCGCTTTCCAGACGTAGCTGCTGATTCTCTGCCTGCGGATTAGGTTGGACAATTTGTTGTGATAGCCAGCGCACCAGCGCATGTTCGCTATCAAGCGTTGCCGAAGCATCCTGCAATAATTCACCGATGTGCAAAATATCGGTAATCCGGCGTTCGCCCTCCGCACTCGCCAGCAGGTTCTCCGCCAGCTGATGTTGACTCATCAACGCCCGCAGCATCGGCAGCACGCCGCGCTGACGCCATAGAGCCCGGTAGCCCGCAAATTCATCCACCAGTTCATCCCATGCGGCTTCGCTTTGCCCTAATGCATCAACCTGTTCGGCATCCAGTCCCATCAAGGCCGTCGCCATAGCACTGCGTAACGTGCGCTCCTGTTCCGGTGCCAGCACCGCCTGCAACAGCCACAACATATCGCTGGCTTCCGGCGTACTGAATACGCTGTCTCGATTGGATAGATACACCGAGGGAATGGACAAACGGCTCAGCGCATCACGAATCAGCGAGGCTTCACGTCGGCTACGCACCAGCACGCTCATGTCAGATGCCCTGACCAAACGGCGAGAATCGTCGGTGATCAGCCAGGCTTCGCTACGCTGGCTGGCCGCCAGCCAGTCACGAATCTGCGCCGCACACTGGCGTGCCATCCGCTGCTGATAATCTCCTACGCCAATCGGTTCCGAACCCGTTAGCCAGAATTGCAGCGCAGGCTGCGGCTGCCCCGCGACTTCAAACACCAAACCGCGCTTAGATTCAGCCGGCTTGACTGGCAGAAAAGGGATGTTTTGGAAAATAAAAGGATTTTCCAGACGTTCAAACAAGCGGTTAACGCCGCGAACCATCTGGTGCGACGAGCGCCAGTTTGTGCCCAGCGTATAGTGTGCAGCCACTTCTCCGCGCGCATGCATATAGGTAAAAATATCCGCACCGCGAAACGCATAGATAGCCTGTTTAGGATCACCGATGAGCAATAGTCCACACTGCGGTTGCCCGACATAAAGCGTGCGGAAAATACGATATTGTTGAGGGTCGGTATCCTGAAATTCATCGATCATCGCTACCGGATAACGCTCACGAATGGCACAGGCAAGCTGTTCCCCATTCGGCTGTTGCAATGCGTCATCCAGACAGCTCAGCAGATCGTCAAATCCCAGTTCTGCACGCTGCCGTTTTTCCTCACGCACCGACTCCCGGATCGCCGACAGCGCGCGGACAATGACTACATCACGCAGCGACAGCGGCGCTTCAAGCAGCCGTTCGGTCTCCTCAAAGAGGGCATGAACAGGCGGCTCGCCTTTCTTCGTTTTCTCTATTAGCGTTTGCTGGGCAAATCTCACCAGATCTTTCGGCAGTTGATAATCCAGCGTTGGCTGCTCTGCCCACAGCGTAACTTTCTGTAGCCAGTTGGGAAGATGCTTACTGCTGTAGCTGCGTTTATCGACACCAGAAGCGCTAATCAACGCTTCCAGATCCGCTGCTGACGCCAGCCAGCGTTGTTTGTACGCGTCGATCGTCATCACGATCTTCTCATGTCGACTCAGCAGCGTTTCATCTTCTTCTGGCGGCAAGCGGAACGCAGGCGCTTCACCATGTAGATAAGGAGCCAGATCGGCCAGCAGGCTTTCCGGCCCTTTCCACTCCAGACCGACAATCCGTGCAACTTCTACCGGCAGCGGATAACAATAACGACGCCAGAAATCGGCGCAGGCCTGACGGCGCAGCGGCTGTTCATCTTCTATCAGCACCTGTTCAAAAAGCACGCCGGATTCAAACGCATTGGTACTGAGCATACGCTGGCAGAAGCCATGGATCGTGTAGATCGCCGCTTCGTCCATTTGTCGTTCGGCCGCCAGTAAGACATCCGCCGCATCGCGGTGGTCCGAAATCTCCGCCAGCAACTGCCCTAGCGAAGTATCTTTAGGCTTCTCCGCCTCTTCACCCTGCGCGCTTTTACGCAGGCAGGCGATGCGCAAAGCGTGGATTCTGGCACGAATACGCTCCCGCAGTTCTTCGGTCGCGGCCTCCGTAAAGGTCACAACCAGAATTTCCTCGACCAGCAGCGGACGTGGATACGCGGCTTGCTTGCCCAGCCCTAGCAACAGACGCAGGTAAAGCGCAGCCAGCGTATAGGTTTTTCCCGTTCCGGCCGACGCCTCAATCAACCGCTCCCCCAGGAGCGGCAACGTCATGACGTCTAATGATTGCGGCGCGGCATTTTTCATTCTGCTGAAACCTTACCGACAGCTTCCGATGCTGCTGGCGCAGGGATCATCGTGGGCGCTTTCTCACGCGGTAACGTTTTCTGCAATGAAGACGCATCCGCGTAGGTATGCCATCCTTTCGGTGCGGCATAGTCGGCTTTACCATGATGGCTACCGGAAACCTGCGACAGAATAGCCAGGCCTTCAGGCTTCAGCGCCTTCTGGAAGAAGTCTGCTAGTTGCGCCACCGTCAGCGGTTTGATTTGTTCGAGCAGTTTCTCACGTGAATCAAAAGCGAAGTTTTCCTGATCCAGATCGCGACGCAGTCGGCTGGCCTCTTCGCCTAAGGTTTGCGGACGCTGACTCAGTTCATTCATCACGCCTTGCTTATACTGCGTGAACTCTTCTTCACTCATTTCACGCAGTCGTTTTTGCGCTTTCAGGTAAAAATCTTCATAACGCTGATACAGATAAGCAGGCTGTTTGCTGTTGCTTTGCAGCAGGAAGGCGATGCCCATCTGTCGACCGACCGTCGTTGGGAAGGCAAACACCGCGTAACCCAGCTGCTCTTCGGTTCTCAGTTGGCTATAGAACCAAGGCTGAACGATCTGCCCCAGCACCGAGCTATACGCCATGCTTTCCGTTTCCGAATAACCCGTCGGTACATACACCGCCGCTAACGCAGAATCCGTGCTGCTTCCCGGGCGCTGGAGATTAGCAAGCTGCGGCTTACTGACTTTGACATCATCGCTGCGCGACAGATTGTCGCCACCGGCCTTCAGATGCGTTTTCAGCGTGTTCGCCAGCTCGGTGACTCGCTCTGGAGCCAGATTGCCAACGACCAGCATTTCCGGCGTGGCTTTTTGCAGCAGGTCTTTGCGATAGTTAACGACGTCCTGTAAACGGATATCCTTCAGCAGGTTACGACGTTCTGCGCGCTCAAAGTAAGGCAATTGCGATATCGCCTGAACCGGCTGTAACGCCTGTTCAAAGGCTTTTGATTTCTCTACCCCATCCAGCTGCTGTATGTACCAGGATTTCGCCTGCTCCAGCTGTGCTTCCGTCGAGGTAAAGGAGGCGTAGCCATCCGCCAACGTCAGCAGCAACCGTGGCAAATGTTGGGTATAGCCATTGGCGCTAATCACCAGACCATCATTGCTGCGGGTGGAGAAACTGATGCCGCCGATCGAAGCCTGATAGCTGAGTTCATCCAGCGCCAGACCTGCCAGATAATCGTTTAACGCAAACAGCACCTGATTACGGGCGGTACTGCGCGCTTCCTGATTACGCAGGAACAGCGTGATTTCCGCTTTCGGTTCATCGGCAAAGTAGTGGCTTGGCATATACAGCACGCGCAACCCTGGCTGATTCAGCAGGAGCGTCGGTTTGGTCATCGCCTTATCGGCTTTGATCAGGGAGAAATCATCCGGGATATAGGGGTTGATCGTCGGCAACGACAGTGACATTTTCTGCCCCAGCGTTTTCCATTTTGCGAATGTTGCTGACGGGATCTTATTCATCTCGTACGGCGCATCGACAAAGTAGGCCACTTTATTATGTGGCTCATTCGGACTGATGACCCAAACGCGCGCGTTCTGCGGCGTCATCTCATCCAGTCGAGCAGCGATAGCCTTCGGATCGTAGCGATCGGCAACATACTGGGCATCCAACGTATGTTCGACCGGCACACGCAGCATGGTATCAACCAACCATTCGATGTAGTCCATATCACGGCTGATGGACGGATAGCGGAAATCCAGATCCAGAACATGCGCGATCTCATCAAAATAACGCTGCTGAATCCCTTCTGTGCGGATTTGTTGCAAGTAACGGAATATCGCAGCGATCACTTCATCACGCTGTGCCAGACCTTTATCGGTCAGCGAGGCTGAAATAGCGAACATGCCGCCGTTACGGTCGATGATCGGCGAAGAACCTGCACCGATAGATTCAACCAGCCCTTCCTTTTGCAACCAGTCAGAGAGCGTATTCTGGCTGCGGTTGCCGATCAGATAGCTAATATAGGTATCCGTCTTGCTGCGAAACGCCTGGCTAATATCGCTGACGCGAAACTCAATGCGCATCTGTTTTCTCGGCTGAGCAGGAACATAGTGAATCATTACGCCGCGCTGCTTTTCCGTCGCCACAGGAACGGTAACCGCAGGAACGCTGGCGTTGTGATTGGGAATGCGCCCGAATGTGTCGACCGCCAGTTTCGCCAGTTCAGGCAGAGGTTGATTGCTGTAAATCACCCCTTTCATCAGGTTGGCTGAGTAGTATTTCTGATAGAACTTCACCAGCTCATCATGCAGTTTACTGCCGGGTTTATCGCTCAGGGTTTCAAGATTGCCCCCCGAAAAACGCGCGCTCGGGTGCGCCGGGTTCAGCGTCTCAGCCCCCACCTGCGCCATGCGGTGACCGTCACGCGAACGCGCCATCGTTAATTCCGCATTGACCGCATTACGCTCGCGATCGGCATTCACCGGGTCGAGCAGCGGCTCCGCAATTGCATCCGCCATCCGATCGACGGCGGGCCGCAGCGCATCATTTTCCACTTCCAGATAAAACGCCGTGCGGTAAGACGCCGTGCTGGCATTGTGGCTACCGCCATGCTTTTTCAAAAATTCGGACAGCGCCTCTGGCTCTGGGTAACGTTTCGACCCCATCAGCACCATATGTTCGAGGTAATGCGCCAATCCCAGTTGATTATTGGGATCGTCCAGTGAGCCAATAGGCAGCGCCAGTGATGCCAAAGATTTGGGTGCCTGTGGATCGGAAACCAGCAGAACGGTCATTCCGTTATCCAGTTTGATCGCCTGATATTGCCGCGGATCTTTTTCGCTTTTTCGAATCGTCTGAGCCAGCGGCTGCCAGCCCGTCTCAGCCCAACTCGCCGGAAGCCAGAATGTGAATAAAAGAAACCACCCGGTAATCCAGACCCACTGTTTACGCATGCAATTCTCCAACCTCATATCCATCACTTTTCACGTTGCAGTGCGTTATCTTCTCGCACCTCGAAATCTATTCGGGCATCATCCAAAGCAAGCCCATCAAGCCAGATTAAAGCGGAACGGTGGCAGTAGCCAGATTTGCGCCGCTTCAATCACCTCATTCATTCGCTTTTCATCCAACTCACGAATAATGCGTTGCAGGTAATAATCCTCACCTTCACCCCGCATTCCCATGTTGCCCTGCCAGGCTTGCAGTAACCGGGTCCGCGCTTTGTTCTGCGCGTCCTCATCCACCCGCAGGCTATCGCTTTCACGATCATAACATTCAGCTAGCCAGGCGCTCCCTGCTTTATTTAGCAATAACAGCGGCTTGCTCATTCCCTGACGATATCCATCCAGCATGACAGCCAGATGTTCTCTGGCCTGCGCTTCCGACAAGGCAGCAAAGCGCCACGCCGTGTCTTCCCGCCCATACAGTCGGCTTTCACCCTGTCCGCCCGTTGCGCAGTAGGCCAGATGTTCCAACCACAGCGTAATGCCATCCTTCATAGAAAGTGTGCCCGGACGCCAGCGCAGCAAACCATCCGGCTGAACCTGATTCAGCCAGCCACTGACGCGCACGCCGTCAAGGAGGATATCCACTTCCCGACTAACCGACAGCGAAGGCGTTAATTCATCGCGTACACGCGCAGCCAACTGCGCCATCTCCTGCTGCTGTTCCTGCCAGTAAATTTCGCCGAACGCGCCATAGGGCAACTCACCCGCGGCTCTGGCACGACGATACAGTTTTTCGGTATCGCCTTCATTAATCAAGGTATTAAGCAACTCGCTATTCAATTGATAGCGGTTAAGGCTATCAACCACAAAGGGCTCTTCATCCAACAGCTCATCGCTGTGCAGCCTAAAACTCACGCCAAGCCGCAGCTGAAAAAAGGCTCGCACAGGATGGCGATAAAAACGCTTCAGATCGTCCAGACTCACATCCCTATCACTCGCTCTTTCGGACAAGGCTTCACGATCGAAATCAGGCTGAGCTTCCCCTTTTTGGTTCGCCGCTGCCAGCCACTCTGCCGCAAAGCTCAACGGCTGCGGTGAAGACAGGAAGTTATTCGCATCAAAAGGCATCCGGCTATGTTCGCGGCAAAGGTGCTTCACCACGCGCTCCGCGCTGCTATCGATATCCAGCGCTTCATCACCCGGCAGGACGTAACTTTGTGCAATGTATTCCGTCAGTTCGCTGACCAATACGGAAGGATAGTGTCGCGTATTATCCTGGATCGAGCGCCCGATATAGCTGATATAGAGTTTGTGCTGCGCCGACAGGAGCGCCTCAAGAAACAGATAGCGGTCATCATCACGTCGGCTACGATCGCCGCGCTTGATTTTCCGCCCCATCAGATCGAACCCGAGTGGCGGCAGCGTTCGGGGATAAACACCGTCATTCATACCCAACAAACACACGACCTTGAACGGGATGGAACGCATGGGCATCAGCGTACAAAAGTTGATCGAACCGGCCAGAAAACGCTGGCTGAGTCGCTCCTGATCGAGACGCCGTGACAGTTCATCACGTAACCGGGAGATCGGCACCTGTTGCGGATAATGCGCCATCGTGCCCATACCAATCACGTACTGCCACTGTTTTTCTACCAATGCCAGCGCCGCTTCCGTCTCGCTGTCAGCATCAAAGAAGGTTTCGATCAGCTCTCGGCACAGCGGTAACCAGTCAACAAGCACACGTGGCTGAGACAGACACTGACGCCAGTGGTGGATCTGCATCAGCAGTTCGGCCAGTTGACCAGCCAGTTCGGCAATCAGGCCGCTGGATTCATCGTAAGGCAATACGCCCTGCCAGTCGCCGACCTGGCTGTCCATCGCATAGCCCAACAGCATTCTCGTCAGGCCAAAACGCCATGTATGTTGCCCCGTTGGCGGTAGCATCAGATCGCGCACGTTGTCGTCATCCAATCCCCAGCGCACACCTGATTCCACTACCCACAGGCGCAGACGACGTAGCCCTTCTTCCTGAATACCGAAACGCGCAGCCAGCGCGGGCACTTCAAGCAATGCCAGAACCTGTTCTGCCGTAAAACGGCTCGTCGGTAAATCCAGCAGGCTGATTACCGCCTGCAATGCGGGATGCGCATGTCGCGCACGCTGATCGGAGATGGCAAAAGGCAGATAGCGGTTATCCGGCGCATTACCAAACACCGCCTGAATAAACGGCGTATAGCTGTCGATATCCGCCATCATCACAATGACGTCGCGCGGCATTAGCTCAGGATCGTCGGCCATCATGGCCAGCAGCCGATCGTGAAGCACTTCAACCTCACGCTGCGGGCTATGGCAGGCGTGAAAATCAATCGAACGATCGTCAAGAGCCAGCAGGCGTTTTTGCATGCTGGTGTTCTGCGTTTCGTGGCTGACGGCCACCACCGCGTGATCTTCCAGCTCAAGAATGTCGCGCTGCAAGGTTTGCAGCAGGTTCTCGCCATCCGACTCCACAAAGGCGTCGATTTCCTGCACGCTATCCAACTCAGCCAGCAGATAAAGGTTATCGCGCCCCAGCTTTCCCCACGATGCCAGCAAGGGGTTATTAATCGACTGTTTACCGTCGTCGTTGAACAACGTTTCTGCCTGTGAGGGATCGCGAAATAACGCGCGGGTTTCATCAGTCTGCTCGCCGTCAAAGCGATGTAGGCGACGGTGGCGGGCTTTTAGCTTCGCCAGGAATTTATAATCCTGAATGTCACTCCAGTAATGGCGACAAGGATTGGTAAATAGCAGATGCACGTCAATATGCTGCGCCAGCGCGTTCAACGCCTGTAAATAGATAGGGGGTAACGCCGAAATACCGCAGATAAAAACGCGTGGCGGCAGGCCTTTAGGGCACGATTTTGCCTGCTCTAACGCAGTAATAAAGCGTTGATACAGAATCGCATGGTGCCATTCGGGCTGCGCCAGTTCGCGAGTGTAGTCAACCAACGCACGCCACAGTGCCGATTGCCACAGCTGGTTGCCACCGAGATCGTCAACCTGTTTCCCTTCTTGCCATGCCTTGATCCACTCAGGGCGATAAATCAGATATTGATCGAAAAGATCCGCTACGCGTCCAGCAAGCTGATGCAGCTTGCGCTGGTTATCGTCATCCTGCAAATAGTGGTTAAGGGCCGCAAAATCAGGCTGTGCCAACAAATCGGGCAGCAAATGCATGAGCTTCCACGTCATCGCATCCTTACTGAAAGCGCTTTCTTTTGGAATATCCGGCAGCACATAGCGACACATATTCCACAAAAAAACACCCGGCAGCGGGAATTGAATATTGGCAGCAATGCCGAAGTGTCCAGCCAGTTCAATTTGCAGCCACTGTGCCATCCCCGGGCTTTGCACCAAAATCACTTCCTGCTGGAAGGGATCCGCAAGCGGCTGACGTTTTATCAGCTCAACCATCAGTCTTTTCAAGATATCTAACTGATTGGAGTGATAGATTCTAAACATTCTGGCTCCTGCTACCGCTGCTTACGATTGATAATTCATAGTTTACCCAAGTATGCCTACCCAACAGGCGATGGCAGGCAAAACCAACGGTTTAGTGTAGCCTGATAGCGGCGTGGCGTCATGACTCTTGCCGTTACCTGACGGCATTCTCCATTCTGTCGCTGCTCCGACACACTAAACTGCCAATTTTTACTCGCAAGAGACGCAATATTATCCAGATCGGACGGGTGATACGGCATATCCGCTTCATAGGCCTCCAACTGTTGCATCGCAAACCGCCAGGCCTGACGCTGCTGCAACTGATGCTGAAATGATTGCTGCAAAATCTGGTGATATTGCAGTAGCCCCATCAGCGACACGGCGAACAGCAGTGCCGCCACCAGCGTCTCCGGCAGGCTGAAACCAGATTGACGACTCCTGAGCCTGTTGTTCATTGCGCTACTCCGTTGCATCACAGCGTGCGACATCTTTATCCGGGCAAAAGTCTAACCAGCCGTTACCCAATGGTTGAATCGCAATCTGGCCCGACGACAGTGCCGAAAAGGATACCCGTTGGTACAACGCCAACAGTCGCGCTGAAGCAGGAAGAGTTCCTTCGCCACGCAGTAATCCTTGCTCCCCATCCGAGGCCGCACGCAGGCACACTACGAGCTGTTCTGCCGACAGCCGCTGGCACTGCCAGCTTTCCGTTAACGTGTCCCAACGCTGCCCTCTTCCCCAGTTCAGCGAGGACAATGCCTGATTGAACGCTCGCAGATAGTGTCGCTCATCGTTCCCCACCTGAATGGCAGTATCAAGCTGGCGTTGCAAACCGGACATCAACAACAGGCCAATCATGGCGATAAGCAGCACCATAGCTAGCGTCCCGCTTCCTTCCTGGTTGCTTTTTCTCATTGATTACGTCCGAGAATAAGGCGAGTGATATGTTGCCGAACCGCAGGACGTTTGACCCAATAACCAGCCAGTTGCAATTCATACAGCGCCACATTATTTTGCGCAGAAAGACGCTGTAGCCGGAACACCGTGAGCACCACTTCCTGCGGATCAAACAGTTTTTCCCATCTGTCGCCCTGACAGCTGTGCGCCCCGCTTTGAATTTCCAATGACCGACTGCGCAGGCGATAGCCAAAAGACTCGGCATCCTGTTGTTCCCCACCATCCCAAACCCCATTTCGGTTCAGATCGTAAGAAACATTCAGACAGCTATTTTCCGCCTCCCCCGGATACTTCCCTATGCTGATTGCCTTTCCCTCACAGGTTCCCGCACAAAAACCTGCCCGACGGATGTCTTTCTCAATTCCCATGGCGACCTGACTGAAGAGCTGCTCCAGCCGGAAAAGCTGTGCGCTGTCCTGACTTTGACTACGCAACATAGGATACAGCTGTGCCGCCGACAGCATAATCAGGCTACCTAAGCTCAGCGCTAACAGGATTTCTGGCAGCGTGAAGCCACGCTGCTTACTCCTCAACCTTGGTTGCCTCAACACGATTTGTTTCAGCATAGGGGAATCGCGAGGACAGCCTGCGACTCGCTGCACAGACGCATGCGCCCTCTCACCGAGATGATGAGGCGTAGCTGACCCGCAGAATTCGACAGCGAGATGTGCCCAGCCAGTGCCGCGTTACGTAAGCCAAAGAACGTAAAAACGTTGCTTGTGAACTTTTCCAGCACCACATTCTGCGTGCGGCGAACGAACTGTCTCGGATGGTTCTCACGGCACGTATCCTCTGCCTGCTTTTCATTCTGCCCTGCCACCATGCACCATAATTCTCCCTGCGGTATGAGCTTCGCTGTGCGGGTTTCGTTATGCCAGTAGGCATTCGCCTGAACCCGACTCAAAAAGTCCAGCAGTTGCTGGGCACTCTGCTCCAAACGAATTGCCTGCTGATACTGAATCCAGCCATGCAAGCCGCCACCCGCCATTAGCGCCACAATCGTCAGCACCACCAATAATTCAAGCAAGGTAAACCCCCGCTGTTGCCGATTTCTTATTTTCATGGCGTCAGGATAATGAGTCTTATCAGCAAAAACAGCGTGTTAACGACATTCTACGCAGCGGCTCGCAGTGTTTTACTGCAACGATGTAACAACAGAAAAAGCGTGCGGGGAGATAGGGAAAACGAGGGAATAGCAGGAGAAAGCACGCAGTGAAGGAGGTAATGTCACACCCCGAGTAAGTCGGTGACAAGGAGGAATCGAACTCAGGATAAGGAGATCGAAATGAAATCAACAACAGTGAGAGAAAATGGGACCTCAGCTCTGGAAGTGGCAAATCGTTACTTTAGTATGGTTAACCTTGGTATGTCAGTTTCCCCAATGAATCAGGATGATGTTGATTGGTGCATTGCTCTTGCCAGAGAAAGCGATTTCGATATTGACTGGCGTTTGGCAAAAATGAGTCTTTACGCTGATAGTGAATTCGGGTTTATCTTTAAGATCGATGCTGATATACCAACAACAAAACCCGACGGGGCTTGTGTTTGTTCGTTCAGTACAATAAACCATATATTAAGCATTGAGTTACTTCAGAATTTCTCAAAAAGGGGTTCTATTCTGGATGGGAAAATGTTGACCTATTGTTTAGTCATCATCCTATTTTTTCTTATCAAGGTGGAAGGTGAAGGCGTTTATATTCAAAGCCCAGTCAATGAAAAAGTTGCTGATTATTATATCAAAAATCATCAATTTTTAGATATAAGCGGAGATAAATCTATCCTCTTTCGCTCGGCAGATGATTTACTCAACTGGTTCATATCGTATTCAAAGCGGGGATAGCACATTGAGGAAGAGTAAATAATGCGCGACAATGTGGCTAATAAATCGTCATTTTGCGAGGTAGTTATGAATAAAGAGCCGACAGATTACCGTGCGACGGTGTCATCTCAACAGATGAAATCTCATGCTGGCCGCAAAATGCAAATTACCAGTGAGGAAGAATTATTTACTCTCATGTTTATCGCGGCTGATGGGATTAAAAACTCCCCAGCACCATCGATTCAGGAAACGGTAGGTCCGTTGCACGAAAAGAAATAAAAAAGGCCGCATTACGCGGCCCTGAAAAACATGGGAGAGGCTTAGATCGCAACCGGTGCTTTGATGGCGGGATGCGGATCGTATCCCTCAATTTCAAAGTCCTCGAAGCGGTAGTCGAACAGCGTATCCGGGCGGCGCTTAATCACCAGTTTAGGCAGCGCACGCGGTTCACGGCTCAACTGTAAATTCGTCTGTTCCAGATGGTTGTTGTACAAATGCGTGTCGCCGCCAGTCCAGACGAAATCACCAACGTCGAGATCGCACTGCTGCGCCACCATATGCACCAGCAGCGCATAGCTGGCGATATTGAACGGCAAGCCGAGGAAGATATCGCACGAGCGCTGATAAAGCTGGCAAGAGAGTTTGCCATCCGCCACGTAGAACTGGAAAAACGCATGGCACGGTGCCAGCGCCATTTTGTCCAGCTCACCCACGTTCCAGGCTGACACGATAATACGGCGAGAATCTGGATCCTGTCTCAACTGGGTCAGGACATTCTTCAACTGGTCGATCTCACGACCGTCTGCGGTTCCCCATGAACGCCATTGTTTACCATAAACCGGCCCCAAATTACCGTTCTCATCCGCCCATTCGTCCCAAATACTGACTTTGTTTTCATGCAGATAAGCAACATTGGTATCGCCGTTCAGGAACCAGAGCAATTCATGGATAATCGAACGCAGGTGGCATTTTTTGGTGGTAACCAGCGGAAACCCGTCCTGCAAGTTGAAACGCATCTGATGGCCGAAAATAGAACGCGTGCCCGTGCCAGTGCGGTCGGCTTTCGGCGTGCCTTCTTCAAGCACTTTCTTCATCAGATCCAGATACTGTTTCATACTACCTCACCACAAAAATTAAAAAAGGACAGCGGATTATTGCTGTGCAGGCTGACGGCGATAGGCCCAGACCATCATCAGAATACCGGCGATAACCATCGGCAGTGACAGGATTTGTCCCATGCTGAACAGGTCGCCGAACAGCCCCAGCTGTGCATCCGGCTGGCGGAAGAATTCGGTAATAATTCGGAACGAGCCGTAACCGATCAGGAAAAGCCCTGAGACGCTGCCCATCGGCCGAGATTTACGGATAAAGAGATTCAGAATGATAAACAGTGCCACACCTTCCAGCATCATTTGATACAGCTGGGAAGGATGACGCGGCAGCATGCCATACTGATTGAAAATCGCCTGCCACTGCGGGTTGCTGACGGCCAGCATCATATCTTCGCTACGCGAACCCGGAAACAGCATCGCCCACGGTGTATCCGTCGTCACGCGTCCCCACAGTTCGCCGTTGATGAAGTTGCCCAACCGGCCTGCGCCAAGCCCGAAAGGAATCAAAGGAGCAATAAAATCCGCAACCTGGAAGAAATGGCGTTTGGTGCGATGAGCGAACCACAGCATGACGCAGATCACGCCCATTAAGCCGCCGTGGAACGACATGCCGCCATCCCAGACTTTGAACAGGTAGAGCGGGTTTTCAAGAAATGACGGGAAGGCATAAAACAGGACATAGCCCAGACGCCCGCCGACGAAGACCCCAAGGAACCCCATATACAGCAGGTTTTCGACTTCATCTTTGGTCCAACCGCTACCCGGTTTATTCGCCCGACGCACCGCCAACCACATGGCAAATACAAAACCCACCAGATACATCAGCCCATACCAGTGCAGCGCCAGCGGGCCAATTGAGAAAATCACTGGATCAAACTGAGGAAACGCCAGATAGCTTGTCGTCATCATTCACCACATATTTTATTGTGTTATCCCTGCTTTCGGGATCGTCATTGATAGGCAAAAGGCAGGAGAATGAATCCGTTCCTGCAAACCGCGGTGGCGAATCATAGCATACGCACCCGCGCTCGTTGCTTGCTGAGGGGAAAAGTTCTGTAAAACATTTATACTCGTCATACTTCAAGTTGCATGTGCGTTGGCTGCGTTCAGTCACCCGAATCACTTACTTAAGTAAGCTCATCGGGATTCCTTCGCTTGCCGCCTTCCTGAAACTTGAATTATTTAGAGTATGTTCATAACTAAGGATCGCACCGCGACGAATTAGCGTCCGCCGCGAATCAAGCCGCCCAATCCACGCTCTTCCATGAAAATCGCCGCCCACTGTCGGACTTCCGTCGCGCTCTGTGCATTCAGCAATTGCTTCACCAACGCCTGCGATTCAGCCAGCGTAATTTGGCGCAGCAGATATTTAATTCGCGCCACACTGCGCCCGTTCATACTGAACGAGCGATAACCCAGTCCGGTCAGCAGCAGTGCGCCGAGCGCTTCTCCCGCCATTTCACCGCACACGGAAAGCGGAATGTTATGTCGCTCACACTCGACGGCGATCATATTCAACGCCTGCAACATGGAAGGATGCAGGCTGTCATAAAGCGATGCCACATGAGCGTTGTTACGATCTACTGCCAGCAAATACTGCGTCAGATCGTTGGTGCCAACCGAAACAAAATCGATGCGAGAAGCCAGATGGGGGAGCAGGAACAGCATCGACGGGACTTCAATCATGATCCCAATTCGCGGCTTGGGCTGCGGGAAGCCCAGTAATTCCTCCACTTCGCCTGCGGCCTGATCGATCAGGCGACGCGCTTCACTGATTTCATCCAGACTGCTGATCATCGGCAGCAGGATGTTGAGATTGCCACTATGCGCGTTGGCACGCAGCATGGCGCGCACCTGAATCAGAAAGATTTCAGGCTGATCGAGCGTAATACGAATGCCGCGCCAGCCGAGACACGGGTTCTCTTCGCTGATAGGCAGATAAGGCAGCGGCTTATCTGCGCCGATATCCAACGTGCGCAACATCACTGGGCGCGTTGGATAAAGCGCCAACATGCTTTGATATTGCGCCATCTGCTCATCTTCGGACGGAAAGCCGCTTTGCAGCATAAAAGGAATTTCTGTGCGATACAGCCCCACGCCATCGACCTGATTGATAAAGCGTTTTTCGTGCTCGGCGCTCAACCCTGCATTCAGCATGACCTGAATGCGCTCGCCGCTTTTCAGCACGGCAGGCTGCTCCATTTCGCCTTCGGCCAGGCGGGTCAGCTCATTTTCTTCCGTCAGCAGGCGCTGGTATTCCTGTACCAGCACGGGTTCAGGATCGACCAGCAGCTCGCCGCGATAGCCGTCAATGATCAGCAGGCGCTGATGCAGCATGTCAGGCTGAATGTCCGCGCCCACCAGCGTCGGAATACCCATCGCACGGACGAGAATCGCCGCATGCGAATTGGCAGCGCCGTCATACACGACAACACCAGCCAACCGCTCCGGCGGCAGTTCCGCCAGCAGCGTGGCCGTTAATTCGTCCGCTACGAGGATAAAACGCTCAGGCCATTGCCCCATGATTTGCGCGTTATCGTCGAGGTGGAACAGCAGCCGTTGCCCCAACGCACGCAGATCGCCGGCACGCTCGCGTAAATAAGTATCCTGCAAATTGGTGAACTGCGCGGCAAAGCGCTCGATTACCAGCTTCACAGCCCACTCGGCGGCATTGCCCGCATCCACTTCCTGAAAGAGTTCACGCTTTAGCCGCGCATCATTCAGCAAGTGCGAATACAAATCGAAAATCGCCGCGCTCTCTTTCTGCGCGCTGGCGCTGAACCGCTTGCTGAAGCGACGGAATTCCGTCGTTGCCTCTTCCAACGCCTGCGTTAAACGAGAACGCTCGCGCTCACTGTCCAGACTCGATGCGGGGAAAACCTGTTCCAGAGAAGGCTGGGTACAATCCTGCCAGCCGGGGGCAATCGCCACACCCGGTGCAGCCACCAGCGCCTTAACACGCGTCTGGCGGTATTGACCGAAGAGCGTTTTTATCTGCGAAAGGGAGAGAATAGCGGCCATCTGCGTGGCCAGCGTCACCATGAACGATTCTTCGTTTTTATCAAACTGACGATGTTCACGCTGCTGCACCACCAGTACGCCCAGCAGGTGGCGACGGTAGATAATGGGAACGCCAAGAAAAGATCGGAAATGTTGCTCTTTCACGGCGGGGATATATTTGAAACTAGGATGTGCACGAGCATCAGCCAGATTGATGGGCTCAGCACGTTGCCCGACCAGCCCGACAATGCCTTGCCCAAACGCAAGCGTAACCGTGCGCCCGCGCGGTTTTTTCAACCCGCGCGTTGCCATCAGGTAATAACATTGACGATCGTGATCGGCCAGATAAATGGAACAGACTTCCGTGTCCATAGCCTGACAGGTCTCATTGACCAGAATGTCCAGCGCATCACTAAGGCGGGCCGTTGCCGCAACGTTTTCGACAATTTCTCGCAAGCGCGTGAGCATAATGTGCCTGAATTACCCTCTTTTTCGCCGAGGACCGGATGGGGTAACCACCCGAGCCGCAACACTCTCCTGAAGCAGTATCACCGGGTTGATAAATTCCTTCATCACGCGACGATACACATCTCGCTTAAAAGAGACGACCTGACGTACCGGATACCAGTAACTCACCCAGCGCCAGCCATCAAATTCCGGCGTGCCGCAGCTCTGCATATTGATATCCGACTCATTACACATCAACTGTAGCAAAAACCATTTCTGCTTTTGGCCGATACAGACCGGTTTTGTATCCCAACGCACCAAACGCTTTGGTAATTTATAGCGTAACCAGTTACGGGTAGATGCCAATACGCGCACATCCTTTTTTCTTAACCCGACTTCTTCAAACAGTTCGCGGTACATCGCCTGCTCAGCACTTTCACCGGGGTTAATCCCCCCCTGCGGAAACTGCCAAGAATGTTGACCATAGCGCCGGGCCCACATCACCTGCCCCTGCCGATTACAAATTACAATACCAACGTTTGGGCGGTAGCCATCATCATCGATCACCGGACTACCTCGATAAACATCAATGCAAAGATGACCTGATTGTTTCACACTCCCGTCAGGCGGTAAACCACTGCTTAGAAAGCATGTGATACGAATAAAAGTAAGATAACCCACAGACAAGTTCAAAGTTATAAACATGTAAAGACCAGAATCGGCAATTTATTCACTTTTTCTGTGGACATCTTTGTGCAGAACCCATGAAGAAGTGAGTAAAACTCATTTTTCATGAAGAAAAAAAATTACTGCAAATTAAAAAATAGTGCTTTTTATTCATAAAATTACAAACCATTTTACTTGAAATGGCGAACCCTGATTTTTTGTTCAAATGGCATACAACGCAAAGTTGGCGAAAGATCGCACTATGCCGATTTTATCCACAGGCAATACCTCAAAGTCAGGCAATAAATAGGCAAAAACAGCAAAAAGGCCGGGCGTCAAGGCTGTAAATCGAACCAGTAATTCATGTTTATGTGGGTTATCCAAGAAATCTGTGGATAACCTAGTGTAAGATCCTGTTTATTGTCGGTAGCTATACGTGCACAGTTTGCAAAACGGTGTTAAGTGATCGCTATCACACTAAAAAAAAGCACTACGAATCATGCTATTATTGTTTTTCTCCACAGTCTTCCAGACTGTGCATTGGTATTCTCCACACATTGTATTTTTTTTGAGCGGAAAAACATCGGGCTATACGCTATGAATTCACCCACGGTTCACACGACTGCGCCGCCAAGTGAGCACACGTTGCTGGAGCGCGCGCAATCCCTCGCGGGTTATAATCTCGCGGAATTAGCGGACATCGCCCGCCTGCCCCTTCCAGCCAACCTGAAACGTGATAAAGGCTGGATTGGTATCTTGCTGGAGCGTTTTCTGGGCGCAAGCGCAGGCAGCAAGCCCGAGCAGGATTTCCCCGACATCGGCGTTGAGCTAAAAACCATTCCTATTGATGAACAGGGCAAACCGCTGGAAACCACGTTCGTCTGCGTCGCACCGTTGACAGGCAACAGTGGCGTAACGTGGGAAAGCAGCCACGTACGACACAAGCTCGCGCGGGTACTGTGGATTCCGGTGGAAGGCTCGCGACACATTCCGCTGGGGGAACGCCGTATTGGCACGCCGCTGATCTGGAGCCCCAATGAAGAGGAAGAGGAACAGCTGCGCTGCGATTGGGAAGAGTTGATGGACTTGATCGTGCTTGGCCGAGTAGAAAGTATCACCGCCCGACATGGAGAAGTACTGCAACTACGCCCCAAAGCGGCAAATAGCCGGGCATTAACTGAGGCGATTGGCGAATTTGGTCAACCGATTCTGACTTTACCGCGCGGGTTCTACCTGAAAAAAACCTTCACCGCGCCGCTATTAGCCCGCCACTTTATGCAGCTTGAAGTATGACGAATATCTCTTCACGACAGCACACTTTCGCTTGCCTACGGCACCGAACTGGCAGAGCATAATATCGTTGGCATTTCGTTTATGGTGTATTGATCCAATGTTTGATTGGATTGTTGATACAAACGCATTTTTTCCATTATTCCTACGTTATCCCCCGCAGGCATTTGCTAGACTCACTTTAAAATTTTGCATTTGTTTAATGGGTTAATACGATGAAAAGACGGATGAAAATGGCGGTAACACTGGCATTATTATTCCCCCTTGTGGGCTGTTCCAGTCACTACGTGATGGCGACAAAAGAGGGGAAAATGCTCCTGACGCAGGGAAAACCAGCGTTGGATAAAGATACTGGGCTCCTCAGCTATACCGATGAAGAAGGTAATCAGAAACAAATCAACAGCGACCAAATTTCCCAGATCGCACAGCGCTAGACTCAGCTTTAGCCCGATATTCCCTCCATCGGGCGACGTCTTCTGGCAAAATCCTGCTGACGGCAACAGAAGAGACTTCCCCACTCGCCGCGGCTTCGTTATAGTCAAATTCAGGTGTGTCTTCCCAAAATCATTGGAATCGCAGCAAATCATGCGGAGATGACGGGAAATACGCCTGCTATTTTCAGACATAAGGAAGCTGGCAATGCAATATCACCGTATTCCCCATAGTTCTTTAGAAGTGAGCGTACTGGGCCTTGGTACGATGACCTTTGGCGAACAGAACAGCGAAGCAGACGCTCATGCCCAGTTAGATCACGCCATTGCCGCAGGTGTTAACCTGATTGACACAGCAGAAATGTACGCCGTTCCTCCTCGCCCGGAAACACAGGGGTTAACCGAGAGCTATATTGGCTCCTGGCTGAAATCCCGTGGCGGACGTGAAAAATTGATTGTGGCGAGTAAAGTATCCGGCCCGGTACGCGGAAGCGATCACAGCATCCGTCCGCAGCAGGCACTGGACAGGAAAAACATCCGCGCCGCGCTGGATGCCAGTCTGCAACGCCTGAATACTGACTATATCGATCTCTATCAGTTACATTGGCCACAGCGCCAGACCAATTGCTTTGGCAAGCTTAACTATCAATATACTGATGACAAACCGCAATATACCGATGACAAACCGGTAGTGACGCTGCTGGAAACGCTGGAAGCGCTGAATGAGCAGGTGCGTGCCGGTAAGATCCGCTACGTCGGCGTCTCCAACGAAACGCCGTGGGGTGTGATGCGCTATCTGCATCTGGCGGAAAAACACGATCTGCCGCGTATCGTGTCGATTCAGAACCCCTACAGCCTGCTGAACCGCAGTTTTGAAGTCGGCTTGGCGGAAATCAGCCAGCATGAAGGCGTGGAACTTCTCGCCTATTCGTCACTGGCGTTCGGTACGCTGACGGGTAAATATCTGAACGGCGCGAAACCGGCCAATGCGCGTAACACGTTGTTTAGCCGCTTTACTCGCTATACTGGCCCGCAGGCTCAGGCGGCGGTTGCTGAATACGTAGCGCTGGCGCAAAAGCACGGTCTGGATCCGGCGCAAATGGCATTGGCGTTTGTACGCCAGCAGCCGTTCGTCGCCAGTACGCTGCTGGGCGCGACGACACTGGAACAGCTGCAAATCAACCTCGACAGCCAGAACCTGACGCTGGACGGTGAGATCCTTGACGAGCTGGAAGCGATCCACCGCCGCTTCACGTTCCCGGCACCATAAACGCAAAAAACCGGGCATCGCCCGGTTTTCTTTAATGCGTTGTACAGAACGTTGAACGATTACTTCAGCGTCTGCAATAGACTCTTGCGCTGGTTTTCCAGCGATGTGACGCGGCTACATACGTCATTGCCGAAGCGCTGGAACTCCAGTTCCTGATTATTCCACTCGGCCTGAATCGCTTTCTGCAAGCCACCGAGGTTGCCCATCATCGCCTGTAGCGGGTTACCGCCGCTGGACATCTGTTTTACGCCCATCTCGTTCAGGCTGTCCTGCAAGACGCCGCCCATGCTTTGTTGCACGAGCTGTTTGCCATCTTGCTCAACTTGCTTAATCGCCTGATGGTGGAATGTCAGGCCATCGCTGCGGTGTTCGATAATTCGGTTCATCTGCTGCTTGAGCTGTTTATCCAGCGTAGTCAGACGATTGCGCACATTGCTGTCGCTGCCAAGCTCTTGCACGATGACGTTATCCAGCGCGACTCGCGCTTTTTCAAGATGCTGCTGCGCACCCTGATCGATCCACGGCAGTTGCTGGCGTAAATCCGCCTGATAGGCTTTGGCTTTCTGGCGTTGTTCGGCGTTCAGGGTCAGCGGCGTACCGTTACGGACAATATCGCCCTGCGGGGAGAGTTGTAAGTTGCCGCTGGCACCCACGACCTGTACGTGTTGCGGACTGATGACGATGTCGTCCTGCGGATTCACGTTGCACTGGTAGGCCGCCTGCGCTTGCCAGGACAGCAACATCAATAAACCCAAGGTTATTTTACGCGACATATTTTCTCCTGAAGAAAACAACGGCAGTGGCGGGAGAGCGGCAATCCGCCCTTTGATGAGGCGGATAACGCCTGAGCCAGAATCAGCTCAGGCATGCCTTGATAAGACCAAGGATTACAGCAGGTGTTCTGGCAGATCCCACCAGATATCGAACAGGTTGCTGACTTTTACGTCAGTCAGTTTCTGCTCTTCCAACCAGCGGCTAACCAGTTGGCGATGTTCTTCGGTGCAGTGACCGATTTTTTGCAGACAGATCAGGCCTTCCCAGAGCAAATAACCGCTGCCTTCGAATGCCAGTCCTTGTGGTTCAATGACGTCGTCAACGAACTTATCCATCAGCTTATCGATATCTTCGACGCTAGTGCCTTCTGGAAAGCGGAAGCTGACAGAAAAACCTAATTCCTGAAACTCATCAATGTGAAGTTTTTTACGTAAACGACGGCTACGAGCTTGTGCCATTTTATTTTATCCTCTCAAACATCAGATCCCACACGCCATGCCCCAAACGCTGGCCGCGTGCTTCAAATTTCGTCAGCGGACGGGACTCCGGCCGCTCAACGTACTCATTATTATTGGAAAGATTACGGTACTCGGTGACAGAGGTCATCACTTCGAGCATATGTTGCGCATAAGGTTCCCAGTCTGTTGCCATGTGGAACACGCCGCCGACTTTCAGCTTACTCTGTACCAGTTGGACGAAAGGCACTTGGACGATACGGCGTTTATTATGGCGAGCTTTGTGCCACGGATCGGGGAAGAAGAGTTGAACCATAGACAGTGAGCCATCCGGGATCATATTCATCAGCACTTCGATCGCATCGTGACACATCACGCGCAGATTGCTGATTCCCGTCTCCTGTGCGGCAGCGAGACACGCGCCCACGCCCGGCAGGTGAACTTCGATACCGAGGAAATTCTGCTCGGGATGCTGTGCCGCCATCGTCACCAGCGAGGCGCCCATCCCAAAACCGATCTCCAGCACCACGGGCGCGTCACGACCAAATAGCGCGTTAAAATCGACCAGCTCGGTCTGATATTCCACGCCCATCACCGGCCAGTAGTTATCCAACGCCAGCTGTTGCCCGTTGGTCAAGCGCCCCTGACGGCGGACAAAACTGCGGATACGACGCATCGGGCGCCCATTTTCATCAAATTCCGGTGAAATGACGTTGTTAATCATAAAGAGTGCTTACTTGCTGTCCGATTTCGTTAATGAAACGCGCATTATGCAAGGATACCGTGGTTTAGCAAGCCCACTGCCTCGGAAAGTTCCGGTTTACAGCACATTCACTCTGTGCTGGAATCGCTATCAAACTTTTTACCTGCCGGATAGTGACCCCATTTTATGATGCAAGCGCAACAGTTCGCCCATCAGGTGCTGGACTGGTACCAACGCTATGGCCGCAAAACCCTGCCGTGGCAGCTTGAGAAAACTCCCTATAAAGTATGGCTATCCGAAGTGATGTTGCAACAAACGCAGGTCACCACGGTTATCCCCTATTTCCAACGCTTTATGGAACGCTTTCCGAACGTCAGTGCACTGGCGGCAGCACCGCTGGATGAAGTGCTCCACTTGTGGACCGGGCTGGGCTACTACGCACGTGCGCGTAATCTACACAAAGCGGCACAGACTATTGTGTCACGTCACGGCGGCGAATTCCCCACCACCTTTGATGAAGTCGCGGCGTTGCCGGGCGTCGGGCGTTCCACCGCAGGCGCGGTGCTGTCGCTCGCTCTCGGCCAGCATTACCCGATTCTCGACGGTAATGTGAAGCGCGTGCTGGCACGCTGCTACGCCGTTGACGGCTGGCCGGGCAAGAAAGAGGTCGAAAAGAAACTGTGGGCGCGGAGTGAAGACGTCACGCCAGCCGAGGGCGTCAGCCAGTTTAATCAGGCGATGATGGATCTCGGTGCGATAGTCTGCACCCGCAGCCGCCCCAAGTGCGAGCTGTGCCCGCTGAGCACCGGCTGTATTGCCTACGCCAACCACAGCTGGGCGCAATACCCCGGCAAGAAGCCGAAGCAGACGCTGCCAGAGAAAACTGGCTGGTTCCTGCTGATGCAACAGGGTTCTCAAGTCTGGCTGCAACAGCGCCCTGCCGTGGGCCTGTGGGGCGGGCTATTTTGCTTCCCGCAGTTCAGCGAACGTCGGGAATTGGAACTCTGGATGCAACAACGTGGTCTGAATCCTGATGGATTGCAACAGCTTGTCGCGTTCCGCCACACATTCAGCCATTTTCATCTGGATATCGTTCCGCTCTGGCTGGACGTATCGCAGACCGATCGCTCACAAAACAGGTCCTGCATGGATGACGATGCAGGTCTCTGGTATAACTTAGCGCAGCCGCCGTCTGTCGGACTGGCCGCCCCGGTAGAACGCCTGCTGAGGGAGTTGGCTCACCCGCAGTCAACACGTTTGAATGCCTGCGCAATTGATGAGGAAGAAGCATGAGCAGAACGATTTTTTGTACTTTTTTACAACGCGACGCCGAAGGGCAGGATTTCCAGCTCTATCCCGGCGATCTGGGCAAGCGCATCTATAACGAAATCTCTAAAGAAGCCTGGGCGCAATGGCAAACCAAGCAAACCATGCTGATCAACGAGAAAAAGCTCAGCATGATGAATGTTGACGACCGTAAGCTGCTGGAACAGGAAATGATCAAGTTCCTGTTTGAAGGGAAGGACGTACACATCGAAGGCTATACGCCTCCGAGCCACTGAGATTGCGGGCTTTCGGGCCCGCTTACGTCCCCATTCCGACACGGCTTGTTATATGAAGAAAATGTTAGCGCTGCTGGTGATTGCACCACTGCTGGTTTCCTGTTCGGGAAACAAAGGGAATGCCGACAACGAAGAGTTTCTCAAGGATACCAACGCCTTCGATATTTTAATGGGGCAATTTGCCCACAACATCGAAAATATCTGGGGGATGAATGAAGTTCTGATCGCTGGCCCAAAAGACTACGTCAAATACACCGATCAATATCAGACGCGTAGCCACATCAACTTTGATGCCGGTTCAATCACTATCGAAACCATTTCGGCAACCAACTCCGTTGCCAGCCTGCGTCAGGCGATTATCACGACCCTGCTGATGGGCGATGACGCCAGTAACACCGACCTGTATTCCGACGCTAACGATATTCAAATCAGCCGCGAGCCGCTGCTGTATGGACAGGTGCTGGATAACACCGGACAGCCGATCCGCTGGGAAGGCCGAGCCGCCAGCTTCGCCGATTATCTGCTCCAGAACCGTCTGCAAAAACGCACCTCCGGCCTGCATGTGATCTGGTCGGTCACGATCCAGCTCGTCCCTAACCATCTGGACAAGCGTGCACACAAATACCTGCCGCTGGTGCGTAAGGCTTCCGAGCGTTACGGCATTGAAGAGTCGCTGATTCTGGCGATTATGCAGACAGAGTCCAGCTTCAACCCTTACGCCGTCAGCCGTTCCGATGCGCTGGGTCTGATGCAGGTAGTGCAGCACAGCGCAGGACGCGACGTCTTCAAGATGAAAGGGAAATGGGGGCAGCCAAGCCGCAGCTATTTGTTCGATCCAGAACAAAACATCGACGCGGGTACCGCCTATCTGTCGATTCTGAAGAACAGCTATCTGGCCGGTATTGAAAACCCAACGTCGAAACGCTACGCCGTCATCACCGCGTATAACGGTGGCGCAGGCAGCGTGTTGCGCGTCTTCTCCAGCGATCGCGATCGCGCCGTGGGCATTATCAACAACATGTCACCGAGCGATGTCTACCAGACGCTGACGACGAAGCACCCGTCTGGCGAATCACGCCGCTATCTGTACAAAGTGAACACGGCACAGAAAAATTACCGCCGCTAATTCACGCGCACCACAGAACGCCGCGCTACCGGGTTTGCTCCGGTAGCGCGGTTTCATCAGACCAGATATCTACAATAACGTTGTTGATAAACACAATGACCGCGATTCCCTTACCGTTTATTACTGCACTTCTGCTGGTTATTTTATTTTTTCGCATCCAGTTTCTGGCTATTCAAAATAAAGGAACTAAAAAGCGTAATACCAAAGCAGAGGCGATACTCATCGGCGTGAGCTGTCTTGCCCTGACACTGGTAGCGTTACGCTGGGGTGGTCATGTTGCCTTACCTTCATTTATCCAACCCGCCATTGCCGCATCCATTCCGCCGCTGTTATGGCTTTGCCTGTTCCCCTATAGAGAAAAGGTCTCCGATGCCTTAAACCGTCGACGCCGACGATCTCTCCGGCATCTGTTACCACCCTTACTCATCCTTGGCGCAAGTGCCGTCCAGAGCAGAACAACCGTTCCACTCATCGATCTGATGCTGGTGAGTATTTACTTCGGCTATGGGGCAATGCTGGTTTACAGCGCTCACCATCGTCAAACGCCCTCTCCCCTGTGGAAAAGCGCGCCGTTTATCGCCGGGCTGTATGTGCTTATCTCCGGCGCTATCGATATCGTCATCGCACTGGATATCGCTTTCTACAGCGGCAATAGCGCGGCGACCATCATCACCGTATTCCACATCATCATGCTGGCGATATTGACCCTGCTTATCGTCACGTACTCTGCACAACACCCGCAGGCTGAGCTTAGCGTTACACATGACCAGAAACCGGAAGCGCTACCTGCTACCGATGATGAACACCAACTGGCGAAAACGTTAGATGACTTCATTCGTACGCATGCGTTATACACCGACCCCAGCATGACGCTTCAGCGCCTGAGCCGACGCATGGGAATACCGCTAAGACGCCTGTCCGAAACCATCAACCGCGTGCACGGTCGTAATTTCTCGCAGGTGATGAACGAATACCGAATTGAGGAGGCCAAGCGCCTCCTCAGTCAAACGGATGCACGAATCACGGATATCATGCTGGAAAGCGGGTTTCAGACTAAATCAAACTTCAACCGCGAGTTTTTGCGACTCACGGGGATGAGTCCCAGCGTCTGGCGTAGTCAGCACCCACTTCGGGCACAGGCTACGGCTTCCTCCACGCCGCCTGAAGAAAATCGCTAATATCCTTCACAACGCCCTGCTGAATCTGCTCACGCGAACGTGCGCCGCCATCAAGACAAATCATGCCATCTCCTGGGTTCTCGGCATTAATGATCTCAATGGCACCCGGCTTACAAATCTGCATGAAGCTAAAATGCGTCGCATCAGCAATTTCCTTATAGGCTGAATGCGCTGGTGGCAGCTTCTGTGCCAAATCGTGAGATTCCAGCTCGGCAGGCAGTTCCTCATTAGGATACCCAGCCGCAACGATCAAAACGGGAATGTGTATTGCCGCAAGACTCTCCGCGGTAAACCCTCGCGCCAGCCCCATATCCAGCGAGACCACCGCACTGATACGCGGATCCGCCAATGGCTTATCAAGCTGCGCACGTAATGACGCATTCTTTGCGATATGCATCTTTTCATAGGCTTTGCAGGACGCCAGCCCAACATGCGTCAGACAATCACGCTCAAATTGCTGCGTGCTAAAACGCCCGCCCGCTAACTCCAATACCGTCCATCCCCCCAGCGAATGGCCAACAGCGGCAATACGCTGCGCATCAACACGCCCCGTTTTTTCTGGGGCAGCGAGTAAAGCGGTAATAACGCGGCTAATATCGTTGGGCCGTAGCCATAACTCCTGAGCCTTCTCAACCCGCATATCTTTAGTGGTCGTTCCTGGGTGATTAGGCGCGGCAACAATATAGCCTTGCTTGACCAACGCCTGTGCCAGCCAGAGTTGATTAAACCAGCTCCCGCCATAGCCGTGTGAAACCACAATCAGGGGATATTCACCGGACTCAGGCACGGCATTTTTGCTTACGGCGATACCGGGAAATACAGGATTCTCACCGATTATCGCAGTCTGTTGTGATGATGAAGCCGGATAAAATACGGCAGCTTCCAGCGGCCTATTATTGGCCTCATCAGCCAGCGTTATTTGTTGAAACCCAATGCCAACATTCGCCATAACGGCAAAGCTGAGTAGCAAATTCGTTATCAATCCTATCGTGATGCGCCATGTCATACCTATTTCTCCGAAGTTTCTGCACTGTGAAAAATAGCAGTTATAACAATGACTTTCTTCCCTGTGCGACCTAAAACGCTATTTAGTACCTCTGTTTAGGACACAAAAAACTACGGCCAGCATGTGCTGGCCGCATTCCCTGATATTGGCGCAATTTACCTGCCTTCTTCCTGCTTTAGGACATCGGCTAGGTATAGAGCCAAAAAAGTCTGTTAACGCTTAATTTTTTTGAATTGCTGTGTAGTAGCCGTTAACGCGGTTTCTGTCGGCAGCCGCTCCATAGAGCTGGCACCGTAAAAACCATCGCACTGCGGGCAGTGATCCATAATGAACTGTGCGTCCTGCGGTGTTGAAATCGGTCCGCCGTGACACAGCACAATCACATCCTTACGGATGGACTTCGCCTCATCTGCCCAGTGATTAATCAACGGAACGCAATCCGCCAGATTAAGCGCCGTTTCCGCCCCAATATTACCGCCAGTGGTTAACCCCATGTGCGGCACAATAATATCCGCCCCCGCTTTCGTCATCGCGACGGCATCTGCCGCACTGAACACGTAAGGCGTGGTCAGCATATCTTTTTCGTGCGCCAGGCGAATCATGTCCACTTCCAGCGCGTACCCCATTCCGGTTTCTTCCAGATTGGCGCGGAAATTACCGTCAATCAGCCCAACGGTTGGGAAGTTCTGCACGCCAGAGAAACCCAGCGCTTTCAGGTCATCCAGAAATTTATCAAACTGACAGAAAGGATCGGTTCCGTTTACGCCTGCCAGCACCGGCGTGTGCTTCACAACCGGCAGCACTTCTTTCGCCATATCCACGACGATCTCATTCGCGTTGCCGTAAGCCAACAGGCCAGCCAGCGAACCTCTCCCCGCCATGCGATAGCGCCCAGAGTTGTAGATCACGATCAGATCGATGCCGCCCGCTTCTTCACATTTCGCGGAAAGCCCCGTTCCCGCACCACCGCCGATAATCGGCTCGCGACGCGCGATCATGTCGCGAAATTTTGCCAGCAGTTCCTGACGATTAATGCCTGACATCATGCTTCTCCCTTCTTATTTCACTAACGCCCGAAACGCATCGACTGCGGCATGGGCAAATAAAGGATCGTTAATATGGAAAGGCAGACGAATAATCTGTCGTCTTGCCGTTTGCTGAACGACGCTCTCCAACGTGCTGATAAACGCGTCACGTGCTTCCGGGTGCCAGAATGCCTGATCCGGCGCATCCAGCGCGGAGAAGCCGCCTTCTGGGATCAGGAAGCGCACGTCGCCTTCACAGCGGTTGAGTTTCTCCCCAATCCAGCGCGCCATCGCGATATTTTCGTCTATCGTGGTACGCATCAGGGTGACCTGCGCGTTGTGGTTGTAGAACAGACGATGCGCGTATTTCTCCGGCACGCTTGCAGGAGAACCAAAATTCACCATGTCCAGCGCACCGCAGGACGCCACGTAAGGCACCTGCGTCTTGGCTATCGCATCAAACCGTTCCGGCCCGCAGGCCAGCACGCCATCAAACAGTAAATCGCACACTTCTGTCGTGGTGAGATCGAGCACGCCAGTGAGCAAATGGCTGTCCACCAGCTTTTCCATCGCTTTCCCACCGCTGCCCGTCGCGTGAAAGACCAGACAGTCAAACTCCGCTTCCAGCAATGCGCTGGCTTCCTGAATGCACGGCGTCGTAACCCCAAACATGGTCAGGCCAATCGCGGGTTTATCGTCATGATGCTCCTGAATATGAAACTTCACGGCACCGGCAATCTGGTGCGCGGCGTTGCCGAGAACCTGACGAGAAATACGGTTCAGGCCCGCCACATCGGTAACGGAATACATCATGCTGATATCGCTGGCGCCGATGTAGCCGGAAATATCGCCGGAGGCCATCGTCGAGACCATCAGCTTCGGCATACCAATCGGTAAAGCCTGCATCGCGGGCGTAATCAGTGCCGTACCACCAGAACCGCCAAGCCCGAGCAGCCCAGCAGTATCATCGCGAGACAGCATGAAGTGCTCAAATGCAACGGCCATGGCGCTAATAGCCAGCCCTCTGTCATGGCAAAACACCGCCGATACGCCCTGCGGATGGTACGATGCCACCGTTGCTGCGCTGATATCTGTCGCATCTGACACCTGTGAATCCGTTGACGGCGGTGTCGTTGACAGATCGATCGTGACCGTTTTTAAGCCTGTAGCGGCAATCAGATCGCGGACGTAAATCTGTTCTTTTCCTTTAGTATCAGCGGTACTTGCAATATAAACGCTGCCAACTTCACTTCCCACTTGGTATCCCTCCCACCGTTAGCGAAACAATTAACAGATTGATATAAATGAAAATTATAAAAACTAAAAACAGGCTAGATTAATTCGCCGCCATATTGAGACTTGAGTATCAGAAAGACAAACCATTAAATACCCAAATGAGACAAAAGTCTCAAAATGTTATGAATGACATTACATTAACAGTAAGAAAGCTTGACGTGGCACTAGAATCACGCAATTTGCTATAGTTCAGGCGACAACGCCGTACTGCCCGATAGCGTCCGGCCCGAAAATTCAATGAGGTCTATGTGATTGAACGGGATGAAAAACTGACATCAACACGGGCGAAAACCCGTCGTTTACTAATTGATACCGCCATGAATATGTTCGATCAAGGCATATTCCCTTCCATTACCGATGTTGCTGCTGCGGCTCAGCTTTCACGCGCGACGGCTTACCGCTATTTTCCGACGCAAAGTGCGTTAGTCTCCGCCGTTGTCGGCGAAAGCCTTGGTCCGATTCTGGCGTGGCACCCGACACAGCCGGACGCCAGTGAACGCGTGTCTGAACTGCTGCACTTTGCTTACCCAAGAATGCTGGAGCATGAAGGTGCGCTGCGTGCAGCGTTACATCTTTCACTGCAACAATGGGCCGATCGTCGCTCCAATCGCCTGCATACGGATACGCTGACACGCGGCAATCGCAAACGTCTGCTCAAAATTGCCACCGAACCGCTGGAAGGAAAAATCACGCCGGAAGCACAACAGCGGGTGATTTATGCCTTATCGCTTATTTATGGCTCGGAGGTTTTCCTGGTGCTGAAAGATATCTGGCATTTGGAAGAGGACGGCATTCAGGATGTCACGCAGTGGGTCGCCAAAGCCATTCTACGGCAGGCGGAAGAAGATGCTGCACAGGCCGATTCGCAGAAAACCTAACGAACACATTTATGCTGCATCCCGCTCTGTCGCCGGATACGCAGCAACGGAAGCACATTCTTTGCCAAGGGAATATATGATGCTAAAAGGTAAGCGCGCGATTGTCACTGGCGGTGGCCGCGACTTTGGACAAGCGGTATCCGTCTGGCTGGCTCGCGAAGGGGTGAAGGTCGATCTTTGCGCCCGCAAACTGGCCGATGCACAGGCCAGCGTCGACATCATTCATCAGGAAGGTGGTACGGCGCGTGCGTATCAGTGCGATATTGCCAGTCCTGATTCGGTTAAAGCCTTTTCCGCACAGTTGCTCGAAGACAGTACGCCCGTCGATATTCTGGTACTCAGCGCGGCACAATGGCTGGAAGGTGGATTGGGAGAAGAAGACACCGATGCGGATATCGTCAGCACCATCAACTCCGGCCTGACCGGTTCTATTCTGCTCACCAAAGCACTGTTGCCGAGCTTACGTCGTTCACAAGGTGCCGATATTCTGGCGATGGTTTCCGTCTGCGGCCTCCCGCAGTTCCACGACTCTATCGCCCACCCCGCGTTCTTCGCTGCCAAGCACGGCATGAGCGGTTTTAGCCGGAATCTGGCGCATCATGTCGCACAGGAAAATATCCGCGTGACGGGGTTTTATCCGCCAGATTTTGAGGTCACCGGCTTGGATGACAACCCCGCTGGCGGGGAAAAAATGGGCGAGCATCTGCTGAACGCCCGCTCGATATGGGAAACCATGCGTTTCGTGCTCGTCCAGCCGCGCAGTTGCCATATCAACGCCATCCATTTTCAGGGGCCGACGCGCGCAGATATCGGCGTGTAACCCATCACCTTTTGCGCTTCATCCCGCTCCGGTCTTTATCACATAACCGGAGCGGTGAAGGGTGTTCCCCGCCTGACACACCGCGATCCCCCACGCCATCACGCTCTGACACACTTTCCTGCTATCCATTTTTTGCCACAGCACACAGGAAAAGGTAGCATCGCTGCCGTTGTTTTCTGCCATGCGGCTTACCGCGCTCAACGTATCATAAAAAAACGTCGCAGACAAAAACGTAATCATTTGAATTTTAAATAATAATAGAAAACGCGTCACCACGAGATGCGTGACAGACAGGAAAACACCGAGTAAATGACACAACATTCCTCAACCAATAGCGAGCATCATGCTGCTCAGCAGCGTCTCCACGAAAAGGGTTATCACCAAAGTCTCGGCAACCGCCACGTACAGATGATCGCAATTGGCGGTTCCATCGGCACCGGACTGTTTCTTGGTGCGGGGGCTCGTCTGCAAATGGCAGGGCCAGCTCTGGCGCTGGTCTATCTGGTTTGCGGCATTTTCTCTTTTTTCATTCTGCGCGCGCTGGGCGAGCTGATCGTTCATCGCCCCACCAGCGGTAGCTTCGTGTCGTACTCGCGTGAGTTTCTTGGTGAAAAAGCCTCCTACGTCGCAGGCTGGATGTACTTCCTCAACTGGGCGATGACCGGGATTGTCGACATCACCGCCGTCGCGCTCTACATGCACTACTGGGGCACCTTTGCCGATGTACCACAGTGGCTGTTTGCACTGAGTGCGCTATCCATCGTCACGCTGATGAACCTGATCGGCGTGAAGTGGTTTGCTGAAATGGAGTTCTGGTTTGCGCTGATTAAGGTCGCGGCTATCGCCATTTTTCTGGTAGTCGGCACGGTCTATCTCGGCACAGGCAGCCCGCTGGACGGCAACACGCCCGGCCTGCACCTGATTACCGATAACGGCGGCCTGTTCCCACACGGCATTCTGCCTGCGCTGGTGCTGGTTCAGGGGGTGATATTTGCCTTTGCCGGTATCGAGATCATCGGGACGACGGCAGGTGAATGTAAAAACCCAGAGCAGGTGCTGCCGAAAGCGGTCAACAGCGTCATCTGGCGTATTGGCCTGTTCTACGTCGGCTCCGTTGCGCTGTTGGTCTGCCTGCTGCCGTGGAACGCCTATCAGGCCGGACAAAGCCCGTTCGTGACCTTCTTCAGCAAGCTGGGCGTTCCTTATATCGGCACGATCATGAATATCGTGGTGCTGTCCGCCGCGCTGTCCAGCCTGAACTCCGGTCTGTACTCGACGGGACGCATTCTGCGCTCGCTGTCGCTGGGTGGTTCGGCGCCCGCTTTCCTGTCAAAAATGAGCGGCCAGTCCGTGCCCTATACTGGCATTTTGGTCACGGTCGGCATCCACATTATCGGCGTGGTGCTGAACTACGTGGTGCCATCGCAGGTGTTCGAGATCGTCCTGAATATCGCCTCGCTCGGCATTATCTGCTCCTGGGCGTTCATCATTCTGTGTCAGATGCAGCTGCGTAAAGCGATTCGTCAGGGGAAAGCCAAACCGGTGGCATTCAGAATGCCCGGTGCGCCCGTGACATCATGGCTGACGCTGGCTTTTCTGGTTAGCGTGTTGGGATTGATGGCGTTTGATTACCCGAATGGCACCTGGACGATTGCGACGGTTCCAGTGCTGGCGATCATGTTGATTATCGGCTGGCGTGGGCTGAAAAAGCAGCGTGAAGCGGTGAAACTCGCCAATCAGCAGGAATCTGATTTGCGTTAAGAGACCAATATCTTAGGGCAGAAAAAACGCAGGCTCGTTTCCGAGCCTGCGTTTCTTGGCTTACCGCTATCCGTAATTACTGTTCTACTACGTAACCATACAGACGCCTGCTGCCATCTTCTTCCGCGACGCTATAGACACCCTGCAATTCCGGGGAGAAGCCGGGCAGCAGGTTAATTCCCGCTTCCAGCGCCAGAAAATAGCGCTGTACCGCCCCGCCCCAGGTTTCACCCGGCACGACACACAGTACGCCCGGCGGATACGGCAACGCCCCTTCCGCCGCGATACGCCCTTCCGCTTCGTCGATAGGAATCAGTTCGATATTTCCGCGCACAAACTCTCTATTAGCATCTTGTGGCAGCATCACCACTGACGGGAACTCGGTTTTACGGAACATCGCTTTTTGCAGATCTTTCACGTTGTGCTGAGCGTAAAAATCATGCATTTCCTGACACAGCTGACGCAGTCGGTAACCACGATAACGCTCTTTGTATTTCTGATACAGGCTGGGCAGCACTTCGCTCAGCGGTGCATCGCGGGCGATCAGCGTTTCGAAATGCACCAGCGCATTCACCAGCTCCTGCATTTTTGCGCCGTCTTCCGCTGGCGTTAACAGGAACAGAATCGAGTTCATGTCGCATTTTTCAGGGATGATGCCGTGCTCGCGCAGATAGTTGGCGAGGATCGTCGCCGGAATACCAAATTCGGTATAATCGCCGCTGATCGCATCAATACCCGGCGTAGTCAGCAGTAACTTGCAAGGATCGATAAAATACTGATCCTCCGCATACCCTTCAAACGCGTGCCATTTCTCACCCGGCTCGAAGTTGAAGAAGCGCACGTCCTGCGCGATCGTCTCCGTATCGTGATCCTGCCAGAGCACACCGCCCACCGTGACAGGCACAAACGGTTTGATGAGCGAACAGCGCGTCAGCAACTGCTTGCGGGCTTCAATGCCCAGCTTCACGCAGTCCATCCACATACGACGCCCACTTGCCCCTTCGTGCATTTTGGCATTGACGTCTAGCGCAGCGAACAACGGATAAAACGGGCTGGTCGAAGCGTGCAACATAAAGGCGTTATTCAGCTGTTTATGGTTGCAGAAACGGCGCTGACCTTTGATGTGCGTATCTTTTTTGTGGATCTGCGAAGTCTGGGAGAAGCCCGCCTGCTGCTTATGCACCGACTGAGTCACGAAAATGCCGGGATCGTTTTCATTCAGATCCAACAACAGCGGCGAGCACTGCTCCATCATCGGGATAAACTGCTCGTAGCCGACCCATGCGGAGTCAAACAGAATGTAGTCGCACAGGTGCCCGATGCTATCAACCACCTGACGCGCGTTATAAATCGTGCCGTCATAGGTGCCGAGCTGGATGACGGCCAGACGGAACGGGCGCGGCTCGTTGGCGCGTTCCGGCGCGACTTCCGCAATCAGTTTGCGCAGGTAGGCTTCATCAAAACAGTGCGCATCCACGCCGCCGATAAAGCCGAACGGATTACGTACGGCTTCCAGATAGACCGGCGTCGCACCCGCCTGAATCAACGCACCGTGATGGTTGGATTTATGGTTGTTGCGGTCAAACAGCACCAGATCGCCACGCGCCAGCAGCGCGTTTGTCACCACTTTGTTCGCAGAAGAGGTGCCATTCAACACGAAATAGGTTTTATCGGCGTTAAACACGCGCGCAGCGTGCTTCTGCGCCTTCTTCGCCGCGCCTTCGTGGATCAGCAAATCACCCAGTTTGACGTCAGCGTTACAGATGTCCGAACGAAAAACGTTCTCACCGTAAAACTCAAAAAACTGACGACCCGCCGGGTGCTTGCGGAAGAACTGACCGCCCTGATGCCCCGGGCAGGCAAACGTCGTGTTTTTCATGTTGACGTACTTGGTCAACGTATCGAAAAACGGTGGCAGTATCGCATCCTGATAGGCTTTCGCCGCACGCTCCAACACGTTCGCGTGCTCACCTTCATCATCGAGAATCAGCCATTCGCTGCCCGCAGGCAGAACATCTAACTCTCTATCTTCATCAGGCTCTTCGACAAACGCCGGAATGCTAAAACCGGTGTGCTGCAATATCGACAGAATGCCGCTACGGGCTTCCTCAATAGAAACCACGACCGCCGCCACATCAGTGAAGTCGGTCTGACTCAACGCGACAATCTCGCGCGTTGTGATTAAACGGGTGGCAACCGCTGCATTCGCCGCAATTTTTAACTGTTTCATGTAACCAAACCCAAACGGTTAAGGGTAAGTGTACGTGCCTAAAAGACACCGTTCAGGGATAACAATCCCGACCAATCACAATGCCAATCAATAACGACAAGCGTATGATCCCTACAGGTAAACTGTAGGCTAAGAATGGAAAAACTGGAGCCAGCACCATCCGATAGACATCAGTAAAAGCAGAGCTGCACTCTATTTTTACTCATGCCTAACAGTGAGCGAACGAACGCCTCACCGCATGGTGAAGGGGGATAATCGACGGGGAGAAAAGTAAACCGCGCAGTGTTGATAAGAAGATACACGCAGTGACGTCATCAACGAGCTGGCGCGAGCGTGCTGCACCATGAGCAATGAATCTGACATATCGGCGATCCTCTTTTAGCTATACGCTAACTACGCTTAAAGGGGCGTTCAGGTGAACGAGACGTTAAAAACCGCGCAATAGTGGCACTATTCTTCATCAAATTCAACAATCCAACCCGCCCTTAACGCGGTAAAAGTGCAACGAAACATGCTGCACGTATCGGGAAGAAACATTACCGCGCTAAGCATGCTGAAAGGATCGCCAGAAATTGGCTAGCAAATAATACAATTGCCTGAAAATAGCGCAGGCGCTCCGCTTTGTGACAGAAACCCGTTGACGCCGTGCGGCCAATAC
>NZ_JAINZP010000010.1 GCF_020166435.1 Pectobacterium versatile | reverse complement strand
TGCCATCTGGCGGCCATTTTTGTTTGTGCATCATGCGTAACGACTGTCTTGCCGATATGTTGGATGGCGCTGAGGCACCATCCAATTTCAAACGTTTACGTCATTTAACACAACGTATATTCAGCATCCACCCCGCAGTCAGGCATAGAGTGAGACTTCCCCTGCCGGACGGGTTTTAAAGCGACGATGCAGCCAGAGATACTGCTCAGGCGCACGCATGATTTCTTTCTCAATCACCTTATTCATGTAACACGCCGCAGCCTGTTCATCGTGATAAGGATAATCCTGTAATTCAGGCTGGATCACCAGTTGATAGCCCAAAGCATTGGGTTTACGAATCAGGACTGTCGTCATCATCGCCGGTTTTGCGAGACGGCTGATGGTGTACGTGCCGTTAGTGGTCGCCGCATTTTTCACCGCAAAGAACGGGGCAAAAACGCTGCCTTTAGGGCCGTAGTCCTGATCGGGCGCGAACCATACCGCTTCGCCACGTTTTAGCGCTTGCACCATCCCGCGCAGATCTTTACGGTCGATCATCGCTTTGTTGGAACGAGAGCGTCCCCAGGTTTGTACCCATTCCATCGCTTTATTATTGTGCGGACGGTACATCGCCATCATCGGTTGACACAACCCCATCGCCCTGCCACCCAGCTCCAGCGACATAAAGTGAATACCAATCACCATTACGCCCTGACCTTTTGCGGTCGCGTGCTGTAGATGCTCCAACCCTGAAACATCAAACCACTGGCGCACGCGGCGATCGGACCAGAACCAGGCCATGCCAGTTTCAACCAAGGCCATTCCAAGCGAAGCAAAGTTATTGTCGATCATCGCTTCTTTTTCGTCGTCGGAGATGGCAGGGAAACACAGCTCAAGATTACGTCTGGCGATCGACACTCGGCGTTTCAGAAAGACGCGGGATAGACGGCCGGCGCTGCTCCCGAGTTTCATCAGCAGCGGATAAGGGAGTTGAACTAATAAAAACAACACGCCAAGGCCGAACCAAGTCGTCCAATAGCGCGGGTGGAGTAATGCCCTGGTAAATGTTTGCTTAATTTTCATGATACTCATCTTTAAGTGATTAACAGCGTACCGCATAAAGAGTCGTTCTCATCGCGCTACATCTATCATGACACTTATTTATAGGGATCGTTTCAACTGTGTGGAAAACTGTTTCTGACCGTTATCACGCGTGAGGTTAAAAAGCAGGATAAACATGCTGATAACACTGAGGGGATTTTGAGCAGCCGATGAACGGCTAACGGTAGCGACATGATACCTGATTCACACTCAATAAAGGAGTAGCTGGATAAGAAATATTCGCAATATGAGACGACATGAAGATAACATAATACCATGCGCCAACCAACGCGACTGGCTTCCCAGTATCAGGTCATAGAGGGTGACAAGCCATAGCATAATCAAGGAGTTGATGAAATATGACTTTTCCCCTCCCTTACCGACTCAACGCATTAACCGTTTTCATCGCCAGCATCCCTGCGCTGACTTTTGCCACAACATTCGCCGATAGCACTTTCTTTCATAAAGACTGGGAAGTGATCTGCGATAACACGCTAACGTGTCGTGTGGCAGGCTACTCGCCAGAAGAGAAAAGCTCGGGAGAAGATAAAGTCTCACTACTCCTCACCCGTCATGCTGGGCAGAATACGCCAATCACGGCCGACGTTACGCTCGCTGAGGTAGACAACGCGATTCCTCAAGGCACCACACTCACGCTAACCATTGACGGCGCAGATAAAGGGCCGCTCACCTCAACCGGAGACAACCTCTGGCAGCTAGATGAGAAGCAAATTCCTGTCGTATTACAGGCCCTAAAAGGAAACGGAAAAGTGGCGTTTCATCACAATGGCGTCGTTTCCGAACTGTCTGGCGCGGGTGCCTACGCCGTCCTGTTAAAGATGGATGAGAAACAAGGCCGCGTTGGCAAAACGGATGCTATCACCAAAAAAGGGAGTGAAAGTAGTGCGTTACCTGCCGCAGCAGCCCCCATCATCTATGCAGCCGTAACCAAACAGGAACCCTCACGGAATCTGACGGATGCAGAACAGGCGTCCATCCAGAAAACGCTGCTTAAGACGTTAAAGGCAGATGACTGCGACAGTTTCCCACCACAGGATTATCAAGACGCAGAACCGATTGAACGCATTCCACTGAATGACAGCATGTCGCTGCTCACCACGCTCTGCTGGCGCGCCGCCTACAACGAAGGCTACGCTTATTGGGTTATTGATAACGCCATGCAGACTCAGCCGCAGCTCGTGACGCCAAGCGGGACAGGCTACGAAAACGGCGAAATTACCTCAGTACAAAAAGGGCGCGGGCTCGCAGACTGCATGAGTGATGATGCTTGGACATGGGATGGCAAAGCGTTCCAGTTGAGCCGCATGTCCATCACAGGATCATGCCGTATGATCCGCCTCGGCGGCACCTGGGATTTACCCTACTGGACGACGACGGTGATTAAAGCGGAAAAGTGAAAGGAATTGGGGTCGCTCGCTGGCCTCATATTCAATCATGAGAAAACGAACGCGTTAGAGTAACCGCTCTGAACGCGCCTGCATTCACTCAACAGAATCAGTCAAGAAGTGTTGTTCCATAGGAGTTATCAATTGTGCAAAGCCAGCTCCCATCAACATCTTTCCTGAACACGTAGGTCGCTCGTCGAGTTGTGGTGACAATATTCCCTGTGTCATCTGGGTAATGAAGAACAGTTTCCATGATCACTAAAGCATCTCCCCCGCCCTCAATAACCTGCATATTTCCTTGTTCAACAATAAGTTGGTTTTTAAAATAATCAGCAATAGCGACAAATGCTTTTCGTATATCATCTTTGCCTTTCGCAACAATGCCTGGCTTGATAACAAGTGCAGCATCCTCGGCGTAATAACTCATCAGAGCATCAAAATTTCGCTCAGATATTGCTTTATCACAGGCCTCAATAATTTCCCGTATCGGATGTGGTTTCATAAGCATTGACCTCAGTAAAGTGGCGTGAAAACCCAATAGAAATAACGCGCAACCACATGATAATAGAGATGTTATTTATAATAATCTCTTGTATTCAGATTGCGAGAAAATTCTGCTTATGAATGCTCTGCTTTTTCGGGGGATTACCCTATACGAATACGCTATACATTCTGTATGTATACATTCGATAGATGAGATTTTCCCTAAGCAACTGAGAATTCTTGTTAAACCTTGTATTTACCGAGTTTTGTGGACTTTGGGGAATTTCAGAGGAGGTATTTTTGGAGCGAAGTAAAGGGAATAGAATAAATAACGTAATTCATTGATATTAAAATGAATAACCTATTTTTAATCTCTGTAGCTATACACATTTCTATACATATTCACTCTCGCTTGAATTTTACCGCCAGCTAAAACTGGATTTTGGTAGAAAAAAGAAAATGTATGAAATAGCATTCATTAATAGGTATAAACGTTGTCCACACTGGTGTGTTTCACTCGTCGCTATCAGCAGTTTATTACCTATCACGAAATGAAGCTCCGAAGCCAGTCATCATATCACGCAGGTCAAGGGATACTGCCCCACCAAATGATTATCATAATAATGATAACCAAAATAACCATTTAAAGTCATACACATTGCAAGATAACGGCTATTGACTCATTGACTAAAAAATGCAGAAATTACCCATCCCATAAGGAAAAAGGATTTATGGGGTAGGATTATGGATAATATTAAGGAATAAATAATGGCAAATTTGATCTATCTGAAACTCACTGGCATCAAACAAGGTCTTATCTCTGCGGGTTGTTCAAGTGCAGACTCGATTGGTAATAAATATCAGGCTTCCCATGAAGATGAGATTTTTGTTTATGAGTTAATGAACCAGATAACAAGACAAGATAACGTTTCACTCTTCCCTGTGGAAATCAGAAAGCCAATAGATAAAGCCACCCCGCTTCTGGCACAGGCATTGAATGGTAATGAAAAACTAACCTGTGAGTTCTTTTTTTACAGGACTTCTCAATCAGGTGGTAATGAACTCTATTTTAAAATGGTGTTAAGAGATGCGGTTATCAATGATATTCGTTTTTTCGCTCCAAACTCATTAACGCATAACGAATTACAGCCACAAGAGAACATTTCATTTAAGTTCGCATCGATTGAATGGGAGCATGTGGTCGCTCGGACAAGCTCTTATATCTTATGGAAAGATGTGGAGTATTAAGATGAGTATTGATTCATCCCATCAATTTCACTTTTTAGAAGAAAGCAACCGCCTGAGGAGGGTTGCTCTGTTGGCTTCCTCTTTTTTCATTCAAGATAAAACATTAAGAATGCGTTATCTTCGTGAAATTGAGGATTTCATCAATGAAACAGAGATGAAACTCAGGTCATCAACAATTAGTTTTTTTGATAAAAATCATATCCTGTATGAATTGGTAACAGAGCGTGAAGAAACAGAAAGAGACTACCAAAAACTACGAACCGGTGATTATGTCAAATATATCGTTACGGATATATTTGAAGACCAGGGTGTTTTAAAATACACCAAAATCGCATCTGGTGTTGTTGCGGGTGGCTTTCAGGCATTTGCAGGATATCGATTAAATCAATTAGGGAGATATCTCAATGTCAAACATTTCAAGTCATTTGGAGTTTTATTAATCTCCCACGGAATCAATAATGCTTATGAGTCAGCAACCCCTATAATATTTGATGGTAAATATAGTGCAGGACCAGTCAGACACATATACAGAGGTCTTGCTTCTCTTGCAGGATATAACGATGATGCCGGAGATGCTTTGTATAGCGCTGGTGATTTATCACTCACAATTTACGCCTCTTTAAGAACACCAGTCTTAGTCGACAGTCCTACTCGATTATTATCAAGGGGATTTCTGGAAAGACCCAGGATAACAAAATTATTTAAGTATGCGCACTCAGACTTCAAGCCTAAATATACTGCCGCAAGTAGCATAATGAAGGTTTATATGGTAGGGGGTTCTGCCTACAAAATATATGCTGAATTTACAGATGAAAATTACCGCTTAGGTGATAAGTGATTCTTTAGCCTAAAGGCATTATCTCCCCCCTGTAGCAATGACAAATGTCATTGCTAACTTCCACAAGTATAAAAATTACATATCATTTAAAACCTGACTAAATAATTAAATGAATTTAAAACCCGCAGAGGGATTAATTTAATCATCATAATCATTGTGATTTTGTAGTTTTCACTTTTAGCTTTCATAAAACTGATAACCGAAATCCCATAAATTAATAAAAATATTTTTATACTGTTTATTACAACACCATACTCATAGTAACCATAAATAGCAAATCCCAGAGACATAAGAAAAAGCATCAGCATTTGATTCCAGCACAGATATGCGATGAAATAAATATAATCAGAAAAAGATTCAATGTCTTTTATTTTTATATTTTTTCCATAAGCCCTTTTTTTTGTATCTACATAGTTATTTTTCAGGCGAAGTAATTCCCTGACACTCAATCCTGACTTTAAGATTAACACTCTTTTATTCATTACACGCTCCCTCGCTCATAATACAAGTCATTCCTGATTAACCAATATCGCCGCTGAATAACGTTAAAATAAAATCAGTTAGCAAAAAAAATCATCAATTTAAATTTAATTAATTTTAAAACCGTAATCATATGTATATTATAATGATTAGCCTCAACTTTTAATACGCAAAAAATCGATATCGAATAAATAATAAAAAAAGTTTTGACAAAGGCAATCACATTGCCACTATCATAGTAAGCGTAAATTGAAAAAAATAGGCTCATGAAGACCGGAAGATACATTGCTTCCCAGCATAAACGAGTAACGATAAAAACATAGTCTGCAAAGGACTCGGCTTTCTTCGTTGGAGTGTTAAATTTGAAATCATCACTTTTTACATAGACATAATTATTTTTCAGGCGAAGTAGCTCCCTGACCGTCAGCCCTGATTTTAAGAGTAGTGCTCTTTTATCCATCATCCATTCCCTTGGTTGGTTATTCTGTTGATTAGCTAATTTTCATCCCTTCGGCTCAATCCCCTGCTTTCTCAATTCCTGGCGGGCAAGCTCTTTGAACCAGTTTCCAAGGCTGACGCCTTCTTTCGCTGCTACCTCATCAAGCTGCTCGCGTAGCTCAGGAGAGATCCGTATCTGGAAAGTCGGTGATTTACCTGTTGATGAAGATTTCTTCGTATCACGTTTTATCGTTGACATGTACGTACCTTTTTAACTATGCTGGATTTTATAGGTACGTACACTATCACAAAAGCACATTACACTCATCACCCGTTTCGCCCCTGAAAGGTATTGGCCTACCAGACAGGGGCTAACCACAACGTTATGGAGTTAACGATATGGCTATCAGCAAGTCTAGCAATTCCCTTCTGGAAGATCAGCACCTTAAACAAGTTAAGCGTTATTTTAATCTGTTCCAGAAAAAGGGCGTGGAGGTGCTTTATGTTCGATAACACACCTTTAGAGCAGGAAGAAATCATCGATCAGTGCAGAGCGTTGATCTACGCCGTTATCGAAACCAAACAGACACAGGTCAAAGAAATCCTGACGTTCATTCTTTGGGAAAGGCTCGACTGGCTGTATCAGGATTTTCATTCAGAAGAGGCTCTTCACGGTCAATGATATAATTCCATTCGTCTAATGGATCTGGCGTACCTTCTTGGTCAGATCCTTTCCTTTCAGTTTAATTAATTATCCTCAGGAAAAAAATCATGTCGAATTCGAAGGCTGGACTCGAACACCGCAACTATCCATATGATCTTATGGGATTTAAATTTAACATATTAGGCATGATACCATCAGCCCCGATTGGTGATAATCGAAGAGAGTGAAGACTAATTTTTTTGCTTACACTAACGTCAACCTTATCAAGGTCATAAATTCTTACACTACCTCCAATGGCATTTTCTGGCTCAAAAAGAGCAAGATTGATTCCTTCACTAACAGAACAACTATAAAGCACTCCATGAAAGCCAGTTTTCTTAATAAATTCGCATATGTATTGGCTTGGAATATAATCTAGAGCCGCACTTTTGGGTAATACGGGTCTTGTTAGTTCATAACCGAGTCGTTCAAGAAAAAGTATATCTGCAAGCATTTTTCCCATTTTGATCTGTCCTTGATTTAGTGCCCACCTTGTTTTCAAATCAGTCAACGAAAGCGAGGTCACTATGACGAGACAACAATATACCCCAGAGTTCAAGCGCAGGGCTGTAGCGTTACTGCTCGAAAGCGGGAAGTCTGTTGCCCGTATGGCTCAGGAGCTTGATATCAAAGAAAACACACTCTACAACTGGAAAAAACGCTACCAGGATAAGGCGGAGGCAGCTTTCTCCAACACGCCGCAGCTTTCAGAACAGGAACTGGAGATTCGCCGTCTTAAAGCCAAAATCGCTGAACTGGAAGAGGATAAGCTCATCTTGAAAAAAGCGGCGGCGTTCTTTGCGCGGGAAAGCCGCTAAGATACGCCATGGTCACTCCGTTATCGGCTTTCCATGAAGTGAAGCGAGTTTGCCTGTTGCTCAATGTCAGCAGGCGGGGTTACCAGTCATGGCGCAACCGCCCTCCCAGCCAACGACAGTTGGCTGACGACATCCTGAGCCGGAGGCTGATTCAGTTGCATCACGACAGCCGGGGAACTTAAGCAACAGACTGAAAACTCAGGTTGTGATTGACGTACTGGAGATGGCGATAAAACAGCGAAAGCCGACAAGGCTGGTGATAGCGCATTCGGACAGAGGGAGTCAATATGCGAGCCATCGATATCGGGATGTACTGAAAGAGAACGGTTTACGCTGTTCAATGAGCGGAAAGGGGAGCTGTTACGACAATGCGGTAATGGAAAGCTTCTATCACACGCTGAAAACGGAGTTGATGCGGGGAAAAGCGTTTTTCAGCAGAGAAGGGGCGATGAACGCCATATTCGATTATATCGAAGTGTTTTACAATCGCCGTCGCAAACATTCGACACTGGGTTATCAAACTCCGGTGGATTATGAAATGGCAGCATAATTAGGTGGGAATAATTTCAGGGACAGATCAGATGGATATAAGGAAAGTTCAGAAGGTTTGGAATGAGATCAAAAGTGGTGGTGATATAGAGGTAAAAATAACTGAAGATTTAGATCAGTTAAAAAATGGGCAAATGGTCTTAGCTGTTGGTTCGCATAAAAGAGTCAAGTATGAATTCCAAACAAAACCCGAAATGATGCAAGATTATTTCAAAATTGTAGAGGAGCAAAATAAGCAGTTGATCATATTATTGAACAAACAAAAAATACAAAGCTCTCAGTTCTTTCCCATTTTTGCTTTTAGTCAAATTTGCCCTGAGTTAGATAACATTCAATTATATAAAGAACAGCAAAAAAGAAAACTATTAGATCATTTCGAAAGAACATTTTCAAATAACTGTCGAAATACAAATGGCTCGATTGCAGAAATTCTTTCTGACAAATCTCTTTCACTGTCAAAGAAGGATGATTGCATTTTTCATAGCCATTATGAAAATAATATATCCGATGAAGAAGTTAGAATCTTTCTTTTGACTTTTGAAGATAAAAATAGCACTGCATATAGAAGATTATTATGCTTATATGACTATAAGCACAACGCAGATTAAATTAAGGAAAGTTTAATGTCAAACATGAGCCATCCGATGCAATAAGAAAAGACGAATCTTGAAGAAAATCGACAGCAAAGAATAAGAAATATAAAAGCCGTAACTGACAGACTTGAGTAGACGTTGAGAGAAGTATGATTGGAGCGAGTGAAGGGAATCGAACCCTCGTATGCAGCTTGGGAAGCTGCCGTTCTACCATTGAACTACACTCGCACGGAGAAGCGCGTGGCATTATAGCGCTATGCTGTTGCCGAGCAAGTAAAAAAAACCGACAACGCGCTGATTCTTTAGCCGGTTATGCCGCTGTAGAGAACGGCAGGAACAACGTTTCATAGCCATTGGAAATGACGTGCCAGGCAAAGTAGGCAAATAGCAGCGCAGAGATCAGGCTGCAATAGAATGAGATCCGTTCTTTAAGCAGTTGCTGACCATACTTCACCAGCGCAGCAAGGAAGAACGTCCACAGTACGCCGCCGACGAAAAAGCCCAGCAGAAACAGCGTAATCATGAAAGTAGAGCCATCGGTAGACTGCGCGATAATCGTGCCGCCGATCGCCGCAAACCACAGTAACGCCGTCGGTGACGCCAACGCCATGCCAACGCCGCTGAGAAACTCGGTATACCGCGCTGGTGGTGCAGTAAAATCTGCTGCATTCGCTGTCACAGACAGGTCGGCGAAGCGTTTAACCTGATAGTCACGCCATGCCGCACGTGCCATGCTGAACGTCATCCAGATCAGAATCAGCCCTCCGCCAATCCATAGCACCCAGCGCACAGGCGTCAGGTTAAAGACCACCGCCAGACCCAGCACCGACAGCGTGGCATAAAATAGATCGCCGAAGCAGGAACCCAGCCCGATATAAAACGCCGAACGCGCCCCATGCCGCAGCCCACGGTTAATAATCGCAGTATTGACCATTCCCAGATCGAGACAAAGTGACAGGGACAGCAGCATCCCCGTGAAGACAACTAACAGCATGGTATTCCCTTCGAGCGTTAAGCAATAAGGCGAGTGTAGAGCCCAAGGGAAACACTGTATTGTCAAAAATTGATACGGCGGAACTGCCCCGGCGTCATCGCGTTATAGCGGTTGAAGGCTTTAGTGAAATGCGCCTGATCGGCAAACCCAACATCGCCCGCAACCTGACTAATCGCAGTACCCTGCCGCAGCAGTTCCCGCGCTTTACACATACGTCGCTGCATCAACCATGCCAGCGGCGGCAGCCCAACCGCCTGATTAAACGAGCGCACCAGATGTGCGACCGACAGGTTCTCCTGCTGTGCAAGCTGGTCGAGCGTCGGGACATCGCTGAGATCGTTTAGCAACCCGTCTTTGATCCGCGTGATCCGCTCAGCCTCTTTGACCTGGCCTTGAGACGGCACATGATGCTGATTTTCCATCAACCCCGCGAGCAGCAGGATAATGCGCTCCTGACGCGTGCTGTCGTCCAAATCAGAGGTGACGAGCTGTTTTAACTCGGACGCCAATTGCGCCGACGGATTCCAGCCTCGTGAAAACCGAAAGGTTTGGTAGAAATAATGCTCGAATGCCTGTGGGTGAACGTACAAGGATGCGCACTGCCAGCGGTCAAATTCGTTGTCGCTGCCTTGTAGCTGATCGGGGTTGTAGGTCGTCACCATATCGTTGGTGGCAACAAAGGTCTCTCCATCCAGCCAGACCGTTTCCAATCCGCTGAGATTGGCGCTGATAACGAACTCGTCGTGTGTATGCCGTGGAAAACTGCGGCCGTTGGTTAACAGCGCCAGTTCGAACCAGGCATCGCGGTACGTCATCATGATGGGTGTTCCGGCAGTGAATGAATGCCTGAAAATAGCATCTTCCCCCGTTGGGCGACAATCACAGAATGATGCCAAGAATGCGGAGGTAAAACGAGATGATAATCCTATCGAGGTGGGATCGAGATACAAGGAGCTACCACGGTGCGAGGTGTCCCTACAAGAACCTCATCCCCATGTTTCCCCTACAATTTGGCATTGTCGATAGTAAAAAAACCGGTGCGATTGCACCGGTTTAATAAAGTATGACAACAACGTCAAGCTGGCTTTCTCTGCCTTACTTCTGCGGACGCATCGCTGGGAACAGAATAACGTCGCGGATGGTGTGGCTGTTCGTGAACAACATCACCATGCGGTCGATACCGATACCCAGACCTGCGGTTGGCGGCAGGCCGTGTTCCAGCGCGGTCACGTAGTCTTCGTCGTAGAACATCGCTTCGTCATCGCCTGCATCTTTAGCATTCACCTGCTGAGCAAAACGCTCTGCCTGATCTTCGGCATCATTCAGCTCGGAGAAGCCGTTACCGATTTCACGGCCGCCGATGAAGAACTCAAAGCGATCGGTGATTTCTGGGTTATCATCGTTACGACGCGCCAGCGGCGACACTTCAGCCGGATATTCGGTGATGAAGGTCGGTTGAATCAGGCTGCTTTCCGCCGTCTCTTCGAAGATCTCAGTAACAATGCGGCCCAGACCCCAGCTTTTCTCGATCTTGATGCCCAGAGACTGGGCGATCGCGGTCGCTTTCTCCAGATCGTCCAGATCGGCAACGTGGGTTTCAGGACGGTATTTGCAGATCGCTTCGCGCATCGTCAGCTTCTCGAACGGCTTACCGAAGTCGAATGTCTGGTCGCCGTATTCCACCGTCGTCGAGCCCAGCACGTCCTGCGTCAGCGTACGGAACAGGTTTTCCGTCAACACAATCAGGTCTTTATAATCGGCATACGCCATATAAAGTTCCATCATGGTGAATTCAGGGTTGTGACGTGGCGAAACGCCTTCGTTACGGAAGTTACGGTTGATCTCGAACACACGCTCAAAACCACCCACAACCAGACGCTTCAGGTACAGTTCCGGCGCGATGCGCAGGTACATGTCGATGTCCAGCGCGTTATGGTGCGTGATGAACGGACGGGCAGACGCGCCGCCGGGGATCACCTGCATCATTGGCGTTTCCACTTCCATAAAGCCGTTATCCACCATGAAGCGGCGGATGGCAGCCATCACGTTAGAACGGATGCGGAAGGTATTGCGTGATTCGTCGTTGGCAATCAGATCCAGATAGCGTTGACGATAGCGGGTTTCCTGATCGGCCAGACCGTGGAACTTATCCGGCAGCGGACGCAGCGCTTTGGTCAGCAGACGCAGTTCGGTACAGTGGATAGACAGCTCGCCAGTTTTGGTTTTGAATAGCTTGCCGCGCGCGCCCAGGATATCGCCCAGATCCCACTTCTTGAACTGCTCGTTATAGATGCCTTCCGCCAGATCGTCGCGGGAAACATACAGCTGAATACGGCCACCGACGTCCTGCAAGGTCACGAAAGAGGCTTTACCCATGATGCGACGGGTCATCATACGGCCCGCAACGGTCACTTCGATACCCAGTTCTTCCAGCTCTTCGTTCTCTTTGGCATCGAAATCAGCGTGCAGACGATCGGACGTGCTGTCACGGCGGAAATCATTCGGGAATGCGATCCCAGTTTCACGCAGCGCCACCAGCTTTTCACGACGCGCTTTTAATTCATTATTCAGATCTTGCGCCTGATCGGCACCCTGTGATTGTGATTCAGCCATGTGAATTCTTATAACCCCGCTTTTAAACTTGCTTCAATAAATTTGTCCAGATCGCCATCCAGTACCGCCTGAGTGTTACGTGTTTCCACTCCGGTACGTAAATCTTTGATGCGCGAATCATCCAGAACATAGGAACGAATTTGACTACCCCAGCCGATATCAGATTTGTTGTCTTCCATCACCTGTTTCTCAGCATTTTTCTTTTGCATCTCAAACTCGTACAGCTTGGCTTTCAGCTGTTTCATCGCCTGATCTTTGTTTTTATGCTGGGAACGGTCATTCTGACACTGCGTGACAATGTTGGTCGGAATGTGGGTAATACGCACCGCGGATTCTGTCCGGTTAACGTGCTGACCACCCGCACCGGATGCGCGGTAAACGTCAATACGCAGGTCGGCTGGATTGATTTCGATATCAATATCGTCATCCACTTCTGGGTAGACAAACGCGGAGCTGAATGAGGTGTGACGGCGGCCGCCGGAATCGAACGGGCTCTTACGCACCAGACGGTGTACTCCGGTTTCGGTACGCAGCCAGCCAAACGCATAGTCACCGATGATCTTGATGGTGGCGGATTTCGTCCCCGCCACGTCACCGTCTGATTCTTCAATAATTTCGGTTTTAAACCCTTTGGCTTCCGCCCAACGCAGGTACATACGCACCAGCATGCTGGCCCAGTCCTGCGCTTCCGTACCGCCAGAACCCGCCTGAATATCCAGGTAGCAATCCGCACTGTCGTACTGGCCGGAGAACATGCGACGGAATTCGAGCTGGCCTAATTTATTTTCCAGCGCGTCCAGTTCTACCGACGTTTCATTAAAGGTGTCTTCGTCGTCTTCTTCCACCGCGAGCTCAAGCAAACCATTCACATCTTCCAAACCCTGAGCCAGTTGATCGATGGTGTCTACGATGGCTTCCAGCGAGGAACGTTCTTTTCCCAATGCCTGAGCGCGTTCAGGCTCATTCCAGACATCAGGCTGTTCCAGCTCGGCGTTTACTTCTTCGAGGCGCTCTTTCTTGGCATCATAGTCAAAGATACCCCCTAAGAACGGCACTACGTTCAGACAGATCCTGAATGCGGTTTTTTACCGGATTAATTTCAAACATGATTTTTTATATTCTTACGTTAAGTCGTTGACAACGGAATGGTGTAACCCGCCATTCTAGCGGATAAAAGGCGCATTTTATAGATTTTCTGCCCACCGTATGTGGTTCATGCACGCGGCCACAGATGTTGGATCATCAATTGCACCGAGCGTTTACCGCGAAATTCGTTAATATCCAGCCGATACACCATTTCTACTTCTTTAATGCTCGGATCCGGCCAGATGGTGGTATCAACATTGAACGCGATACCATCTAGCAGCGGCACAGCACCCGTTGCACCTATCGGTTCAAACATCGCTTTCAAATGGCGTTCTTTGAGTAGACGGGGTTGCAGAATACGGAAGCAGCCATCGAACGTCGGTTCAGGGAATGCCTGACCCCACGGCCCGGCGTAACGCAGCATTTCTGCCGTCGATAACAAATCCAGCTCCGGCAGAGCCAGTTCACCATCAGACCAGACAACGCCTTCAAGCTGGGACGGATCCAGCCATTCGCCAACCAGCTCGCCGAAACGCTGACGAAAATCGTCGAACCGATCTTCATGCAGCGATAGCCCCGCCGCCATCGCGTGTCCGCCGAATTTATCCATCATACCGGGGTACAGCGTATCCAGCCGCTCCAGCGCATCACGCAGATGCAGACCAGAAATAGAACGCCCAGACCCTTTCAGCATGCCGTCGCCCGCGGGTGCAAAGGCAATTACTGGACGATGAAAACGCTCTTTAATACGCGAAGCCAGAATACCGACAACGCCCTGATGCCACTCCGGGTGATACATCGCCAACCCGTAAGGCAACTCAGTACGAGTGCGCTCCAGCGATTCGCACAGGCGCAGCGCTTCGACCTGCATCCCCTGTTCGATCTCCCGTCTGTCCTGATTCAACGCATCTAAATCATTAGCCAGCATGCGCGCCTGAGTAATATCGTTACTCAATAACAGCTCAACGCCGACCGTCATGTCATCCAACCGACCGGCGGCGTTCAATCGTGGCCCAAGCGCAAAACCTAGATCGCTGGAGACCAGTTGGCTGGCATCGCGGTTAGCCACTTCCAGCAGTGCACGAATGCCCGGGCGACACTCGCCCGCACGAATGCGGTTCAGCCCCTGTGCAACCAGAATTCGATTATTGGCATCCAGCGGTACGACGTCAGCCACCGTGCCCAGTGCGACCAGATCCAGTAATTCGGTGAGATTCGGCTTCGCCAGACCCTGTTGCGTAAAAAAGGGCTGCGTAAACCAGTCGCTATCGCGCAGGCGCACGAACAGCGCCATCATCAGGTAAAACGCAACACCAACACCAGCCAGTGCTTTGGAGGGAAACTGGCAGTCAGGCAGATTGGGGTTAATCATGGCGTCGGCAGCAGGCAAAATTTCGCCCGGCAGATGGTGATCGGTCACCAGCACCGCGATACCGCGCTGATGCGCATCTTCAACCCCCGCGTGAGAAGAGATCCCGTTATCCACGGTAACAATCACTTCCGCCCCCAGCGCGGCGGCCTGTGCCACCACTTCTGGGCTTAGCCCGTAACCGTTCTCAAAACGGTTCGGCACCAGATATTTCACGTTCACGCCACCCATGCTGCGCAGCGCTAATACGGTGAGCGCGGTGCTGGTGGCGCCATCGGCATCAAAGTCTCCAACGATGACGATGCATCGCTTCTCTGCCAGCGTGTGTTGCAGCAAGTCGATCGCTTTATCAATGCCGCTGAGCAAACGATAATTCAGCAAACCACTCAGGCTACGTTCCAGCTCCTGCGCACCTTTAACACCGCGCTGCGCATAAAGGCGACGCAACAAGGGCGGAACGGTGTCAGGTAAATCAATATCCTCCGCCAGCGGACGCCGACGGAGTTGGGTAATCATATCCACGTAGCATCAACCGCCGGTTTTCTTCGAGGCTTTGTGTGCTTCCAGCATCGCCAGCATCTCTTTCGGCCCTTGATATCCCGGTACAACCATACCGTCTTGCAACACGATGGCAGGGGTACCCTGCACGCCAAACTGTATACCTAGTTGGTATTGTGCGGCGATATCGATTTTGCAGGTTGCTGGCGAAATTGCTTCGCCTTTCATCGCGTTATCAAACGCTTTATTGCGGTCGGCCACGCACCAGATGGACTGCATATTTTTCGCTGCTGGCGATTTCATGCCCTGACGCGGGAAGGCCAGATAGCGCACGGTAATGCCCAGCGCGTTGTAATCTTTCATCTGTTCATGCAGTTTGTGGCAATAGCCACAGGTGATGTCGGTAAAAACGGTGATAACGTGTTTTTCCTGCGCGGCTTTATAAACAATCATTTGTTCCTGTAGCGCATCCAGCTTGCCGATCAGGATTTTATTGGTGGTGTTGACTGGCATGGTACCGCTCACGTCGTAAAGCGGGCCTTGCAGCAAATGCTTGCCGTCTTCGCTGATGTACAGCACGCCGCTATCGGTAATGACAGTTTTCATACCCGCCATCGGCGAAGGCAGGATTTCCGCCCCTTGCATATCCAGACGCGTCAACGTCTGCTTGATCGCAGCATCATCGGCGTGTGCAAAATGGGTCGCCGTGGCCACCAGCAAAGAAAGCAGTAATAACCCTTTTTTCATTTCATCAATCCTGTGTTTTCGCAACATTGTCCGCAGCAAATCGCTTGTGACAACGATGCACCGTGATAGTAAGCGGGAAATCCCGCCAGCCAGATAACATCCTGTTACTCTGTATAATGACTCGATTGGTTACGTTATCCCTATGCGCGTGGATGGTGCTGCTGATGAAGCTGTTTCAGCCGCTCCGTCGCGACATGGGTGTAAATCTGCGTCGTGGAAAGATCGCTGTGCCCCAAGAGCATCTGTACGACCCGTAAATCCGCCCCGTGGTTCAATAAATGGGTCGCAAACGCATGGCGCAAGACGTGCGGCGAGAGCTTTTCGCTGTCGATGGACGCCAGTACCGCATAATGCTTGATGCGGTGCCAGAACGTCTGACGCGTCATTTGCCGTGCGCGACTGCTGGGAAATAGCACATCCAGCGTCTGCCCATTTAGCAACCACGGGCGACCATGTTCCAGATAATACTCGATCCAGTACACCGCTTCTTCACCGAGCGGCACCAGCCGTTCTTTATTGCCTTTCCCCAGCACGCGTACCACGCCCTGCCGTAGGCTAACATCGCTCATCGTCAAACTAACCAGTTCGGAAACCCGCAGCCCCGTCGCATACAATACCTCAAGCATAGCCTTATCGCGTAATTCCAGTGGTTGTTCAATGCTTGGGGCGTTGAGCAACGCATCAACCTGCGCCTCGCTCAAATCTTTGGGTAGACGCTGTGGCAGTTTTGGGGATGACAGCACTGCACTCGGATCGTCGCTACGAAGCTTTTCCCGATAAAGGTACTGAAAGAAGCGGCGCATCGCGCTCAGCAAGCGAGCCGAGCTGGTTGCCTTGTAGCCCCCCTCGACTCTGTCAGCGAGAAACGCCTGAAGATCGAGCGCCTGCGCCTGTAGCAAACCATTATCATGGTGTTCAAGCCATTCTGCGAGCGTTTGCAGATCCAACCGATAAGACGCCAGCGTATTTTCGGCCAGATTTCTTTCCAGCCACAGCGCATCGAGAAACTGTTCGATAAGCGCCCGATCGTGTTCTTGCATCGCCGTGTCCTTCTTCACTGATTGGCAATATTACGCTGATGAAGCGGCTACTTTACACCTTCATCGGCGAGGTATTCGCTCGCAGACAGAATTGTGCGCGATCTCACATATTCCGTGAACATCAACATCATCATAACATTCTCTGGCAAAAGTAAGCCCGAGGCACATTATATTTTATGTATCAACAATATCTCGGAACAGGCTTCTTAAAGCCGCATATTTACGGGCGTTGCCCTTACTGAATCAACGTTGAAAAGCCGATTTTTCTATGCGTAGAATGGCCGTTCGTGTTGTTAAAATAAAGAAACATTATGCAAGCCACCATCACTCCCACTCTCGATGCCGAAGCGGAAGCGCCACCCGTAAATTCACGCAATAAAGTGATTGTTGCGTCATTAATTGGCACCGCCATCGAATTTTTCGATTTTTATATCTACGCCACCGCCGCGGTGCTGATTTTCCCGCACATTTTCTTCCCACAGGGCGATCCGACTGCGGCAACGCTACAGTCGCTGGCAACCTTTGCGATTGCCTTTGTGGCTCGTCCTATTGGTTCGGCAGTCTTCGGTCACTTTGGCGACCGCGTCGGACGTAAAGTCACGCTGGTGGCTTCTCTGCTGACCATGGGGATTTCAACCGTTCTGATTGGACTGTTACCCACCTACGAAACCATTGGTATTTTTGCACCGATTCTGCTGGCACTGGCGCGTTTCGGCCAGGGACTGGGTCTGGGCGGTGAATGGGGCGGCGCGGCACTGCTGGCGACCGAAAATGCCCCGTCCAATAAACGTGCGCTGTATGGGTCGTTCCCCCAGCTTGGCGCGCCAATTGGCTTCTTCTTCGCTAACGGCACCTTCCTGCTGTTGTCCTGGCTACTGACGGAAGAGCAGTTCATGACCTGGGGCTGGCGTGTGCCGTTTGTCGCGTCCGCCGCACTGGTGCTGGTTGGCCTGTATGTCCGTATCTCTCTGCATGAAGCCCCGGTCTTTACCAAAGCGGTCAAAGCCGGTAAGCAGGTGCGTATGCCGCTGGGCACGCTACTCAGCAAGCATATGAAAGTCACGATCCTCGGCACCTTCATCATGCTGGCAACCTACACGCTGTTCTACATCATGACCGTGTACTCCATGACGTACGGTACGACGCCAGAACCTAAGGGGCTTGGCTTCTCACGTAACAGTTTCCTGTTGATGCTGATGATCGCGGTGATCGGCTTTGGTCTGATGGTGCCGGTAGCGGGCTATCTGGCGGACGCTTTTGGCCGCCGTAAAACCATGATTACCATCACCTGCCTCATGATCGTCTTCGCTATGCTGTTCCCTTATATGCTCGGTTCAGGTAATCAGGCGCTGGTGATGGGCTTCCTGGTGCTGGGTCTGAGCATCATGGGGCTGACGTTCGGCCCCATGGGGGCCTTGCTGCCGGAGCTGTTCCCGACGGAAGTGCGTTACACCGGCGCGTCATTCTCCTATAACGTCTCGTCGATTCTGGGCGCATCAGTCGCACCGTATATCGCCGCGTGGCTGACTGCCAACTACGGCCTGTTCTATGTCGGCGTTTATCTGGCTGCTATGGCATCGCTGACGCTGATTGCACTGCTTCTCACCAAAGAAACGCGTCACCAGTCTCTGGGATAATGTCCCTTCAGTGGGGGCCACGGCCCTCACTGCACCTTTTCTTACTCCTGTTCTCCTTTTAGAATACCAACATCCGGCGGCACCCTTCGCCCGTCACGTTATCTCTGTGGCCTGAAGCGAGTGTGCCCTTACTGATAAAAATTGTTTATAAAGAACTGAATATGAAAATCGGTCTGTTTTACGGCTCAAGCACCTGCTACACCGAAATGGCGGCGGAAAAAATTCGCGACATTCTGGGCGAAGAACTGGTGGATCTGCACAACGTTAAGGATGTCGACCCTCAACGTATGGAAGATTACAGTACGCTAATTCTCGGCATCCCAACCTGGGATTTCGGTGAGATTCAGGAAGACTGGGAGAACATCTGGGGTCAATTAGCGACGCTAAACCTCAACGGCAAAGTCGTCGCGCTCTACGGTATGGGCGACCAGCTTGGCTATAGCGAATGGTTCCTTGATGCGCTGGGCATGCTGCATGACCAACTGCTGCCGCTGGGTGTCACATTTATTGGATATTGGCCAATAGAGGGCTACGACTTCACCAGTCCGAAACCGCTGACTGCCGACGGCAAACACTTTGTCGGGCTGGCGCTGGACGAAGTGAACCAATACGACCTCAGCGATGAACGGCTGGAACAGTGGTGCGAACAGATCCTGCAAGAGATGTCGTCACTACTGTAAATAGTATGAACCGACAGGAGTAAGCACGATGAAAATGTTACTCATAGCAGTCACAGGATTGTTGCTTGCCGGGTGCGCTCAAACAGGCACGCAGGAATACGCCAGAAATCTGGGCGGGAAATGCGATGTACCGCAATATTACGATATCGATTTCTCAAGGTTTGATGAGACTGCGCAGCAAATCGCGCACGCGACGGGCTGCGGCATCATCACCGATACCACGCTGACGGGCGCGATTAAACCGCATCCCGTTAAAGGTTATCTAACCAGACGGGAAGCGGTGTTTATGGCGATTCAGGGTACGTCGTTGAAGGTGGTCAAACAGGAACCGGATACGGTTACCGTCGAGTAAAACGTTCGCGGATACCTTTGTGACCGGCATCCGCGAATATTGATATCTTTAGAGGTTGAAGCCGCTTAGCGCTTTTGTAACCAGCGGGTACGCGCAGCGGTATCAAGGAAGCTCCACGCCACAAAGCGGCTTTGCTTCTGGCCTTGCGCCATATCTATCGTTCTGACCTTTTCCGCATCAACCGCTTCCAGCGCACGGTAAATCTCCGGCAGGTTCTCTTTACGTGACACCAGCGACGTAAACCACAGGCACTGACGGGCAAAACCGGCGCTCTCTTTGATCATTTGACCAATAAAAGCTGACTCACCACCTTCACACCACAGCTCATCCTGCTGGCCACCAAAATTCAGCGGTGAGCGCTTATCCAGCCCCAGATTATGCAGTTTGCGCTGCGATCCCTGGCGAGCATCCTCCGCAGAAGCATGGAACGGAGGATTACACATGACGGCATCAAACGTGTCGTTCTTGTGAATGATACCCGTCAGTATGGCTTTGCTGTTTTTCTGACGGCGCAGGCGAATCGACCGATTCAAACCGGGATTGGCTTCAATGGTCTCATTGGCCGCTTTCATCGCTTGTGGATTGGTCTCGCTACCGGTAAAACGCCAGCCGTACTCACGATGCCCAATCAGCGGGTAGATGCAGTTGGCACCACAGCCGACATCCAGCACGGACGCATCGCGTGGCACGACCGAACGGTTATCTTCCGCCAGCAAGTCAGCCAGATGGTGGAGGTAGTCGGCACGACCGGGAATAGGCGGGCACAGAAAGCCTTCTGGAATCGTCCAATGCTCAATCTGATAAAAATGCTGCAACAGCGCCTGATTCAGCGTTTTCACCGCCTCGGGATTGGCAAAGTCCACGGATTCATCACCGTAGGCATTCACCTTTACAAACGGGATCAGTGCAGGATAGCTCTGTTTGAGCGCGGGAAAATCATAACGGTCGCGATGGCGATTACGAGGATGCAGACCATTTTTTTGCACTGCGGGCTTAGTCATCAGTTATATCCAATCAATTTCAAAGCACGGCCAAACGATGACCGAATAAAAGTATTTCCAACGCGCTGCTATCTTGCCCAGTGTTTCTGCTGCAAAAGAAGCTGACGCAAGCGACGCCATTCGTCATCGCCCATACTGTCCGATGCCAGCCACAGTTGTTGCTTGTCTTTAGCGTTAACCGCCTGCAATGACAGCAACACGCCATTCTTCAGCAGCCACGGTCGCTTAACGATTTGCCATTCCTGCTGCCGCCAGTTCAGGGTCGTTTCGCTGAGCAGAACGATTTCCCCCTGTCGGGATTTGATATTCTTTTGGCTACGGATAAAACCGAACATCACCATCGTGACCAGGCATAGCCATAGCCATGCATAGCCGTCCGGCCACGGTGCCAGCAGAATGAGCAATACTAATAAGCCATGCACCACCAATGACAGCAGTTGCATGCGCCAGGAAACACGAAGGTCACATTGCCACTGGGCCACGGTCTTTATTTCGCGTCTGAATAAGGGAAATAATGCGTTTCAGCTCTCCGTCCTCCGGTTCACCGTGGTTCATCAGCCAGTTGAATAAATCGGGATCGTCGCTTTGTAACAAGCGTACAAACGTGCGCTTATCCGTGTCATTAAGTGTGTCATAGTCATGCTCAAAAAACGGCATGATCGCGATATCCAGTTCGCGCATACCACGGCGACATGCCCAATGAATGCGTGATTTATTATCGATTTCCATATTTCATGTCCACCTTGTTATCGCTGCTTGCCGCTAGTGTACTCCGATTCCGGTAGCGGGTATCAACTGATAGTAACATTTTGACATAGTTTACCGACGGGCGCCGCGCCAAGTGCGCTCACCTGTCTCAGGATGTGCTATGCCATAACGCTGCGTGAATAACCACTTGCAAACCCTGAGCGCTCTTTTACCATTAGGCCATTCGGGTATCGCCCTTAGCGCAGGATTGTACTATATGGTTAACCAACATACGGCTTATCAGCTTCCTTTTGCCTCACAGCCCCCATTTGCTTCCGCCCAACTGGCCGCCACGCTCATCTCGCTGGATGACTGGGCACTGGTCACACTTGTCGGGCCGGATACCGTCAAATATCTTCAGGGACAGGTCACCGCAGATGTCGGAGCACTGCCTGACGATGGGCACACCCTTTGCGCCCACTGCGATGCAAAAGGGAAAATGTGGAGCAACCTGCGTCTGTTCCATCACGGCGAAGGCTTTGCGTTTATTGAGCGTCGTAATCTACGCGACGCCCAGCTTAGCGAACTGAAAAAATACGCCGTTTTCTCAAAAACGACCATCGCGCCAAACGATAACACCATCCTACTGGGCGCAGCGGGTGCGGGCATCCGCGAGCTGCTGGCCTCTGTATTTAGCCAGCTTCCAGACGCTGAACACCCTGTCGTACAGCACGAAGGGGCTACCTTACTGCATTTTGCCCATCCTGCAGAACGTTTCTTGCTGGTACTGTCTCCTGAGCACAGTGCGTCGCTGCTTGAACAACTCGGTGATAAAGTCAGCCTGAATGACAGCCGCCAATGGCTGACGTTGGATATTGAAGCAGGTCAGCCCATCATTGACAGCGCAAACAGTGCGCAGTTCATCCCGCAAGCGACTAATTTACAGGCATTAAATGGGATTAGCTTCAGCAAAGGGTGCTATACCGGTCAGGAAATGGTCGCTCGGGCAAAATATCGCGGTGCGAACAAGCGCGCGCTTTACTGGCTGGCGGGTAAGGCAAATCGGGTACCGCAGGCGGGGGACGATCTCGAATTGCAGCTCGGTGAAAACTGGCGTCGTACCGGTACCGTGTTGGCCGCTAGCCAATTGCAGAACGGTGATGTGTGGGTTCAGGCGGTATTGAATAACGATCTGAACGCAGAGAACCTTCTGCGCGTACGTGAAGATGCCGAAAGCCAGCTCACGGTTCAGCCTCTGCCGTATGAAATCACGGATTAATCCGACGAGTGATACCGCGCATGAGCCAGCTTGGCTCATGCGTTTTATGCAGGCTTAGATATAAAGATAAATCGCCAGAAAGTGGCAGACGCTGCCGCCTAACACAAAGCCGTGCCAAATCGCATGATTATAGGGAATGCGCTTGCAGGCGTAGAAAATCACGCCCAGCGTGTACACCACGCCGCCCACCGCCAACAGCGTCACACTCCCCGCCGCCAGCTTCATTACCATCTGGTAAATCACCACCAGCGACAGCCAGCCCATCACCAGATAGGTAATCAACGACAGCACTTCAAAACGGTGAGCAAACGCCAGTTTGAAAATCACGCCCAGCAGCGCCATGCTCCAGATGACGACCATCAGGCCATGCGCCAGCGGCGAATCCAGCCCCACCAGCAAAAATGGTGTATAGGTTCCGGCAATCAACAGATAGATGGCGCAGTGGTCGAATTTCTTCAGCCACGGCTTAATACGCTGAGACGGAATCGCGTGATACAACGTCGACGCCAGAAACAACAGGATAATGCTGCCGCCATAGAGGCTGTAGCTGGTAATCGCCACGCTGCCGGCGTCATTGTTGACTGCCTGCACCAGCAATAAAACCAGACCTACAATTCCGAAAATCACACCGATTCCGTGGCTTATGCTGTTCGCAATTTCCTCTGCCAGAGAGTAATCCGACATTTGTTCATTTTTTGACATCAATCGATTCCGCAGTATTCGGCAACAGAACACGTCGTGTGCTGACGTTATTCGCCCGTCTTTCCTGCTTTCGTACAGGATGAAACAGGCGTAGGTGTTTAACCTTTGAGCAGATTAACTGAGAATAGTTTCAGTGTACACGTGTAAGCTAAAATATTTACTCTTGCCTTGCTTCCGGCTTGCTCTCTCACTTAGCCTATAATCATGCATGTCAATCTCGGGCGACATCCCCTACAATGATCGACGTCGATATCTCCCTGTTTAGAGGTAAATTTTTCATGTCATCTGCCCCATCTACTCTGAATTTCGGTTCCATGACCGATGTTTTCGGCTTTCTGATAGAAATCGATAAATTAAAAAGCGTACAGCGCCGCACCAAGATTATCGGCAGCGAACGTCACGAAGATTCTGCCGAACACAGCTGGCATTTTGCCGTCGCTGCGATGGCATTGGCGCCTTATGCCGGTGAAGGCGTGGATATCCAGCGCGTGATCCAAATGGCACTGATTCACGATATCGTCGAAATCGATGCGGGCGATGTGATCGTTTACGATCTTTCCGCTCGTCTGGCGATTCACGATCAGGAAGTGGCTGCCGCTGCCCGTATTTTCGGCCTGCTGCCCGAACCACAGCGCCAACAATTCCACGATCTGTGGGAAGAATACGAAGCGAATGAAACTCCCAGCGCCCAGTTCGCTCTGGTGCTCGATCGCGTCATGCCGATGCTGATGAACCTGTACAACGGCGGCCAAAGCTGGGTAGAAAACGGCATCCGTCTGGAACAGGTTCTTGACCGCGCAGAGTTCATCGCCACGATCAACCCGGAACTGTGGCAATACCTCCAGCAACATCTGGAAGACGCCAAAGCCAAGGGCTGGTTGCTATAATTCGGTTTTCCCGCTAGACACCCCGTCGCTGGGCATTCACGTCAGGAGAGGGTGATGTCTTTAAAAACAATCGCGAATAATCTGGGTTTGTCCGTAGCGGCGGTGAGTCGTGCGCTGAACGGTCATCACGATATCTCTGACGCCACGCGCCAGCGTATTCAGGAAGAAGCGGAGCGCATTGGCTATCGTCCCAATACGCACGCACGCCGCCTGAAAATGGGCAAGAGCAACGCCGTCGGGCTGGTCTATCCCTACGCCTCTTCACTGAGTAACGATATCTTTTTTGAGATGATTGGCGCTATCAGCCGCAAGCTGGCACAGCATGAGGTCGATTTTCTCCTGCTAGCTGACGAGCAAGACGCCTGTCAGGGCGCTGCGCGGTTGATCGCCAGCCGCCGTATCGACGCGCTGATCGTCGCGCATACGTGTGAACAGGATGCGCGACTGACGTTATTACAGCGCCACAACGTTCCTTTTCTGGCGCTGGGGCGCAGCCAGCTCCTCCACCCTTACGCCTGGTTCGATTTTGACAACCGCGCAGGCATGGCGCTGGCGACCGAACACCTGCTTGAACTCGGCCATCGCCGTATCGCCATGTTAAGCGAAGACCACCCACAGGCGTTCATCATGCAGCGTCGTCAGGGTTATCGCGATATCCTGCAACGCCACAGCCTGCCGTTTCACGACGCCTATCTGCGCTGTGTCAGCCCCACGCGCCGCGCGGGCTATCAGGCCATGCTCGACCTTCTGGCGCTGCCTGAACCGCCAACCGCTATCGTGATGGATGGCAACGTCCACGGCGATGGCGCTGTCGCCGCGTTGCAGCAGGCGGGTCGGCTTTCCGGTTCACACCCTATCGCGTTAGTAATGTATGACGGCCTGCCGCAGGACAGCCTGACCGACATCAACGTGACCGCTATCGAACAGGCGACGCGCGAGCAGGTTGGCGAACAGATTGCCAGCATGATGCAGGCGCTCATCACGGGCGAAGCCGTAGAGAACTTGCAGGTGTTGTGGCAACCAACATTACGCCTCGGTAAAACGAGCTTTCCCGCCTAATCTATTCCGCTCTCTGCCACATTTCATAAGGCCATCGGTTGGTTTGCTACGCTAGCCGTCAGCGAGATGCCCTTCACATCTTCATCGCAACCTTTTTCCATTTCCTAACGATTATTTTAACAATATCACACTTCTTAAACGTTTAAGTTGATGACTTAAACGTTTAAGCTTTCACTAAGAGACATTACTCAGATCGTAATTGGGAGCCTTCCTCATGGTGTGTGATCTTGTTCAATTAACCAGCGCGCAGTGCGATGTTATCGTACGCTGTGCCCCAGCAGCGGAAATTCTCTACTGGGGGCAACGACTGCGCGGTTTTTCGCCAGAAGATATCATTTCTCTGCAACGGCCCGTCGCTAATGGTCGTCTGGACGTGGATCTTCCTCTAACCCTAGCGATGGAATACGGGCGCGGCCAGTTTGGTTCACCGGGTATTGAGGGGCACCGTTCAGGCTATGACGCCGCGCCGATCTTCACGACGACGCAGACTGATGTTCAGAACAATACGCTCACCATCACGGCGGAAGATGCACAGGCAGGGCTTCGCCTGATCAGCGAACTGCGCCTAGATCCGCAGACCGATGTCCTACAACTGCGCCATACGCTAGAGAATCTGCGTGCGGATGCCTGGCAAGTACAGCGCCTCGCCGTCACGCTGCCCATCCCAGAACAGGCGAGCGACGTCATGGCGTTTCACGGCCGCTGGCTGCGCGAGTTTCAGACTCACCGCCTCACGTTGCAGCACGGCGGTTTTATTCAGGAAAGCCGTCGGGGAAGAAGTTCCCACGAGTATTTCCCCAGCTTTATCCTCGGCGAGTCCGCATTCAGCGAACAGCGTGGCGCTGTCTGGGGCGTGCATTTAGGCTGGAGCGGCAACCATCGCCTGCGTGCCGATATCAAAACGGATGGCCGTCGCGTCGTACAGGCGGAAGCCCTGTATCTGCCGGGCGAAATCACGCTGGCACAGTCGGAATCTCTCACCACGCCGTGGGTCTACGCCGTCTTCTCCGATGCCGGTTTAAACGGCATGAGCCAGCGCTATCACACCTTCTTGCGCCAGTCCCTGATCCAATTCTCCGGCGATAAGCCACGTCCGGTACACCTCAATACGTGGGAAGGGATCTATTTCGATCACGATCCACAGTACATCATGCAGATGGCGAGCAAAGCCGCCGACGTCGGTGTAGAGCGCTTCATTATCGATGACGGCTGGTTCCGTGGGCGTCACCACGACCAAGCCGCACTCGGCGACTGGTATCTGGACGAGGAAAAATACCCTAACGGGCTGATGCCAGTGATTGAGCATGTCAAAGCCTTGGGGATGGAGTTCGGCATTTGGGTCGAACCAGAGATGATCAATCCCAATTCCGACCTGTTCCGCGCCCATCCAGACTGGGTGCTGCAATTGCCCGGCTACGCGCAGCCAACGGGTCGCTACCAGTACGTGCTGAACTTAAACCAACCCGAGGCATTCGCTTATCTACTGGAACGGCTGAGCTGGCTGTTGGGTGAGCACCCTATCGATTATGTGAAGTGGGATATGAACCGCGAGCTGGTGCAGCCCGGCCATGAAGGGCGTCTGGTCGCCGATGCGCAAACCCGACAGTTCTATCGTCTGCTCGATACCCTGCGCCAGCGTTTTCCCCATGTCGAATTTGAATCCTGCGCCTCCGGCGGCGGCCGCATCGACTACGGCGTGCTGGAGCGTACCCAGCGCTTCTGGGTGTCGGATAACAACGATGCATTGGAACGCCAGAGTATCCAGCGCGGCATGAGCTACTTCTTCCCACCAGAGGTGATGGGGCAACACATCGGGCACGCCCGCTGTCACGCCACCTATCGGCGTCACACCATCGCCTTTCGCGGCCTGACCGCCCTGTTCGGTCACATGGGTATCGAACTGGATCCTGTGAAGACCGATGACGATGAGCTGGAAGGCTATCGCCACTACATCCAGTTGCACAAAACGCTGCGCCCGCTGCTGCACAGCGGCACCACCTGGCGGGTCGAGATGCCGGACGATACGGTGCAGGTCACTGGCGTAGTCAGCCACGATCGGCAGCACGCCGTTTTCCTGGTAGCCCAGTTGCGTATGCCGGCTTATTCGCTGGCGGGTACGCTCCGCTTCCCCAGTCTGCTGCCCGACGCACGCTATGAAGTCACACTGCTGGACGGCCCAGAAATCAAAACGGTGCGAGAAGGCGGCGGCACCATGCGTGAGCTCCCGCCTTGGTTACGTCAACCGATAGTGGTTTCTGGTGATTGGCTGATGCAGGCCGGCCTTGCCCTACCCGTCCTAACGCCGGAAACCGCCATTCTGATCGCGCTTTCCACGATACCAGACACCTCTGGCAGCTAGCATTTTAGTTGTACAGCAATAATGTAACGCCGATACGTAACCACACACATCTACCCTAGATAATTCGAGTTTCAGGACAAAACGTTAGCGTTGACCCGCTAGGGCGAGGCTTATTGATAAGCCTTGTAATGCGGCAAGAGAAGGATAAATTCGTCGGGAACGAATGTTACCAGCCAACGACTGGCCTTCTTTAGTATGTCTTCGCTGTAATAGAGGATCGGGATCGTGTAGGTCCCCTATCAGTTGCACATTCTGATGCCGCGCGGAGTAGGTGAAGGAAAGCAAAAGATTCATGCTACAGATTGGCGACACCACCGTCGACCAGCAATTCCGTTCCAACCACAAAGCGGGACTCGTCAGAGGCAAGAAAAACCGCCGCTTTCGCCAATTCCCAAGGGGTTCCCATACGGCCAATCGGCACCAGTTGTCGAATTTGTTCCTGCATGGCGGACTGCTGTTCGGGAGAGAGGCCTAGCTTATCAAGCGCAGGAGTTTCAGTCGGGCCCGGGCTCAAGCCGTTCACCCGAATACCACGCGCCACCAACTCAGCCGACAGCGTGCGCGCCAGCGAGAGTAATCCTGCTTTACTCGCGGCGTAGGCACTGCTTTGCGGTAGGCCGATATGGGCGCTGGTCGATCCACACAGAATCACCGATGCCGGGTTGCTCAGCAGCGGCAGTAGTGCCTGAACCAGAAAGAATGGCCCTTTAAGGTTAGTCGCCATAAGCCGATCCCAGGCCGCCTCATCCCAGTTTTCTAACGAACGATGAGTGACATCGCCTGCATTGGCATACAACACGTCCAGACGCGGCCATTGCTGTGTCAGCGTCTGGACCAGATCGTGCTGGGCACGGATATCTCCAGCATCGCAACGGATCGCCAGCGTGGAATGGCCTAACTCAGCCTGCGCACGTGCCAGCGCTTTCTCATCGCGTCCAGTGATGGCGACCGTCGCCCCTTCGGCCAGAAACTGACGTGCGGTTTCTATCCCAATACCGCTGGTGCCCCCGGTGATCAAAGCAAACTTATCTTGCAGCCGTTTCATCATGATGTGTCCTGTCGTGTTGCTTGAAAAACGGCAGTATTTCATCAATAGTATACTTTTGTAAGTAGGCACCAATTGGGTACTAAAGAGGGTATTGGAACCTTATGTCTGTTCACGGCCCAGTAGCAAATACGTCCCTTTCCCCACCATCTGACATTGCAGAACCGTGCCCAATGGTGAATTTCGTCAACCTCATCGCGGGCAAATGGGCGATTCCCATACTGTACCGCCTGATCGTGATCGGCGACCCCGTACGTTTCAGCGCATTACAACGCGCTATCGCCCCCATCACTCAGAAGGAACTGACACGACAGCTGCGCCTGTTCGAACAGCGAAAACTGGTGAAGCGTAAGGTGTATGCCGAAGTGCCACCGCGCGTGGAGTACCAAATCACCCCACTGGGTAAATCACTCCAGCCAACGCTGGATTCACTGGCAGACTGGATGAGAACACACGGTAAAACATTGGCTGGTGATGACTAAATTCGATGAGCCTCAGCGCAGCAGGTTATTAGAGGCAAGTAATGAAAAGGAAGAATAAAATCAGTCAATTAAGCCTCCCCTGAGTAGAGGAGGCTGGAAAAAATATTGAACAACCAAGCCGCTGATTCAACGGCCATCGCGATTAACTACGCATAGTCGCTCATCGGCACACACGAGCAGAACAGGTTACGGTCGCCATACACGTCGTCCAGACGCTTCACGCTCGGCCAGTATTTATGTTCGCTGCCTACCGGGAATACCGCCAGCTCGCGGCTGTACGGATGCGCCCAATCTGCCACCAGCTCCGCCTGCGTGTGCGGTGCGTTAACCAACGGGTTGTCGTCCAGCGGCCATTCGCCCTGCGCGACGCGGTTGATTTCGGTACGGATCGCCAGCATCGCATCAATAAAGCGATCGATCTCGACCTGGCTCTCCGATTCCGTTGGCTCCACCATCAGCGTGCCCGCGACCGGGAACGACATGGTCGGCGCATGGAAACCGTAGTCGATCAGGCGTTTGGCGATATCCATTTCGCTAATGCCGGTGCTCTCTTTAAGCGGACGAATATCCAGAATGCACTCGTGCGCCACGCGACCGTCACGGCCGGTGTAAAGCACCGGATAGGCCTGCTGCAAGCGCGTCGCGATGTAGTTGGCGTTCAGGATCGCCATCTGGCTAGCCTGTTTCAGCCCTTCTGCCCCCATCATACGAATGTACATCCAGCTAATCGGCAGAATAGAAGCACTGCCGAACGGTGCCGCAGAGACTGCGCCCTGCTCCGTCAGTACACCCTCGATTTTTACCACCTGATGACCCGGCACAAACGGTGCCAAATGCGCTTTCACGCCAATCGGCCCCATGCCCGGCCCGCCACCACCGTGCGGAATACAGAAGGTTTTATGCAGGTTCAGATGCGAGACATCTGCACCGATGTAGCCCGGCGTGGTGATGCCAACCTGCGCGTTCATGTTCGCGCCATCCAGATACACCTGACCGCCGTATTGATGCACGATCTGGCACACTTCGCGGATCGTCTCTTCATAGACGCCGTGGGTGGACGGATAGGTCACCATAATGCAGGAAAGCTGTTCGCCCGCCGCCTGCGCTTTCTCACGCAGATCGTGCAGATCGATATTGCCCTGTTTGTCACAGGCGACCACCACCACGTCCATCCCCGCCATCTGCGCTGATGCTGGGTTAGTACCGTGGGCGGAGCTAGGAATCAGACAGAGATTACGGCCAGCTTCATTGCGGCTTTCATGATAGCGACGGATCGCCAGCAGCCCCGCGTATTCACCCTGCGCGCCCGAATTGGGCTGCATGCAAATCGCGTCATAGCCCGTCAGTTGCACCAGCCAGCCTGAGAGCTGTTCGATCATCTGACGATAGCCCAGCGCCTGTTCCGGCGGGCAGAATGGATGCAGTTCGGCAAATTCCGGCCAGGTAATCGGCAGCATTTCCGCCGCCGCGTTGAGTTTCATGGTGCAGGAACCGAGCGGAATCATCGCCTGATTCAACGCAAGATCTTTACGTGCCAAACGGTGCAGGTAGCGCATCATCTCGGTTTCGCTGTGATAGCGGTTGAACACCGGATGCGACAGGATCGCGTCGTGGCGCACCAGCCCAGCCGGGATCGTTGCCGCTTTCTGGCCGATGGCCGCATCAAGCGCGTCGATATCCAACCCGTGATCGTCACCTAGCAGAACCGCGAACAGCGCCAGCACGTCTTCACGCGTGGTTGCTTCATCCAGCGTAATACCTACGGCACTCGCCAAATCGCTGCGCAGGTTGATACCAAAACTCAATGCCCGGCTCAGTACCGCGTCTTTGTCCGCGACTTCAATGGTCAACGTATCGAACCAACTGCGATGACGCAGCAGCAGCCCGCCCTGCGTTAATCCTGCCGCCAGAATATCGGTCAGACGATGGATGCGCCCAGCGATACGTTTGAGCCCTTCCGGCCCGTGGAATACCGCATACATCCCCGCAATGTTGGCCAGCAACACCTGCGAGGTACAAATATTGGAGTTCGCCTTCTCACGGCGAATGTGCTGTTCACGCGTCTGCATCGCCATGCGCAGCGCGGTGTTGCCTGCCGCATCGCGCGACACGCCGATAATACGTCCCGGCATGGCACGTTTATGTTCATCACGACAGGCGAAGAATGCCGCGTGTGGCCCACCGTAGCCCATCGGCACGCCAAAGCGCTGTGCAGAGCCGAAGACGATATCCGCGCCCTGCTTGCCCGGCGCGGTCAGCAGTACCAGCGCCATGATATCCGATGCCACACAGGTGACGACCTTACGTGCTTTCAGTGCCGCCATCAGGTCGCTGTAATCGTGCAGTTCACCCGTCGTCCCTGCCTGTTGCAGCAACACGCCAAACACCGCATCATCTTTCAGCGCTTCTTCCGCCTTACCGACAACAATTTCAAAACCGAAAGTTTCCGCACGAGTACGCACCACATCCAGCGTTTGCGGGTGCACGTCGTCAGCGACAAAGAAACGTTCGGCCTGTTTGAGTTTGCTAATGCGCTTCGCCATCGCCATTGCTTCCGCCGCAGCGGTTGCTTCATCCAGCAACGATGCAGAGGCCAAATCCAAACCGGTTAAATCCTGTGTGACCTGCTGGAAATTCAGCAGCGCCTCAAGACGCCCCTGAGAGACTTCCGGCTGATACGGCGTATAGGCGGTGTACCAACCTGGGTTTTCCAGCAGGTTGCGTAAAATCACTGGCGGCATCAGCACCGCGCTATAGCCCATGCCGATGTAGCTTTTATAGCGTTGATTGCGTCCTGCAATGGCCTTCAGCTCAGCTAACGCTTCATGTTCCGTCACCGCCTCTCCCACCGCTGGCGGGCTAGGCAATTGAATGTCCACTGGGACAATCTGGCGGATCAACGCATCCAGCGACGTAGCCCCCACCACCGACAGCATGTGCTGCTGTTGGCTGACGGAAGGGCCGATATGGCGCTCGATAAACGCGCCGTCATGTTCGAGTTGACTGAGTGTCTGGGTCATTACAGTACTTTCCTTGATCAATCGTGCCTGCATTAATCGTGCTGGCTGCCGCGCTGAAATACGACGCGGGCGAACAAAATAAAACGCCCCAGATTTGACAAAATCGGGGGCGCGATAACTATTCGTCGTCGTCTTCTATCAACGCCTGATAGCCTTCGGCATCAAGCAGTTCGTCCAAATCAGATTCATCAGAAATTCTGATGCGGAACAGCCAACCATCAGCATAAGGTGCGCTGTTGACCAGCTCAGGGGAACCTTCCAGATCGTCGTTAACTTCCACGATCTCACCGCTGATGGGCGCATAAATATCCGACGCCGCTTTTACCGACTCCGCCACCGCGCAGTCATCACCTGCGGCGACGACCGTGCCCACTTCCGGCAAATCGATAAAGACCATGTCACCCAGAAGTTCCTGCGCGTGTTCGGTAATACCCACGCTGTAGATACCGTCGCCCTCATGCAGCACCCATTCGTGCGACGTGGTGTATTTTAATTCTGTTGGTACGTTGCTCATTGCATCCCCTTTCCTAAAGTCGTTAATCCTATGCGCTTATCTTTATAAGCAAGCGGCTATTAATACTGAACGATGGTTTTTCCAGCACGGACAAAACCGGGTTTGGTCACGTGGACAGGCAGTTCGCGGTTACGAATCTGCACTATCGCTTGTTCACCAATCCCCACCGGAACACGCGCCAGCGCGATGCTCACACCAAGCGTCGGCGAGAACGATCCACTAGTGATCACCCCTTCGCGCACCACGCCATCACTATCAGTAAAGCGCACAGGTAAATCATTGCGCAATACGCCTTTTTCCGTCAGCACTAAACCAACCAGTTGATCGGTCCCTTTTTCACGCTGATGCGTTAATGCCTCACGCCCGATAAACTCGCGATCCTCCGGCTGCCAGGCGATTGTCCAGCCCATATTGGCCGCCAGTGGCGAAATGCCCTCATCCATATCCTGACCGTACAGGTTCATCCCCGCTTCCAGCCGCAGCGTATCGCGTGCACCCAGCCCACATGGCTTCACACCAACCGCCAGCAGTTGTTGCCAGAAATCGACCACCTGCTCATTCGGCAGCGCGATTTCATAACCCGCTTCACCCGTATAACCCGTCGTGGCAACGAAGAAGTCGCCCGCCTGCTTGCCAAAAAACGGCTTCATGCTGGCAACCGCTGCCACGTCGGTATCACTCAGGCCTTTTGCCTTCAGGATTTCTTGAACTTTTTCCTGCGCCTGCGGACCTTGCACCGCAACCAGCGCCAGATCGTCGCGCTCGCGGATTTCAACCCCGAACGGCGCAGCGTGCTGCCCGATCCAGGCGAGATCTTTTTCACGGGTCGCGGAGTTCACAACCAGTCGGAAATTGTCTTCCGTGAGAAAATAAACGATCAGATCGTCAATGACGCCGCCGGAGGCATTCAGCATGCCGGTATACAGGGCTTTGCCCGGCTGTGTGAGTTTGGCGACATCATTCGCCAACAGATAACGCAGGAATTCACGCGTTCTCACGCCGTGTAAATCGACGATGGTCATGTGGGAGACATCAAAAATGCCGGCTTCCCGACGCACAATATGGTGTTCGTCCAGTTGGGAGCCGTAGTGCAGTGGCATCATCCAACCATGAAAATCCACCATTTTGGCGCCATCGGCCAGATGTTGTTGATACAACGGGGTCTGCTTTGCCATTCTTCATCCCTCTTCAGCGCATGGCGTTCAGGCGATAAAACACACTACGCAAACGATATCTTATGACTGAACTTACCACCGACGCGCAGGTTAAACCACTCTCTCAGACATAAGATAAATTATATAGAAGACAAAGAAAGTCGAGCCGCCCACAAAAAACAAAGCAGCGTAATATGCTTATTAATTGACGAAATTAAGCACGTAAATTATTTAAATCAGCGTAAACCACAAATTAATGACATTAAAACTGGATAACATAGGCAATGACACCCAACTGAAAACGCCATTCGGATTAGATAATATAATGATAAAAACAAGCTTAAATTAGATTTTTTCAATCAAAAACCAACAGCGACTTCCAGCCTTACTCCCTCTCTTATGCTGCCGCCATCACGATTTTGTGAACCGCTTCTCGGGCGTCTTTACCTCAGTGCCAGCGAACAAGGTGACATGGCACCTGACGGAAGGCGCTGATAGCCCATTTTTCCCACACTACTCGCAAGGAATTGCGCAGCATGTATTTTTCGCTTTATCAAAATCAAACATGATTAGGAGATAGATGATGGCTAATAGAATGATTCTTAACGAAACGTCCTACTTTGGCACGGGCGCGATTGCGCACATTGTCGATGAAGTCATTCCCAACCCCACCATCGCCGTGGTGGAAAAGGGCGTCGAGCGCTTCAAGGCATCACAGGCCGATTACCTGATCGCGATTGGCGGCGGCTCACCGCAGGATACCTGTAAGGCTATCGGAATTATTATTAATAACCCTGAATTCGCCGATGTCCGTAGCTTGGAAGGCGTTGCGGCCACCCGACGCCCTGCCGTCCCGATTATCGCGATCCCGACCACCTCCGGCACGGCCGCAGAAGTCACCATCAACTACGTCATCACTGATGAAGAAAAGCGCCGCAAATTTGTGTGCGTCGATCCACATGACATCCCGATTGTCGCCATCGTCGATCCCGATATGATGATGAGCATGCCTGCCTCACTGAAAGCCGCCACGGGGATTGACGCCCTAACGCACGCCATTGAAGGCTTCACCACCAAGGCCGCTTGGGAACTGACCGATACGCTGCACCTGAAGGCCATTGAAATAATCAGCCGTTCACTGCGCGATTCCGTCGCTGGGAAGCCGAAAGGCGTGGAAGAGATGGCGCTGGGACAATACATCGCCGGCATGGGATTCTCGAACGTCGGACTGGGGCTGGTACACGGTATGGCGCACCCGCTTGGCGCGTTTTACAACACGCCACACGGCGTCGCTAACGCGATCCTGCTGCCGCATATCATGGCCTACAACGCCGATTACACGGGTGAAAAATTCCGGGATATCGCCGTGGCAATGGGGGTAAAAGGCGCGGCAGAAATGCCGATTGCTCAGGCGCGGGAAGCCGCGATTCACGCGGTTCGTCAGCTGTCTCACGATGTGGATATTCCACCAAGACTGCGCGATGTCGGCGTGAGAGAAGAGGACATTCCCGCGCTGGCGCAGGCCGCCTTTGACGATGTCTGCACCGGCGGTAACCCGCGCGATACGAACATTGATGAAATTAAAGCGCTGTATCGATCTATTTATTGAGAATATCTCAACGCCACCCGCGATACCCTGCGGGTGGCCGTTCGCTATCGCGGGATCTTCTCTTCAATACGTTGGATCAAGTAGGGATAAAACGGATTCGACGACAGTCGCAGCAGTGTATCCAGATCGACCACCAGCGCGGCACGTTCTCCTCTTGGGGTAATTTTCCCCAGCGGCAAGCCAAACTCGGTAGGATTCTGTGAGAAACGACCATACAGCGAATCTGAATCTGGAAACGGCAGCGCGACATGCGATAGTGAATACACGTCCGATGGATAATCCATTCCCAGCTCACGCGTCTGTTCTTGCATCGTCCCCGCTGCGACGTCAAACGCTACGGCACGCGAACTGTTCGGCGCGGCGTTGGATATCACCGTTGTATCGTAATGACGTGGGGCGACAGGTAGCAGTTGACTGACGGCACCATTCGTCGACTCACGCAGAAGCGGGCCAAAATTAACGGTACGGTTTACATCAAAGAGCACCAGCTGACTGCCGTTAGCAGGCAACAAATTATAGAACGCCGTAATAACGGCACGCGTACTGACGGTGAAATCCATCACCGACTGGAACGTCAGCACTGGCGGCAGATTGACCAACGTATTCGTCTGCGCTTTACGGCTTAGCTGACTCTGAAGTTCATGCGTCAACAGCCAGGATTGGCGCGCACCATTTACCGGAAATGAATTGTATTTGAAGGGATTAAATTCCGGCAAAATGCCCAGCCAGGCAGATTTGGCAAAGGCAGGGAAGATAGCGGGTAACCCAGCCAGCCCCGCAAAGCGCGCATAGCTGGTAATACCGATCATTGGGGAAATGAGGATGAGCTGGTCAGGACGCACCAGCGCAGGATTATCTAAGGAATCCAGTGCGTACTTCAGCGCCAGCGCACCACCGTTGGAAAATCCGACGATATGCAGCGGCAGCCTTTGGCCCTGTCGCACCGTCAGGTATGACGTCGCCTCACGAACAGCAAGCCTCATCGCCGCTAGCCAATCTTCCCATTCGACATCAGTCAGCGCACCCGGCACCGTCCCGTGGGCAGGTAAACGAATCCCGACCACGAAAAAACCACGCTGACGATAACGCTCCGCAACATGTCGCAAGCTGTAGGGTGAGTCGGTCAGGCCGTGCAACATCACGACTGCGCCTTTCAGTTCTCCTTCCGGCGACAGTTCATAGGAACGATTCCAGTCATGCTGAAATTTCCCAGGATAAACCGGGCTACCCGAAAAATAGCGGTTAACCGGACGCTGTTCATCCTCATCCAGTTCCTGCGTGACGTGCTGATTAACCTGCTGAAAGATGAGCGCTTCCTGCTTTACATACGCAGTCCAGTCGCTTTTATCGAGCTCCGCTGCCGACAGTTCATCCGGCACATAGGTATGCCAGGGTGCAAGCGGCGGCCCGCTTTGCGTATCATAAACACGAATAGCCAGCAGCGTCATCGCGATCACCCCAATCACAATGAGCCCACGTCTGACAATGCGCCGGGCTGATTTCATTAGCATGCTCGTTTCCCTTCCCATTACCGTATAGCGACGCAGATGATTCTAAAGAAAATCATGCAGACACACACCGTATTATTCAGGGAAACGCGACACACTCCCGCCCGATACCGTACGGGCGGGTAATCATCTGGCATATCAGATCAGCACGCTAATATTCAGATTCTCCATCAGCCAGTGGTTATCGGAATAATCAACGGGGATGGCAATCACCGCAGGGCCGTCGACGTCCATTGCCTGACGGAGTTTGCTGACCAGTTCATCCGCAGATTCAACGGCAAACCCTTTCGCGCCGAATGCTTCCGCATACGCTTTGAAGTCAATCGGCCCAAACGACACGCCCGCCGGACGATGGTATTTGTGCCGCTGCTGGATTTCCACCATGTTGTAGCCGTTATCCACCCAGATGATATGCAGAAGATTGCTTTTCAGGCGCACCGCCGTTTCCAGCTCCATACTGGACTGCATAAACCCGCCGTCGCCGGAAACAGACACCACTTTTTTTCCGGGCTGCACCAGCGATGCGGCGATTGCCCACGGTAGCGCCACGCCCATCGTCTGCTGGCCATTGGTCATCAGGATCTGTCGCGCCCGGAAGCTATACAGGTAACGCGCCAGCCAGATATGGAAACTCCCCATATCCACACACAGCGTGACATCCTCATTCACGATATCCTGCATCGCCCGCACCAGACGCAAAGGGTGGATCGCAAATCCTGCCATGTTGATAGCGCGCGTACTGAGATCGTGGCGCTGGCGCTGACGATCCCGCAACACGGACTGTGTATCAGCAGACAAGATAAATGGTTCGCTGATGCACGCATTCAGCGTGTCCACCGTCATTGCGATATTCCCAAGCAGTTCGATATCGGGACGATAAGCGCTGTCGATCTCCGCTCGCAGCACATCAATGTGGATCAGCGTCGCCTTGCCGCTGTTCCATAACACCGGATCGTACTCAATCGGGCTGTAGCCCACGGTAACGATCACATCCGCCTGTTGCAGCAGCTTATCGCCAGCCTGATTGTTGAATAATCCGACACGTCCGGCAAAGTGATCGAACTGCTGCTGATCGATCACGCCAGCAGCCTGATACGTGCTGGTCACGGGCAGTTTGCTATGGTGAAGGAAACGACGCAGTGCCTGCGCATTCTCCTGCTGACTGGCCATTAACCCGAGCAAAAGCACCGGGTTTTTAGCCTGCCGCAGCCGTTTGGCCGCTTCGGCAATGTCGCTATGCGGCGCGCCGTTTAGCAGCGGTAAATGCGGACAAGCCAGCACCGGGCTAATCACCGGCTCATTGACGATATCCTGCGGCAGGCTGACAAACGCCGCGCCCGGACGCCCGCTCTCTGCCGCTCGGAAAGCATTGGCCAGCACTTCCGATATGGCGGAAGAAGCCGTGATTTCCGCACTGAATTTACTAACTGGCTGAAACAGGCTGACGGTGTCCAGACTCTGGTGCGTCAGCTTAAGCTTATCTGCCCGCTTAACCGCCCCGCCTAGCGCCACTACCGCATCACCCTCTGCGGTTGCCGTTGCCAATCCGGTGACGAGGTTGGAACAGCCGGGGCCAGATGTCACCAGCGTCACTCCTGCTTTCCCCGTGAGACGCCCTATCGCCGCCGCCATAAACGCGCCGTTCGCCTCATGCCGAACAGGGATCGTTTGGATCGTCGAGTCTTCCAGCTCATCAAACACACGATCAATTTTTGCGCCGGGAATACCAAAAATATGCTTCACGCCCTGCGCTTCCAGGTGTTTTACAATCAGCTCGGCTCCGCTGCTCCAGCTTTGCTGTTCGGTGGACTTTTCCATGACATGACTCCGATGAAATGACTAGCTCTCTACTGACTGGATTACGCTGTTGAGGTTTTCTGAGGACAGGTCGGCATTGAGAAACTCCCGATCCTGAGGCAGATCGATGATCAGTTTGGCAATCACACCAAACGTCAGCGTGCCGTGCTCGACGTCATAATTCAGAATATGACCGCCGCCCTGGCGATCGTCAGTAATGAAATGTTCGTGGTAACCCGCGACATTAATTCCCTGAGTGTAAGCTGGACTACGAAAACCAATAACGCTGCCGCTACGGTGTTCAAAATGAAATGTTGGTTGCCCTTCAACCGCTTCCTGCATCGGTTTATAAGGCCGGCACTGTCGGGGGACGGTACGGGTTTCAACACAGCGAAAATTCCCGTCAATCCGCAGCGCGCAGAACAGATTGTCCGTTCCTACGATCTCATCGATCTGGCGATGCACGTCTTCACGCGAAGTCCAGCGATCAAAACGGATCGTTTCCGTTGGGCGAAAGAACGTCATGACCGCAAACGGCGTTTTCTGCTCCGGCTTCGCCGCCCGTGCGCTGCCGTCGGATAACAGCTGGAAAATCTGGCTATTCAAGGCAACCAGTTCCCCGTCCAAACTATTAAATGTTCCTAATCCAAAGTCACCATGCTCCAGTAATTCAGCCATCGTTCGGCTGCCTTCGTATACGCCATTTATTAGTCCACTCATTAATGAGGTTTGATAAATAACGCTGTCTGCATGCTGCCGCCGAAAATCATAGGCGTAGCTAGCAAAGGCTTCTTCACAGGATTGTTCACTGACATTCGTTTTCATACCGTCCTTCTCACCGCATCAATTACTTAAATAATGCTAATATTTAGATAAAGATTGACGCGTGAGAGAACAAAATTCCAATATGCAATTAAGGTCATTTCGAGATCGGAAACATATGGAGTCACGTAAATGGAGCTACGTTATCTGCGCTATTTTGTCGCCGTTGCACAAGCTAAGCATTTCACGCGTGCGGCGGAAAATCTGGGGATGTCACAGCCGCCTCTCAGCCAGCAGATCAAGAAATTCGAGCAGGAGATCGGTACGCCGCTGTTCAAGCGACTGACGCGCGGCGTAGAAATGACGGAGGCGGGACAAGCGCTGTATGAAGATGCACGTCAGATTTTGCAGCTTACCGATTCGGCCATCGCGCGGACAAGGAGCATTGCGCGAGGTGAGAAAGGTAGCTTGAACGTAGGGTTTTCGCCGTCGGCCATGTTCCACCCGACCGTGCTTGCGCTACTGCATCGTTATTGTCAGCAGCATCCACACGTTCAGCCGCTACCAAAGGAGGAAAATCCGGCAGCGCTCATTACTGCACTGCAAGAACGCAATATCGACATCGCCTTTCTGCGTTTACCCTGCGATCTCAGCGATGAGGTTAACGGGGAGATTTTGGCTGAAGAGCCGATGAAATTAGTGTTACCCGCTGGGCATGCGCTGAGCCATAAAACGCAGGTTTCGCTTAGCGAGCTGCGTCAGGAACCGCTGATTATTTTCCCACGCGAGGTGTGTCCAGGGCTGCATGACATGATAATCCGCACTTGCTATCTGTCAGGCTATGGCCCCAGACCCAGCCCATTTGCTCCGCAGTTAACGGCCACCATCGGGATGGTCGCCGCAGGCTTCGGCATCACGCTTGTGCCGGAATCTCTCGCCTGTATTAAGGCGGATAATGTGACCTATCATGATATCGGCATGCCCGAAATCCATACACAAATTGCGGCTATCTGGCGCAAACATGAACGATCGCCGGTTATCGTGAATATGATTCACCTGATACGCCAACATTTGAGCAGTCAGCATCCCGATTAACAAAATTAGGCAGAAAATTCCAACAATCCGCTCGTCAAAAACTAGTAATTGATATAAATTCTTATATGATATTAGTTATCATTATCATTTTTGACGGGTGGAAAAATGCTGACAGCAATGATCACAGCCTGCGGGCTATGGGGTGTGAGCTGGTGTATGGGGAAGCATCTGTCCAGCGCCTGGGGCGTGTTGCTGCCTTGTGCCATCATGCCGCTACTGGCGCTGCTCAACCTGAACCTGACGCACCTAAAAGTGATTATCGCCATCGCCCTGTTGGCGACGCTTGTCATGCTGTTTCATCAACGTTTACGTCACTATTTACTGCTGCCGTCCTGCATTGCGCTGGCTGGCGGTTTGGCGGCGCTGTCCGTCACGTTTAATCTCACAACGCTGTAAATGTATGTGGATGTAGATCAGTAAACGAGAAAGAGTACACAACCCAGAATGGTAAATAATCGCGAAAAAGCAGCATAGCCAGAAACGGGATAAAAGAGAATAAACAGGGAAAAAAATCAGGAAGATACAGAGGGAATCTGTGGTGCGAAGAGAGGGACTTGAACCCTCACGTCCGTAAGGACACTAACACCTGAAGCTAGCGCGTCTACCAATTCCGCCACCTTCGCACTGAGAACGTTGTTTGTCTTATACAATAAATCTATCACGACATGGTGCGAAGAGAGGGACTTGAACCCTCACGTCCGTAAGAACACTAACACCTGAAGCTAGCGCGTCTACCAATTCCGCCACCTTCGCAACTCTGTCATGCAATAACTACGTCATGCAACACTGATTTACTGCTTCGGTTCGACAAACCAGAACCGTTGTAGTGATGTTGGTGCGAAGAGAGGGACTTGAACCCTCACGTCCGTAAGAACACTAACACCTGAAGCTAGCGCGTCTACCAATTCCGCCACCTTCGCAACACTGCTTTACGCAATATCACTACGGGGCCGAATTCTAGAGGTTTTCACGTTCACGTCAATGATTATTTCCTCTGGAATGCGGGGTTTGCTGCAAAAAACATCATCTCGCTGCGGCATTGCGCGTAAAGAGCTCATCGAGCCATTCAATGAACACACGAATCCGTGGCGCGAGAAAACGACCGGGCGCATACATCACATAAAGCGGCATCGCGGGCGGCGGCATTTCCGGCAGGATCTCAACCAGTTCCCCACTTTCCAGAAACGGGCGCATGCCGCGACGCGGGGCCTGAATAATCCCCAATCCGGCACGCGCGCTGGCGATGTAGGCATCAGTGCCGTTAACCTGCAACGCACCGGGCAGCATACGCGTAATGCACTCATCGCCCGACATAAATTCCAGCGGATAACGGTATTCGGTACGCAGAGAGAAATAGCCGACCATCTGATGCCCCGACAGCTCCTCAAGCGAACGCGGCACACCGTAGCGTGCCAGATAGTCGGCCGATGCACAGGTTACCTGCGGCATTGACGGCAAATGGCGGGTCGCCAGCGTTTCATCGTCGGTCTGCCAGGCGCGCAACACACAGTCGACGCCTTCACGCAGCACATTAATCGCCGCATCATTGGCGCTCAGCATCAGCGTCACCTGCGGATAGCGCGCGTAGAACTCGCCCAGCGCCGGAACAACGATTTCCCTCGCCAGCGAGTGCGGCATATCCACCCGCACTTTACCAACGGGTTGCTGCTTTTGCTGCGTGAACAGCGTATCGATCTCTTCTATTTCCGCGAGCAATTGCAGACAGCGTTCATAGTAAACGCGCCCTTCGTCGGTGATCTGCACCTGACGAGTCGTACGTTGCAGCAAACGAACTCCCAGCCGTGCTTCAAGCTGTTTGATGGTGTTGCTTACCGTCGCGCGTGGCAGCGTCAGTCGCTCCGCCGCGCGGCTAAAGCTGCCCAGTTCGACAATACGCACAAAAACCCGCATCGCCTGAATGTGATCCATCGCCGCCACCATTGTTGGTTATTTTTGAATAGTGTTGCATAAAAAGCGGTATTTATCTTTGCTGGATAAACAACCAGACTGCTTTCACTGCCAACGACATGAGGAAGATGACAATGCAACAGCGCAAATTAGGTGCGAACGGCCCGCAGGTTTCGGCTATTGGGCTAGGCTGCATGGGAATGAGTGATTTCTACTCCACCGCGCAGGACGAAAAAGAATCCATTGCCACGTTGCATCGCGCATTGGAGCTGGGCGTTACGCTGCTGGATACCGCCGATATGTATGGCCCCCACACCAATGAGCTGCTGCTCGGCAAAGCCATAAAAGGCAAACGCGAACAGGTCTTTCTGGCAACCAAATTCGGCATTGTACGCGACCCGGCAAACCCCAACGCACGCGGCGTCTGCGGTAAACCGGACTACATCCGCCGCGCGGTGGAAGGCAGCCTGACGCGACTCGGGACGGACGTTATCGATCTTTACTATCAGCACCGCATCGACCCGACGGTTCCCATTGAAGAGACGGTCGGCACGCTGGCAGAGCTGGTTCAGGAAGGCAAGATTCGCTACATCGGCCTGAGTGAAGCCTCCGCCACCACGCTAGAACGTGCGCACCGTGTGCACCCCATTACGGCGTTACAGAGCGAATACTCACTGTGGACGCGCGATATGGAAGCCGAGATTCTGCCCACCTGTGAGCGTCTGGGTATCGGCTTTGTGCCTTACAGCCCACTCGGCCGTGGTTTCCTGACCGGTGCGATTCGCAGCCCGGACGATCTGGCTGCCGACGATTTCCGTCGCACCAATCCACGCTTCTCGGGGGAAAATTTCGGCAAAAACCTGCAACTGGTAGAGAAAATTAACCAACTGGCGCAGGAAAAACAGGTGACGCCATCACAGCTGGCGCTGGCATGGGTATTGGCACAGGGTGAACATATTGTGCCGATTCCGGGCACCAAACGCCGCCGCTATCTGGAAGAGAACGTCGCCGCGCTGGATGTCACGCTGACGAAAGAGGAACTGGCCGCCATTGATGCTATTTTCCCACCCGATGCCGCAGCAGGTGAACGCTACGGCAAGGAGAGTATGGCGGCACTGAATCAATAGAAGAAGTATCAGTAAAGGCAATATCAGTAATAAGGATTACCGACGACGACCTTTGCTTCCTGTGCGCGGCGGACGACCGACGGTGGCCTGATACACCTTGAAGCGTCCAGTCTGCGCCAGCACTTCATGGCTACCAAAGGCGGCATCTAACAGCGCCGGATAAGGCAGGAAGGCGTTAGCGACGATGCGTAACTGCCCGCCAATCGGTAGATGGGTCACCGCACCACGAATCAGCATTTCCGCGGCTTGCAGGCTGGTCTGTAAGCCGTCATGGAACGGCGGATTAGACACGATCATATCGAAGCGGCCGTCGATGTCGGAGTAAACATTACTCGCAATCACGCTGCCTTCTAACGCATTCGCCGCCAGCGTTGCCTTGCTGGATTCGACAGCGGCTGCACTGACATCACTCAGCGTCAGGCGAATTTTCGGCGACTGTTTCGCCAGTACCGATGCCAATACGCCCGCACCGCAGGCGATATCCAGCACTTTGCCTTTCATGTGCGGCTCAAACGTAGACAGCAGCAGTCGGCTACCCGGATCCAGGTCATCACGACTGAAGACACCCGGAAGCGTTTTGACGGTCACGCCGTCCGTCACATACTCGTCCCACCACTCATCCAGCGTGAAGCTGGCCTGCTTGTCAATCCGACCGTGGTAAAGCCCGCAGCGACGTGCACTGTCGATTTTTACCAACTCAACGAAGTCAGACAGCACAATTTCAGCACTACGCACGCCGCTGCGGTTTTCCCCAACAACGAAGATTTCCGTACCGACCGGCATCAGAGACAGCAGGTTACGCAGTTGGAATTCCGCTTCCTGTTTGCTCTTCGGCCAGTAATAAATCAGCGTGTCGCTATCCGCCACCAGCGCCGCATCCGCTACCAGACCATATTGAGCGTTATCCCCAAGTGGCTTTGCCATCTGTTGCCAGTGGTGATATTGGTTGCAATGGACACGCACTGACGCCGCCTCAAATTGCGCGGGCAGGGTATCCTGCAAATCACCGGCAAACAGAACTCGGCGTGAAAGAAATTCGTCACTATGGCGCAGTATGACTTCACTGGCGGGGGTTAATGCGGACATCAGGCTACGGCTCCTTAATCATTGAGCGGGGGATTATATACGCTTCGTCCCCGAAGTTGCAGAGCGGAGAGGAAATAACCGCACCGACGTTGGCGCAGTCTGACGGGGTTTGTTAGCATAGGCACGAATCATTTTCTCGCACGCCAGACAGGATAACGCATGGAATCAAGACGTGACAGGCTGCTACAGCAACTGGGGATTACGCAGTGGACGCTGCGTCGCCCGACGGTGCTGCAAGGCGAAATCGCCGTCAGTCTGCCCGAACAGGTGCGTCTGGTGATTGTCTCCGCCGAGCCGCTGGCCGATGATGAACCGCTGCTGACCGACGTTCTGCACAGTCTGGCGCTCACTCCCGCGCAAGCCTATCGCCTGACGCCGCAGCAGATCGAGATGTTGCCCGCCGACGCGCACTGCCATAGCTGGCGGTTAGGCATCGCGGAACCCATTGCGCTACAGGGTGTTCAGCTTTCCAGCCCTCTGCTTTCCGAACTTTATCAAAATGCCGACGCCAAACGGGCGCTGTGGCAACAGATCTGTGAACATGAACACGATATCTTCTCTGACGCCAGCCGATCTGGCACAAGCCTTTAAAATTGAACAAGTCAGCCACGCCTTTCCCTGGTCGGAAAAAACGTTTGTCAGCAATCAAGGTGAGCGTTATTTCAACATCAAACTGGAGCATGACGGGCAGCTTGCCGCTTACGCCATCACACAGGTCGTGCTGGATGAAGCGACGTTGTTCAATATCGCGGTACACCCCGACCACCAGCGTCAAGGGCTGGGTCGCCAGCTATTGGAACATCTGATCGAAGAAATGGAACGGCGCGGCATTCTGACGCTGTGGCTGGAAGTACGCGAGTCAAACGCGCGAGCCATCGCGCTTTATGAAAGCCTGGGATTTAACGAAGTCTCCGTGCGCCGCGATTATTACCCTACAGCACAAGGCCGGGAAGACGCTATTCTCATGGCGCTGCCGCTCGGCTAACCTCTTTACCTACGGCACTCGCGACTCGGCGGGTGCCATTGGGTGCCATAATGTGCGCCCCATCCCGCTCTGCCTTTTTTCCTGATAGAAAAATCCCCGCAACGTGATCGCTATAAATAAAACCTCGTTTCTTTTTTATCACAATGCAATTCCATTTCATGTTTCTGGTTTGCAGGCATGTATGGTTTATCCGTTATCTACGAGGAATAATATGAAAAAATACACTCTGGCTACGACGCTCCTGTGCGGCTTATTCTCTCTTTCCGCTTACGCGGTACAAGTAACGGCGGTGACAGCTTCCGCTTATGATTCAGACAAGGGCCATAAACCTGCCAACATTGCCGATGGCGACGTAAAAACCCGCTGGGCGGCAAATGGCGAGAGCTGGGTTCAGGTAGAACTGGATAAAGAACAGTCGGTTGAAAACTTTGTTCTGGTTCCTTTCAAAGCGGACGAGCGCAAACTGAAGTTCTCCGTTTCCTACTCCACCGACGGTAAAACCTGGCAAAAACTGGCTGACAATCTGGTCACCTCCAACAACGCCAAAGACGGTGAAAAATTCACCTTCCCTGCCGTGAAAGCGAAATTCTTCAAGCTGGATACGTTCGGTACCGATGTGAATAAATGGAGTGCGATCAACGAGATCAGCTTTAACAGTGCCGCACAGGTTCCGGCTCAGGCCATCAAGTAACGTGTTGGAATCGTCTGGCGCTTAGGTCAGTCGATTCCGCTGTCGTTGAACGCACCACGCCCGATACGGCTATCGAGTGTGGTGCATTCCAACCTTGCGCCCCCTGCATGCTTACCGCTTCCCTCACCTTCCCCTCCGACACCGTTATCCACATTTTCCTTAGCGTTGAAATAAAAATCATTCTCAATTAATATGCGCCTGAAATTTGACCTCCTATCGCTCCGTTTCAGGCACCAGACATGTCATCAGCCAACATTGATACCTCAGCAGATCTGCATCAGCTCTATTGTCAGCATCATGGCTGGTTACAGGGGCTATTGCGCAAACGGCTGGGGAATCTGTGTGATGCGGCCGATCTGGCGCAGGATGTATTTTTACGGCTCTTATTGAAGCCGCGCCAGTTCGACAGCCACGCTGGCGCGCGGGCTTACCTGAGCGTAATGGCGCAAGGCATGTGCGTCGATCTGTGGCGCAAACGGGAAATTGAGCGCGTCTGGCTCACCTCGCTGGCCGAGCAGCCAGAACCGGTTGCGCTGTCGGCGGAAGACAGCAACATCATTCTCGAAACCCTGTATCAGGTCGACGCCATGCTGCGAGCGCTGCCAGAGAAGGTACGCGCGGCCTTTATCATGGCGCAGGTACAGGGATTACCCTATCGGGACATTGCCGAGACGCTGGGCGTTTCCGAACGCATGGTAAAAAAATACATGGCACAGGCCATGCTGCATTGTGTGCTGTTGGAAGCGGAGATAGACGCGGACGGTCAGGCCGTTGATTCATGAATAAGCCCAGCTTTATCGCCTTGCAGCAGGCATCGCAATGGTACGCCCAACTGTGCGATCGGGAACCTGACGATGAGCACTACCACCACTGGCAGCGCTGGATGGACGAAAGCGAGGAACACCGTCAAGCCTGGGAATACGTGCAAACGGTCAGCCAGCGCTTCCAACCGCTGCGTGGCGACGGCCAGCAGCCCGCGCTGAATACGCTACTGCACCAACCTGCACCGATGACACGCCGCCGTGCGCTCAAGCTCGTCGCGCTACTCAGCACCGGTTCACTGCTTTCCTGGCTGACGTACCGCCATACGCCGCTAAAAGGCTCGCTGCTGGCGATGACGGCCGATCATCACAGCGCAGTGGGAGAAATCAAACCACTCACCTTACCGGACAACACCCGACTGTGGCTGAACACCGCCAGCGCGATTGATATCCGCTACAGCGACCAGCGTCGGGAAATTGCCCTGCTGGCGGGGGATATTCTGATTGAGACCGCTGCCGATGCCCGCCCTTTCTTTGTCACCACCGCGCAGGGGCACTTGCAGGCGCTGGGCACGCGCTTCAGCGTCGCGCAGGAACCGGACGCTACCACGCTGACCGTTTACCAACACGCGGTTGAGGTCAGCGCCAAATACGCCTCCGCCGCGCGTCGGGTCAACGCGGGCTATCATCTGCGCTTTAACGCTGATGGTCAGGGGGACATGTTGCCCAACCATCAGAACGATGCCGACTGGTCACACGGCGTGCTCCAGGCGGACAACATGCCGCTGGGAGAGGTCGTGGCACAGCTGTCCCGCTATCGCCACGGCTATCTGGCGTGCCAGCCTGCCATCGCCGATTTACGCGTGATGGGCACCTTCCCCTTAACCGATACCGATATGGCACTGAACATGCTGGCGCAGGCCTTCCCGGTCCGCATCCAGCGGCGTTTTCCGTGGTGGGTAACCGTCGAGCCGCGTTGATATCACCTTCTTTTTTAGATACAGACAAAAATTTTCTCTTTTGAGTTCCCCTTTTTCCACTGTCGTTCGATTCACAGTAAAACCACCAATTTTTACTCTGGGTCAGAAGGCGAATTTTCATGGCATTGATTCCATTTTTCTCTACACAGCGCACACCGTCCAAATTGGCCATTGCCGTTCATCTGCTGCTGTGCGGAGCACCGCTGCTCACGCATTCCACCGCAACTGCCGCAGAAACGACAACTGCGGCGGCAACCAAAACCTATTCCATCTCCGCCGGGCCGCTTAACCAGCAGCTTAACCAGTTTGCCGCCCAATCAGGCGTTTATCTGGTTGGTAATGCACAGTTGACGACCGGAAAAACCGGGCCGTCTCTGCAAGGGAATTACAGCGTCGATGGCGGATTTGCGGCGCTGCTGGCAGGAAGCGGGCTTCAGGTGATTCCGCAGCCTAATAGCGTCTGGCGCTTACAGAGAATACCGCAGGGGGATGAAATGCTGGTCGTGGCGGGCATCAACCGCAACGGCGTGACCGAAGGCACTCAGTCCTACACCACGCGCAGCATGAATACCGCGACACAGCTGAATCTGTCACCGCGAGAAACGCCGCAGTCGGTGAGCGTCGTGACACGCCAGCGCATGGACGATCAGAACATGACCTCACTGGATGAGGCCATGAAACAAACCACCGGTATTAACGTGGTCAATCAGAACAGCTATCAGGTGAAATACGAATCGCGTGCTTTCGTGATGGATAATATCAAGGAAGACGGCGTGAACTTCTCCAGCCAGAACAGCGTATCCAACATGGGTGCGGTTCAGTCCTCCAGCGAATCACCCGATCTAGCGATTTATGATCGCGTCGAAATCCTGCGCGGTGCGTCCGGCCTGTCACAAGGCAATGGCGAACCCGGCGGCACCGTTAATCTGGTGCGCAAGCAGCCTACTCACAATTTTCAGGCATCCGGCAGCGTTGGCGCAGGCAGTTGGGATAATTACCGCAGCGAGCTCGATGTTTCCGGGCCGCTAAACGACGATGCCAGCCTGCGCGGCCGTCTCGTTGGCGTTTATCAGGATAAACAAAGCTTTAAAGATTACGAGCACAGTGAAAGAAAAGTGCTGTTCGGCACGCTGGCCTACGATCTGACGCCGTCCACCACGGTCACTGGCGGCATCAACTGGCAAAAGACCCGTGCCGTACCTGATGTGTATGGCATCCCGTTCGCCACCAATAAAAGTAGCCTGAACCTGCCACGCTCTACCTATCTGGGTGCCAGCTGGAACCGTGTTGAATTTGAAAAAATTAACCCGTTTGTCGAACTGGAGCACCACTTCGATAACGACTGGACGCTGAAAACCGCGCTGAACTATATCCACTCCCGCGCAGCAAGCAGCTATATCGGTATCATGAACGGCACCAGCGGCGTCAATCCGGCAACGGGAAATTCTTCGCTGAACAATAACCTGCGCTACGACAACAAAGCCGAACAGTGGGGTTACAACCTGAGCCTGAACGGTCCGTTCGAGCTGTTGGGACGTAATCATGAACTGGTGGTGGGTGGTGATTATCAGAAAGAGAATTTCGATAACAACCACATCCGCATCAACAACACCAGCAGCGTGAATATTTTCAACTGGCAGCCGAATTCGCTGGCAGAACCAGACTGGTCAAATACGAGCCTCTACAACAACCACTATAACGACCGCTTTAACCTGTATCAGCGCGGTGCGTTCGCCACGGCCAGATTCGAACTGGCGGATGACTGGAAGCTGATTCTGGGGGGCCGCTACAGCGCCTACAGCTATGACGAATATTTCACTAACCATCTCCGCAATACGTCCTCACTCAGCAGCCTGCATGCCAGCAATGAGTTTGTGCCTTACGGCGGCCTGCTGTGGGACTTTGCTGACAACTACACCTGGTATCTGAGCTACGCCGAGATCTACAAGCCGCAGAGCGAAAAAGATCGCAACGGTAAGCTGCTGCCCGCCATTACCGGCACCAACTATGAAACCGGTGTGAAGGGCGAGTTCTTTGATGGCGATCTGAATACCTCGCTGGCGCTGTTCCGCATCATTCAGGCGAACCGCGCGATGGCCGTGGCGGATAGTTCAGTTTGCCTGATCGGGACAAGCTGCTCGCAAGCTCAAGGCGAAGTACGCAGCCAGGGTGTGGAGCTGGATGTCACAGGAAAACTGGCCGAAGGCTGGCAGATTCAGGCGGGTTATACCCTGACCAACAGTAAATATCTTGAAGGTAGCGCGAGCGAAAGAGCGGCACAGTTCAGCCCGCGCACGCCGAAACATATGTTCAAGCTCTACACCTCATACAATCTGCCGGGTGAGTTGAATCAATGGACGGTTGGCGCAGGTATGACGGCACAGACCGAGACACAAACCTACCCTAATCGGGTTTATGGTCTGCATCAGGGCGGTTACACCCTGTTTAACGCCAATGTCCGCTATCAGTACAGCAAAAACCTGAGCTTCAATCTGGTGGGCAATAATCTGACGGATAAAACCTACTACTTAAACCTGAACAACCGCCATCTTAGCGGCAACAACTATTACGGCGACCCGCGTAATTTCATGCTAACCGCGAAGTGGAATTTCTAAGCGAACACGCCTGCCAGCCTCGGCTGGCAGGCCATCGCCTAACCCATTATGCAAACGCTTAAACGCTTTTATGCGCTGGTCGCACCTTTCTGGCTGACCACGCGAGCCACGCTGCTCTGGTTGCTACTGCTGCTGATTATGAGCCTGACACTCTCCGTCGTGTGGATCAGCGTGCAGTACAACAACTGGAGCCGGGATTTTTACGACGCGCTGGCCGACTACTTTCAGCACGCGTCAATCTACGATATGGCCGTGCGCTATCTAGCCTACACGCTGCTGTTTGTGCTGGTGATCATCTGCGGCAACTGGCTCAAGAAACAGCTGATTATCCGCTGGCGCGATACCATGACGCATCAGTATGAGCAGGATTGGCTGCGTAATCACGCCCACTACCAACTCAGCTCCGGGCTGGATAACCCCGATCAGCGCATCGCGGAAGATATCCGTCTGCTGATCGAACAGAGTCTCGAACTCCTGCTTTCGCTGCTGAAAAACACCGCCCGTTTTTTCTCTTTCATCGCCATTCTCTGGCAGCTTTCCGGCGTCCATACTTTCACGCTAGCCGGCTATACCATCACGGTACACGGCTATCTGGTGTGGATCGCGCTGGTTTACGCCGCAGTAGCCAGCGTGGTGACGCACCTGCTGGGGCATCGCCTGCACAAGCTGAATATTGAACGTCAGCGGGTAGAAGCCGACTACCGCGCCACGCTGCTGCGGGTGCGAGACAACAGCGAGCAAATCGCGTTTTACCAAGGGAGCGACGCCGAGCAGCAGCGGATGCGGCAACACTTCCTGCCCATCGTGCAAAATTGGCAGCGTTTAATGACGCGAGAATTCCGGCTGGAAAGCTTTACGACCAGCTATTTCCGTTTCAGCCTGATTATTCCAGTTTTCGCTACCCTGCCACTGTTTCTCGCCCGTCAGGTTAGCCTCGGGGCGATTATGCAGGCGCGATCCGCCTTCGGTTATGTGCTGGATGCCTTTGGCTGGTTTATCGATGCCTACCGCCAGCTGGTTCAGTGGTCTTCTACGATTGAACGGCTGTGGGAATTCCAGCACCGCTTACAACAGTTACCGACGCCAGAGGAACCTCGCCATGAAGGCTATGCTCTGCACATCAACGCGCTGTCCGTCTCGCGCCCCGAGGGCTCACCGTACTTCGCCCCTCTGACGCTCACGCTTCAGGCTGGCGAATGGGCGGTGCTCAGCGCAGTCAGCGGCAGTGGAAAAACCACGCTGCTGCGGGCACTGGCGGGGCTGTGGCCTGCCTCACAAGGAGAGAGGCATTTCCCTGCGGGCCGCGCGCTGTTCTTACCGCAAAAGGCCTATTTACCGCAGGACACGCTGCGTCAGGTACTGTGTTATCCGCAGGCGCAGTTAGCGGATACCGCACGGTTGATCGCGGTACTAGAACAAACCGGGCTGGCCGCGCTGATTCCCCGTCTGGACGACAAGGCGAACTGGAGCCGGGAACTATCAGGCGGTGAACAACAGCGCCTGTCGCTCGCACGTGCGTTACTGCTGCGCCCGACGCTACTTTGTCTGGATGAAGCCACCAGCCAGCTCGACGACGCGGCGGCGCTTCAACTGCTAGAGCAAATCAGATTAATACTGCCGCAAACCATTGTTTTGGCCGTCAGCCACCAGCCTGCGGTGCTAGCATGCTTCAAACATCAGATACGGTTAACGCCACTCGAATCAGAGAAGAAAGCACACACAGAGAACCGTATTGTCGATCCTTCTGTTGCGCCGCTAACGGCGGATGTACAGCAGGTTGCTTACGGAAAGAGGTGAAGAAAACAGCAGGGACGCTAATGACGCGCATCAAAATCATATTGCTCCACGATTTTCACTAACCATGAAATGAAGCATTCAACTCTTTTGGGCAGGTGCTTTTTACTCGGGTAAAGGATTGTGACATTTTTCTCAATCAGGCTCCATGCGTTAAAAACAGGGGTAAGCATCCCTTTCTTAACATAGGCATCGGCAGCCAGATACATTCCAGGGCATACGCCGTGCCCTGACGCACAATAGGCTAATGCCAGATCTTGATCGCTAATAAATTGATGCTTCCCATTTCTGACAACAATGTGTTCCTTCGCCTTTTGCAAATGCCAAACCAGTTCTTTTTCATCATTTGCCATCCAAGATACTAATTTTTCATCCTGAAGGCTTGATGGGCACAGCGATTGTGATAATGAACTCGCTAATTCAGGCGAGGCATAAAGCTGGAAAGGTATATGGCATAACGGCCTCGCAATCAGACTTGAATCTTCCAGACTCCCGCCTCGGATAGCAAGATCGATGCTTTCCTGATGAATTTTTGCTATCGAATCATTGGACTTCAGACTGATCTGAATCTCTGGGTATTGGGAATTAAAGTCGTGTAAATGAGGCAGAATAATCCATCTGGCCACGGGAGATAACACATCTACCGTTATTCTTCCTGACAATGAATGCTGTTCAAGCTTCAGGTTCTGCTCGACCCTTTCAATATTTCTTAACAAGGCGGCACATTCTTCGAAGTATTCTTGTCCGGCATGTGTAATTTTCACTGCGCGTGTTGTTCTTTCAAAAAGCCTAATACCCAATTCGCTCTCAAGATCATTTATTCTTTGAGAGATTCTTGCTTTTGGAAGATTAAGTTTAAGGGCAGCCGCACTGAAACTTCCTGTTTCAGCAACATAGATAAAAGCTTGCATGGCTCTTAACTTATCCATTGTCAAAAAATCCTGAACAGTGAGTTAAATTTTATCGGATTGTACCTAAACGCCGAGGATAATAAAATCATCCCCTTCAGAAGGAGCCGACTATGCTATGTGATAATGAGACAGGCCAATGCCTGATCGATACAAAAAAAGAATTATCGCCTATTCAGGATGGGCAGACAGAAAAAGAAGCCGTGATCGTCCATTATGTCGGAGACCCAATGTGTTCCTGGTGTTGGGGAATATCTCAATCCGTCAGCCGTATAGCGGCGTTTTGTCACGACAATCACTATCAATTCACACTGACAAACGGCGGTCTTCGTGCTGGTGGGGGGGATGAGTGGAATACTTCCTTCAAAAATTTCTTACGTCGGGAATGGGAGCACATCAGTTCGAAAACAGGCCAGCCGTTTTCCTATGCTCTGCTGGATGCAGAATATTTTAATTACGATACAGAACCTGCCTGTCGTGCCATTGTCAGTGCGGAGCTCATTGCAAAAGACACCAAAATTGAGTTCTTCCGCGAGACACAAAGAAAATTCTATACGCAGTCGGAAGACCCAAAGAAAATAGAGTTTTATGAAAGCATCTGCCTTACCACTGGCATTGATTTCGATGATTTCAAAAACGTCTTCACTTCAAAATTTGCGATAGCAGAAACCATCAATGAGTTTTATAGAGCGCGTCATTTTGGTGTTAATGCTTTCCCAACAATCCTGATTGAAAAAGATAGCATGATTAAAAAAATCGCCTCTGGCTATGTAAGTGAAAAAGAAATAACCAATATATTAATTGAAAACTTATCATAAATTAAATTTCAGATTACACAGATAAAATACAACCCCATTTATAACGTTCTATTTATCTTATTGGGAATAATATATGTCGAATAAATTACTACAGCTCCACTTTAGTTTTAAGGGACCATTTGGTCATGAAATGTCTCGCCAATTGGTTGACCTTGCCGAGTCAATCAATCACGAACCGGGCTTTATCTGGAAAATTTGGACGGAGAGTGAAAAGAATCAGGAAGCAGGTGGGATATATCTCTTTAAAGATGAAGAAACGGCAAATGCTTATCTCAAGATGCATATTTCCCGTGTTAAATCATTAGGTGTTGAAGAAGTCACTTACAAAATTTTTGACGTCAATGAGCCTTTAACAGCCCTGAATCATGGGCATGCTGAATAAAAGGATTATCCCAGGGATAATGACTGCTGTATCCCACGATGTTGCATAGGCTCCGGCTCATTAGAGAGAATCTAAACCTGAACTGCACCTTACTCAGTTGAATCCTCAACTTTTGGGGTGCAATTCAAACCAATCCAAAGCCAGATTGGTATTACTCGTTATCGCCCAGCAGAACGGATTCCAGCGCGATTTCGATCATCTCGTTGAACGTGTTTTGACGCTCTTCTGACGTAGTCTGTGCACCAGTACGAATGTGGTCAGAAACGGTACAGATTGCCAGCGCTTTTGCACCGAATTCTGCCGCAACGCCATAGATACCGGCCGCTTCCATTTCCACACCCAGAATGCCGTATTTTTCCATCACGTCGAACATCTGCGGATCTGGCGTGTAGAACAGATCGGCGGAGAAGATGTTACCAACGCGGACAGAAACATCGCGTGCTTTGGCAGCATCAACGGCATTACGCACCATATCGAAATCAGCAATCGCCGCGTAGTCGTGATCTTTGAAACGCATACGGTTCACTTTAGAATCCGTACAGGCACCCATGCCGATCACCACGTCGCGCAGCTTAACATCTTCACGTACCGCACCGCAGGATCCCACACGGATGATCTTCTTCACGCCGAATTCGGTGATCAGTTCTTTCGCATAAATTGAGCAGGATGGGATACCCATGCCGTGGCCCATGACCGAAATTTTACGGCCTTTGTAAGTCCCCGTGAACCCTAACATGCCACGCACGTTGTTCACTTCGCGGGCATCATCCAGAAAGGTTTCTGCAATGTACTTAGCGCGCAGCGGGTCGCCCGGCATCAGTACAACGTCCGCGAAATCACCCATTTCTGCATTAATATGTGGCGTAGCCATGCGTTTATTCCTTAATTAATCAAGTTTCACGTAAAAAACGGTGTGTTTTACAGTATCGATTTGCCGTAGTCCATAGGCGACAGGCCAAAGTAGGCCGCGACCGTCTGCCCGATATCGGCGAAGGTTTCACGGTGACCGTATGACCCCGGCTTCACGTTCGGGCCATAGATCAACACCGGGACGTTCTCACGGGTGTGATCGGTGCCGTGCCAGCTCGGGTCACAGCCGTGGTCAGCCGTCAGAATCAGGATATCGTCACCCTTCACGCGGGACAGCATTTCTGGCAGGCGACGGTCAAACAGCTCCAACGCAGCAGCATAGCCTGGAATATCGCGGCGGTGGCCGTAGGCAGAATCGAAATCAACAAAGTTGGTAAACACGATGGTGTTGTCGCCTGCGCTATCCATTTCTTTCAGCGTGGCGTCAAACAGCGCATCGATGCCGGTGGCCTTCACTTTCTTCGTGATACCGACCTGCGCGTAGATATCCGCAATCTTGCCGACGGAAACCACTTCGCCGCCTTTTTCATCCACCATTTTTTTCAGGATGGTTGGCGCTGGCGGTTCAACGGCCAGATCGTGACGGTTGCCGGTACGTTCGAAATTGCCGGGTTTGTCGCCGATAAACGGACGTGCGATCACGCGCCCGATGTTGTAATCCCCTTCGGTCAGCTCTTCGCGGGCAATTTCACACAGCTCATACAGCTTATCCAGACCGAACGTTTCTTCATGGCAGGCAATCTGGAACACGGAATCCGCAGAGGTGTAGAAAATCGGTTTGCCGGTTTTCATGTGTTCTTCAGCCAGTTGATCCAGAATCACCGTACCGGAAGAGTGACAGTTGCCAAGATAGCCCGGCAGATTAGCGCGCTTCACCAGTTTATCCAGCAGTTCCTGCGGAAAACTGTTTTCTTCATCTTTAAAATAGCCCCAGTCAAACAGGACAGGCACACCGGCAATTTCCCAGTGACCAGACGGGGTATCTTTACCCGAGGAGATTTCGCTGGCGTGCGCGTAAGCACCGATGATGTCTGCGTTTTCATCCAGCCCTGGCGGGAACGTCCCCGTTGAGGCCTCAGCAGCTTTACCCAGCCCCAGACGGCTCAGGTTCGGCAAATGCAGCTTGCCGCTGCGCCCTTTATCCGCCGTCCCTGCTGCACACGCCTGAGCGATATGACCCAGCGTATCTGAACCGACATCGCCAAAACGTTCTGCATCAGCACTGCTGCCGATCCCAAACGAGTCGAGAACCATAATATATGCACGTTTCATTCTTTTTCTCCTGCGCAGCTATGCGCTAACGCCCTGCCGAGAGGCAGGGGAAAATCAATTCAAGACGACCACTAACCGGCCCTGTGCGATCACGCTTCTGCGCTCACTCGACGATAGACCATCGGGGTCTTTTCTGGCGCGGTGTCGCCCAGTTGGATCGCAGCACGGACTTCATTCGCCGCCTGCTGCCACTGCGCTTCCGTATTGGCGTGGATCACCGCCAGCGGGCGCTGCGCATCAACGCGCTCACCCAGACTGATCATGCTATCCAGACCGACGCTGTAATCGATCGTATCCGTGGCCTGACGGCGTCCACCGCCCAGCGAGACGACGGCCATGCCCAGCGCGCGGGTATCCATCCCAGTCACGATGCCTTCACGCGTCGCAAAAACCGGCTTGCTTAATGTCGCCACTGGCAGGTAGCGATCGTAGTGTTCGACAAAATCGCCCGGGCCACGCTGTGCAGCGACCATGCGACCAAAGACTTCGGCAGCTTTACCGTTATCCAACACGGCTTGCAGACGTGAATGCGCGTCGTCCGCCGAGCTTGCCAGTCCGCCCGCCAGCAGCATCTCGCCACATAGCGCCATAGTAACATCATACAGGCGCGGATTGCGGCTCTCCCCTGTCAGGAAACGCACGGCTTCCCGCACCTCCAGCGCGTTACCTGCGCTAGAGGCCAGCACCTGATTCATGTCAGTCAGCAATGCGCTGGTGCGACATCCCGCGTTATTCGCTACGCCGACAATCGCCTGCGCCAGCTGTTCGGACAGTTCATAGGTCGGCATAAACGCCCCCGAACCCACTTTGACGTCCATTACCAGCGCATCCAGCCCTTCCGCCAGCTTCTTCGCCAGAATCGACGCGGTGATTAGCGGGATTGAATCGACCGTGGCGGTAATGTCGCGCGTGGCGTAAAAGCGTTTATCCGCCGGAGCCAGCGATGAGGTCTGCCCAATGATCGCGACGCCAACCTGCTGGATGATGCGGCGAAAATCTTCATCATTCGGGAAAATATCCAGTCCCGGAATCGCTTCGAGCTTATCCAACGTGCCGCCGGTATGCCCTAAGCCGCGCCCGGAGATCATTGGGACGTAGCCCCCGCAGGCAGCGACCATCGGCCCCAGCATCAGCGACGTGACATCCCCGACGCCGCCGGTAGAGTGTTTGTCCACCAGCGGACCGTTCAGGTTCAGACTCTTCCAGTTCAGTACCGTGCCGGAGTCACGCATCGCCAGCGTCAGCGCCACGCGTTCATCCATCGACATGTCGTGAAAATAAATGGTCATCGCCAGCGCCGCAATCTGGCCTTCAGAGACGGTATTGTCACGAATACCGTTGATAAAGAAGCGAATCTCTTCTTCGCTCAGAGCCTTTCCATCACGCTTCTTACGAATAATTTCTTGAATCAGAAACAAGGTCTGTACTCCTGATGAATTCTGATATGGCTCAGCAGCCTGTCGCTGCGAGCACATTTGCTGTGAACAAAATCGTACGCTGTGTGCACGTAATTAGTAGCCGCCCTGCGGAGCCGCTGTCGCGTGGCCAAGCGTGGTCAGCAGGCTCGCCAGCAGACTGGATGCACCAAAGCGAAAATGCTGCGCCGTCGCCCATTCCGTGCCCATGATATCGTCCGCCAGTTGCAGGTAGATGGCGGCATCTTCCGCGTTACGCACGCCGCCCGCCGCTTTAAAGCCAACGCGCTCACCCACGCCTTTATCGCGTATCGCCTTCAGCATGATCGCCGCGCTTTCTGGCGTCGCGTTCACCGGCACTTTACCGGTCGAGGTTTTAATGAAATCGGCCCCCGCATCGATGGCAATCTCGCTCGCCTGACGGATCAGCGCTTCTTGCTTTAGCTCGCCCGTTTCGATGATCACTTTCAACAGCACATGGGCATCCTGACACACGGCTTTACATGCCTGCACCAGTTCAAAACCGATTTGAGCGTTGCCAGCTATCAGTGCGCGGTAAGGGAATACGACATCAACTTCATCAGCGCCGTAGGCTATCGCTGCCTTGGTTTCTGCAACAGCAATTGCCACATCATCATTGCCGTGCGGGAAGTTGGTCACCGTCGCGATGCGGATATCCGGCGTACCCTGCTCACGCAGGATCTTTTTCGCCAGAGGGATAAAACGTGGATAGATACAGATAGCAGCCGTTTTTCCTGCCGGGCTGTTTGCCTGACGGCAGAGTGCCGTCACGTTTTCATCCGTATCATCCTCATTCAGCGTGGTTAAATCCATCAGCGCCAGCGCGCGTTGCGCAGCCGTGGTCAGCTTGGTCATACAACACTCCAACTCGTCAGCCGGTCTAACCGGCCCTGAACATTAACTGGTGTAAACCAGCACGTTTGGCGAGCGGACTTGGTTCCTTGAAGATAGCGCTCAGGAGAAACAACCTGTAGCGGCACCGAGATCCTTCTCACCGCAATCAGCCTTCCTTTACCCTTCATTCTGTGATTATTTCAACACCGAAAGAACGACATCGAAAGAAACTATTTATTCATCAAACAATTATTCATCAGACAACAAACGATTCATCGGATATTTGAACACGCCATGCCGGACTATTTTGTGCATCTACTCACACTTGATGTAAGAGAAATGCAATAGATAGTGATTATATGTGATTTTTATCACACATACTTCTCCAGATAAGGTGCGTTCGATGAATTAACAGTGACAACCTTGTCAGCCAGATGATCTCTCTATATCGGGAAAAAGAGGGCGTCAACCACGGGCAACACGCGGGATAGAAACCGACTGCTGCGGATTGATGTCATGGAGTAAGCATAGCGGTTTCTTCCTAAACACAGGGAGAAACCGCAGGCAGAGCAGGAAATTATTTCCCTGCGGAAAGGTGGCAATCCGCAAAACAACAGCAACGTGCTACTTCACGCAGCAGAACAAGCGCCCTAAACTAACCACCAACACGACTGTTTCCGAGAAGCCGCAGACAACGCCATGACTGAACACGCCGAAGATTCTCACTGGTATCTGTACATACTGCGCACGGTCGCTGGGTCGCTGTACACGGGTATCACGACGGATGTCAGCCGCCGCCTGAATCAGCATCAAACGGGAAAAGGGGCAAAAGCACTGCGGGGAAAGGGAGAATTAACGCTGGTGTTTCACTGTCTGGTGGGCGATCGCTCAGACGCACTCAAACTGGAATATCGCATTAAGCAGTTGAGCAAAAACCAAAAAGAAAGGCTGGTACAAGACCAGCCCAAGACGCTTTGTATCTCAAACAATTTGTATTGATACGCTATCGGCTAACGAATCACGCTAGAGAAAGCGGTTAAACGGTTCAGCGTATTCCACCAGCCCGCTCGCGCTTTCAAACCCGCTTTCGCCCTCAGGACGACCTTCACCGACGACATGGTTATCCGCCAGCGGGTAGACCTGAAAAGCCGATTCACTGTCTGGCCAGCGGCAGTGCAACTGATGTTCTGTGGCCGGAACGAAGCCAAAACGAGAATAGTACGTTGGCTCACCCAGCACGACGACGGCGGTATAGCTAAATTCATTCAGCGCATCCAGTCCTTCGTAGACCAGCTTCTCCCCCACGCCCTGCCGACGCAGGCTTTCGTCTACCGCCAACGGCGCAAGCGCCACCCATTGGCGATCCTCACCGTCGATCAGCACCGGGCTGAATGCCGCGTAGCCTACTACGCCGCCTTCATCGTCAGTCGCCACAACGCCGAGTGTCAATAAGCCATCTTCACGCAGTTGATGAACCAGATCCGCTTCCGCGCCCGTTGGAAAAGCACGGCGCAATAAGTTGTCGATCCCTGCGGCATCAACGGGAATTTCCACCCGAACTAGCATGATACTGGCGTGTGATTCGCTGGTTGCACCACGCCCTCCTGTAAGCCGGCTTCAACAAAGTTCGCCAGTTGCAGCAGACCAATGCGCAGCGGCGCAGGCATAGATTCCAGCTCAATAGCGTCCATCAGGTTCTTCACATACAACCCTAATTCGGTGTCGCCCTCAATGCGCAGGCGGCGCTGGAAAAAGAGCGTATCAGGATCTTCTTTACGCGCGGCGATCAAAATCAGATCGTTCGCGTCTGCACTGAAACTGACATCCGCTGTCTCAGCGTGGCTCACGACCAAACGCCCATCGCGCAGCGTCATAAACCACTGCAAGCCAACGTCACGCACCTCAATTTTCAGCCAGCGGCTTTCGAGAAATGCCAGATCGCCCTCTTCCAGCGCCTGACGGAACTGCCAGCCCAACATCTGTTCCAAAACCTGACGCTGTAGCGCAAAGGGGGTGAACTTGAGTGGCTTACCGAATAAGCTCGGCCCCTGACGCACAATCTGCGCTCGTAGTTTTTCCAACACTGGCGTACTCCTCTTAAAGCAATCTGACTGTTCAGATAATCTGCAAACATTTTGCCACATCCACCGCAAGCGGCAGAGGTCTATGTCAATAATTTAGTCGGTTATCCGATTATGCCCAACAGATTTTGTCCTTGCGCGACGATTAGCACCATAAACTGCCTTAAATCAAAGTCCTTACCGATTTGGTTAATTAAGATTCCCAATCGTTAACAACATTCATCGACTGATAAAAAATCGCTTACGGCGACCCGCAAAGGGGTAGGCAGAACGCCCGTCATAAACGCGATATCAGTCTGAACATCATTGATCGTACCGAGCCGCTACGGCCCCGAAGGGATTAATGAAGGATTGTGTATGGAACTGCTTTGCCCCGCTGGCAACCTGCCGGCACTGAAAGCTGCCATCGATAATGGCGCAGATGCGGTCTATATCGGCCTGAAAGATGACACCAACGCACGTCATTTTGCCGGGCTGAATTTTACTGATAAGAAGCTACAGGAAGCGCGCGAGTACGTGCACCGCCACCAGCGTAAGCTGCACATCGCCATCAATACGTTTGCTCACCCGGACGGCTATCAGCGCTGGCAGCGCGCCGTGGACATGGCCGCACAGATCGGTGCCGACGTGCTGATCCTCGCCGATCTCGCCATGCTGGAATATGCCGCCGAACGCTATCCCAATATCGAGCGTCACGTGTCGGTGCAGGCTTCAGCGACGAACACCGAAGCGATCCATTTCTATCATCGCCATTTCGATGTCGCACGCATCGTGCTGCCACGCGTGCTGTCCATTCATCAAGTGAAGCAAATCGCCCGCACCAGCCCCGTGCCGCTCGAAGTGTTCGCCTTCGGCAGCCTGTGCATCATGGCGGAAGGCCGCTGCTATCTCTCTTCTTATCTGACCGGTGAATCACCGAATACCGTGGGTGCCTGCTCGCCAGCACGATTTGTACGCTGGCAACAGACCGAAAACGGTATGGAATCACGCCTGAACAATATCCTGATCGATCGCTATCAGGACGATGAAAACGCCGGTTACCCCACGTTGTGTAAAGGCCGTTATGTAGTCGATGGACAGCGCTACCATGCGCTGGAAGAGCCAACCAGCCTGAACACGCTGGAGCTGCTACCTGAATTGATGGCTGCCAATATTGCCTCCGTGAAAATAGAGGGCCGCCAGCGCAGCCCAGCCTACGTCAGCCAGATTACGCAGGTATGGCGACAGGCTATCGATCGCTGCCGCGCCAATCCTGAGACATTCGTTCCCACTCAGGCCTGGATGGATGCATTAGGTGCGGTGGCAGAAGGCACGCAGACCACGCTCGGCGCTTATCACCGTAAATGGCAGTAGCAGGAGAACACATGAAATACGCATTAGGGAATATTCTCTACTATTGGCCGAAAGAGGATGTTGAGGCGTTTTATCAGGCCGCGGTGAACAGCAGCGCCGATATCATTTATCTCGGCGAAACGGTGTGCAGCAAACGCCGTTTGATGAAGGTGGCGGACTGGTTCAACGTTGCCCGTGAGGTCGCCAACAGCGGTAAGCAGGTGGTGATTTCTACACTCGCTCTCTTACAGGCTCCGTCTGAACTTACCGAGCTAAAACGCTATGTTGAGAACGGCGAGTTCTTACTGGAAGCGAACGATCTGGGCGCAGTTAACATCGCCGCCGAACGTAACTTGCCGTTTGTCGCCGGACACGCACTCAACTGCTACAACGCGTACACCCTGCGAGTCCTGCATAAACAAGGCATGGTGCGCTGGTGCATGCCAGTCGAGCTCTCACGAGACTGGCTGCAAAACTTGCTGAATCAGTGTAACGAGCTTGGCTTTCGTCATCAGTTTGAAGTGGAAGTGCTCAGCTATGGCCATTTACCGTTAGCCTATTCCGCGCGCTGTTTCACCGCCCGTTCAGAAGACCGGCCGAAGGATGAATGCGAAACCTGCTGCCTCAGCTATCCGCAAGGCAGAAAAATGCTGTCGCAGGAGAACCAGCAGGTGTTTGTCCTCAACGGCATTCAGACGCAAAGCGGCTATTGCTACAACCTCGGCAACGAACTGGCATCAATGCAGGATCTGGTCGATATCGTCCGGCTGTCCCCGAACGATATCAGCACCCCGGCGATGCTGGATAAATTCCGCGCTAACGAACAAGGCAATGCGCCATTAACGCTGGAAAATCAGGCAGATTGCAACGGCTACTGGCGCCGCGTCGCTGGCCTTGAACTCGTTCAGTAACTCACTTCCTATCAGGGCGGCCAGCCGCCCTTTCCCCTATTCTAAATAATTCGAGTTTCAGGACAAAACGCTAGCGTTTTGAACAGCGCTTGCGCTGACCCAGAAGGGGTGAGGTCATAAGGCCGAATAACGCGGCAAGCGAAGGCATCCCGATGAGCTTACTCAAGTAAGTGATTCGGGTGACTAAGCGTAGCCAACGCACGTGCAACTTGAAGTATGACGAATATAAACGCACCTTTTGAATTACATAGCACCGCAACATTCCCTCATACTGCTCTGACTTTCATCATTGACTGACAGCGTTAGCATCCACCGAATGGGTGGAGTCAGTGAACAACAAAGTGAGCCATATTATGTCCACACCTTCTCAATCCACCGTGTTTTCCGTCCTCGATCTTGCGCCGATTCCGCAAGGTTCGATAGCGCGTGACGCCTTCCATCGCTCGCTGGATCTGGCGCAACATACAGAAAAATGGGGCTATCACCGCTATTGGCTGGCGGAACACCACAGCATGACGGGTATCGCCAGCGCGGCGACGTCGGTGCTGCTTGGCTATCTTGCCTCGGGCACACAACGCATCCGTCTCGGCTCCGGCGGCGTGATGCTACCGAACCACTCACCGCTCGTCATCGCCGAGCAGTTCGGTACGCTGGAATCGCTGTACCCCGGCCGTATCGATTTGGGATTAGGTCGCGCACCCGGTACCGACCAGCGCACCATGATGGCGCTGCGCCGTCACCTCAATGCCGATATCGAAGATTTCCCGCGCGATGTGCAGGAATTGCAACGCTATTTCGCCGATGCACAGCCGGGTCAGGCAGTACAGGCCGTCCCCGGACAAGGTCTACACGTTCCGATCTGGCTATTGGGATCGAGCCTGTACAGCGCACAATTAGCCGCGAGACTGGGTTTACCTTTCTCCTTTGCCGCTCATTTCGCCCCCGATATGTTGCTGGAAGCCTTCCGACTCTACCGTGAAAACTTTGTCCCTTCCGCTACCCACGCCAAGCCCTACACGATGGTTTGCGTCAATGTGGTTGCAGCCGATAGCGATCGGGATGCGCGCTTCCTCTTCACCTCGATGCAGCAACAATTCATCAACCTGCGCCGTGGCACGCCAGGCCCGCTGCCCGCGCCGGTAGAAAACATCGATACGGTCGGATCACCTGCCGAGCAGTTTGGTACTGATCAAGCACTGCGGCTGTCGATTGTTGGCGATAGCGCGAAAGTCCGTCATGGATTGCAGAGCCTTTTGCGTGAAACGCGGGCGGATGAAGTGATGATTAATGGTCAAATTTTTGACCATCAGGCACGACTGCGATCGTTTGAAATCGCGATGGATGTACTGCAGACGCTGTAATATCGAACGAGTGAGTTTATTCTGGCTAAAAAAACGACCCGTTCAGGGTCGTTTTATATTGCAGCAGATTTTTTAAATCAATCGTAGCTTATGCGTCAGCAGGACGACGACGTGGAGCACGCGGTGCAGCGGCATCACGATTGAAAGAACGTTCGCGACGCTCACCGCCGTTAGCGTTACCTTCACGGCGTTCACCACCGCCGAAAGAGCGGCGTGGCGCTGCGCCATCACGACGTTCGCCGCCCGCGCCCGCAGGACGACCACCACCACGACGTTCTGGCTGTGCGACTGCATCACCCAGCAATTGCATATTCATTGGTTTGTTCAGAATACGCGTGCGGGTAAAGTGTGATAACAGGTCGCCCGGCATACCTTTCGGCAGCTCAATCGTCGAGTGAGACCCGAACAGCTTGATGTTACCGATGTAGCGGCTGCTGATATCACCTTCGTTGGCGATAGCACCAACAATGTGGCGAACTTCAACGCCGTCATCACGACCCACTTCGATACGATACAGCTGCATCTCACCCGCATCACGACGCTCACGACGCTGTGGACGGTCACCATCACGGGGTTGGGAATCACGGGAATCGCGAGCATCGCGGGGTTCACGACGACGATCGCCACGTGAATCACTACGAGACTCATCACGATCGCGGTATTCACGACGCGGACGGAATGCCGGATCTGGCGGCAGAATCAGAGGACGTTCGCCTTGCGCCATTTTCAGCAGCGCAGCAGCCAGCGTTTCAACATCCAACTCTTCCTGCGGTTGCAATTTCGTCAACAGCGCACGGTACATATCCAGATCGCTGCTTTCCAGCTGTTGCTGTACTTTAGCGGCAAATTTAGCCAGACGGCGCTGACCCAGCAATTCTGCATTTGGCAATTCCACTTCAGGAATTGTCAGCTTCATTGTGCGTTCAACGTTGCGCAGCAGGCGGCGTTCACGGTTTTCAACAAACAGCAGTGCGCGACCTGCACGGCCTGCGCGGCCAGTACGACCAATACGGTGGACGTAAGACTCCGAATCCATTGGGATGTCGTAGTTCACTACCAGGCTGATACGCTCAACATCCAGACCACGTGCCGCAACGTCGGTTGCAATCAGGATATCCAGACGACCATCCTTCAGACGCTCCAGCGTTTGTTCACGCAGCGCCTGATTCATATCACCGTTCAGCGCGGCGCTGTTGTAACCACTGCGCTCCAACGCTTCTGCCACTTCCAACGTAGCATTTTTGGTACGAACGAAAATAATCGCCGCATCAAAATCTTCCGCTTCTAGGAAACGTACCAGCGCTTCATTTTTACGCATACCCTGCACTGTCCAGTAGCTCTGGCTGATGTCTGGACGCGTAGTCACGCTTGATTGGATGCGAACTTCCTGTGGATCTTTCATGAACCGACGCGTAATACGACGAATCGCTTCTGGCATGGTTGCAGAGAACAGCGCAGTCTGATGCGCAGCAGGGATCTGAGCCATGATGTTTTCAACATCTTCGATGAAGCCCATACGCAGCATTTCATCGGCTTCATCCAGCACCAGACCACTCAGATTGGACAGATCCAGCGTGCCACGCTTCAGGTGATCCAACAGACGGCCCGGCGTACCAACAACGATTTGTGCTCCACCACGCAAAGCGCGCAGTTGCACGTCATAACGCTGGCCGCCGTATAAGGCAACAACGTTAACGCCATGCATATGCTTGGCAAAATCATTACAGGCTTCAGCAACCTGAACAGCCAGCTCACGAGTTGGAGCCAACACCAGCATCTGCGGCGCTTTTAACTCAGGTTTTAAATTATTGAGTAATGGCAGAGCAAAAGCCGCCGTTTTACCGCTGCCAGTCTGTGCCATACCCAACACATCGCGACCGCTCAGCAGGTGAGGAATACATTCAGCCTGAATCGGCGATGGTTTTTCATAGCCCAGATCGGTCAGGGCATTAATAATAGGAGCAGACAGCCCCAAATCGGAAAAAGAAGTAAATAAATCAGTCATGTACACGTGCCTCATTAAACATGGCGGCCAGTCTACATAACTCATCGTGAAAATTTTCAGTCATTTTCATTGAAAAGTGTGAACCGGCTCAAATTGGATTAAAAAGCGAACAAAAAAGCCCTCACCCGTGAAGGCGATAACCGAAGTTTTTCAGGCTGATTAAGTGTTCGTCAGCTATTGCTGGTCCGATCCTGATAGGTCGTCTTGCTCTTGGCCTAATAGCGCCAATTCCAACAATGCATAGCGGTGCTCAACAAAGTTATGAACATTGTTGGCAACCGTCAGCTTGAACAGCGCCAAAGCGGTGTTCTTGTCCCCCAGACTTAGGTAGTGCTTACCTAAATAGAAGTCAGTTTCACTGAGATGCTCAGCGAGCGAAGTGTTATCCGTAGCTTCTTCCTGTAAACGCTGCATCAATGTTTTTTCACTGATACTGCCCAGGTAGAATTCGACAATATTCCATCCCCAAGGCCCTTTCTTGGCGTCGTCATAGCGTTTCTTCAACGCAATTTTGGCCGTCTCTGGATTGATTTCTCGCTCCACAAGATACAGCCACAACGAACGGAAAGGATCATTCGGATCGTCTCGATAAAACGCCAGCAGATCATCCTGCGCTAACAGATAGCGACCGCCGTAATACAAAGCGATGCCACGGTTTAAACGCGCGTAATTGTAAGTTGGATCAAGCTCTAGTACAGAATCAAACGCTTCATAGGCAGCATCAAAATTGCCTGCCTGCGTTAAATAGATACCCAAATAGTTAAAAACTTCTGGAATATCAGGGCGGATCGTCAACGCTTGTGAAAAATCATTCCGCGCCAATGCCCGTAACCCGAGACTATCATACAGCACTCCGCGCTCATATAATAGCTGTGCTCGCTCATCATCGGTTAATGCCCGGCTTGCAAGGATTTGTTCCATGCGTGCCAAGATTACTTCCTGCTGCAAAGTAGGCTGTAACGGAATCGCCAATACTACGTCTTTACGCCAATCCGTGTTGCTGCATCCTGCCAGCATGAGTGCTGTTGCAACATAACACCAGCGCAAGAAAGGCTTCATTTCCCACTCCCGAAGACAAACATTGGATGAACATCCTGTCCCGGACCGCTCAACGCAAGGACATCCATACCCTTACGATACACGCGGCACCTTGCCATAATCAGGCAAGGTGCCATAAGGCCGTTTTCTAACAGTCGTTATTCCTCAGAAGACGGGACTGCCGCTTCCTGAGTTTGCGCATTTGCTTCTTTGATGCTTAAGCGCACGCGGCCCTGACGATCAACTTCCAGAACCTTGACCGGCACTTCCTGACCCATTTGCAGGTAGTCAGTTACTTTCTCTACTCGCTTGTCAGCGATCTGAGAAATATGCACCAGGCCTTCTTTGCCGCCGCCAATAGCGACGAAAGCACCAAAGTCAACGATGCGGGTAACTTTACCCTGGTACACGCGGCCGACTTCGATTTCAGCAGTGATCTCTTCAATACGACGAATCGCGTGTTTCGCTTTTTCGCCGTCAGTTGAAGCGATCTTCACAGTACCATCGTCTTCAATTTCAATCGTTGTGCCCGTCTCTTCCGTCAACGCACGGATCACTGAACCACCTTTACCGATCACATCTTTGATCTTATCGGTACTGATTTTGATGGTGTGAATACGCGGTGCGAATTCAGAGATATCGCCACGCGGCGTGCTGATTGCCTGCTCCATCACACCCAGAATGTGCAAACGTGCACCTTTGGCCTGATTCAAAGCAACCTGCATGATCTCACGGGTAATCCCTTCGATCTTGATATCCATTTGCAGTGCGGTGATACCTTCACGGCTACCAGCAACTTTGAAGTCCATATCGCCCAGGTGGTCTTCGTCACCCAGAATGTCGGACAGAACAACAAAGTTATCGCCTTCTTTCACCAGACCCATCGCGATACCCGCAACGGCTGATTTAATTGGCACACCTGCATCCATCAGTGCCAGAGAAGCACCGCAGACAGACGCCATAGACGAAGAACCGTTGGATTCTGTGATTTCAGACACGACACGCACGGTGTACGGGAATTCGTTCGCCTTAGGCATAACGGCCAACACGCCACGCTTAGCCAGACGGCCGTGACCGATTTCACGACGCTTAGGCGAACCGACCATACCCGTTTCACCAACACAGTACGGAGGGAAGTTGTAGTGCAGCAGGAAGCGATCGGTACGTTCGCCAGTCAGCTCGTCGATGTTCTGCGCATCACGCTCAGTTCCCAACGTTGCGGTTACCAACGCCTGCGTTTCACCACGAGTGAACAGTGCAGAACCGTGAGTACGCGGCAGTACGCCAGTACGAACATCCAGACCACGAATCATGTCTTTTTCACGGCCATCGATACGCGGTTCACCAGCTAGCACACGGCTACGTACGACATTTTTCTCAACGTCACCCAGAATTTCCTGGATATCACCCGCACTCAGAGTCTCGTCTTCAACCTGCAGAGCAGCAACAACATCCGCTTTGATGACATTAACTTGTGCATAACGCTCTTGTTTTTCAGTGATGCGGTAAGCGTCACCCAGACGAGCTTCAGACAAAGTCTGTACACGCTGCTCTAAAGAAACGTTAACTTCTGGCGCATGCCATTCCCACTTCGGTTTGCCCGCTTCAGCAACCAGTGAGTTGATGTTTTGGATAACGATCTGCTGTTGCTCGTGACCAAACACCACAGCACCCAGCATCTGATCTTCGCTCAGCAGCTCAGCTTCAGATTCCACCATCAGAACCGCGCCTTCTGTACCGGCAACCACCAGATCCAGACGGCTTTCTTTCAACTCGTCCATCGTTGGGTTCAGGACATACTGGTCGTTCAGATAACCAACGCGAGCAACACCGATAGGGCCGTTGAACGGAATACCAGACAGGCTCAGCGCCGCAGAGGCACCAATCATGGCAACGATGTCAGGGCTAACCTGTGGGTTAACAGAAACGACGGTCGCAATCACCTGAACTTCATTCAGGAAACCTTCTGGGAACAGAGGGCGAATCGGGCGGTCAATCAGACGAGAAGTCAGCGTTTCGCCTTCACTTGGACGACCTTCACGGCGGAAGAAACCACCAGGGAAACGTCCAGCAGCGTAGGTACGCTCCTGATAGTTAACCGTCAACGGGAAGAAACTTTGACCCGGCTTAGCACTTTTAGCGCCTACAACGGTAACGAATACCGCAGTATCATCCATGCTTACCATCACAGCGGCGGTAGCTTGGCGTGCCATCATACCGGTCTCTAACGTGACGGTATGCTGACCATATTGGAACTTACGAACGATCGGATTCAGCAAAATAATATCCTTAGCTGGGGCGCGCTACACGTATTCAAGATAAACGCGCCAGTGAACTCCCGACCTTTGCACTACATTCTCACGACTAATGACAACCCTTATCTTGCTTATGCAGATAAAGCCTCTCATTAGCCGCGCGAACCTCTGTAATGAAAGATCATATTAACAACAATACACTACTCTGTTTTGCTAACGCTTCCTAGAAGAAAGGGGCCAAAAGAGGCCCCTTCCCACTGAAACACAGAAGACTTAGCGACGCAGACCCAGACGCTCGATCAGACTGGTGTAACGTGCTACATCTTTACGCTTCAGGTAGTCCAGCAGCTTACGACGCTGAGAAACCATACGCAGCAGACCACGACGGCTGTGGTGATCTTTTTTGTGCTCAGAAAAGTGGCCTTGCAGGTGGTTGATCTGCGCAGTCAGCAAAGCAACCTGAACTTCAGTAGAACCACTATCGTTAGTGCCACGACCGAAGTCTGCTACGATTTTAGCTTTAGCTTCAACACTTAGAGACATTGTAATACTCCAAACATTATAGATAAAAAAACAGGCGCCGATCTCTAATTCAGCCACCCAATAGTCAAGCCGCGCTATTCTACCCTCAGCGTTCTGTGATAGCAAGGCGGCAACGGGCGGGTTTACACTGGAAATTCAACAACCAAACGACGCGGCGCAACGCGGCCATCGCTGTCGATTTCACCCATCCCAATAAATTTGTGCTCGTCACCTTCGGTGATTCTCACCATGCCGTTCAATGGTGCATTCGCGGCCTGAACCGCTTGCCCCAGCTTCAAATAACCAGCACCAACCAGCGTCAAATTCACTTCGGGAAAATCAATAACTGGGCTTTCCATCGGCATGAGCAGCGGATCGAGACTCAGCGAAAGTGGGTGTTCTTGTGTTTGAGCCTGCTCAGCCAAAGCTGCTAGCTGCTCCAGCGTCACCATTCTTTCGGTAGGATACGTAGCAACCTGCAAACGACGCAGGTAAATCACATGCGCGCCACAGCCCAGCTTTTCGCCCAGATCGTCAATAATGGTACGGATGTACGTCCCTTTCGAGCAGTGAATCTCTAGCTCCAGTTCATCCCCTTCCCAGCGAATGAACTGCAGTTCGTAAACGGTGATTTCACGTGCTTCACGTGGAACCGTCAGCCCCTGACGGGCATACTCATACAGCTTGCGCCCTTGGTATTTCAGAGCCGAGTACATGGACGGCACTTGCTGCGTGGTGCCACGAAAGCCTTCCAGCGCCTGCTCCAAATCTATAGCAGAAAAGCCAATCGCACGTTCTTCAATCACGTTGCCATCGGCATCAGAGGTGTCAGTCCGTTGCCCAAGTCGAGCAATGACACGGTAGCGCTTATCAGAATCCAGCAGATACTGGGAAAACTTCGTCGCTTCCCCAAGACAAATCGGCAGCATACCGGTGGCTAATGGATCTAACGCCCCCGTATGGCCCGCTCTGTTAGCGTTAAAAATCCGTTTTACCTTCTGCAAAACATCATTAGACGACACGCCCTGCGGCTTATCTAATAACAATACGCCGTGTACATCACGGCCACGGCGGCGAGGACGACTCATTAATCCTCCTGATCTTCGCCCGTAACAGGACGACGTTCCGTATCGTTTCTGACCACATTGGTCACTAGATTGGACATTCTCATCCCTTCAACCAATGAATTATCGTAGGAGAAGGTCAATTCTGGAACAACACGCAGGCGCATTGCCTTGCCAATCAGCTTACGGATAAAGCCAGACGCATCTTGGAGTGCTTTTACTGCCGTTTGAATTTGCTCTGGTTCGTTATCATTCAGGAAGGTCACAAAAACCTTAGCGTACGCCAGATCGCGAGACACTTCCACACCGGAGACGGTCGCCATGCCGATGCGCGGATCTTTCACTTCACGCTGAATAATAATGGCGATTTCTTTTTGCATTTCCTGCGCGACACGCTGGGTGCGGCTGAATTCTTTTGCCATGATAAATCCTCAAGTAAAAATCGGGGGGCACTAGGCCCCCCTTACTAATAACTTACATCGTCGCTGAAAACGGATTATGCGATCGTACGTTTGATCTCAATCGTTTCAAAGACTTCGATCATATCGCCAGGACGAACGTCGTTGTAGTTCTTCACAGCGATACCACATTCCATGCCGTTACGGACTTCGCCAACGTCATCTTTGAAGCGGCGCAGTGATTCCAGCTCGCCTTCATAGATAACCACGTTGTCACGCAGTACACGGATCTTGTTGTGACGCTTAACGATACCTTCAGTCACCATACAACCCGCGACGGCACCAAATTTAGGTGACTTAAAGACGTCACGCACTTCAGCCAGACCGATGATCTCTTGCTTATATTCCGGCGCCAGCATACCGCTCATCGCCTGTTTCACTTCGTCGATCAAATCATAGATGACGGAGTAATAACGCAGATCCAGACTTTCCGCTTCAACTACGCGGCGAGCTGATCCATCTGCACGAACATTAAAGCCAAGGATAATCGCATTAGATGCTGCTGCCAGCGTAGCGTCCGTTTCTGTGATACCGCCCACACCGGAGCCGACGATCTTCACTTTCACTTCATCAGTAGACAGTTTCTGCAGTGAATCGGAAATCGCTTCACAAGAACCCTGAACGTCAGATTTCAGAACGATGTTCAATTCAGAAACTTCACCTTCCGTCATGTTGGCAAACATGTTTTCCAGTTTAGATTTCTGCTGACGAGCCAGTTTAACTTCACGGAATTTACCCTGGCGATACAAGGCCACTTCGCGCGCTTTCTTCTCGTCACGAACAACCGTTGCTTCGTCACCTGCGGCAGGTACACCGGACATACCGAGAATTTCTACAGGAATAGAAGGTCCTGCGGACGTGATTTCACGACCCAATTCATCACGCATCGCACGGACACGGCCATATTCAAAACCGCACAGAACGATGTCGCCTTTATTCAGCGTACCTTCACGCACCAGTACGGTTGCAACTGGGCCACGACCTTTATCTAGGAAGGATTCGATCACAACACCGTTCGCCATGCCGCTACGGACCGCTTTCAGTTCCAGAACTTCAGCCTGCAACAGAATCGCATCCAGCAGTTCGTCGATCCCCGTACCCGCTTTAGCGGATACGTGAACAAACTGAGATTCACCGCCCCACTCTTCCGGCATGATGCCGTACTGAGACAGTTCGGTTTTCACACGATCTGGATCGGCATCAGGCTTATCGATTTTGTTTACCGCGACAACAACTGGCACCTTAGCCGCTTTCGCGTGCTGGATAGCTTCAATTGTCTGAGGCATTACGCCATCATCCGCCGCCACAACCAGTACCACGATATCCGTAGCCTGAGCACCACGAGCACGCATTGCGGTGAACGCAGCGTGTCCTGGTGTATCCAAGAACGTAATCATACCGTTGTCGGTTTCAACGTGATAAGCACCGATGTGCTGGGTAATACCACCCGCTTCACCTGCTGCTACCTTGGTTGAACGGATATAGTCAAGCAGAGAGGTTTTACCGTGGTCAACGTGGCCCATGATGGTCACAACTGGCGCGCGGGATTCCGCCGCGATGCCCATATCACGGTCGCTCATTACGGCTTCTTCCAGCTCGTTCTCACGACGCAGGATGACTTTATGGCCCATCTCTTCCGCGACAAGTTGCGCGGTTTCCTGGTCGATGACCTGGTTGATGGTTGCCATTGCTCCCAACTTCATCATCGTTTTGATGACCTGAGAGCCTTTAACTGCCATTTTGTTAGCCAGTTCAGCAACGGTAACGGTTTCACCAATCACAACATCACGGTTAACCGCCTGAGCAGGCTTATTGAAGCTCTGCTGCAGTGAACTTGGCTTACGTTTTCCTTTACCGCCACGGGTAACTGCGCGTGCTTCTTCACGGTCAGCTTTGGACTCCGACTGGCGATTACCTTTCTTCTGCTTGGTTACTTTAGCAGCACGGGTACGGGTACGGCGTTCACCTTCAACCTGACGGTCGTTTTCATCTTCCGCTTCACGCGCATGATGCGACGTCGTCACATGATAATCGGCAGATTCTTCAGGTTTAGCGCTTTCCGCTTCCCAACGTCCGGCATTTTCTTCTGCCATACGACGGGCTTCTTCAGCAATACGGCGGGCTTCTTCTTCAACTTTAAGACGTGCAGTTTCTTCTGCTTTACGCTTAAGCTCGGCAGCTTCCGCTTCACGTTTCGCTTTCTCAGACTGAGCCGGCTTGGTCATATTTTCGTTTTGTTGGTTCGTCACTTTTTCTTTTTCCGCTACATCACGCTTAGCTTTTTCAGCGGCTTCACGTTTGGCTTGCTCGTCGGCAGCACGCTTCGCTTTCTCAGCAGCTTCGCGCAGATCGGCCTCGCGTTTAGCCTGCTCTTCAGCGGCACGTTGTGCCTGTTCTTCCGCTTCACGCCGTGCCTGCTCTTCCGCTTCAGCCTGTTGAGCATCAATCGGATCGCGTTTTACATAAGTGCGTGTCTTGCGGACTTCGATCTGCACCGACTTACTTTTACCGCCGGTGCTAGGGACATTTAACGTGCTGCGCGTTTTGCGTTGCAGCGTCAATTTACTTGGCGCATTACCGCGATCGCGGTTCAGATGCGCTAATAACGTTTCTTTTTCATGCTGGGTTACAGAGTCCGATGCAGACTTGGTCATTCCCGCATCAGCAAACTGCTGCACCAGGCGGTCAACCGGAGTTTGAATCTCTGCGGCCAGCGATTTTACGGTTACATCTGTCATGCTGTTCCTTTCCTGCTACAGTTCGTTATTCGTTGTCGTCGCCAAACCAACAGATATTACGTGCGGCCATAATCAATTCGCCCGCTTGCTCATCATTGAGCTCTTCAATATCTGTCAGGTCGTCAACGCCCTGTTCAGCAAGATCTTCCAGCGTACAAACACCGATCGCAGCAAGCTTGAACGCCAACTCACGCGACAGTCCAGGCAAGCTAAGCAAGTCTTCAGCAGGTTGACCGTCACCAAGGCTTTCTTCATGCGCCAGTGCCAGCGTTGTTAATGCAGCTTTAGCACGCTCCCGCAATGCTTCAACGGTTTCTTCATCAAGGCCTTCGATAGCAAGTAATTCCTTGATTGGCACGTAGGCCAGTTCTTCAAGTGAGGAGAACCCTTCTTCAACCAGCACGGTGGCGAACTCTTCATCGATATCAAGGTGCTTGGTAAAGACGTCGATTGCAGCATGCGCCTCTGCCTGATGCTTGGCTTGAAGATCTTCCACTGTCATCACGTTCAGTTCCCAACGATCGTCTGAACGATGCTGTTTCAACAGTTGGGAAGCCAAACGTACGTTCTGCCCGTTGCGACCAATCGCCTGAGCCAGATTGCTCGACTCAACGGCAATATCCATCGTGCAGGTATCTTCATCAACTACGATCGATACCACATCAGCAGGCGCCATTGCATTGATCACAAACTGTGCAGGATTATCATCCCACAGAATGACATCAATACGCTCACCGCACAGTTCACTGGAGACGGCCTGCACACGTGCACCGCGCATACCGACACAAGCACCGACGGGATCGATACGCTTGTCATTCGTCTTCACGGCAATTTTCGCACGTGAACCTGGATCGCGGGCTGCTGCCTTAATCTCGATAACTTCTTCACCGATTTCTGGCACTTCAATGCGGAAGAGTTCAACCAGCATTTCCGGACGGGAACGACTGACAAACAGTTGAGCACCGCGAGCTTCAGGACGAACTGAGTACAGCACGCCACGAATACGGTCGCCAGGGCGGAAATTTTCACGAGGCAGCATGTCTTCGCGGCCAATTACCGCTTCTGCACTGGTGTTAGAGCCATCGATTGGTCTGACTTCAAGCGAAATATTATCACGATTCACCTTTTTCACGACACCGGTGATAATCTCGCCTTCTTGCTCACGGAACTGATCAACGACCATAGCACGTTCAGCTTCACGCACTTTCTGTACAATAACCTGTTTTGCCGTTTGTGTAGTAATACGGTCAAAGGTTACAGATTCGATTTGATCTTCAACGTAGCCACCAACATCAAGAGAAGGATCTTCAAATTGCGCGGCATCAAGCGTAATTTCGCGAGTTGGCTGAGTGACTTCATTCACCACAACCCAACGACGGAAGGTATCAAAATCGCCCGTTTTGCGATCGATACTGACGCGAACATCAATTTCCTGCTCGTATTTTTTCTTGGTCGCTGTCGCCAGTGCGGTTTCCAACGCTTCAAAAATCTTCTCGCGCGGCAGAGCTTTCTCATTGGAAACTGCTTCAACAACAGCCAGAATCTCTTTGTTCATCCTAGTTGCCTCATCCAAACTTTAAAAGTGGGGTACAAGATTCGCTTTCTGAATGTTGCTCAGCGCGAATACTTCATCTTTGCCTTCCACTGTTATGGTGATCATTTCACCGTCAATAGCTTTGATCACACCCAACCATTTACGGCGATTCTGGACTGCCATACGCAGCACCACTGTCACCTCTTCGCCGACAAAATGCAGATAATGTGCCGCCGTGAATAAGGGACGCTCAAGTCCTGGAGACGACACTTCCAGGTTATAAGCGACAGTGATTGGATCTTCTACGTCCAATACCGCACTGACCTGGTGGCTGACATCAGCACAATCATCAACAGTGATCCCATCTTCACTATCAATATAGATACGCAGCGTCGATTGGCGACTGCGGATGAACTCAATCCCAACCAATTCGTAGCCTAATGCGGCAACAGGTGCTGAAATCATCTCTGTTAATTTTTGCTCTAATGTGGACAAGTCCACCCCCAAGACATAAAAAAAGGGCCTAATAGCCCAGTTGTTTGTTGCCAAATAACAAAAAACCCCGATAAATCGGGGCTTTATGCAACTGGACCCTAATACCGCTTACCAACACGGCATAACTTTCGGTGAAGGATTTTTTCAAAAATCACTGCAAAAAGAGATAGAAATTGAGTGAAGAACGTATTTGAAAAAACACTTTACTGGAAGTTAAGTGGTTGCGGGGGCCGGATTTGAACCGACGACCTTCGGGTTATGAGCCCGACGAGCTACCAAGCTGCTCCACCCCGCGTCCGAAAACGTGGCAAATACTACGCTGACAACCGCATAAATGCAAGTCATCCATAGATTAGTTCGAAGGCGATTTTTATACGTGGAATACGTCCCTTTGTCAACACATTATTGGTAGCCGGAAGATGCCCATCGCGGCGATGGGCATCTTCCTTTTTGTAAACAAATCTTGTTTCGTCACGCTAGCCACAAAGCAGAACAATCGCGGAGGAAAGCCTCTAATGCAAAGGTTCTGGAAGAGATGACACGATGAATATTCTTAGAACACAAGATGATGGCTACCTTTTATTTCTGGATAAATTTTTATATACAAATAAAAATCAGTAACTCTTACATATTTAAGCTGAATCGCTACGGGTTTGTTAGCCACCCTAGAGTCATTTAAAATGGCTTAAAAAAGAGGTGCCCATGAGCGGTAAGCGTTATCTCGACGAGTTTAAAATTGAAGCGATCAAATAGGTTGTTGGTCGTGGTCATTCCGTTTCAAGCGTGGCAACACGCCTTGATATTACCACTCACAGTCTTTATGCGTGGATACAGAAGTACGGCCCAGACTCTTCGGTAAACCAAGACCAATCTGATGCTCAGGTTGAGATCCAGCAGATCCAGAAGGAACTGAAACGGGTTACTGATGAACGAGACATATTAAAAAAAGCCGTTGTAGATTCAACTTGTCAATGCAACACCCTTTCCAATTATCTCTTTCGGGGTTTTAAACTTCAGCGTACTTCGCAAATCTGTCGACTGAGGTACGTCTTTATCCGTGACAATAGTCGTGACTTTTCGGTTCGTTTGCTCTGCCGTGTTCTGGATGTTCACCCGAGTGATTTTTATGCTTGGCTTCAGCAACCACATTCACGGCGATACCACACGGACCAGAAGATGATCGGGCTGATTAAGCAGTTTTGGCTTGAATCTGGATGTGTATATGGCTATCGCAAGATCCACCTAGATCTGCACGATACGGGTAAGCAGTGTAGTACGAACCGAGTCTGGCGTTTGATGCACGGCGCTGGAATAAAAGCTCAGGTCGGTTATCGCAGTCCAGTGTCGAACAAGGGCGAAGCGAGCATTGTGACGCCCAACAGGCTCCAGTGGCAATTTAATCCGATGGCACCGGATGAACGCTGGGTAACAGATATTACGTATATCAGGACGCATGAAGGTTGGTTGTATCTTGCGGTGGGCGTTCTGGCTTATACGTTTGGACCGCGCACGGATGACGCCTGCCGCGAACTTCTGGCTCTGCTGACGCCGTTTAACATTGGGATGATAACCAGTGATGACTGGGGCAGTTATGCCAGAGAAGTACCGAAGAATAAGCATCTGACAGGAAAAATATTCACTCAGCGTATTGAGCGTAACAACCTGACATTGAGGACGCGTATTAAACGTTTGGCTCGTAAAACAATCTACTTCTCACTCTCGATTGAATTGCATGAAAAAGTCATCGGGGCGTTCATTGAAAAATACATGTTCTACTAATTGGATGCATCACCCCAACTATCTTGACATTTACCGTGTGCTTACGACGAGAACTGAGTATATAAGACATTATTACACCAAGATATATACTCACAGATCTACTGGTGTAGATTGAATCAACCTGACATAGAGAGAGACTGAATAAAAGGGAACTCCATTAAATTTATGAAATTAAGACAAAAAAATAGACGTCAATAGACGTCTATTTTTTATGTTGGTACCGAGGACGGGACTTGAACCCGTAAGCCCAATCGGGCACTACCACCTCAAGGTAGCGTGTCTACCAATTCCACCACCACGGCATCACAATTACTGCTTTAAAACGCTTACTTCGGAATGTCACTTGCCGGCGTTGAAGGCGCAGCAGGCATTGTCGTCTGCTCGGCTTTTTCTGGCTGACTCAGGTTATCCCATGCACCGCCTTTTTTCTGCAGCGAACTTAAGTTGCCCAGAATGAGACTGATGATGAAGAACAGGGTCGCCAGTATCGCCGTCATGCGGGTCATGAAATTACCAGAGCCGCTCGAACCGAACAAAGTGGCAGAAGCACCTGCTCCGAACGACGCTCCCATATCAGCACCTTTACCCTGCTGAAGCATGATCAAGGCAACCAGCCCGATCGATACTAACAGGAAAATTACTAACAGAGCTTCGTACATAGTCGTACCCGTTAACCGTTTTCTCCATGATTCATGGAGATGCTATATTCTGGCGGTAAACCGCGTGTCATTCCGCTAAGCAGGATGTAGAACATCCCTTATCAAGCGGGTCTGAATACTAACCAAAGGATGTAGCGTACGCAAGGGTAATTTGGTCACCACAGGTTGATTGCAGAAAAAAACAGCGGCTTTCGACACAAGATACCTATCGAAAGCCTTATCTATCTGATTGGCGAATCAAAAAAGCCCTCAGCCAACGGCTTTCACCGCATCGGCAATACGATTCGCCAGCGCGATTACCGTCTCTTCGTGTTCACCCTCAACCATGACACGGATGAGTGGCTCAGTGCCGGATTTACGTAGCAATACCCGCCCGCGTCCGGCCAATTCTTTTTCCACATCCTGCGTAATCTGCTGCACGTTTTTGTCTTCCAACGGATCATGTTCACCCGTAAACCGCACGTTAACCAGAATCTGTGGAAACAGCTTCATTCCGCTGCATAAATCATGCAGGCTCATATGGTTTTTCACTATCGCGGTAAGGACTTGCAAACCGGCAATCACACCGTCGCCCGTCGTGGTTTTATCCAGCAGGATCACATGACCGGAGTTTTCTGCCCCGATGCGCCACCCTTTTGCCTGCATCATTTCTAATACATAGCGGTCACCTACTTTGGCACGAGCAAACGGGATACCCAGTTGCTTTAACGCAACCTCAAGCCCCATGTTACTCATCAGCGTGCCCACCGCGCCGCCACGTAGTTGCCCTTGGCGTAAACCTTCGCGAGCAATGATATACAGAATCTGATCGCCATCGACCTTGTTGCCTAAATGGTCGACCATGATGAGCCGATCGCCGTCGCCGTCAAATGCCAGCCCAACGTCCGCTTTTTCAGCCAGTACGCGCGCCTGTAGCTGTCTGACGTCCGTCGCCCCGCACTCTTCGTTGATGTTCATCCCATCAGGCTCACAGCCAATCGCGATGACTTTAGCGCCAAGTTCGCGCAATACACTGGGGGCGATATGATAGGTAGCGCCATTGGCGCAATCGACGACAATCTTTAAGCCATTAAGGCTCAGTTCGCTCGGGAATGTCCCCTTACAAAATTCGATATAGCGTCCGGCAGCGTCAACAATGCGGCTGGCTTTACCTAATTCAGCAGACTCAACACACGTCAGCGGTTTTTCCAGTTCAGCTTCAATCGCTTCTTCTACGTCATCTGGCAGCTTGGTGCCGTCAATTGAGAAGAATTTAATACCGTTGTCGTAATACGGATTGTGAGAGGCAGAAATAACGATACCCGCTTCAGCACGGAACGTACGGGTAAGATAAGCAACCGCAGGCGTAGGCATCGGGCCGGTAAAAGAAGCGGATAACCCCGCAGCAGCCAGACCTGCTTCCAGCGCAGACTCCAACATATAGCCAGAAATACGGGTATCTTTGCCGATAATAATCTTACGAGAACCATGTCGCGCGAGAACTTTCCCGGCAGCCCAGCCCAGTTTAAGCACAAAATCAGGTGTAATTGGCGTATCGCCAACCTTGCCGCGTACGCCATCGGTACCAAAATATTTGCGGTTACTCATTTCGTTTTTATTCCTTCGCAGAAAGGGTAGCTTCAACAATACGCATGGCATCAGCCGTTTCTTTAACATCGTGAGCGCGAATAATCTGTGCTCCCTGCATCGCCGCAATCACTGCGCAGGCGACGCTACCATGAACACGCTGTGCAGGCGATACATTAAGGAGCTGCCCAATCATGGATTTTCTCGACATGCCAACCAGAAGAGGCAATTCAAAACGATGTAACTCACTCAGACGAGCCAGAAGCGCATAATTATGGGCAAGATTCTTACCGAATCCGAATCCAGGATCCAGCAATAGCTTACTTTTCGGAATATTGGCGTTCACACAGCGTTCAATCTGCTGTTGCAAGAAATCGCCGATGTCCTGCATCAGATCATCATAATGGGGCTTGTGCTGCATGGTTCTCGGCATACCCTGCATGTGCATCAGACACACAGGCAAACCTGTTGCCGCCGCCGCCTCCAGAGCTCCCGGCTCTTGCAAAGCGCGAATATCATTAATCAGGTGCGCCCCCGCCTGCGCAGACGCCGTCATCACTTCCGGCTTTGAGGTATCGACCGAGATCCATACGTCAAAGCGTTTAGCAATGGCTTCCACCACAGGCACCACACGGCTCAGCTCTTCTTCCGTGCTCACGTCAGCGGCTCCGGGGCGTGTTGATTCGCCACCAATATCGATCAGGGTCGCACCAGCGGTAATCATCTCCTGAACGTGCAGTAATGCAGTATCGAGCTTGTTGTGTTTGCCGCCATCGGAAAAAGAGTCCGGCGTGACGTTAAGAATGCCCATGATGTGTGGGCAGGAAAGATCCAGCGTTGAGTCTCTGGCAACCAGTTGCATGATTTACCTCCGCATTCTGGTATATGTAGTTAGCGTGAAATGTGATTCGAAGAACATTCCCAGTAAAAAACCCCAGCCTGAGCTGGGGTTTCGTAAGTTACAGATGTCAATCGCAGGCGAATTACTTGTCGTCCACTTGCTCAGACATTGTATTACCAGGATTAGGCGTCTGGGGCTCATCTACTGGCGTAGGGGCTTTAGGTGTACCGCCACCGTTACCAGAATCGTTGTCAGAGCGGGACTCTTCCCAACCCGCAGGCGGGCGAACGTCTTTCTTACGTCCCATCAGATCGTCGATCTGCGGCGCATCAATGGTTTCATACTTCATCAATGCATCTTTCATTGAATGAAGGATATCCATGTTTGCCATCAACAGCTCGCGAGCACGCACATAGTTACGTTCAACCAGAGATTTTACTTCCTGATCGATAATACGCGCGGTTTCATCTGACATGTGCTTGGCTTTTGCCACGGAGCGACCGAGGAATACCTCGCCTTCTTCTTCCGCATAAAGCAAAGGGCCCAGTTTTTCAGAGAAGCCCCACTGCGTTACCATGTTACGAGCAATCGACGTTGCCACTTTGATGTCATTGGACGCGCCTGTTGATACATGTTCCACGCCGTAAATGATTTCTTCGGCCAGTCGACCACCGTACAGCGTAGAGATTTGGCTTTCCAGCTTCTGACGGCTGGCGCTGATCGCATCCCCTTCAGGCAGGAAGAACGTCACGCCCAGTGCACGCCCACGCGGAATGATCGTCACTTTATGGACCGGATCGTGCTCTGGCACCAGACGGCCAATGATGGCGTGTCCTGCTTCATGATACGCCGTCGATTCCTTCTGCTTCTCAGTCATTACCATGGAACGGCGCTCTGCACCCATCATGATTTTGTCTTTAGCTTTCTCGAACTCGACCATCGACACAACGCGTTTGTTACCACGAGCAGAGAACAATGCGGCTTCGTTAACCAGGTTAGCTAAATCCGCACCAGAGAAACCTGGCGTACCACGTGCAATCACTGACGCATCGATATCTGGAGACAGCGGTACGCGACGCATGTGAACTTTCAGAATCTGTTCACGACCGCGAACATCCGGCAGGCCAACCACAACCTGACGGTCAAAACGACCTGGACGCAGTAACGCGGGGTCAAGCACATCAGGGCGGTTAGTTGCCGCGATGACAATAATACCCTCGTTACCTTCAAAGCCGTCCATCTCAACCAGCATTTGGTTCAGCGTTTGTTCACGTTCATCGTGACCACCACCCAAACCTGCACCACGCTGACGGCCAACGGCGTCAATTTCATCGATAAAGATGATACAAGGCGCGGCTTTCTTCGCTTGTTCGAACATGTCACGAACACGAGAAGCACCAACACCCACAAACATTTCAACGAAGTCAGAACCGGAAATCGTAAAGAAAGGTACTTTCGCTTCACCAGCAATCGCTTTTGCCAGCAGCGTTTTACCAGTTCCCGGCGGGCCGACCATCAGAATGCCTTTCGGAATTTTACCGCCCAGTTTCTGGAAACGGCTAGGTTCGCGCAGGTACTCGACCAGTTCGCTAACCTCTTCCTTCGCTTCGTCACAACCAGCTACATCAGCAAACGTCGTCTTGATCTGATCTTCAGTCAGCATACGCGCTTTGCTCTTGCCGAAGGACATAGCGCCTTTACCGCCGCCGCCTTGCATTTGACGCATGAAGAAGATCCAGACGCCAATCAGTAACAGCATCGGGAACCAAGAAATAAAGATAGAAGCCAGCAAGCTCGGTTCTTCCGGCGGCTCACCAACGACTTTCACGTTCTTCGTTAGCAGGTTATCCAGTAGCTTGGGGTCATTGACAGGAATGTAAGTCGTGTATCTGTTGCTGTCTTTTTTGATAACACTGATCTCACGCCCGTTAATACGTGCTTCACGGACCTGATCCTGATTCACTTCAGTCAAGAAGGTTGAATAATCCACCCTACGGCCATTCGACTCGCTGGGCCCAAAGCTCTGGAAAACAGACATCAGCACAACTGCGATGACTAACCAGAGAATTAGGTTTTTCGCCATGTCACTCAAGGGATTAACCTCATATTACAACTGTGTTAAAAAACAGCGTTAGGGTACTACAGTTTGCGCCCTGTCGCTACAATATACACTTCACGAGACCGAGCACGTGAGGCGTCTGGTTTACGAATTTTCACTTTCGTAAACAGGGAGCGAATTTCCCGCAGGTATTCATCAAAACCTTCTCCCTGAAACACTTTCACCAGGAAACTTCCGCCTGGTGCTAATACATCCCGACACATACCAAGTGCTAATTCAACCAGATACATCGACTTCGGAATATCAACGGCTGGTGTACCACTCATGTTAGGGGCCATGTCAGACATCACCACCTGAACTTTGCTATCGCCAACCCTTTCGAGCAAGGCTTTGAGGACCAGTTCATCACGAAAGTCCCCTTGCAGGAAATCGACGCCGACAATCGGATCCATCGGTAAAATATCACACGCGATAATTCGACCATTTCCACCTATTTGCGTGACCACATACTGTGACCAGCCGCCAGGTGCCGCGCCTAAATCCACAACTGTCATACCGGGTTTAAACAGTTTGTCGCCTTGCTGTATTTCGTCAAGTTTAAACCAAGCACGTGAGCGCAGCCCTTTTTTCTGGGCCTGCAGCACATATTTATCGCTAAAGTGTTCCTGCAACCAGCGACTGGAACTTGCAGAACGCTTTTTATTCGCCATCGATTTTCCAACTATTCTCAGTAACACGCTCGTGGTGGGGAGAAACTTCTCACATATTACCAATCAGAGCAGTCAAATTGGTTATAATCATGAGATGGCGGTAGAATGACCCGTTTTCAATCCCAACCTAAGTAAAAAAGACAATGAACCTAAGTAATAAACAAAAACAACACCTGAAAGGCTTGGCACATCCGCTAAAACCGGTTGTCATGCTGGGCAATAACGGTCTCACCGAAGGTGTTCTGGCTGAGATCGAACAAGCATTGGCACATCACGAGCTGATCAAGATAAAAGTAGCGACAGAAGATCGCGAAACCAAGGCCTTGATCGTGGAGGCAATTGTTCGTGAAACGGGTGCCGCTAACGTTCAGGTTATCGGCCATACGTTGGTACTCTACCGGCCTGCAAAAGAACGTAAAATTGTGTTACCACGATAACACTTTTTATTTCAGGATACTCGGTTTTAACGGAAAGGTGCCATGCCTCTCGGTTAGAGAAAAGGCCGCAAGCGGCCTTTTTCTTTTCTTTACAATTTTTGCTGTTTTAATCAACAATCCGGCAAAATTTATAGATATTCTACCTTCAGGATCTCATATTCCACGTCGCCGCCCGGCGTACGGATGACCACAACGTCATCCTGCTCTTTGCCGATCAGGCCACGCGCGATAGGGGAATTCACAGAGATCAGATTCTGTTTAAAATCCGCTTCGTCATCGCCAACAATCCGATAGGTTTGCTCTTCTTCGTTATCCAGATTCATCACCGTCACGGTCGCGCCAAAAATAACACGCCCATTGTTCGCTGACATTTTCGTGACATCGATAACCTGTGCGTTAGACAGTTTTGCTTCAATGTCTTGAATACGTCCTTCACAAAAGCCCTGCTGCTCACGTGCGGCATGATATTCTGCATTTTCTTTCAGATCGCCGTGCTCACGCGCTTCGGCAATCGCGGCAATAATTTCAGGTCGACGCACAGATTTCAGGTGGTCAAGCTCTTCGCGCAATTTTTCAGCGCCACGCAACGTCATCGGAAATTGTTTCATATTGTCTATACCTCTAAAAAAGTCCGTAAGACTCAAATAATCGTCATCCTGACGCGCTAAAAATCAAAGGCGACGGAGTCTCTGCAACGTGTCTGTCCTCACTGGACATAAAACAAAAGCAACCAGCCCCGGAACAAAATTTCCAGGCTAGCAGCGGTTTTGCATTTTGATACGTATTTTACCCCAGAGTTCAATGAGGGTCATCGTTTACTTTAGACCTTGTTGCGCCGTAGTATGACCACACGTTACCCCGTTATTAGCTGAGATTATGCGTTTTTCATCGATTGTTACCGGACTTGCCTGCGCTTTTGTTCTGCATGCCAATGCAGCTTCTGTTGAGGATCATCGCCAATATTTACCAGATGGTGCCAATTTGGCGCTATTGGTACAAAAAGTTGGCGCAACAACACCCAGTATGGCCTTCAATAGCCAGCAAATGGCGCTTCCGGCCAGTACGCAAAAGGTGATAACCGCATTAGCAGCATTACTACAGTTGGGTCCAGATTATCGATTCATCACCACGATGGAAAGCCACGGGCCTGTCACCAGCGGTATTCTGAACGGTAATCTCATCGTACGGTTTAGCGGCGATCCGACGCTTAAACGCCAGCAAATACGGAATATGGTGCAGGAATTAAGAAAGCGTGGGATACAGGAAATCTCAGGTGATGTGCTGATCGACACCTCAGTGTTCGCCAGTCACGATAAAGCGCCAGGCTGGCCCTGGAACGACATGACACAGTGTTTCAGCGCCCCTCCGGGTGCCGCGATTGTCGATCGCAACTGCTTCTCCGTCTCACTCTACAGTGCGCCTAAAGCAGGTGATAATGCGTTTATCCGCGTTGCATCCTATTATCCGGTACAGATGTTCAGCGAAGTCCGCACGCTGGCTAAAGGCTCATCCGATGCCCAATATTGCGAATTGGATGTGGTACCCGGGGAATTAAATCGCTTTACGCTTACAGGTTGTCTGGTTCAGCGCACAGAGCCGCTTCCGCTGGCATTCGCGATTCAGGATGGCGCCAGCTATGCCGGCGCTATCGTTAAAGATGAGCTACAGCAGGCAGATATTCGTATTAAAGGCAGCCTTCGCCGTCAGACGCAGCCAGGCCCAGCAGGAAGCGTACTGGCTCAGACACAATCGCCTCCGCTGCACGACCTGCTCACTATCATGCTGAAAAAATCAGACAACATGATTGCCGACACGGTCTTTCGAACTATTGGGCACGAACGTTTTAGCGTACCAGGAACATGGCGCGCTGGCGCTGATGCCGTGCGACAAATTCTGCGGCAGAAAGCGGGTGTAGATTTAGGAAACAGCATTGTTGTAGATGGTTCAGGCCTGTCACGACACAACCTGATTTCACCGGAAACGATGATGCAGGTCTTGCAGTATATCGCACAGCACGATAATGAACTGAATTACATCACTATGCTTCCGCTTTCCGGCTATGACGGCACGCTACGTTATCGTGGCGGCCTGCATGAAGCTGGCGTCGATGGCAAGGTTTCGGCTAAAACCGGGGCATTGCAGGGCGTATATAATCTTGCAGGCTTCATTACTACTGCAAGCGGCCAGCGCATGGCATTCGTCCAGTTCCTATCCGGTTATGCTGTGCCGCCAGAAGACCAACGCGCACGTCGCGTTCCTCTGGTGAGATTTGAAAGCCGTCTCTACAAAGATATTTATCAGAGCAATTAAAACAACAACGCGGCCTTACTTTGAGGGTAAGGCCGCGTTGACGAGATCTGACTAGCAGAAGAACGAATTATTTTTGATAGATGATCTCAACACCTTCATCATCTTCATCGTCCCAATCATCATCCCACTCTTCTTCGGCTTCTTTTTCTATTTCAGCCAGTTGTTCGCGGTGATAATCATCCCACATGAACTCCACTTTTTCCGGTGCGCTTTCGGCAATCGCCGTCACTTTCGGATTCGCTTTCAGGAAGTTCATCACGTCCCAGCAAAGTGGGTTGACACCTTCACGGTTCGCCGCAGAAATCAGATAGTATTTATCATCCCAACCAAGCGCGGCCGCAATCTCTTTGGCACGTCTTTCCGCTTCAGCCTTATCGATCAAGTCAACCTTGTTGAAAACCAGCCAACGCGGTTTTTCTGCCAAGCCAGCGCCATACTGCTCTAACTCGTTGATAATGATCTTGGCATTTTCAATCGGATCTGACTCATCAATCGGTGCCAGATCAACCAAATGCAGCAGAACACGGCAGCGTTCAAGGTGTTTCAGGAAACGAATCCCCAGCCCCGCACCGTCAGACGCGCCTTCAATCAAACCTGGGATATCCGCTACAACAAAGCTCTGCTCGCTATCCATACGGACCACACCAAGGCTCGGCACCAAGGTGGTGAACGGATAATCGGCCACTTTCGGCTTAGCTGCTGATACTGCGCGGATAAAGGTCGATTTACCTGCGTTAGGCAGGCCAAGCATTCCCACGTCAGCCAGCAACAGCAGTTCCAGCGTCAGCTCACGCTCTTCGCCTTTTGTACCATTGGTTTTTTGACGCGGAGCACGGTTGACTGACGATTTAAAACGCGAGTTACCCAAGCCATGCCAGCCGCCTTTCGCGACCATCAAGTTCTGTTGATGGCGAGTCATATCGCCCAGTACTTCGCCCGTTCCCTGATCAAGAACACGGGTACCGACAGGAACTTTAATCGTAATATCTTTACCACGTTTACCCGTACAGTCGCGACTTTGCCCGTTTTGTCCACGCTCAGCGCGGAAAGCTTTTTCAAAACGATAGTCGATCAACGTGTTCAGGTTTTCGTCTGCCAGCAGATAAACGTCCCCGCCATCCCCGCCGTCACCGCCGTCTGGGCCACCGTTGGGAATATATTTTTCACGGCGAAAGCTGACACAACCGTTACCGCCATCGCCTGCCACAACGAGAATTGTGGCTTCATCTACAAACTTCATTGATTCTCTCCGCAAAAAACCAATAGAGAATATCTACGTGTTTTAGGCTTGTTATTGGTTCTTCTTGGCGTAACTTTTTGATTTTAAGGCATGTAGCGTATTTCTACTCACCATTAAAAAACTGACGCACCAGAACGCATTCCAGCAAAGGAGCGGATTGTACCTGCCCGCTCCAATAATTTCATCTGTATTAAAAATAAACAACACATGCAGACTGTCAAAAGATGGCTGTGACCGCTGCAATACGTTTTCTCTTAAGCTATTTTTTCGCTACCAATGGTGGCAGCACAGGCTCTTTCTTTCCAGGAAGGAAACGATGTCCAATAGCGGAAAACATGGCGCCAGCAACAACCACAAACGCACCGACGTAACCAATCCAATTCAATACTGGAGCAGCAAAGAAAGTCGGCCACCCTAATGCCAGCAGATCGGAAAACAGCAGCGTAAACAACGGCGTCAGCGTAATGACCGCACTAACCTGCGACGCCTGCCAGCGAGCCATTGCTTCCGCCAACGCACCATATCCAATCAACGTATTCGCACCGCAGAATAACAGGCAAATAAGCTGCCAGTTGCTCAGTTGAAAAATAACGTCAAGCTTGGCAAAAGGCGTGATAAAGACGACACACAGAACATATAACAAAAACAGAATCTGCTGTGATGTCAGACGTCGCAATAGAACTTTCTGCGCTACACCATAAGATACCCACACCGCCGAGGCGCAAACACCCAGCAGCACGCCCAACGTGTAGTCTGTCAGTCGGGTAAAAATCTCAATCAGGCTGGTATTAAAGAACAGGAGCAGACCACAGATCAGCATGATCGCGCCAATGATCTGCGTGCCGCGCATCTTTTCCTTTAGGATAAGTACGCTGGCGAACATCATACCTACAGGGGAAAGCTGCCCGATAACCTGAGACGCTGTCGGGCTCAGATATTGGAGAGACGAGCTAAAGAAAACAAAGTTGCCCAGTAGCCCAGCCGTCGCAATCAGTAGCAGAACCCACCAGCGCCGATGCCGGAAAACCCGCATTGGCGGCAACTTTTTACGGGATGACAGAATAATGCCGAGTCCAATGGAAGCAATGAAAAAGCGATACCAAACAATCGTATAAGGTTCCATCACCACCAGAACCTGTTTCATGGCTATCGGTAACGCCCCCCAGCAAACAGCCGTAGTCAGCGCCAGACAAAGACCGATGCCCGTCTGTTGTTTAGTATTCATACTTATCCAGATGGTTTACTCAGAATCAGAATGTAAAAAGCCCCGCAAAGAATTGCGGGGCTTAAATCCGTCAGACCTAACGCGAAAAATTATTCAGCAACGATGCTGATAAATTTACGGTTTTTTGGGCCTTTAACTTCAAACTGAACTTTACCATCAGTCAAAGCAAACAGAGTATGGTCTTTCCCGCAGCCAACGTTAGTTCCTGCGTGGAATTTGGTACCACGTTGACGAACGATGATGTTGCCAGCCAGTACACTTTCGCCGCCAAAACGTTTTACGCCCAGACGTTGTGCGTTAGAGTCACGACCGTTACGGGTTGAACCGCCAGCTTTCTTGTGTGCCATTTAATCCGCTCTCCTAATCTTAAGCGCTGATGCCGGTAATTTTCACGTCAGTGAACCACTGACGGTGGCCTGCTTGCTTACGGTAGTGTTTACGGCGACGGAACTTAACGATCTTCACCTTTTCGCCACGACCATGAGCAACAACTTCAGCTTTGATTTTACCGCCATCGACGAAAGGAACGCCGATTTTGATTTCTTCACCATTGGCAACCATCAGAACTTGGTCAAACTCAACGGCTTCACCAGTTGCGATGTCCAGCTTTTCCAAGCGAACGGTTTGCCCTTCGCTTACTCGGTGTTGTTTACCACCACTTTGGAAAACTGCGTACATATAAAACTCCGCTTTCCGCGCACCCGTTAATAGGTTTCAGAGCGCGCTATAAATATTCATAATAGGGCGCGAATTCTACGCAAAAATACTGAGGATGACAAGTGCATAATCAACGGATGTGAAGAAAAAGAATACAACGTATCAACTGCCGTTTATCTCTCTCATTTTTCAAGTACAATCAGCCCAATAAGTTCCGTCTTGCCGATATGCAACAGCAATCTTACGGCAGTGTTGAAGACATACGTTGGCATAAACCATGAATCTAGAACAAATTACAACATTAACTACGCAGGATATGGCAGCTGTTAATAACGTCATTCTTGAACAACTGAATTCTGACGTCGTTTTGATAAACCAGCTTGGACATTACATCATCAGCGGTGGTGGAAAACGTATACGCCCGATGATTGCTGTCCTTGCGGCCAGAGCCCTCAACTATAACGGTGATAAACATGTCACTGTCGCCGCGCTGATCGAATTTATCCACACAGCAACGCTGCTGCATGACGACGTGGTAGACGAATCCGACATGCGCCGGGGTAAAGCGACGGCAAATGCCGCCTTTGGCAACGCAGCAAGTGTGCTGGTTGGGGATTTCATTTATACCCGCGCCTTCCAGATGATGACCAGCCTTGAATCATTACGCGTTCTGGCGCTGATGTCAGAAGCGGTGAACGTGATTGCTGAAGGTGAAGTCTTGCAGCTAATGAACTGCAACGACCCAGATATCACTGAAGAAAGCTATATGCGCGTCATTTACAGTAAAACAGCACGTTTATTTGAAGCCGCAGCGCAATCATCATCGATCCTTGCCAGCGCGACGCCAGAGCAAGAAAAAGCGCTTCAGGACTATGGCCGCTACCTGGGCACTGCGTTCCAGTTAATTGACGATCTGCTCGACTACAGCGCGGACGGCAAAACGCTGGGTAAAAACACGGGCGATGATCTCAATGAAGGCAAGCCAACGCTGCCGCTGCTGCACGCAATGCGTCATGGTAATGCAGAACAACGTTCGATGATTCGCAAGGCGATTGAAGAAGGAAACGGGCGTCATCTGCTGGGACCCGTTCTTGCCGCCATGCAGCAATGCGGTTCACTTGATTATACGCGTCAGCGTGCCGAAGAAGAGGCAGATAAGGCGATTAGCGCACTACAGCTGCTGCCGGAAACACCACACCGCGTTGCGCTCGAAGGCCTTGCCCACTTAGCCGTACAGCGCGATTTCTAACGTGGTGTAAGGTTCTATCAGATAAGATCGTTGATTCATAAGTAGCGCTGCCTTGCAGCGCTACTCCTTCGCCAGACTTAGGCAGTCTGGTCGAGTGTGACATCATCCAGCCGAGACAGCATCGCTATTGTCCCTTCACGCAAGATGAAATTAATCAGCCGGCTTCGTTCATCAACGGAAAGTTGATGGAAAATATGCACCCACGATGACAGCAGGGTCGGCTCATTATCTATACGATAATACTCGGTTGGCGGATTTTCTTTTACTAACAGAGAGTTCCTGACCTCGTTCGGTAAACTGCGAATAGAATATTCGACACCGCGCCCTTGAACCCCTTTCCGCCTGCGCTTTTCCCAACCGTCATCTCGTGCCCGCTTGTTCAGCCCCTGTGGCGACTTAGGTAATCCACCTACACCAACCAGCTCACTTGTTGCAAACCACTCTTTGTCCATACTCGTCACTCCCTTGTTTGTTTTGAACAGGCATTACGTCAACTCGCCCAAAAGTTTCCATATAGTAGACTATAATTACCTAAACCGCTAACTTTTACACGTTACCGACACACCTAAGTAATAGAAGAAATGATTAAATCCAGCGTGATGCCCAACCACCGCAGCCAGAGAAAGTGCTACAAAGCGACAGAAAATACAGATTCCTTTTCATCACTGAGGCTAAGTTCAGAAAGATCGCCAGTAACGAATCAGTCAATCACCATTGATGAGACAGGTTCCCCATCAGACGGTGTAATACCTAACTGGCTCAGCGTGGTTGACACCCCGACTCGCAGAATATAAGCGATTAGCTCATCTCTTTCTTTTTCAGATAGTTGTTGATAAATTTGCATCCATACGGCCAGTGCCGCAGGCTGTTTCGCCGAGTAGGCGGAAGGCTCGATTTCGAGTAATAGGGATTTTTTTACCGTATCCGGCAAGCTGTGAATTGAATACTCCACTCCTCTTCCCTGGACGCCTTTACGGCGACGCTTCTCCCATCCATCCTCGCGGGCGCGCTTATTTAATCCTTGTCTTGATTTCGGAAGGCCGCCGACTCCAACCAATTCGCTGGTAGCAAACCACTCTTTTTTCATTGCCTTTCATCCTGATAGTGCCATCCCTAACAAAAACGCCCTTATTTGGAAATTAATTGAGAATTTTAAGGAAAATTAATGCTATATTATTTCCAAATAATAATGTCATGTTAGTTCGGCATATAACTAACATCCGTTATTTATACCACTAATCTACAGTCGTCTTATAGCAAATAAGGGAAGAATTATGATTTTAAGGAAACAAGACTGGCATCCCGCTGATATCATTGCTGCACTGCGCAAGAAAAATACGACGCTGGCGGCGGTATCGCGAGCGGCCGGATTAAGCTCATCTACGCTAGCTAATGCACTCTCACGCCCTTGGCCCAAAGGGGAGTGGCTTATTGCCGATGCGATGGGTATTCACCCATCAGAGATTTGGCCCAGCCGGTACTACAATCCAGAAACCAATGAGCTTATCGACAGAAAAAAACTCATCCGTCCCGATTAAAAAAGAAAAGCCGGAGATCGACATCTCCGGCTTTTTATTCAACGTAACGTATTACAAGAATCTCAATGATTAATTCTTGATGAACGTCTCGCCTAACTCAATATCCTGCTTCAGTGTATCCAGCATACTGTTAAGCGCGTTTTGCTCAAAAGCACTTAATGTGCCGATGTCTTTACGCTCGGCGACGCCGTCTTTGCCTAACAGAATCGGCTGAGCGAAGAAGCGGGCATATTTGCCATCGCTTTCAACGTATGCACATTCCACCACACCGTTTTCACCTTGCAGTGCACGAACCAGAGACAGACCAAAACGTGCTGCGGCCTGACCCATAGACAACGTTGCCGATCCGCCACCCGCTTTAGCTTCAACAACCTCAGTACCTGCATTCTGGATACGCTTGGTCAGATCGGCCACTTCCTGCTCGCTGAAGCTGATACCAGGAACCTGAGACAGCAGTGGCAGAATCGTCACACCAGAGTGTCCACCGATAACCGGCACATTAATGTCCTGCGGCTGTTTGCCTTTCAGCTCAGCAACGAACGTGTTGGAACGGATGATATCCAGCGTTGTGACGCCGAACAGTTTGTTTTTGTCATATACGCCAGCTTTTTTCAGCACTTCTGCTGCGATGGCAACGGTCGTATTCACCGGGTTGGTGATGATACCGATACAGGCTTTCGGGCAAGTAACCGCAATTTGCTCAACCAGATTACGCACAATGCCAGCATTGACGTTGAACAGATCGGAACGATCCATACCAGGTTTACGTGCCACACCCGCGGAGATCAGCACGATATCTGCACCAACAAGCGCTGGTTTAGCATTTTCACCGCTATAGCCTTTGATCTTCACTGCTGTAGGAATATGGCTCAGATCGACGGCAACACCCGGCGTTACTGGGGCGATATCGTAAAGGGATAGCTCTGAACCTGAAGGAAGCTGGGTTTTGAGGAGGAGTGCGAGTGCCTGACCGATACCACCTGCTGCTCCGAGAACTGCAACTTTCATCCTAAACTCCTTATTATCATAAAATAAAAAAGTGCCGTGAATTCATTTGGTTATAAACAGAATATAAAAATGGGGATACGAGCAACCTACTTATCTTTCCACAAATGACACGAGAGACAAAAAATACGCTATGTCTCTAATAATAAATCAAAAACAACCTATTCGTTTGAAAGGTAAGTAAAGTTAATAAGCTATTGAGCTATAACGCGGTGTTCATTCACGTGCGTTTAACCAGTGCGCTACATTACACCGATCAATGGCGTCCGAACAACATCATTCTGATAACATTTGATTTACTTTTATGTGACGCGGGACGCATTTTTCGGACTACCCAAGAGTCGATTTTTTTTGAAAACAGCGACTAACACATATCTGGTGAAATGGATTGGAATTATACGCGATTTAATTGCATAAAAATTCACACAACTGCATAATAGGAAGATTAACCATAACAATTAATCCGGTGCAGAATGCGAAATTCGACAAAACAAGAAGACCTCGTTAAAGCGTTCAAAGCGCTGTTAAAGGAAGAGAAATTCAGTTCTCAAAGTGAAATTGTTCAGGCATTGCAAGACGAAGGATTTGAAAACATCAACCAATCCAAGGTGTCACGCATGCTAACGAAATTTGGCGCCGTGCGCACACGCAATGCAAAAATGGAGATGGTGTATTGTCTCCCTGCCGAACTTGGCGTCCCGACGACGTCCAGCCCGCTGAAGAACCTGGTGCTGGACGTGGATTACAATGATGCCGTCGTCGTGATCCATACCAGCCCTGGCGCCGCGCAGCTCATTGCTCGCCTGCTGGACTCACTAGGTAAGTCAGAAGGCATTCTCGGCACCATTGCAGGGGATGACACTATTTTTACCACCCCAGCAAGAGGCTTCAGCGTCAAACAGCTTTACGAAGCGATTCTGGTGCTATTCGAACAAGAGCTGTAATCCGCTTATACGCTAATGTTTTTGCTACGCTTTCTTCACTACGTGTAGAGCAGCTATCTACACGTAGCGATTAACGATCTAACGCTCACACCGCAGGCAATTCAGCTAACGGCCAACGTGGCCGAACAGATACGCCCAGCGTCTGGCTCGCGCCATGCACCAGGCGTACACTGCCCGCATAGGCAATCATCGCGCCATTATCCGTACAGAATTCAGGCCGCGCATAAAACACTTCACCACCGCGTTTCGCCATCACTTCACCTAAGCGCTGGCGTAACGTCCGGTTTGCGCTCACGCCCCCCGCCATGACCAGTCGTTTAAAGCCCGTCTCATCCAGCGCACGACGACATTTTATCGCCAACGTATCTACAACGGCATCTTCAAACGCACGAGCGATGTCAGCACGCGTTTGATCGTCATCACCGTTGCTACGAATCGTATTAGCAGCAAACGTTTTTAGCCCAGAAAAGCTGAAATCCAGCCCCGGACGGTCGGTCATCGGGCGCGGAAACGTAAAGCGTTGGGAATCCCCCGCCTGCGCCATTTTCGACAGCATTGGGCCACCGGGATAATCTAATCCCAGTAATTTCGCCGTTTTATCAAACGCTTCACCCGCCGCATCATCAATCGACTCACCCAGCAAACGGTACTCACCAATGCCCGTCACGCTGATGAGCTGCGTATGACCACCAGAAACCAGCAGCGCCACGAAAGGAAACGCTGGCGGATTATCTTCCAGCATCGGTGCCAGCAAGTGCCCTTCCATATGGTGAACAGGAATCGCCGGTACCCCCCATGCGAATGCCAACGACCTGCCGATAGTCGCCCCCACCAGTAGCGCGCCGACCAAGCCTGGGCCTGCGGTGTAAGCCACGCCATTGATATCGTCAGCCTGTAGCCCAGCTTCACGCAGCGCCGCCTGAATCAACGGAACTGTTTTGCGCACGTGATCGCGTGAGGCGAGCTCAGGCACTACACCACCGTAATCAGCATGTAATTTGACCTGACTGTATAGCTGATTGGCGAGCAAACCAGCTTCCGTGTCATAAATAGCTACTCCGGTTTCATCACAGGATGTTTCGATACCCAATACGCGCATTGCTGTTCCTACTTTGATGACGATACGAGCATTCGTTAAATGCCGCTTGCTTCAAACTGCGGATAGTCTACCATAAGCGACCTGATTTCTGCGCTGGCAGCGGTTGGATGTTTTATGATCACCGCAATGCTTTACAAAGGCGTCACGTTTGCAGTAGAATTCCGCACCATTTTGAAAAGGCTGGCACAAGGCCAGCGGCAAACCGAATTTATTGAGGTGAGAGGCACATGCCGGTAATTAAAGTACGTGAAAACGAGCCGTTCGACGTAGCTCTGCGTCGCTTCAAACGTTCCTGTGAAAAAGCAGGCGTTCTGGCTGAAGTTCGTCGTCGTGAGTTTTATGAAAAACCAACGACTGAACGCAAGCGCGCTAAAGCTTCTGCAGTGAAACGTCACGCGAAGAAATTGGCTCGAGAAAACGCACGCCGCACTCGTCTGTATTAATTTTCAGGAGGGGTTCCCTCCAACGCGTGATTAATCCGCAGACTTAGCAGTTGCATACGTAAGGCCGTGCTTTCCTAAAGGAGGCGCGGCTTGTTGTCGTTTATAAGCTATATCCAATGTAACCACCTTACAGAAGGGTATAACACTAGGGGCTTATGGCTGGACGAATCCCACGCGTATTTATTAATGACCTGCTGGCTCGCACCGACATCGTCGATCTCATTGACGCGCGCGTCAAACTGAAAAAACAGGGCAAAAACTACCACGCGTGCTGTCCATTCCATCACGAAAAAACCCCCTCATTCACCGTAAACGGTGACAAACAGTTCTATCACTGTTTTGGCTGTGGCGCACACGGCACCGCCATAGACTTTTTAATGAATTACGATCGTCTCGAATTCGTTGAAACCATTGAAGAACTGGCTACGATGCATGGCCTGGAAGTGCCTTATGAAACTGGCACAGGCCCAACTAAGCAAGAAATTCACCAACGACATAATCAGTATGAGCTGATGGGACACATCAGCTCGTTTTATCAGCAAGCACTGCGACATTCCGTCGGAGTTCCTGCGTTGCAGTATCTGCAACAGCGTGGTTTAAGTGCAGAGGTGATCAGCCATTTTGCAATTGGCTTCGCCCCATCTGGCTGGGATAACGTTCTCAAGCGGTTTGGTGAAGGTAGCGATCGCAACGTATTGAACGATGTCGGTATGCTGGTGACTAACGATCAGGGCAGAACGTACGACCGCTTTCGCGAGCGAGTGATGTTCCCCATCCGCGACAAACGGGGAAGAGTGATTGCCTTCGGCGGACGCGTGTTAGGTAACGATACGCCGAAGTATCTGAACTCACCAGAAACGAGCATTTTCCATAAAGGTCGCCAGCTGTACGGCCTGTATGAAGCACAGCAAAGCCATAAAGATCTCAAACGACTCTTGGTTGTTGAAGGTTATATGGATGTGGTGGCGCTGGCGCAGTTTGGTATTGATTATACGGTGGCATCGCTGGGTACTTCCACTACTGCCGAACACATTCAGTTACTCTTTCGCGCCACAGACCAGGTGGTGTGTTGTTACGACGGGGATCGTGCAGGACGCGAAGCGGCATGGCGCGCGCTGGAAACTGCGCTACCCTATTTGAACGATGGTCGCCAGCTACGTTTTATGTTCCTGCCGGACGGTGAAGATCCCGACACACTGGTGCGTAAAGAAGGCAAAGCCGCCTTTGAGCAGCGTATGGTACAAGCGTTGCCGCTGTCACAGTTTCTGTTTGAGACGCTGCAACAGCAGGTGGATATGAGTTCTGCTGATGGTCGAACCAAACTTGGTATTCTCGCTATGCCATTGATTGGTCAAGTGCCGGGAGAAACACAACGGCTTTACTTACGCCAGCAACTTGGCAACAAGCTAGGTATTTTGGACGACAGCCAGTTGGATCGGCTGCTGCCCAAAGCCGCAGAGCTGGAGCAGTCTTACCAGACGCCGCAACTAAAAGTCACAACTATGCGTATACTTATAGGACTCTTAGTGCAAAACCCGAGGCTAGCGACTGAAGTTCCTGACCTCGCGTTGGAAGGTATTGAGCAAGACAAAGTCCCAGGTTTATCGTTGTTTCAGGACTTGGTGAAAATCTGTAACGCCAGCCCGGGAATGAGTATGGCTCTACTGTTAGAACAATATCGAGACAGCAAATACTATAAACAGCTTGAAACCATAGCGGTATGGAACCATATGATCGTAGAGGAAGAGCTCGACGAGAAGTTCAGAATCAGTCTGGCAGAGCTCTACGATCAACTGTTGAAACAGCGACAAGAAACATTGATTGCCCGTGACAGAACGCATGGGCTCAACGCCAAAGAAAAAAAAGAGCTTTGGTCGTTGCAACTGGCGTTGACCAGAAAACACTGATACAGAGGCTTAATTGCCGATAAATAGCAGGGTTGAGCCCTGCAAAGAGCCGCTACAGGGGCGCGGCGATAAGAAAAATACCCCTAATGCTATTGTTAGCGAACTACGCTGACCGACACCAACCCAAATACTCTGAAGTGTGGATACCGTCTTATGGAGCAAAACCCGCAGTCACAGCTGAAGCTGCTTGTCACCCGTGGTAAGGAGCAAGGCTACCTGACCTATGCTGAGGTCAATGACCATCTGCCGGAAGATATCATCGATTCGGATCAGATCGAAGATATCATCCAGATGATTAACGACATGGGCATCCAGGTGATGGAAGAAGCACCGGATGCAGACGATCTGTTGCTGGCCGAAAACACCAATGATGCCGATGAAGATGCGGCAGAGGCTGCTGCGCAGGTTCTATCCAGTGTTGAATCGGAAATTGGTCGCACCACCGATCCGGTTCGCATGTACATGCGTGAAATGGGTACCGTTGAGCTGTTGACGCGTGAGGGCGAGATCGACATCGCCAAACGTATTGAAGACGGTATCAACCAGGTTCAGTGCTCTGTTGCGGAGTATCCTGAAGCCATTACTTACCTGCTGGAACAGTATGACCGCGTCGAAGCGGGCGAAAGCCGCCTGTCCGACCTGATCACTGGCTTCGTCGATCCTAATGCGGAAGAGGACATTGCGCCTACCGCGACTCACGTTGGTTCCGAGCTTTCGAGCGAAGAAATGGACGATGATGATGAGGAAAAAGAAGACGAAGAGGAAGAAGAAGACGACAACAGCATCGATCCTGAGCTGGCGCGTGAGAAGTTCACCGAGCTGCGTGTGCAATATGAAACGACCCGTCAGGTTATCAAAGCTCACGGTCGTAGCCATGCATTAGCAGCACAGGAAATCCTGAATCTGTCCGAAGTCTTCAAACAGTTCCGTCTGGTGCCGAAACAGTTTGATTTCCTGGTTAACAGCATGCGTTCCATGATGGATCGCGTTCGTACTCAGGAACGTTTGATCATTAAGTTGTGTGTTGAACAGTGCAAAATGCCGAAGAAAAACTTCGTCACGATGTTCACTGGCAATGAAACCAACAACACTTGGTTTGCCGCAGCAGTCGCAATGGGCAAGCCATGGTCTGAAAAGCTGAATGATGTTGAAGAAGACGTCACCCGCAGTCTGCAAAAGCTACAGCAGATCGAAGAAGAAACCGGTCTGACGATCGAGCAGGTTAAAGACATCAACCGCCGTATGTCGATTGGTGAAGCGAAAGCTCGCCGCGCCAAGAAAGAAATGGTGGAAGCCAACCTGCGTCTGGTTATTTCTATCGCGAAGAAATACACCAACCGCGGTTTGCAGTTCCTCGACCTGATTCAGGAAGGCAACATCGGTCTGATGAAAGCGGTAGATAAGTTCGAATATCGCCGTGGTTACAAATTCTCGACCTATGCAACTTGGTGGATCCGTCAGGCGATCACCCGTTCTATCGCCGATCAGGCACGTACCATCCGTATTCCGGTACACATGATTGAGACGATCAACAAACTGAACCGTATCTCTCGTCAGATGCTGCAGGAAATGGGTCGCGAGCCGACGCCGGAAGAACTGGCTGAACGTATGCTGATGCCGGAAGACAAGATCCGCAAAGTGCTGAAAATCGCGAAAGAGCCGATTTCAATGGAAACCCCAATTGGTGATGATGAAGATTCACATTTGGGCGATTTCATCGAAGATACGACGCTGGAGCTACCGTTGGATTCCGCCACATCGGAAAGCCTGCGTTCTGCGACACACGACGTACTGGCTGGCCTGACAGCACGTGAAGCGAAAGTACTGCGCATGCGTTTCGGTATTGATATGAACACCGACCATACGCTGGAAGAAGTGGGCAAACAGTTTGACGTTACGCGTGAACGTATTCGTCAGATCGAAGCGAAAGCGCTGCGTAAACTTCGACACCCAAGCCGTTCCGAAGTACTGCGTAGCTTCCTGGATGATTAATTCATCCCTCAGCTAATCTACACGCCCAAATAGCCCCAAAATATAGATAACCTCGGTTCGCCGGGGTTATTTTTTGCCTGTCAGAACACCCATCTCTAATTTATACGTTGTCCAGCAATGCCCGATGCAGCTCCTGATACGACGCCACCAGCGACTCCAGCGTCGCACGATTCAGCCCACTTGGATTTGGTAGCACCCAAACCTGCGTCTCGCCAATACGCCGCTCTTGGCGTCCCCATGAAACCTTTTTGATACCAAAAGCCTGACTGAACGCCTGTTTCCCCAGCACGGCTAGTGCGCGCGGTTGATAGCGTGTCATCTTCTCAACAATCGCATTCCCCCCCTGCAACAGCTCATCTCGTCCCAACTCGGTAGCTTCAACTGTGGGACGCTCCACCAGCATGGTGATGCCGCATCCGGTGTCCAACAGATGCTGTTCTTGTGCAGGAACCAGCAAACGTTCGGTAAAACCCGCCTGATGAATCACTTTCCAGAAACGATTACTGAGATTCGCGAAGTGGTAACCGTGATGGGCCGTCGATAGCCCTGGGTTAATACCGCAGAAAACAACCTGAAGATTCATTGCCAGAATATCGGTAATCATGTCTTTCCTTACTGCCGTTGACTATGCCCATCGTAAATACTGATAAGAATAACAACAAGCTATCTTGAGTATAAAACCACCACCCGGCAGATAACCTATAGACCTTCCCCTGCACATTACCGTATAATCATCGTCCAATCGGCCCCTTAGCTCAGTGGTTAGAGCAGGCGACTCATAATCGCTTGGTCGCTGGTTCAAGTCCAGCAGGGGCCACCAAATATATCAAGGAGTTGCGTTAATAGCGCGACTCCTTTTTTTTGCACGAATCCACCGATTGCAAAGATGGCATGGTAGGCTGTGGTGGTGAACAAACCTTTTATTTCATTGGTACAGGATCCGGCAAAGGTACGCTGAAACTGATTTATGGTCAGCCTTTCAATAAGTCAACGTGGGAAGAGCATGAGTTCAACGTTGACATTAATTGATCGCACTCGCCCCCTGAAAAGGGGCGCTTTGTAGCGTTATTTTCACAACGCAACGATTCGGAGAAACGTATTCACGTCTTAATTATCTGTGAACACACGTCGATAAACGCACGCAATTTGGGTTGATTCCTCGCGGCTCTGGAGAAATAAAGAAAGAGGCCATCGTTGCCCGGCGAGAGATCGATTAACGCCGCTTCCAGCGTGCCATTTGCCAGTTCGCGTGAGGTATGGAAGGTAGATGAGTAAATAAGCCCAACACCCCTGACCGCGAGGCTACGCATGAGCTCCCCATCGTTAACGGTCACCGTTCCCGTAGGCTCAACTCTTACGCTTTCTTTGTTTTCGATAAATTCCCATCGGTAAATATCGCCCTTTTCAGGGCGACGGAAGCGAATACATTCGTGATGCACCAGATCGCGCGTCGCTTTAGGCTTACCGTTCGCTTTGAAATAGTCTGGCGAACCAAATACCGCCCACTTAAATGGCGGGGAGAGTCGTACTGCAATCATATCCTGTTCGATGTATGAACCGATCATGATGCCAGCATCGTAGCCTTCGGAAACGAAATTATTGTGACGATTACTCACCGTGATATCGATATTCAAATTCGGCCATGCTTGACGAAATGCAGGGATGAGGGGCTCGATAACATGAGGCAATGCCAAACGTTCTACGATCAGCTTCAACGTCCCCGAAGGCTTTTTTGCCGATTGAGCCACATCTTCAAAACCCGTTGCGATAACGTGTGCCGCGGGCCCAATTCTCAGCAGCAGGCCTTCTCCAGCTTCCGTCAATGCCATTTTGCGCGTCGTGCGATGGAAAAGTAGCACGCCGAGGCGATGCTCCAGTTTCTGGAGCGACAAGCTCACCGAACCCGGCGTCTTACCCAGATCGAGCGCGGCTTTGCGAATACTCAATCGTTTCGCTATCGCCAGAAATTCTGCCAGTCCATCAAAGTTATCATATTGCCCCATCAGGGTTCCTCATCGTCATGCGATACCAGGATCATTCAACGCACTTTACGACAGTTTCTCACGCCAATACAAAGTTATTACATCGATTTATTAAACAATGTATCCCATTATTACCCCCTATTTTCAATCAGCTATCACAGATATAGTCGGCAGACACCACCTGCTGAAAGGAGTTTTTTATGTCAATAATCAAGCGCTGCGCTGGTCTTATCGCCGCGATGGCTATGTTTGCCGCAGCCTCCCCTGTTTTCGCTCAGGCCAATCTGAAAGAAAAGAAAATACTGATTGTCGTCTCCAGTCTGGATAAAAAGACGCCGGAGCTGGTTGGCGGGTTCTGGTTTCCAGAATTGACCCACCCGGTTGAAGTCTTCGATAAAGCCGGGCTGGATTATGATATCGCCAGTCCGAAAGGAGGGCTGCCTCCGTTTGACGGATTTGATCTTAAAGATCAGGCGAATCTGGATTTCTGGACTAACCCGGAACACCGTAACAAGCTCGCTAATTCCATCCCGCTCGCCAAGGTTGATCCAGCAAAATACACTGCGATCCTGCTCGTTGGTGGACATGGGCCGATGTGGGATTTTGCCAACAATCCTGAGTTGATCAGCATCGTACGCACCATGTACGAAAAGAATGACATCATTAGCGCAGTTTGCCACGGTCCGGCTGGATTACTGAATGTGAAGCTCAGCAATGGTCAACTGTTGATTAAAGGCCGCCACCTGACCGGATTTACCGCAGAAGAAGAGGCTTCGCGGCAATACGACAAGATTGTTCCGTTTGAACTCGAAGCCGCGTTGAAAAAGGATGGTGCAACGTTCGAAGAGGCACCGATCTTTGAAAATAAAGTCGTCGTGGATGGAAGACTGATCACCGGCCAAAACCCTGCATCAGCTAAAACACTCGGCGAAGCCGTCGTCAATGCGCTGAAAAAGAAAGCGTAATCACCGAATGATCAGCTGCATTAGGTGGTAAAACACCTAATGCATAGCAACCCCAATTTACACCAGCAGAGATGTCGTGACCGAAATCACATAACCAGACGGGGGCATTGCCGCAGAGATTCAGGATTGTATAGTGTACTAACAAGACGTTACCGCCAATGGCGGGCGAGACTTGGGCAGAGGTGAGTAGCGTTACTCTCTTCTGCCCAAGTTTTTTTTTGCCTGTTATCTGGCAGTCCCCTGCGCGACAGCGCGGAGCCGCCGTTCAGCGCAACGTAATGGTGTAGAAAACGATGAGGAGAAATACCATGAAAGCATTCCCCGACGGATTTTTATGGGGCGGTTCAGTCGCAGCAAACCAGGTTGAAGGGGCATGGAATGAAGACGGTAAAGGTGTGTCGACCTCCGATCTTCAGCTACAGGGCGTGCATGGTCCGGTGACGGAACGCGATGAAAGCATTAGCTGCATCAAAGATCGGGCCATCGATTTTTATCATCAATACCCGCAGGATATTCAGCGGTTCGCCGAAATGGGATTCAAGGTGTTGCGCACCTCGATTGCCTGGACGCGCATTTATCCTGAAGGCGATGAAGCCGAGCCGTGTGAAGCCGGTCTGGCTTTCTACGATCGCCTGTTCGATGAAATGGCAAAGCATCAGATTCAACCGCTGATTACGCTGTCGCATTATGAAATGCCTTACGGTCTGGTGAAAAAACTGGGAGGCTGGGGCAACCGCGCCGTCATCGACCATTTTGAGAAGTATGCCCGTACTGTTTTCAGCCGCTATAAAGACAAGGTGAAATATTGGCTGACCTTCAATGAAATCAACATGGCACTGCACTCGCCCTTTACGGGCATCGGGCTGAGCGGCGAACCCTCGAAGCAAGAGATTTATCAGGCTATTCACCACCAGCTGGTTGCCAGCGCACGCGCGGTAAAAGCCTGCCATGACCTGATCCCAGATGCCAAAATCGGCAACATGTTATTGGGCGCGGTACGCTACCCCATGACCTGCCATCCGAAAGATGTGCTGGAAGCGCAGAGCAAGAACCGTGAATGGCTGTTCTTCGGTGATGTTCAGGTACGCGGCACCTATCCGGCTTGGATTCAGCGCTATTTCCGGGAAAATGGCGTCGAACTCACCATTACCGCACAGGACAAAGACGATCTGAGCCACACCGTGGACTTTGTCTCGTTCAGCTATTACATGAGCGGCTGCGCAACTTTCGAGCCGGAAAAATATCAATCTTCACGCGGTAATATCATCCGCCTGATTCCTAACCCGCACCTTGAAGCGTCCGAATGGGGCTGGCAGATCGACCCCGAAGGCCTGCGCTTCCTGCTAAATGAGCTGTATGACCGCTATCAGAAGCCGCTGTTCATCGTGGAAAACGGACTGGGCGCACGCGATGTGGTGGAAGAAGACGGCAGCATTCACGACAGCTACCGCATTGATTACCTGCGTCGCCATCTGATTCAGGTGCGTGAAGCCATCGACGATGGCGTCGAGCTACTGGGCTACACCAGTTGGGGGCCGATCGATCTGGTCAGCGCGGGCACCGCGCAGATGTCAAAACGCTACGGCTTTATTCATGTCGATCGTGATGATGACGGCAAAGGCACACTGGAGCGTCGGCGCAAAGACAGCTTCTACTGGTATCAGGATGTGATTAACAGCAACGGAGAATCGTTGTAACAATATCGTTGTAGCAGTGCAGAAAACCAGAAGGCGTACATATTTGTTGCCTTCTGATCTATTCGGGGATGGGTTATCCATTCATGACGTAGTGGGCTTAGCTGGCATTCCTATCAAAAACTTTGAAGTTATACAGACTGTGAGCCTGTAATTGTTAAGTATGGGCAACTATATTAACATCGCAAGTCTTAAGAGACGTCTTGTATTGGAATACAGTGACCGTGCATAAATTGACGATAAAAGACATAGCGGCCCTTTGTAATGTGGGGAAATCGACTGTTTCCCGTGTAATCAATAACGACCAGAAAGTTAATGAGGTGACACGCAAAAAAATACTCGCGGTGATTGAGCAGTATCAATTCACGCCGTCGAAATCAGCCCGAGCGATGCGTGGATTAGCGAACAAAACCGTTGGGATTATCGTAACCCGCCTTGATTCGTATGCAGAAAACCAAACGGTGAGAGCCATTTTACCCCTTTTGCATGCTAATGGTATCGACCCCATTATTCTGGAAAGCCAGTTCGATCCCAAAAAAGTTGATGAACATTTAACAATGTTGGAACAGCGAAAGATTGATGGGGTGATATTATTCGCATTCACTGGGGTCTCCAGTGAACAGCTAGCTTCCTGGCAGCAGCGTATCGTCATCATCGCTCGTTCATTTGACGGTTATACCTGTGTTTGTAATGACGATACAGGTGCCGTGAATCATCTCATGGAATTCTTGCATCAAGAAAAAAAATTCAGTGAAATTGGTTACGTCGGTATTGATTTACAAGATGAAACAACTGGGTTACTACGTTTTAAAGCTTACGAGAATTATTGCCAGCAACATCAATTAACCGTTAATGCCGAGTTAGGGGAGCTCAATTATCAGAGCGGTTATTCGCTCGCAAAAAAGGTGGTTTCTACACACCCCCAAGCCATTTTATGTGCCACAGATTCATTAGCGTTTGGAGTACAAAAATACTTAAAAATTCAAAATATTAATGATATTTTTGTTGCTTGTATTGGTCGTAACGATTTACTAAAATTTTTATTTCCTGAAACAAAAACCTGCCGTTTAGGCTTCCGTGAGAGCGGTGAAATTTCCGCCAAATTATTGATTAACATCCTTGACGGAAAATCCCCACAAAAAAAACACACTATTTTAAAACCATAAGTTAAAAATATAAATTATGTGACACTCATCAATTTATGGGAACGTTCCCATTGAGGATGGGTGTGTCTCTACGTATTTTAAATTAAGGATACGAAACTAGAGATAAACCACATGAATAAAGTAATAAACTTTGATGTGATAGATCAGATAATCAAATTAATTGGCGGTGAAGATAATATCATTACCGTTTCTCACTGCCTAACTCGCCTACGGTTCGTATTGAATAATCCAGAGATAGCAGACATTGAAGGAATTAAGGACATCCCTGTAGTAAAAGGATGTTTCAACAATGCAGGGCAATTCCAAATAATAATAGGGACGGATGTAGATGCTTACTATAAAGAAATGATAAAAAAAATAAACATCACAGGAACCAGCAAAGAAGAAGCAAAAATTTCCGCCCAAAAAAATATGAAATTTTGGGAGAAATTAATTGCGAATTTATCTGAGATATTCATCCCGCTATTACCCGCTTTAATCTGCGGTGGTTTATTGCTTGGTTTAAGAAACGTCATTGGAGAAATGCCAGTATACGGCGATAAAACGCTGGTCTCGACATATTCATGGCTCCAACCAATATATGACTTCTTATGGTTACCATGCGAGGCAATTTTCCATTTCTTGCCTGTAGCAATCTGCTGGTCTACGGTAAAAAAAATGGGCGGCACCCCCATACTGGGTATCGTATTAGGCATTACGCTGGTCTCACCGCAATTAATGAATGCCTATGGCACCGGAAGCCAGATTCCTGATAGCTGGGATTTCGGGATTTTTGCCATTCAGAAAGTCGGTTACCAAGCTCAAGTGATCCCTTCCATTTTGGCTGGGCTATTCTTGGGTTGGTTTGAAGTTAGATTACGCAGATACATTCCTAATTACCTGACATTAGTCATCGTCCCCATCATCACTATATTGGTTTCTGTTACCGTTGCCCATACCATCCTTGGGCCGATTGGCCGTCTTATCGGCAATGGCATTTCAGAAGGGGTTCGCTATTTAATGCTAGGCGATTTCGCCCCCATTGGCTCGATGATCTTTGGCTTTTTCTACTCACCTTTAGTCATTACTGGCCTGCACCACACGACTTTGGCAATCGACATGCAATTGACACAAAGCGTGGGAGGAACACCGATTTGGCCAATCATCGCACTCTCAAACATTGCACAAGCTTCTGCAGTTGTCGGCATCATTTTGATTAGCAAAAAACATAACGAGCGTGAAGTAACTATACCTGCCGCAATTTCCGCTTACTTAGGCGTGACTGAACCAGCCATGTACGGCGTCAACTTACATTATCGCTTCCCGATGCTCTGCGCGATGATCGGTGCTGCATCAGCGGGACTTATTTGTGGCTATGCTCGTGTGCTTTCTAACGGAATTGGTGTAGGAGGGATCCCCGGTATTCTGTCAATTCAACCGACATTTTGGGGGGTTTACTTTATTGCCATGATCGTCGCCATCGTTATCCCAATCGTATTGACAATGACTGTTTATCGTTACCAAAAACGAAAAGGCACCTTGGTCACTTCCTAATAAATTCCAATATTTAAAAAGAGTTCAACATGCATTATCTCGCTATCTTAATAAACAAAAATGGACTTGATGCCTCCTTAGATGAGATTAAACATCACTATGATATGGAATGGAATTCTTTATCCACCAAGGCATGTTTAGCAGCATTAAGAGAGATACAAAATGATTTCCCTTTGGTAAAAGGTGGGTTTATAAGCGGAGAAAAATTGCCACATTACCCGCTATTTTGTATCGAATTGACTAACCAAGAAGTTATTAATTTAGAAAAGGCATTTTCGGAAATTTTTAATGTGCCATTTATTGCTAAAGAGTACGCAGACACACTCTCCCCTGCCAGTCTGAAAAAGGCTATCGAGCAGCAATATGATGCGCTCAGTTGGGGAATTAATTACTGCGGGTTTACCGCAGGGAAAGAAGAATACGCTGTAGAATCGCTATTAACGGTAGCAAACGGTTATTTAGGTGTACGTGGCGCAATGCCTGATATGCAGGCAAATGATGCGACATACCCCGCGACTTATCTTGCTGGGTGTTATAACCAAGCCCAATCAAATGTTGCTGATCATACGGTCACCAACGAGGATTTTGTCAATGCGCCAGACGCACGTGCGATCCGGATTAAAATCGGCAACGGTGATTGGTTAACGCCCGAAACCAGTAAGAATATTGCGCTTTATCGTAATCTTTCTCTAAAAAATGGCGTGCTAGAACAAAATTGGCTGGTGGAGGACGAACAACAACGCCAAATTCAAATCCGCAGCCAAATACTGGCGGATATGTCTCACCCTACTCGTTTCGCAATTGAGTATTGCTTCACACCTCTTAACTTTGATGGTGATATCACCATCAGCACCCACATTGATGGGGAAACACATAACTATGGCGTAGCGCGTTACCGTAGCCTCACGTCACATCACTATGAAGTGCTGTCTTGTAATGTGTTAGGTAAAAATGCCTATTTAAATGCGAGAACCCTTCAATCGGAAATCGGGATGGGATTTTCCTCAACAATACGAGGGAATTTTTTCACAGAAAAAGATATTCACATTCAGGAAGAGCCGAATAAGGTTAGCCAATCGATCACATGCCCTGTAGTACAAGGGAAAACTTACCAGTTTGAAAAAAGCGTCAATATTCGACTATCGACGGTATTTCCCGATGAGTGGCACATTGCAGATGAGTCGGTATTAGTTGATTTTGCTACTCAATTAAAATCAACTCAACAATCCTGGGAATCGCTGTGGGAGAAAACAGATATTATTATTGATGGCGATTTGATGTCTCAAAAACTCCTACGCCTTCATACTTATCATTTACTCTGTTCTTGCTCACCTTTCAGCAATGAAAGCTACCAACTTGATGTGTCAGTGACGGCAAGGGGATTACACGGCGAGGCCTATAGAGGGCATATATTCTGGGATGAAATATTCATCCTACCTTTTTATATCATGCATTTCCCTCAAACTGCTCGCCAGTTATTGATGTACCGATATAACCGTCTATCTGCCGCGCGCCACGCAGCAAAAGAAGAAGGCTATGAGGGCGCGATGTTCCCATGGCAATCAGGCCATGATGGTACTGAGCAAACGCAAATTGTTCACCTAAACCCACTCAATGGTGAGTGGGATCCGGATTATAGCCGCCTGCAACGGCATGTTTCGTTAGCGATTGCCTATAACATTTGGCTGTATTGGATCAATACCAAAGATAACGAGTTCATGGAGTCTCATGGTATTGAAATACTTATGGAAATTGCTCGATTCTGGTTAAGTAAATCTCAGTGGAATGAAATAACCCAGCGTTACTCTATTCGAGGTGTGATGGGTCCTGATGAATTCCATGAACACTCTGTTGGTAGTGAAACCGATGGGCTCAAGGATAATGCTTACACCAATTTGATGGTTTCATGGCTGTTTTCGAAGTTAGCTGAATTACGTCAGCGATTCGACATCCATCTTATCGATACCGTTAATACAAATTTTTGGACTGAAATCGATCATGTAGGGAAAAACTTATCTTTAATTATCGAAGATGACATCATTTCACAATTCGATGGTTACTTTGATCTAACAGAGATTGACTGGAAGCACTATAGAAAAAAACACCAAAATATTTATCGTATGGATCGTATTTTACGTGCTGAAGGAAAGAGCGCGGATCATTATAAAGTTGCAAAACAAGCGGATGCCTTAATGATATTTAATAATTTCTCTGAAGATGACGTAACAGAGATATTAAAAAACATGGGATATAAACTAAGAAAAAATTATGCAAGAAAAAACCTGAATTATTATCTGGAACGTACATCTCATGGTTCTACACTGTCGCGCATCGTGCATGCTCAGCTCGCGAACGACATCAATTTTCATGAACTATCCTGGAAATTATACCGCGAAGCGTTGTCTTCCGATTATCAGGACATTCAAAGTGGTACTACCGCTGAAGGTATCCACACCGGTGTTATGGCTGCGACGTTAAATACGACAATCATCGCTTATGCAGGGGTAGATATCCGTCACGTGTGTTTACGAATTGCACCGTCACTGCCAAAGGGGTGGGAATGTATTCGGTTCAATCTACAGCATCGTGGCATCCAGTATTATTTTGTTATTTCACATAAAGAAATCATCATTTCTGCCAGCGAAAATGCCCAGGTAGAGATTAACCATAAAAAACACTTCGTAATCCCCAGAGTTGATTTCTCGTATAACTACACTGAAGGTCAAAAGTCATGAATAACGGTTTCATCTTTGATTTAGACGGCGTTATTGTAGATACCGCGCATTATCACTTTATAGCATGGAAGCATCTCGCCAATAGAATCGGAATAGATATCGATGAGGAGTTTAATGAAGCGTTAAAGGGAATCAGCCGTGGAGAATCCTTGGAAAGGATTCTCCAACATGGCAGGAAATCAAGTGAATTTGACGCAGAGGAAAAAGAAAAAATGGCTCAAGAAAAAAATGAGCACTACGTCAATCTGCTTAACCAGTTAACTGAAAAAGATATCCTCCCCGGTATTCTTTCATTTATTAAAAGGGCAAAAGAACTTGGCATTCCATGCGCCATTGCATCCGCATCAAAAAATGCCAAATCTATTTTAGAAAAACTAAATATTAGCGATTACTTTCAACACATTGTTGACCCAGACACCTTGAAAAATGGGAAGCCTGACCCTGAAATTTTTCTGAAGGCGGCGGAGTCTATCGGTGTCGAACCTCACAATGCAATAGGGTTTGAAGATGCCTTGTCGGGCATTGCTGCATTGAATAAAGCAAAAATATTTTCGGTGGGTATCGCCGGAAAACAAGAAAGTCTAATTGAAGCTAAGATTGTTGTTCCCTCATTAAATAACATATCCCCTGATATGTTATTTGAACAAAAAAACAAAATTGAAAAGTGAGTAAATCTTACTCCAAAATATTTTATCCGATTATTGGTAACACTTTACATAGAAAAAGAGGAATAAATGATGAGAATAAATAAGCTATCGTTAGTGATAGGGTTTTTACTTAGTGCCTCTCCTTTATTAGTTAACGCAGATAGTTCGTTAAGCGACATTGAAGCACGTTTAAATTCTCTTGAGAAACGAGCGGTAGATGCAGAATCAAGAGCGGCCTCTGCGGAACAAAAAGCAGCGAGGCTTGAGCAATTAATCACGAATAAGAATACACCGCAAAAAATCACGAATTCAGTGAATATAGAGCAGCGTATCACTACTCTTGAGAAAAATTCAGATCAGGCTCAAGCGAATGCCACACTGGCTAATGAAAAAGTCAATCAATTAGAAAAACGACAAAGCGTCGCTGAAAAATCTAACAGTTTTGTGGCAAATAACAGCGATTGGGGCACATTAAAGCTATATGGCGATGTCGAATTTAACATTGATGGTGCGAGCCGCAAAGGCCAAATCACCTCAATGCACACTCAGGCTGGGGATGGCTCTGGAGACTTTAAAGATAAAGAGCGTTGGGATTTGAATGGGCGCCTCTTGATTGGTTTAGACGGAGAGCGAGCGCTGTCCAATGGGAACCGTGCCGGATTTAAGGTACAACCTTTGGCCAACATGTCCGGTTCTATGGGTCTCGATGATGCCGTCTTCTATTTTGGTCAAGATAATAAGTGGAACTTCAAGATTGGCCGATATGAAGCCTACGATATGTTCCCACTTAACCAAGATACCTTCGTTGAACACTCGGGAAACAGCGCCAACGATTTATATGCAGACGGATTTGGCTATGTCTATATGATGAAAGAAGGTCGAGGAAGAAGTGATAATGGTGGAGCCATGAATTTAAGTAGCACTTACAATGATTGGTACTTCGAAGTGAACACATTAGTTGAAGATGGTAGTAAGGTGTTCCAAGATGGAAAATATCATGGTAGACAATTAGATAATCGCAAAAACGTGGTTTACGTTCGCCCTGTGGCCGCATGGAAAAAAGATAACCTCACCATTGCGGGAGCTATAGACGCTAACGTCATACGCAATGCCTACGGTTACCAAAATGCAGATGGGAAATTTGAAGACCAATCTCGTCGCACCGGCTATGGCCTCAATTTTAATTGGGATAACTTAAAAAATAACGCTGAAAATGGCATCGCTGCTAACTTAAGCACGGCATATTTAGATGCGAAAAACGAAAGTGATTTCTCAATTGGCGCCAACGTATTATGGCGCAAGCTACAAGTTGGTTATATTTATGCACATAATGACATTAAATATTATCAACGCGATACCAATTTCAACCCCGGCCAAGAAAAATCGCTACGCCCCGGTAAATATGATATCCATACTATATTTACTTCTTATGAATTACCTAGCATCTTAGAGATGGATAACTTTAAAACGTACCTTGGCGCATATTATTCATATATCAATGGCCGTGGAGAAATGACCTCCGTGGACAGCAGTGATAAAGATCGCTATGGCGCACGTATTCGTTTTAAATATCTATTTTAAACTTAAAGGTAAAGTCCATCGGTTATGATAAAGCATTGGACTTTTTTATATGAGACGGCGTGTTCACACAGCGCCGTCTGATTTATTGCGTTATGCCAGCGCGATAATCGTCTCCCCTACCATCAGCTGACGTGTGGTGCCCGGACTGAAGAGGTGGTACTCATCAGCATTCGTTATTACCATCGGCGTCACTGTGTCGTAGCCCGCCTTCTGGATTGCTTCCAAATCAAACTCCAGTAGCAGTTGGCCTTTTTGCACCTTGTCGCCTTCTGCAACGTGCATCTGATAATGCTGGCCTTCCAGTTGTACCGTGTTGATGCCGACATGGATCAGAATCTCTGCACCGCCCTGCGAAAGAATGCCGACGGCATGGCCACTCGCGAACGTGCTGGCAATCACGCCATCCACAGGAGAATAGATGCGCCCTTCCTGCGGCAGAATGGCGACACCCTGCCCGACGACGCCGGAAGAGAACACCTTGTCATTTACCTCTTCCAGCGAGATCAGTTCACCTTTTGCTGGCGACCCCAGCTGTTCAGCCGTTTCAGGTGCGTCTTTCAGCGGTAGGGGCACAGCATTGGCGTGCTGACGTGATGCAGGTGCAGCAGGTGTCGCTGCTGGAGAGTGCGTTGGCACTGGCGCTTTTTCAGCAGGAGGTACGGGATCGTCAAAACCAACAATGATGGTCAGTACAAAACTCACCGCGAAGGCGATAGCGCAACCGATGAGGAACCCAACAAAACCTTCGCCGTAGAAAATCGGCAGCGTCAGTAAACCGGGCATTCCCATGGAGATTGCCGAGCTTTTCGCGTAACCGACGATCGCGCCCCCCAGTGCAGCTGCGATCACCGCACAGATAAACGGTTTTTTCAGCTTCAGCGTGACGCCGTAAACGCCAGGTTCTGTAATGCCAAACAGCGAGGCGATAAAGGTACTGCCCGCCAGCGCTTTGAGCTTTTTATCTTTGGTGCGCACCATGACGCCCAGCAGCGCACCAGACTGAGCGAAGACCGACGGGCTGGATGCCGCTTTGAGGTAGCTGTGTCCCATGACCGACAGGTCATTAATAAACACGGTCACAAAGCCCCAGTGCACGCCGAAGATCACTAAAATCTGCCATGCCGCCGCAATCAGCGCCCCGGCAATAATCGGGTTGAAGCTATAGATACTGACAAACACCGACGCAATGAGCTTACTGGCTGAAATGCCAATCGGCCCGATGGTCATCAGCGTGAGGGGCACCATCAGTACCAGCAGGAAGAACGGCGTCAGGATATTGCGCACGCTTTCATGAATATGGCGATTCAGGAAACGCTCGATATACGACATCAGCCACACGCTGAAGATGATCGGGATCACCGAGGAGGTGTACTTCATCATTACAACGGGCAGGCCAAAGAACGTCACGGGCTGACCGGCGTCGAACAGCCCCTGAATCGTGGGGTAAACCAGTGCGCCAGCAACCGACACGGCCACAAAAATGTTGGTTTCGAATTTACGCGCGGCGGTAATCGCCAACAGCATCGGCAGGAAATAAAACAGGCTGTCAGACGCCGCGTGCAGGATGACATAGGTACTTTCTTTGGTATTCAGCCACCCGAGCGCAATCACAATAGACAACGCGCCTTTCAGCACCCCTGCTGCCGCCATCGCCCCCAGCAATGGGGTAAAGATCCCAGCAACCAGATCGATCAGCCGTCCCATCGCAGACGTTGATGCCTCACTTCCCGCCGTCTGGCGTTTCCCGTCGCCGTCCTCCAGCAGCCTGGAGATCGAACCAAAAGCGCGGTACACCTCCGGCACTCGGTTCCCGATCACCACCTGCAATTGCCCTGAAGCATTGATGACCGTAATGACGCCATCCAGCGCCTCAAGCGCAGCCACATCCACTTTACCGTGATCAACAATCTTAAAGCGCAAGCGTGTTGCACAATGCACCAGAGTAGAAACGTTGGTTTCCCCTCCGACTAACTCCAGAATACTTTCAGCGAGCACTTTGCTATTCATAATGACTTCCCGTTTCGTCAATGGCTGCAACTGCCTGATACACGTCATCCCGTTTGTTGTCCTCTGGCCAACTGGAAAATAAGCAAAAAAAAACCTGGATAAAGCAGCGTGCTATACGCTGCTTTATCCAGGTCTCGCCCAGAAGATTCTGGTGACGTCCTTTCCTGTTTTCTAACAAGTTAACGCAGAGAAAGCTATCTCCACGTTTTATTCTGTGAAAACAGTCACTAAATTTTTACCAATCAGGCAAAGCCGCCCAATTCACGGCGTGATAAAAGCAAAATGACGCCTCTCAGAAGAAGTGCCATCGGAAAATTGACTATTTGCCCAGCTTCTTCAGCCAGGCTTCCATTTGGTCGATCTCTGGCTGTTGAGCTTTAATAATCTCTTCCGCCAGCTTGCGCAATTCCGGATCTTTGCCGTATTGCAGTTCCGTCTTCGCCATATCAATCGCGCCACGGTGGTGGGCAATCATCCCTTTGGCGAAGGCAATATCAGGGTCGCTGGACTGCATCCCTTCCATCATCTCGCTATGCATCGCATCCATCCCTTTCTTATACACCTGCTGGGAGGACGACGCGTCGTTTGCAGAACCATGGCCGCTATGCGCGCTGTCGGCCGCAAACGAGAGAAACGGAACCAGCAACGCTGCCGTTAATAACAAATGGACGTTCTTCATCACAACCCCTCAATCAGTCACAGTACGTTTTGAGGGTAAACATTCCAGTAAGGGGAAGGTCAAGGGAAGATTTAAGCCTCCTCGACCAGACGCATGCAGACACGATTACGCCCCTGCGCCTTCGCTTTATATAGCTGCTCGTCCGCCAGCCCGATCAGATCGTAAATATTACCGCCCTCATACTGGGCAAACACGGCAACACCAATACTGGTCGTAAAATGGATTTCCCGCCCATCGGACAGCATAAGCGCCGTGGATTCCGTAAGATGTCGCAGCGCTTCGGCCATCGCTTCAGATTGCTCCGCCGTCAGGTCATAAGCCGCAATGACAAACTCTTCACCACCCCAGCGGCAAAGAATGTCGCTCGGCCGAATAGCGGTGCTCAGCATACGGGCAAAGCTGGCGATCAGTTCATCACCGCAGGCATGGCCGTAGGTATCGTTGACCTGCTTAAAATAATCGATATCCAGAAAGAGCAGCGTTAATTGGCACTTTTTCTTATACCCCGGCGCATTCTGCTTCCCATTCAACATGCTGAGAAACGCCCGACGATTGAAAGTATTGGTGAGCGCATCCTTCCGGCTGCCGCTTTCAATGATTTTAATCAGTCGCCGGTTCATCGAGACAAAATGAGAGACGCTTAACATCGCCATAATTAGCATCGCGATATTTAGCCGCGCCGTGGTCAGAAACGAATTAATGTACGCTTCGGAGTTCGAATCGATGAGTATACCGACCTGATTAATATAGAGATAATTCAGTATTACGCCAGTAATCGCACAGAGCAGCGACATGATCGGGAAAGAGTAATTGAACGCACACAGCGTGAGTGGAATAACGGACAGCGTAATCAGGCTGGCATCAAGAAAAAACAGGCTAACTAATAAGAAAATGATGAAGACCAGAAAGGGAAAGATATTTTCTCTGATATTCTTAGGGCACAGCGGAATATTCCGTAGCGCCCGCAGGATGTCTTTACCGCGCAGGAAAAAGAACGCGAGGATAATGCCGGTTCCCAGTTGCTCGCTGAACCAGTCCATAAACTCGGCATAGCGGTTCCCCGTATCATAGACATACGCATAGAACCCATATGCCACGCCGGATAAGAACGCGCCAACAAACGTCGAAGCGAAAATAATATAGACGTAATATTTGCTGAATTTCTCAAAGGTCGACCACTTTCCGGTAAACCGACACAGCAGGCAAAAGGCACACCAGGCCGTCACCACAAAGACTATATTGCACAAACATAACAACACCTTGGTTTTTAACGGTGAGTTATTGTCCATCAGTAACGCGGCCGACAGCATCGCGGCATAACCCACCAAAAAACCGATACAGATAGAGAGCGTTTTACCTTTTATCGTCCCTTTTCTGGCTCTGAAACTAATCATGAGGCAAAAAACCAGAATGTTGGCAGGCCAAAACAGCGATAGCTCATCCAACACCCGAAACCGAAATCCCAGACAACTCACTATCAGGGTGGTCAGAAACAGAAACGGCATGAATTTTATCGTTTTCAACGTCAAATCGTGATTCATCTGTCCTTTACCGCCCACTGTCCGATCATTTCATCTGCGCTCTCCGCGTGAGAATAGCATTAATCATTTCCCTACTCACAGTGTGATGGGAGAGGGAAAATAAATAAAAAAACCACCGGACCGAAGCATTACCCGTGAGGTAATACGTCAATCCGGTGGTCTACTGACTTGGGTATTTTAGCTATCGCGCCGATTCATGAAATAACGAGTTATTCCGCAGGAACGGGCTTGCCGTCAGGTTTTTGCGGTTGAGTCAGTCGCTTTTCAAAGTTGTCGTTGTACTGCTTCTTCTGTTCTGGCGTCAGAACGTTGTAAATTTTGTTTTTGGTTTCCAGTCCGTTAAGCATTCTGGCCTTGTGCGCGGCGTCGGCTTTATCCAACTGTGCCTGTGCTTTTGCGGCATCAAACGTATCGGAGGCGACCAGGCTATGCATATCGCGGCGGTCATCCTGCATCGCTTTGTGCATTTTCTCGCGGGAATCTTTCATGATGTCTTTAATTTGCTGCTTCTGCGCTTCCGTCAAATTCAGCTCCTTAAACATCGCATCCGGCCCCATCATGCCACGATGCTCCCGACCCTCTTTCATCATCATCTTGTGTTCCGGGCCAGGACCTTTCGGGGCATCACTAGCATGCGCGATACCTGCCGCGCCCAATGCTAAAGAAGAAGCAACCAGCATTGCAGTGAGTTTACGCATATTCTATTCCTCTCTCTGAATTGACTTGTCGACGGCGAGTGCCGTGCTACGAGACAAAGTATAGGCCCGACACCTTCAGTTAATTAGAGCAAGGGTAAATCTCTGCAAGTGTCGGCTCCACATTTGCGGCAATTATGGAGAATGAGGAGAAATTGTGTAAGGAAGCGGAAGCATTACGTTAACGAAATAGGGTGTTAACGACGCATCATAGTAATACTGCGGTGCAATTACCGAAGTGAACGCCTAAAGGCGGTGGCCTCTTGTGCCAACACATCAAGATGGGCATGAATGGCTTTCATTTTCTGAATCAGCGGATTGCGCTCCGGCGAACTATCCATCGCGCTCAGCTGCGCAGAGAGCCGTTCAATCTGCGTACAAAGGTAAGCGTCACGCTCTTTTGCCTGAAGTAATTGCTGCTGAAGGGACTGATGTTCCTGCCGCCACATCTGCTGCTGCCGCTGAACGCTTTGCTCTAACGCCTGAAGCGCACTATTCAGCCGATATTCCAACTCTTCCACCCGCATAACGATACCTTTGCCCAATAAACTCGCGGATTATAATGTGACACGCCCCTGACAACAAACACTCCAGCACACGACCCCTTGTCTACACGCGCTTCTCCCCGAGATTCGCAATGACATCAATCACAATAAATAAACATAAATTTCACAATTCCCTCAATTACCGCTAGATTGAACATCATGACTCATCAGACCAGTTAACTTCACCGGAGAGTGCAATGACTGCCTACCCCACGCTGCTTTCCCCACTCGATCTTGGCTTCACGACGTTAAAGAACCGCGTAGTGATGGGATCCATGCATACCGGTCTGGAAGAACACCCGGACGGCACCGAAAGGCTGGCGGCATTTTACCGTGAGCGCGCGCAGGGCGGCGTTGGCCTGATTGTCACAGGCGGCATTGCGCCAAACGCCAAAGGTGCCGTTGCCAAAGGCGGCGCGACCCTGCATGACGAGGCGCAGCTGGTGCATCATCAGGTTCTTACGCAGGCGGTACACGACGCAGGCGGAAAAATCGCGCTGCAAATTCTTCACGCCGGACGCTACAGTTATCAGCCCGATCCGGTTGCACCATCGGCTATTCAGGCACCGATTAACCGCTTTGCGCCACGAGAAATGAGTACGCAGGATATCGTGCAAACCATCAACGACTTTACCCGTTGCGCCGAATTGGCGCAGCAGGCCGGTTATGATGGCGTGGAAATCATGGGGTCGGAAGGTTACCTGATTAATCAGTTTCTGGTGACGCACACCAACCATCGAGATGACGAATGGGGCGGCGATTTTCAGCACCGTAGCCGCTTCGCACTTGAGATTGTTCGCGCCGTGCGGGAGCGAACAGGGCCGAACTTCATTCTGATTTATCGTTTATCCATGCTCGACCTGATAGAAGAAGGCTCAAGCTGGCAAGAAATTGTGCAACTGGCGCAGGCGATTGAGCAGGCAGGTGCAACGCTCATCAATACGGGTATCGGCTGGCATGAAGCGCGCATTCCGACTATCGCCACGCTGGTGCCGCGCGGTGCCTTCGGCTGGGTGACGGAGAAGCTGATGGGGAAAGTCCGCATCCCGCTGATTACCACCAACCGCATCAACGATCCCGGCGTGGCCGAGCAACTGCTGGCCGAAGGCTGTGCTGACATGGTGTCGATGGCTCGCCCTTTTCTCGCCGATGCGGAACTGGTGGCAAAAGCGCAATCGGGGCGTGCTGATGAAATCAATACCTGCATCGGCTGCAATCAGGCCTGCCTCGATCAGATTTTCGCTGGCAAGATCACGTCCTGTCTGGTCAACCCGCGCGCCTGCCACGAAACCGAACTGCCTATCCAACCCGCCAGAGTCGGTAAACGCTTTGCGGTAGTCGGCGCGGGGCCTGCTGGCATGGCTTTTGCCGTCAACGCCGCTGCACGCGGCCATCAGGTCACGCTGTTTGAATCGTCTTCCTATATCGGCGGACAGTTCAATATTGCCAAACAGATACCCGGCAAAGCGGAATTTTATGAAACGCTGCGCTACTACCGTCGGCAGCTAGAATTGCTCGGCGTCACGCTTCGCCTGAGCACGCAGGCAACCGCCGCCGATTTACTCGGTTTTGATGACGTGATTCTGGCCTGTGGCATCGTGCCGCGTATCCCCGCGATTACAGGCATCGATCACCCTAGCGTGCTGAGTTATCTGGACGTGCTGCGTGACAAAAAGCCTGTCGGCAAGCGGGTAGCCATTATCGGCGCAGGCGGCATCGGTTTTGATACCGCGCACTATCTTTTGAGTAAGAATGATCTTTTGAACAAGAATAATCGCCTTAATCCCCAGTCTTCTCAGGCTGGGCATGACGACTTTTATGCGGAATGGGGTATCGATAAACAATTGCAGCACCGGGGCGGCCTGCTGTCTCATCAACCTAGCGAGCTTCCCCATCAGCGGGACATTACGTTATTACAGCGAAAATCCGGCAAACCCGGTGAAAATCTGGGGAAAACGACAGGTTGGATACACCGCACCACGCTGCTGCGCCACGGCGTGACAATGCTGGACGGCGTGGAATATCACCATATTGATGATGAGGGACTGCACATCATCCACGACCAGCAACCACGCTGTTTGCCAGTGGATAACATCATTATCTGTGCCGGTCAAGAACCCAACCGTAAGCTGTATGACCCTTTACTGTCTGCTGGATGTCACGTTCATCTGATTGGCGGTGCCGATGTGGCGCAGGAGCTGGACGCTCGCCGGGCGATCGATCAGGCCACCCGGCTGGCGTTAACGCTGTAGTTTATACCCGTCATACTTCAAGTTGCATATGCGTTGGCTGCGCTCGTTACTCGGCTCATCCATGAGCCTCGCCCCGTCGGGGCCGCTGCGAGCAGCGTTCAAATCTGCTCCCGGCAGATTTGTCACCCGAATCACTTACCTGAGTAAGCTCATCGGGATTAAATGAGAGACATCCTGTCTCTCACCGGAGGCCAGCCGTTGGCTGGTCAAATTCGTTCCCGACGAATTTGTCCTTCGCTTGCCGCCTGCCTGAAACTCGAATTATTTAGGGTATAGACAAATTCAGCTTAGCGGGACGATCCCGTTTTAACCGCACGCAGTACAGCGAACTTCGTGTTGCTGGCGAGGGTTTCACAATTACCGAATAGACGCTTCAACTTGTGGAAATAATCCAGATGGCGATTCCCCACAATGCGCAGTTCTCCGCCAACCTGAAGGCAGCGGCGGGCATCCATAAACATCTGCCAGGCGATTTCATCAGTCACAGCCTGCTGTTGATGGAAGGGGGGATTACACAGCACCGCCTGCAACGTATCGCGCCTCACGCGAGACAATCCGTGGTTCACCACGAAGCTACAGCGCTCAATATCCTGCGGGCGGTTAACTTCAACGTTGATCTGGCTTGATGCCACCGCCATGTAGGATTCATCAAAGAAGCCGACAGTGGCTTCTGGGTTGGCTTCCAGCGCCGCCAGCCCAATAACGCCGTTACCACAGCCGAGATCGATGATCTTACCGTCTATCTGTTCCGGCAAATGCTGCATAAAGAAACGGGCGCCGATATCCAACCCATTACGCGAATACACGTTAGCATGATTTTGAATGCGATAACCGTAACCATCCAGCTCCCACTCAGTAGTAAGTGACTGCTCACTGACTTTTAGTTCCGCCCACTCACAGTGAACCAGACGCGCCTTTTTCCAGGCCAGCGAGGTTTTCGTCGGCCCCATCACGCGTTCAAACAGTTGCAGTGTAGAAGTATGAATATCCCGAGCTTTCGCCCCGGCGATGATGCGCGTTTGCGGCGTAACGACCTTACGCAACATTCTCAACTGGTGTTCCAGCAGCGCGATCGTTTTCGGTATTTTTATCACCACCAGCGCGGGCGCAGCGGGTAGATCCGCCATGCTATCCAACAACGTTACCGCATCGGCATCATAACCGTTCAGTTCCAGATTATGTCGCGTCGCCAGTTGGCTGAGATAAGAGTCACTGATACTGACGGGCGATTGCGCCTGTAAACCGCAGGCCAGCGCACCAAACGTATCATTGAAAATCAGGCGCGGGCCCGGCGCGATTTCCATGCTAGCCAGTTCACGCAGCAGATATTCATCTGCGGCATCCCACGCCTGTAGCGCCGAGTTTTCAGCGACCTGAGGGTAACGCACCAACGTCAGGTTGCACGTTTCCAATTCGAGTTGGCTCATTAGCCTCTCCTGCATCATAAAATTTGCGCTGTTTATCCCTTAAAATAGCCCGTCAGTAAATGCTTTTCTCTGCCGGAATGGGAAATGATTGACGTTGCCTTGTCATTTCACCGTGATAATCTGCATAGTCATGCATGAATGCTTTCAGGATACCAAACGCTTATGATTCGCTTCGCTATTGTAGGAACCAGTTGGATCACCCGTCAGTTTGTTGATGCCGCCCATGAAACCGGTAAGTTGAAGCTCACCGCCATCTATTCCCGAACGGTAGAAAAAGCGCAGCCGTTTCAAGCCGATTATATGGTGGATACGCTATTTGATTCTCTGGAAGCCATGGCGAAATCCGATCTTATCGACGCCGTCTATCTGGCCAGCCCTAACTCACTGCACTGCGAACAGGCGCTGCTTTTCCTGAGTCACGGTAAGCACGTCATCTGTGAAAAACCACTGGCTTCCAACCGCTATGAAGTCGAACAAATGATAGCCTGCGCCAGAGAAAATCAAGTTGTGCTGTTTGAGGCGTTCAAAACCGCCAGCCTACCCAACTTTAGCGTGGTACAGCAGGCACTGCCGAAAGTCGGCAGGTTGCGTAAAGTGGTGCTGAGTTACTGCCAGTATTCCTCGCGCTACCCGCGCTATCTGGCAGGTGAGAATCCCAACACGTTCAATCCGACGTTCTCCAACGGTTCCATCATGGATATCGGCTACTACTGTCTGGCCTTCGCCGTAGCGCTGTGGGGCGAACCGTGCACCACGCAGGCCAGTGCGACACTGCTGGAAAGCGGCGTCGACGCACATGGCAGCATCATCCTGAATTACGGCGATTTCGATGTGACCATCGTCCACTCCAAAGTCAGCCACTCCGCTATTCCTAGCGAAATTCAAGGGGAAGACGGTTCGCTGGTGATTGAAAAAGTGTCCGAATGCCATAACGTGAAATTCATTCCGCGTGAAGGCAAGCAGGTGGATCTCAGCCAGCCACAGCATATCAACAGCATGCTGTACGAAGCTGAAGTCTTTGCCACGCTGGTGAACAATAACAACATTAACCATGCGGAACTGGCGCGCTCACGCACCGTCGCCGGACTGCTGACGGAAATTCGCCGCCAAACGGGTGTGGTATTCCCAGCCGATTCTGCCACGCTGGGAAATGCAGAGTGAATAACGCGATAATTATTTGACCAGGATCGTCTTTTCACCTATCTTCAGTCAGGCAAAGGGGAGTAACTTTTCCGCCAGCTAATCGTCATTACGATGCGTACCGCATCCGGTTACTGGGCAACTTTGATGAAAAGCTTCATTCTTAATGAAACAGTTTCATTAATGTTGTAAGTGAGACCTTGCCGGAAGGCGAGGTGCATTTGCAGCTTTAATAACAAGCGGCCAGCGTCCTTCCGATGTTGGCCGTTTTTGTTTCTATTTAAGGATCTTGCTATGCACACCATCGGCACGCCATGGTTATGGGGCAGCTTCGCTGCCATTGTTATAGTGATGCTGGCCATCGACCTACTCTATCAAGGGCGAAAAGGGTCGACGGTAATGACGTTCAGACAGGCTGCCGTCTGGTCTATCATCTGGGTCACGCTCTCTCTGCTGTTCAACGCCGGTTTCTGGTGGTATCTGGACAGCACATTAGGTCGCGAAGTTGCTAACGCGCAGTCACTGGCCTTCCTGACCGGTTATTTGATCGAGAAAGCCCTCGCCGTCGATAACGTCTTCGTCTGGCTGATGCTGTTCGGCTACTTCGCTGTTCCCCCACAATACCAACGTCGCGTGCTGATTTACGGTGTGTTGGGTGCCATCGTTCTCAGAACGCTGATGGTGTTTGGTGGCAGTTGGCTCGTCACGCAATTCCAGTGGCTACTTTACGTGTTCGGCGCGTTCCTACTGTTCACCGGCCTTAAAATGGCGTTGGCTAAAGAAGGTGATGGGGCGATCGGTGACAAACCGCTGGTGCGCTGGCTGCGTAGCCGTCTGCGTATGACGGATAGCATTGAGAATGACAAATTCTTCGTCCGTCGTAACGGCATCCTGTATGCCACACCGCTGTTTCTGGTGCTGATTATGGTTGAAATCAGCGACGTGATTTTCGCCGTAGACAGTATCCCAGCTATTTTCGCCGTCACGACCGATCCCTTTATCGTGCTGACGTCGAACCTGTTCGCTATTCTGGGCTTGCGTGCGATGTACTTCCTGCTGGCTGGCGTGGCTGAACGTTTCTCCCTGTTGAAATATGGTTTGGCCGTTATCCTGATCTTTATTGGTACCAAGATGATGCTCATCGACATTTTCCATATTCCAGTAGCGATTTCTCTGGGTGTCGTTGCCAGCATTCTGGTCATCACCATGCTGATCAACGTCTGGGTGAACAAACGCGCCGAGCGTTAATCCTTTTCTCTTGCCTCCTCTCCGCACGGCTTCAGCTGTGCGGAGACGTTTTCCCATTAATGCTTTCTACATTCACGCGTTTCGACACACGCCCTACGCGAAAATCAGCGCTACGTCATAAAAAACGTCGGGAGCGTTTTTCAACGTTGCATAGCAACGGCCCGTAGGGTGACGGACAAGGATGTCCGTCATAAAAAACCACATCGCCGCTTTTCTCAAAAAAAATTTTTCATATACTGATACACGCAAACACATTTAGTTACGGAAATAACAAAGTCGCCCAGCACATGCCAGAGGTGTCATATCCGTACAGACAACCACTTAGCGGAACAGTTACATCGGCAAAACTATGGAAACTCAACACTCTCGTTTTTTGCAGTACATTACTCACGGCAGCCTGGTTAAACAGATTCTTCTGGGGCTTGCGGCTGGTATTATTCTGGCTTCACTGTCCACGCAGGCTGCGCTGGCGGCGGGCTTATTGGGAACGCTGTTCGTCGGCGCATTGAAAGCCGTCGCCCCCATTCTGGTATTAGTGCTGGTCATGGCGTCTATCGCTAACCACCAGCAAGGGCAGAAAACCAATATCCGCCCTGTCCTGTTTCTCTACCTTATCGGCACTTTCTCGGCAGCGCTGATTGCCGTCGTGCTAAGTGTTCTTTTCCCTTCTACGCTGACGCTCAACGCCCAGGCCAACGACATCACGCCGCCATCAGGCATTGTCGAAGTGCTGGAGGGGCTGTTGATGAGCGTCATTGCCAACCCGATTCATGCGCTGCTGAATGCAAATTACATCGGCATTCTGGTTTGGGCCATTGGGCTGGGCATTGCGTTCCGTCGCGGTTCGGACAGTACAAAGAGCCTGATTACTGATGCCTCCAACGCAGTTACCTCGATCGTTCGCGTGGTGATCCGTTTCGCACCGCTGGGGATTTTCGGTCTGGTCGCCTCAACGCTGGCGGAAACGGGCTTCGGCGCACTGTGGGGCTATGCCCATCTGCTGATGGTGCTCATCGGCGGCATGCTGCTGGTCGCGCTGGCGGTCAACCCACTGATCGTCTACTGGAAGATTCGCAGCAACCCTTATCCGCTGGTGCTGCGCTGCCTGCGTGAGAGCGGTGTGACAGCCTTCTTTACCCGCAGCTCTGCCGCCAACATTCCGGTGAATATGGAACTGTGCCGCAAGCTGAATCTGGATGAAGACACCTATTCTGTCGCCATCCCGCTGGGCGCAACCATCAATATGGCGGGCGCAGCAATTACTATCACGGTGCTGACGCTCGCCGCCGCACATACGCTGGGTATTCAGATTGACGTGCCGACCGCGCTGTTGCTCAGCGTCGTCGCTTCACTGTGTGCCTGTGGTGCATCAGGCGTAGCGGGCGGGTCACTGTTACTGATTCCGCTGGCATGCAGCATGTTTGGTATCTCCAATGATATCGCCATGCAGGTGGTTGCGGTTGGCTTCATCATCGGCGTTTTGCAGGACTCGGCAGAAACCGCGGTGAATTCCTCGACGGACGTGATATTCATCGCCGCCGTGTGCCATGCAGAAGACGCCAAGCTGGCGGAAAAAGAACGCTTGAATTTGCTGTAATTGATTAGGATTGATTATCAGCCGCTCGCTTAAAAACGAGCGGCCCTAAAGTGCCTGAAATTACGCTTTGTTCTCTACGCTAAAAGGATCGATACCGCGCTGCTGCATGCGCCAGAAGCGGATGATGTTAAAGCCGTTCATCAGCAGGAAACTGCCTTCGATCAACGAGCCGCCAATCGAGCCCAACCAGATATTATGCGCAACCCAGCAGGCGGTTGAGCACCACATCACGCAGCGCGTCGTCAGCCCAGAAGTACGGAACAGCGCCCAGGTACTGGCGACGGTGCCCGCGATCGGCAGCAATTCCATCGCATGGTTCATGCCCGACAAACCAAAGAGCAGCGTCAGTGAGATAAAGACAAACATCACAAGGATGTTGTGTGTTTTCAGTGAAATAAGCGTACGTGCCGAGTTCAACAATGCGCTGGCACCTGCCGCATTTGCCCCCATCAAGAAGAAATGCAGACCAATGACGGCGCTGTATGCCGAGAGCTGTATTTTGAATTTTTGATCGTTACGGTTGAAGAACATGGTGATACCGACCAGAAATGCCAGTACACCAACAGACTGGGCAATCCAATAATGTGTCATGATCCCTGCCTCTAAAAAGTTGTGGCGAAAAAAAACGGCGTCATTATAAAAATGAAACGCCGTTTTATTTTAATTGGAATAAATGTAATTTACAACGTCACGCCGCTCTTAAATATCGCTAATTCACGGAAGTCGTTCACCTCATTCTTCGTACGCTTGCCGTCAGCAATCTCGACAATCAGATCCACGAACTGGCTCAACAGTTCATCCATCGGCATGTCGTGGATCAGACGTCCCGCATCGAAATCAATCCAATGTGGTTTCTTCTTCGCCAGTTCGCTGTTGGTCGCCAGTTTTACGGTAGGCACGAACCCACCGTAAGGCGTACCGCGACCGGTACTGAACAGCACCATATGGCAACCGGCACCCGCCAGCGCGCTGGTTGCGACGGCATCATTCCCCGGAGCGCTGAGCAGGTTGAGCCCTGGGGTATGTAAGCGCTCACCATATTTCAGTACGTCCACCACCTTGCTCTGTCCGGCTTTTTGCGTACAGCCCAGTGATTTCTCTTCCAGCGTGGTGATCCCCCCCGCTTTGTTACCCGGCGATGGGTTCTCGTAAATCGGCTGGTTGTGCGCGATGAAGTACTGTTTGAAGTCGTTCACCATGTGCACGGTTTTCTCAAACGTGGCTTCGTCACGGCAACGGCTCATCAGAATACGTTCCGCACCGAACATTTCCGGCACTTCGGTCAGCACGGTGGTGCCACCGTTCTCAATCAGATAGTCGGAGAAACGGCCTAACAGCGGGTTGGCAGTAATACCAGACAGCCCATCAGAGCCACCGCATTCCAGACCAAACTTCAGCTCGCTCAGCTTACCCGGCTCGCGTTTGTCATGGCGCATCGCCTCATACAGCGTATGCAGACGCTCCAGACCGGCTTCGACTTCGTCGTCCTGCTGCTGGCACACCATGAACGTCACACGATCGGAATCAAAATCGCCCAGCGTCGTACGGAAGGCGTCAACCTGATTGTTCTCACAGCCCAGACCGATCACCAGTACGGCACCCGCATTCGGGTGACGCACCATGTTTTGCAGCATCGTACGGGTGTTTTCGTGATCCTGACCGAGCTGTGAGCAGCCGAAGGTATGGCTGAACAGGTAAACGCCGTCGATCCCTTCCGCATCGTTGGTTTCTTTCAGGAAACGCTGCTGAATCTGGCGGGCAATCCCGTTCACGCAGCCGACGGTAGGCAGGATCCACAGCTCATTACGGATACCGACATCGCCATTTTGGCGGCGATAGAGCTGCACATCCCGATCGCCCATCTGCGGCGGCAGTTCGAGAAATTCTGGTTCATACTGATATTCATCCAGATCGCTCAGATTGGTTTTCGCATTCTGGGAATGGATGTGTTCTCCGGGAGCAATAGACACCAACGCATGGCCGATCGGCAGGCCATACTTGGTAATCATTTCTCCCGGTGCGATGGTTTCCAGCGCGAACTTATGTCCGCGCACGACAGGTTGCTGAAGTGTCACCGTATGGCTATCCACCGACACCGTTTCGCCTTGCTCAACATCACGCAGGGCGACAGCCACATTGTCCAGAGAATGAATTTTTATAATACTTTGCATGGATAACCCTTCTTACTGATTAGCAATAACCTTCCACGGCTGCGCGCATGCCGCGCTCAACGATGGTTTGCAACTGTTCAGTCACCTGCGCAGCCAAGCCAGGAACCTGTGTTAAATCCTGTTCCCAGTGATCGGCATCACGCAGTACGACATTCACCAACTCAGCCAGGCTGACGGTGTTTTCTTTTACGCCCGCCCACAGCGTGGAATAACGCTCCAGCCAGTGTGCATCGTCCTGCAATGGATAGGTTTGTAACGCATCGCCTTCACCGCTGCGCTCGCCGCGATAGAATGCAATCAAGGCCGCCAGCGCAAACGTCAAGCGAGCAGGCAGTTCACCGTGACGCTCACGGTAGGTCAGCAACTGCGGCAGAATACGGGTGCGGAATTTGGTCATGCCATTCAGCGAGATAGATAACAGCTGATGCTGAATGAACGGGTTACGGAAGCGGCTTAGTACAGCCTGAGCAAACGACGTCAGTTCGTCATGAGGCAGATCCAGTACCGGCACAATCTCTTCGGCAATGGTCTTTTCTACGAATTTGCCGATCAGGGCATCATTCATCGATTCTCCAACGGTATCCAGACCTGCGAGGAATGCCACCGGCACCAGCGCGGTATGGGCACCGTTGAGAATCGCCACTTTACGTTCTTTGTACGGCTTGATGTCATCAACGATACGAACGTTCAGATCCAGCTTGTTCAGACGTAATTCTTCCGCCAGCCACTGTGGCCCCTGAATCACGAACAGGTAGAAGTGTTCCGCCGTATCCCAGAAGGTATCCTTGTAGCCCATCTCCTGCTCTAGCGCTTCCACTTCGGCACGCGGATAACCCGTGACAATACGGTCCACCAGCGTCGAACAGAAAGTGTTGTGGTCGTTCAGCCAAGCGGTAAACGTTGGCGTCAGTTTCCACTGTGCGGCATAGCGCAGCACCAGCTCTTTCAGCGCCACGCCGTTGTAATCAATCAGTTCACACGGCAGCAATACCCAACCTTTATCCGCCGCACCGTCAAAATGACAAAAGCGCTCATACAGCAGACGGGTTAATTTCGCCGGGAAGCTGACAGGCGGCGCGTCGTTCAGGCGGTCATCTGCGTGATAGCTGATACCCGCTTCGGTGGTATTGGAGAACACGAAGCGGATATTCGGATCGTGCGCCAGCGCCAGATACTCATCGAACTGACGGTACACGTTGATTTCACGGTTCACCGAACGGATCAGACGGGGTTCACGCACCGCTTCACCCTGCTCGTTTAGACCACGAATAATGGTGGTGTACAGCCCATCCTGAGTGTCCAGCGCGGGTGGGAAATCGGAATCGATCGGGCGAACAACGACAATGCCCGCATCCAGATCGGTGTGCTCATTCAGCAAATCCAACTGCCAGTCAACGAAAGCACGCAGGAAGTTGCCTTCACCAAACTGGATAACACGATCTGGGTGTTGACGACCGGGGAAGTTACGACGATTTAACGTTTGCATTAACAGACTACCTTAAGACAAAAGACCGAGACATCGAGAGTCACGGCGTAAGCCCCTTTGGGAATCTTACTGCCGCGCCCTCGCGCAATTCACACCTTACGACGCCGTGGAATTACAGCTCGATGGCAAAATAGTTTTTAGCGTTATCGAAACTGATGTTTTTCACCATTTCGCCCAGCAAAGGCAGATCGGCTGGCGCTTCGCCATCTTCCACCCAGCGGCCAATCATCTGGCACAGGATGCGGCGGAAATATTCATGACGGGTATAAGACAGGAAGCTGCGGCTATCGGTCAGCATGCCGACAAAGCGGCTCAGTAGGCCAAGCTGTGCTAACTGGGTCATCTGACGTTGCATGCCGTCCTTCTGATCGTTGAACCACCAGCCGGAACCGAACTGCATCTTGCCCGGCATCCCTTCGCCCTGGAAGTTGCCGATCATGGTACCGAGCACTTCGTTATCGCGCGGGTTCAGGCAATAAAGGATGGTTTTCGGCAGCAGGTTTTCTTCATTCTGTTTGCTGAGCAGACGAGACAGTTCCTGAGCCAGCGGACGGTCATTGATGGAATCGAAGCCCACATCCGGCCCCAGCAGCTTGAACTGGCGCAGGTTGTTGTTACGCAGAGCACCAATGTGATACTGCTGAACCCAGCCGCGACGGGCATATTCCGCACCCAGCCAGACCAGAACGCCGGTCTTGAACTGTGCCACTTCATGTTCACTTAGCGTTTCGCCCGCAAGACGACGCGCCAGAATTTTATCCAGAGCGGCGTCATCCGCTTCGGCAAACATCACCACATCCAGCGCGTGGTCAGACACTTTACAGCCGTGTGCGGCGAAGTGATCCAGACGCTTGGTCAGCGCCGTTTGCAGATCGCTGAAACGACGAATGTCGGTGTCAGAGACTTCACCCAGTTTCGCCATATAGTCGTTGAAGGTTGCCAGTTCAATGTTGAACGCTTTATCTGGGCGCCAGCTCGGCAACACTTTGATAGAGAAGCTTGAATCCTGAGCAACGGTTTTATGGTGGCGCAGATCGTCAATCGGATCGTCTGTCGTACCGACCATTTTCACGTTCATCTGCTGCATGATGCCGCGCGCGGTAAAGTCATCGCGCTCCAACATGGCATTACAACGATCCCAAATGTCTTTTGCCGTGCTCGGCGACAGCAGCGTGCCGGTTACACCGAACGGACGACGCAGTTCCAGATGTGTCCAGTGGTAGAGCGGGTTGCCGATGGTGTGCGGCACGGTAGCGGCCCAGGCTTCAAATTTTTCCCAATCGCTGGCATCACCCGTACACAAACGTTCAGGCACGCCGTTGGTGCGCATCGCGCGCCACTTGTAGTGATCGCCTTTCAGCCAGATGTCATACAAATTTTTGAAGCGATAGTTTTCCGCGATCTGCTCAGGCGGCAAATGGCAGTGATAGTCAAATATCGGTTGATCGACGGCATACTCGTGATAAAGACGACGGGCAAATTCACTGTCTAACAGAAAATCTTCACTCAGAAACTGGGGCATGTTCTCTTCCTTACCGTGCTTCTTGTGCACCAAATTAGTTGACCGTTAAAAGATATCACACCAATTATGCGCGATATCTCACAGTATTTGTGAGGTCATGATCGCAAAAATGTAACAAAAAGTACAATAACTCAGCGTTTATCGCCGAAAACGGCTTATTTCTCTCGGTTTAAACGAGGAATCCGCTATTCCATATAAAAATAATGGTTTTGTGATATCACTCAACTTTTAAAGTTGTATGACAAATTATTGTAGCGCTGCCTTAAGCAGGGATTCAATCGCTATCTCACAAAGAGAAGGGGTTTCCTGTTCAGTACAACAACAAAACGTGTCGCACGACATCACAAGACACATCACACCCTGATGCCACCCAAGAGCCATTACGGTGTTTTTTATTGACTCGGAGAGAAAATAAATGCGTAAAATCAAAGGATTACGCTGGTACATGATCGGCCTGGTGACCATTGGCACCGTGCTGGGATATCTGACGCGTAATGCAATGTCTGTTGCCGCACCGACGCTACAAGATCAGTTGCACATCACGACACAGCAGTATTCTTACATCGTTGCTGCCTACTCAGCTTGTTATACCATTATGCAGCCCATCGCTGGCTATGTACTGGATTTGCTTGGCACAAAAATCGGCTATGCCATGTTCGCCATTCTGTGGGCCATCTGCTGTATGGGCACCGCGCTGGCAAACAGCTGGGGGGGTTTAGCGATCGCCCGCGGCGCTGTCGGTATGGCAGAAGCGGCCATGATCCCTGCTGGCCTGAAAGCCAGTAGCGAATGGTTTCCGGCAAAAGAGCGATCTGTTGCGGTGGGTTACTTCAACGTGGGGTCATCCATCGGCGCCATGATCGCGCCACCGCTGGTGGTCTGGGCGATTGTGGCACACAGCTGGGAAATGGCCTTCATCATTACTGGTGTGCTGAGCCTGATCTGGGCCCTCTGCTGGCTCGTTTTCTATAAGCACCCGAAAGATCAGAAAAAACTCAGCGACGAAGAGCGCGACTACATTCTTAGCGGGCAGGAAGCACAGCACCAAACCAATAACGCGAAAAAAATGTCCGCCTTGCAGATCCTGCGTAACCGCCAATTCTGGGGTATCGCACTGCCGCGTTTTCTGGCTGAACCCGCTTGGGGGACTTTCAATGCATGGATTCCGCTGTTCATGTTTAAAGCCTACGGATTTAACCTGAAAGAAATCGCCATGTTCGCCTGGATGCCGATGCTGTTCGCCGATATCGGCTGCATTCTGGGCGGTTACTTGCCAATGCTGTTCCAAAAGCATTTCAAAGTGAATCTGATCGTTTCCCGCAAAATGGTCGTCACGATGGGTGCGGTACTAATGATTGCACCGGGCATGATCGGGCTGTTCTCCAGCCCTTACGTCGCCATCGCCCTGCTGTGCGTCGGTGGTTTCGCGCACCAGTCGCTGTCCGGCGCACTGATTACCCTGTCATCCGACGTATTTGGTCGTAATGAAGTGGCGACCGCGAACGGTTTGACCGGCATGGCAGCCTGGATGGCAAGCACCCTGTTTGCTCTGGTTGTGGGCGCACTGGCCGACACGATGGGCTTCAGCCCGCTGTTCGCGGCACTGGCCGTCTTTGACCTGTTGGGTGCTATCGTCATCTGGACCGTGTTGAAAAACCAACCAGCATCAGAAGTCGCCGCCGCGGCTGAAACATTGAAAGAAGCCAACCAACACGGATAATCCCTGCATTATCCTGGCTCATTCGGTATGATCTGCGACTGGGTGAGCCACCTCCCTCCGATAACACACTGCGATAACTGTGACCACAACATTGGTTGCTGCTATGATTAAGTGGTATAACAAATCATCCCTCAAAGATTAACGAGATAGACACTCAGGCCCTGACGTGGCACATGGACCGTCATCTATCGAGAGTAGACATCATCATGGCACTCACTGAACCCCGACGGCTATACCAGCAGTTAGCCGCAGAATTAAAACAGCGCATCGAGAGCGGTATGTATCAGGTCGGCGAAAAATTACCGGCAGAGCGCTATATTTCTGAAGAAATGAACGTCAGTCGCACCGTAGTGCGAGAAGCCATCATCATGCTGGAAGTCGAAGGGTACGTTGAAGTACGCAAAGGTTCAGGCATTCATGTTATTTCCAATCAGCAGAAAAACCCGTTCATTAATAGCAGTGATAGTGAATTCGTCGCCGCTGGCCCGTTTGAACTGCTTCAGGCACGTCAACTGATTGAAAGTAATATTGCTGAATTTGCGGCCACGCAGGTGACCCGCCAGGACATCATCCAGTTGATGGAAATTCAGGAGTATGCACGTCAGGAAGATCGCTTCCGTGATTCTCAATGGGATCTTAAATTCCACGTTCAGGTCGCGCTGGCAACGCAAAACTCCGCGATGGCGACCATCGTTGAGAAAATGTGGAGCCAACGGATCCACAACCCTTACTGGCGCAAACTGCATGAGCACATTGACGATAAGTCGATTGAAAGCTGGTGCGAAGAGCACGACCGCATTCTTAAGGCACTGATTAGAAAAGATCCTTATGCTGCCAAGCTGGCAATGTGGCAACATCTGGAAAATACCAAACAAATGCTGTTTCGCGCCACAACCGATGATTTCGAGTTTAACGTCGATCGCTATATGTTCGCCGAAAACCCAGTCGTTCACCTCGATCAAATACACACCGGCAAACCCTAAACACACATCTTCCCCCTTATTTTTAACGAAGGGGGAAAGTTTTGTACGAAAGGCAAAAGGTCAGAAAACGTTGATTTCTGTCAGTGAGTGTAAAATATCGCAGAAATCCCAATTCTTCCGCAAAAACCCCCCTAAACCGCCTCAGTTGTCGTAATATTTTTCTGTCTCAGCAACACCTATTTTGTTACAGTTGACGCGTCTTTCTTATGCTTAATCCGTTGCTTTGGATGCAAAGTCTGCCAAGACCGAACAATCCTCAAGCGGCCTGTTTATCGGGTTCGCAGCGAAAAGCGAGCATCAAGTCAGACACCCAGCGTCACTATCGGGCGGAAAAAACAGAGATCATTAAAAAATCATAATCCTGTGCCCTGATATACCCTAAATAATTCGAGTTTCAGGCAACTTGAAGTATGACGGGATTAACACTGTATTCACTCTTGTCATGTCCAGAAGCATGATTATCGCCAAGGCTAAAATGAAACAGCAGTATTAGGAATACCGGATGGAATTAATCAAAGAACTGTTAAACGCACTCTGGCATCAGGATTTCGATATTTTAGCTGACCCGAAGCTGGTATGGACCATCTACATATTACTGTTTCTGATTATCTTTCTGGAAAATGGCCTGCTCCCCGCCGCTTTCCTGCCCGGCGATAGCCTGCTCATTTTGGTCGGCGTCCTCGTCGCCAAGGGCACAATGAATTACCCTTTTACGATATTTCTCCTGACGACGGCCGCCAGCCTCGGCTGTTGGGCAAGCTATATTCAGGGGAAATGGCTTGGCAATACGGGAGTGGTTCAGGGTTGGCTATCACATTTGCCCGCGCACTATCACCAACGTGCCCACCAGCTCTTCCATCGTCATGGTCTGTCCGCACTTTTAGTGGGCCGTTTTCTGGCTTTTGTCAGAACGTTACTCCCAACCATCGCAGGCTTATCTGGCCTGAATAACGCGCGCTTTCAGTTCTTTAACTGGATGAGCGGGTTCCTGTGGGTGTTTATTCTGGTTACGCTGGGATACGCCTTAGGGAAAACAACGGTCTTCCTGAAATATGAAGACGAGCTGATGCTCTGCCTGATGATACTGCCGCTGGCCCTGCTGTTTATCGGCCTGTTTGGATCGCTTTTTGTCCTGTGGCGTAAAAAACGTGACGCTAAAGCAGATAATGCAGAAAAAGGGAGCTAACCGTGTCAATTAGCGGGTTATTCTCTAAGCTCTTCTCCAGAAAAGCGGGTCGCATACTGCTATTGCTTGCGCTGCCGATGATTGCATTGACACAGTCCCAGTCACTACGCCGTTCCCAAGACGATGCTATGCTACACATCAAGCCTTATGACGGTGCCGCGTTGCCAGATGGCTTTTACGTGTATCAGCGTCTCAATGAGAAAGGGATTGCGATCAAAAGCATTACGCCAGAGCAAGATAGCCTCATTGTGCGTCTGGCCTCGCCAGAACAAAGTATCGCTGCCAGAGATGTCCTGCGTTTATCTCTACCTAAAGTCACGATTACTGCGCAGCAAGTGACAACCCCGACACCGTTCTGGCAGCAGAAACTGACACAGAAACAATCCAAACTGGGGTGACGACTATGAAATTATTTCCATCGCAACTATCTCCATCCATTATTGCTTTATCCGTCCTGCTTTCCGGTCATGCGTTGGCCAATACCGCCAATCAGGTAGAGACCTGTCAGCAGAAAGCGCAAGATATTCAGCGCCAAATCGATGAAGCGCGTAAGCACGGCAATCAGAACCGCATCAGTGGCTTAGAGAAGGCGCTGGACGGCGTGAAAACCCACTGTACGGATGCTGGGTTAGCAGAGAAACGTCAGGAAACCATTGCGGAAAAACGCAAAGACGTCGCTGAACGGCAGCAAGAACTAAATGAAAGCCGCCAGAAAGGGGATGACGCCGACAAGATCCTCAAGCGTGAAAGAAAGCTGGCTGAAGCCGAGCAGGAATTACGCGCCGCGGAACATGCCGCATCGCAATAACCCATCAATAGATTGCCCTGATAAAACACACGGCAACTGTTCATTTTGTATTCAAAAACCAAATCACTAAAATTTACAGCGAGTTATCAGAATTGTCCGTACCCGTTTGGGGCAGCATAAATCACAGTATCAGCTATAGTTAACATTCAGGTTTATAACATGAAGGGTTATTAATATGGCTAAAGATCAAAATTCTGAGTACCTACGCGCCGAATTGAAATCACTGGCGGACACGCTGGAAGAAGTATTAAGCACCTCCAGCGATAAATCTAAAGCGGAACTCGATAAGCTGCGCAATAAAGCAGAAAGCGCACTGAAAGAAACCCGCAGTCGCCTGAGCGATACGGGTGAGCGCATCGCTTCACATACGAAAGAAGCGGTTGAATCGGCGGACGATTATGTACGCCAGAATCCGTGGACCGGTGTCGGCATTGGCGCAGCAGTCGGTGTCGTGCTTGGCGTCCTGCTGTCTCGTCGCTAATTAGCGGATTGCTATGACGGATAAATCACAACAAGGCCCCGCAAGCGGGGTCATAGTTTCTGCTCAGCGCATCATCTCTATTATTGTCAGCATGGTGGAAAGCCGTGTTCGACTGGCCGTCATTGAATTAGAGGAAGAGAAAGCTAATCTGATTCAGTTGCTGATTATGGTCGGCCTGACGCTGCTTTTTGCCGCTTTTGGCATTATGAGCCTGATTGCGCTGATCATCTGGGGCATCGACCCACAATATCGCCTTTTTGCGTTAGGCTGTATTACCGCCACATTGCTTGGTCTGGCGCTGATAGGCGGCATATGGACACTCCTGAAGGTACGTCGTTCCACCTTACTCAAAGCGACGCGTAAGGAGCTGGCGACCGACAGATCGCTGCTGGAGGAAGATCCCAAATGAGCCAGCGTCAGCAGCGAGACAGAGAAAAAGCCCAGCTACTGCGTCAGATACAGCGGCAGCGGCTGGATTTATCGGCAGGTAAAAAACACTGGCTGGATACCACCGCCCGTTACGATCGCGGCTGGCAAAGCCTGATGCAGTGGCGTAAATACTGGATCGTGGGCTCCAGCCTCGTGGCGCTCTATGGCGTGCGCCATCCTAGCCGCATGATCCGCTGGGGACGCCGCCTCGTCGGGCTGTGGGGGACATTCAGGCTCGTCCGTAAAACGTTTGAGCCACGTCCGTAATCCTTCCTATCACCTCGGCTACCTGCCTTACCTATACACCACTTTTCATCTGACTTTTACCTAACGCGCTCACGCCATGACAGCGCGTTCTTGCCGAATTAACTGAACATCAATTTTTCTGAAATAAAGCAACAATTATACTCGCTGGCAGCGTAAATCATCTCTCTATACTATCTGCCCATAACTTGATGGCGGGCAAAATTTTCAGACAATACCTGCTACAACAAACACAATAGGGCCGTATAGCCCAAAACAAAATCAATTGGAGAGATGATGAAAAATTTAGAAAGCACCGCACTGCTGGTTGCACGTATCTTAATGCCGATTCTGTTTATCGTTGCAGGTTACGGTAAGCTGGGTGATGCCTATGCGGGCACACAACAATACATGCAGGCGATGGGCGTACCGACCTTTCTGCTGCCACTGACCATTCTGCTGGAACTGGGTGGTGGCCTGGCTGTTCTGTTCGGTCTGCTGACGCGTACTGTCGCGCTGTTCACTGCCGGCTTTACACTGCTGACTGCATTGATTTTCCACTCTAACTTTGCGGAAGGCATGAACCAACTGATGTTCATGAAAAACCTGACCATCGCTGGCGGCTACCTCTTGCTGGCTGTCACTGGCCCAGGCGCATTCAGTATCGACCGCCTGCTGGGCAAAAAGTGGTAAGACGAGCCTTTTCCGGCCTGTACTACACTTAATAGTCGAATAACGAATGAGACGGCAAGCACACAAGGCTTGCCGTCGTTTTATCATCACTCACGGAGGATTTATGGGACAACTGGTTGACGGCGTATGGCACGATACCTGGTATGAAACCAAATCTACCGGCGGCCATTTTAAGCGTTCAGAATCTGCATTCCGCAACTGGGTAACGCCCGATGGTGCACCCGGCCTCACCGGCACAGGTGGCTTTCCTGCCCAGTCCGGCCGTTATCATCTCTATGTTTCGCTCGCCTGCCCGTGGGCACACCGCACGCTGCTCATGCGGCAGTTGAAAGGGTTAACGGATCACATCGCCGTTTCGGTAGTTCATCCGCTCATGCTCGATCACGGCTGGACGTTCGGTACCGATTTTGAAGCAGCAACGGGTGACTCACTCTATCAGCACGAATTCCTCTACCAGCTCTACCTGCACGCTATGCCAAACTACAGCGGTCGGGTGACCGTGCCTGTCCTGTGGGATACCGAGCAGCACACCATCGTCAGTAACGAATCCGCCGATATCATCCGCATGCTGAACAGCGCTTTTGATGGCGTGGGATCAACGGCGGGAGATTATTACCCAGAAGCGCTACGCGCTCAGATTGACGAATTGAACGGCTGGATTTACGACAAGGTCAATAACGGTGTGTACAAAGCCGGTTTTGCGACAAGCCAGTCAGCCTATGATGAATCCGCCACGACCGTTTTCGCCGCGTTATCCGATCTGGAAAGCATTCTGGCAAAACAGCGCTATCTGACGGGTGAGCAGTTAACAGAAGCCGACCTGCGGCTGTGGACGACGCTGATCCGTTTCGATCCGGTCTATCACACGCATTTTAAATGCGATAAATATCGCCTGAGCGATTATCCAAATCTGTTCGGTTTTCTGCGTGATATTTATCAGATACCAGGCATCGCCGATACCGTCGATATGGCGCACATTCGTCACCACTACTATCGTAGCCACGGCACGATTAATCCGCATGGCGTGATTTCGCTGGGTCCAGAGCAAGATCTGAACCAGCCTCACCACCGTGATAAGACGTTTGTCGATTTATACTAAGGTTTTGTCGATTTGAGCTAAACAGTCGTGAAATACAGAGGCAAGGTGTGGAACCACACCTTGCCTCAGAAAATGCAGGATTTAGGGCTGGTTCAGCAGTTTTGGAATTTCACGCAGGAACCAGGATTTCGCCTCGCCCATGCTGTCTCGCCGCCACGCCATAATAATCTGGCTTTCCATCTGATGCTCTGGCCCAACCACTAGTAAACGTCCTTCGGCGATGTCTTGCGCCACCATCGGATAAGGCATAGTCGCGACACCTAATCCAGCAAGCAGCGCACGCCGTTTATCATCCAACGAACTCACCGTCAGACGCTGTTGTTTATCCAACAATTGCACGGTCAGTACCGGACGTTCACGCGCAGTGTCTGCCATCGCAATCCCGCGATATTTTACACGGGTCGCGTCTGACAGCGGCTCTGGCTCTTGGTGAATAGGATGCTCTGGGCTGGCAACATAAACGTTATCCAACGTGTACAGCTTGCGGGTATTCATTTCAGAAGACGCGCGAAAATGCATGTCCGGCGCAATCACGATATCGGCGCGTCCTTGCTCAAGACGCTCCCACGCTCCCGCCAGTACTTCCGTCAGAATCGATACCTGCGTATTCGCTTTGAGCGCCAGCTTATCGATTAATGGGAAAATCCGCTGAGTCGGAATCAAGGCTTCCGTCACAATCGTCAAGTGCGTTTCCCAACCGCGCGCTAGCGCCTCAGCATCGGTGGTGAGCTTATCTGCGGCTTCCAGCAAGATACGTCCGCGTTCCAACAACATGCGTCCAACATTCGTGAATTTAGTACGATGCCCAGAACGATCAAACAATACCACATCTAACTCTTCTTCCAGTTTTTGCATGGTATAGCTCAGTGCCGAAGGCACTCTACCCAGCTCGTCTGCCGCGGCGGCAAAGCTGCCACGACGATCGATCGCATCCATCACCCTCAAGGCTTCCAGCGTCAACGCTCGTTCTCTCGCCATCTTCGTACTCATTCAGGAATTTTGAACATACCCACCAGATTAACTAGCTAACAATCCAACGTCCACACAATTACTATCGGTTTAATAAATAATTCTCTGGGGGTAAAAGTCATGATCACACGAAGAGCAGCGGGGCAATGCGGCCAGGCCGACTATGGCTGGTTGCAGGCGCGCTATACCTTTTCTTTTGGTCACTATTTTGACCCACAGCTGCTGGGCTACGCGTCTCTGCGCGTGCTCAATCAGGAAGTATTGGCACCGGGGGCATCATTCCAGCCGCGAACCTACCCACGGGTTGATATTCTGAACATTATTCTTCAGGGCGAAGCGGAATACCGCGACAGCAACGGTTGCCACATTCAGGCTAAAGCCGGAGATGTGCTGCTACTCGCTACTCAGCCAAACGTCAGCTATAGCGAGCATAATACCAGTGCCAATAAGCCGCTGACGCGCCTGCAATTATGGCTGAATGCCTGCCAGACCCGAGAGAACAGCCCGTTGCAGCGCATGGGCTTGAATTCAGCCAACCATACTCTGCTTGCCTCACCGGAAGGTGAACACAATAGCCTGCAACTGCGTCAGCAGGTTTGGGTTCATCATGTCGACCTCCAGCAGAATGAGCAAAGCACAATCGCGCTACAGGGAAATCAGGCGTACCTCCAATTGATCCACGGTTCAATGGCGGTAAAAGGCAATCTGAACAGTGAAACACTACACTGCGGCGACGGTGCCTTCATTAAGGAAGAAACGGCGTTGACGCTACAGGTAGAGTCGCCTTTGCGGGCGCTGCTCATCGATCTGGTCGTGTAGCACGTCTGTCCATTGTTTTTGCAGGGAGTTATTTTTGCAGGGAGTTGTTTTCGCAGGAAAACGCCGCCAGTTCGGCGTTTTTATTCAGTCGTGGTAAGATATCCGTCTTGTTCCTCAACGCGTCAGGGTGATATGACAATGGATTCAACCAAACAGGACAAACTTCTTGCCCAGGCTGAACAGATTTGTCAGCAGCGCGCTGTGCGTCTAACGCCACAGCGGTTAGAGGTTTTACGCCTTATGGCACAGCAGTCCGGTGCTATCAGCGCTTATGACCTGCTGGACCTGCTACGCGTTTCAGAACCTCAGGCGAAACCGCCGACTGTCTATCGCGCGCTGGATTTTCTGCTGGAACAAGGCTTTATTCATCGAGTCGAATCAAACAACAGCTACGTGCTGTGTCACCATATCGAAGACCACAGCCACACGTCCGCCCTTTTCATCTGCGACCGCTGCGGGCAAGTCACAGAACGTCAAACCGAAGGTGTGGAAGAAACGCTGCGTAGTCTGGCACAGCAGTCAGGGTTTACGCTGCGTCACAGCGTGGTGGAAGCACACGGGTTGTGCGGAGGCTGTCAGGAAGTTGCATCATGCAAACAGCCGGATCATTGCGATCACGACCATACCGTCCCCATTAAAAAACGATAGCCCAAGGGCTATCGTTTTCTCTGTGGAGAGACATCACCTTTGTAACCAGTGATAGCTACCAGTGATATTTGTGGTGCTCTTCCCAGTGTTTCACTTCTTTCTCTGCCGCTTCTTTTGCATACCCGTAACGCTCCTGGATTCTACCCACCAGTTGGTCACGTTTACCTTCGATGACCGTCAGATCGTCATCCGTTAATTTGCCCCATTGCTCTTTCGCTTTACCCTTAAACTGTTTCCAGTTACCGCTGGCTTGGTCTTTATTCATAAGAATCTCCGTACCTTAGGTGCATTGCGCATAAAAAATCGTGACTACCGACTTATGCGTCAGTTTCAGATAAATAGATTTATTCAGTAAGCAGCATCATAACTCTGTGAACCATGACGGTGCTCTTCGCCACTGTCTCCCTTAATTACCGAGCTATCTAAATGTGATGGCTAATGATCAATCGACAAACGATAAATCAAGATAAAAATGCTTACCTTGGTAAAAATTATAGTCGAATATTTCATTTAATATGAAAAATCAGAAATCTGTGACTAGAGCGGACGTTGAAAAAGAGAAAATCACCGCAAAAAGCAGTGAAAAAACAGAGGATAATGGGGATCGTAGAAAATGCGCGCGAAATGTAACTAAATATATATGACTAGCAGATTAATATGCTAAACGATGAATACAAAACATGATGCACTGACCCAAACAGACGAGCAGTGCATCTCTGCGAATGGTTAGCTCCAGTCGCTGTTACGAATCACGCCAACTGCTAAGCCTTCTATCGAAAAGCTTTGCTGACGCAGATCGACAACAATAGGGGCAAACTCTTCATTTTCAGCGAGGAGGTGTACCGTATTGCCCTGCTTTTTCAAGCGTTTCACCGTCACTTCATCGTCAATACGCGCGACGACAATCTGACCGTTGCGCACATCTTCTGTTTTATGCACGGCCAGTAAATCGCCATCCATAATACCGATATTTTTCATCGACATGCCGCTCACCCGCAGCAAAAAATCAGCGCTGGGTTTGAACATCACAGGGTCAACCTGATAGCGACACTCGATGTGTTCCTGTGCCAGCAGGGGTTCACCTGCGGCCACGCGACCAACCAGAGGAATACCCGTCTCTTCTTCCATCAGTAGACGAATACCACGAGAAGCACCCGATACAATTTCAATCACACCTTTACGCGCCAGCGCTTTCAGATGTTCTTCAGCCGCATTAGGAGAGCGAAACCCCAGTTGTTGAGCAATTTCCGCACGCGTTGGCGGCATTCCGGTTTGCGCAATATGATCGCGGATCAGGTCATAAACCTGCTGCTGCCTTGCTGTTAATACTTTCATTCCGCCCCCTGGTTGTTTATACAGTCTTGCTGTGAGTATATACAGGTAAGGCACAATTGGGAATGAAGATATCGGCAAAGCCCTGACTTTTACTCATTTATGCGCGCCGTCAGGCAAAATGTTGCCAGAGGATACTGCCCCACACGACAGCAGCTAACAAGATGGCAACAAAGACAGCGGCCGATCCGATATCTTTCGCCCGACCGGATAATTCGTGATGCTCAGGCCCAATGCGATCAACGACCGCTTCAATGGCGCTATTCGCCAGTTCAAACAGCATAATCAGCACCACAGACCCAATCAGCAGCAGTTTTTCGACCAACGTAACCGGCAGTAAACACGCGATAATCACGCCGACAAGGGTCAGTATCGTTTCCTGACGAAACGCAGCCTCATGCTGCCACGCCTGCTTCAGCCCCTTAAAGGAATAACCGGTCGCCTTAATAATCCGGGTCATCCCCGTTGCTTTATTCATTTATCCTCCATTTATTTATATGCTAAATAATTCGCATTTTAACGCACCTACGTTGTCTCATCACCACAGATCTCCGGCGCAGTTTCTGTTATCCTTGCGGCGCATTGCTAACAAGAGGCTCCACGTTGTTATGTCAGGTTGGCGTAAAATTTACTATAAATTATTGAATCTCCCACTGAAATTGCTGGTGAAAAGCAAAGTTATTCCCGCAGATCCCGTGGTCGAGTTGGGGTTAGATCCCTCACGTCCTATACTCTATGTTCTGCCTTATAACTCTCAGGCGGATCTCTTGACGCTACGTGCGAAATGCCTGGCATTGGGGCTACCCGATCCTTCGCTACCGTTCGAATTCAATGGCGTCGAACTTCCTAGCCACGTCTTTATTAATGACGGGCCTCGCGTCTTTCGCTATTACGTTCCCAAGCAGAAATCCGTCAAGCTGTTCCACGACTATCTGGACCTGCATCGTGCTAATCCAGATTTAGACGTACAGATGGTGCCGGTTTCCGTGATGTTCGGGCGCTCTCCAGGCCGGGAAGGCCACTCTCAGGCCACACCACACCTGCGATTGCTCAACGGTATCGAGAAATTTTTCGCCGTCCTGTGGCTAGGCCGCGACAGCTTTGTCCGCTTCTCCAGCCCAGTATCGCTGCGCTATATGGCGACCGAGCACGGCACTGACAAAACCATAGCCCACAAACTGGCGCGTGTCGCACGTATGCATTTCTCCCGCCAACGTTTGGCGGCAGTTGGACCGCGCTTGCCGGTGCGTCAGGAGCTGTTTAACAAGCTGCTGGATTCCAAAGCGATCAAGAAAGCCGTCGACGATGAGGCGCGCAGTAAGAAGATTTCTCATGAGAAAGCGCAGCAGAATGCGATTGCGCTGATGGAAGAAATCGCCGCCGATTTCTCCTACGAGGCCGTGCGTCTGTCGGATCGCGTATTAAGCTGGACGTGGAACCGCCTTTATCAGGGGATTAACGTCCATAACGCCGAACGTGTTCGCCAACTGGCGCAGGATGGTCACGGCATTGTCTATGTGCCCTGCCACCGCAGCCACATGGATTATCTGCTGCTGTCCTATGTCCTGTACCATCAGGGTTTAGTGCCGCCGCACATCGCCGCAGGCATCAACCTTAATTTCTGGCCAGCAGGGCCAATCTTCCGCCGTCTTGGCGCGTTCTTTATTCGCCGTACCTTCAAAGGCAACAAGCTGTATTCCACGATTTTCCGTGAATATCTGGGTGAGCTGTTTGCCCGCGGTTATTCGGTTGAATACTTCATGGAAGGCGGACGTTCACGCACGGGCCGTCTGTTAGAGCCGAAAACCGGTACGCTAGCGATGACCATCCAAGCCATGCTCAGAGGCGGTACGCGCCCTATCACGCTAGTACCGATTTATGTCGGCTACGAACATGTGATGGAAGTCGGCACCTATGCGAAAGAGCTGCGCGGCGCGGTGAAGGAAAAAGAAGGCTTTATGCAGATGGTGCGCGGTTTGCGCAAACTGCGTAATTTGGGTCAGGGTTACGTGAACTTCGGCGAACCCCTCCCGCTGACAACCTATCTGAATCAGCATGTTCCGCAATGGCGTGATGCAATCGATCCCATCGAAGCACAGCGTCCAAGCTGGTTAACGCCGACGGTGCAGGATATCTCTATGGATATTATGGTGCGCATCAATAATTCTGCGGCAGCAAACGCGATGAACTTGTGCTCTACGGCCTTGTTAGCCTCGCGCCAGCGTTCACTGACGCGCGAACAAATGCACGAACAGCTGGATTGCTATCTGCAGTTGCTGCGTCAGGTTCCTTATCATAAAGATATTACGGCACCGAAGAAGACAGCGGATGAACTGCTGGAACACGCGCTGGGTATGAACAAGTTTGAAGTAGAAAAGGATAGCATTGGCGATATCATCATTCTGCCGCGCGAGCAGGCGGTACTGATGACGTACTATCGCAATAACATCCAGCATCTGTTGGTCTTGCCGTCACTGATCGCCAGCATCGTCATCCATCATCGCCGGATTACGCTTGACGAAGTCGTGCGACAGATCACGCTGGTCTATCCGCTGCTGCAAGCCGAGCTGTTCCTGCACTATTCCAAAGAACAGTTGCCAAGCGTGCTGGAAACGTTGGCTAACGAACTGATTCGACAAGAGCTGCTATGTAGCCGTGACGGTCAATTAGCTATCAATCCGCCACGCATCCGTACGCTGCAACTGCTGTCAGCAGGCGTGCGTGAAACGCTGCAACGCTATGCGATCACGCTGTCCTTGCTGTGCGCGAACCCAGCAATCAACCGTGGAACACTGGAGAAAGAAAGCCGGAATATGGCGCAGCGCCTGTCCGTTCTGCACGGCATCAACGCGCCGGAATTCTTTGATAAAGCGGTGTTCTCAACGCTGGTCGCCACCTTACGTACAGAAGGGTATATCACCGATAGTGCGGAAACAGCGCAAGGCGATATCGTGGCAATCTACAATATCCTCGGCGATCTGATCACACCGGAAGTTCGGTTAACTATCGAAAGCGCCAGCTCACCTGCTGAAATGGAAGCCAGCAATCAGTTGGGAACCGACGGTCAGATAGAAACCAATGATCCGGCAGCAGAAAAAGCGGAAGAGACAAAGCAGGCGTAACCCCAGACGGGTGTCACGGGAGAATGGCGGATAACACGCCGCCATCAAGCCCTAGATGCGTTTGGCATGACAAACATCTCTGAGCATTCCACCATAAAAAAAGCAGCGAGAAATCGCTGCTTTTTTGTCTCTGTCGGTTCGACCTACAGGCCAAACAGCACGCCAATAAATATTGCCATACCCGCATATTTATTATTGTGAAAGGCTTTGAAACAGGCATCACGTTCGCGCCCAGCGGTCAGGATTTGCTGATAAACAAACATTCCCGCAGCCACCAGCAGCGAAATATAGTATGGCGTTCCTAATCCGGTGGTGATGCCCAAAGCCAGTAGCAATGCCAGCATACTGAACTGCAGTAACCCGATGATGATATTGTCAAAACGGCCAAATAGGATCGCGGTGGATTTTACGCCGATCTTCAGGTCATCATCACGATCCACCATCGCATATTGGGTATCGTAGGCGACCGTCCAGCAAATATACGCTAAAAACATCATCCAGCAGCTCGCCGGCAGGCTTTCACTCACCGCCGCGTAAGCCATCGGGATTGACCAGCCAAACGCCGCGCCCAGCACAAACTGAGGCAGATGGCTGACCCGTTTCATAAACGGATAGACCCATGCCAGAACCAGCCCCGCAACGGATAGCCAGATCGTCATCTTATTCAGCGTCAGCACCAGACCAAACGCCAGCAAGACCAGCACGACAAACAGCACTTTGGCCGCTCGCTCACTCACCTCACCGCTAGGCAACGGGCGAGAAGCGGTTCGTTTTACATGGCCGTCAAAATGGCGATCGGCATAATCATTGATGACGCAGCCTGCTGCACGCATTAAGAAAACGCCAGCGACAAAAACAAGCAGCGTCCACGGTGCTGGCGCTCCCCCACCCGCTAGCCACAGCGCCCATAGCGTTGGCCACAGCAGCAACAGAGAACCTATTGGTTTATCAATTCGCATCAAGCGACAATAAGCCAGCCATTTCCCTGCTGTAATACTTCTTTCCAAGGATTTATCTCCTCAAATTACCTGCCAACCTTCATCACCGGCTGAAATAAATCGGTGATTCCGGTAAGAAAAGCTCAGTCAACAGTAACGGATAACCCGAGACACACAGGCGGGAACGTCGCGCCCATAAGCCTTCACTGCATCCGGTATGGATATAGTCACGCGTCAGCGCCTTTTGCCCAAACAGGTAGCGGCCTAGCGGCTGATTGCCTATTTTCGTCAGGGCTGAATCCGTGCCGTCGAGCGTTTGTTGCGGAACAATGGTACGGCCAAAAAGCCAGGGACGATCGTCACCATACAGCACCACTTCACGCAGCCAGTAACGCTCACTGTAAGGCAGTTGTTCGCGCTCTTCGCCCAGCGCCTGTGGCGTAATAAATTTCTCACTGCACAGGATGGTCTTCAGTTGGGCACAATATTTTTCCAGTCGCCGCGTCATGGAGCCGGTTTCCATCAGCCAGTCACCAATGTGCTCAGGTAATACCGAAGGGGGCTCAGTAAACCAGGAAATAGAGCGCAGAAGCGTAGACGCATCGTCAGACATTGTCCCTACTCCGAACAGGGTTGTTTTGAATAAAAAGGTATTCGTAAATAAAGTAACGCCGCCATTGTAGCGCAGAATGCTTCCCCCGATAACAGGCTATAAACGCATTCATCAACGATACGGCAACATTTCAGCAATGCTGCGCATAAAAAAAGCACCACCCAGTCTCGCGACCAGATAGTGCTCTTTAAAGGACAGAAAGACGTACTTCTGTAACCTGACTCCCTGTCACCAGAAAATGGCTTCCGGCGACAATCGCGTCCTATTACATCATGCCGCCCATACCACCCATGCCGCCCATACCACCAGCGCCACCTAAGTCAGGTGCATCGCCTTTAGGCAGGTCGGTTACCATACATTCAGTAGTGATCATCAGACCAGCAACAGAAGCTGCGAACTGCAGTGCAGAACGGGTGACTTTGGTTGGGTCCAGAATACCGAAGTCGATCATGTTGCCGTATTCTTCAGTTGCTGCGTTGTAACCGTAGTTACCGTCACCTGCTTTAACGTTGTTCGCAACCACAGATGGCTCTTCGCCAGCGTTGGCAACGATCTGACGCAGTGGAGCTTCCATTGCGCGCAGCGCAACTTTGATACCCACGTTCTGGTCTTCGTTTTGAGCAGTCAGAGAAGCCAGTTTGGCTGCAACGCGGACCAGCGCAACACCACCACCAGCAACCACGCCTTCTTCTACCGCAGCGCGAGTCGCAGCCAGGGCATCTTCAACGCGTGCTTTCTTCTCTTTCATTTCAACTTCAGTTGCTGCGCCAACTTTAATAACGGCTACGCCGCCAGCAAGTTTAGCCACACGCTCTTGCAGTTTTTCTTTGTCGTAATCTGAGGTTGCTTCTTCAACCTGCTGACGGATCTGAGTAACACGGCCCTGGATCGCAGTTTCTTCACCTGTACCATCGATGATGGTGGTGGTGTCTTTGTTGATCACAACGCGTTTTGCCTGACCCAGATCTTCCAGCGTCGCTTTTTCCAGCTCCAGACCGATCTCTTCAGAAATAACGGTACCACCAGTCAGCGTAGCGATATCTTGCAGCATCGCTTTACGACGGTCGCCGAAGCCTGGTGCTTTCACCGCAGCAACTTTCACGATGCCACGCATGGTGTTAACCACCAGCGTCGCCAGCGCTTCGCCTTCAACATCTTCAGCAACAATAACCAGCGGTTTGCCCGCTTTCGCTACGGCTTCCAGTACTGGCAGCATTTCGCGGATGTTGGAGATTTTTTTGTCAGCCAGCAGAATGAACGGGCTTTCCAGTTCTACAGCACCGGTTTCCGGCTTGTTGATGAAGTACGGAGACAGGTAGCCACGGTCGAACTGCATACCTTCAACCACGTCTAGCTCATCTTGCAAACCGGTTCCTTCTTCAACAGTGATAACACCCTCTTTCCCGACTTTTTTCATTGCTTCGGCAATCATTTTGCCTACGGTTTCGTCGGAGTTAGCGGAGATGGTACCAACCTGAGCGATAGCTTTAGAGTCAGAGCACGGCACGGACAGTGTTTTCAGCTCTTCAACTGCGGCGATAACGGCTTTATCGATACCGCGCTTCAGATCCATCGGGTTCATGCCCGCTGCAACAGCTTTCAGGCCTTCAGTAATGATTGCCTGCGCCAATACGGTTGCGGTCGTGGTGCCGTCGCCTGCTGCGTCATTCGCTTTAGAGGCAACTTCTTTCACCATCTGTGCACCCATGTTTTCAAACTTGTCTTCCAGCTCGATTTCACGCGCAACAGATACGCCGTCTTTAGTAATGGTCGGTGCACCGAAGGATTTATCCAACACGACGTTACGGCCTTTCGGGCCCAGGGTAACCTTCACTGCATCAGCCAGTACATTTACGCCGCGCAGCATTTTTACGCGCGCGTCATTACCGAATTTTACGTCTTTAGCTGCCATGATGTACTTCCCTTAAATTCTTTCAGTTCAGATGATTACACGCAATTACGCTTCAACAATTGCCAGAATGTCGCTTTCAGACATGATCAACACTTCTTCGTTATCGATCTTTTCTGCTTTCACGCCATAGCCATCGTTGAAAATAACGATGTCGCCAACTTTCACATCCAGCGGCTTCACTTCGCCATTTTCCAGGATACGTCCGTGACCTACGGCCAGAACTTCACCGCGGGTAGATTTACCCGCAGCGGAACCAGTCAGTACGATACCGCCAGCAGATTTTGACTCAACTTCTTTGCGCTTGACGATCACGCGGTCATGCAATGGACGAATATTCATTGATAGCTCTCCTTTGAGAAAGTCCATATCGGTTTAGGATAAACGCCGACTATGTTTCATAACGACTATGCTTTTCATAATCGGCCTTGTGGTGTTCTAAATGGGGGCGTTTCACCGCCCTTCAAGGGAAAAAAATTCATTTTTTTTGCGTTAGGTAGCCGCTTGTCGCTAACAGCAGATAAAAAATAAGGATTATCAATATGATAATCCTTATCTGCTTTTCAATTCGTCTTGACGTTAACGGTCATCACGATCGTCATGGTGTTCAATATTTCCGCGCCCGCCATCCTTGCGCTGGTATTCACCTTCAAAAGTGTTACCGCCGGAAGATGACGCGCCTGGGCCAGAACCAGAACGCCAGACATGTAGGTGAGGCAACAGTTTGAGTGTCAGCCTTTTCTGCACCGGCGGCAGCAGCAACAGCAGCCCCAGAAAGTCAGTCAGAAAGCCCGGAATCAGGAGCAGGAAACCCGCCAGCACCAGGGAAACACTTTTTACCATCTCGGCAGCTGGGCTTTCACCTGCTGCCATTTTCTGCTGCATCTGCACCAGCGTTTTCATCCCCTGATTACGCACCAGCGAGACGCCCACACAGGAGGTGAAGACGACCAGCAGCAGGGTCATGGCGACGCCAAGCACCTCAGCCACCTGAATAAACAGCGATATCTCGATGTAAGCCAAAAGAAAAATAAGTAATAACGGTAACCAGCGCACCCGGTACTCCTGTGTTTTTTACGCGTACTGTTTTTTAATAAAAACATCTGTTAATAAAAACGAGTTAAGCCATCGCTATTGAAAATCCAGTACGCTTTACTACCAATGGATTAGGTAAAACGCGCGCCTGCTCTGCGATCTAGCACATCATGATTTACTGAAGTGGGTACGACTTTCCGCATTTTCAAGCCGCCGCCCTACGATTATTGTTCTAAAATAGTGACTCGTGACTACAGTCACAGTTCATTTACCATAGTGGTAGAGAACGCCAGTATAGTGATCTAAACACCTATTTTTCGCTGTCGTAACGACATATCCTCACGGCAATGGATACCTGGTTGGTCAAACATCCCGAGGCTATTGCCGAGATTAGACGGTTTATCCGAGATAACAGATAACGCCGCCCGACACACCAGCCCACAACGTCTAGTTGCATCACTAGTCGCACAACAGGATAAGCACTCTCATGTCAGAAAACATCCGTATTGAAGAAGACCTGTTAGGCACCCGAGAAGTTCCCACAGACGCGTATTATGGCGTTCACACGCTGCGCGCCGTCGAAAATTTCTATATCAGTAACAATAAAATCAGTGACATTCCTGAGTTCGTGCGCGGCATGGTGATGGTGAAGAAAGCCGCAGCGCTGGCGAACAAAGAGCTGCAAACTATCCCGAAAAAAATCGCCGACGTCATCATCCGCGCCTGCGATGAAGTGCTGAATAACGGCAAATGCATGGATCAGTTCCCAGTAGATGTCTATCAGGGGGGCGCTGGCACGTCGGTCAACATGAATACCAACGAAGTATTAGCCAATATTGGTCTGGAATTGATGGGACACCAGAAGGGCGAATACCAGTATCTGAACCCCAACGATCACCTGAATAAATGCCAATCCACCAATGATGCCTACCCCACCGGATTTCGTATCGCGGTCTACGCGGCCATACTGAAATTGACGGATGCGATAGCAAAGCTGAGTGATGGTTTCGAGCGTAAAGCCAAAGAGTTTGAAGACGTTTTGAAGATGGGGCGGACTCAGTTGCAGGACGCCGTACCGATGACGCTCGGCCAGGAGTTTCATGCGTTCAACGTGCTGTTGCAGGAGGAAATTAAAAACCTGCTGCGCACGGCGGAACTGCTGCTTGAAGTCAATCTGGGTGCGACCGCGATCGGTACGCGCCTGAATACGCCGGACGGCTACCAGCAACTGGCGGTACAGCGTCTGGCGGAAGTCAGCGGCCTGCCGTGCGTGCCCGCAGAGGATTTGATTGAAGCCACGTCAGACTGCGGTGCCTATGTGATGGTACACAGTTCGCTGAAGCGTTTGGCCGTGAAGCTGTCGAAAATCTGTAATGACCTGCGTCTGCTCTCTTCCGGCCCGCGCGCTGGCCTGAATGAAATCAACCTGCCGGAGCTACAAGCGGGTTCCTCAATCATGCCCGCTAAGGTTAACCCAGTGGTGCCGGAAGTCGTCAATCAGGTGTGCTTCAAGGTCATCGGTAACGACACCTGCGTCACGATGGCGTCAGAGGCCGGGCAATTACAATTAAACGTGATGGAGCCGGTCATCGGTCAGGCGATGTTTGAATCGACCCACATTCTGACCAATGCTTGCTACAACCTGCTGGAAAAATGCGTCAACGGCATCACTGCCAATAAGAGCGTGTGCGAAGCCTATGTCTTCAACTCCATCGGGATTGTGACGTACCTGAACCCGTTCATCGGCCACCACAACGGCGATATCGTCGGTAGAATCTGCGCCGAAACAGGGAAAAGCGTGCGTGAAGTCGTACTGGAGCGCGGCCTGCTAACGGAAGCCGAGCTGGATGATATTTTCTCCATCCAGAACCTGATGCATCCGGCGTACAAAGCCAAACGCTACACCGATGAAAACGAGCTTCCCTAATACCGACATCTAATTCCAACAGGCACGTCCGTTCACGAAGAACAGCGTGCCTTTATTTTTTGCCGTCTACGGCCATAAGAATAAGTTATGTACTCTAAATAATTCGAGTTGCGTGACAAAACGTGAGCGTTTTGAACAACGCTCTGCGTTGGTCCTTTAGGACAAGGCCGCATGGCCTTGTAACGCAGCAACCGCATGACAAATCGGTTCTAGGCCAATTTGAACAGCGCTAGCGTTGGCCCGAAGGGTGAGGCCTCAAAGAGGATCCGAGTATTGCCAACGCACAAGCAGCTTGAAGTATGACGAGTAGATTGAATTTTTTATTAATTAAGGAGCATAGTCATGCTTGGTCTTGAGTTACTGATCGTTCTGCTCGCCATCTATTTGGGGGCACGACTGGGAGGCATCGGCATTGGTTTCGCCGGTGGCCTGGGAGTGCTTGTTCTTACGCTGGGGTTTCAGATAAAACCCGGCGTCATCCCTTTTGATGTCATTGAAATTATCATGGCCGTTATCGCCGCCATTGCCGCCATGCAGGTGGCGGGCGGAATGGATTATCTGGTCAGTCTGGCGGAGAAACTGCTGCGTAAGCACCCGAAATACGTCACCTTTCTTGCGCCGCTGGTCACTTACTTCATGACGATTCTGGCCGGAACTGGACACACCGCATTTTCCACATTGCCGGTTATCGCTGAAGTCGCCAAAGAGCAGGGAATTCGCCCTTCTCGCCCTCTCTCTATCGCCGTTGTTGCTTCGCAAATCGCGATTACCGCCTCGCCAATCTCGGCGGCGGTGGTGTTTGTCGCCGGTATTCTTGAGCCGCACGGCGTCAGCTATCTGCTGCTGTTAGGGATTTGTATTCCGACCACACTCGCCGCGATCATACTGACGGCCATTGTGACCAACTTCCTGGGTAAAGAGCTGAAAGACGATCCGATTTATCAGGAACGTCTGAAAAAAGGCGAAACCACGCTGCGCGGTAATAGCCAGCATGAGGTCAAACCAGGTGCCAAGCTTTCCGTGATGCTGTTTCTGATCGGCATCGTCGCTGTCGTTCTGTATGCCACGGCAATCAGCGGCACCGTTGGGCTGATTCAAAACCCGGTTCTGCCACGTAACGAAGCTATCGTGGTCTTTATGCTGACCATCGCCACGCTGATTTGCATCACCTGCAAAATCGACACCTCGCGTATCCTCTCCGCCAGCACGTTTAAGTCCGGCATGAGCGCCTGTATCTGCGTGATGGGCGTGGCCTGGCTGGGTGATACCTTTGTTAAAGCGCACATTTCTGATATTCAGGATACCGCTGGTGCGCTGCTGCAAAGCTATCCGTGGATGCTGGCTGTTGTGCTGTTCTTCGCCGCTACCCTGCTTTACTCACAGGCGGCAACGGCAAAAGCGCTGATGCCTGCTGCGCTGCTGTTGGGCGTGTCTCCGGTCACGGCTGTAGCGTCTTTTGCTGCCGTTTCCGCCCTATTCGTTCTGCCGACCTATCCTACCCTGCTAGCCGCAGTGGAGATGGATGACACTGGCTCAACGCGCATCGGCAAATTTGTGTTTAATCATTCTTTCCTGATTCCTGGTGTGATGGCAATTACGCTGTCGGTAATATTTGGCTTTATCCTCGGCAGCATCCTGATCTAAAGATTGCCATTAAGACAGAACCTTGCGGATCGGCTGACTCGTCGATCCGCCTCATCCTCTCGCACAGTTCATTCCCTTCAAACAATAAAGCAAGGTATAGTGTGGCTCTGGTTGTCTGGAATTTGTTCATCTGACACGGAGGATGTGATGTCTGACCGCCCGCTTAGCGATGCTGTCGTCATATTATGTACCGCACCTGACGACGCCTGCGCGCAACGGCTTGCCGACTCGCTGCTGGAAACGCGGCTTGCCGCCTGCGTCACCCTGCTTCCCGGCGCACGTTCGCTCTATTACTGGGAAGGCAAGCTCGAACAGCAATCAGAAGTACAAATGCTGATAAAAAGCGATACCTCACATCAGCAAGCGCTGCTGACTCATCTGAAACAACAACACCCTTATGATACGCCGGAGCTGTTAGTTCTGCCGGTATCTGGGGGCGATAGCGATTATCTGACATGGCTCAACGCATCTTTACGCTGATTTTCCTGTTATGGACGGCTTTCGGCACACCCAGTGTGGCCGCCTCTTCTTTCGGCCAGAAACTGTTTGGCAACAGCACAACGTCACGCTTTCTGCCCGTCGATGGGGCTTTCGCCTTTGAGTTTCAGCAGCAGGATAACCAGCTCAATCTGCGCTGGGATATCCATCCCGATTACTACCTGTACCGCGCGCAAATCAAGATCGAAGGGAACGGTGCTACGCTTGGCAAGGTAGAGCTGCCACAGGGCGAAAGCCATAACGACGAGTTCTTCGGTCAGGTCTTTATCCTACGGGATCGGCTGGCGCTAACGGTTCCGATTCAACAGGCCGAAAGCGGCGCGACGGTTAAAGTCACCTATCAAGGCTGCGCCGATGCGGGTTTCTGCTATCCGCCGGAAACGCGCGTCGTTCCTCTCAGTCAGGTGCTGGCTAATGCAGGCACGGCTACATCGAATACCGCATCAGCCCAGACAGCACTGCCGCAGACCACGCCGATGCCGTTCTCGCCGTGGTGGGCGCTGTTGATTGGTATCGGCGTCGCTTTCACCCCCTGCGTCCTGCCGATGTACCCGCTAATCGCCAGTCTGGTGCTGGGTAGAAAAGAACAGCTGACGCCGCGCCGCACGCTGCTGCTGTCGATGACCTATGTTCAGGGCATGGCGCTCACCTACACGCTGCTCGGGTTGGTTGTCGCCGCCGCCGGATTACGCTTTCAGGCGGCGCTCCAGCATCCGTACATTCTGATTGGCCTGTCGGTGATGTTTGCTGCGCTGGCGCTGTCCATGTTTGGTCTGTATACACTCCAGCTTCCGTCATCGGTACAAACCCAGCTGACAGAGTGGAGCAACCGTCAGCAAGGTGGCTCCGTTACCGGCGTATTCTGCATGGGCGCTCTGGCGGGACTCATTTGTTCCCCCTGCACCACCGCCCCGCTCAGCGCCATCCTGCTTTATATCGCCCAGAGCGGCAACATGCTGGCAGGTGGCGGCACGCTTTATCTCTACGCGCTCGGAATGGGATTACCGCTCATTCTGGTCACGCTGTTCGGCAACAAACTGCTGCCGCGCAGCGGCCCGTGGATGCAGTACGTTAAGGAAGCGTTTGGCTTCATTATTCTGGCACTGCCCGTCTTCCTACTGGAACGTATTCTGGGTGAAACGTGGGGAATGCGTCTGTGGAGCGCACTCGGCATCGCCTTCTTCGGCTGGGCGCTTATGCTGACGTTGCGTAGCAGCAAAGGCTGGATGCGTGGCGTACAGTTGCTGCTGCTGGCAGGCGTAGTGATCAGCGCTAAACCGCTGCAAGACTGGGTATTCCCCCCAACTGGCGCGGCGCAAGCCCACACATCGGCACTGAACTTCTCCCCCGTCGCCAACATTGCCGATCTCAACAGCGCGCTGGCAAAGAGCGCTCAGCCTGTTATGCTCGATCTTTACGCTGATTGGTGCGTGGCCTGCAAAGAGTTCGAGAAATACACGTTCAGCGACCCGGCGGTGCAAAACCATCTGTCGCGCATCACGCTGCTACAGGCGGACGTCACCGCTAACCGCGAAGAACAAAACGCGCTGCTGAAAAAGCTACAGGTTTTAGGGCTGCCGACCATCGTCTTTTTTGACGCGCAGGGGAAAGAAATCCCCGGCTCGCGCGTCACCGGTTTTATGAACGCTGAACAATTTAAGACGCATTTACAGAAATTCAGCCCATAAACGACGATATATACCCTAAATAATTCGAGTTTCAGGCAGGCGGCAAGAGAAGACATCCCGATGAGCTTACATCGGTAAGTGATTCGGGTGACAAATCTGCCGGGAGCAGATTTGAACGCTGCTCGCAGCGGCCCCGACGGGGCGAGGCTCATGGATGAGCCGAGTAACGAGCGAAGCCAACGCACATTCAACTTGAAGTATGACGGGTATACCTACATGTGCTTCTGGAGGAGACCTAATGCAACGGGAAGACGTTCTTGAACATGCGCTTACTCTGCTGGAGCAGCACGGATTTGCCATGACGACGCTGGATATGCTGGCGGAAAAACTGGGGGTTCCGGTAGAGGAACTGACGCCATTCTGGCCAGATCGGGAGGCGCTGCTGTACGACGGCCTGCGTCACCATAGCCAGCAGGTCGATACCTGGCGACGTCAGCTTCTCTTAGACGACGAGAAAAGCATCGAGCACAAGCTGCTGGCGCGCTATCAGGTGCTGCATGAGTCGGTGAATAAACAGCGTTATCCGGGCTGCTTGTTTATTGCAGCATGCAGCTTCTTCCCTGATATCAACCACCCTATTCACCAAATTGCGGAACAGCAGAAGCTGGCGTCTTACCAGTACACTCGCGATTTACTGGAAGAACTGGAAACGGACGATCCCGAGATGGTGGCACAGCAGATGGAGTTAATTCTGGAAGGCTGCCTGAGCAACCTGCTGGTCAAGCATCAGGCCGCCAGCATCGCCACCGCCCAGCGGCTGGCAGAGGATGTCTTACGCTTTGCGCTGTGCCGCAAAAACGGCGCGTTGACCTAAGCGAGCATGCCTGCCCAGGCGGAAACGAACAGACACAGCGCCATCAGGCGCTGAAAACGCACCATTGCAACGGTGGTGCGAAACACCCTGTTCACCGCTTTCCCCAGCCCTGCCCAGCACACCAGACAGGCCATCGAGATAATCAAAAACCACAGCGCCATGATCGATACCTCCCGCAATGCATGCTCCCCCGCAGGGGCGAACAAGCTCACGACGGCCAATGCCATCATCCACGTTTTCGGGTTGATCACCTGTAACAACGCCGCTGCACGAGCCGTAAAACGGTGGTGCGATTCGCCAGAGAGAGTAGCCGCAGGTGCCCTAAATAACTGCCAACTCATCCAGCTTAGCCACAGCACACCCGCCCAGCTCATCACCTGACGAACCACCGGATACTGACGCAGCATCTCTCCCGCGCCAGCACCGGAAATCAGAACGATAGCGCTTGCCGCCACACAGGCACCGACCACTGCGGGTAGCGTGTTTCTCACGCCATGGCGCTGGCTGTTGGTCAAAATCAGGATATTCGTTGGCCCCGGCGTTATCGAGGCGACAAAGGCAAACAATAGAAACGGCATCAAACTCACAGGTCACTCCTTTTTTAAGAGCCCTGACTGTGCCGCTATTTTCTGGAAACGTCTGGAAGGTTTGTGCACAACCGACGGTAATGAGCTGGCGAGATCCGATAGGCCCGCTGAAACCACCGACCAAGATGGCTTTGATCGGAGAAACCTAGGGCCGCAGCCACGTCGGCAGGCTGATCGCCGCATGCCAGTCGCTGCCGTGCTTTCGCCAAACGAAGCTGGATAAGCCAGGCGTGCGGAGCCAGATGAAATTCACGTTTAAAGCAACGAGTCAGCGTGAAGCGGTCGGTGCCCGTCTCCCGCGCGAGGTCAGACAGACCGATATTTTCGCCCAGATGCGCATAAAGATAATCGCGTGCGCGATGAGCCACCGCCGTGCTTTGCAGCTGCGAGGGTAACCTTTTTCGCCAGTGACAATGGGCGGTGATCTGCGAAAGCAGGTTATCCATGGCGCTCTGCTGCACGATTTTCATTTCATCGTTGTGAAGCGTGGCGAACGTGTCGCCAATCGAACGGACCAGTTGTGGATCACGCGTGAGTGTTTGCGCAAAATGAAGCGAGTAACTTCCTGGCGTGGAGGCATATAAGCCGTGCAGCGCATTAGTCAGCCACTGCTCATCGAGGTAAAACGTCAGATAGGTAAACCCACCATCTACTGGCGCGTCACCGTCGTGGATTTCACCCGGTTCCAGCAAAAAAGCATCGCCGGGACGACTACGATGTCGTTCACGGCGGCAATGAAACTGCTGCGTACCGGAAAGGGTCACCCCCACGAGATAGCTGTCGTGCCAGTGTGGATCGTAGGCGTGCCCCTCAAAATGCGCCTTGATCGTTTCAATCCCCGTATCTGCATGCTGACGTAGCTCAAGCCAGTCGTTCGCCATCTCGCTCCCCTCTTTTCGCTATCAGCATTACCCGTTCATACGCATCAATTCTGGAAGATTTGTGCAAAATCGACGCCTACCCGATCAGATTGCCGTAAAGTTAATCAGTTGAACAGCTTTTCCCTAAATAGGGTTGACGATAATACGGGATTAA
>NZ_JAINZP010000001.1 GCF_020166435.1 Pectobacterium versatile | reverse complement strand
TAGGCAACAGCACGGCGTCTGCTGCCAGCGGCGCGCAATCTGGGCGCAATGCGGTTGAGAATAACTTCTTCGGTCCAAATGGGATGCCAAAAGGGATGACTGATGTTGGCATGTCGATGACATCGTTGTATACCAATACCAACCTGCTGGATGAAAACGGTAACGTGTTGAATCCGATAACGGAAGAAGAGCGTCAGTACGCGATGCACAGGTTAGTGACCGGCGTCATGCCTGAAGGGCAGGATATCTCCAAAGCGATAGTGGATGGATATACGAATGGTGTGCTGATAGCGGGTACTTGGGACCCGCAGCGACTTTAGGAAAAGTGGTGGTCGGTTCGGCTCTGAGTGGTGGATCGAATGCCACGTATCAATGGTATGACCTAAGTCAGCCAGGTAATGAAAACAAAACCTATGATTACTGGGGTACCACGGCGGCATTAGTTACCGGTGGGCTGGCTCCAGGGCGTGGAGTATGGGCTAACTTAGGAATCGCCGCAGGGGGAACTATATTTACTGATGGACCGGATAAGGGGGCTCTAACTGGGACAAGTGCTGGCTGGGTGTTTGGTACAACAGTTGGTTTAATTGCACCACCCCTATTTGATCCTGTATTGGGTTCTGGTTCAGCACCTGTTGGTGATATTATCGGTGCGATAGGCGGGGAATTTATAAGCAATACAGTCAAGGATGAAATTAATGAAAAGAACAAATAAACTTACTGTAGGTTTGCTGTTTCTAAGCATTGCATACATGGTTTTCTGTTGTTTAATCTTTTTTTCTCTGGCTTTGGTAACTGTAAAGTTCATCGTTAGTCATAAAGTGAGTATCGAACATGCGGATATTAAACATGTTTTAGTTGCCAGTGTTATTGCAGGAACAGCGTCGGCTCTTAGATCATGGATTTTTGCAAAAATAGATGAACGCAAAGCCCGAAAAACGCCTTCTTCTGATCAAGAATAAAAATCCCGGCCTCTCAAACAGGCCGGGATTTTTGTTATCTGTCATTCAGTCACAATACGTATCAACAGTTGACCGTGCTCAACGGTGACAATCACTGGCGAATACGCGATGCATCAGGTAAGTGATTCGGGTGAGTGAAAAACCCGCCTGAGGTAGGTTTGAACGCTGCTGGCAGCGGCCCCAACGGGGCGAGGTACACGTAAGTATGCCGAGTAGCGCAGCCAACGCACAGGCAACTTGAAGTATGACAGGTATATGCATCATGAAGCGTGTGAAATAATAAAGTCGAATGACCTGTCTCATAGGCGAAAATAGCCAGAAAACACCAAGGAATAAAACCCATGATCCCCGTCGGATATTTAGCTAAAAGAGTCGCACTAAAACCTGACTGGCTTAACGCCGAGCAGGTAAAAGATATTTACTCGGTGAGTTGCTGTGTCTCTGATGCTTTTTGTGAATATATTCAGTTTTGGCGTCATAACGGCTACTGGCTGTTTGATTCGCCAGAGATGATTTATTCTCTGGCGAAAGAAGAAGGAATTGATCTGGCCGATACCACGATGTTTTATTACGAGGCATACGAGTATCAGTATGATGAAGATACAGCAGAATGGAACCTGTTCGAGCCGGAAGCCTCTTTTGACACCGACGTGAAGATACCACAGCAAAAAGTGTTGCAGGGTTTTGATATTGTCTCTTTTCATTTGGAGCAATCGCCAGAGTGTTCCTACTTATCCTGCAACCATATGGCGCAGGAGCTGGAGGTCAATGAACATTGTCTGCTGGCGTCTTTTGATGAGGAGAAAAAACATCGGGAAAGTGGTGTTTTTCACGGCTGTGAGCTGGGGCCTTGCAGGATATTTGCGGTGTACTTGGTGCCGAATATATAACGCTTTTTCACACAAACCTGGATAGATAAATGATGTGCCATAAATAAATATTTCATATTGTCCATTTTTTATTCTGTGTGATATAAGCCATGCATGATTTTATTCAGATAAGCACAGGGTATTTACAATGAGAATCTGTATTGCACAAATAGCGTCCGTGGCTGGTCATGTCGATGAGAATGTGAAAAAACATCAGGACATGGTAATTACCGCTATACAGAATGCTGTCGATATTATTATTTTTCCTGAACTCTCACTAAGCGGTTATGAGCCCTCATTAGCAGAAACATTAGCATTGCCGTCTGACGAAATTAATTTTGATACCTTTCAGTCAATAAGTGATGAGCATGGGGTTTTTATTGCGATAGGTTATCCTGTCAAATTCAACGATGGGATAAAAATAACGATGGCTATTTTTCAACCGGGAAAAGAGACGTTATTTTATTCAAAGCAGCGGCTTCATCCTGACGAAATTCCTTTTTTTAAACAAGGCAAGCAACAAACTACCGTTAGCGTTGAAGGGAAACTCGTTGTACCAGCAATATGCTATGAGTCTTTGCAGCCTGCCCATGCACTTGAGGCCGCGAAGTTGGGGGCCGATCTTTATGCAGCGAGTGTGGCAAAGTCCGCTAATGGCGTGATGCGGGCTTATGCACATTATCCTGCGATTGCCAGAAAGCATGGGATGTTTGTCCTGATGGCAAACGCTGTTGGCAAAGCCGATAATTTTATCTGTGCAGGGCAGTCGGCGGTTTGGGATTGTGAAGGGAAACTTCTCATCCACGCTAGTGCGACACAAGAAGCCTTGCTTATTCTGGATACCGAGACAGGCAAGGTCATGATGATTGAAAAGGATCTTTTATAGCCACTATGCAAATATTATTGTATTCGGTGACCGCATAAGCGTTCATTTTTAATCGAATGATAATTATTTATAAATTTTTATTTACAAAGGCTGGGGGAAATGACGGTAGTCCCGATTGTTAAATTTCCTCATAATCATCAAGCGATATTATTCAAAATGAAATTATTTTTAATGCTAAATGATTTAAACTTCTCGCCGCTATAAATTTCCCCGCCTGGGCTAAATTTGTTCTAATCAGAACTATTCTCCTTGTCTGGCTATTCAATATTTTTAACTATATTGTTCGCTTTTTCTTCGTATGTATTTTTATTTAATCCTGTAAACTTACCTCTCAATTCCCTAGCAGGAACAGGGAGATTAACCTTGGACGGGAGAGATAACGATGAAGGATCATGCGCTTTTTATCATTGATAATTGGCAAACCAAAGTCACCCACTTGATGGTGACGTTACTCGCCAAACTCTGTCTCGACGCTTTCTCGTTTTCTCCTATTTCGCTAGACAGATCTCTGCATTTATTACGGCAGCACGGCTGTCATTCTCCTCCAATTGTATTTTTGACGATCCTATCGTCGAGCTAATCCTGCGCGTCGTTTACCCACGATTCGCTGGTTACACCGTTGCCGTTTCAGCGGCTGCTCGTTGTCGTTTGCCGGCACGGTTTTTATTCATTAAGTGAAGGAAATCACAATGCAATACACTGGGAAGTACCTGAAGAAAACAGTGCTGATGCTGGCCATGATGGCCGGGTTCAGCGTCGGGCAAAGTCAGGCGGGCGTTGAAATTGAGACGCGCTCGCTGGATCAAATCTATCAGAGTGCGTTGAGAGAAGGCGGTACGGTTACCGTTTATGCCGGCGGCGATGTGCAGTCACAGCAGGCTGGTTTCAAACGGGCGTTTGAGACACGTTTTCCCGGCATGAAACTGAATGTGATTGTCGATTACAGCAAATACCATGATGCCCGTATTGATAACCAACTGGCGACCAGCACCCTGATTCCTGATGTGGTGCAACTGCAAACGGTGCAGAATTTCCCACGCTGGAAAAAAGAAGGCGTGCTACTGAACTACAAAGCGCGTGGCTGGGACAAAATTTACCCAGAATTTCGTGATGCGGATGGTGCCTGGACCGGTGCCTATGTCATCGCATTCAGTAATTTGGTCAATACCCAGCTTCTGGATGAAAAATCTTGGCCGCGTGAAGTTAATGACTACCTTCGTCCCAATCTGAGAGGTAATTTGATTCTGGCTTATCCGAACGACGACGATGCGGTACTGTTCTGGTACAAGCTGGTTGTGGATAAATACGGCTGGGATTTTGTGAAAAAATTGCAGGAGCAGGATCCCGTCTATGTGCGCGGCACCAACGTGCCCGGCGCTGAAATCGCGACAGGAAAATATAGCGCAACCTTTACCAGTTCTGGGGCGCTCGTTCCGGCAGCAGATGCGGTGACCCGCTTTGTTCTGCCGAAGTCCGATCCTTTTGTATCTTGGGCTCAACGTGCCGCCATCTTCAAACAGGCTAAACACCCAGAAAGCGCCAAGCTGTACCTGAGCTGGGTATTGGATCCACAAACGCAGACTCAGGTCTCTCGTATGTGGTCGGTGCGTACCGATGTTGAGCCGCCAGTAGGTTACAAGCCTATCTGGGAATACCGTAACACTCGTCCGCAGGCATTTGCTGATTTCATGTATGACCGCGGTGCGGTAGAACGTTTTCGCGCGCAGTTGGGTCTGTATGTGGGTGAAGCGAAAGGCGAACCCACGCCGGGCTGGCTTGGCGTGAACCCAGAGGTGCCTCTGGTTAACTAACGTTTGAAATTAGTGAGTCAATTTATGCTGGTCACGATCGTCGTGGCCGGCATGACATCCTGGTAAGTTCCACATGATTAAGCGCCACTCGATTAAGTACCACACGGTTAAGAATCACATCCGAGGATGGCGGTCTTGTTCTGTGAATGCCTACCCCCCTCGAAAAAGCAAAGTGCTTATAAGTAGAATTCTTTCGTAATCTGAATACAGGAGATTCTTTATGAAAAGATCCTGCTTTACTGGAGCCAGACCATCACCATTCTCAAGCAGATTGAAGCCAACACCTATTTGATTTTTCGAGAAACTACAGTCAAGGATGAAGTTATTAACTGCTACAGACCATTTAACTTATTTGATTATCTGCAGAGTATTCAAAGCTATTTACGGTTAATAAATCACTTCACTTAGCAGCCTTATTATAAATGTACCTAAAATTTAGCAAATGTCTTATTGCTCTATTGATTAATTCACCATGTTTGGTAATATCCAGAAGTATTCTCATTTAATCGAAACTAATGTCTCTAGGGATGTTGGTTTTTATTTTGCCGTAAAATAAAAGTGGCTGATACGGGGCTGGGTTTGATTCATGGTTAGCTCATGGCTAAAGGAGATAAATCGAACTTTCAAATATCCAGCATCAAGAGAATTAAATCAAAATAAATAGATAGCAGTGAAATTATTAATACATTTATCCTTCTGGTAATGTTTAATCATGTTTATGGTGAATGAAATGAGTGAAGATAATAATCTTATTGACTTAGATTTTGATTCGGTTAAAAATGCGATTTTTTCGTTAATGAGTAAGACAATAAAGAATACCAAGCAATCTTTGTTGATTGAAGAGCAAGAGAATGTGGATCTCTACGTAACTGATCTGAATTTAAAAAATTCTCTGATATTTACGCAGAGTTCATTTAAAAATTATGCTCATGATTTTAATAATATTTCTTATTCTAAAATTTCAAGTTTTCTTCAGTTAATTAGAATTAACAGTAACTATATATCAATTAGTTTTCAGTATATCGCTGATGACGCTAAATTAGCATCATCTATTATAAAGAAAATCAATGATATCTACGAGTGCTCTGTCACCGTTACAGCTGAATTTGATAATGATTATAGTGATATTACGAATTTTTTTTCTAATAACATTCAAAATAGAATATCTGAATTACAAGGTTCTGACGGAATAGAAAAAACAAGGACGGAGATTAAAACGTGTCAGGAAAAAATGTCAGAAGATCTTGACAAAATACTAGAAATAAATAAAGACATTGGAAAAAACATTAGTAAGATAGTCGTTAAGTATTTGAAAGATGCCGTTATGCCACTTCAGGCAAATAAAAAAATGAAAGATAATAGCGTGGAAAAACGTAATCTTTCCAGAGGGGAGAACGGGCTAAAAAAAGATCCGACAGACGATATAAAAATAATTTCAGATATTGGATCTGATGAGGTCGAGGTTAAAAAGATATTTGATGATATAAATGAAAATATTGTTGAATTAGACAGATTATACCAAACCCTTGCAAAAGAAAATGCAGCCATAGCTATGGCAACAACGATTGAGTTACAGTCAAATGATTTTAATAATTATTATAAAGAGATTCATCCAAAGGCTGAGGATACAGAAAAGGCTTGGTTGGACGTGTACTCTAAATATAGTGAGCTAAAAGATAGTTTATTAAATATGAGTGAAAGTGATTTGAATACACTATCTAAATTATGGGCTGATTTAAGTGTTTATGCAAAATATGTCAGTGATCAAATGTACATAAGTAATAACTAAATTAAACAAAAGGATAAATATATGAAAACTCAACACGTTTTACAATACGTTGATATGCGTCAAAGAGCAGATCAGCAGATTAACGATAGCAATAATCAAGTCAGTAGTGCTCTAATTGTAAACGGTTATTGTTTAGCCTTAACCGAGCAGCCTAAATTTGATTTTAGTGCTGATCCTCATTTAAAAAGTTTACAGAAAGGTCTAAATGATAGTTTAGCTGATGCCATCAATCATGCGAATGATTATATAAATAACGTCCAAAATCAATGTTTAGTCACTTTGAACAATCTTTTAGATGTTTTTAACCGCACGGATGAGACGATTAAACTCTATCCCAACTCTATTGCTAGAGAGGATGTTATAGAATCTATAAATAGCATCCATAAAAAATGCGGAGTATATCAGAATCAGTCTGAAGACTATAAAAAGCAATGTGATGATTTCAGAGAAAATATTACCAAATCGTCTGGTGATTTTTCTGGTGCTAACGATAAGGTACAAGCGGCTGTTACGGGAGACAAAGGTGAAATAACCGATTTGAATAATCAGGTCGCCGATCTTGATAAAAGAATTAATGAATTAACTGCTGGATCAGTTCTGAGTGCCGTCGGCATCCTTGGTGGTGCAGTCTTGATTTGTGTTGGTGCAGCGACAGAGGTATTTACGGGAGGGGCGGCAACCGCAGCTATTGTGGTAGGTGTGGGAGTGGTGGGGACTAGCATTGCAGGGGAGGCAGCATCAACTATTTCGCTGGTTGACTGCTATAAACAAAAAAATACACTTCTAGCTGAAATCTATAGCTTGAAGCAAGAAAGCTCCCAAGCCACAGCGGTAAATGGTCAACTACTAAGCTTAGTTCAGCACGCAAATGATGCGGCCACAGCGCTGGTTGACATCTCAAAGCAATGGACTGATTTGGCATCAAATCTTGAAATTCTAAACAAAAATCTTAACGATGCTGATAGTGATGAGAGTTTCACAGAACATCTTATTGCTTATAAATCGGCGAATCAACCGATAGAAGAATCTGCTAAGCTTCTTAAAAGCCAGTATATGCAAGTTCAACCGACAACAGATAAAACAACCTCTGTTTCTGACCAGTTAGAACAAGCAACGAAAGCATCTGCCGCATAATAATACTTTAATAAGTAAGCACCGTGTATGTTGGTGCTTACTTAATACTATCCATTTATTAATGGGGGAGTTATGCCAGGAAATACAATAAATAGCCTAAAAGAGTATTGTGAGCAATGGAAAGAATACTCGTTGAAGATAATGTTTTCTGATATTGGTACATATATGGTGATTTTAGATTATAATATCAATCAATTTCCTTTGCTTAATGCATTGCCTAACAAATTAATCTACTTCATAAACAATTCAAATAATTTAATTTCGGAGTACAAAAAAAACAGATCAAAGGATGTTTATAATAATTTGTTATCTTATGTTCTGACGTTTTGTCAAGAACAAATCCCCATTATAAATTTATGTGATAGTAAGCTTAAAGATATTAGAGTGGAGCTCACCCATGGGGTTTCAGATATAAAATCAGAACTTAATAAACTTAATTATGAATATGACTTGCTTACGAAAAAATATGAAGGGTGTGCCAAATCGGTACCTTCTTCATCACCATTTATTATGGATCCTAGTGTATATATTATGGCTTGTATGGGGCCGGATTCTTATGAGGAATGGCTTTGTGATGGTTATTTGATAAATCGATTGAATTTTACGGAAAAGACTTTGGATGGAACCGTGGTTAATATCATTGATATTAACCAAATACTTACCCCGCTCAATGCAAAAATAGAAAACATGAAAGATGATATAAATAATGATGACGCCGATCTTGTAGAGATAATATCTTTTATTGATCAACTGGATAGCTGATTTTCTATCTGCTTTGACAAGCATGGTAAGGAACATAGCAGAAGTTGGGTGGTTTTTAGTTCTCTTAGGGTTTAGTCTTACCGTTTAAATTTTTTAAATAGTGATGCACACAAAACCTTACCAATTAGTTTCTTCTCCAATAAATAGATGTAATTTCAGACGTTTAATGAGTTCAAGAATAATATAAAAAGGTAAAAAATGAATAATAATGAAAAACAAAATATTCAATGTAGTGACATAGGAACCTATCCAAGAGGTTCATATCAAAACCCCAAAATGTGGAATGAGGCAGGTTTTTTTGGCGATATCTATTATTATCCGGAATATAGGTACTATTTTCAGTTTTTGAGTTCAGGGAATCCATCAGTTGGTTATCGCTATTTCCCGACAAAACCTGAAAACAATGCAAATTGGAAATTTTTAGGAGGATTTAATCTGGGTCTAACAGATTGGATGTCTAGTATTCCAGATAATACATCATTAAATAAGATGTCGATACCAGGAACTCACGACAGTTGTACATACACATATACTAACGCTGTAAAAAAAGGATGGGTGAGAACCCAGAATTGGAGCATAGAAGACCAACTTAATAATGGTATTCGATTTTTAGATCTTCGTTGTAGCATCAAGAACAGTAGCGATTGTATAATTTGGATGTATCATGGAGAATATGATTTAAACATAAAATTGACTGATGTACTATCAATTTGTAAGGTTTTTTTAGAGAAACATCCATTGGAAACAATACTGTTATCTATACAGAAAGAATATAACAGCTATCGTGGAATTACCGACTCTGAATTCAGAGATTGCTTTAATTCTAATATTAGAGGGTATGAGCAATATATATGGCAACAGAGTAGAACACCCAAATTAGTCGATGTTAGAAAGAAAATGGTAATCGTTTCTCGAGTTAATGGATTAGATGGACTTCAATGGGACCAGATGAAGATAGAGGATTACAGTGATGGTGAGATCTTCACTAACTATCCAAATGAAAAAATCAAAAAAATCGAATCACACTTGGTTTTAGCAACATCAAGCAATAAAAAAGTAGATGATGTTACATTCGTTACTTTCTTGAGTATAAATCCAACCAGTGACATTTTTGAAACAAATTTCAAGTTATCTAACTATATAAATGAATCAATATATACGTATTTAATGGATGGTGTTGGTATAAACTCGGAACTTACTATTAATGACACTCCTTACTTGGGAATAATTCCGATGGATTTTCCTGATAACTGTAAATATATTGTTCATGCGATAGTTAAATTTAACGATCATACAATCATTAACAATGCAAACTTGATTGATATATATAACACGGAATATAATAATTATATTTACGCCTCATCATTACTTGATGATTTTGTAAAAAATAATGCTAATAATATGAGAAAGGTTGTTGGTTGGGAAACAGTAGGACAGCAAGTCTCACAGGGAAGGTGGAAAGTCATACAGGCAGATGAAGGTGTTTATTTATTCAATACATTCTATAAAGAGTTTATGTACGCAAGTTATTATGTTACAGATAATAGAAGATCTGTATGCAGTTGGATACCTGGAGTTCAGAATGAAATTGATGATGCATGCATGTGGTATATATCTAGGGTGGGTGATATGTTTATTATAAAAAATAGACAGTATGCTGAATATTTTTATGCGACATCATTAAATGATGGTGGTAATCGTCGTAAAACAGCTTGTTGGCACCCAGGAAATTTAGTCAAACAAGCCTATTTTAAGCTGTGATAAATATATACCCTAAATAATTTTAATTGTAGGCAACCAAAAATAGTAATAGAGAGCTGAAAATTCGACGGGGCTACCTGGTATCGATAACTTTCAAGGTAGTTACCGTGTCCAATTTTATGAGTAAGTTGCCAATGGCAGCGAACCGCCATTGGCTTGTTGGAACGTAACGTTTATTTCTTGTTGTTGGGTTTCAAGGTTTCGCCAACGTTCAACAGGAAGATCTCGTTATCGCGAGTGGACACACGTGTTGAGCCATCTTCCATACGGTAGCCACCCTCGGTGAAGCCGGCACCATTCAGGAACGGTGCAACGGACTGTGGCTGATTGCGCACCGCAGCTTCCAACGCTAACAGGGCATAAGGCTCGATGGTATCGACATCGGCATATTGTCTGTTGGGCTCGGCCATAAAGAAGCCGTTTTGATAACGCGTGCTGATAATGTTATCGCCCACTTTTTCCGCCAGCGACAGATAGTCTTTCACTTTGCTAGCCTGATACAGATCCAGCAGCGCGAACAGGGCGTAAGGATCGTTGTTCTTGGTGGCGAGATCCACTTTAACGTCTTTACCCGGTGCTGAACCTAACTCACCCAACCCCTGTGCGCGAGCGATGCCGCGTGCGACACGCCACAGCTCGGCGTCCGGTAACACGGTATAGGCGCGAGCATAGGAAAGCAGGAATGAATTATCTGCAGGATAAGGCTTGATCACGGTGCCTTTTTTGCCGTAGTAACCGTCACGTGGCAGAACGTAGTTGGAGAGATCTTTGCCGTTAGCCAGCATCGGACGGAATGTGTTATCCGACTCGTTATAGGCATATTTGGCAAAGGCTTTCAGGCCATCGGTTGTCCACGTCAGAAGTTCTTTGCCTTCCGCACCTAAATCTTTACCCAACTGGAGCTGCATGAGCGCATTTTCGGAATAGATTGTGCTGGTGCGTCCTTTCAGCATCATATTGCCTTCCAGCGCAGTGGGGCCGAACTCTGGGCCAAATTGACGCTGGGCGCGATCGCCGTATTTGGAATGCGTATCGGCATCGTCGGTAGTTTCATCGCGCTTCAGCGCCTGCGTAAACTGATACACGCCGAGTCCGGTCGCTTTATCCCGTGGCAACACATACTGCTGTGCCAGACGTTTTGCCCAGACCAGCGCGCCGTCTTCTTTATTGTATTTGTACAGCAGTGATGCGGAATAGATCAGATCGTTCCCCGCATTCAGGAAGCTGAGGCCTTTGGTGGCGAAGAAGGGCGGCTGTTGCTCAAACGGACTTTGCCAGAGCGCACCTATTTTTTGCCCGTATTTACCGTGGCGACTGGTTTCCATGATCTTCCAGTCATAAACGTGCGCATTCCAGAAACCGCGAATAAAGCGTGCGGTTGCGTCTTTATCGACGCTGAACATCAAATCGTAGTAGGGATAGGCATTTTTCAGCTCATGCACCATCTCTTTTTCGCTGGGGCCTTCCGGTTGCAACGTTTTTAGATCTACAAAACGGTGGCCTCCCCAAATCAGCAGGCCGCTCTCATCCTGATAATGTTGAAAATGGTATTTCACAATCGCTTCGGCACGTTGCTTATAGCTGGGGTTCCCGCTCAGGTTACTGAGCCCGACCAGCACGCGCATCAGGTTCTGCTGCGCGGAAAAGTTGGATAGCACGGCGTGGCGACCATCGGGGAAGATCCACTCCATTTGTTTGCCCGTGCGAGGATCGACACCATCAGCAAGTAATGGTGTAGGCGACTGACCGTGATAGTGGTCGCTGGCTTTGGTCAGCACGTTATCCACATACTGATTGACGATGGTGAGGCGGTCAGGCGTCGCGGCACTGGCCTGTAAAGCGACCAGACCCGCAAGGAGCGACAGCGCAAATCTTTTCATTTTATTTACCTGTGATGATTCATGCTTGTAATAAAAGGATCCCGCTTGATGAACAGGATCCCCGAGAAAGATGGCATAGCAGTAAGCTGCTGTTAGAAAGGTAAGCCGTTGTTAGAACGTATAGGTGAAGCCGACCTTTCCTTTCCCTTCACGCGATTTCACATCGCGCCCGCTGGCGACATCTTCAACGCCAACGTGGGCTGTCCAGTTGTCGTTGATGGTGTAAGACACATCGAAATCCTGTTGATAGTCATGTTTTTTGTTGTTTTGCAGCACGTAATCCGCGTGATAGTAGTAAGCGGTGTACGCCAGCGTGAAATTGTCGAAACCTTTGTAGGCAACGCCCGCTTCATAGCGGTGACGGTGAGTGTCATCATCCGTGCTGGTACGTTTACTGCGGGTGATTTTTCTGAGGTCGTAGCGATATTGCGCATGAAGATCCGTCTTATCAGTAACCGCCCAGGTCAGTTTCAAACCTGGCGTATAGCGGGCGCCGGAACTCTGGCTAGCGCCGATGTCACCTACCGTGCCTTCACCGCTGGTGCCGCCGGAATAGAAGCGTGCTTCCAGATTAGGCGTCAGGGTTAATTCAGGCGTTAAGCTGTAGGCATAGCCGGTATAAAAAGCATAAGAATTAGAGACGACATCATCGATGGTCAGATCTTTATTCTTATTATAAAAATTCAACTCAACGCCAACGTACAGGCCATTATCCATAAAATGCCGCATACCAATTTCATCACCGTGATAGCGATTCATGGTTCCCCAGCTATGTTCATAGCTGAGTTTGGTATCAGAGGCTGACGCGGAAATAGCATAAATTTGGGCAAAGAGAATACCGGCCACAAGGTAGCGTTTTTTCATTATGGGCACCATTAATATTGATCGTTAATTATGAAAACTGTGCGCTGATAGACAAAATTCATTCATGAATTCATTTTCTTCATCAACACGGCACGAAATACGGCGTATTTCTTTTATAAAATTCTGTGTTTCTTAGAAAACGTAGTTGAAACCAACTTTGATTTTCCCCTGACGGCTTGATGATGTGCTGGATTGGCTAATGTCATCATACTCAATGTAAGGAGTTAGCTGTTTGTTTAACTTATATTGAACTTTGAACTGATGTTCATAATCCTTTTTCCCATTATCGTAAACCGCGTATTCTCTTTCCGTGAATTCACCCTTGCTATATTTATACGATTTTGTGGTGTTATCACCGATGTAGTAGTTAAAGACGTAAGTCAGGTTAATATTATCCAAGCCGGAATACGTTACCCCTGCATCCAGACGATGACGACCAGTGTCGGATTTTGATAAATAAGATTCCCCTGCGTAACCATATTTGTCAGAGGTGGAAATAGTCGAATAGCGTGAGCTGCGAGAGGGCTTTTTATATTCATAGCGGTAGCGGCCATAAGTAGACCAGTCGCTGTTAATGCGGTAGTTATATTTCAGCCCCGGTTGATACATCATGGTGGCATTGCCGATGGAGAATTCAAAGCTAGGCGTTAAGGTGGCGGCCTTGCTTAGCTTGAAGTCCTTCCCGATCACCATGCCGCCAGAGCCGCCCTGCATGTCATCATAGGCAACGTCGTAGTTGGCATTCCCGCCTGCTGATGTGCTGAATTTGACTTCATACGACCAACCGTTGGTTTTCTTATGAATGAGCTTAATGGAGTCTGAGTGGCGGCGGTCTTCTGTCTTCCAATTATGTTCATATTGGAAAGTGGTTTTGCCGTCGGTTTCTGCCTGAGTGAGGAAAGGTGTGAATCCGGCACAAACGATGAGTAGGTTACGTGTGTATACTTTCATTCTATCTTTCTCTTTTTTGATGAATAAATAATATTATTGACGAGCGCAGTCTCTATCTTTAAAACCAGACAGTTGATGTCATTTTTTGGGCGTAAAAATAGAATCACCAGGAATGATGATGACGCCATTTATAATGTCAGGCAGGGCTTTCTCCCTGGTAAATCAGCTTGCTATCAATGCATCGATGACTCCTTATATACGACGTGGCTGATGAGTATTTCAATCAGCGAAATGACTTATGCTGATGAGTGAGTGTTGATAATTCCCGCCGTTTACTGGTTAATCTAATTATCAGTAAACTTGATAATTAGATTGTGTAGCATTATGGTGAAAAGGAAACGATGTTTCATTTGTGCCGATCACACATTTGGTTACTCTTTGAGATTTTTTGTAATCATTTCGTCTGATTATTGTAAGAGTCAGGAATAGGTGTCGCGGAGATCAGGGTTGTCAGGCCGTAGGAGATATATCTTGAACATTATTGATGATAATGATATGTAATTGAACAACCGTTAACCTGTTATCTGACTTATTCCCGCCATCATTCCGAGAATATTCTGTGGAAAGCGATTTCCATAAAAATGAATAAGCTGCCAATAACCATCAAACGCCCCTAAATATCGTCAGGAACTTATCGTATTTTTACGCCACTCATCTCCATACCCGTCATACCGCGATCGGCAAATTTGCAGGCCTTTCTGTGTTCGGATAACGCGGGAGATCCGTTTGTTAAGCCTGACAACAGCAGAATGGGGACGTGAATGATCAATCGTATTGAGGGCGGAAGCCGTTGGGGCAGTGCCGCGTCTTCGACTGCACAGCATAATACCGAGGCGAGTCGGCCGGGTGGACAGCAGTACGTATCGCCAGCGATGCGGTCAGGCTCGCGTTCAATCGATTTTGGCGATGCGTCGCCGAATGTGCCGCAGGTTTCCACTGAACGGACTACGACGTGTTTTGCCTGCGGTGCCGAACGTTGCAGGCCGTTCACTCATTGCGGAACCCAAACCGCCCGTCGATCTTCAGGCGATCAGTTCAATATTCCCAAACCGCGCTAATGCGCCAGCTTAAATTTTAAAGCCTTAAATTTAAAAACGTTAAATTTCAAAACCAGGTGCAACTTCTTTCACAGGTTTTTTACACTCTTCGGGCTTTGGTTGATTCGCTGGGAGGTTTTTACAGTCCGGCGCAAAGGGATTCAACGCATCGCGATTCAGATAGAGCACAAACAGGATTAAAATGATGAGGGGGATCAGGATACGTTTTCTTTTCATGGTTATCTTTAGTTACGTTGCGGAAAATGTGGATATGTTAAAAAAACAGGAAAAATTCTAACGCGTTACGCGGCTTTTGTCTTTAGTCCGCTCGGTTTCCGCCTTATTGTAATCGTTCGGCATGACGATATCGGCGGAAGTGAAGATGAAAAAGATGCGATTTGCAGCGATTGGATTAGCGCACAACCACATTTATGACATGTGTCGGCAGTTGGTTGATGCGGGCGCGGAACTGGTCGGCGTGTTCGAGTCCGATCTTAATCATCGGGAAAAATTCATCTCGCTTTTCCCCGCCGTTCCTTTTTCTGACTCTGCGGAACAGCTGATTGCCGACGCGTCTATCGATCTTATTGCCTGTGCGGTCATTCCCTGTGACCGAGCCGAACTGGCGCTGCGCACGCTGGATGCTGGCAAAGATTTCTTCACCGCCAAACCGCCGCTGACCACGTTGGAGCAGTTGGATGCCGTCCAACGTCGTGTAGCGGAAACCGGCCGCAAGTTTGCCGTGTACTTTAATGAACGAATCAATGTGGATAGCGCGCTGTTTGCTGGTGAACTGGTGCAGCGGGGTGAAATCGGGCGAGTGATTCAGACAATCGGCGTTGGCCCACACCGTGAACGCGGCGCGCGGCCTGACTGGTTTTATCAAAAGCGTCAGTACGGTGGGATTCTCTGCGATATCGGTATCCACCAGATTGAACAGTTTCTCTATTTTACTGGCAATACCAATGCGCGAGTGGTGACCAGCCAAACGGCGAATTATCACCACCCACACCAGCCAGAATTTGAGGATTTTGGCGATGCTATGCTGTTGGGCGACAATGGGGCAACCGGCTATTTCCGCTGTGACTGGTTTACACCGGATGGGCTGAGCGTCTGGGGCGACGGTCGTCTGACGATACTAGGGACGGAGGGCTATATCGAAATCAGGAAATATGTCGATCTAACGCGCGGAGAAAGCAACGTCGTTTATCTGGTGAATGGCAAGGGCGAACAGCGCTTCACCCCCGCAGGCAGCGTCGAACGCCCCTTTTTCCCAGATTTTCTTCGTGACTGCCGTGAGCGTACCGAAACCGCGATGTCGCAAGTGCATATCTTCAAGGCGACAGAACTGTCAATTTTGGCGCAGCAGGACGCGAAAAAGATCGCCTGAGAGTAGTATTATCCGTATATCAGTGACCCACTCTTTTTTGCAACCGTGCTCCGCGATGGCGCACGGTTGTTCCTTTTTTGTGCAATTCAATCGAGCGTGAGAAGCAGATTGTTTTACGAGCCAAATGTTTAATACGCGTCCTCAATGTCAGGTTGTTACGCTCAATACGCTGAGTGAATATTTTTCCTGTCAGATGCTTATTCTTCGGTACTTCTCTGGCATAACTGTCCCAGTCATCACTGGTTATCATCCCGATGTTAAACGGCGCCAGCAGAGCCAGAAGTTCGCGGCAGGCGTCATCCGTGCGCGGTCCAAACGTATAAGCCAGAACGTCATCTGTTTTGGTGTTGTATGCATACCAGAGCCAGTGCTGCCCGACAAAGCCCCATTGCTCATCGAGTTCACAGATAAGTGCTACATCTGCATGAGCGACTGTAAAGGGGTCGGCGTGGTCATTCGTCAACTGGCGCAGCGTGGCGACATGGCGATTCTACTGCTTGAGCAAATTGTGTAAAATACGGCCTTAAGAGGATAATTCATTGTTTATCTTCAGGGAACTTAAGGATGAGTAAGCGCTACGAAATACTGGATGGCAGTAAAGCCGCCGCTTCAAAGGGCGGTTTTTTATCGACTCAGCGAAAAACAGGACATTAGGGCTATGAGTAAGCCGCTGAAAGTTTTTGCCGTACTCGGCATTATTGGTAGTGTTGCTGTGGTCGGCTCTATATGGCCTTATATCAAAATGAATTTTGCTGGCAGTGCACGCTATACCGAACTGGATAAAAGGGAATATGCGTTCTATACCCCCGATATTCTGAAAAACATGCCACGTATTACACATCATTATGACTTCAGTTTTTCGAACGTAGCGGGGCCAGAGGCTAAAGTATGGACGGTGAATTTCACTGGTACGGATGATACCCGCGAGATCCAAAGCTATCTGACATCGGTTGGTTATGAGAAGCAGGCACATTGCGATGTTGAGGCTGAATGCTGGCGAGCGCTTGGTTCTAATGAGGTCATAACAGTTGCGACGTTTGATACCGATAAAAGCGTAATGGTTCAGGTTTATAGCAGTCCATATACTGAGACATTGTTAGCAAAATAATCATTTACGCACGATCTCATTAGGCTCACTCGTAGCGAGCCTAATGAGTATGTCATCGATGAATAACCTTCTCTTTTCCTCACAACACCTTATTCAAAAAATTGATCGTTCTCGGGTGACGGGGATGGTTTAGCACCTGCCAGGAATCCCCGCTTTCGACAATTTTGCCATCTACCATGAACACCACACGGTCTGCCACTTCGCGCGCAAAGCCGATTTCATGTGTGACGACGACCAGCGTCACGCCGGAGCGGGCGAGTGATTTGATCACATCCAGCACCTCGCCGACCAGCTCGGGATCGAGCGCGGACGTCGGTTCATCAAACAACATCACTTTTGGCTTAAGTGCCAGCGCGCGGGCAATCGCGACGCGCTGCTGCTGGCCGCCGGAAAGGTGACGGGGATAAGACTGGGCTTTATGGCGTAGCCCGACGCTTTCCAGCAGGGTAAAGGCAATATCTTCTGCCTCCTGACGCGAATACAGCTTATGCGCCAGCGGGGCTTCAATGATGTTTTCCAACACGGAAAGGTGGGGAAACAGATTGAAATTCTGGAATACATAGCCGACGTTGATGCGCTGGCGTAACACGTCCTTTTCTTTCAACTCATAGAGCGTATTCCCTTTGCGACGGTAGCCGATGTAATCGCCGTCGATGCGGATAAACCCTTCGTCTACGCGCTCAAGGTGATTAATGGTACGCAGTAGCGTCGATTTCCCTGATCCAGATGGGCCAAGGATCACGGTGACGGAACCGGGAGCCAGCGTCAGATTGATATCCTCCAGCGCTTTGTGCTGACCGAAATGTTTCGCTACATTGCGGATTTCGATCAGCCCACGAGCGTTTTCTGCCTGTGGCTGGGCGGTGGTGCGGGCATGAGCAAAATAATCGATAGCTTCAGACATGGTGAATCTCCAGAATCTGGGGGTTAACGTGCGCGCTTGCGTGTCAGGAAACGGACGAGTCTCTGGCGCGGCGTTGGCGGCATTTCACGCACCGCACCGCGGGACACATAGCGTTCTACGTAGTATTGGACGACGGATAGCACCGTGGTGATCAGCAGATACCAGATGGTGGCGACCATCAGCAGCGGAATAACCTGCTGGGTACGGTTGTAGATGACCTGAACGGTATAAAACAGCTCCGGCAGCGCCAGCACGTAGACAATTGAGGTACCTTTAGCGAGGCTGATGATCTCGTTAAAACCGGTGGGCAGAATCGAACGCAGCGCCTGCGGCAGAATGATGCGCACGGTGCGGCGACCGCTGGGCAGGCCGAGTGCCGCAGAGGCTTCAAACTGACCCGCATCCACGCCAAGAATACCGCCGCGAATAATCTCCGCCGTATACGCGGATTGCACCAGCGTCAGGCCAAGTACGGCAACGGAAAATTGATCCAGGAGATCTATCGTCGGATAGTTTAGGAAGACGATGGAGGTGAAGGGAATCCCCAGCGCCAGCTCGTCATAGAGATACGAAAAATTGTACAGAATGATCAGCACCAGAATCAGCGGCAGCGATCGGAACAGCCAGATATACAGCCACGACAGCGTGGAAAGCAAATAAGACGGCGAAAGCCGGGCCAGCGCCAGCGAGGTGCCGAAAAAAATACTGAATAACGTACCCAGCGCGGTTAACAGCAGCGTTTGCCCTAGTCCAGCAAGGATCACCGGATTAAAAAACCATTCTGCAAAGACCGACCACTCCCAGCGCGGGTTCAGCGCGATTGACTGAATAATCCCAGCAAAAATAAACAGCGAAAACAGCGCACCAGCAAAGCGAAAAGGGTAACGCGCAGGAACAATGTTCAACGGCGGTTCCTGTGTCTGGCTCAGCGGTGGTTGTTGAGAAGACGTGTGTAGAGATTGCGTCATGATCGATACCCGTTGAAGGTGATGCTGAAAAATAGCGTTTTGTTGTTAGTGCATAAGGCTATTACCGTGCGCAAGGGTCAACACACTTTCAAATGGCGGGTGATAAGCTCGACTTCCGTTTGCCGTGCAACCTGTGGCGTCGCCGTGGCGAACAGGGCTTTCTTAAACGGTAAACGCCCGTCGTAAGGTGGAATGCTGTAGGTCACCGGATCGACGGTGATATCGAACTGAGGGGTATACCCGTGGCTCAGATATAAACTCACCGCTTCAGGCTGGCGGAAACCGGTCGTCAGGAAAAAATGCTGGTAGCCTAATCGCTGGGCGTGTTGTTCCAACTCTTGCATCACTTTCCCCGCAAGTCCCTGACGGCGCAGCGAGTTATCCGTCCATACCCGCTTAATTTCGGCAGTGGTGCTGTCGTAGCGTTTAAACGCACCGGTGGCAATCGGTACGCCATGACGCAGCAGCGCAATAAAAATACCGTACGGCTGCTGGTAAATGCCCGGCGGATCGCTTTCCCGCTCACCAAAAAAATCGCCATAGCGCTGTTCATATTCCGCGAACAGGCCGTCGATAATCGGGGCCACGATAGGATCCTCGGGCTGGGTAACAATGAAAATGTCGTCGGACATGGGGTACTCCTGATTCATTAGCGTATAGGGGCTATCGGCAACCATGGCGTGTCGATCATGGCGTCCCGATAGCCATGAGCGGTATTAATCGCCCAGTCCTGGCGGATTGATTTCTGAATGGTCAATACGTTCGATACTTTCTCCCCAGCGGTTCAATACCTTGTCGTATTCGCCGCTTTTAATTACGCCGTTCAGCGCGGTATTAATCGGTTGTACCAGCCCGCTGCCTTTGCGCGTGGTGACCGCAATATGGGCGACGTTGGGGTAACCGCCGTTGACCGTACCGACATGTTTAACTTTGCCCGTCAGCTCTGCTTTATAGGCACCGATCACGTTGGGGCCGAAATAGGCATCGGAACGGCCGGATTGCAGGCTCAGGTTGGCAGCGGCATCATCCGTGACATAAACCGGTTGAAAAGCGGGCAGGCCGTTAGCGCGATTCTGCTTATCCCACGCCAGCAGCACCGCTTCCTGATTGGTGCCGGAACCAACAATAATCTTCAGCCCGGCGATGTCCTTCGCTTCTTTAATGGACTGAATCTTACTGGTGGATTTCACGTAGAAGCCGAGCGAGTCGATGCGGTAGGTGGCGAAATCGAACTTTTCTTTGCGCGCTTTGGTGACGGTAATGTTGATGATGGCGGCATCATACTTACCGGAGGCCACGCCGAGCGGCCAGTCTTCCCACGAGGTTGGAACGATGTTCAGTTCTAGCCCGAGACTGTCTGCCACCAGTCGGGCGATATCCGGCTCGCTGCCCACCACGGTTTTGTTGTCGTCGGCCAGAAACGCCAGCGGCGGTGACGACCCCAGCGCGGCGATGGCGACGGTGAATTTACCCGGCGTAACGAATGTAAAGTCAGTCGGGATCTGCGCAATCGCCTCCGCATTTTTCGGTGCATGGATCGGCTGCTGATTGGCTTTCAGGTCGATGGCTGCCTGTGCGCCGGTCGTGACAGACAGCGTCCCGAGCAGCAGCGATCCCGTCAGTAGCCTTGTCAAACGCGATGGACGCATGCGATGTGAGTTGGATGAATATGCGATCTCTTTTTGCATTTTTTTTCCCTTGCAGGTGACTATTTATAATGGTTTTCGTGACGTTGTCACTTTATGGTGTGCTGTTTTTTACTTAATCGCCGATACCCGGCGGGTTCACCACGGATTGCGTGATTTTTTCATCGTCTTCACCCCAGCGATCCAGCACCTGTGCATAACTGCCGTTGTGGATCGCGCCATTGATGGCGGTGCTGATTGGCTGCGCCAAACCGTTGCCTTTCTGCGTGGTGACTGCGACGTAAGCGACCGTCGGGCCTTTGCCTACCATGCGTGTCTTGCCCGTCAGCGCCGCTTTATAAGCCCCGATAGAATGGGGGCCGAAAAACGCATCGACGCGCCCGGACTGTATGCTCAGGTTGGCGGCGGCATCGTCGGTGACGTAAACGGGCTGTACGGGAGGTAGGCCACTGGCGCGGTTTTGCCGATCCCAGCCCAGCAGAATGTTTTCCTGATTAGTGCCGGAGCCGACAATCACTTTCAGACCCGCGACGTCTTCTGGCTTGTTAATCGACGTAATTTTGCTGGTCGATTTCACGTAGAAACCCAGCGTATCAATGCGATACGTGGCGAAGTCGAACTTCTCTTTGCGCAGTTTCGTCACCGCGATATTAAAAATGGCGGCGTCGTATTTCCCTGCCGTGATGCCCAGCGGCCAGTCTTCCCAGGAAGCGGGCACCAGCTTTAGCTCCAGCCCGAGGCTGTCGGCTACCAGTCGCGCAATATCGGCATCGCTGCCGATAAGCGTTTTGTTATCGTCAGCCAGCAGCGACAGCGGCGGTGAGCTGAGCGCTGAAACGGCAATCGTCAGCTTACCCGGCGTGACGAATTTGAAATGAGCCGGGATCTGTGCGATGGCCTCAGCATTTTTACCAGTATGAATAGGCGTTTGGTTGGCCTTCAGATCGATACGGCTAACGAATCCCGCGTCTTGCGCCTGCACGTTTGCCACCAGCGTGGCACTCAATAGTGCCGCCACGCGGGTTACCGTGATAAAAGGGGAACGCTTCACAGTGAACCTCCTGTTGCGCGAACTAGCGTGTAAATTGATTCACCGGATAATCCAGCGCCAGATTTTCCCGCAGCGTGTAGCCGGGATATTCCTGACGGAACAGGCCGCGCTGTTGTAGCAGCGGAACGACGCGATCGACAAAGTGGTTGAGCGTCTCCGGCGTGCCGCCCTGAATGATGAAGCCGTCGGCCGCACCGTTTTCAAACCAGCGCTGTAAACCATCCGCCACCTGCTCAGGCGTGCCGCTGAATACAGGACGCGGTGATGCCGCCTCCAGCGCGACCTGCCGTAGCGTTAAGCCTTTTTCCTGCGCGTTGCGTTTGATTTCATCGGTGGTGCTGCGGAAACTGTTTTTCCCTAGATCGCCGATATCGGGGAAGGGCTCATCCAGCGGGTGTTGTGAGAAATCATAGTGCTCAAAATAGCGTCCCAGATAATTGAGGGCGTCCTCAATCGTCACCAACTGCGCGGTTTCCTGATACTGACGCTCTACGTCTTCCGCGTCGTTGCCGACAATCACGCTGACGCCCTGGAAGACGTGCAACTGATCGGCTCGACGACCATTTTCTTCCAGCTTCTGTTTCACTTCGCGGTAATAGCGCTGTGAGTCTTCCAGCGTGTGTTGATGGGTGAAGATGGCATCGGCGTGTTTGGCGGCCAATTTTTGCCCGTCTTCAGACGCACCAGCCTGAAACACAATCGGGCGACCTTGCGCGGATCGGCCAATATTCAGCGGCCCCTGTACTGAGAAGAATTCTCCCTGATGATTCAGCGTGTGCAGCTTCTCAGGATCGAAAAATTGTCCGCTGGTTTTGTCACGAATAAAGGCATCGTCTTCCCAGGAATCCCACAGGCCTTTCGCCACCTGAAGGAACTCATCGGCAATGCGGTAGCGCAGTGCGTGTTCCGGGTGCTGTTCACGGGAAAAGTTTTTCGCCGATCCTTCCAGCGGCGATGTCACCACGTTCCAGCCTGCGCGGCCGTTGCTGAGATGGTCGAGGCTGGCGAACTGCCGGGCGGTGGTAAACGGTTCGGAATACGACGTCGAGAGTGTGCCAACCAGGCCAATATGTGTGGTGACGGTAGCCAGCGCGGACAGCAGTGTCAGCGGTTCAAAGCGATTGAGAAAGTGGGGGATAGATTTTTCATTGATATACAGGCCGTCTGCCACGAAGACAAAATCAAATTTCCCTTGTTCGGCTTTTTTTACCGCATCCAAAACAAAGCCAAAATTAATGCTGGCGTCGGGTACGACGTTTTTATGCCGCCATGCGGACATATTTCCCGCTGCACCCTGTAATATTAAACCCAGTCTTAATTGTCGATTTGCAGATGTTTGTTTTTTACTCATTGTCAGAAACCTTTTATTAATTGAATGTGCTTATTATTAATTGAGCGTAATTATTGTTAATTAAACGAACTTCCATGAAAGTGAAAACAGTCCATCAATAAACCGTCAGCCAATAAACAAGCCATCAATAGGCATTCACGTATTCAATGAAAGGTTAATAAGACGTTAATGGTGTGTTTTCACTATTGATGAGGCGAGGCGTGATGTAAAACAACAAAAATGGATAATGAAATTCAAAAATTTCAGATTATGATATGGCTTGCTTTGTTAGTATGATGTTAATAACCATGTTTCTCGCCGTATCTAAAGGAAGTATTTAATGTCTGATTTGATAGCTGAACGACACGTCACCGCGAATGACGCGATTCTCTCTGCGGCGGTTGCCACGGTTGACCGACAGGCGTTTCGTGATGCGATGGCAAGGCTGAGCGCGGCGGTCAATGTCGTTACGACGGATGGCCCAGCAGGTAAGGCTGGTTTTACGGCGTCCGCCGTGTCCAGCGTCAGTGATTCGCCGGGTACGCTGCTGGTGTGTCTAAATCGCGGTTCGTCGGTGTATCCCACGTTTCAGGCGAATACGTATTTGTGCATCAATACGCTTGCGGCCCATCATGAAGCGCTGTCGTCGCTGTTTGGGAGCCCGTCGTCTACCGAAGAACGGTTTGCAGCAGCGGAGTGGGACGTGTTACACACGGGTTCTCCGGTGTTGCGGGACGCGCTGGTAGCGTTTGACTGTCAGGTGGAAGAGGTGGTGAGCGCGGCGACGCACGATATCTTTATTTGCCGGGTATTAGCGATTAAGCAGGGCGAAAGCACTGATGGTCTGGTGTATTTTTCCCGTCGTTATCATGCTGTTCGGGGTTAACCCATACCGCTTTCTCACCTAATCCCGATCGTTTGACGATCGAGATACCCGGAGCAACCACGGGGTGAGGCGTCCCTGCGGGAACCTCATCCCCGTGTCTCTCCTAATATCGGATTAATGTAATCAATACACCTCCGCCGAATTGATCGTGCGGAGGTGATTGTGTTTGTAGATGATTGTATTTGTAGATGATTGTATTTGTAGATCAAAATATTACGATGAAGACAGTGCGGCCTGTGGTGAGGTGATTTTCGTGGTACTCAGGCGATGCAGTGCCGCTTCCGCTAACTGTGCGAAATAGCGAGAGGCGGGTGCAATCGCGTTTTCATCTGGGTTGAATTGAGGATGGTGCAAACCAAATTCGCTGTTTGAGCCAATGCTGACGAACGTGCCCGGTACGTCCTGAAGATACAGCGCAAAGTCCTCTCCGCTCATTTGCAGCTCGGCGTTTTCTACCTGATAGCCCGCGTCTCGGGCAATTTGCTTGCTGAAATCGGCCCATTCACTGGTGTTCACAACCGCAGGCGGGCCGGGATACCATTTCAGTTCCGCTTTTGCACCCAGCGCAAGGGCGATGCCGCCAATCAACTGCTCTATTCGTTCCGGTATCTCCGCGCGAATCGCAGCATTGTAGGTACGAACCGTCCCTTCCAACTCTACCGTTTGCGGCAGGACGTTCCAGGTGTTGCCACCCTGAATACGCGTGACGCTGATGACCAGCGACTCCAGCGAGCTGAAGCTACGGCTGGGCAACGTTTGCAGCGCATTAACGATATTGCAGGCGGTGACGATGCTGTCGATTCCCTGTTCGGGTTTGGCGGCGTGCGCGCCTTTGCCGGTAATGTGAATGGCGAAGCGATCCACGTTGGCATAAAACGGGCCGCTGCGTGTAGCGAAGGTGCCTGCGGGAAGTTCAGGCGCGTTGTGCAGGCCGAAAACGGCCGCGACATCGGCGAGCGCACCGGCGCGGATGAACTGTTTGGCACCGGTAGAAACTTCTTCTGCGGGTTGGAAAAACAGCCTGACTTTACCCGGTAAGACAGATTCGCGTTTTTTCAACAAACAGGCAGCACCCAGCATCACGGCAGTGTGGAAATCATGGCCACAGGCATGCATGACGCCCGCGTGCTGAGAACGAAAATCGACATCAACCAGTTCTTCAATCGGCAGTGCATCAATATCGGCACGCAGCGCAATCGTCGGGCCGCTGCCGTGACCGATCTCGGCAACGGCGCCAGTGTTTAACGCAAGGGGCAACAGGCGGATGTCTTTCTCTTGTAGCCAGCGGGTAATGTGCGCGGTGGTTTGGTGTTCCTGATTGGACAATTCCGGGTACTGATGCAAGTGCCGTCGCCAGTTAATTAACTGTTGCTCAAATGACGTATCACAACAGGGGATAGATTCAGCCATATCAATACACCTCCTTAACAAAACTTAAACATGCTAAAGGTAGCCGATAGCAACGCAATGGATAAATACCATCTGGTTATATTTCATGTCTTTTTATGATGGCGCTTTTTTGTATTCATTTATTATGAATATTTCAGCTAACAAAATCTGTTATTAATATTTATTTTTTACACCTTTATGCAACATTCTTATTATTCTGTTTTTTGCTATGGCTGTTGTTTTTGTTATGACTATTTATTGCTGTGAATAGCGCTAGCACGCTAACGGATAGTCGCTGAAAATAAGGAAACATCGTGGGATATAAACTCAGTTTATTAGATCAAAGCCCCATCGCCGAAGGAATGAGCGCGGCGCAGGCGTTGGCGCAAACCGTGTCGCTGGCGAAAGTGGCGGAAGCGCTTGGCTATCATCGCTTTTGGGTTTCCGAGCATCATAATTCCGATGAATTGGCGGGATCGTCTCCCGAGGTCTTGATCACCTGGCTATTGGCGCACACCACAACGCTGCGTATTGGTTCCGGCGGTGTGATGTTGCAGCACTACAGCCCGTATAAAGTTGCAGAAAATTTCCATGTGATCAGCGCACTGGCGGGCGGGCGTGTGGATTTGGGGATCGGCAAAGCGCCGGGTGGGCTGCCGCTGGCGACGCGGGCGCTACAGCAGGAAATCGGTGAGACACAACGGGTTGCCTTTACGGAGAAGCTACATCAGCTAAACCGCTTTCTCGACAGCCATGACGAGACGGCCGAACGCCTGAACGCGACGCCATTACCTGAACAGACGCCACAGCGCTTTCTGCTGGGTGCCAGTCAGGAGAGTGCGCGGTTAGCGGCCTCACTGGGTTGGAATTTTGTGTTCGCCGGGTTCATTAACGCGAGTGAAACGCTGCTGACGGAGTCTCTCCTGAGCTATCGGGAGTTGAAGCCCGCCAGCGACCAGACGCTGCTGTCACTGTCGGTGATTGCCGCCGAACGTCATGAAGATGCGGAGGCACTGGCCAGCACGCAGCATAATTATAAAGTTTATATTGAGAACAAGCCGCCGCTGACGGTAGGCAGTCAGGAACAGGCTGATAACTTCGTTCGGCAAGCGGGTGCGACGGATTTCCGTATCGTGCAGGAACCGCGTCATGTGCTTTACGGCACGCCGAAGCATATTCATCAGCGTCTGGATAGCTACCATCAGCGCTTTGGCGTGGATGAGTTCATCATCCATACGCCTGTAACGTCACCCCGCGAGCGTGAAGCGTCGATTCGGCTGCTGGCACAACGCTGAAAACGTGAGCGATGACAAGGCGGTGCCGCCGTTTGATCGGTAACCTGATTCTGTATATATACTTATAAAGAACCAAAATCCGTTGGCCGAATCGGGGCAGGGCATAACGCATCCCCACTGTTTATCGGAACCTACCCCGCTCGGCACACAAGATGTACCGCAGCCTAGGAGTACAAAAAATAACCTTAACGTACAATAATTTTCGATATCCAAACTGACCCCAGTAACGCCTGGCGGAGGTACTGTTAATGGAGAGACTAAAAAAGTAACAGTTTGATTTATTATCATAAATAATTAAATTTTGGCTGCGGAATTTTCTGGGATTCCGCCGTAGAACCCCTACCAAGTCGCCGCCATCATTGTGCTCCCAGAAACAACGTTCATGGTCAGGGGATTTTTAAAACGATGATTCATTTTCCTAACCATGAACGTGAAGCAAATTGGACGCTGCCGGAGCTCTTATTTTTTTAAGATATCAATATTTACTAAAATGGGTTCATTAAAATCATTTCGGTTTGCCATTATCGGTAATAAACCAAGCCAATGCCCGCCAGGTAAATCTGCATTATCCTCGCCGTGGTAACTAACGATCAATTGTGCAGGGACAGCAGATGAGCCACAACCTGTATAATCATTCATCGGACGTAAGTTTGGTGTACACCGCGTTTTTCTCTGCCCTCTTAAATATACGATATCAATATTTCCAATTTCATCTTTAACCTGGACTGTTAGCACAGTATAACCCGTGGAGGTTTTACTATTTAAGATCAACGGCCCCTGACCAGTTCTGACAGCAACAAATCCAATGTTAGAATTATGAGTTATTGCTGATGTTGTTGCCGGTGAGTCAGTTGTTACAGTTACGGTTTGTGTTGGTTCAAAAGGAACAGTGAATGGGTCATAATCTTCATATGTGAATGGAATAATCAGGTTAAATAAATTACTGTCATCCTTTTCTGAGTTTACATGGAAAGACATCCAACCAGAGAACAGTAAACTGTCAGCATTAAAAAGTTTCTGGTTTGGCAGATAAACTTTCAAAAGGTAAATTTTAGAATGTTCAATCCTCATTTCAAAGACAATGGAATCTGTCTCACCATCAGGTGTATTAAATTTGGCAATAAAAATATAGTCATTCCCATTTTTATAAAAACGACCCGCTGAATCTTTTAATGTGCTTTTTAAGACAAAATCCTCGTCAGTGGGGATGTTTATAAATTTTTCCATGTGCGGAATACATTCTATAGATCGAGTCAATACCTTTCCCAAGCCAATAACAGCTTCTTTTGGGTCGTTTGAAGAAGGTAAGATATGTTTTATTCCATTGTAAACTTTTTTTATATTAACACCAACATTGCTTGCCCCCCCACCAGCATAGTGCTCGGCAATCACCCCCCCGGTTTTTTGCGACAACACAGGTGAACCGGAAGACCCCCCATCCGAATCCAAATTATATCTGATAACATCATTTGTAGCTGAAACTACGACGCAAGGCTCTCCATCACCGTCGAAACTCGCTATTCTTTTTACCGCCCCCCATGGATGTTGGGCCATAAATACAGGCATATTCTTTAGTTCATTATTCTCTTTTATCTCCATAGATAGCGCACCAAAGAGGGGCACTATTCCGGCCTCCTCCCAGGTTAATTTATCTACCTCATATAAAGACCAGTCACCATTTGCGCTGCTGCTGCTGCCTCCGCCTGTTGCGACCACACCCTTAGTCCGTAATCTTAAGCTATTCTCAGCAGGATTCTCTGGGGTGCAGGTGGGGGATTCATAATTATATGTCAATAAGTGCTGTTTACTTCCCATATCCCCGGCCACATGATGATTTGTCACAACATATGGTCCCCCGGCGATATTCCAGCCAGAACCGGAATTAGCTTTCATAACTGACAAGCCCTTTTGATAGAAGAAATCATTGATTTCTATATAACATACCGCCTGCTTAAATGTATTATGTATGATGCTTCGTGTGTTGTAGGACTGATAGTGCCGGAGGGATGAATATTTAATCAAACCTTGAACTCTATCATAATAAACAATACGAATAAAAAATTTCCCTGAACTCATGGGAATGCATTCAAAATCAGCACACCCGTTGTCAGTATAAAAATCACTTTCAGTATAATAATAATTTTCACTAAAATCATCCGAGAAGATATGAATAAATGATTTTTTCGGTAGTCTGATAACGTCAAAAACTACCGACATTTTATCCGGATAGTTATCATTTATAATTTCACGAATAATTACCTTATCTTTTCTTACGTTCTCATCTGCAGATAAAATAACTTCTGGAATACTCTTAGTAAGAAATGGTTCAAATGGAATGTTGGTTGTCATTTTCAAGTTTTCCTTAATATCTGATTGTCGGTAGATTTTCTTAAATACAGGAGAGAAATGAAAAATATAAGTATTAATGAATAATGTAACGCTGGCACTATTTCTTATGTTTGTTTTTATTTTTCTTGAATCAGACTGGACGGTAGCCATAACTTCAGTAAAAAGAGATGCTGGTAAACCCAAGAACGCTTGAAACGCCAGAAGCGATATTTCTCAACTCAGCAGCGGTGCCATGTTCATATGCTATAACGTTCATGAATTATACCTCGTATTTCCTATATAACCAAATGAGTTATAACTAACCGTCGGTAAGTGTCAAGGTAGTTGGCACTCTGAGTTAATTTATGCGGCCTGCTTTTCCCGTTCTGGATTCAACGTTATCGGACCTTCCGGTTGCCAGTTTCTTGTCTTTCCTGACTAGCGTTCCGGATGTATTTTCTGTGCCTGACGGGCTTTGTTGAATAAATCCGATTCAGATAAAAGATCCCCCTGTCAGCCACTACCTCATGCAATCCGTACACTTTCTGGCATACTTGCACGCGTCATTTTATTCAATGCACGGATCATCGCCATAGCCTCCCCGACCTGCGCAATTTGCGCTTTACCCCAAAGAGTATCTAATAAAACCCAAACATTTTCACTTCCACTTAGTCCGTCTTTTAAACCATTAAAGTACGCTAAAAAAACTGGTCTAGCAGGAAGGGGGGAAATCCGTTTGGGTGTATTCGTTGACACCAGGAACAAGTATCCCTATCATTGTGTTGATAGTTAACACAGGGGGCGTTATGGCCAGAACAACAAGCGTTACGATTGGCGAACAACTCGATTCGTTTATTAGTCGATTAATAGACAGTGGCCGTTACGGCTCTGCAAGTGAAGTTATGCGCTCTGCGCTGCGATTGCTGGAGCAACAGGAAACAAACGATGAAGTTATTCGCCAGGCTGTTATTGCTGGGCTGGAAAGCGGTGAAAGCTTGCTATCACTGCGGGATATTGCAGCACAAAGAAAACTGAGACATCGTGTATAAACTCACCGAACGGGCAGCAGAAGACTTCGCTGGGATTTATGATTATACGCTCTTGAAATTTGGTGAAGCTCAAGCAGACCATTATACAGACGCACTTGAGGCATTTTTCGAGACACTGGCCGGAATGCCAGATATGGGACGTGACTACCATGCCGTTCCTGGTGTGATGCGCATTGAATTTCAGCGACATGCCATTTTTTATACGGTTCGTGATACGGATATTCTGATTGCGCGTATTTTGCACCAACAGATGAACCATAAACGCCATTTACTGTGAATCTAAACACGCTGCCGCGCTTGGCTTGGCCAACACTGATCTGGCACATAAAAAGTTTATGCACCAGATCAGTGTTCTCGGTAAGGATAGGTGTGTTTTTGAGTTAATGTGTTTTTATTTATTTGGGTTTTTTAACTGTCATTTTCTTTCAGCCAGCTATCAACCAAGTCCTTTATCACATCAGTAATAGATGTACCTTGTTTTGCACACGCAGCTTTGAAGCGAATATGTATTTCTTCATCAAAGTTAACGTTGACTCTCTTTTGCTTTCCCATGGGTGTGCTATTAACGACTTTTTCAAGATCCCGATGCTCACCGAAACTCATTGTTTTTGATGTCTGTTGTTTAGTCAGTGCCATACATAACCTCTTAATATGCCAAAATGAGTATATGAATTTTTACTCAAATGATTCAAATATTTCTCGCGTCAGAATGGCTATCTCGCCCTTTGCTGCTCCATCGTTGGTATCGAAAACGCTCTCACCCTCCATGACGGATTTAACGTAACTTTGGCGTTGTGTTATCGCAGTTTTAAATGGCTTAATACCCGTCTGAGCAATGTTATCTTTCAGAACGTTAAGCATGGTGGTTTGTTCGATTTTCCGTGTAATGAGGAATCGAGCTTCTACCGGACGATTATAAGCCTGGGCTTCCAGTACAGTGACAACAGAACCGGCAGCGGAAAAATCCAGAGGGCTTGGTGTTACCGGGATGATAATGAGATCGCTGGCCATCACCGCCGCGGAAGTAATAACTGACAGAGAACCGACACCATCAATAATCACAAAGTCATATTCAGTCAGATCTTTTCTTACCTGGTAAACGTTTTTCTCTGATGCTGAGGTGTAAACATCGAATGCTGCTTTCTCTGCTTTATTCCAGTTAGTCAGGCTCATCTGTGGGTCTGTATCTACAACTGCAATTTTCTTACCCGAACTGGCAAGGCAGCTACTGACGTTGATCGCCGCAGTCGTTTTACCAGACCCCTTTGGGGTTGAGGAACGCGATAATTTTCATGTCTAAACCTCATTTGTGTGTTTACTCATTTGAGTTTAATTATACACAAATGAGTAAATGTGTTTGTTGTGTGTATATGAGTATTTTTTTTGAGTGTTAGAATTGGCGGGAATTTTGGTTTAAGCTTCTCTCAGAAAATTATTGCCAACCTCCATCGTATTCATTCCAGCCCTGATTAGTCGCATCATTGGTTAGCGCCATATCATCGACCATGCAGTTACGTATCTCAGCGGTGCGGTAAATCTCGTCAAAAAGCTGGTCGATTTGTTCTTTCAAATCGGCTTCATCGCTATATGTAAAAATCAGGCTGTACTCGTTATTGTCCAACACCTTTCCGTCATAGTCGCACTCAACCAGCCAGGCAATATCTTCTATGACCTTTTTCTTCCCACGGGTAAATTTGCTGCCGTTCTGCACCGACACCCACAGTGTGGTTGTCACGGAAAATGCGGTAGCACTCTCAGACTGCCCGGAAAGAGAGGGGAGGGCTGTAACTGGGGGACACTGTTTAATCGCTCGGCTAATGGTGCCACGACTGCAATTGATGGTCTTCTGAACCTAGCTCCAGGAACTGCCGCTGGCCAGCAGCCGGTTAATGGCATCATAGCGATGTTGGTTAACCTTTCTTCCTTAGTATTTGCCCTCCGCTTTTGCTTTGGCGATCCCCTGTTTCTGGCGTTCCCGCTGCTGCTCATAGTCGCGTCTGGCCACTGCGGCCAGCATATCGAGCAGCAAGATAGGCGCGAAAAAAGCAGGTCGGTACTGTTTGGGTCATTTTTGAGAACCGGTTCTATTTAGGTGCATAATGGGTGTTTAAACAGTACTAGCTTGCGGCAGTACGAAGAAGGTATACCCTAAATAATTCGAGTTGCGTGAAGGCGGCAAGTGAGGGAATCCCGATGAGCTTACACTGGTAAGTGATTCGGGTGACTGACAAATCTGCCAGAGGCAGATTTGAACGCTGCTTGCAGCGGCCCCAACGGGGCGAGGCACACGCAAGTGTGCAGAATAGCGCAGCCAACGCACATGCAACTTGAAGTATGACGGGGATAGCAGAATAGTCGGGGGGAGATGATGGCGGTGCCAGAAAGCAAGGAAGCCTTGATCAAGGCAATCAACAGTCAGTTTGCGCTGTTAATGAAGAAAATCGAGACCGTTCCTGCCGGACGCGCATTTTTGCCGGAAATGGCAGGGCATGCACAGGGAACGCAGATGAGCGCGGCCAATCTGGTGGCGTATCTGCTGGGTTGGGGAAATCTGGTGCTGAAATGGCATGAGGACGAAGAGCAGGGTAAATCCATTGATTTCCCCGAGACGGGTTACCAGTGGAATCAGCTTGGTTTACTGGCGCAAAAGTTCTATCAGGACTCTGCCCATATTACCGATTGGTCTGAACTGGTCGCACGGCTTGTCGCGAATAAACGGGCGCTTATCGCGCTGGTTGAGCGCTATACCGATGCGCAACTTTATGGTGAATGTTGGTACGGTAAGTGGACGCGTGGTCGGATGATTCAGTTTAACACTGCCTCGCCTTATAAAAATGCGGCTGGGCGGCTACGTGCGTGGGAGAAAAACAAATAACGCTTTGATATCAAATCAAAAAATACATTGCTGATTTTGAGTCTTACCTTTTCTCTCATGAGGGCCGCGTTAGCGGTTTTTTTTCAGACAAAACCTTACATATTCCCCCCGTTTGACTGTTCTATACTCAGTAATAAGCAAGATAAATTTTACTGGCAGAGAAGATGAATAGGGGGAAGAAAAATGATTGGTCTCAACCTAGTTTCTCCAGTGTCATATAGCGCCATGCCTGACAAATCTGATCATGTTCAGGGCATTTCCCGCTCGTCTCAGCTGTCTGGTTACCCTAATCAGGACGCGTCTACCCGAACCCGGACGACGTACGAAAATAACGCATCAGTCTTTAAGCCACCCATAGCCGATGGGATTAATCGCCCAACGGCAAATAACCAGCTTAATGTTTACGTTTAAGACAGTATCAGATGGATAAAAATGGGCAATCACGTACTGTAAACGATCGTTTTCGGTGCGTGTGTTGCCTTTTTTATTTTCATAAAAGCGTCTTCATCAGCGTATCCTCCTCAAACTCGCTGCATTTCCATCCTTTTTCCTTCCCTGTTAGTCACTTGTTCGTCACCGATGTCATTCATGCTTAACCCTATGATTAATCAGTATTACACAATCCAGAATAGTTATTTTCATCTTGTTGTTTATTGACACACTTCATCACATTTTCTTCTGCTCCATAGCATTGGAATGAATATTGCTGCTATTTTTCTTTCTTTAACAAAGACATGACCTGGATAAGGTTCCTCTGGCGTCGTTGTTAAGAATGATAAATGGCGAGAATAGCCAATGTTAATAATGAGAAAAGGGAGTGGTATGCATGTTTAAGCAAGTGGCAGTGGCGGTAGGGATGGCGTGTTTATGTGTGCCTACCTGGGCTTATGATTACGGTGATTATGCGAAAGAGACAGTGGATACGCTCATTAATGATTATCCGGGGCGCTATCGCGGTACGGCAAATTTTACCGGCGCGGCGGACTGGATGACGCAGCGTATGGCGTTTGGTTATACCACGGTCAGGCAGGATTTTTCCTGGACGGCAGGTGGTACGACGAGTTCGTCACAAAACGTACTGGCTTATCATACTGGACTGAGCAGTGAATACATTATTACCGGCGCGCACTTTGATACCTTCTTCGGGCTGCCAACGCTGCAAGGTTTAGACGACAACGCATCTGGTGCCGCCATCCTGACGGAAGTGGCACGTAATTTTAGCGGTATTCAGACGGAAAAAACGCTGGTCTTTGCCGCTTTTGGCGCGGAAGAGGAAGGGCTGCGCGGTTCGCGTGCGGTGGTGAACGCGTTGGTGGCACAGGGAACTGCGGGCGACCTTAAGGCCATGATTAACATGGACAGCATGATCACTGGCGACAAACTCTACGCTCACGCTGGCGATAACAGTGTGGCTAACCCTGAACTGGCAAGTTTGCGTGAACGGACGCTGCGTATCGCGAGTGAGCTGGGCATCGAGCTATTTACCAATCCGGGGTTGAATGCGGGCTATCCGGCAGGAACCGGTTGTTGCAGCGATGGCGATAGCTTCAACGCGGCGTTTGATATTCCCGTGCTCTATATGGAGGCGACCAACTGGGATATTGGCTATCAGGATGGTTATGAGCAAACCACGAACCCCGCGGTGCCGGGTGGCGCGACATGGCATGACCCTACCGTTGATAACGAGGCCTTTCTGACCAGCGTGCTGGGTCAGGAACGTGTCGAGCAGCGCCTGCGTGACGTTTCGCGGCTAGTGACACGGCTGCTGCTGGAGATCTCCAATACCGATTTGCTGCATTCGGCGTATTCTGCTGCCGCGATGCAGCAGGCGATGGAAGAGAGCCTGAAGCGTCAACGCCAGTCACTAAGCGATTTGCATAATCAGCGCTGGTTGCTGCTGCAAAATACCCCTCGCCGCGCGGGCACGTTGGATACCGCGATTGGGGTTGAGGGCGATGTGATGCCGTCAAACGGTTTTGACCGCGCACCGCAGCAGCGCTCTCGTCAAGCGATGGTTTATGCACTGGTGGATTATCAATTACGTGACGGTGTCACTGTTGGTGGCAGTCTGAGCCTGCTGCGCAGTAAAGATAAACTTGAACGGAATGGACATATTGAAAGCGATACCTGGCAAGCTGGCGTCTACGGTTTGCTGAATCAGGGCGGGCCAGCCTGGCTGGGCAGCGAAGTGACTGCGGGTCGGGCGGCGATTGCGTCACACCGTTCGGTTTATCTGCAATCTGCGGGTGGCCCGGTTCTGTTGGACAATACGCTGGATGGTAACACCGAAGCGCAGTTCATCGGTGCTCGCGTCACCGGCGGCTATGATTTCCCGCTGGGTGACTTGCGTACCGGCCCAGTTGTTGGGCTGGATTACGCACGTTATCGCATCAATGCGTTTGATGATAAAGGCAACCTGCGGACGGGCGTGCGCTATGAAAAACAGGATGTTGATTCGCTGGAAGCCACTCTGGGCTGGCGCGTGCGTGGCAATATGGAATTCAGCAATAAAATGTCGCTGCAACCTTATGCCACAGTGGGGTGGGTGCGTGAATTGGCTGATGGGCTTGATTCCAGCTTTACGGTGAAAGATCGCGTCGATGGTGCAAACCGTCGCGTTGCGGTAGGGGAACAGGATAAGAATTTTGGTCAGGCGAAGGTCGGCGTACAGTGGCTTGCAGCAAAAAATCTTAATCTGTATTCCGAAGTCGGTAGCCGTTTCGGTCATCGGGATGGCGATCAAACGCGTTACAGCGTGGGCGTACAATGGCAATTCTAAGTCTGTTGCCGTAAAGAACGGGAAAAAATAAGCCGTTAAAGCGGGGTCTGAAATGACCCCGTAGCGGATTCAAATGGGTGGATTACCGTACGGCCCGTTCTGAATGGAATCTCTGACCTGCAATTCCGACAAGAACAGATTTTCTTTCGAGAAATAGCCGCCGTCCAGCATCGCGATCAGGCGGTTAATGACTTCGTTGATCATATCGCTCACCGGATCTTTGACGCTGGAGAGTGATGGTTTCAAAAACGGGGCGGTGGGAATGTCGTCGAACCCAACGACAGAAACGTCGTGTGGGACGGCAACGCCAGCCTCATCCAGCGCTTTTATTGCGCCAATCGCCATATCGTCATTGCTGGCGAGAACGGCGCTGAACGATACCCGGTTATCGCGCAGGGCATTAATAGCGAGCGAGCCGCTGCGCGGTGTCCATTTTCCTCTCACAATTAACTCGTCCCGTACCGCAATATTGGCCGCCGTCAGGGCATCTTTATAGCCGGAAAGGCGTTCGATAGCCGTCGGCGAATCCAGCGAACCGGTGATAAAAGCGATATCTCTATGGCCGCGCGCGATCAGATGCTGCGTGGCGTTATAGCTGGAACCTTTGTGATCGCAGCAGATGCAGTGGCTCTGGTGTTTACGCAGTTTACGATTGACCACCATGATCGGCTGCTTGTGCTTCTCGATGATGTCGTCCATTTCATCTACGTTGAGAAAACGGGGATAGATGATGATCGCATCACAGCGTAACCCCAGCAGGAATTGGATCGCGGCTCTTTCTTCATCGGCGCTGTGTTTGCCATCGACCAGAATCAACTGACGCCCGTTGTCTTCCAGTTTCTTGGCGGCCTGTGACAGCAGCTCGTTAAAATAGCTGCCGTTATAGAGCGTATTGGTCACCACCAAACCAATACAGGCTGATTTGCTGGTTGCCAGATTCCGCGCCAATAAATTAGGCCGATATCCCGTCTCCTCAATGGCCTGATAGACCAGCGTTTTGGTTTCTTCACTGGTATAGCCTTTGCCCGATAGCACGCGCGACACCGTCGCTTTTGATACGCCTGCTTTCTTCGCCACTTCCTGCATTGTCGACATGAGACATCCTGAGACGTTGAATACTCCCATCATTTTACACACTTTATATCCGTCATACGTCAAGTTGCATGTGTGTTGGCCGCAAGGGGATGAGTGCGAGTGCGATCGAGAGAAAGATCACATTTCTATGGCGATCGTGGTCACATAAGTAAAATATTAACAATTCATCTATTGAAATTACATTCACATATAAACACTATCATGTGGAACCGGTTACCCATCAGCGTTTCATCACGTTGCATGGAGCAGGGATACCGGCATGAATACTTTCATAACTGTATGAAATTGAATGATAAATGTGTGCGCATCAAGTGACATTCCCGTTTTGGACGCGTTGAGCGGTGTGTTGAATCTGGTGTAGCGTGCGCGATTACGAGAGATTGTTTATCCATGTCAAAGAATTATGCGGCTGTATCCCGTTCGATCGTCGATGCCATCGGTGGTGCTGATAACATCGCTGCCGTGACGCACTGTATGACCCGTCTGCGCTTTGTGCTGAAAGATAATGATGCCGCGAATGTGGCCGAATTGAAGGCCATAAGCGGCGTGTTGGGTGTCGTGAAAAATGATAACCAGTGTCAGGTCATCATCGGCAACACCGTTTCTCAGGCCTACGCCGAAGTGGTGAAACTGCTGCCGGAAGGCGCGGAGGCTGAAAAAGCCGTACCAGTGAACAATAAAATTACGCTGCGACGCATCGGCGCAGGGATTCTGGATGCGCTGATTGGCACGATGTCACCGCTCATTCCGGCAATTATCGGCGGCTCGATGGTGAAATTGCTTGCCATGATCCTCGATATGACCGGGCTGTTTGAGAAGGGTGCATCGACGATAACGATTCTGAACGTGATTGGCGACGGCGCGTTCTTCTTCCTGCCGATCATGGTGGCGGCGTCTGCTGCGGTAAAATTCAAAACCAATATGTCGTTGGCGATTGCTATCGCTGGGGTGCTGGTGCATCCGACGTTTATCGATCTGATGGCAAAAGCGGCGCAGGGCCAGCAGGTGGTGTTCATGGGGCTAACCGTCACGGCGGTGAAGTATACCTACACCGTGATTCCGGCGCTGTGTATGACCTGGATTCTGTCTTACATTGAAAAATGGGTAGACCGCATTACGCCAGCGGTGACCAAAAACTTCCTGAAGCCGATGTTAATCGTGCTGATTGCTTCCCCGATTGCCATCATGCTGATCGGCCCGATTGGGATCTGGATCGGTAGCGGCATTTCTGCGGTGGTGTACACCGTGCATGATTATCTGGGCTGGCTGTCCGTTGCCATCATGGGCGCGATCTGGCCGCTGCTGGTGATGACCGGTATGCACCGTGTGTTTACTCCGACTATCATTCAAACCATCGCCGAGACGGGCAAAGAAGGCATGGTGATGCCGTCTGAAATCGGTGCAAACCTGTCGCTGGGTGGCTCTTCACTGGCGGTCGCCTGGCGTACCAAAAACCCGGAACTGCGCCAGACGGCGCTGGCTGCGGCGGCCTCGGCCATTGTTGCTGGGATCTCGGAACCTGCGCTGTACGGTGTGGCTTTGCGTTTGAAGCGTCCGCTGATCGCCTGTTTAATCACCGGTTTTATCTGTGGTGCCGTTGCCGGCATCGGTGGTCTGGCAAGCCATTCAATGGCCTCGCCGGGGCTGTTTACCAGCGTGCAGTTCTTCGATCCGACCAATCCGATGAGCATTGCCTGGGTATTCGGCGTCATGATTCTGTCCGTCGTGATTTCCTTCTTCGTCACCTTGCTGCTGGGCTTTGAAGACATCCCGGTAGAAGAACAACCGGAAGAGAAACGTGTACAGGGCGACAAGGTTTCCGCGCCGCAGCACGCAGCGAACACGAATTAAATTAAGCACTAATGAGTACGAAGGAGAATAGCGTATGTCTGCATCAACATTTCCCAATGGGTTCTTATGGGGGGGCGCGATTGCGGCCAATCAGGCAGAAGGTGCGTACCTCGAAGGCGGTAAAGGGCTGACGACGGTGGATATGATTCCCCACGGCGTGAATCGTCTGCCGGTGAAACTGGGGCAAGAACCGCGCTTTGCGCTGCGTGAGGATGAGTTTTATCCCAGCCATCAGGCGATCGATTTCTACCATCGCTATAAGGAAGATATCGCGCTGATGGCAGAAATGGGGTTCACGGTGTTCCGTACCTCTATCGCCTGGAGCCGACTTTACCCAAACGGGGATGAGCTGACGCCCAACGCGGACGGCATCGCCTTTTATCGTGATGTGTTTACCGAGTGCAGGAAGTACAACATTGAGCCGCTGGTGACGCTGTGCCATTTCGATGTGCCGATGCATTTGGTCACCGAGTACGGCTCATGGCGTAACCGAAAAATGGTGGAGTTCTTCGCTCGCTATGCCCGAACCTGTTTTGAAGCCTTTGACGGGCTGGTGAAATACTGGCTGACGTTCAATGAAATCAATATCTTGCTGCATAGTCCGTTTTCTGGCGCGGGACTGGTGTTTGCCGACGGGGAAAATCAGGAGCAGGTGAAATACCAGGCTGCGCACCATGAACTGGTGGCGAGCGCGCTGGCGACGAAAATTGCGCATGAGGTTAACCCGGAAAATCAGGTCGGCTGCATGCTGGCTGGCGGTAATTTCTATCCGTGGTCGTGCAAACCGGAAGATGTCTGGGCGGCGCTAAATAAAGATCGAGAGAATCTGTTCTTTATTGATGTGCAGGCACGCGGCACCTATCCGGCGTATACCGGCCGTTTGTTTAAAGAGAAGGGCATCACGATTGCGTCAGAGCCGGGCGATGATGAGATTCTCAAGAACACGGTGGATTTTGTGTCCTTCAGCTATTACGCCTCCCGCTGCGCCTCGGCGGATATGAACGAGCAGAATAGCAGCGCGGCGAACATCGTGAAATCGTTAAAGAACCCGCATATCAAGGCAAGTGAATGGGGCTGGGGAATCGATCCGCTGGGCCTGCGCATCACTATGAACATGATGTATGACCGCTACCAGAAGCCGCTGTTTTTGGTAGAAAACGGGCTGGGTGCGAAGGATGAGATTAACGCACAGGGCGAGATTGATGATGACTATCGCATCAGCTACCTGCGCGAACACATCAGCGCGATGGCGGATGCGATTGGTGACGGTATTCCCGTCATTGGCTATACCTCATGGGGCTGCATCGATCTGGTCGCTGCTTCTACCGGTGAAATGAGCAAACGCTATGGTTTCATCTACGTCGATCGCGACGACCGAGGCGAAGGGACGTTAGCCAGAAAGAAAAAGAAATCGTTCTACTGGTATAAGAAAGTCATCGCCAGCAACGGATCTGACCTGAGCTAAAAGCAATAAGGTTGCTTAGCGATTCCTGCGATAGCCCCCTGACGGAAACGTTTGGGGGCTATTTTTTTCCAAAAATGCGAAGCACGTGAATTGTGGTTGCTTACTTCTTCATGCATAATCGAGCGAGTAAATCACGCATAATAATGCACTATCGAGCGATAGTGAGCATCGCAGCTTATCATAGTCAATGCCCAACGATGTCATCATGCCAACGCGATAGGAAGGTAAAACACCATGAGTCAGTCGCTTCCCGATATTGCCTTTTTTCATGAACTCGCCACGCTGGCCAGTCAGGAAACGTTACCGCGTTTTCGTGCCCTTACCGCAAACCAAATTGAGACGAAGCCAAAAGAGGGCTTTCGCTTTGATCCGGTCACGGAAGCTGACCGAGAGGCTGAGCGGGTCATCCGTGAGCACATCACGCACTATTACCCCGAACACGCGATTATGGGCGAAGAATTTGGCCTGAGCGGGGAAGGTCCGGTGCGTTGGGTCTTGGATCCGGTTGATGGAACCCGGCCTTTCTTATGTGGTTTACCCGTGTGGGGAACGCTCATCGGCCTGCTGCACCATGAACGTGCCGTGATGGGGATGATGAGCCAGCCGTTCACCGGAGAGCGTTTCTGGTCCGATGGTTCACAGGCCTGGCGTAGCGATCGGCAGGGAGAAAAGCGCTTAAGTACGCGCAAAGGCGTGTCACTCGAACAGGCGATTCTTCACACCACTGCCCCGGAACCGCTGGCTATGCACCCCGCGGTTCGTTTCGCAGATCTAGCAGAAAGCACGCTCATGACGCGCTACGGCGGCGAGTGTTACGCGATGGCAATGCTGGCAGCAGGCCAGATTGACATCTGCGTGGAATTTGCATTGCAGCCCTACGACATTGTTGCGCTGATCCCGATTATTGAGCAGGCGGGCGGCATCATTACCGATCTCAAAGGACAACGAGCGGAATCGGGCGGCACGGTAGTCGCGACCGGTAACCCCGCGCTACACCAACAGGTGTTAGCCCTTCTGAACGGAACACGGTCTGTATAACCCTCTGACGATGTGAAAGACAATGGCTGAGAAGGAATCATGATGAAAGTGGCACACGTGGCGTTATGGACGGCCGATCTGGCCGCGCAGGCAGCATTTTGGCAGGAATTCTTCTCCGCTCAAGTGGGAGAAAAGTATGTGAGCCGGAATCGCCCCGGTTTTGAATCGCATTTCGTTCAACTTAGCGAGGGGGCTTCCATTGAGCTGATGACGTTGCCAGTGCTGGCAGAAGCCTTAACTAATAAAGAAGGCTGCGGCTGGGCGCACGTCGCGATTTCGGTCGGGAGCAAAGCGGATGTGGAAGCGTTAGCCAGCAAAGCGGCAGAACGCGGCATTCTGGTTGCCCAGCCTCGAATGACGGGGGACGGATTTTATGAAGCGATCGTCAGCGACCCTGATGGTAATCTGATTGAGATAGCGTCAGACTGATTCGGGAACCACTTTGTATGCTGCACAAACTGCCCTCATTCGATCGACAACATAGCGCGATGTTGATTTGTGCCGGTGAAATTCTGTTCGGCCCTCTTTATTTTTCGCTATCTATCGACGGAAAAGAACTGGAAGGGCGCGTTTTTGGCAAGGACATGCTGTGGTCGCCGGATTCGCGTTATCTGGCAGTGCAAGAGTAGCTCTCTACGGCGGAACGCGACGGCCCGCAAACGGCTTTACTCTGTATTGATGTGCTCGAAGAACGGCAATGTCAGGTTTCTCATGCTGCGGGGGGATTTATCGTCCCCGTACGTTTCGAGGACGATAAGTTGGTCTATGAGAAACAGTATTTTGGTGCAGAAAAAAACGGTATCACGGAATACGAGATCCCGTTTACCACACTTCCGCGCTGGGGTGCGCTGCGCCTGCGTTAAGTAATCAATCTTCCCAATGGAACAGCGCATCGAACTGTGTGAAGCCGCGATCTGTGAGCACTGTCGGCACGCGAGTACCGGTGGGTAGCAATGATGTCAATTGCTCCTTATAAGCGCGCACAAGCCCGCACTTCTCTAGTTCTGATTGAACCTGCTGGCTCAATTCAATAACGGCTGGCGTTTCCAGCCTATCGATCATCTCCATGTCTGGAAGTGCTTGAGAATCGCCCTGAGCGTGCCAGTGTTTCTCACTCTCCATAAAAACGAAATAGGGCGACAGTCGGCTTAATAAAACGGTCAATCCGGTGTGCTCTTCACCATAGTGAACTGGGCGTTTGGCATTAAAATCCGGCGTGTTCTTATAAAACCAGGCGTCGACAAAAGAGGCATAGCCAGAGCCGTAGTGATTCCATTCTATCCTCGATTTGGTGTGGGTCACGCGCATGACCTGTGCGCAAACCCCTTTAAAATGCTTTTCGATCGCCTGTTCATCATTACTTACCCAGGGGTATTCATCCGAAATACACTGTGCCACGGGCTGTAAAAGACACGTGACATCGTGCGGAGAAAGCAATGGCAAGACGGCTTGATGACTTTTACTTGCTGAATCACGTGCCATTTTTCGCTCCTTAAGTAATGGCTTAGCTTTCACAACAAACCGTATAAATTTCTTTCTACGGCAAACGCTTGCTGCGCCTATCTTAACATTCTAATTGAGTAACTCGTTTGCCCAGTCGGAGAAAGCTGAAAGGAAACGCTGGTGCGATGCGGGTTGTGTGCTGTCTGCAAGGTGTCTGCCAGGGTAACCCCATCGACTTTAATATTATTAGACAAGACCAAGCCCTCAATGATTTTTCATGCATGAATTGTTATGTTATAGCATATTATGTGGTGCATAGGGAGCTTATCGCGACGAAGGTTTAAAAGCGAAACATTCGTGGTGATGAATCATTCCAAAGCAGAAAAGTAAAAATGCAAATCATTAGAGAGTGTGAAATATGGCTGACGTTGTAGCTCGACAGAAAGCAGATGCAAGATTACCTGTGACCGTACTATCCGGCTTTCTCGGCGCGGGAAAGACCACGTTACTTAACCATATTCTGAATAATCGCGCTGGCCGACGCGTCGCGGTGATCGTCAACGACATGTCAGAAGTGAATATTGATGCTGCACTGGTGAGGGAGGGCGGCGCTGAGCTTTCACGGACGGACAAAAAATTGGTGGAGATGAGTAACGGCTGTATCTGTTGCACGCTGCGTGAAGATCTCCTGATCGAGGTTAATCGGCTGGCGAAAGAAGGGCGTTTTGATCAGTTGGTCATTGAATCAACCGGTATCGCGGAACCGCTTCCGGTCGCGGAGACATTCACGTTTGCGGGTGACGATGGAGAAAGCCTTTCTGAAGTGGCTCGGCTGGATACGATGGTGACCGTTGTCGACGGATATAATTTCTTAAAAGATTATACGTCGGTGGACAGTATCCATTCACGCGGAGAATCGTTAGGAGAGGGTGACGAGCGCAGCGTGGTGGATTTGCTGATCGACCAGATCGAATTCTGCGATGTCATTATCCTCAATAAGACCGACCTTATTGATGAAGCGCAACAGCAGAAGTTGGTTGCGATTATTCGTTCACTGAATCCGGAAGCAAAAATACTTCACGCACAATTTGGCACTGTGCCGTTGAATGAGGTTCTCGACACGGGATTGTTTGATTTCGACAAAGCGGCGCAGGCTCCCGGCTGGTTGAAAGAGCTACGCGGCGAGCATACGCCTGAAACGGAGGAATATGGCATCGCCAGTTTTGTTTTCCGCGCGCGTCGGCCGTTTCATCCTGCCCGCTTCGCGCAGGTCATGGAAAATTCGCTCGCCGGGGTTGTCAGGTCCAAAGGCTATTTTTGGTTGGCAAGCCGTCCGGAATATGCCGGATCGTGGTCTCAGGCAGGCGGCGTGGCGCGTCAGGGTCTGGCTGGTTCATAGTGGGTCAGCGCGCCAAAAGAAAGGTGGCCGACAGATAGTGAATCGCTAGATTACATTCGTTCCATATGGGTGGATGGCGTAGGTGATGCGCGGCAGGAACTGGTGTTTATCGGTGAATACGCGCTGCGAACCCGTTTGGAGGCTGCACTGCTGACGGACAAAGAAATGGCAGAAGGTCTGGCGATGTGGCTAGATTATCCGGATCCGATAGAGGCTTGGTTTGCGTCATAACGTGTGGGGAATCTAGAAAAGGCCTGATTGCTCAGGCTGCGGGGGGATTTATCGTCCCCGAACGTTTCGAGGACGATAAACCGATCTATGAAAAACCGTATGTTGATGCAGGAAGAAACGGTCTCACAGAGTACGAGATCCCGTTTACCGCGCTTCTACGTTGAAGTGCGCGACGGCGGCGTTAGCTTTCATAGCGAACATCATGCGCTTCTGTCGGCGAAGGAAGTTCCCATTTCGTCAGCATGCCTTGCAGCGTTTTATTGCTCAATGTGGTGTCCCGTTTCCCGTTGCGGCGCAGTAATTCCTGACGCGGGCGCTCCAGATAGACGATCTCCACTTCTGCACCGTAGGCGTAGCACAGATCCAACGTGCGGGTGCGCATTTGCTGGCTGAGATGCGTGGCATTCCACACGAACGGTTCGTGCGTTCGCAGCAGTGAACGCGCTTTATCGGTCGCCCAGTGTACCGCTTTCCCTTCATTTTCACCGTGTTTCAGCCCCAACTCTGTTCGCGCATCGTCGAAAGAAACCACGGGTAAATGGGGCCGATGTGTTCGTACCCAAGTGTCTTTTCCCGAAGCAGGTAAACCGCACATCACGGTGACCTTTGAACCCGGTTCCTGAAACAGTGGGTAGTCTGGATGAACATCGGTTCCGCGAAAATAACTCAGGCGCGTATGAGCATCGACAAACGATCTCGGCTGACCGTAACAGCCTTCCTCCCGCGCCAGCTCGCGAAACAGCTCAATACTGTCGAGCACGCGCGCTTGATCCTGACAGATGCGCCCACGCATATCGGCTTCCGCCAGCGCTGCCAGCAACGGAATGCTTAACTGCCATGACAGTTCGCGAATCGTAAAGATTGGCGACACCCGACGGCGTTCATCCTCAAGGCAATAAAACGGCACCTGATGCACCGAAATTAATCGGCAAATCGCTTCCCGAATCGCAAACGGAGCGCCAGCATCCCACAGTAGCACCCGTGCGTCGATAGCGCCTTTGCGTGAATGTCCCGGTTGACCAATCTGACCCGTTACCGGGTCAATTACCGTCGTGCGGTACTTTGCAACGTCATGCAGCAACGCAGCAAAAAACAAGATTTCCTGTTGCTCACGCGTAGCGTTCTGGTAATCGGGAAGCTGCAATAGCGACTCGACAACCATGATGGTGTGTGTCCAGACATCGCCTTCGCCGTGGTAGCGCGGCTCCTGCGGCGTCTCTTTGGCGCGTTGAAGCACCGGGAACGCATCCAGACAATCAGCAAAATCTGGCTGTGTGCCAGAGGCAGGGACCAATCCCCTGATGTTATTCCAATCCATGATAATCATACTCCTTACTTATCGGGCATGGCGGCGGCGAGCGCGTCCAAAGAACGCAGCGTATTCAGCCCCAGCATTTCCCAGGATACTTGTGGACAAGGCGCGTACAGATCAACGCCTTCAGCCAGTTGGTTCGGCAAAATTGGGCGTCGGGAATGATGCGATCCGCTGTCCAAAATGGTCTGGATGAAGTCATGACGTACCAGCTTGTAGCGTGCCAGTACCTGTTCATCATCTTCAACCTTCAGATACAGGCCTTCCGAACGATCCGATTTATCGGTTTGTTGCCAGCACAACGCGAGCGGTAAACCTTCACGCTGTACGGTGGATTCAAACGCTGTCTTCCAGTTCTGGCTTTTCGCCAGCGAACGGAACACCAGCTTCCACAGCCACGCCGGATTCGTTGGCATTTCCCCAGCATAGAGCACCGGAACGGACAACACGGGTGAACCGGCCAGCATCGCGTGTCGGCGCGCCGTCGATAAAAAAATGCCGTCACGACGATCGTAAAGATCAAATTCGTGAAAGTAGTGCGGCAACCGGTCATAAAACACGGAATGCTTGCTGTACGCCCATTCGCCGTACATCACGAAGCGGTCTTCCAGCAGCTCAAGAAAACGCATTTCGTGCGCGGTGGCCCAGAGCTTGAACTGATTGAACTGCCGTTCCCGCGAACCGCCAGCCAGATAGTGGCCGCGCGATTGAAGCAAAAGCTCTGCCGTTTCATTGAAGGATACGCCGCTGTTTGCGCCATCGATCTTTTCTTCGATCACGACGTAACGGCCTGCCAATGCTTTCAGTGCAATTTGATCCGACGCATCATCGCCGGGCTGTAAACGCGAACCTTCCAGATGAGGAGTACGCGGGTACTTTACTAACGGTATTGAATGTAAATACATGTTTTTCGCCTGCTGCGTTATTGGCGCAGCTAGGCTCATCAATGAAAAAAAGAGGGCCGACGAACGTGTTCTGGCGCGAGTCTATAGGCTGTCCACTGGTATTCCAGAGGTCAGAGTCGCGGGGGGAGGAAGCGGGAGGTTCGTTTTCTGCTCCGCACAATAGCGGGGAAAACAGGGGACTCGTACCGCAGCCAACGCTGGCGCAGACTGCGCCGAATCGAGGCTGCTTAATGCAGTCGTCGGCGGTTAGAGGGGGGCTGACGTAAAGGGCACTTTGGGGGCTCCACATGACACATTGGGGGGGTGAGTAAACGGCGCGATTTTAGCGAAGGAACCTTACGAAGACAAGCTTTTATATAAAATGTGGCTGTGTTATGAGTAGGGGGACTGTCATTACTGGGTGATGCCTTAGAGTGCGTTGTTTAAAACGCTAACGTTTTATCATGTAACTAAATAGCTTCGCACATTGATGCTTCACCTCTCATCGTGCGAGGCCACCTCTGGCGGGCGGTCGCAAATGTCCAAGTGTAGCGCTATTACGCGAAGCTATTTAGAATTATTTATGGTGTATATATTAAATTGTAAATGATTTAATTTTAATATCATGTTTTTTAAATATGATATTGATTTATGTTAGGTAATGAAAGAGTTTTTTTAATTTACCGATGGTTAAGGGTAAATATAGATTTCTTCATTGATTATTAATTTTATCTATACATAATAATACCAATTAAAGTTGTTGTGTATTTTATGTCAAATCAATGAGTGCGAGGGGTTTATATGAATGAGTGTTTTACAAATTTAAATTTTTTAAATGGAAAGGATATAGCGCAATCATAACTAAATGATGCATTGAACGTAAATAATTACATTTATATTGATTTATATGATGCACACTGGTCTCCAAATATCTTCATTCCAGATGAAGTACCATTTAGTGGCGGGATTATACATCTTACGAGTAAAGAAAAATACAAATCAACTCTATATGTGTATAACAAACAATACATTATATCTGAAAATGAAGAATTAGTTGTTTTAGGTAGCCCAACTAAGGAGTGGTCTGTCGTTATATCAGCACCTTAATATCTGGTAAAAATCTAATAAATAAAATATGAATCATTTTGATTTGCAAACGATAATGCTTAGCCACACTTACGCAATGCATCCTTCTGCACGAAGGTTTTTTTTATGATCTTAGAAGCGACATACGGCGTAAAGGATTTTAAGAGCAACGAGGCCTCAACGCATATAATAGGGCTTCAAATGGCTACAAAATTTGGGGTCTCCGGAGACGTGCTGCTGCTTGGCGAGAACGATACAGCGGGGTATTTTCGCTGTAACGGTTTTACGCCGGATGGGGTAAGCATCTGGGGTGGCAATTGCCTGACAATTGTGTGACTTCATTATTATGATTAGGCGTCTACCTTCTCGCCAAATTCACATAAATCCTCAATCAGGCAGGAGCCACAGCGCGGTTTACGGGCAATACAGGTGTAACGACCATGCAGGATTAACCAGTGATGGCAGTCGACTTTAAATTCTGCCGGAACGACTTTCAGCAGTTTTCCCTCTACCTGTTCGACATTTTTACCCGGTGCGAATCCTGTCCGGTTACTGACGCGAAAGATGTGAGTATCAACGGCAATCGTCGGCCAGCCAAATGCGGTATTCAGAACGACGTTTGCTGTTTTTCGACCTACGCCGGGTAAGGCTTCCAGCGCGGCGCGATCTTCAGGAACCTGCCCCTGATGCTTTTCCAGCAACAAACGGCAGGTCTTAATGACGTTTTCCGCTTTGCTGTTAAACAGGCCAATCGTCTTGATGTAGCCTTTAACGCCGTCTACACCGAGTTCAAGCAGGGCTTCCGGCGTGTTGGCGACAGGATAAAGTTTTGCAGTTGCTTTATTGACGCTGACATCGGTTGCCTGTGCGGAAAGCAGTACGGCGATCAGCAGTTCAAACGGCGTGCTGAAATGTAATTCAGTCGTCGGATGGGGATTGTTGTCGCGTAAACGCGTTAATATCTCAATCCGCTTTGCCTTGTTCACAGCGATTCCCCTACGGCACCCGTCACCGGTGCGGTTTTCCCTTCGGCAACAGCAGCACGGGCTCGGCGTTGTTTCATTTTCTCATCGATCAAATATTTCACGGCCAGCAACAGTCCCAGACCGATAAAGGCGCCCGGCGGCAGCATCGCCAGCAGGAAAGGGGAATCAAGGTGGACAACCTCAATGCGGAGAACCTTAGCCCAACTGCCCAGCAGCAAATCTGCGCCATCGAATAGCGTGCCGTTACCCAGAATTTCACGTAAAGAACCGAGTACCACCAGTGCGCTGGTTGCTCCTAACCCCATTGCCAGGCCGTCGATGGCGGAAGGGAAAACCGCACTCTTGGAGGCAAAGGCTTCTGCCCGACCGATAACGATACAGTTCGTCACGATCAGCGGGATAAAAATTCCCAGCGACTGATATAACCCGTAGGCATAGGCGTTGATCAACATTTGCACGGTACTGACCACCGAAGCGATGATCATGACGTAAATTGGAATACGGATTTCCGCGGGTACCCAGCGGCGTAACGCGGAGACAGCCATATTGGTACAGGTGAGAACCAGCGTGGTTGCCAACCCTAATCCCAGCGCGTTAGTCGCGGTTGATGACACGGCCAGCAGGGGACACAGGCCCAGCAATTGAACCAGTGCTGAGTTGTTTTTCCATAACCCTTCAACGAAAAGTGCTTTGGTTTGACTCATTGGTTCTCTCCACAGGCGGACAGCGTATTGATTTGTGATGGCAGCGTTTGCAGGTAAAGGGCGCTGCGTTTTACGCTATTAATAACGGCGCGCGGCGTAATGGTCGCGCCGGTAAATTGATCAAACATTCCGCCTTCCTTTTTCACTGCCCAGCGGGCGTCATGCTCGCCCTGTACCATTAGCCCATTAAACCGAGTGATCCAGTCAGAAATTCGCACTTCGATTTTATCACCCAGCCCCGGCGTTTCATGGTGTTCGGTCACGCGGACGCCGAGTACCTTACCGTGAAAATCGGCACCGACCAGCAGCCGAATAGCACCAGAATAGCCATCTGGTGCGGTACTTTCCAGTGCGGCGGCGACCGGTTCACCATTCTGACGGGCGATGAAAACGCGGTGCGGTGCTGACGATCCCAACGCCGGATTGGTGACAACGTAACACTCTTTCTGAATGTCACTATTGTATAACTCGGCGGGAACGACCTGATCCAACAGCATCTTTTGTTGCAGCATCGCCTGATGCGAAATTGTGGGTTCCGTTAACATGTTCACGATGGCTGTGATTGCCGTCGTGAATGCCGCAAACAGAGCCAGTGTCATCGCGTGGCGGCGCATAGTGGTAAACATTATCTGCTCCTTAGCGATGATGGCCGTAAGCGCGAGGCTTGGTGTAATAGTCGATCAGCGGTACGGTGATATTTGCCAGCAGAACAGCAAACGCGACGCCATCTGGGTAGCCACCGTAGGTACGAATCAGCCAGACCAGTAACCCAATCTGCGCCCCGAAAATCAGACGACCCTGGTTTGTGGTTGACGCGGTAACGGGATCGGTCGCAATGAAAAATGCGCCAAGCATGGTGGCCCCGGACAGCAGATGTAGCATCGGTGGCGCGAATTTCTCCGGTGCGATGATCCAGCTTAGCGCGGCGCAGAACATCAGCGACAGCAGGAAACTGACCGGAATATGCCAGCGAATGGTGCCGCGCATCATCAAAAACAGTCCGCCGATGAGAAAACCGATATTCACCCACTGCCAGCCAATACCGGACAGTGATTGGGCAAACATCGGCTGTTGCAGAATGTCCTGCGGCGTTTGTCCTGAGCGCTGGTTGGTTTTAAACGTATCCAGCGGGGTAGCTTGACTGACGCCATCAACATTGTGCATCAGTTGCTGCATGGTGTGTCCGTCAGGCGTGTGTCCGGTAAAGATGATCGCTAGCGCATCATGAAAATCGACGGAAATGGTTTGCAGCGGCACAGGTGGCAGCCAGCTTGTCATCTGGACAGGGAAAGAGATCAGCAGCACCACATAGCCAATCATCGCGGGGTTAAACGGGTTTTGCCCTAAACCGCCATACAGCTGTTTGGCGATAATGATAGCGAAGACGGTTGCCATGACCACCATCCACCAGGGCGCAAGCGGTGGCAGACTGATGCCGAGCAGGACAGCGGTCAATAGTGCGGAATTATCAGCCAGCGTGGTGCGTACGGCGAACTTTCTCAGTGACAGTGTCACGCCTTCTGCGATAAGCGCGGTGGCGGACGCCAGCCCGACCTGAATCAGGTTACCGTAGCCAAAGAAGTAATACTGCGCCAGCATACCCGGCAGACAGGCCAGAATGACCAGCAGCATGATGCGTTGCGTGCGCTGCTGGTTATGTGTGAACGGTGAACTCGCAATTCTAAAAGCCATTTATTCCTCTTGATATGACGATGCCTGCGCGGCTTTACGGGCTTTAACGCGAGCGATAGCGGCAGCCACAGCAGCCTTACGCGGATCTTCCGGCTCTTGTACTTCAACGACGGCGACAGGCTCTGCCACCGCGTCAGGGACAGCCGACGGAACAGGCTCCTCCGTGTTTGTTGCAGGCTGCTGCGCTGCTTTACGGGCTTTAACGCGCGCGATAGCGGCGGCAACGGCAGCCTTACGTGGATCTTCTGGCTCTTGTACTTCAACAACGGCAATCGGTTCTGCCACCACGTCAGGGGGAGCCGATAAAACCGGTTCTTCCGTATTTGTTACAGATTGCTGCGCGGCTTTACGGGCCTTAACGCGCGCGATAGCGGCAGCTACGGCAGCCTTACGCGGATCGTCCGGCTCTTGTGCTTCCACGACGGCGATCGGTTCTGCCACCACGTTGGAAACGGTAGGCGTCGCCGCTTCTTCCGTACTTTCCGGGCTAACCTCAGACTGCTGTGCAGCCTTACGCGCTTTAACGCGTGCAAGGGCGGCAGCCACCGCCGCTTTGCGTGGGTCATCAAGCTCGGCAGAAGGAACATTGGCCGCAGGCGTTTCCTGCTGCGCCCGTTCTTCACGTGCTAAGGCTTTGCGGGCAGCGCGCGCGGCGATGGCCGCGCTGTTATCCGGCTGTGCATCGGGGATTACCTCGATTGGCGAACCGACCTCTGTTGCGGCGGTTTGCTTACGGCGTACGCGCTCCAGTGCGGCCTGAACAGCATCTTTATCCGTGGTTGATACGCCAGCCGCCGCCTGTTTATGGCGCAACTCGCGAGCGGCTTTTTCTCGTTCCAGACGGGCTTGTTTAGCGTCAAAGCGCACTTTGGCCTGTGCAGCACGCTGTGCCTCTTCATCGATGGCCCGAATTTCAGCCTTTTCCTGACGGTAATACTGCACCAGCGGAATATTGCTAGGACAGACATAAGCGCAGGCACCGCATTCGATGCAGTCAAACAGATGGTGATTGCGGGCTTTTTCGTGTTCCTGCCCGCGGCTGAACCAGTAAAGCTGCTGCGGCAAGAGTCCCGCCGGACAGGCATCGGCACATTTGCTACAGCGAATACAGGATTGTTCTTCAGCAACTGGCTCCATTTCTGCATGTGACGGCGCGAGCAGGCAGTTGCTGATTTTGACGATAGGCACATCCAGCGACGGCAGGGTAAAGCCCATCAGCGGACCACCCATCACCACCATCGGCTGCTTATTGACGTGGAAGCCACCCTGTTTGAGCAGGTGGCGTACCGGTGTCCCTAGTCGTGCCCAGATGTTGCCGGGCTGGCGCAAGGCTTCACCGGTCAGCGTCACCACGCGTTCGGTGAGTGGTTCGCCGTCGATCACGGCACGTTTGATAGCAAAGGCCGTGCCGACGTTCTGCATCAGTACGCCAATGGCGGCGGAGTGTTTACCGAACGGGACTTCCTTGCCAGTCAGAATCTTGGTGAGCTGCTTGGCACCGCCTGACGGATACTTGGTTGGGATGACGCGCAACTGCATGTCGCTGCGTTTACCCAAGGCCAATCGCAGGGCGCTGATGGCTTCCGGTTTGTTATCTTCGATCCCAATCAGAATGCGTTTTGGCTGCAACAGGAATGACAAAATCTCGACGCCCTGAATAATCTCCTCGGCGCACTCCTGCATGAGTCGATCGTCGGCGGTGATATAGGGTTCACACTCTGCGCCGTTGATAATCAGGGTTTCAATCCCGCGCATCCCGCCTTGTAACTTGGCCGCGGTAGGGAAACCGGCGCCGCCCAATCCCGCAATGCCAGCCTGATGCAGATGGGCAAGCAGGGTATCGATGCTCTGTGCACGGTAATCCGTAAAGGTTTGGCGCTCGCACCAGCGATCGTCGCCATCCGGTACGATGATGATACTTAGTTCGGACAGACCAGACGGATGTGCCGTCGTGTGCTGGCGAATCGCGTTCACGGTTCCCGATGTCGGTGCGTGAACAGGCAAGGTGCGGCCTTTTCCCCGCGTTAACGGCTGACCGCGCAGGACTTTATCGCCGACGCTGACGCAGATCTCGCCTTCCGGCCCAAGATGCTGCTTGAGGGGAATAATGAATTGTTCTGGCAGCGGGATCTGGCGCAGTGGTATCTGGCTGGACTGCGTCTTCATTTCCGGCGGATGAATGCCTCCGTCGAAATCCCAGATCCTGTCTTTTTTAAAGGCGGAAAACAGCTTAAGCATGTCGTTCTACTTGAATAACGCGTACTGGAATCGTATCGAGATCCCATTTCCAGTTAGCGGGAGTCGGCGCGATAGGACGTAATTCGATACAGTCCGTCGGGCAAGGGGAGACGCAGAGATCGCAGCCGGTGCACAAATCGCTGACGACGGTGTGTACCGCTTTGGTACTGCCGATGATGGCATCAACCGGACACGCTTGAATACACTTGGTGCAGCCGATGCAGTTGCTTTCATCGATCCAGGCAACATGGCGTGCGGGAGCTTGAATGTCGGCATCACCTTCCAGCGGCTGCGGATCGACGTTGAGTTTTTGAGCCAGCTTCAGCATCATCGCTTCGCCGCCGGGGCCGCATTTATTAATACTTTCGCCATTCAGCGCGACCGCTTCGGCGTAGGGCCGACAGCCAGGGTAACCGCACTGGCCGCACTGGCTTTGTGGCAGCATGGCTTCCACTTCTTCCACGATCGGATCGTTTTCGACTTCAAACCGGCGGGAGGCGTAGCCGAGCACCAGACCGAATGCCAGCGCGAGAGCGCTTAATGCCGCAATGGCAATCCAGATAGCGATCATCAGAATTTCACCAGTCCGGTAAAGCCCATGAACGCCAGCGACATGAGGCCCGCGGTGATCAGCGCGATAGACGATCCTCGGAAGGGCGCGGGAATATCCGACACGGCGAGACGTTCCCGAATGGCGGCAAAGAGCACCATTACCAGCGAGAAGCCCGCGGCACCGCCAAAACCATAAATCGTCGATTGTAGAAAACCGTGTGACAGATTGATGTTGAGTAAGACAACACCAAGTACCGCACAGTTGGTCGTAATCAGCGGCAGGAAAATCCCCAGCAGGCGATATAGCTCAGGGCTGACTTTGCGCACGAACATCTCGGAGAACTGCACCACCACGGCGAGCACCAGAATAAAAGCCATGGTGCGTAAATAGAGAATATCGAGCGGAACCAGAATAAATTCGTTGATCAGCCAAGAGAACATGGAGCCCAACGTCATAACAAACGTGGTCGCCATTCCCATGCCAATCGCCGTCTCCAGTTTTTTAGACACGCCCATAAAAGGGCACAGCCCAAGAAACTTCACTAAGACGAAATTATTTACCAGAAGGATGCTAACAAAGAGCAATGCGTATTCGGTCATTACGGTGCCTAGAAAACAAAACCGGACTATTATCAGGCATTATTGGGTTTTCGACAACATACCTAAAGTAGGGTTATCACCGTCCCCTTCAAGAGGGAGAGGGTTGGATTCTCTTAATTAAGGGCAACGCCGAGCGACCAGGCAGCAGCACGTGGTGCATTTTGAGCAATAGTCAAAAAGGGGATTGTTGCATAATTATTCTTTTTGTCGTAGGTACTTTATTGCTAATAACTACAGAACATGACGCCAGATGGATTTCGGCACGCAGCCCAGATCAAACAGACGTCCGCCAGATACCAATTCAGCACGCCGATGGTCAGCAGCTCGATACATGTTGATGATTTCCTGACTGTCTGTCAGAGAGTAGTTGAGGTGATCGAAAAGTTTTTCCAAACTTTCTGTTGAGCTGACTTTCCTGAATTTGAGCAAATAGTCATGAGCGGTCATGGTGATTAATCTAATAGTTATGTGATTGAGATGACTAAGTATATTCAAGCGAAATTCCCTGTCTAGAGGGGGATGGGAAAAGTACGCTTATTTGTTAATAACAAACGAAAGAAGATGAAAAATTACGGATTGACAGGAAAATACCGATATTTTTAAGACGACGTCAGGTCGCAGGGGATGATAAGTTAGAGGCTAGGAAAGGTTGAATCCTATAAGAAAGGGCAAGTTATGCGAGGATGGTTAACGCATAATCTGCCCCTGAAGATGGTGTCTAGCGACTACACAGTTTGTAGTACATCTCGTTCCAACGCAGAGCATCTTTGAATTCGTGGAGCCGGGTTTCGTTGTCGATCACCAGCAGTTCAATGTTCTGCATCTCGGCGTAGAGCCGCATGTGTTCGAGATCCAATGCCTGACTAAAGACGGTGTGGTGCGCGCCGCCAGCCAGAATCCAGGCTTCTGCCGCTACTTCCAGCGACGGTTGCGCTTTCCAGATGGCACGGGCAACCGGCAATTTCGGCAGCGGGCGCGGCTGTTCGATGGTATCCACCAGATTAACCAGCATCCTGAAACGGTCACCCATGTCGATCACACTGGCGTTGAGGGACGGCCCAGCCGGCGTTGAGAAAATTAAACGGGCAGGGTCAGCTTTGCCGCCAATGCCGAGGTGTTGCGCATCCAGAATCGGTTTCTGCTCTTTCGCAATCGTCGGACAGACTTCCAGCATGTGGGAGCCGACGACCAGATCGTTACCGTTCTGGAAGTTATAGGTGTAGTCCTCCATGAAAGACGTACCACCCGACAACCCGCCGGCCATCACTTTCATAATGCGCAGCAACGCGGCGGTTTTCCAGTCGCCTTCACCACCAAAACCATAGCCTTGCTGCATCAGACGCTGTACCGCTAGGCCCGGCAGCTGTTTCAAACCGTACAGGTTTTCAAAATCGGTGGTGAACGCGTGATAGCTGCCTTGCTCCATAAAGCGTTTCATCCCGAGTTCGATCTGGGCCGCATCCAGCAGGTTCTGGCGGTTAGCGCCGTTGAGTTTCACCGCGTCCGTTAACTGGTAGCTGACTTCGTATTCTTCGACCAGCGCATCGATATCGCCTTTGGATACGGCATCGACCACGGCGGTTAAATCGCCCAGACCCCAGGCGCTAACAGAGTAGCCGAACTGGATCTGTGCGCCGACTTTATCGCCTTCGGTGACGGCGACTTCACGCATGTTGTCGCCAAAGCGCGCAACTTTCAGCTGTTTACTTTCCTGAATGGCGGCGGCAACCCGCATCCATTTGCCGATACGGGCATGGGCGTTCTTATCCTGCCAGTGGCCGACCACCACCTGATGCGCTTGTCTCATCCGGGCACCGATGAAACCAAATTCACGTCCACCGTGCGCAGTTTGGTTCAGGTTCATGAAATCCATGTCCATGGTGTCCCACGGCACTTCGGCATTGAACTGCGTGTGGAATTGCAGCAGCGGTTTACTGAGTACGCTCAGGCCGCCAATCCACATTTTGGCAGGAGAGAAGGTATGCAGCCAGGTCAGCAGGCCGATACAGTTATCCTGATAGTTAGCATCGCGACACAGCGCCAGAATTTCGTCCGGCGTTTTCACCAGCGGTTTCAGCACCAGCTTAACCGGCAGGTTGGCCTGTTGATTCAATCCGGCGACGACTTTTTCTGCGTTCTCTTTTACCTGACGTAGCGTTTCCGGCCCGTAGAGATGCTGGCTACCGATGACGAACCAGACTTCAAGCTGCTTAAAATGATCCATGATGACTCCTGTAACGTGATCCCTAGAGGGATAAAAATTAGTTTTTTGCCGTAGACGCTGGGCTATAGGCCGGTTCCGCAAGGCGGCACCATTGCTGATAGCGTTCATAAAGCTGCTGATAACGGGCGACGCGCTGGCTGTCCGGCATTAAGGTGCGCTCTATGCCGCTGGCCATATGCTGCTGTGCCGTTGGGATATCGCCGTGAACGCCAGCGGCGACGGCGGCAAAGATCGCGGCACCCAGTGCACAGCACTGATCGGAGGCGACAATCTGCAAGGGGCGATTCATCACGTCGGTACACACCTGCATGATGACGGGGGATTTCCGCGCGATACCGCCCAGCGCCAGCACGTTCTCGACGGGAACGCCCTGATCTTCAAAGCACTCCATAATGGCGCGCGCGCCAAAGGCCGTCGCAGCAATGAAACCGCCGAACAGCGTGGGGGCATCGGTGCCCAGATTGAGATCGGTAATCACGCCTTTAAGTCGCTGATTGGCGAACGGCGTTCTGCGGCCGTTGAACCAGTCCAGCACGACAGGCAGGTGATCCAGCGTGGGGTTTTCCGCCCAGCTGTGCGTCAGTCGCTCCAGCAGTTTGGCTTCCATCGCCTGTAATGACGTTTTGAGTTCAGGATGGTCTTTCGCTGCTTCCTGTAACGACCAGCCCAGCAGCCGTCCAAACCAGGCGTACATATCGCCAAAAGCGGACTGCCCGGCTTCGAGGCCGATATAACTGGGAACAACGCTGCCGTCGACCTGCCCACAGATACCGGCGATAGTGCGATCGGCAATGCGAGCGTCGTCGGCGATCAGAATGTCGCAGGTGGACGTGCCAATCACTTTAACCAGCGTATACGGCTGTGCGCCCGCGCCGACGGTGCCGACGTGGCAGTCAAACGCGCCGCCCGCCAGAATGACCGTTTCGGGGATGCCGAGCCGCTGCGCCCATTCCGCAGTGATGGTGCCGACTGGTTGTTCGGCAGTCCAGGTATCGGTAAACAGCGGGTACTGCAATGTTTCTGTCAGGCAGGGATCGAGCGCGTGCAAGAAATCTTTTGGCGGCAGTCCGCCCCAGCTTGGATGCCAGAGTGATTTGTGTCCGGCGCTGCACCGTCCACGGCGAATATTTGCTGGCGCTTGCGTACCAGAAAGCAGGGCGGGCACCCAGTCGCACAGTTCTATCCAGGAAACGGCGGCCTGACGCACCGCCGCATCGTCGCGCGAGACATGTAGAATTTTGGCCCAGAACCACTCGGACGAATAAACGCCGCCGATATAGCGGGTGTAATCCGGGAACTGGCCGCTGCGGCACAGTGCGTTGATGGCTTCCGCTTCTTCTATTGCCGTGTGGTCTTTCCACAGCACGAACATTGCATTGGGGTTGTCGGCAAACTCGGGGCGTAGTGCGAGGATCTGACCTTGCTCATCAATTGGTGCGGGGGTTGATCCAGTTGAGTCCACGCCAATACCGATGATGCTCTGCCGCTGTTCGTCCGTCAGGCGGGAAACCACGGCCTTAATCGCCTGCTCCAGCGATTCGATGTAGTCCAGCGGATGGTGTCGGAACTGGTTGTTGGCAGGCTGACAATATTTCCCCTCGCGCCAGCGGGGGTAGTAGACCACTTCTGTTTCCAACTCTTGCCCGCTTTGGCAGTCAACGGCTAAGGCGCGTACCGAATCACTGCCGAAGTCGAGACCAATCGTAATAGCGCCCGCACTCATGCTTTGCTCCTCATTAATCCCAGATCGTTGGTGTTTACGATGGCAGGGATAACGAGAGGCGGTGAGGAGCGGTTAGCTGGAAGTATGTATTTTTCTGTCACCAGCAGCCATTTTGTGATGCTGGTCAAAGGTTAATGATTGGTTAAATTCGCTAAATGTATGCACAAACCTGTCATTGTTCCGGACTGTGATAAAGCTCTACATTCTTACCGAGAATAACGACTAAAACATAAAGCGTCTGAATGCTACTGAGTAAAGGAATCGTGCTAAGTCTGTGTTTTTCCTTTATCCAGACCGGAAATACCCTACCAGGAACTCGAACTCGTTTCAGCGTCGCTGACGAATGAAAAGATAATTACACCGGAGAACATCATGCATAAATTCACTAAGGCGCTGGCAGCAATCGGGTTGGCCGCTGTTATGTCACAATCAGCTATGGCAGAGAACTTAAAGCTGGGCTTTCTGGTTAAACAGCCGGAAGAACCCTGGTTCCAGACGGAATGGAAGTTCGCTGATAAAGCAGGGAAAGACCTTGGTTTTGATGTGATAAAAATCGCGGTTCCTGATGGTGAAAAGACCCTGAACGCGATCGACAGTCTGGCGGCCAGTGGCGCGAAAGGCTTCGTTATCTGTACGCCGGATCCGAAGTTGGGGCCAGCCATTATAGCGAAAGCGCGCAGCTACGATCTGAAAGTGATCGCGGTTGATGACCAGTTCGTGAATGCCAAAGGCCAACCGATGGATACCGTGCCGTTGGTGATGATGGCGGCCACCAAAATTGGCGAGCGTCAGGGTCAGGAACTGTATAAAGAGATGACCAAACGCGGCTGGAAAGTAGAGGAAACCGCCGTGATGGCGATTACCGCTGATGAGCTGGATACCGCACGTCGCCGCACGTCTGGCTCCATGGATGCGCTGAAAACCGCAGGGTTCCCAGAAAAACAGATCTACAAAGTACCGACCAAATCTAACGATATCCCCGGAGCGTTTGACGCCGCTAACTCCATGTTGGTTCAGCACCCTGGTGTGAAAAACTGGCTGATTATCGGCATGAACGACAACACCGTGCTGGGGGGCGTGCGTGCAACGGAAGGTCAGGGCTTTAAAGCCGCAAACGTCATTGGTATCGGTATCAACGGTGTGGATGCGGTGAGCGAGTTGTCTAAAGGTCAGGCAACGGGCTTCTTTGGTTCACTGCTGCCAAGCCCGGATATCCACGGTTACAAGAGTATCCAGATGTTGAACGACTGGGTCACCAAAGGCGTGGAGCCGGAGAAATTCACCGAAGTGACCGACGTGGTGCTGATCACTCGTGACAACTTTAAGGTCGAACTGGAGAAAAAAGGCCTGATGTAATCACGCCTGATTTCGTAAAGACGCGGATAACGCCGGTCAGCATGACGCTGGTCGAGGTTATCCGCGCTCTACCTGCATCGTTATGAGGAAACAGACATGACAGCACAGTCACCCTATTTGTCGTTTCATGGGATTGGTAAAGAATTTCCCGGTGTTAAGGCGCTTTCGGATATCAGTTTTTCCTGCCATGCCGGCCAGATCCATGCATTGATGGGGGAAAACGGGGCGGGCAAGTCGACGCTGTTAAAGATCCTGAGCGGTAACTATTCACCGTCAGCAGGCGAAATTCATATTCAGGGCAAACCCGTGCAGTTCAACAACACGATGGATGCCCTGAATGCGGGCGTTGCTATCATTTATCAGGAACTGCATCTGGTGTCGGAAATGACGGTCGCCGAGAACATCTACTTAGGTCAGCTGCCGCATAAATACGGCATGGTGAACTATTCGCTGCTGCGTTATGAAGCCAAACTTCAGTTGCAGCATCTGGGGTTAGATATCGATCCTGATACCCCGCTGAAATACCTCTCTATCGGGCAATGGCAGATGGTGGAAATCGCCAAGGCGCTGGCCCGTAACGCCAAGGTTATTGCTTTTGATGAACCGACCAGTTCACTGTCTGCCCGTGAAATTGAGCAGCTTTTCCGCGTGATTAAGGAATTGCGCAGTGAAGGCCGGGTCATTTTGTACGTTTCGCACCGGATGGAAGAAATTTTTGCGCTGAGCGATGCCATTACCGTGTTTAAAGATGGCCGCTATGTGCGCACGTTCGACGATATGCAGCAGGTGAACCATGAGTCGCTGGTACAGGCGATGGTAGGGCGTAACCTGGGGGATATCTATGGTTATGCGCCGCGTCCGCACGGCGAAGAGCGTCTGACGCTGAAAGACGTGAAAGCGCTGGGCGTGAAATCCACAGTTTCCCTGAACGTGAAGCGGGGAGAAATTGTCGGGCTATTTGGTCTGGTGGGGGCGGGTCGCAGCGAACTGATGAAAGGGCTGTTTGGCGCGACCAAAATCACCAACGGTCAGGTGCTGCTGGATGGCAAACCGCTGGTAGTGAATTCCCCCATTGATGCGATTCGTCAGGGGGTGATGCTCTGCCCGGAAGATCGCAAGGCGGACGGTATCATTCCGGTGCACTCGGTGCGTGACAATATCAATATCAGCGCAAGGCGTAAGAGCCTGAAAGCTGGTTTTATTATTAATAATCAGTGGGAAGTGGATAACGCCGCGAAGCGCATTGCGGCGTTGAATATCAAAACACCGTCCGATGAACAGTTGATTATGAATCTTTCCGGAGGAAACCAGCAGAAAGCCATTCTTGGCCGCTGGCTCTCCGAAGAGATGAAGGTCATTTTGCTCGATGAACCTACGCGCGGCATTGACGTCGGCGCGAAGCACGAAATTTATCATGTCATCTATGAACTAGCGAATCAGGGGATCGCGGTGCTGTTTGCCTCCAGCGATTTACCAGAAGTGCTTGGGCTGGCCGACCGGATTATCGTCATGCGCGAAGGTGCCGTCTCCGGCGAACTGCTGCATACCGATGCCACAGAGCAGAAGGTGCTCAGTCTGGCTATGTTACGAACCCCCGATATCGAATCTGCGGTTGCCTGACCGCGAAGGAGCAAAATAATGTCAACGGTTACGTCTGCAACCTCAGAAAAGAAGAAAAACGGCGCGGGGTTATCTCGCATTTGGGATAACTACGGCATGCTGGTGGTGTTTGCCGTGCTGTTTCTTGGCTGCGCGATTTTCGTCCCCAACTTCGCCTCGTTTATCAATATGAAAGGGCTGGGACTGGCGATCTCCATGTCCGGCATGGTGGCCTGCGGAATGCTGTTCTGTCTGGCTTCCGGTGATTTTGATCTGTCGGTCGCGTCTATCATTGCCTGTGCTGGCGTGGCGACGGCGGTGGTGATCAATATCAGTGAAAGCCTGTGGATCGGCGTCAGTGCTGGGCTGCTGCTGGGTGTGGCGTTCGGCTTGCTCAACGGTTTTGTGATTGCCCGTCTGAAGATTAACGCGCTGATCACCACGCTGGCAACGATGCAGATTGCACGCGGTCTGGCATACATCATTTCCGATGGTAAAGCGGTAGGGATTGAGGATGAGCGCTTCTTCGAACTGGGCTATGCCAACTGGTTGGGTTTGCCAGCGCCAATCTGGATCACTATCGGCTGCATGATTCTGTTTGGCCTGCTGCTGAACAAAACCACCTTTGGCCGCAATACGCTGGCGATTGGGGGCAATGAAGAGGCGGCGCGTTTGGCTGGGGTGCCCGTAGTTCGTACCAAGATTATCATTTTTGCCTTGTCCGGTCTGGTCTCGGCGGCGGCAGGGATCATTCTGGCATCGCGTATGACTAGCGGCCAGCCGATGACCTCCATCGGGTATGAACTGATCGTGATTTCTGCCTGTGTGCTGGGTGGCGTGTCGCTGAAAGGCGGGATCGGTAAGATTTCTTACGTGGTGGCTGGCGTGCTGATTTTAGGTACGGTAGAGAACGCGATGAACCTGCTGAATATTTCTCCGTTTTCCCAGTATGTGGTGCGTGGTCTGATTCTGCTAGCAGCGGTTATCTTCGACCGCTACAAACAGTTGGCGAAGAAAACGGTATAAATGCCCGTGCGGCAGATGAATAACTCTGCCTCTTTCCCTCATTACTCACGTGTACCGGAGGCTCGATGTATCACCGTATGGCGCATGAATCTCAGTCTAACCCGCTGCTGCCGGGATATTCGTTCAACGCTTATCTTGTGGCAGGTATGACACCGATTCTGGCAGAAGGGCCGCTCGACTTCTTTATCGATCGTCCCGATGGCATGAAAGGCTACATCATTAACCTCACCATGAAAGGTCAGGGTCAGGTCTTTGATGGAGATGAGACCTTTTTCTGTAATCCCGGTGACCTGCTGCTGTTCCCGCCGAAATCGAAGCATTTTTATGGTCGTTCATCTGGCAGCGACTGCTGGTATCACCGCTGGGTCTATTTTCGCCCGCGTGCCTACTGGGCTGACTGGTTAGAATGGCATACCAAAAGCAGCGGTATTGGTCGCATGAGCCTGCCGAATAACCAACTGCTGCTGGAATTCGACAGGCTGTTTGCCAATATCGAGCAGACGCAGCGTTCCGGGCGTCGTTTTTCAGAAGAATTGGGGATGAATCTACTGGAGCGGTTGTTGCTCAGAGCTATGGAGGAAGATCCACAGAGCCCGCAGAAGATCATGGATCCGCGTGTGATAGAAGCCTGCCAGTTTATTACCAGCAATCTGGCTGGAGAGCTGCGTATTGACGAAGTGGCGCGGCACGTTTGTCTGTCGCCTTCGCGGTTGGCGCATCTGTTCCGTGAACAGGTGGGTATCAATATTTTGCGCTGGCGTGAAGATCAGCGCGTGATTCGCGCCAAGTTGTTATTACAGACGACGCAGGAATCCATCGCCAATATTGGTCGCGTGGTGGGGTATGACGATCAGCTGTATTTCTCACGCGTGTTCCGTAAGCGGGTCGGCGTCAGCCCCAGCGATTTCCGCCGTCGCAGCAGTGAAATCAACTATCCGGCGGCCAAAACGCTGCCTGTCACGTGGGGGGAGTGTATGCACAATGCGGTGAGCGGATGATATATCAAAATACGTGACAAATTCCCCTTGGCTATTATCCCATCAGTACTCTGACGAATAGTGGGTATATAATGAACAAGAAGCTATAAATAAAAAAACCAAGGGAATCGCATGAATAAAGCCTTTGTATTGAGCATACCATTATGCCAGTAAGACCCCATTGATGCTTCACCTCTCATCGTCTGAAGTCCTGTGCTGATGACATACCAGACTATTAAATGTAGCGAAGGGCACAAATTAAGTATGTTCAAAATTATGGGCTGGTTATTGTTAACTCTGCTGTCTGGCTGCGGGGTGATAGCCTACTTTCTGCATCAGCAATACGAAGAGAAAAGTGCAGGTTTTCGCATTATCTACCGCGATGTAACGGTGAAATTATCGCAGCATGACGCGATAATGCCACTTTTGTCAGTGAGCCGACATGGTTGGGAAGTACAGAACATTTTTCCACAAATCATCCGCTGGCGGCCGCACTCAAACATTGAGCCGCGGCGACCGATCGTCATGGAGCAGAATGGTCGATATTGGCTCAATGCAGATAACCAATCGTTGTTGATCGATCTGAACAAGCTGATTGGAGATGTAGCGGAGAAAAACGCTTTCAGCCACCTGACCATACTGTGGAACAACAAGCCATTATTCGAACGAGGTGTAGCAAACCGCACGTATTATTGGCAGTGGAATAAGGTAATCGCCAGCCAGTCGCAGCCATTTATGTTAGTGGCAAGCGATAACCCTAACTGGGTGGCGCTGCCTTGGATTATTATTGTGTCACCTGCGCTGTTTTGGGGAGGGGCGCTGTACCTGATTGGTCAATACCGTGCTAATAAACGCCGGCACGATATTGCTGATTTACGTGCTCATTACGCCGAACTAACACGACTGAATACTCTGGGAGAGTTGACTGCCGGTATAGTGCATGAGCTTAACCAACCCCTCACCGCCATTTTAAGCTATAACCAAACCGCTTTACGCTTGCTGCAGCAACAGCGCACCGAATCGTTGCCGCTATTGCTCGAATCCGCAGTTGTACAGATTAAACGCACAGGGGCGTTACTACAGCAATTCCGCCAGAAATTGGCTAGTGAGCAGGCAGACTATCAACCCGTTGCGCTGAACCAGCTTTGGATTCGTGTACTGATGTTACTGGACAATGAAATTCGCCGCGCAAAAGTTAAAGTCAGTTGCCGCATCCCAAATAACCTACCCGTGTTGGTTGTTCCTCCGCTATGGGTAGAACAAATTTTACATAATGTTGTTAATAATGCGCTGCAGGCGCAACTTAGTAATAGCCCCAACACCGCATGGATCAGACTAGAGGCTGATGCGACAGATAACGGTATAGCATTAACCATCACTGATGGCGGCCCAGGGTTATCAGAACAGGCTTTACAACAGGTATTCATGCCATTTTTCACTACGCGTGCCAATGGTATCGGGTTGGGAATGGCTCTGACTGATTCGTTGGTACAACGCCTTAACGGTACGATAGATGCCTCCAATAGTACGAAGCAGGGCGCCTGCTTCAAGATCTGGTTGCCGATACCTTCTCAGGAGTGATAATGACACAGTATGTTCATTTGGTTGATGATGAGCCGGAGATCTGTTCTTCGCTTAGCGTGTTATTAGGTACTGTCGGTTGGATGACGAAAACCTATGACAATGCCCAATCCTTCCTACAGAGCACGGAGGAATTGCATACGCTTACTGGCTGCATGTTACTTGACATTAGGATGCCTGGTAAAACAGGGCTCATGCTGTTGGACGAATGGAAACAGCAGGGACTGGAAATTCCAGTGATTATCATGACGGGGCACGCTAATATTGATCTCTGTCGACGAGCCTTCAAAAATGGGGCTTTCGAGTTTCTAACCAAGCCAATTGATGCGGATTTACTGTTTGAAGTAGTCGGTAGTGCATTGGAACAGCAAGAGAGATTACAGGAAAGACTGCAAAAAATGCGGTTGATGCAAAGTCGGCTCGTCACGTTGACTACCCGTGAGAATGATATCTTCGAGCTGATTATGCAGGGGCGTTCAAGTAAAGAGATTGCTCGAATATTTTCGCTTTCACCGCGTACTATTGAGGCGCATCGCGCTAATCTATTTGCCAAGCTCGAAGTTAATTCATTGCCTAAATTGATGAGTATCTATGGAGAGCTTGCGTTGCTGCAAAAGGCATAACGTTGCTCGGTCACTGCGTCACTTAGGTATAATCACCTAGTTCGATGAGTAATCACACTAATGGTCTGTCGAGGTTGTACCTTCTATTATTCTTAATTCCCGTAAGGAATAAATAAGGATCAAACTCAAGTGAAACGCATAATTTCAGTAGCCATTTTAATTGGTGGCATGATGTCATTTTCCAGCGTGGCCAGTGGCGTTCTAACCCAGAAGAATCTTTCCCTTGATGTAGCAGATAAGCTGGCGCAAAGCGCTATTCAGGCATGCAGCGTGAATAATTATAATGTCGCGGTGACTGTCGTCGATCGCGCGGGTATTCCTCTGGCCATCAAACGAATGGACAACGCTGGTCCGCATACGGTGGAAGCCAGTCGATTGAAAGCATTTACCGCACTCACTATCCGCAATACTACCGAAAATGCCATGAAGAGCGCCCAGGCCAACGCCGGTGCAGCCAACTTGCGTGACATCCCTGGTTTTTTGCTGCTGGCTGGCGGTGTACCAGTGAAATTAGGCGAAGAAACCATTGGCGCGATTGGTGTGGGTGGTGCGCCTGGCGGAAATTTGGATCAACAATGTGCACTTGATGCATTGAAAAATAACCCGAATGGCCTAAATGCTGGTTAATAGTGATCACTTTTTTTAGCGAGAAACGAATGAATATTAAACCTATTTTACTGGTATTCCCGCTGGTTTTAACCTCTGGCAGTGTAATGGCTGACAATTTCTCTGCTGGCTATTACGCTACAGCGAAATATCTGCAGTTCGAACAGCGTGCTAAAGAAATGGATACTAGCAGCCGGCCAGGCGTCGGGCAGTTTGTCAGCGGTGAGGAAAAGGAACATTTGGGTACAGCCGCCATTGCCGCAGGGTATCAGTTTGGTAATGGTTGGCGAACAGAAGCTGAGTATGCCTTTAAGCAAAAAACAGAGTACACCAGCGGCTCTACCACATTTTCTAACAGTTTCAATCATTTGAAAACCGATGCCGAACGTATGATGTTCAATATCTACCGTGATTATTCGTTGGGTTATAATATTTCTCTGTATGGCACGCTAGGGCTTGGTGTCAGTAAAATCAAAGCAGGTGGCTGGCAGGGGACTACGGCACGCGAATATGCCTCTAGTACTAATAGCAACCTGACCTATGCTATTGGTGCGGGTGTAAGCTATGCACTGTTGGAGAGTCTTAGTATCGACTTGGGCTATCGTTATGTCGATATGGGAAAAATCGAAAGCGGCTACAACAACTTCACCAATGCTCGAGGTTTGAAAGACGAACAAATGAAAGCACGTCTGGTCTCCAATGAGTTCGCCTTGGGTGCGCGTTATCTATTCTGAATAAGTCAGGAGTCTGAAGCTGCTGTAACTAAATCCTCCCCCCGCTTTTAGAAGCGGGGGGGGCATAAAATCAACTGAAAAACCAACTAAAATAGAAAGTTGCGCTCAATGGCGTGTTGCTCTGTCATTACACTAACCGCCTGCTAAGTGACAAGCATGACAACATCTGAATGGTACGCGCTTACTGCACTCTGATAGATGATAAGTATATACTGAGTGAGAAATCACAAAGTCAAATAAGCTAAGGGGAATCGTCATGAGTGAGACCGTTCGTGTTGGGCTACTGGGTTACGGTTATGCCAGTAAGACATTCCACGCGCCGTTAATTACCGGTACGGCAGGTATGGAACTGGTGGCTGTGTCCAGTAGCAATGCTGAAAAAGTGCATGCGGATTGGGCAAATCTGCGAGTAGAGCAAGAACCTCAGACGTTATTTAACGATCCCGATATTGACCTCATCGTTATTCCTACCCCCAATGACACACACTTCCCGCTGGCGAAGCAGGCGCTGGAAGCGGGCAAGCATGTCGTCGTCGATAAACCTTTTACGGTGACGTTGTCACAAGCATACGATTTGGGTGCCATAGCCGACCGCGTCGGAAAAATGCTTTCTGTTTTCCATAACCGCCGTTGGGACAGCGATTTTCTGACGCTGAAACAGCTGCTGGCGGCGGGAACGTTAGGAAATGTGGTGTATATGGAATCGCATTTCGATCGTTTCCGTCCAGAAGTGCGCCAGCGCTGGCGGGAAGACGGCAGTGAAGGTAGTGGGATTTGGTACGATCTTGGGCCGCACTTGCTGGATCAGGCGCTGGAGTTGTTTGGCTTGCCTGTGGCGATTCAGGTAGATATGGCACGGTTGAGGCCTGGCAGTAAGGCAATAGATTATTTTCATGCGACGCTGATTTACCCGCAACGTCGAGTTGTCCTGCATGCCAGTATGCTGGTGGCGGCCGCGTCTGCACGCTACACCGTGCATGGCACGCGCGGCAGCTTTGTCAAATACGGTCTCGATCCACAGGAAGATCGCCTGAAAGCGGGCGAACGTCCACCGCTGGCCGACTGGGGGCAGGATAAGCACGATGGCGTGTTGACGCTGTCTCGTGACGGCATAACGGCGGAACAAACCATCGCCACGATTCCGGGTAACTATCCGGCTTACTATGCGGCAGTGCGCGATGCGCTGCTCGGCAAGGGGGAAAACCCCGTCAGCGTGCATCAGGCGATTCAGGTGATGGAACTGATCGAGCTAGGGCTGCTTTCCCACGAACAGAAAAAAGCCGTCACGCTGAAAAATAGCTAGATTTACCGCGTTTTATTCCAGATAGTTAATGGCTTGTTTAAATGGGCGATCTTAGGGTCGCCCGTCTTGTTAGGGTGTTAATTCGGCTGATAACAGACTAGGGGAAAGGTGTTGGGCATGGGGTGGTTACAACGGTTACGCATTGATAAGTTCTTATTGGTTCTGATTCTGGTGGTGGTGACGGCGTCGATTCTTCCTGCTGAAGGTTCCGTGAAGGTTTTCTTTGAGCACCTGACAACCGCGGCCATTGCTCTGCTGTTCTTTATGCACGGCGCGAAGCTATCGCGTGAAGCGATTACCACCGGCATGGGGCACTGGCGTTTGCACCTGGTGGTATTTGCCAGCACGTTTATTCTGTTCCCGCTGTTGGGAATAGGCATGAGCCTGCTGTCGCCCGTGGTGCTGACGCCGACCTTGTATCTGGGTTTTCTCTATCTGTGTGCGCTACCGGCGACAGTGCAGTCGGCGATTGCTTATACCTCAATGGCCGGTGGTAACGTCGCGGCGGCGATTTGTAGCGCCTCGGCATCCAGTATTTTGGGCGTATTTCTCTCGCCGATTCTGGTCGGTTTGCTGATGCATACGCAAGGGGGAGAAACGGATACGCTGCACGCTATTGGCTCTATTATCATGCAGTTAATGGTGCCTTTCGTGATGGGGCATCTGTCTCGCCCATTGATTGCCAAGTGGGTTGAACGTAACCGTAAGCTGATTAATATTACTGACCGGTCATCGATTCTTTTGGTGGTGTATGTCGCCTTCAGCGAGGCGGTTGTGCAGGGAATTTGGGGGCAGATCAACGTCTGGTCATTGCTTGCCGTCGTTGGTTGTTCGATAGTGCTGCTAGCGATTGTGCTGGTGGTGAATACGCTGGTTGCTCGTAAGCTGGGCTTTAATACGGCCGATGAAATCACTATCGTATTCTGCGGTTCGAAGAAGAGCCTGGCGAATGGGATTCCGATGGCAAACGTGCTATTTCCTGCCGCGGCTGTCGGTGCGATGGTGCTGCCGCTGATGATTTTCCACCAAATTCAACTGATGGTCTGTGCTGCGTTGGCGCAGCGTTATGCGAGATCTGAAAACCAGTTGAACGAAAAAAAATGTTAAGCACGCTCGGGTGGGAATAGTGTTTATAACTGCGGTTGCTTTGCAGCCGCATTTTTACTGTAGGTATTCGATTGTGAATTTTTGAATTTTTTACCTATAATTTCTACTTTATCGAGAGGTTCGGATGCTTGTCTTGGTGCCATTATCTGGACTCATGATGAGACCGGAACACTGGTCAAAGGTGGTTTCAAATAATCCTGATCTTTCATCACTCATACATACAATTTATAAATTTTCTGGCGTCCAGCAAATGGGGTACGGATGCGCAGGTCTCCACTGTGCGGCCCGAATCTAACTGATTGTTAAACAATACCCTGATTTCAGCAGGTTTTGCATCAAACTGCGCTACCATATCCTTCAGTCGATAATCATGTTGTGTGAGCGTCAGTTTCAGGTCATGCAACTGACGTAACAGCACGGATTTAATCAGCGTGGCGGTAATCGGTTTTTCACCTGCCTAATGCCCTACTTCCATCGCCAGCGTCAGGTGCAACTGGACCTGCAGCAGTGTCCTAAGTTTCATTGCCCGCAGGTCGAATTTGAAGTACATGAAAAAATCAGCAGTACTTACATTAAAAAACACCATTACAATGCATTTGCGCCATAACCTAAAATTGTTATTACTCAATGCGTTTTAGAATCATTTAATAGATCGTAATTAAATGTTTAATCATAGAAAAGTCAAATAAATCACAAACTATCATGACAAGGGGGAAATGATGTTATCAATCCTGAGTAATTATTCTTTATCTCAAACTTTAAATCAACCAATACATACTGTAAATTCTGCTTCTCCGCCCCTTAGTAATATCTCTCGAGATATAAGAAGCATTCGAAATACTGACACCCATTGTGTAACAGTTTCTCACCTAGACAAATCATATGGTTCTATCTCTCATGGTCGTGGACGAAAAATACAAAGTGTAAAAATTCACGTTAAAGACAACCTAAAATCTTTAAAAAAATACAATGTAAGCATCAATACAAAATATTATACGCAAGTAGGTCCATCTGGGCAGAAAGAAATAGAAAAAGCTATAAATAAAGGAAACTTGTTTTTTGAGAACGGCTCCCAAATTGGAAAAAAACATGAGCACGCTTTACGTTTTAATCTTTTAAAATATGAAGATAATTTCAGAGTCGAGCTTGCGCATAGAAATAATTTGAATATGAACACCGATTCTATTTATGGCTTTCAGATGAAAGTAGATTATGCTGCCAATAGTGTTATTTTTTTTCAGGTAAAAGAGAGCGGAGGTAATATGAAGATCAGCGGTCGAGGACGACCTCCAGTCTCTTTTAGTTTAAAGAATGAGAATGAAATATATATTTCAATTAACTCGGAGAATGGGAATGTGTTAAGGAAAAAAATAGCGACTCTTAGTTGCCCTCAAGAATGGTATAAATTCAAAATCAGGATTGTCTGGAACAGACATCACCCGAATATTCAGGTGGCTATCAATGGAGAAATTTTGTTTGAGACAAATGTTTCATTTGGCGCACATAATTCTAAAAACCATTATAGCAAGTTTGGTATATATATACCTCAACAGAAAAGTAAGGAAGGGGTGAAAAATACATCAATATTATTTAGAAATGTTAAAGAGAATCATCGCGTTTTCAGCGCTAAGACTCAGCCCAATAAGGTAAAAAAATCATGATTAATTTAATCAATGCATCAACTTATGATAAATAATTTTTATTCATTATTGAGCACGATTAAGAAAGTTTTTTGAGTTGCGTGCAGTTACTGTGAGCCCAGCGAAATGGGTAATGCATCCAATTAGTTGATTGTGATATATAATGCTCGCTTTTAAGGTTTTCTCATGGCCTACGTTAATGTTCATTGTCCCCGTTGTCAGTCTGCTCAGGTTTATCGCCATGGTCAGAACCCTAAAGGTCGTGACAGATTTCGCTACCGTGACTGCCACCGCGTGTTTCTACTCACTTATACCTACGAAGCCCGCAAGCCCGGCGTAAAAGAGCAGAGCTCCGAAATGGCCTTCAACGGCGTGGGAGTTCGCGATACCGCAAGGACGCTCAACATTGGCATAAACACCGTCATTCGCACGTTAAAAAACTCGCGCCAAAGCGAATAACGTCCTCATCGGTCGCTCATGCTGACGTGGCACTTATCTGCGAACTCGATGAGCAATGAAGTTTTGTCGGCAGTAAAGCGCGCCAGCACTGGCTCTGGTACGCATACAATACCAAGACCAGTGGTGTACTGGCCTATACTTTTGGCCCCCGAACTGATGAAATTTGTCGTGAGTTATTGGCACTCCTTACGCCGTTTAACATCGGAATGGTAACCAGCGATGAGTGGGGTAGCTATGCTAGAGAAGTGCCGAAGGATAAGCATCTGACAGGAAAAATCTTCACTCAACGTATTGAGCGTAACAACCTGACATTGAGGACGCGCATTAAACGTCTGGCCCGGAAAACAATTTGCTTCTCACGCTCGATTGAATTGCATGAAAAAGTCATCGGTGCGTTCATCGAAAAACACATGTTCTACTCATTGGAGGCACTACCAGAGAGATTTCCAAGCTTTAAATAAGTGCCACGGCCTGGGCTGGAACTTAGCCCGACTGTACGGAAACGAATGCTATATTTATTTTGACAGACTAGGGCTTTAAATCTTTTTGCTATTAAAATATGAATTGCCTCCATCTAAACGGCTAACAAGGGTTAGCCGTTTTTTCGTGCGCTATCGGTTTGACGCTACTGTACGGCACCGCGTTTACGCAGAACCTTTTCACGCAGCAGTTGCTTTTCCTGCTCGCTGATAAACGCAATGTTCAGGCCGTTTTCCTGCGCTTTGCGAGTTTCTACCGCTGTCAGGCCAGCAAGTGGGGCCGCGACTTCATATTCGTGACGGATCTCTATGCCCTGAACGGCAGGATCGTCCGTGTTGATGGTGGCGGGGATTTCATAGCGCAGGAAGTGGACGAGCGGGTGCTTATCCAGTGATTCCACGGTGCTGGTTTGAATATTAGAGGTCAGACAGGATTCAATGCCGATCCCATGCTCCGCCATGTGTGTCATGAGGCGGGGATCGATAATGGCGGTTACGCCGTGTCCGATGCGCTCTGCGCCCAGATGGTTAATCGCCTGCCAAATACTTTCCGGCCCGGCCGCTTCACCTGCGTGAACCGTGATGTGCCAGCCAGCATCGCGGGCTTGTCGGAAATGAGAAGTAAACTGTGCGCCGGGGTAACCCAATTCATCACCTGCCAGATCGAGCGCGACGATGCGATCGCGCTGGGATAGCAGGGCGTCCAGCTCTTGCTGGCAGGCCTCGGTGCCGAATGTCCGGCTCATTATGCCAATCAGACGAATGTCGGTATCGAAATCACGGCTGCCAGCGGTAATGCCATCGATCACGGCCTCAACCACGCCAGCAATCGGAAGCTTATGATTCATCGCCATATAGTAGGGAGAGAAACGCAGTTCTGCGTAATCCAGCCCGGCTTTCATGGCATCTTCAACGTTCTCGTAAGCTACGCGGCGGCAGGCATCCAGTGAACCGAGTACGGCCACGCCCCAGTCGAGTTTTTGTAAAAAACTCAGTAAGTCAGGTTCGTTTTTGGTGACCTGAACGTGGGGACGGAGCGTTTCAATGTCGCTGGCAGGTAACGCTATATTGTACTGGCGCCCTAGATCCAGAATACTCTGGGCGCGGATATTACCATCTAAATGGCGGTGGATATCCGTCAACGGCAGGAGTGAATCAATCATCATGTTATTGTCTGATTATTGTTTTTCATACGACAAAGTATAAAAAGAAATCGTGGTAAATAGCCAACGGTTACCGCCGAAACTCACCACACTGAACAAGCATTGAGCAAAAACAACCTGTTATTGTTTTTCTTGGCCTATAGAACGGGCGTTCAACTTAGGGATCGCTCGGATATAAATGAGTTCGCTGAGCAATTCTACTAACGTTTGGCTGACGATCACGGCCGGAAGTAGCGGCAGTGCGCCCGGAATTGCCAACGCCAGCGGCAGAATAACCAGAGAGTTGCGCGTGCTGGCACTAAAGGCCACGGCGCGCCCACCAGCCGAATCCAACCGGAATGCACGGCCAGTGAACCAGCCGAGCAGCGGTGCCAGCAGCGCGAAGAGCAGGTAAAACGGCACCGCGAGTAACACCGACGCCCAAGTGGTGCGCAGTTGGGGAATGACCGCCGCAACGACGATAAACAGCACCAGAGCGGTAGCCGGAACGGGAAGATAGCCTAATGCATCCGCAAATGTTGCCATCGTGCGCTGTCGCGCAGCTAGCCATTGCAGAAGGGCGGCCAGCGCTAAAGGTATGGCAATGAGCCAGATAAAGGCATCGATAAAGGGCGCAAAGGCGATGAGTCCGGCGGCGTCGTGGCCGAGAAATAGCGTCAGGTAGAAGGGCAAGACCAGCATTTGCAGCAACAGTAAAATAGGCGTTGCGGCCAACAGGCGGGCGGCATCGGCCCGTCCCAGATGCGCAAATGTCACTACGTAGTCAATACAGGGGGCGAGTAACACCAATATGATGCCCAATTTCACCAGTGGATCGGCGGGGAGGAAGGGCAACAGCGCCGCGACCAGCAAGGGAATCACGATGAAATTGGCAGTCAGCAACGCGCCGATGAATCTGACCTGAGTGATGCTTTTTCCGAGCGTGGTCAGCGGCACTTGCAGGAACGTGACAAACAGCATCAGCGCCAGCGCCGGATTAATCACGACATCCAGTTGCTCCGTTCCCGGCAGCGCCAGAGCTGTTGCTACTGCCGCTATCACAGCAACAAAATAGATCGCGGCCTGATGGGCTTCCATGAAGGATTTCAACGCGGACATGGTGTTATCTCAAAATTAAACTGGAGAGGTAGGGCAGGAAAAACGGTGGCGGCAAGTGCGGCCACCGTGTGTGTTAGCACGTCATACGATGTACCGACTTATTGCGCCGGTGGTGTGACGGGTTCTTCCTGTGCGCCAGGCAGAGACTCTTCACCTTGTTCCGTTGGAACGGAGAAATACGGTGCGATGAAATCAGCCAGCGCTATTTTGTTACCGTTGAAATCAATTTGACCATCGGCATAGTGCAGTGAACTGGTAATGGCGTTGTCTTTTGTGACGCTCAGTTGGTTACCCTCACCAATCTGGGCCATCATTTCAACCTGTTGTTTCGCCATGTCAGCGAGCTGCTTTTGCTCTTCATCGTTCGCCGGTTTCGGTCCTGCTTGTATCATTAGCTCTGCCAGCATATCCAGCGGAACATTGAGTTTGGCATCGAGTTTTTTGACCGACTGACGAATAATTTTTTCTTCATCCGACAGCGTTGCATCGTTCGCTTTATCGGTGCTCTGCAACGGATCGGTTAAATCCAGCGCCAGCGTGAACGTGCCTTCGCCTTTACTGTTTTTCCAACTGATCGGGGAGATGGCAATGCTTGGGTTGCCCTTCAGCAACTGTGGCAGATATTGCAGAACAGACATGGCGATATCCTGCTGATAAGCGTCAGGATCGATAGCGGTCGGATCCTGCAACAGTTTCTGCACTTTTGCCTGATAGGCGGTGAGGAACTGTTTGGTGCCCGCGCCGTCAAGCTGTGAAATGGACATGCCGACGTTACCAGAACCCAGATTGCGGTCGCCGATGATTAACGATCCCAGCGTCACGGCCATTTTGCCTGCCAGATTTTTATCATCTTCCGTTGCGCTACTTTGCAAAGAGAAATCATTCAACGTAACGGGCTCGCCACCTTCTACGGTAAACGTCATCGTCTTGAAGGACAGATTGCCGTCGCCTAAATCCAGATCGAATTTGCCTTTTTGATTGGTACCCTTGATGGAGAAATCGGTGAGATCGACGTTCTCTGTTTGGCCCCAGGCATTTTTCCTTTCCATCTTCACGCTACTGATGGTGGTATCCAGCTTGCTGCTGCGCAGGTCGTGTCCGATGTCCACCAAGGCTTGCGCACCGCTGAAGGAAAATTTCTGTTCTGGCGACTGATGGTCGATAGGGGCCAGCGTAACGAGCGACTGCGTATCACCGCTGTAAGCGACGCGAGTTTCGGCCGTAAAGAACGGTTTATCTTTCGTCAGCTCAAACCAGGCTTTGATGGCGGGTGTGTTGGCCAACTCGGTATGGACAGATGCCATCGCCGGTGCGAGGTTGAATTTCTTGAGCTGTGCTAGCGGGAACGGCCCGTGAGACACGGTTTCGTTGAAGACCAGTTCTTCGCCAGGCGCAAGGAACTGCGCGCCTTTTGCTGTGCCGTCTGTCTGTAAAACATAGGCCAGGGTGCTGCTGAATACGCCACCCTTATAGTCGCGATAGACCACTTTCAGCCCCGCGTTCGGGTAGGCTTGTTTGAGCTTGGTATTCAGCGTATCGGTAAAACCATCAATTTGCTGAGCCATCTGTTTGCCGGTGTACCAGGATGCGCCGGTCCAGACAGCACCCAGAGCAACAATAACGCCTACGGCGACTAACGACTTCTTCATTTTTATTCATCCTTTAGTAAAAAAATTCTCGTTTTCAACGCGAAACGCTGGCAGCTTACCCAGAGATAACTGCGGCGTATGGAACAAGTTATCGGTTAAATACGCGAGCGAGACGCCCCTGTCCCTCAACCGTTATCGGTGACTCACTGGCTGAAATGAAGCAGGACTCTCCCGGACGTAGCGAGAGCCGCTGCTCATTTTTTTGCAGGACGGCATGGCCGTCAATACAAAATACAATGGCGGCACTATTCTGGCTGAGCGTCTGTGGGCTCTGGCTCAGTTCGTGCAGCGAAAAAGCAAAATCTTCAACAGGAATCGGGAAGCTGAGTTCATTACCCTGTCGGTGTGGCGTCGTGAGTAACTGGTTTGCGGGTTTGGCTTCAAACACGACATTACCCAGCAGCTCTGGAATATCAATGTATTTCGGCGTTAACCCAGCACGCAGCACGTTATCCGAATTCGCCATGACTTCTAATGCCACGCCTTTCAGATAAGCATGCGGCGTTTGCGCAAACAGGAACATGGCTTCGCCGGGTTGAAGCGTAATGACGTTCAGCAGCAGCGGGGAGAACAATCCGCTGTCGTCGGAATAATATTGTGTGATCGCGCGGATGGTCGCCCAAGGCTCGTCATTTTGACTATTTAGCGCGGCCTTCAAGACGCCGAGTGCGCGCGATTTTTGCTCACCTTCCATACTCAGCAGGTTGGTGAACAGCATGGCGAGATTCTTCGCGTCGGGCTGTTGTAAAAAGGCGGTGATTGACGGATGTGCACCGGCAACTGGCTCCAGCAACTGCACAATTTCAGATAATTCCCGGAACCCATTCATGGCCTGAAAGGGCGTTAATGCGTAGACCAATTCCGGTTTGTGGTTGGCGTCTTTGTAGTTTCTTTCCGCCGCATCCAGCGGGATGCCCGCGGCATTCTCTTTCGCAAAGCCTTGTTCTGCCGACGATTTACTGGGATGAACCTGAATGGAAAGCGGCTGTTCCGCGCACAATACCTTAAACAAAAAGGGCAATTCGCCAAAACGTTGCGCGATCGTTGCGCCAAGATGGGCGGTCGCGTCTTCTGCAATCACGTCACGCAGGCTGCGGGTGTTGCCTTTTTCATCAATAATCGCCGAACTGCTTTTAGGATGGGCACCCATCCAAAGTTCTGCCATCGGTAAATCGTTAGGGTTATCAATGCTATATAGCTCAGTTAAGGCGTGTTTGCTGCCCCAGGCGTAGTGCTGGACGCAATTGAGCATTTTTTGCATGTCGGCTCCCTGCTATTACATTAATTGTTAATTTCTGTGATGCTGGCTGTTAATTACCTGAGTGATTATGAATACACTGCATCTTCTTCGCTTCATGGTAATGTTTTATGTAGCGCGATACCAGACAGTGTTAGTAGACCAATAAGCGTGATAAGGCCAGCGAGTGTTATCAGAATAGGCCCAGCGATGTGATTCGATGTCTTCTACTAGTTGAATGTGTATTTTAAGGAGGAAAGGTAATGAGCACGACGCGTAGTGAAAAAGACTCAATGGGACCGATTGATGTTCCTGCTGAACGGTTATGGGGCGCACAAACGCAACGATCGCTGGAACACTTCCGTATTTCTGAAGAGAAAATGCCCCGCGCGCTGATTTATGCGCTGGCACAAACCAAGCGAGCGGCAGCCCGCGTCAATATGGATCTCATGCTTCTGCCTGCCGATCGGGGAAATGCGATTATTCAGGCGGCGGACGAAGTGTTGGCAGGCCAGCATGCCGGGGAGTTCCCGTTAGCGATCTGGCAGACGGGGTCTGGCACGCAAAGCAATATGAATATGAACGAGGTGTTGGCGAACCGCGCCAGTGAACTGCTGGGGGGAGAGCGGGGCAACAATCGGCTGGTTCATCCCAATGATGATGTCAACAAAAGTCAGAGTTCCAACGACGTCTTCCCGACGGCGATGCATGTCGCCGCTGTTGTCGCGATCAACGAACACCTGATTCCTGAATTGAAAGCGTTACACGCCACGCTGGCGTCCAAGGCGGAGCAGTTTAAGGATATCGTCAAGATCGGTCGTACGCATTTACAGGATGCCACGCCGCTGACGCTGGGGCAGGAAATCTCCGGCTGGGCCGCGATGTTGCAGCATAACCTGAAGCATATCGAGAACAGCGTGCCGCACATTTGTGAGCTGGCGCTGGGCGGCACCGCGGTCGGAACAGGGCTAAACACGCATCCTGAATATGCGGTGCGCGTGGCGGCTGAGCTGGCGACGCTCACCGGTCAACCGTTTGTCACCTCGCCGAATAAATTTGAAGCGCTGGCAACCTGTGATGCATTGGTTCACGGGCACGGTGCTTTGAAGGGGCTGGCCGCATCGTTAATGAAGATTGCTAACGATGTACGCTGGCTGGCGTCTGGTCCGCGCTGTGGTATTGGCGAGCTCAGTATTCCTGAAAACGAACCAGGCAGTTCCATCATGCCGGGCAAGGTCAACCCGACCCAGTGTGAAGCACTGACGATGCTGTGTTGCCAGGTGATGGGTAACGATGTCGCGGTGAATATCGGCGGGGCGTCCGGTAACTTTGAGCTGAACGTGTATCGTCCTATGGTGATTCATAACTTCCTGCAATCAATTCGCCTGCTGGCTGATGGCATGAAGAGCTTCGATGAGCACTGTGCGGTGGGGATTGAACCGAACCACGATCGCATCACTCAGTTGCTGAACGAATCGCTGATGCTGGTGACCGCGCTCAACACGCATATTGGCTATGACAAAGCAGCAGAAATTGCCAAAAAAGCGCACAAAGAAGGGCTGACGCTGAAGGCGGCTGCGCTCAAACTGAACTACCTCACAGAAGCACAGTTTGATGAGTGGGTTCGACCGGAAGAGATGGTCGGTAGCCTGAAAAAGTAATAGCGCGGTAGTCAGCGTTTTATCCTATAGCCTGCCGGTGTTTACCCGCAGGCTTTTTCTTTTTCATTCCGGTGCATCGGTATACAGGTGCAAACGTGGAATGAGCAGGCGAAGCTCGGCCGCTTTAGGTTTGTGCTTATGCTTGATGTTGTTGGCGTCATAAGGGTTGAGTTCGCCGATAATGGGCACGTCGCAGCCATATTCCTGCTGACAAAGCACGAGCAGAGGGGACGGGCAGGGATGCTGAATCTGTTTCTGCTGTTCGGGATACCACACTCGTGCGATGGGTTGCACTTTGACTGGACGTTTGATTTTCAAAACGGCGTCTTCCGGCAGCGACAATACCGCGTCTCTCTCCTGCTCGACATGTTCAATCCACTGCACTTTGGTATACGGTGCGGCGTTTTTTGCCGCATTCAGGCTTTTGGTCAATTTTTCCAGTAGCTCCACACGTGTCATGTTCTTAATGATGTGCTTGTTCGCCCAGCCAAAGCGTACCGATGCGGGGTTGGTTATGAGCGTCAACGACCGATAAGCACTCAGCGTGATCAACCCTTTCAAATGCGTGTGGACGAACTCAAAGCGTTGTTCCGGTTCTAGCCCGGATTCGACGGTAATAATCAGCTCCAGCTCTTTTTTCAGCGCATTAATTTCCGCAATGAGTGAGTCTGCCTGCTGATATTGTACTGCGTTGACGGAAAAACAGAGTGCGCCCGGCAAACGGATCGCGCTTTTGCTGCTGAGCGTTTCTGGATAGTGGTGAATGAAAAGACGCTGAAAATGGGCTAGCCCTTTATCGCGAGCCTCTTGTCCAACGTACTGCGTGACGGCGATATGCTCGATAGGGTCATGCTCCGTTCCTTTTTCCACATGGGGAAGGGAATAGACGCGACCAACTAGCAGCCGATATTCGGAAAACTGTTGTTGCATCAGAACCAGCTTGGTTTCTAACGTTTGAAAACAGAGGTTCATGCGATCGATTAGCGTGTAGCTATTCATAGCTAGATTCAATTTAGTTACAACATACTTGTATTTATACTGATAAACGAACACTTCAGCAATCGCGATCGTCATTATTTCAGGCAGGGTTTACGGGGGAGGGAACAACGCGGAGTTTACCTGAATCAGGCAAACTCCGGTAAGAAAGGCGTTTAAAGGCGCTGTTTGAGTATCAGGCTGACTGCCAGTGCGAGAAATAAGAGGGCGCTCAGAAACACGGTGATCCCCATCCAGCCGAATGAATACCAGAAAAATCCCCCCAGCGTACCGGCCAGACTTGAACCCAGATAGTAAGAAAAGAGATACATTGATGACGCCTGACCTTTCGCGCGCCGCGCCCGTTGGCCAATCCAACTGCTGGCTACCGAGTGAGCGGCGAAGAAGCCGGCGGTAAAGAGCATCATCCCGCCAAAGATCGCGAATAGCGGGCTCAGTGCCGTCATTCCCAGTCCCGCTAGCATCAGAAGGATCGCAATGCTTAGCACAAGGCCACGTCCGTAGCGGGCAGTTAATGCTCCGGCTTTTGGCGAACTATAACTTCCTGTGAGATAAACCACGGAAAGTAAGCCAACCACCGCCTGACTGAGTAAATAAGGCGGTGCCAGCAACCGATACCCAATGTAGTTAAACAGGGTAACGAATGCGCCCATCAGCAAAAATCCCTCAAGGAACAGCAGCGGCAAACCCGCGTCGCGCCAGTGCAGTTTGCTGTTCAGCAGCAGCGTTTTCGGGCGCAGCGAACCGGGTCGGAAATGACGTGATTCCGGCAGGATACGCCAGAACGTGATCGCGGCTATGAGTGCCAGTACGCCGATTGTGCCGATAGCAACCCGCCACGGGAAATAGTCCGTTAAAACGCCGCTAACCAGACGCCCGCTCATGCCGCCAATCGAGTTGCCGCTGATATATAACCCCATTGAAAACGCCAACACGCTGGGGTGAATTTCTTCACTCAGGTAGCTCATGGCGACGGCCGCAACACCGCTTAACGACAGGCCCATCATCGCCCGCATAATCAATACGCCGTTCCAACTGGTCATAAACGCGCAAATAACGGTGCAGATTGCAGCCAGCATCAGCGACACAACCATCACATTCTTACGACCGATCGTGTCAGAGAGTGGGCCAGTGAACAGTAGCCCAAACGCCAGCATCACGGTCGATACGGAAAGCGACAGGCTGCTGGTCGCTGGCGAAATACCGAAATCCTGAGATAGCACCGGCAGCAGCGGCTGAACACAATACAGCAGGGCAAACGTCGCTAAACCAGCAGAAAACAGCGCCAGCGTGACGCGCATAAATTGTGGCGTACCACGCGTGATATAAGGCATTTTACCAGAAGATTTAGGGGCAATATCATCCGCATCATCGACCGTAGAAGTAGGCCAGTCGTTCGGTGCAGAAGATGGCAGGTTACTCACAATAATTCCTTACCGAGAAAGGTAAATCAGGCGTAAAACAACAATGAGAGGATCATAGAAGAGTGATATTATTTTGTATAATATATTAATAATCATGATTGATATGTTTAAAGTATGAATATCGAACTACGTCACCTTCGCTATTTTATTGCGGTCGCTGAAGAACTGCATTTTGGCCGAGCCGCAGAAAGATTACGCATTTCTCAACCGCCACTGAGCCAGCAGATTCAAATTTTGGAGGAGCAGGTGGGGGCAAAGCTTCTGGCGCGCAATAACCGGAATGTCCAACTCACCCCCGCAGGCGAGATGTTTCTGAAAGAGGCTTGGTCGATTATCAGTCAGGTCGATCAGGCGGCGGAACGAGCGTCCCGCATTCAGCGCGGCGAAATCGGGGAATTAACGATCGGTTTTACGTCGTCCGCGCCGTTTATCAAAAAGATCTCCAGCAGCCTGCTGCGTTTTCGCCAAACCTACCCGGAAGTGCATATTCAGATGATGGAGCTTAATACCAAACAGCAAATTGAACCGCTGCTGAACGGTAAGCTTGATATCGGCATTATGCGTAACAACCCGTTGCCAGACGCATTGGATCATCAGTTGCTGCTGAGTGAACCGCTGATTGCCGTCGTGCAGGAGTCCCATCCGTTAGCGCAGCAGGACGCAGGGCGTGCCATCAGCATTACACAGCTGGCAAATGAGCCGTTCGTTTTCTTCTCCCGTGCGGTTGGAACGGCGCTGTATGACGATACGCTGACGCTGCTGAAACGCTATGGCATCAGCCCCTACATTACGCAAGAAGTGGGCGAGGCGATGACCATCGTTGGGTTGGTATCGGCGGGATTGGGCGTGTCCATCTTGCCTGCGTCGTTTTTGCGTATTCGGGTCGATGGCGTGAAATATTTGCTGCTGGAAGAAGAGGACGCCACAACGGAAGTTTGGTTGGTGACGGCACGACATCAGCCACAAAGTGCTGCTGCGAAAGTACTGATGTCGCTGATGCTGGAAAAGTAACAACTAAAACCGTCTTTCCTACGTTATTTTCTCATACTCCCTATCATGTTGTATGGAGTATGACGAACTTCAGGTAATGCTTTCTTTGAATATTCACCATGTATATAGACATCTTCATCCATGTTATTCTTTAAACCATTACGCATAAAAACGGGCTCTTTGTTTCCATAGCATATTATTTGTCTATTTGTTGCAATTGACATTGCAGCCGCTAATGTATCTCGGCTTACTCCACCCGAATAGCAGGAAATTAAATGCAATGGTTTCGCATTTCTATCTCCATTACTGTGTAAGTCTAAGCCAAAATCTTTTTTAATGCGAGCGACAAATTCAGTTGCGTTTAAACTAATATAAGGGTCATTCCCTTCGATGTCTTTATGGTTTACCGTATTTCCTTTGTAGTATGCAAATTTACCCTCTGAAGAACCATGTATAAAGATAGCCGGTTCTTGCCTAGGACCAAAATGACTTACATATCCCGTTTGTTGTATGCAGCGATGCTCTGAGTTGTGATTGTTTGAAAAAACTTTTGCAACTTTTGCAGGTTGTTTATTGACATTAACATTGACATTTTTCGCCCTGCTAAAATGGGATAAAAACCCAAATAATGTTTTTTTCACTCCATTATCAGGTGTGGATTTGTTGACATTCATGATAGTTGGTATTTTTGTGTAACTGATCTTCATAATAATATTTTAAATTTTCGGCTATTCTGGATTGGAGAAATTATTAAAAACCAATGATAACCATTGGCTTTTAATGCATCTATTATAATTCGCTCTTCATTGAAAAGTATTCGCAACGCGCCAAGTGGCTATAGGGTGACTACTACGAAGTAGGGCATAGACGGCAATGTCTCACGGATATTGAGAAGAGAATATTTTCAATATGTGAGAGATGTCACATAACGAATCAAATATTTGACGGCTTTAGTGAAAAGCCCCACCATACCCGCAGTTTTTTTATTTTGCAGCGTGAAAAATAGTCATGCAGCGGTAGTAAAGATGAATTTTTCAACAGCAGTGCCCATTATACCCAAGATCCTCCGGGGTGCAGGACAAAACGTATTCGTTTTGAACAACGCGAAGCGTTAGCCCTTTAGGGCGATGCTCAGTCATGAGCATCGTAACGCGGTAAGGGAAGGTCAAATTCGTCGGGAACGAATTTGACCAGCCAACGGCTGGCCTTCGGTGAGAGACAGGATGTCTCTCAGCTTTCATCCCGATGAGCTTACTCAAGTAAATGATTCGGGTGACTGACAAATCTGCCAGAGGCAGGTTTGAACGCTGCTTGCAGCGGCCCTTTAGGGCGAGGCCTACGACGGGCCGAGTAGTGAAGCCAACGCACATGCAGCTTGAAGTATGACGGGTATATAATGAGTAGGAGCTAGGTTTGTGATAGCCGACGGTCAACCAGGACACATCGATCAAATCAAACAAATGAATGCCGGTGCAGTGTATCGGCTGATCGATAAGTACGGCCCGATATCACGTATCGAACTGTCCAAACGCGCTCAGCTCGCGCCCGCCAGTATTACCAAAATCGTCCGCGAACTGCTGGAAGCCCATCTGGTACAAGAAACTGAATACCAGGATGTGGGCAGCAGAGGGCGTCCCGCTATTGGCCTGATTCTGGATACCGAGGCCTGGCATTATCTTTCTGCACGTATCAGCCACAATACCCTGTTATTGGCGCTGCGCGATCTCAGCAGCAAGCTGGTTGTGGAAGAAGAAATCCCGCTTCCCGCTGTGTCGCCACAGCCACTGCTCGACCGTATTTTGAATGAAATCGACCAGTTTTTTATTCGCCATCAAAAGCGGTTGGAACGGCTAACGGCAATCGCGATTACCGCACCGGGCATGATTGATGCCAGTAAGGGCATTATTCACCGGATGCCATTTTATGACGTTGAGGAAATGGCGATTGGCCCAGCACTGGAACAACGCACGGGGTTGCCGGTGTATTTGCAGCATGATATCTGCGCCTGGACGATGGCCGAAGCGCTATACGGCGCATCGCGCGATTGCCAAAATGTGATTCAGGTGGTGATCGACCATAACGTCGGTGCGGGTGTGATTACCGGCGGTCGCATCCTCCATGCGAGAAGCCGGAATCTGGTCGAAATCGGGCACACGCAAGTCGATCCTTATGGCAAGCGTTGCTATTGCGGCAATCACGGCTGTCTGGAAACGGTCGCCAGCACGGAAAATATGCTGGAACTGGCGCAACAGCGCATGAATACGTCCATGAGCTCGCTTCTGCATGGTTCACCGCTTAGCGTTGAGAATCTGTGTGACGCTGCGCTCAAGGGCGATCAGTTAGCCAAAGATATCATTAACGATGTCGGTCATAACGTCGGCCGCATTGTCGCCATCATGGTGAATCTCTTCAATCCCGATAAAATTCTGGTGGGATCTCCCCTGAATAAAGCGGCCAGCATTTTACATCCCGCCATTTTAGGCTGTATTCAACAGCAATCATTCCCGCCCTATAGCCACAACCTCCAGGTGGAAGCGACCCAATTCTACAATCAGGGCACGATGCCTGGTGCCGCACTGGTGAAGGACGCGCTCTACAATGGATCACTGCTGGTTAAACTGCTACAGGGATAACCATAAAGGCGTAGAGCAACAAAACATTGCGCTAACGCAAACTGCCCGAATGAGGCATAGCCTAGACTTTCACGCTTGGAAAGCATTTTAGCTGTGCTTGTTTTTTGGTATTCAGGTGGTCTGGAGTTATCCCATGTTGAAACGTATTTTTGTCACTGGTACTGATACCGCCGTTGGCAAAACAGTGGTATCCAAGGCGCTACTGCAAAAACTGGCGCTGGCAGGCAAATCGGTTGCGGGCTACAAACCGATAGCAAAAGGGTGCGAAGAGACGGAAGCGGGGCTGCGTAATAAAGACGCACTGCTGCTACAAGCCGCCTCCACGCTCGAATTGCCCTATAACATGGTTAACCCCATCGCACTCCGAGAAGATGAAATCAGCGCCAGTGAAGGAACCATTGATTACTGCACGATGACGCAAGGCCTGCGTCACATGGGCGAAACCGCTGATATCGTAGTCGTCGAAGGCACGGGCGGATGGCGGACTGTCATGAACGATCTACGTCCGTATTCCGAATGGGTAGTGCAGGAACAACTCCCTGTCGTGCTGGTTGTTGGCATCAAACTGGGCTGTATAAGCCATGCGCTGCTGACGGCACAGGCTATCATCAATGATGGTTTGCCGCTGGTTGGCTGGGTCGCTAACCGTATTAACCCCGGACTGGCTAATTACGCAGAAATCATTCACGTTCTGCGGAAAAAAATTCCGGCACCGCAACTGGGCGAACTGCCTTACTTACCACGCGCCGAACAGCGGGATCTCTCGTCTTATATCGATCTTTCTGCCGTCAGCTATTAATTTCTTTCGTCTTCTATTCCCGCTTCTCTGCGGGAATAAATTTTCTCCGTCACGCCACCTGTTATACTCACAGGCAGTTTTTCTTCTTATCCTGAAAATATAATGAAAACAGAGAATAACCAGAAACAAACACCTGTTCCACATCGCCATTGGATTTTAATTGCCTGTATGCTGGCCATGTTCACGGCCGCGATTGAAGTGACAATTGTCGCCACCGCGTTGCCCACCATCATCGCGGATTTAGGCGGTTTTTCCCTATTGGGCTGGGTCTTTGCTGGTTATTTGCTGACGCAGTCGATCAGTATTCCAATTTATGGCCGCCTGGCCGATCTGTATGGCCGTAAAAAGATATTCTTCTTCGGCATGATCGTGTTCCTGCTCGGGTCGATTCTGTGCGGATTCTCGACGCAGATGGGCTGGCTAATCGTCTTCCGCACCTTACAAGGGCTGGGTGCGGGCGCGATTACTCCGATTGCCTTCACTATTGTTGCCGATGTGTACAGTTCGACCGAACGCCCCAAAATACAGGGCTATTTGTCCAGCGTGTGGGGCTTTTCCGCGATTATCGGCCCGCTGTTGGGGGCGTTTATCGTGCAACACTTCAACTGGGCGCTGGTCTTCTGGGTCAACGTGCCGATTGGACTGTTCTCCATCTTCCTGCTGGCTCGTTATCTGCCAACGATGAATACCGTGCGCCAGCATCAGTTGGACTGGATGGGGGCGTTCTATCTGATTGTGTCCGTCGCCAGTTTGCTGATGGCGCTGCTACAGGCTGAGGTGTTTGGTTACTGGGTGATCCCGCTGCTTGCGATCTCTGCCGTGGGCAGCATTCTGCTGGTTAGACAGGAAAAGCGCACGCCGGAGCCGCTGTTTCCGCTGGCGCTGTGGCGCAATCGGGTCATTATCGCCGGTAACCTCGGCGGGTTAGTCGTCGGGGCAGCCATGATGGGTGTAAGCGCCTTTTTGCCAACGTTTATTCAAGGCGTAATGGGTAAAACACCGTTGGAAGCAGGCAGTATACTGGCGATGATGTCGATTGGCTGGCCGCTGGCCAGCACGCTGAGCGGGCGCTTAATGCTGTGGACGTCTTACCGGTTTACGGCAATGCTCGGCGGTATTGTGCTGCTTATCGGCAGCCTGACGCTTCTGACCGTTCAACCGGACAGCAACCTTATGTGGGCGCGGCTAGCGGCATTTCTGATCGGCTCGGGAATGGGGTTGAGCAGCACCACATTTCTGGTATCAATACAAAACTCGGTGGACTACTCCATTCGCGGCATCGCCACGGCTTCCGCCATGTTTACCCGCATGCTAGGTTCCGCGTTGGGAACGGCAATCCTTGGTGCCACGCTGAACATCAGTCTGCACTGGCGATTGCCGGAAGTGAGCGATCCACTCCAGACGCTCATGGATCCGGCTAAGCGCATCCTGCTGAGCGTAAACCAGCTCGATACGCTGGCATCGCAAGTCGCCTCGTCAATCCACGGGGTATTTATCGTTTCGGCACTCATCGCGGCCATCACGCTGCTTTCCGCCAGAATGATCCCAGCAAGCCAGCGGCCGGGGCAGGCTGAAACCAGACAAAAATAAGGCAAAAGAAAAGGCGCGAAAGCGCCTTTTGAACATCTATGCTAGAACATCTAGAGGAAGGGCTACGGTGTGGTCGTCGGCTGGCCTTCTGTTGGCGCTGGCGCACTTTCCGTATTGGCGTCGCCCTCAGCATGGCTGGGTGTAAACAATCTTGTGAGAATCACTCTCGCAGTGACCAACCACCTGACCACCGGCCTGATTCACCTGATCGTTCGGGACGATATCCAGCGTAAAACCAGATTCTGGTACGCCATTGGCGATGATTTTCTGGGTAATATCCGCTTTCACGCTTTCGCAAGATGCCTGTGCAGCCAACGGAGCAACCAGGAATAACGCGAAAAAGCCGCGAAACCCGGCCATCAGTGATGGCCGGAGAAAGCTAAACGCAGGGCCCAGTGGCGCAGCCATACATCATAAAGAGTGGGAAAAGGATAACAGCCGGAACCATGAGGGGAGCAAGTAGCACTTCTTCGCCGGAGTTATCGCTGTTATTGATAACCACAGGAATGGGCTGCGGTAGGCGGCCCTGTGTTGTCGGGCTGACCAGTGAGCCGTCTTTTTTACTAAATGTGCCGCTCGCGCTAAACGTAACTTCGCCTTTTCCCATTGCTGAAGGAATTCTCGCCGCGTAAAGCTCGCGTAAATCGACCAACTGCTCTTTGGTTAGTTGGCGTGTGTCGATCATGTTTTTATAGCTTGCATAGACTTGACCATTATTACGGAGAGAAAAATCGACCCTCACGCCAGTGATGATGTCTTTGTAATCACGATAAAACGCGTAATAGTCCTGATACTCTTTTTGAGCGCGGGCGTCAGAGAATTTATAAACGTAGGTAGCAGACTCCGCGATAAGCGTCCCGTTGTCATTGGTGATCGCCGTGATGTTATCCGTCTTCGGATAGGTACTTGCGCACGAACTGACCAATAGACACATGATAAACACGCCCCATAGCTTTATGTGAAAAGGGCGTGAAAATAATCGGGCTAAATCCATATTCATCCTGATGCACTCCATTTTGGATAAAAATGCGTGTTGCTACGATATAGCGATAATCGTTGAGTGTAACGGTGATGTCACCTTCGGATACAGGCTAATTTGCTGCACTATTTTGTTTGCTGCACTACAAAGAGAAAAGGGGAAACCCACGCCAGAAGGCGTGGGTGAAAAATCAGGGGGTAACGGGGCGGCCAGTACGACGATCGAGGCAACGATCGGTGGTGTTTTCCCAGTAAGCATTGACGTTGTAGCTGGCGTTGCATTTTTCACGCCCATCAATCGCTTTTTCAGTTTTATCGAATTCCTTCTCAACGCGGTTATTGACTTTATTACGCAGCGAGCGGGTTGAATCCCATTGCTCTTTGCTTTGACGCGCGGCTTCTTTTGATAACGCGCTGTCGCCGGAATCGACAATGATATGGCGTGTATCTGCCAGCGCGGCAGGCTGCCAGGCAGCAGAAGCGATAACCAAAGAAAGTGGGATTAAGGCCCGAATCAAAGAGGAAAAAGAGTAGTGGTTCATGTTTCACCTTGACAGAACGAATGATAAAAACAAACGCCAGTGCCGCAGAACGATAACAAGCTCACGGCACGCGGTAGACAACAAAAGGCGACCGCCGTTCCTGTAACCTTCGCGCTTCGTGAAAAACGAAAGGTTGCCTATAACGGGAAGTATACATCCTTCGCTTCAATGGCACTATAACTGTACCGCACAGCGCTGAAAGGGCGCTGACAAAAGAAAAGGGCATGAAACAGCGTTCATGCCCTTAATTCTTGTGTTTCAGTAATGATTAACCTTCGCGATGTACGCTTAGCCCAGCAAAAGATTGGCTGACCGGCATCATTTCCAGCGTGTTGATGTTGACGTGTGCTGGCAGCGTGGCCACCCAGAAAACGGCTTCAGACACATCTTCAGCCGTCAGCGGCGTCGTGTTGTCATAGGTTTTACTGACTTTGTCGTCGTTACCCTTGAAGCGCACGGCCGAGAACTCCGTTCCACCGACCAAGCCCGGTTCGATGTTTGTTACTCGGATTCGGGTACCAAACAGATCGGCACGTAATCCCAGGCTAAACTGCTGCACGAACGCCTTGCTGGCACCGTACACGTTACCACCTGCATATGGCCAGTTTCCTGCGGTAGAACCGATGTTGATGATATGACCGATATTACGTTCCACCATGGCTGGCAGCAGCGCGCGCGTCATGAACACCAGCCCTTTGTTGTTGGTATCGATCATGTTTTCCCAATCGTCTACCGATGCTTTATGCGCAGGCTCCAGACCCAGCGCCAGTCCGGCGTTGTTCACCAGCACATCAATTGTCTGCCATTCGGCTGGCAGGGCAGCAACAGCCTGTTCAATCGCCTGACGGTCGCGCACATCCAGTTTTAACGGATACAGTGCACCGCCCAGTTCCGCCTTCAGTGCATCCAGACGTTCCTGACGACGGCCCGTCGCGATCACTTTATGGCCCGCACTAATAAATTTACGCGTAATTGACTCACCAAACCCAGCCGTTGCACCGGTAACAAAAATAATCATGCTCTTTTCTCCCTGACCGTTTTCATGTTCTGCTTGTGCCTGATATCACTATAAATAATGAAAGGCATGCGATCATTTAGCCGCGCAATTCCCCGTGGGTCAAGCGTTACTCCGGTTTCAACGATGTGGTTTTGGAAGAATCGCCCCTCAGAACGAGGGGCGGATGTCGAGCCATAGCGGTATGACGGAGGATTAAATCCAGTTTTTGTTACGGAATTCACGCATGGTATCTGCAACCCACTGCATTTCTTGCGGTGTCCCTAACGAGATGCGACACCAGTTATCCGCAGGAGGAAACGCACGGCCAATCAGCACACCTGCGTCTGCCATATGCTTTTGGTAATCCTTGAGCGGCACGACCAATTGGTGGAAAACAAAGTTTCCCTCCGACGATAAGTAAGGCAGTTTCAGGTCATCCAGCGCTTTCAGCAGGATTTGGCGCGACACATCATTACTCTTTTTGCTGTAGGTAATGAATGCCGAGTCGTCCATAGATGCTAATGCGGCATCCACGCCGCTAAAGTTGATTTTTTCGCCCGCGACATACTTTCCCATCAACGCAATCACGTTGGGATGGGCGACGGCATACCCAACGCGCATACCGGCCATCGCGTGTATTTTGGAGAAAGTTTTGAGCAGAATAATGTTCTCTGCGCCTTGGGTAATCATCGGCGAAATAGAACGAAAACGCGGGTCATTGACGAACTCGGCGTAGGCCTCGTCAACGATAAACATCGTATTGGCTGGCTTGCTGGCAATCCACGGTTCAATTACATCCGCAGGCGTAATCGTGCCCGTTGGGTTGTTGGGGTTGACCAGATAAACGATGGAAGGGCCGCTGTAACCGGCAACGGCCGCCTTTAGCCCTTCAATATCGAACGCCCAATTGTCGAGCATTTTGACTTTCGTGACTTTAATGCCGGCAATTTTGGCAAAATGTTCGCCATCGCCATAGGTTAATTCAGGAATCACCAACTGTGCATCCAGCGATGCGTAGGCTTCAATTGCCGCCCGGATGCCCTCGGACGATCCGGCCGTCAACAAGATGGAAGGGGCCTCGACCTGATGATGCGCCGCCAGTTTATTGCCAAGCAGTAAAATTTCATTCTTTGCATAGCGGTTGGCTTTCACGACGGCCTCGCGTGCGGCGGCCTGTGCCTTGGGTGACATACCCAGTGGATTTTCATTAAAGTTAATATGGATTGGATTAGCGGCCGACGGTGCGGTAAATGCAGCATTCTCAGGCTGTGTCTCGGCAAAAACCCGTGAACTTAACCCTGTCGTTACCGCCGCCGTTCCCAGCAGGGCGCCAGAAAGTTTTAATAATGCTCTGCGTTTCGGGTTTAACACGTCGCTTTCATTGATTAAAAAATTCATCAAAACACTCTCCTTAGTTACATAATGACAGGAGAGCTAAAGCATAAAACGCGCCAACTTCCTTAATCGATGGAACGCTAATACCTTGTCAAATAGGTGAAATAATATTTTCTTACGGCAAGCATGCCCGTCTGGCGGGAAATGCTGCGCTTTCTGATGCGCTGATTAATGGTAAGAAAAACTGGTTGATTCATCAGGTGATTAAATCTAATGATATGAATTACTTATGCAAGAGACCCACTATGACACATGCAATGATGCATCATGATGCGTTTGCCCTATGAGATAGCGAGTGCATAGCAGAGGGCATCACGTTTCTTGATTATCGGCTTCTACCGCTGCATATAACCGCTCAAGAATATCGGGAAACGCAGACTGCACGCGGTTCCAGCTCGGCACAAACGGTTTATCCCCCAGGACATCGCTATAGGCATGGCCAGAAAAGGTAATCACATCCGAAAATAGCTCCACCGCCGACTCCTCTTTATGGCGGTCGAAACTCAGGCCATTCATGCGTGCGTCATGTTCGAAAGCATCAATCATATCAAGCGCGGTCCGGTAGTAGGTCGCCCGCAGGACGCGGAAAGAGTCCGTGGTGATATTCACGCCGAGAATCACCAGCTTGTGATACAGCGCTTTTGTGATGTCACCCGCCATACGTTGCAATCCCGCGTTTGGATCATCTTCAGACATCGGCTGATGTTTATGGTCATAGCGATCCGCGATATCCACCTGACAAATGCGGCGGATTGCGGTTCCGCGATAGATTTCTGACAGCACGCCAATTTCCAGTCCCCAATCGCTCGGGATACGCAGGTTGTTCAGAATGGTGGGGCGCATTGCAAACTCGCCGGAAAGCGGATAACGGTAGCTGCGCATGTAATCCAGATAGTCGGAATTGCCGTAGACCTTTTGCAGCGATTTCAGTAACGGGTAAACCAGCAGACGCCCCACGCGGCCATTCAGTTTTCCCTCTGCAACACGGGCGTAATAGCCTTTGCAGAAATCATAATTAAAGTGCGGATTTGCCACGGGATAGAGCAGGCGGGCCAGCATTGCCCGGTCATAGGTGACAATGTCACAATCGTGTAGGGCGACACAGGAAGAACGACGCGATGCCAGCGTGTAGCCGACACAAAACCAGACATTCCGGCCCTTGCCGGGTTCCTCCGGTGCCAGCGACTTTTCTGCCAGTTCGTCGCTGAGTGCTTTCAGGCGCGGACCATCGTTCCATAGAATGCGATGTCGGTGCGGCAACCGAGAGAAAAATTTATTAGTGATTAATTAGTATATAAATGGCCATTTAAAATGTCCGCTTAAAGGTGTTTACTGTTCCATTACTCCCCAACTCCCCCTATGAAAAAAATAGTTTGAGATCTTTTTCTGTGCAGTTTAAACAGCATTTTAGCGTGAGCCCGACCGGCTGGAATAGGCCGTCTCCCAGACCAAGCGTTGTGATGTCAGTGTCACACTTCTCGATATACTGTGTTTTTATCCAGTTTGTCGTAAATCCCTTACTCGTTTGAGCACTCATGACGTGATAGAAGCGGCCACCTTGCGTCAGAGACAGGCCTGCGTCTGCCAATAACTGGCAGAAGCGCGGTAGGGCATTTTGCTCGTCCAGCCACAGCAGCGGTTCAGAGCCTTCACGCTGTTGTGCTCGTCGGGCATCTTGCACGGTTAACCCCGTCATCTCTGCTATTTCCTCGCTGTTCATATCGCCAAAGCCTTTGAAGCGGAAACCGGATGCGCGCAACTGAGCCAACCGAGCACGGATAACAGAATATTCCATGCCAATCCGCTTCCTTGGATAATCAGGATGTGATTGCCATGTCGGCGGTAGCACGGCAATGGCACCGTTTTCCGCAATATAGGGATACGGTTCCAGCCCGAGCGCCCGCTGTAAGGGCTCAACTTCAGCCGCCGTTTTACTGGTGGTGATAATCAGTGGAACGCCAGCCGCGTCAGCCACGGTTTCGCGGCATCCCACCGATAAGTCTCATGATCGAGCAACGATCCGTCGAGATCGCTGAAGATAATCAGCTTCGTATTACGCGTTTACATGGGTTCTCCATGTTCGTGGATAAACATAAACAGAGTGTCACGAGGGCGATTAACGTTAGTCAGAAAGGGGCGTATCTGTCAGTGAGGTGTTGTGTCCGTGGTATTGATGAATGTGATTATAGTCACATTTAAAGGATAGGCGGTGATACATATCTTCACCAATAATATAATGATATGGCTATTCTCTGACGGACTGATGAACATCAGCGTGTACGACTTTTATCCTGAAACGTTTTATTCCAGCCGGTCGGGCTCACGCTAAAATGCTGTTTAAACTGCACAGAAAAAGATCTCAAACTATTTTTTTCATAGGGGGAGTTGGGGAGTAATGGAACAGTAAACACCTTTAAGCGGACATTTTAAATGGCCATTTATATACTAATTAATCACTAATCTCCGTTATGACACTCTAAGATCCCCTTTGCCCGCAGGCTGTCGTACAGTGAATAAATAGAGCATCTTCATTTGAACATGGCTACAGAAGCAGCCGCACTTTTAATGTGCGGCCATTATTTATTATTTTATTCCTTTTAGAGTAATGTCCCAGCCACCAGTACTTTCCTCTGTATTAAAATCAACAAATTCTTTACATTTCCCGTAGGTGTAGGGTTTTTTTAGCGTTCCTGATATATATGAATTTGACACGGGGGAACCAAAGAATACGCTTGTATATGGTATCTTCGAGCAAGAATTAATTTGAGGGTAATATTCCACAAAGCCAACCTCGGAATTTTTTATTCCTTCTGAACCATCTCTAGGTTGCCATGCCCCTATTTCATTGATTTCACCAGTTACTGTATCCTCCACATATCCTCTCCATACTTTATCGTTTTTATCATCTCTCTTGACGGTTAAATTATATTTATGTCCAAAAACTAAATTTATCGTTTTTGAGCAACTGGAGCCTTCTCCACCATCCGCCGAGCCCGTACAGTGTGGGGCTATTGGCTTCACGCCACTGCCAAATACAGAGAATATAGCCAAACCGGAGTCTTTACCTCTCGGCTGCAAACCAATATAGCCTAAATTACCATTAATAAACCGATATTGCATCGCATAGTAAAAACCTCGTTCTTCAGGAGATATTACAAAAATATATGTGCAGCGCTGTTACGCGCCAAACAGAAGCAGTATAAGAATCTGGCAGATCGCTAACAGTGGCCTGAATGACACATTTCGATGAGTTTAGGCCAATTTGTCTCAAACGGATTGTTTATCATCGGGTGAACAACCCTATTGCCGTCTTCATGCACACTAGCTATCTTAACTAACTGGCTATCTTAACCAACATGCTGTTTCAGCACTGAAAAGGACCATTCCATGCCCCATATTGATGTCAAACACTTCCCAAGGAACCTGTCTGAAGAAGAGAAGAAAGCCGTCGCGGAAGATCTTGCTTCGGTTCTGAAAAAGCATTTCGGTTCTTCCGACGAATCACTTTCTGTCGCGTTAAACGAAATCCAGCCGGAGCGCTGGAAAGATGACGTTTACGACCCATTCATCAAACCGCAGTTGAATACGTTGCCGAAAAAGCCGGGATATTCTTATTAATATTCCCCGCATCCTGGCGCATTAATTGGCCTGCTCCGAGACATTTTTCAATGTAGCGGAGCGGGTAGACCACCAACACAGCAGCGATCCCAGACTAACCATTACCGCACCTTGCCAGAAAACAACGGTTAACGTCGAGTTGAGAATAAATGCCGCAAGCGCAGCGGAAATGACGGGAATGAAATAAGACGCGGTCGCCAGAACGGTACATTACCGTGCAGAATACCGATATTCCACGCCGCGTAACCAAACCCCATAGCACCAGCGGCGAGAATCAAACTGATGATGACGGGCGTACTGATAATAAATTCAGGTTGAGGGGCGAGTAGATAGTGAACCCACAGCGTTAATGCCGTTAGGATAAAGAAGAGAGTAATACCGTTCGCGCCGTTAGCGATTCTAGTGTTTCTATTTATTCCGTATGCCGGTGCAATAATACGGTCAGAAAACTCAGTAATAAAAAAGCCGATAACCTGTTAAGTGTTATCGGCTTTTCACCGTGCGGTAAAGTAGGGGGATTACGCGGTCAGCAGAGGCTGTGCCGTGCTTTCAACCAGTGCCAGCAGAACTTTGACGTCGTCCAGGCTGACCGTTGGGTTCAGTAGCGTCAGTTTCAGGCAGGTAACACCGTTAAATTCGGTGACGCCTACGTTGGCACGACCTGATTCCAACAATGCATCGCCAATGCGTTGGTTCAGCAAAGCGATAATCGCATCATCCGCTGTCGCCAGCTGTTGCGGGCGGAAACGGAACAGAACGCTTGCCAGCTGTGGCTGCATCACCAATTCCAGTGAAACATGTCCATCCACATACTGTGCAACCTGCTGTGCCAGCGTAACGCCGTGATCGATGATCGCGGCGTACTGCTGTTGGCCTAATGCTTCCAGACCCATCCACAGTTTCAACGCATCAAAACGACGCGTTGTCTGCAATGATTTCGACACCAGATTAGGGACGCCCTGTGCTTCATCGAACTCAGAGTTCAGGTAAGCCGCTTGATAGCGCATCAGCTCATAGTGGCGAGCTTCTTTCAACAAGAAAGCGCCGCAGCTGATGGTCTGGAAGAATTGTTTGTGGAAATCCAACGTGATGGAATCCACCAACTCAATGCCGTCCAGATAATCGCGATACTTCTCTGACAGCAGCAGTGCGCCGCCCCAGGCTGCATCAACGTGTACCCAAATCTGGTGTTCTGCCGCCAGTGTTGCAATCGCCCGTAAAGGATCAATCGCACCGGCATCCGTGGTACCTGCCGTCGCCACAATCGCCAGAATCTGCTCGCCGTTAGCCTTGGCCAGCGCCACTTTCTCTGCTAAATCGTTCAGATCCATCCGCGCGAAGCGATCGGTTTTCACCAGCGTAACGCATTGATAACCCAGCCCCAGTAAAGCCATGTTCTTTTGCACCGAGAAATGGGCATTTTCAGAACAGAACACTTTAATTTTCTTCAGGTTACCAACCAATCCATCTTGCTGGATCGAATGTCCCTGACGGGCAAAGAAGGCATCACGCGCCAGCATCAACCCCATCAGGTTACTCTGGGTGCCACCACTGGTGAACACGCCAGCGTCACTAGATTGGTAGCCAACCTGAGTACGCAGCCACTCAATCAGCTTCATCTCGATGATGGTCGCAGATGGGCTTTGATCCCAGGAGTCCATGCTCTGGTTCGTGGCATTAATCAAGACTTCCGCCGCCTGACTGACCACCAAACTTGGGCAGTGCAGGTGAGCGACGCACTGTGGGTGATGCACCGACAGGCTGTCTTTCAAAAAGTACTCGATCGCACGCTCGATAGCGGCCTGGTTACCTAGGCCCTGAGGATTAAAATCCAGCGTGATGCGCTCACGCAGTTCAGCAACAGTTTTCCCCTGATACATCTCAGGCTGTTGCAGCCACTGCATGACGGCTTGACTACTCTGCGTAATCGCGTCCTGATAGGCCTCTATGCTTTGTGCCGAGGAGGCCAGAATCGGGTTGATTTTTGTTTCCACTGCTTCTGTTTTCACTAATTGGGACATCGTGGTCATTCGCTCCACTCAGACTGGCTTCACGCCAGCAGACAGCAGGGCGTTTTCAAATTTATCCAGGAAGATTTCCAATTCAGCATTGCTGATCAGCAGGGAAGGTAGCAGACGCAGAACGCAACCATGACGGCCACCACGCTCCAGAATCAGGCCCGTTTCAAAGCATTTTTTCTGCAACAGGGCAGACAGCTCGCCGTCAGCCGGGTAGCAACCCATGTGATCCTGCGCTTCATTAGGCTTAACAATCTCAATCCCGATCATTAATCCCAGACCGCGAATGTGACCGATCACCGGATAACGTTTTTGCAGCTCAGCCAGTTTGGCTTTCAGCCATTCACCTTGCTCAGCGACTTTATTGGCTACCTGATTGTCTTTGAGGTGCTTCAGCGTCGTCAGGCCAGTTGCCATTGCCAATTGGTTACCGCGGAAGGTACCGGTATGGTGACCCGGTGCCCAGGCATCGAACTGCTTCTTGATACCCAGTACGGCTAATGGCAAGCCGCCACCCACTGCTTTAGACATAACGATGATGTCTGGCTCAATGCCAGCGTGTTCAAAGGCGAAGAATTTACCGGTACGAGCAAAGCCCGCCTGCACTTCGTCGATGATCAGCAGAATACCGTGTTCCTGCGTGACTTTACGGATGCGTTGCAACCACTCGACAGGTGCCGGGTTAACGCCGCCTTCACCCTGAACCGCTTCCAGAATTACCGCTGCTGGTTTGCGTACGCCACTCTCAACGTCATTGATCAGGTTTTCAAAGTAGTAGGTTAATGCTTTCACACCCGCTTCACCGCCAATACCCAGCGGGCAGCGGTACTGATGCGGATAAGGCATAAACTGGACTTCAGGCATCATACCGTCGACCGCTTCTTTCGGTGACAGGTTACCCGTTACCGACAGCGCGCCATGCGTCATGCCGTGGTAGCCACCGGAGAAGCTGATCACACCAGCACGACCAGTGTATTTTTTTGCCAGTTTCAGAGCGGCTTCGACTGCATCGGCGCCAGAAGGGCCCGTAAACTGGAGGCAGTACTCTTTGCCCTGACCAGGCAGTAAGGAAAGCAGATACTCAGAGAACTGATCTTTCAACGGCGTTGTCAGATCAAGTGTATGTAACGGCAAGCCGCTAGTAATGACACGTTGGATGCTTTGCAGCACGTCAGGATGGTTATGTCCAAGCGCCAGCGTTCCCGCCCCGGCCAGACAATCAAGATATTGATTATTCTCAACATCGGTGATCCACACGCCTTCGGCTTTCGCAATTGCCAAAGGCAATTTGCGTGGATAACTCCTCACGTTCGATTCAAATTCAGCTTGTCTTGCCAAATAGGTTTCATTGTTTCCGTTTAATGAATTCGCACCTAAACTGTCAATACGGACTTTATCCGTCATCATATCTCTCCTACAACCGTGAGCTCGCAGGCAACCACAGTTGAATAAATGAATTAAACACGTAACTACTATAAGAAAAACGCGGCCAATATAGGGTTTTTCAGTCATCGACTCAATAATTTATTTCGTTTCGGAATTTTTATTTTTTCACATAAAAATCAATAACTTAAATAATTACTTACTAATCATGATGCCATGGGGATTTTACATGCTTATTAAATAAGCAAAAAAAATCCTCCTACTGCAGAATTCTTGAACCAAAAAAGCGGCAATAAGAGGGGTAAACAGCACGTTTAGCTATAGCGATCAGAGAGAAAGCCACAAGAGAGAAGTATGATGATGCTTTACATATTGTTTTCAGTCTATATAAAGACTAAATTAAGACTGGAATCGATATCAGGAGGAAAGCATCATGAAGATCGAGACGATTAGCTATATAAAGAAAAACGCTGCCACGCTTGACCTCGCTGAACCCATTCTGGTGACTCAGAATGGCGTTCCTGCCTACGTTATTGAATCCTACGATCAACAGCAAGAACGGGAAAATGCCATTGCACTACTGAAACTTCTAACGCTGTCTGAGAAAGACAAAGCTGACAGAAAAGTGTTCAGCAGGAAGCAATTGCTGGATGGGCTGAAATTCTGAACTGACAATGTCATCAGGAAGGGACGCTAAATGGAAGAACCGAGAGTAACGATAGAATACACCTCGACGGTTAGAGTCTGTATCAGCGATATTGTCAGCCATCTCCGCCGTGTTGACGTAGAACTCGGCCCAGTGATCAATGAAATTCTGGACCAATTTGAGAGTAAAATCCTGCAGTTTCCTTTGAGCTGTCAGATCAGCCCAGAACTGTTGAAAATTGGGTGCGGAAAATACAGGGAATATAATACTTCAGGAGGATATCGAGTCCTCTATTCAATCGAAAATAATCTGGTTACCGTCCATGCTCTTCTTGCTCACCGACAAGATATTCAGCAATTATTATTTAAGCGCTTGATTCAGACGTGAATCAGCACCAGAGGAAGGTGCAGAGGTTTTGTAGCCTCTGTAGTTCGTTAAATCGGATTCCAGCGATTTCTAAGGTAATTAACCGCTTCTTGGGTCTGTGGTTGATTGAGATAGTTTTCTCTGAACAGAATCGTACCGTTAATTTGCGGCATAGACTCGTTCAAATCGAGCTGCTTTTTCAGTTCCGGCACGCCGCCATTTATCGTCCAGTCAGGTTCATTCTTTGAAGGTTCACCCACTTTATACAATGCAACGCCAATATAGAGGCGCGTGTTCGTCGGCTTCACCACATCCGCCCACCATTTTGCCAATACGTCATAGCGAGCCGCATCACGCGCGAAGGGCCAGTATATCTGCGGGGCAATGTAATCCAGCAACCCTTTCTGCACCCACAGGCGAGTATCGGCATAAGCTTCATCGTAAGCCGACGCGCCTCGCGTGTCAGAGCCTGCCGCGTCGTGTGAGCGGTTACGCCATACGCCTGCTGGGCTGACGCCAAATTCAACCTCGGGTTTCAACTGCTTGATAGTTCGCGACACCTGTTCAATCAATAGCTGTGTATTATGCCGCCGCCAGTCCGCCTTTGAGCCAAATCCCTGACCATATTTCTTAAAAGTCTCACCATCGTTAAGCATCGAACCGGATGATTCAGCATAGAAGTAGTCATCAAACTGCACGCCGTCAATCGGGTAGCGCGCAACGACTTCGGCCACGATACTGGTGATCCAGTTTCGCGCTTCTGGGATGCCTGGGTCGAGCACAAAGCGATCGCCTGCCGTGCGGATCCAGTCACGATGCAACACAAATACGCTGGCCGGATTTTGCGACAAGGTGCGATTGAGCTCCGCCACGGTTGACGGCTTAGTGTTAACGGAGACGCGATAGGGATTAAACCAGGCATGGACTTTCATACCGCGTTTGTGCGCTTCATCCAGCATGAACTGTAGCGGATCGTAGCCCGGATCCTCACCAATATTGCCCGTTAACATATCTGACCAGGGCAATATTTTAGAAGGCCAGAGCGCAGTACCATCAGGCTTAACCTGGAAAAATACAGTATTGATGCCGAGGCTTTTTAATTTATCCAGCTTGCCTTTCAATGCTTCCTGCTGCTGAGTCATGCGGATAGCTGGGTTTCTGGCATTGACGGATGCAACCGGCGGCCAATCCAAACGGGAAACGGTCGCCAACCAAACGCCGCGCATGGGTTCCTGCTGCTGAAGTTGTGTCGGCAGCGGTTGCTTAGCAGGAGGGAACGGGGTGACAAGCGAGCTCGGTGGTTTAGACGTGCAACTAACTAGTAGAAGTGCAGTAGCAATAAGGAAAACTGGCTTTTTCACGTTGGTTAACTCTTGTTTTTACGGCTGTTAGCCCATGGGTCGACAGCACTATCGTCTGATTTTGTGGACGCGACACCATCCAGAGAATCAAGATACAGTGCTTCAACTTCAGCACGTGCCCAAGGCGTTCTACGCAAAAACGTTAAACTGGATTTGACGCTTGGATCGCTTTTAAAGCAATTGATGTTGATCCGTTTACCCAACTCAACCCAGCCAAAACGGGCAACCAGCGCATTGACTTGCATTTCAAGCGTGACGCCATGCAAAGGATCTTTAGAAATATGAGCAGTCATGTAACGTCCGGTAGTTTCAGATCTTATATTCAAAATTGATTTTTAAACGAGAAGGTTACAAGAAAGCAGGGCGATCAGCAATGTTATGCGGTTGACACAAACACTCAATCCAGTCGATGCCACACCTGAGAAACCTGGAAAAAATTGTCTGAATTGTCAAATATACCTACCGGACGGGATATATTGGCTCCCATTTTTTCCCTAATGCCTTTTCTGCAAAATTACGATATTCCTGTCAGAGTCGCACAATGTCCAACGTATTCTTTTGAATGGAATAACCGAACTTTCACAGTAGATGCGCATTGTACTTTATTAGAGAAGTTTCGGAATTTGATACAACTGTTTGCTTCTATTCTCTGGTCGTTTTCAGCTTTGAGAATTATACTCAGTGCATAGGTGAAATTATGTTTGGCATTCTTATCTTGGCGTTGAACTCTGTTCTTGTCTGGCTATTTAAAAGCATCGTTATTAAATTCGTTTTTTTTACTGCAATTTACCTTTTTGTTTCTGAAGCGATTCCTGTACTTCAGGAGCAATTACCTATTGACACAAATATTCGAGAAATTTTTGCACAATTCCCTGATTCAGTCTGGTATTTCGCCAATCTGATGATGTTGCCATATGGGATTAAAATCGTGCTTTCGACCTGGCTAACCCGTTTTATTATTCGCCGCATTCCACTGATAGGTTAAATTATGTCGATTACCGCATACATTGGCATTAACGGGTCAGGAAAAACATATGAAGTGGTTCGCTCGGTCATGTTGCCTGCTTTTCTCAATGGTCGCCGTATTGTGACGAACATTGAGGGAGTGACCCATGAGAACTTCATTCTTAATGATGAAAAATTAAAAGATGTCATACCTGGTATTGTTATTCCGGTTTCTGATGATGATGTCAATAAGGAAGACTTTCTGCCTTATAAAGGGGCAGGTGATACGTTTTGCAAATCTGGTGATTTAATCTGTATTGACGAAGCATGGCGCTTCTGGGAAACAGATAAAATGTTGCTGAAAGGGCATCGTTCGATGTGTTGGTTTTTTATGGCACATCAAAAAACATTAAAATATTACAATAAGTTATTCCATCGATTGATACCCCCAGTGATGAAATTTATGTCGGCGGTTATGTCTATGAAGTCCAGACCACAGAGCGTAACGGCTCTGGTTTGGCGATTGCGGCTAAAATGTTAAATCAGCGTTTTTCGATCCAGATAGGATCATCCAGCAACAACGCCAGCATGGATAACTTTGTGAAGTTTTCTTCTGGCAATCTCAATGCGTTATATGAATTATTCAACACTGACAGTCGATTCAGGGTTGTAATTTCGCCATCGCTCAGGGCACGTTCTGGCAGCACAGCCAGCTTCTCATTAGTTCGCATAATGTATATTATGTTAAATGACCTACAGTGATAAATAACTTCATATCCCACCATCGCTTTCCAGCAAATCAACATGTTAGTAATTTCTGACAGCCCTCCCGTTTCTTGCGTTAGGTTCTGAGTACACTTACTTCATATCCATATAAAGTATCAGGTTAATTTCATGTACTCACTTTACCAGTTAGTGATCTCTGACTCCAAGCGGCAATGGGTTCTGATGGATACTGAAACCTGCTTACCATCGTTGTACCCCCTTAGGTACCACATTGATCATTTAGCTTTTCGTTCTTTGTCCACGCAGTCTGCTTCGCTACAAGCCATTAAGTTCTTTTACGAATTCTGGTTGCAGAAGCATGGCGTCACATTTTGCTATAGCTTTCATTCCTCTGGTCATAACCCGTACATTGCCATTGAGGAAATGGCAGCATTTACTCACTATTTGGAGGCCAGTCGCGTACTCCATTCAAATTTATTGGCATTCACGCCAGCCTCTATTTCCCATGGTTTTACCAATGCTGCCCGATTTCGTGCAGTGATTCAGTTTGTTTCTTTTTTGATTAATACATATGTATCACCAGCATATCGGGACGATTCACCCAAAGCATTATCACTTCTCGCATCACGTTTGCATGCTCGCTTGCGTCTTTGCCGGGACGGCTATCGAACATTGACACCAAGGCAACAATCTCAACGCAGTCGAGTTTCTCAAGGCTTTCAGAGTATGACCAGAGAAATGGTGGTCAGTCTGTACCGGATTATTGCTCCCTGCTCTACTCAAAAACATAACCCATTAAACCCATTTCCTCTTGGTAATATACAGTTTCGTAATTTTTTGATTGTTCGCTTATTGCTCAACTATGGCTTGAGAGTAGGCGAATTATTGTTGTTAGAGTGTCGCTCTATAAAGTCAAATATAAAAGGTGATAAGTTTAGTTTGATCATAACTATTGCTGATGACGGATGTGATCCCAGAAGGAATTCGCCTTCACTGAAGAATGTTTGGGCGAATCGCGTATTAGAACTTGAACGGCAGGATTATAGTTTCCTTAAGATTTACATAGAAAGAATTCGACCTAGAAATGACAGCCACAACTTTATATTTACATCATTTCAAGGGATGGCGAAACCATTGTCCTATACTTCGATTCATTCAATATTTTCAAAAATTGATGATGCATTTGATAAAAATCATCCTGACTATAAATCACAACTATATTTTGACGCAATACAACGCTTAACTCCACACGTGACTCGGCACACTTGGGCTTACCTGACTCTAAAGCGGCTATATTATACAAAGTATTCAGAAAGGAAATTAACAGAAAAATACCCTCATTACCCTCCTATTGACTTACCTGTTGCAGGATTGATGGAAGAAGCTAAATCTGAATTACGCTTGATGGGTGGATGGAGTTCGACCAGTCAAATGCCTGACTTTTATGCAAAAAGATTTCTTTCCGAACAGGCTAATACAGCAAATACCCAACGCATTACTCAGGATGATATTGATATGAATGAAATTTTCAACGTTATGATGGAGGGGTGTAATGACGAAACCGAATAAAGGCGATATTGTTCCTGACAATAGAACACCAACCTACTCTTCCGAGTTGACTAATTTCATTCGTGAACTACAAATTCCCAATAAGATTTTTCTAAAGACAGCAAGGGAATTTGACGATGGCTATATCACCAATGCAGTAAATAAATGGACTTTCGATTATTCTGGTAGTCGTCGTTATCTATGCTTTAATCAGGATGATACATCAAACAAATTAACCAAGTATTTTTGCTTTAAGTATGCATCAACAAGATTTCCAACACATATACCCTTGCTTCTTCTTGGCTGGAAATATGCTATTGATTACTGTAAAGAGAATGGTGGTTTTTCTATTACAGGGCTGCGCAGTTATCTTGGGACTGAAAATATCAGTATAAACACCTTTTATTCCGTATTGTTCGGTCTAAAAATACTCTGCGCAGAAGAATTTCCCGGTTTCACCATCGACGATTACGAAGACCTTGAATTCATCCCGCGCCCGCATTCCAACTCCTGGGGAATCTATCAGGAAATTGATAATGTCTTAGATCCACTTGAAAAAAGCATGATCAGTAAAAGTCTGTTCGAAATGGGTTCTGACATACACGATGGTAAGCTTTACCAGCTAAAAGCTTTACGCGATGCTGCCATACTTGGGTTGACTTATGTCACTGGCGCTCGCCCGGTTCAACTGGCTAAACTTGCAGTAAGGGATTTCCGCCTTGATACCCGCAGCCTCAATACCGGACTAATTCGCTATAGTATTCTCCTGCCCTATGCGAAGCAGCGTCGTGTAACAACTGAACGATTGTTTTTAGCGATCCCACCGGAAATTGGTGGACTTATTATGCATTATATTGAACGTACTCAACTTGCACCAGACGACAAGTTATTTGAGATGGGCAGTTCCGCACCTGAATTTGTTTCTAATGCTATCAACTGCGCCATACTTACTTTCAGTCCGCCAGATTATCAGGCTGCTGTTGCACGCGGCGAGGCCGCAATTCCAATAATAACGCCCACTGATTTGCGTCATAACGTTGGTCACTCTCTGGCTATGCAAGGTGCAAGCGCTGAGGAAATAGCCCATATACTTGGGCATTCCTCATTGGTGGCCGCAAAGCACTATATTTTAGCTACACCAGCGCTGGCATTGATCAGAGCCAAAGCACTCGGTGTTAATCCTGTCTGGCAAAATATGGTCGCCATGATGCTGACAGGAAAACTGACATCTGCTCAAGAGTGGCAAGGTTACCGAGTGACAGGAGTGGTTGGTGACCAGTTCCATTATGATATAGGTGGTTGTTCTAGAACTGATGGTGAGTGCCCTTTCTTCGAGGTGCGTTGTTGCTATAGTTGCTTGTATTACCGCCCTTTTACAGATGGCGATCATCAGGCTGTCTTGGAGAGTGTAATCAAAGAAGTCGACGAGTTAATTGCTATTTCAGATAGCGTTGGCGACGCGCGTAACCCACTGATTTCCGTTCATGAAACCACGCAATTTGAGATCCAGTCTGTTATTGCTCGTTGCCGTTTTCATCAGAAAAAAAGGGTATATGATGAAAAAACACTATGAGCAATTTCAAACGTTCATTACCGATCAACAAACCTGGTTTGAACAACATCTGGCGGCTGATTTCGCCCAATCATGGGACGACTCTGCCTGGGCATGTGGTACCAAAGGCAGCGGCTGGTTGAGGGGAAATGGTAAAAACTCGTTGCGATTTGATGAAATCAGTCGTTTCAAAGGCATTGAAGGTTTCCATACAATTGACAATGCTTATATCAAATTCATGAAGTCCATGCTGGTACTTGTATACCAAAGGAGAAATCAAAACATCTCCCCTGCTGTGGCTATAGCAACCTTGATGATTTTAAAGCGCTGGTACCACGCATTGGTGGAAACTACCGGACAAACTCACCCAGTCTATTTGACTACAGACGTTATTCGCCGTGCAATGGATATCCTCAGTGCCGCATCAACACCCGGCGATCCTAATACGGCTAATTACAAAGGTCGCAGTGTCAGTCTTCAAAAGCTTATAAACCATCAGGCATTTACCCTCGTTACTTTGCAATATGTTTCTGATAATCAATATACCAACCAAACGAACTTGACCCGTAAAGCTCAGGAAACCATTGCGCTAAAACGCCAAGATAAACTGGCTGATATGGCTACTGAGGGTGAGGATTCATTGATTACGATTCGTGGTTTCTTAAACATTGTTGCTTTAATCCATCGAGTAGAAAGCGATGCTGAGAAGATCGCTCTGAATTGTTTGTTATTACTCATTATTACTGGTTTTCGTTCTGTTGAAGCATTCAATCTCAGACAGGATGCACTGGTCAAGCGTCAGATTGACGACCCTGCGGTACGCAAACGACTTAAGTCTAAGGGACTTCCTGATTATTTCCTCGGTATACGCTATGTCGGTGTTAAAGGTGCAGGAGAACGCACGCACTGGGTAGAGCCGCTAGCTGTACCGCTGGTTGAGAACATATTCAAAGTGGTCAAAAAGCTGACCACGCCGATGCGTCGCCGTCTGATCTATTTGCGGGAAAAAGCGTTTAGCGATTACTTGCCAATAGGCATCAACGCCCTGTCTGATGAATTAATTGAGTTGGATAATGTGGTCGAGCATATGATTCAAACCACATCAAGTTCTCGAGGCCGTGGTGGGCGGCGGGAGCACGCCTCAAAAGCTTTGGCAAGTCGTGGCATTCTGCCTACAAAAAAAGTATTGGGACCGCAGCACTCAAAATCCATTTATTTTGCAAAAACTCATCTTAATCATTTCATAAAAACCGAATTCGGTATAACCGATGTTAACGTGCCTTGCACTCACGCCTGGCAAGAGAGTGGAAAAAAATACACAGTCAATTATGAAGATTTACTATTTTTACATGTAAAAGGCTCATTAGCATTACGACGCACTTTACTATTAATAGCTGTGCCCATACCGCTCAATAACCAGGTAATGAGTAAATTCTTGGGTAATTCTGATCCTGCTGGATCTGTATTCAGTAAATACAAATTACTAGAAGATGACGGCACTCCTACACAAATGCGTACCCATATTCCCCGGCATAATATTAATACCTTCCTCGCTATTGCGGAGGTTTCTGATCATTTACAGGCTATGCTGATGGGACGCGTAGATATTACGCAAAACCGTCATTACCAACACCTGGCACTTGCTGAACGTAGAAAAGCGGCTTCACTGATTGGCTTTCAGTCAACATCCACAGCATTAGCCACTGAACCTCATTCCCCCTCAGTTACAACGCCGCTGGATATCGTAAAACACACGGGACATATGGTGGTCACAGAAAGTATGTCGCTTGATAACAACATTAAAACCAACCTACACACCTTTGATGATCGCAATGATGTAGCTGGGTTTATAGAGGCGTCATTTACTGATGGCTTATTTGAGGATATTGCCGCAGCTTTTGAAGAAATCAGTAACAATGAAGGCCCAGAACAAGCAACCGAGATGGTGGAAAGACATGCTGTGCTACATCCCCTGAAATTCGGTTCCTGTACGCGTGCAGTTAATCTCTGGGGGTGTCCTTATCGGCTGAAATGCCAGAGTGTGGCGTTTTGCGAGCATTTCACCCTTACAGGACGCATTGATGAGCTGCCCAATCTCTTCGCGAAAAAACAGGCACTACTGCAATCACACGCAAAACTGACTCAACTTGCTAAACACCAGGCGGATTACCAGTCCAAACTGGCTCAGATCGAGCAAAGTTTGCAACATCTGGATGCTATCCAATCACAATGGTTGAGTCGCGCTGAAGCACGACGGTTAGTCTCAACAGAATATGTTCTGTCAGGAGAGATAAAAGTTGAAGGAGAAATCAAGACATTGGCACAGCTTTTTGCTTTAGAGCACAAAAAACTGACTAGGGGGAACCTCTGATGCGCGGAAAGGAACTGGACACACTGATTGAACACGAACTACAACTGATGATGATTGAAGGCTTTGATAAATCCCCTATTTCTGCCAAAGCTTTGCATACCCGCCTTAAGGAAAAGGGTATTCTCAACGGAGGTTTAAGCACACTGAGCAGCTTGGAGCGAAAACGGCTGATCGCAGCCTATGTTGATCAGCAACTCAATCCACTGAACTTACGCCCTAAAGAAAAACAACAATATGTCAACCGAAAAACTCGGCAGGCACTGTTGGCTAGAAATCAGCAGTTGCAGACGGAAATCAGCGAGCTACGCGATCAACTGACACAAAATACAGTTGCCTTAATTGCAATTGTTAAAGCGGTAAAAGTTAATACGGCAATTCCTGTAGAAAGTTTGCTTGCACCTCATGTGATCAGAGAGCTACATAAGTCGTAACGAAGCCCCTGTCGATGGCCATTTTCTAAATCTGTGTCAATCGGATAGATTCTTACTAGGTGATTTTTATGTGGGATATTTTTCTTAAAGTGTTGCAGCTGTTGCCAGTTCCCCTAGTCACGCTGATTGTTGCCAATATTATTCCTTATCTGTCTTACAGGCAGAATGCCGATAAAAATAAAGTAGCGCTGATGGATACAGTGGCCCGAGAGCTGGACAGAGAGCAGCCTTGTGCCTACCTGGTCGAGTCCTGCGTGGCTCGCCTGCACAACATCCGTCCCCTTTCCTGGGCATTTCTACGGGTGGTGCTGCCGTGCAACCATTCGCTGGAAATTATTCGATTGGTTTCATCCGGGCGGCGAGTCCTTGATCTGTTTGAGGTGTCGGTGGCCAGTGGCCGTCCGGTGGTGCAGTATGCTGCTGCATTAAGCGACTCGTCACGACGTAGGAATACGATGTTTGCATGCTTTTTGTTAAGTGTGTGTTTTCTCGCCCTCCTGACGTATACAGAATGGCAACTGCGGAACCTGTTGTTTGAAAGCAGTTTGCGGGATAACGTCAGTGCCGCAGTGTATGGAGAGGTAATGTATAAGCTGCTGCAGATGCTGTTGTGGGTCGCGGCCGTCTTCGTCTTTACATTTCAGGGGGTGATCCTCAAACGCGCTGATAAACGGCTGTCACAGGTCAGGATGCTAATTGCCTCCAATTTCTCAGCTCCTACCCTAGACAATGAGCAGGAGTCTGAAAATACAGGAGCTACTGACTTATAAGCCAATTACAGCCTCGGCCATTAAGCATGAGCTCTGGCAGTATGTGTGGCACGATAAAACTGTCAGCTCAAGTCTGGGCAGCAAACCCACTCTTCATTATGCTGCGTCTTGTGTTCCGTAGATACGAGCTAATCGATGGATCTCAGCCCATAGTTCCTTGCCCGGGTTATACCTAAGGATCTCTGCGACAGTGAAAGTACGGCCATGGGGTGAAATGCCATTGAGTACGTTATTCCGTTCTTCCATGAAGAATGAATACTGCATTCTGTCACTGAAGTTCTTCAATAGAGGTAATATTTCAGAGACGCCACGGAGCACACCTTTTTCCGATATTCGTTCGTCATCAGTGAATTGGAACGCTGGGTAATAAAATTCACCGTCAATCTCGAGGGCCAGTAACTGGTGAGAATCTTTCCAATTTTTGACTGTGGTTTTAGTTCGCCCCAGAATCTCGGCCGCCTCAGCAGAGTTATACACGCCACCATCTTTTTTCAGCGTTTCAAGAAAAAGTGCTTTGCTGTATAACCGACGCTGCTGCTGTCGTTTTTCTTTTGTCATACTGCTTATGGTGCGGTTTTTCATATACTGTAAAATGACATCAAGGGCAAAAACCGCATCCGTCTCGGCCATGCTTGCTGTATCCACCTGTGTGTTACCTGCCCGAATATCTTCAGCCACTTCCTTGATAAATTTTTGCAAACGTTCAGCTGGTATCCCTCTATCTGGGTAACAGTTACAAGCACTCGCCTTTTGTTTACTCGCCGCTGCCATCGTCGCCCCTTCTTTTCGATTTTACTGACTAATAAATACGACAAATCGAAAACATATGCAACTTTTACTCAAAACTTACCCTCATGAGCGTTATGACATTTTGCCAGTAGAGACTATTGCTGCGATGTTAATATCCAAAGCTAACAATGCATTATACCCAAAAAATCTCAAAGTGAGTTGTCGATGAACAGTCCCCAATTGTTCGCCAAGATTTTGCACATGAGCAAAGTTAATCTGACCCAGTTCTATGTTAGGCTTTTATTCGACGAGTGATAATTTGGGATAAATGATATGAAGTGCCCTAGTTGTGGCGGTGCCGAGCTGGTATCTATGGTTAAAGGTGTGCCTTACACTTTTCGGGAACATACTGTCGAAATAGAGATTCAAGGTGATCACTGCCCTGAGTGTGGAGAAGCTGTACTCAACAAAGAAGAATCAGAGGAGCTGCGAGCCAAAATAAGAAAAGCTCGTGATGAGATAATATTGAAGCACACCACATAACTGAATAGCACAGACGTGTTTTGCTTGTCTGACCACCTTCGCAAACAACCAGGAGATGGCTTCAAAAATACAGAGATTACTAACTCAGAGCTTGAACCGCCGCAGTTGGGCTTCAGGGACAAAATAAATATTGCCACGTGCCCGCGAGCACGCAACATAAAGCTTATTGCGGGATGACGGTGGCAGTGCCTGTAACCCCTGCTTATTCAAGAGTCGCCAGTTCTCTGTACCCATCACGATGCAGACGTCATTGAAATGGTCTAGGCCCTTACTAGCCCCTCAAATCACCACCTCCCGAGGGAGGTGGTTTAAGGCTGAAAACAAAAGGGCAATCAATTGCCCTTTTTAATCAGTCTGCAACGATTTTTAAACCATTGCCGAAATTGCGCCACAGTCATGAGGCTTATCAAAACCAGTGGTGCCTTTGACATATTCAGTAATCAGAGCACCAATAATCTTAACTGCCTCTTTGTTCGTTGTGATGAAGCCCAGTGGCATCGTCACAGGCAATGTTTCGGGTTGAGAAATATGATAGATAACAGCAGATAACTCATCCTCAAGATGAAGGATCTCAACATTACCATCTAACAGTCCTTCAACTAGCCCTTTAGCGCACTCGTGGAATTGCCCAAGTTCATGCTTCCACTGTCTGGCAACCCGGGCATCAGCTGCATCTTGGACGGGTACGTATAGCACCGGTTTATACAGGCGCTTATCCTTCGTAGCCGACCTGTTAAGAAAATCGCTCATGCTTGAGATAAATCGGACGTTCTTTGACCAGTAGGGATCTGATGGTGCTATCCAGACAAACGGGCTACCGCCATAATCGGTTTTGTCTCTGATACGCTGATTGAGCACCGGTGCCAGAGCTTTCTGCAGCTTTTCCCAGTTGTTTTTAGAATAAACCGGGCCTAAAAAAGTCGTCCTGCCTGAGCCTGAGTATTCTTCAAGTGCTTGCATATCATTGATAAATAATGGATTTATATGATTCGTTTTAGAGTCAAACAGCTTAAGCGTAAGGTCATCATTGAGGGATACCATGGCTTTAAAAATGCTCATGGTATTGTTATGTCGTGATAACCTGGCTATCTCAACAGCCATTAACTCATGAACACATTCCGAACTGTTTAACTGTTCATAGTCTTCACGCTCGACAGCCTTACCATCGTTATCCATTTTAAATTCGGTTGTTAAACGGAGTGGTATTTGCCGCAGCTTATTAACAGAATTAACGGTATAGATAGAAGGTTGTTCTTTTCCGCCCTGAGCCTGCAGGTGAGACAGGTAACCTTTATCCAGGATTTGATTAAACTGGTACTGAAAGTGCTTCTCAACCAGTTTCTCACTTTGAGAAATGTTGTTGTCATCAACCTTTAATGTTAACCCTCCCCTCCAGTGGTCCTGAAAAGTCTGGTTGCTGAAGCAGCTAAATGTGGCTAAATCAAAGGATAAGGTACCGCCACTGTCCTGGATAGTTGAAAGGTGCGGTATCTCGCCAACCTCTGAAAAATAGCCATTTGATTTGTCGGTTAAGGTCAGTCTGCCATCTGAGGAGAGCGTCAATTCGCCACGCTGCACAAGATCGGAAATCGCCTCCTCCGTCTCACGGTGGGTCAGGCCGAAATAGGCTGCTATTTGTGCTTTGCTCATCGAGGCTACATGAACAAGCCTCAGCACAAACTCCCGGATGAATGGCAGCCCTTTCTGGGAAACATAGGAAAACTGAATGTTAAACCTCTGTGCGGGCAGCAGGAAGTCAACCTCGTGGTAGGTTACTTTGTTATCAGATATCATTTCCTTTTGCCTCCCTGCTGAGCGGAGAGGAACCTGTATCCAGCTTCCTGACCTCGTTCAGCCATATAATTTACAACGGAGCCTAATGGCAGTTCTTTATTGTTTCCCTTCCAGATATCGGCATTACCCACAATCAACAGGCGATCCATTGCGCGTGACATCGCGACATTTATACGGTTTGGAGCGCGTAAGAAACCTGGGCTATGCTGCTTATCCGAACGCGTCAGTGACAGGATGATGATCCGGTTTTCCTTGCCCTGATAACTGTCAACAGTGTCAATTTTAACAATGTCCTTAAATCCCTCGCTCCAGATTTCCTGATTGAATTTCTGACGGAGCAGCCGCTTTTGTTCGGCATACATACATATCACGCCGATAGCGGCTTCATCTTTGTTAACGAGCTTTGAAAGCTGAGCGACAAATTCTTCATTCTCTGACACCTGTTTAAGGACAGAAATAATCTCGTCAGCTTCACATCGGTTGTAAATGCTTGTTCCGCGATCTTCAAGATGATGTGCACGGTGGCCCAGATTAGCAGTATCAAGCCAGGTTACGACGCTACGTAACGCTTCAGGTGCGTGCTGATAGACATCCGGAATTGCCCGTTCTCCATTCAGAAGCTTCCTGTCATAGAACGTCTTCGATACGAGATCGCCAATCGGTGGAGCCATGCGATACTGGGTAAGCAGAGCTGCACTCGCTTGCGCACCATAAGCAGAGTTGAAGGCACGGGCAAAGTCACTTCGTAATACCTCGTCAATCTCAGTGCGAGAGTTATTGATACCCAACTTCCTCGCTAATGCCGCCTTGTGGGCATCTGAGTACAACGGGGGAAGCTGTAGGTGGTCACCCACCAATAGGACGCGTCGGGCCGACTGCATTGCAATGGCCAGTTCACTTGCAATCGAGCGCGCTGCTTCATCAATGATCACCCAGTCGTAGATATTCTCCTGAATGCCAATGTGCCCCTGTCCAATACCAACGCATGTGCCAGCCACTAACTGCCTGGAGCGCGAATAAAACTCGTCCAGGTTCACTCGCTCTCCCGACATAGCATCCTGCATATCACGGGATATTTTAGCTAATGCCTTTACTCGTCTTGCCTCATCAGGTCTGACGCCATAATCCGTACACAGCCTGGAAATCAGAATGTCTTTTGCTGCAGAGACCTTCGCGCCTTTATCCAGGTTAATCCCATATTCCTGACTCAGCCTGGATCGGATGGAAAAATCGAGTTCGACTGCAATATCTTTCAGTTCACCGATCTCTGTTGAATCCGTTAAATCGTTAACCTGATAGAGCAATTTCTCAAGGTGATCGATTTGCCTGAACAACCTGAGCTCAGCAAGTACAACGCCCGAAATAAATCCCGGATCCAGACCAATAGCTTCACTCAACGCTTCAACACGATACTTAATTTCAGCATTGAACAGTTCGCGCTTCTCCGTTGTGATTGCGTTTGAATACACATCTTTCAGGCCAGGGGAAACGGCCCCTTCCCGGTTGCTGAACCTGACGACGTCCAACTCTGTACCAAGCCGGGTACAGTGCTTTCTGATGCGCTCGGCCGCTGTATTCACAGCCTCGTGTGACTGGCTGACCAGTAAAATGCGTTTGGTATTCTGTTTCTCAATCAGGTAGTGGACAAAGGCCGCGATGAACTCGGTTTTACCGGTCCCCGGTGGCCCCTGAAGCAGGGAGAGAGGGCCATTATTGACCAGTTTGTTAAACGCCTTTCTTTGCTGCTCATTCAGACTGATCTTGTTTCCGTGCTGGTCTTCACGGTCATATCTGGCAAAATCGGCATCGCTGAGAGTGATACCATAATTTTGAGCCACCTGTTTGCAGGACGGGTCGAACAGGTCAATTAAGTCAGGCAGCACACTTTCTCGATCGAGGAGACGTTCCAGTGCGCGTTTACGCTTCTGATAAGACGCCCGATCCTGCTTTGTACGGAAGAAGACAATATCAGAATCCTTCAGCCTGTAGGCTGCTGAACGCACTTTGACCAGACGGATCTCTTTGAGCTCTGACTTCTTAAGTGACACCTCACCTATAAATCGCTCAACACCTTCCTGATCGACCTGTAAGGCTTCGACTTCATCACTACTTCTGAAAGCGCCGAGTGGATCAATGTCTGCAGAGTAAGGAAGAAGTAGCTCTCCATGAGCATCTGCAACCGGGACCACCTCCCCGCTGACTTCAATGTTTGGATAGGATTCTGTTTCAGTATCCAGAATGGCGCGCCACAGCTTCACCGTCGGGATTTCCAGCACTTCTCTTAAAGCAGGCTCAAGCGCCTGCTTATCCAGTCTTGCAAAGGCATCTTTTAGCTGAAGCGTAAGCGGATCCTGTTCCTGAACGTCTTCAGATGCGGTAATCAACTCGATCGCCCGCGCAAAAGATTCTTCTTCATTAAGCAATACTGTCAACGCCGACATATCCTGCGGACTGCCGGGAATAATCCTGATGCCAGTACCAATTTCGAACTGGCTTTCATCAATATCTTGCTTACGAATGGTTGTGCGAGCCCATGGCCTGAAGCCATGAATCAGCGTTTTCTGCTCTTTGTGGAACACTGCAGTGAAACCGCCACCTATCCCGGTGAAAGTTACTTTTACTTCAGTTGGGACTTTAGGATTTGGCTCAACTTTGACATACAGATGCCCGTTATCTGGCAGGACCGAGATGATTTCATCTGCATTTCCTGCTGTTATCTCTATCAGGGCTTGTTCTGACGTTAGGTCATTACTGTCTATCGCTTTTTTAAACCGCCCTAAATCCTTAAACCCAAAAACCGGATCTTCCAGCTCAGCCCGGATGGCATTCGCAATAGTCGGATAAATGTCTGATTCCTGCCCCCATGACAAACCTAACAACTCGCAAGACATCTTCATCACTGCATAGTTGTCGCGTTCAAAGGAAGTACAATTATCGATGTATTCAGGGCTGTAGTTGTGGTTTTTAGTTTCGTCACCAGACGGTGAAAAATCGGGGATATCGATGAGGAAAAGCGAACGACTCTGTGTCCCAAGCATCACATTGCCAGGATGGATGTCCCCGTGAGAAACACCCAGTCCGTGCAAGTGCTCAACGGCGGCGACAAACTTATCAATGAGGTCGACTTTTTCATCATCCGGAACCAACATTTTATCCCAGGTTTCTCCCTGTACCTGATCCGTGACCATGTACAGACTTGATGATTTGGATGCAATACCGAATTCACGAATTTCAGGCAGATACGTTGGTTTAACTAAAGAAAGCTGCTCAACCTGTTTTAAAAACTTCATAACCTGGAAGTTTACTGACGGATCGTCTCCCTGCCCCCCCACGTTCAGCCAAGCCTTCACGACCCTTCCACCCGAGATATAGACTTCTTTGTCGGATGTTTCTACCAGAAAGTCATCGTCTTCCCGGTACTGACGAGAGTGGTTGATAGCATGCCGGTAAGGGTCAAGCTCAGTATCATCAAATGTTGGGATAGCCTTGCCCGCAGGTTCGGCCTGTTTCAGGACATCAAAGAATTCAGTCGCGGAAGCAAATTTTGCAGCAACGGCATCCAGTAATACATATGAATACCAGTTTTGGCTGCTTAGCATACTGTCCTGTACTGTCTCCAGACTCTTTGGCGACATGCGCTTACCGCTTAACAAGTGCCAGGCTACAAGGCCCAGGGCATGAACATCCTGCCGAAAAGGCGTAAGCTCGCCCTCATCAAGCATGTCTTTTACCTCGATTGCACCTACGGATAAGAGCTTACGGTAATCGCCGACTGTTCCGGCTGGCCGGTGGTATGCCGAAATAAAGTTCGAAAGGGCAACTTCTTTTGAAGGTGAAATCCACAGGCTGTGATCGGCGATATCCCTGTGCGCAATTTTCATCTCATGGAGATCGCTAAACTTCGCGATGAGCAGTTTAACCACATTCAAGCGGTCAATATCAGAAAACGCCTTGCCATATTTTCCGATAAATTCGTTAAACCGGACATGACCCGGCGGAAGCTCATAGACTTCGCTGTACTCGGCCGTCACCTCGTCTTTCTGAAAACTCGTCAGAGACCTCAGGCAGTGGTTATACAGGTCACGGTTCTGGTGATTGATGTGCTGTAACACTTCACGCTCACGTGAAACGATCTGAGCTCGTCCTTCCGGGGTGTTCGCTTTCGTTCCCGCGATATTCCTAAAATCCCACACTCTGAGTAGCGCTTCGTTGTTCGCTGATATCTCAGATTTTGCTAGGTATTCCCGATACACCTTTTTAGGATGTTCGAAAATCATATCCTTAGCTTCGTAGCCATTAACTCTCAGGGCTTTTGGCGCCGTCTGAGGCCCCAGGAACAGGTTATCAAAAAGAGGAAAATCCTTGTTAAGAACCTCGGAGCCTCGGTGCGGCTTGAAGTAGCTATTGAATGTCCTGCGATCGGCAAACTTCAGAAAATCTTTTAACGATATCGTATGATGGAGTTGTTCCTCCGGCAGCGCGCTGAAGTCCGCATTGCCGGTCATCACAACAAAGAAATGAACAATCGGGGTATAGCCTTTGTTCGTAAAACGGTCTACCAGACGCTTGAGTTTGTTGTCCAGCATGAATTTTTTGCCACGGGTCACGCTTACGGGCGAGCGCCCCATGTTTTTGTCACCCTTATACCAGGTATCTCCGCGCGCGGTTACAGGCTGATGGTTCCAGTCTTTCAGTTCAACAATGATGACGTTGCAGTGCGTCACAATGACTAAATCGAATTCACCCTCTTTTTTTGCCTCAACAAATCGAAAACCTGCATAACCTTTCCAGGGGAACATTCCAGTGCCGGTAAAACCATAGTTTTGTAACTGCTCGCTAATTGAGCCGCCACGGACAGGCTTGTCAGGCTTAGATATGTTGACTGAAAAAGCAGCCTTTATTTTCTCTATAGCCAATACTTCCTGCTCTTGTAAGCCACCATCCCACATTTCTACTTCCAACGGATTTCCCCTTAGATTTCAGTCTAAATTTGCTTAGAAAGTCAGGCTATTTATTCTGGTCAATAACGGACGAATCGGACTCAGTGCTCTATATAACTCGTATTTCTCGCTACCAATGACCTTCTTTACTTTACTATCAATTACAAAATGTAAGACTATTAGCACAATGCACTTTACTGGTAAATTAATCAGAAAAAACTTCATATAGTTTTAAATCATACTAAAATTGCAGTTGAGAATTGCATCTTTGACAGTATCCCAACCCGAATTTTCATTCAAGTAGTCTCTAGTCATGGCTAATATATCAGTGTCTTCTAACTCACTGGAATAGAATACCGAAACTTCTCTTTCATCTTCATCATACCAAGCTAGATTTTTAATTTTAAGAGAATCAATCATTATCCAAAATTCACAACGCCCATGATAATCTAAATCTGACAGAAAAACAGAAGTTGCGACTCTGTAAGATGTATAATTCTTGTAACCTAATTTTAGAACTCGTAGTAAGATCCAGCGCTCGTCGTTGCTAATTGATGCCAATGTGTTTTTTAATTTAATAAGATCGGATCTGATGACTGCGTGGTGTTCAGATTCATAATTAAAGTAATTAACAAAATTTGATATATCTTCAGATGGATCTGCTGAGGTTGATTGACGATCAGCAAATATGCTGACATTATTTATGTCTACAAACTGACCAGGGAAATGTCTTTTTGAGTATGCGAGTAATTTGTAAAACCTCTCATCTTCAAGTAAAGTAATATCTCGAGCAAGGTCTTGTAGGTTCATTATAGTGATAGTAAAGCCTATTCGTTGGCATGTTCCCTTTTGTTGATTGGATGTAATTAACATCCAGATTTCTCTATAAAGCCCCTCTTTATCATGCTTATGAACTTTATCCAAGGTTTCATTATATTTTGTAGAGGATGCTGTTCCCGTTATTTGCACCCCAATACCAGAGAATTCATCACCAATATCAATTCCTGGGTAATTTTTCATATCGGCATTTAAATTTGAGAAATTTCTTCCGTACGTTAAATTTAAGATTGGTATAATAACGGTCTCAATAACTTGATTTGTGTTTCCATATCCAGATGAGTTTTCCGCTTGAACCTTTGTGCTTAATATGCTGAAGGCGTCAATTATAGCTCTGTTATCTATTTCACGTTGTAACATTATAACCCCATGTTATCATATTTAATATATATGCCTAAAAGAGAAAATACTATCATTTTAATCCATACTCTAATTTCAATATTTTTTCTACTCTACGAAATGGATTATATAGAATGTTGTTTCATATCACAAAATGTTACGCCTCATTGAGAAAGAGCCAATTTTAAATGAACTTCAATTTTAAGGGATATACTCCATTAGCTTCTTTACCCGACAGATACCCCCTCGGATAAATCCAGCCAGCCCTGACAACACTATCGCCATCAGAGACATTAGTTTCGATTAAGTATCACCTTGTCTAAATGTTACCTAAATTCATGAATTATTCAAGAAGACAATCAGATAAGACCTAAAGATTGATGTGCTTGGTTATGCAACTACGATAGGAAATGGTTCATGAACTGAAGTGGAGTAAGATGTCAGGAAATGCTCATAAGAGGCGCAGTCCCTGTTAGTTCATGAAATTTTCTGGAAGTGAATTCATCTTTATATTAAAAATATTTATTTAAAGCAAATAGATATGCCACCTGTGACTTATGAACTGGATTTCCGCACAACATAAGTTAAATCAACTACAGTGATAAATAACTTCATATCCCACCATCGCTTTCAGGGTTTGAGGGTCAATGGAACAAAAACGTACGTTAAGCAGATAATTCATTGTTTAAATTGAAATTTAATTCTCTCAAATCTTCGTTTAAAATATCATCGGATAGCGTGAACGTATAATGCCCCAGCATATTGATATACCCGTGCATCAGTGGGGATGTCCACTCCCCCTAAAATGAGACAGCTATAATTAGATTTTCTGCCTTTACATTTGCAGAGGTCAAAATGAAAAAAGCACGTTTTACTGAAACTCAGATCGTCAATATCCTGAAGCTTGCTGATTCTGATCTGAAAGTTGAAGAAATCTGCCGTCAGAACGAAATAAGTAATGCGACTTATTACAATTGGAAATCTAAGTATGGCGGCATGGAGGCTAATGATGTTAAACGATTAAAAGAACTTGAAGATGGAAATGCCCGACTGAAAAAACTCTTTGCTGAAGTCAGTCTGGAAAATCATGCCATAAAGGAGCTTTTTGCAAAAAAGGGCTGGTAGTAACCGAGAAAAAATCCTGCGCCGGCCTATTAACGGCCTCAGGTCTGTCGGTTATTACGGCTTGTAAACTGGCCTCTTTATCACGCGCATCTTTTTATCGGCGCAGAGCTGACTGGCGGGAAAAAGATAAGGCCGTGATTGATGCTATTACAATGCCGTGAAATCCAGAGTACTGATCTGAGACGAAGTTGTACCAGGTGATACCACGTCCGGAACCAAAATATTTTCTGTTAGGACTGGAAGTTTGTTCATTTTGTGACACCGTCACTAAAAATACTGTACTCAGCACTTTACCCATTGTGGGATTGGTGACATTCAGGCGTCAACTGTTTTGGCTGTCTTGCCACTTTCTGTTGCATAGTCTCTCTTCTATCGTATTAATACGCGCGTCAGGATGCTCATGGCCTTGCTGAACTGATCGTCAGGAACCGTTAGTGGGTACAGGAAACGAATTACATTGCCATTCACGCCGCAGGTCAGCAGCAGCAGGCCTGCCTCCAACGCGCTTTTCTGGAGTTGACGGGTAATTTCTGCCGACGGTTTACCGGTGTACGGATCGGTAAACTCTGCCGCCACCATCGACCCTTGTGCACGAATCGCTATCAGAGCTGGGCACTGCGCCTTGATATTCTCCAGCGTCTCCACTAGCGTGGCCCCCAGACGCTGTGCACGCTGGCACAATTTCTCTTCTTCAATCACATCCAATACCGCCAGCGCAGAGGCCACAGCCAGCGGGTTGCCTGCATAGGTGCCACCCAATCCCCCCGGCGATGGCGCATCCATCACCTCGGCACGCCCAACAACGCCGGAGATAGGGAAACCGCCGCCCAGACTTTTCGCCATGGTGATCAGATCTGCTTTCTCCGCGTAATATTCCATCGCAAACAGCTTACCGGTACGGGCAAAGCCGGTCTGAACTTCGTCGGCAATCAGCAGAATACCGTGCTCATCGCACAGCTTACGCAGCCCGCTGATAAAAGCGGGTGGCGCGACATGAAACCCCCCTTCACCCTGTACGGGTTCCAGCAGAATCGCGGCAACCTGATCGGCGGCGATGTCGGTATGCATCAGGCGTTCGACGCTTTCCAGTGCCTGTTCGACGGTGATGCCTTGCTTCTCATTCGGATAAAGCGCGTGAAAAATAGAACCGGGGAACGGGCCGAACCCTGTGGAATACGGTGCCACTTTGCCCGTCAGCGTCATAGTCAGCAGCGTGCGGCCGTGGAACGCTGCGTTGAAGGCGATCACACCCGGGCGCTTGGTGTACGCACGAGCGATTTTCACCGCGTTTTCTACCGCTTCAGCGCCGGTGGTAAAGAACGTGGTCTTTGCCGCACCTTCAATGGGTGCCAGCGCGTTGATGCGCTCGGCCAACGTGACATAACTGCCGTAAGGCACAATCTGGTAGGCCGTGTGGGTAAAGCGATCCAACTGCTCGCGCACCGCCGCGACAATCTTCGGGTGGCGGTGGCCAGTATTCAGTACCGCAATCCCGGCAGCAAAATCGATAAATTCCCGCCCTTCAACATCCCACAGGGTGCTGTTTTCCGCACGCTCGGCATAGAAATCACACATGACACCCACACCACGCGGTGTGGCGGCCAGACGGCGTTGATTCAGTTCGCTATTCTTCATGGTCTGCTCCAGTATCCCAAATACATCTGTTATTAGTTGAAGATGATGAGTTGAACGATGACAGGTGATGATGCCATTTAGACGTGAAATGGTTCTATAATCCAGTGCCAGTTTTGAATATTAGAAGGATCCACTTTTTCACCCACTCCTGACTGACTTATTGCTTCAGCGGCTAGCAGAGAACTTCTCGGTGCATTGCCACAGGCATTCATCTACCCTCGCCACGCGGTCTGGCACAGCAGCTATACCCGTCATATTTCAAGTTGCCTGTGCGTTGGCTGCACTCACTTACCTAAGTAAGCTTATCGGGATTCTTTACCTTACTACCTTCCTTAAACTCTAATTATTTAGGGTATAGCGCTGATTAGCGTTATACCAAATGGGTTTTATTTAAGAAATTAATGAGGACTTAATCACAACTCAACACATCTTATTTATTCATGACAGAATATAGCTAGAATTTTTTATCAATATCTATTTAAATTCACTGCTGTTGTTAGTGCGCCCCTTCATACTTTAAGTTACAGGTACATTATTAAACAATAAAACTTTATTCTGCAGATTGCATTATTTAGGTTACATCTAATGGATATAGAATATAAGGGAATACGTATGGATACGCCGCACTTCTTTGATCTGTCTGGAAAAACGGCCCTCATCACCGGAGGATCGCGTGGATTAGGGCTACAAATTGCTGAAGCACTCGGCGCACAAGGGGCTCACATAATCCTCTCAGCGCGCCACGCCGATGAATTGCAGACAGCACAGTCACACCTCTCCTCATTGGGTATTCGTGCCGAATGGATTGCCGCCGACAATGCGCAGGATCGCGATATTGAGCGCCTCGCCGAGGAAGCCATCGCCAAGACAGGCCAGATAGATATTCTCGTCAATAATGCTGGTATCGCTCTCGGTGCACCAGCTGAAGATCATTCCGTTGATGACTGGGATCGCGTAATGAATCTGAATATCCGTAGCCTATTTTTACTCACGCAGAAAATCGGCAAATACAGCATGATCCCCCGCCGCTATGGCAAAATTATCAACGTGGCGTCGCTGGCAGGTTTACAGGGCAATCTGCCCGGTTGGTTGGAAGGCATCGCGTACAGCACCAGCAAAGGTGCCGTAGTGAACTTTACTCGTGCATTGGCGGGTGAATGGGGTGAATTTAATATCACCGTCAATGCGCTCGCCCCCGGTTTTTTCCCTTCCGCCATGACACAGAATTTGCTAAATCGCCTTGGTGTTGATGCACTGGCGCAAAAATCACCGTTGCGGCGTATTGGGGATGCTCAAGACTTAAAAGGTGCAGCGATCCTATTTGCTTCCGATGCCAGTAAATATATTACGGGTCAAATACTTTCCATTGACGGAGGCATGAGCGCCATATAATACCTCTCACATCATTATTAGCTATTTAATCATTCCAAATTAACGAGGCTCATGGAGGAGGCGCGTAATACAGCCAATAGGCATGCAACTTGAAGTATGACGGATATAAATTCATGTGCGTTTTCAGTCGAGCTAATTACAGGAGTAATAGCGATGAAAAGTTGCTTTGATGGATGGTCACCACAAGTCATTGATAGTGAAGATAAGAAGGCAGTCATTGCGCATATCGAAAAATATCGCTTTGCCGTCGTTACCCGCGAATGGAAATACGATGATTCCGATTTCCAAAAAATGTCAGCGCTTTATTCATTGGGTGATATTTATCAGTCAGCCTTTAACCGTCAGGAACACAAAGAGGGCGTATCCACATCCGGGGTGAATCAGATTGGCGGGCTCTCACACGGCACGCATATGGTTTTCAACAGTACCTCACACCTTTCTCTTCATACCGATGGCTCTTATATCCCGATTGGAAGCATAAAAACATCGATCCTCCTTTGTAAACAACATGCAAGCCAAGGGGGTGGAACCGTCCTGTTTGATAGCGTATCCGCGTTTCAGAAGCTCCGGGCTGAGCACCCTGACTTAGCGAATATTCTGCTTGAAGAACAGATTTTCAGACGCCGTTCAACTGGGACACAATCCGGGACACAGTACGCCCATATCGGTCCAGTTTTTCGTCCCGATCGGGACGGCGGATATATTGGCGGGTTTACGCTGGATGTGACCGCAGACTGGGACTATTCACGCAATATCAATCCTCGCGTTGTCGAGGCCATCGAGTACATGTCGCAGTTGGCCGCTGAAGGTAGCCGCTATCACCTGACATTCCCTCTCTATCGCGGACAGGCCTTGATCATGCGTAACGATAAAATCTCTCACGGACGCCATGCCTATACGGACGATCCCGCCTCCCCAAGAACCCTGCTGCGAGGTATGTTCACCAGTGTCCCCACCCTGATCGCATAATCAAGGAGAGATCATGATCGATCGTTCAATGACGGAATCCGCGCTAGCGGCGCGTTGGGATGGCTGGCTGACGTGCCCGCAAGAGCACCTTCAAGCCCAGATGCGGGATGAGTTAACCGAGCTACCGATAAGTGAGAAAACGCTGGCAGCAATGCTGTCCTTCGTTCATGAATTCCGTCTCAACGGCGTAAACTGGAGCGTTCAGGGAATACGCGGAGACGAAGTTCAGGCGCAGCTACAGGATCTTCAACATGACGCGCCGCCTTATTTTGCGTGGTTCTGCGAAAAAATTGCCCTTGCTGAAAAATACAAATGGGTCGGCGGCAGCGTGGATGCGGATGTTCTGGCGGCACAAACCCGCTATCAGAAATTTGCCATCGTCTCTACGCCCAGAGCGGGTACCCACCTACTCCGCACGCTGTTAGGTTCCCACCCAAATATTGAAATGCACGGTGAAGCATTCAACCGCTTTGGCCAACATTTGCTGCCCTATTCCGTTAAAGACACCGCTATCGAAACGATCCTGCATCGCCACCTGTTCAGACCCTATTTTGAATATGTCGAAGCGGTCGGTTTTGTGCTGTTTCGGGATCTTGATACTAACTGGGGCGATGCGCCGATCTGGCCTGCCTTGCTGGCAATTCCCGACCTGAAACTGATCCTGCTGGAAAGAAGAAGCCGACTACAGCAATTCGTGTCGTTGAAGAAAAGCCTGCGCGACCGCATCTGGTACGTCGGCCAGCATGATAGTCGCCCGATTTCTCACGAAAAAATGGCCGTGTCGGTCGATGAGCTAACGGCGTTCATCGATAGCAATCTGGAAAATCAGGCCGCGTTTTATCAGGCTTTTCAGCACCATGACATCCTCACCCTTGACTACGAAGAAGTGATGTCAGCGCCCGATATGGCTTCCAGCACGGTGCTGTCTTTCCTGGGGATTTCCAATTCCAGGCTCTGTGCCGGTACAGGAAAAAAAGAGACCCGAACGATTGATTCGATCGTGAGTAACGTTGACGACATCAGAACCGCGCTGACAGGGACACAATATGAATCCTACCTCTAACCCATACTGGCCACCTTATACGGCTCTCACTGAAAAAGACGAGCGCCCGATTATTCACCGTGGCGAAGGTGTTTATCTTTATGATGAACGCGGGCAGCGCTACTTTGACGGGATGTCGGGCTGTTATAACCATTGCCTGGGGCACTCTCACCCTGAATTCATTGCCGCCCTGCAACAGCAATTATCCACGCTGATTCATGCCTGCAATATCTATTCAAACACCCAACTCCCCGGCGAACTGGCCGAAAAACTCACCGCTAAGCTACTCGGTACAGGCCTTCACAAGACGTTCATCGTCGGGAGCGGCAGCGAAGGTGTCGAAAGCGCACTCAAAATGGCCTGGCAATATCAGGTCAACCGTTCCCGCCCAGCGCGAACGAAAATCGTAGCGATTAACGGCGCGTACCACGGCTGTACGCTCGGCGCGATGATGGCGACAAGGCGCCCTTTTATCAACGAGGGTATTTTACCGTCTCTGCTCGACAGCAATACGATCACGATGCCCCCACCTGAACACCTCAGCGATATTCGCGGCTGGGAAACGCTGTTGGAAGAGCAGGAATCGACCATCGCCGCCGTTATTATTGAACCGATCATGGCAATGGAAGGCACCCGATTGCTGCCTGAGGGCTTCCTGCAACAGCTTTCGCAGTTAACAAAAAAACACGACATTCCGCTGATCTGTGACGAAGTTTACTGCGGCGTTGGCCGCGCAGGGGCGTTCTGTGAATCGGTCTCACAAGGCGCACAGCCTGACATTGTCATTTTCAGCAAGTGTCTGGGCGGTGGCGTTCCCATTACCGCCGTGCTTGCCACGGAGGCGATTACCGACAGCTTCAAAGGGCAAATGCCGCCGTTTTTCCGCCACGGTCATACGCAATCCGGCAACCTGCTGGGCTGCCGCGCGGCGCTGTTTGTCATGGATTATCTGGATGCGCATCACCTCTACGATGATGTCACGGCAAAAGGAAGGACGATCCTCCAGCTCGCTAAGCAGCATTTCCCTCAAACCGAGGGGCTGATCAGCCTGCAAGGTAAAGGGCTGATGCTATCGATGACGTTTGAGTCCCTCGAACAGTGTGGCCGTGCGCAGGCGGCGATACGCCAACATGGCGTCATCGTTGGCGCAGCGGGTCCGTACTTAAAACTGGCACCCGCTTTCACGATTTCAGCCAACGAAACAGAGGAACTGATTCAACGTATGACTACCGCACTGGGAAGCCTCTGATGGGCGTTAACCGCCACTATCCGTCAGGTGTGATTAATAACAGGGAGTGAAAAAATGTCCGACTATTTTGATCTTGAACGCATCATCCACGGCAAACGGCATGAAACCCCTTTCCAGTGGGGAGAATTAACCCAAATATGGCGCAACCGTGATGTCGCCTCAACGCTTGCTCACGAGTTCCCGACCGACGGGTTTAACTATCGTGAACGTAACGGCGGCTACTTTTATCGTCGTACCCTTATTCCTTTAGCCTCCGGCAAGGTGAGCGACACCACGACGCTGTCCGACGCCTGGCTGGGAATGTGCAACGACTTGGTTTCTGACGACTTTACTACCGCCCTGTCCGCCTTCTGCGGTGCCGACCTTTCCGAATTCAAAATGGAAGCGGTGGCCTTTCGCGCCGGCCGGGACACGCACTACCTTCCCCATGTCGACGCATCCCTGAAACGCGGATTCCGCCTGATTATCTATTTTAACGCCGAATGGGAAGAAAGCTGGGGCGGTGCCTTTCAGATCCTCAACCCAGAGAATCATGCTGACGTCTGCCATTCCGTTCTTCCGATTATGGGCAACGCCAGCGTCATCATCCGCAACGGGTTTTATGAAACCTGGCATGCGGTCATGCCGCTAACCGGCATCTCCGTCAAAACACGTAATGCACTGAATATCACGTATTACGAACCCGGCACGACGAGTACAGCGCAGTGAAGAAGCTTATTTTTCTCTACGGGCCGCCTGCGGTGGGGAAACTCACTATCAGTCGCCTGCTGGCAGAAAAAATGGGGGCAACGCTATTTCATAATCATCTGACGTATGATTTAGCGATGGCGGTGCTCCCGCCGGATAGTGCATTTAGCACGCTCCGGCGCTTCGCCTGTCAGCTCAGGCTCTACGCCATCACGCTGCTTTTTGCAGAGGATGAGCGTGATCTGATCACGACCTTCTGCTATGAGGGAAGCAAAGACGACGAGTACATTGAGGCGATAAAGACACTGTGCGCGGAACGTGGCGTTACGCCATTTTTCGTTCAACTCTGTAGCGACGAAGCGCACCTCTTAAATCGCGTAGAAAACGCTGATCGACATCAGTTCGGTAAGGTGAATACGCAGGAGAAACTCAAAGAAATTCTGAGGAATTACGACTACGCCGACACGATCGATGCAACCCATCATCGTTCACTGCACACCTCTGCGCTGGCGCCTCACGAAGCCGCAGAACAGCTAATCGACTGGTTTTATTCATCTTCATATTGACGCAACAGAAAGCACGTTGCCCCTGAACAGGGGCAACGGATACAAAATTAATCCCGAATCTTGCGGTATACCCACAGCACGACAATCGCGCCGACAACCGCCACCACAAAACTGCCGAAATTAAAGCCATCGACCCGGCCGAACCCAAAGAAAACGCTGATATAGCCGCCCACAACCGCACCGACAATCCCGAGCAACACCGTCAGGATAAAACCGCCGCCGTCTTTACCGGGCATAATCCACTTAGCCAAAATCCCCGCAATCAAGCCAAAAATAATCCAGGACAGAATACCCATACCTACTCCTCGCGTTTTCGTTTCACCACACCCGACGATGCCGCTCATCGGCAAATCGGGCAGTTAAGCAAGTATAGGTTAGGATTGAGGAAGTTGTTGGTGGAGTAACGGGATGATTGAGCGTGCATATCGTTTGTTGGTGAAATCATGTTCAACCACATTTTTAGATAATCGCTTATCCAACGCCCGACAACACATAAAACTTTAATACGGTATGTTAAGGCTCAATATCACTGAAAAAGTACGCAAACCAGTTGTTAATTTTTATAGACTTGCTTGGTATCAAGCTAGTTAAATGCCGAGGAAAATTGTATAGTAAGGGATCAAATAAGATAAGGTATACAGGGATGACTCCTACTGTAGCATTGGCGATCACTATACTGGCAGCATTTCTAGCTCATCATTTCACAACCAAAAGATTTAAAAACGAGCTAAAAATAAAAAAAGAAGAGAAAATAATTAATGATGCAAAGGAACTTGTAAGAGATTTTGAAAAAAAACTCTTAGGCAGAATACATTTAACTAGAGATTATCTATACGCACTAAAAAAAGCAAAGCACGACAATGAAGAATTAGATGATTCGCTAAGAAAAAATTATAGGGCGATGATACGAGAATGGAATTTAAACTTCGATTACACAGCCACTGTAACCCTTAGAGATAAAGTGCTTAAAAACAGAAATACATTTAATATACTACAAGGAAAATTGAGAAGCCATCATGTATTTCTCGCAAAAAATGCAGATAATCCTCAGAATGTAAAATATGATAAAATTGATATGCAATTGAAAGAATTAGAACTACTTCAAAATGAATGTTATTTAATAATGAGCAATATAAATAACAATATAGATGACAGATGGATGTCCATATTTGAACATGAGAGCATAACTTCAAGAATCACATCACATATTTTTGATTATGTATTCAAAACACTAATTCTATACACAGTAGTTAATTTTATTTTATTTTTTCGAGAATTAATTTCCCTTTAACTGAAGCAACATCCTCTATGTACTTCATCCGAGTGTTCACACGACAAGCCCAAGAGGTAGTAATTTCTCTTGGTGCAGGCCTTTTTAGTAAGGCTGCAATGAAATAACAATCCATAGAAGAAAGATCATTTTTTTCTTTATCTTTAAAAAATACCTTCATCACGTCATTAATGCCAATCAACCCTGTGCCAAAATAAGCACATGATAAATACGCGTTTAATATTTCAAACTTATCATATTTACGTTCAATTAATACGGCCAGTATAGCCTCTCTAATTTTCCTCGTTATTGTCACTTCATATCTGCCAGAAATGACTCTCACCAACTGCATTGTAATGGTACTTGCTCCTCCGTGGAATTTTACAGCTGCTCTAGCGATAGACTTAATGCTTACCCCATAATGAGAGAAAAAACATTTATCTTCTGCGCATATAACGGCAAGAGAAATACGTTCACAGTTAATATGAACATCTTGGTGAGATTTAATTGATTTAGATATTTTTTTATAATCACAAAAAAAATCAGAAAAAAATTTCTTAATTTTCACTCTACAATGCCTTTTCTCTTCATCCTGACAGTTTCGCGCCCACGAACATTCCAAATAACCATTGTTTCCCCTAAATTTTTGCTGCCACTATGATTAATCCTACCATTTTCCGCCACACTTTAATCGGTTAGTGCGCAACACAAATCGTCCTAATCCTTCGCATACAAATACACCGATGCCCGCGATACGCCGAGGTGCTGGGCGATAGTTTCCATCGATTTTTTGACTTCCAGCAGGCCGTTGTCTTTCAGTTCCTGAAGCAGGATTTTTCTGTCCTGCGCTTTTAACGCCCGTGGCGTGGTGGCAAGCCGGGCAGCGAAGTGATCGATGTGTTGTCTGATCGCCGCCGCACCGTTGGGTTCCAGATGTTCGGTCACCGAGTCAGAAGCGAGCTGGGTGAACTGCGCCAGCGCATTTTGCATGCCGCGAAACAGCGTCATATCAACATTCAGGCACAGTGCGGCGACGTATTCACCTTCTGCATTTTTGATGCCGACCGAGGTGCTTTTTACCGGACGTCCGTCGGCAAACTGGTTGGCGTAGTTCGCCAGAATGTTAGGAAATTCGGGCGAGGCAATGCGGGCAAGGCCCAGTTCCGTTGCAGGCGCGCCCACCTCCCTGCCGGAGAGGTTATTGTGAATGGAAAGTATCGCGTGTTCTGGATTTTTCAGATCGTGCACAACCACTTCACAGAATGGCGCGAACGTTTCGCTCAACCCTTTCGCGATGGCATCTAACTGCGTCAGCAGAAGGCCTTCTCCAGATGTAGACATCTTATCTCCAATCACAACACCGTTTTCTGCCGCAGAGTGTATCACACGCCAGCAGCTCGCCCTCTTTCAACTGCGCATGACACTTATCACGCCATCGAGAATCTAAAAATAAATCATATTAGACAATTTATCTAATTTTATATATTTTGTTTATCAGGTATTCGACAGTATCGGAACCAACGATTCCGGTATTCATAATCACTAACATCGGATTATCCAGATATGAGCGACTTACGCCTCCCAACCTACGACGATGTGGTAGCCGCAGCGGAACGTATTGATGGCTATGCCAATAAAACGCCAGTGATGACATCGCGCACGGTCAATGACGCATTCGGTGCAGAGCTTTTCTTCAAGTGTGAAAACTTGCAACGCATGGGCGCATTCAAGTTTCGCGGTGCGATGAACGCACTGTTGCAGTTCTCGGACGAGCAGAAAGCCGCTGGCGTGGTCACCTTTTCTTCCGGTAATCATGCGCAGGCGATTGCGCAGGCCGCCAAATTACTCGGCATTCCAGCAACGATTGTCATGCCACACGATGCCCCGGCGGCAAAGGTCGCAGCCACGCGCGGTTACGGCGGAAACGTGGTGGAATACAACCGATATACCGAAGATCGTGAGCAGATCGGCAACGATCTGGCGAAAAAGTATGGCCTGACGCTCATTCCCCCTTACGACCACCCGCATGTTATTGCTGGGCAAGGCACCGCCGCGAAAGAGTTGCTGGAAGAAACCGGTGAACTGGACGCCCTGTTCGTCTGTCTGGGCGGCGGTGGATTGCTGTCAGGCTGTGCGCTTGCCACACGTCAGCTATCCCCACACTGCAAAATTTATGGCGTCGAGCCTCTCGCGGGCAACGACGGACAGCAATCTTTCCGCAGCGGCAACATTGTGCATATCGATACGCCCAAAACCATCGCCGATGGCGCGCAGACCCAGCATTTGGGCAACTATACCTTCCCTCTGATTCGCCAGAATGTCGACGATATCCTGACCGTGACGGATGACGACCTGATTGACGCAATGCGGTTTTACGCCGAACGCATGAAGATCGTCGTTGAACCGACGGGGTGCCTCAGCTTTGCGGCGGCACGTAATCTCAGGGAATCGCTACGCGGTAAACGCATCGGCATTATTATCAGCGGCGGGAACGTTGATATCACCCGCTACGGCGCATTTCTGACTGGCAATGCCTAAGGAAAAAACGATGATCTTTATTTCTGAAGCGGAATCAGCGGAACTCATCAACCATGAGCTGGCTTATGACGCCGTGCGTGAAGCCCTGCTCGCCGCTAGCGAACCGGAAGCACGCAGCTTTCCGGTGGTACACGGGCAAGGCTCCGATCCGGTCAACACCTTCAGTATCAAGGCCTCAGCAACCGGTGAACTCGCGGGACTAAAAGTCGGTTCGTTCTGGCCGGGAAATCCCGCTAACGGGCTACCCCGCCATAATTCCCTCATTCTGCTGTTCGATCAGCAAATCGGGAAAATCGCTGTCGCGATTGAAGCCGGAAAGGTGAATGCTTTTCGTACCGCCGCCGCCAACGCCGTTGCAGCCGATTTACTGGCAAGACCTGATGCCTCAGTCCTGGCCGTGTTCGGAACCGGTCATCAGGCCCGCTATGAGTGCGCCGCGCTGGCAAGAATACGACCAATTCGTACCGTGCTAATTGTCGGACGCGATAGCAGCAAATCCGCAGACATGGCGCGAGAGCTCCAGGCTGCCGGGTTGGATGCGCAAATCAGCGATGCCGAAAGCGCGTGCCGCGCAGCGGATATCATCGTAACCGCTACGCCCTCACGCGCGCCGCTGTTTAACGCCGAATGGGTTAACGCCGGAACGCACGTTGTCAGCATGGGATCGGACGCCGTCGGCAAGCAGGAATTGCCGCCCGAGCTGTTTACCACAGGCCGCCTGTTTTGCGATCTGCCTTCCCAGTCCCGAATGATTGGTGACTTCCAGCATGCGCCAGCCCATGTGACGCTGACCGCCATTGGCGATGTGATTAGCGCAAACGCAGCAGGACGACAAACGCCGGACGATATCACCGTGTTTGACAGCTCTGGCTTGTCCATTCAGGACTTATATATTGGCCAGCGTATTCTTGCCGCCTGGCAACAGGCTAAACGAAATGAAGGTGCACAATGAACAAGAGTGAATGGCTTAACGCGCTGGAAACGCCCTTTTTGCTGATTGATGAGTTCCGCTTTCAACGCAATATCGACAGGCTTTATCAGCGTACGGAAAAATTAGGCAGCCAGATTCGACCGCACCTCAAAACGCTACGCTCGATTGAAGCTGGTCGCTATCTACTCAAAGACGCCGCTTCACCCGCGACAGTTTCGACGCTGGCAGAAGCAGAGGCCTTTGCCAACGCGGGTTACACCAACCTGCTCTACGCCGTGGGGATCGCCCCGCACAAGCTGCCACGCATCGCCAACCTCATCCACAAAGGTGTGAATATTCATATTCTTCTCGATAGCGCAGAGCAGGCACGCGCGGTGACCGATTTCGCACTCGCCAATAGCGTGACGTTTTCGGTGTTTATCGAGATTGACTGTGACGGACATCGCGGCGGTATTCCGCCGGAAAGCGACGCGTTGCTTGAATTGGCAAAGCAGATCGACGGCAACGGTGCAACGCTTACCGGCCTGCTGGCGCATGCGGGAGAATCCTACGCCTGCCGCACGGACGAGGCGATCAGAGCCGCCGCGCGTGCCGAGTGCAAAGCCATCAATACCGCCGGACAGCGTGTACGGGCACTGGGAATTGCCTGCCCCGTACTCAGCGTCGGTGCCACGCCAACGGCGCACTTTGCCGAGGATTTAACCGGTGTTACCGAAGTCAGGGCGGGCGTGTTCACCACGTTCGATCTGGTGATGAAAAATGTCGGTGTCTGTTCGCTGGATGATATCGCGCTGTCGGTCGTCAGCACCGTGATTGGGCATAATCGCGAAAAAGGCTGGGTGTTTATCGATGCGGGTTGGATGGCGCTCTCCCGCGATCGCGGCACCGCATCTCAGGCAAAAGATTACGGTTACGGGCTGGTTTGCGACCTGGACGGCCGCCCTTACGACGATCTCTGCGTAACAATCACCAATCAGGAACACGGCATTATCGCACTACCCGCCGACAGTGGGCTTTCTGTGGATGATTTCCCAGTCGGCACCCGACTGCGGATATTGCCTAACCACGCCTGTGCGACAGCTGCGATGCATCAGCACTATCAGGTTTTAAAATCAAACAAGCAGGTGCTGAAATCACACACGCATGAGCAAGAAACCTGGCAACGTATTACCGGCTGGTGATGATTTGCTGAACATCATCGATCATACCGCCCGATCTGAACGCGTCGGGCGGACATTTTTTGTGCTACTCGCGGTTATCTTTCCGCGTCGACAACCCGTTCGGCTCAGCCTAACGTCGGCTCGCAGTTCACAGGAAAATTCACTGAGTGAGCGATGTAACAGGCATCGTGCGCCAGTTCGTGCAATTTGGCATATTGCTCGGCAGTAGGCTGCTTCTCACCACTGAATGTCACCTGCGGACGCAGTGTAACGTCCAACATCGCCATTTTTCCCGCCGCATTTACTCCCATCGTCCCTACCGCGTGGTCCTGATAATCATCCACGCAGAAGCGTTTTTTAGCCGCAATGGAAAGAAACCACAGCATATGGCAGCTGGACAGTGAGGCTACCAGCGCTTCTTCGGGATCGACCGCATCCTCCAGCGAAAAAGGCAACGGAACGACATGGGGTGACGACGAGGCGCGCAGCGTAATACCACCGTCAAACTGCCACTGATGCAGTCGACTGTAGCGGTTATCAATAAAATCTTGCCCATCGCGTTGCCAGCAGATTGAAGCATGGTATTCAGACATCGTTCAGTTCCTTTGTAGTAACAGATTCAGGTTAGCGCAGTGGCTTAATTTGTCTCTTTAGGCTCAACTCTGCCTGCGTGACTCTCCAGCCCGCGCAATAGCGCAGCAAGGTTAGCATCAAGAGAAGCCAGAACCTCGGCAGGCAGCACCGATAACACCTGACGCTCATTCTCAATGTGTGCTTCAACCGCGCGGTTAATCAGTTCAAGCCCCGTGCTAGTGAGTTGCACGAGCATACTGCGTGCATCCTGTTCGTTCTGCACGCGTTCGATAAACCCGCGGGTTTCAAGGCGTTTGAGTCGGTGAGTCATGGTACCTGACGTTACCATCAGCGCGGAGAACAGCTCCGTCGGGCTAAGGCAATGCGGCGCACCTGCACGCCGCAGCGTAGCCAGCATATCAAACTCCCAACTGCTCAGTTCAAATCTGGAGAAACAGGCTTCCAGCCGCAGTTCGATGAACGCGGCACATCGTCTGAGGCGTCCAATCGGCCCCATGGGGCTGGCATCCAGATCGGGCCGCTCGCGCCGCCACTGTTCAAGGATGGCATCTACCGCATCATATTCGCGTTCGCTGGTTTGATTTTTCATTTATCTTGACTTCAAGGTAATTAATCAACACTATCATGATATCTTGAATTGAAGGTAAAGTCATGAACACTACATCCTCACCACACTATTGGCGTGACGTCATACTCACGGCGCTGGCTCCCGCGATTTGGGGATCTACCTACATCGTGACATCAGAAATTCTGCCACCGGATCGCCCCTTTACGGCGGCGCTTATCCGCGTGCTGCCTGCGGGTCTACTGCTGCTCTTATTCACTCGCCGCTTCCCCGCCCGGCGAGACTGGTGGCGCGTGCTTGTGCTCGGCGCTTTGAATATCGGCGTTTTTCAGGCACTGCTGTTTGTCGCGGCTTATCGCTTGCCTGGTGGGCTGGCGGCGGTACTTGGTGCGATCCAACCGCTGCTGGTTATGGTATTGGTCTGGGCCGTGGATCATCGCGCGCCCAGACTGGCTACGCTGTGGTCGGCGATAATCGGTGTGGTCGGCATGGCTATTTTACTGCTGTCGCCGCAGACGACATTTGAGCCCGTGGGCGTCGCGGCCGCGCTGCTGGGTGCGGTCTGTATGGCGACGGGAGTCTGGTTAACACGTCGCTGGCAACTTGATTTACCCGTGCTGCCGCTGACCGGCTGGCAACTCTTCCTCGGCGGATTGATGCTGGCTCCCGTGGCGTGGGTAGTCGATGCTCCTCTGCCTGCGTTAACGCTGTCGCAATACGCCGCCTATATCTATCTCTGCTTGGCTGGTGCTGTGATCTCTTATGGGCTGTGGTTTCGTGGCATAACCCGTCTGCCGACAATTGCCGTTGCGTCATTGGGATTATTGAGTCCGCTGACCGCCGTGGTACTGGGTTGGGTGTTACTTTCACAGTCGATGACCGGTACGGCGTTTCTGGGTTTGGCAACCGTATTAGCCAGCGTCTTCGCCGTGCAATGGACGACGGCGCGAGGTAAATAATCAGTAAAATAACCGACGATAATTGCTATCGTCGGCTACCTTAAACATCCGGTGCTAATATCTTACTGCAACCGATTTTCTGATACCGGAAATTTATGCTCATGATAGCTGACCGAGCAATATTCAGTATTTTCGGACGCTGCGCGTTAAGTTCATTTTTAAGCGATTGTAATGTGCAGAGCCGAAAAACATCTGAGTCTACCGATTGATGTTGTTAGTCTATTCCCAAATTTTCTTTTATTTCCTCTGGGAGAAAAACTAACATGCCATTAGCCAGAATCATTCCATCAAGTTTGATTTGATCGTCTGATGCAGGATTTTCACATGCTATATAATCATCATAAAATTTATTAAGGGTTTTTATAGCGATGAATAACGGATCGTTTTTTGCCCCCTCCTTAATTCCAAAAGAAGACTTACATAATTTTTTGGCTATTTTTGCGTTTGCGGCAGCAACAGCAACACTTTCAGGAATATTATCTTTATTAAACTCATCAAAATATCTAGAGAATCCCTCCTGCCTTTGATAACCAGGGGCTGACATCCCATCATAAATAATGTTGCATGCAAAATTGTATCGGCAACAGTTCCAATGTAATTCTCTGTCTTCTGCCGTTATTTTTTGTATTCTCTGCTCGTCAACTGTCAATACAAAGGCGTTTGATTTTGAAAAATTTTCATTATTTTCAAAAACTTCCCCAGACAATCCAAAACTCTCCCAGTCAGTATCTCCCGTTTTCATTGCTGCCATACCAAATTTAACTTGCAATATCTGAAGCTCTTTTTTGGATGTACTATCCAAATTTTTATCTTTATTTAATATTTTTTCCACTTTATTGAGAGATTCAAACACCTCATTATTCAGCTCATCCTTTCTTTTTTTATCTATTTTACGATCACTAAATATTTCTTTTTCTATTTTTAATAATGTATTATTAATTCCTTTTATAACATCTGAAATATTATAATTGCTTGTATAACTAGACATTGAACTGGTTGCGTTAATTTTCAAAATACGCTCCTTAATAAATACCCACTAATGAAGTGGAATAGGTATAGAGGTGCACTGTCAGGGCGCCCGCATGAACGCACTCTAAACAACTTGCTCAGCTGAGCAAAAAGAATACAAACCAAGCCATCCAGCCGACAAAAAAATTGAACGTCAACAGTAAATTGGTGTTGGCCAGAGGTCGTCTGAGGTTCACGAGTATTGAAACAAGCCTTGGATAGTGGATGCACAGGTATGATGAGTATACGGCGGCATTATGATAACGCCGCCATTTTTATCATATCTAGCGACGGTTACGTACTAACTGGTAGCGACGCGTCAGATACTCGACCGGTGCGCTCCAGATGTGAACCAGACGGCAGAACGGGAACAGAACGAACAGCGTCAGACCCAACACGATGTGCAGCTTAAAGATCAGCGCAACACCCGCCAGATGCTCAGATGCTCCACCCTGGAAGAACGCCACGCTCTGCGCCCAACCGACCAGTTTTAGCATTTCACTGCCGTCCATATGCTGTGCAGAGAACGGGATGGTCAGTAGACCCAAACCCGCCTGAATCACCAGCAGAGACAGAATGAGAATGTCGCCAACGCTGGACGTGGCACGAATGCGTGGGTTAGTCAGACGGCGTTTTAACAGCAGCACGCCACCGACAAACGTCAGCAGACCTGCCGCACCACCGCCGAACATCGCCATTTTCTGTTTTACATCCATTGGCAGGAAGGCTTCGTACATCCAGTGCGGCGTCAGCATACCGAGGAAGTGCCCAGCAAATACGCCCAGAATCCCCAGATGGAACAGGTTAGACGCCAGACGCATCCCTTTCTTATCCAGCATTTGGCTCGAACCTGCGCGCCAGCTGTACTGGCCGTAGTCATAACGCAACCAGCTGCCAATCAGGAAAATCGCCATCGCCAAGTAGGGATAGATGTCAAAAAAGAACACATTACTGAAGTTGATAAATGAAGAGTTCGTGATTGCACTCATTAGCGTTGCCCTCCCGCCGATGTCGCGTCAAGATTCAGATATTGCGGCACCACCGCGCCAGCGAAGCGGCGTTGGTGTTGCGTTTGTTGGGCCGATGCGCAGCCTTCTTCGCCAAGGAACTTAACCTGTTCCTCTTCCCACACGGCATCCAGCGCCTGCGGCGTGTCGTCACGCGCTTCGTCAGCCACCTGATGTGTGACATCGTCACTTTTCAGGTCACTACCGGACAACGCCAACAGCAGATCGAACAGCGTGGCATAGCTGCTGTCACGCTGCTGCAAACGCGCGCCAATCAACGCCAGAATCGGCGCGATGTCGAGTAAACCCGCGCGACTCTGCGCGGGCTCCAGACGAGAAAGGTACTCAAGATACAGCGGCAGGTAGTCCGGCAGCTCACGGCAATCCAGCGCCAGACCGGCATCCTGATATTGCTGCATGAGATCGACCATCGCCTGACCACGGTCGCGAGACTCACCGTGAACGTGTTCGAACAGCAGCAGCGAGGTCGCCCGACCGCGGTCAAACAGGCCGCTATATTCCGCCTGTTTGTCCAACAGATCCTGCGCACACAGCGTATTAATGAACTGCATGAGCTGATGACTCTCACGCAGCGGTAAAGCATCAGCCTGCTCTACCGCTTCGATCAACTCAGCCCGGTTTTCCCACAGCTCGCTATCGGGATAGTCCAGCAGGCGGGCAATAATCCGCAGGCTAATCATGGTTCGTCTCCCGCATGATTTTGCTGTTCATATCGCGCGTTTTGCTGCTGACATCGATGGCATCAATACGTTTGCTGTTGAACAGATTGAATTTGGTATCGCTGCCGTGGCAGCCATCGCCAAAGCTGAAGCCGCAGCCTTTGCTTTCTGGGAATGCTTCACGCGCCAGTTCACGATGGCTTGATGGAATCACGAAACGGTCTTCGTAGTTCGCAATTGCCAGATAGCGGTACATTTCCTGCGCCTGCGCTTCAGTCAGCCCAACTTGCTCCAGCGCGCTGGTATCGATTTTGCCTTCTACGGTTTCTGCACGTTTGTAGTGACGCATCGCCAGCATACGTTTCAGCGCCAGCAATACGGGCTCGGTATCGCCTGCGGTCAGCAGGTTCGCCAGATATTGCACCGGGATACGCAGGCTTTCGACGTCCGGCAATACGCCAGTGTGCGCCAATTGACCCGCATCCGCGGCAGACTGAATCGGTGACAACGGTGGCACGTACCACACCATCGGCAGCGTGCGGTATTCTGGGTGCAGCGGCAGCGCCAGCTTCCAGTCCATCGCCATTTTGTACACCGGCGACTGTTGTGCCGCTTCAATGACGCTGTTTGGAATGCCATCTTTCAGCGCTTGTTCAATGACTTTCGGGTCGTGCGGGTCAAGGAACACATCCAGTTGGCTCTGGTACAGATCTTTCTCGTTTTCCACAGAGGCCGCTTGCTCGATGCGGTCTGCATCATAGAGCAACACGCCCAGATAGCGGATACGTCCGACGCAGGTTTCTGAACAGAGCGTCGGTTGACCGCTTTCGATACGCGGGTAGCAGAAAATACATTTTTCTGATTTGCCGCTCTTCCAGTTGAAGTAGATTTTCTTGTACGGGCAACCGGTCAAGCACATACGCCAGCCGCGACACTTGTCCTGATCGATCAGGACGATGCCGTCTTCGCCGCGTTTGTAGATCGCGCCGCTCGGACAGGTTGCCACACACGCAGGGTTCAAGCAGTGCTCACACAGACGCGGCAAATACATCATGAACGTGTTTTCGAACTGGCCGTACATCTCTTTCTGCATGTTGTCGAAGTTTTTATCCTTCGAACGCACGCTGAATTCACCACCCAGATCGTCTTCCCAGTTCGGGCCGTTCTCGATTTTCTTCATCCGCTGACCGGTAATCAGCGAGCGCGGACGGGCGACAGGCTGGTGCTTACCTTCCGGCGCTTTACGCAGATTCTGGTAGTCGTAGTCGAACGGCTCATAGTAGTCGTCGATTTCCGGTACATCTGGGTTAGCGAAGATTTTGGACAACACGCTGATACGGTTACCCATACGCGGTTCGAGCTTGCCGCTGATTTTACGGATCCAGCCGCCCTTCCATTTTTCCTGATCTTCCCAGGCATGGGGATAACCCACGCCCGGTTTGGTTTCGACGTTATTGAACCAGGCGTATTCCATCCCTTCACGGCTGGTCCAGACGTTTTTACAGCTAACGGAGCAGGTGTGACAGCCGATGCATTTGTCCAGATTCAGCACCATGCCCACTTGTGAACGAATTTTCATCAGGCTTTCTCCTGCTGTACCGCTTTCTGTACATAGTCCTGGCCTTCATCATCCAGCCAGTCGATGCGTTTCATTTTACGAACCACGACGAACTCATCACGGTTTGACCCGACGGTGCCGTAGTAGTTAAAACCATAAGCCAATTGGGCATAGCCACCGATCATATGGGTCGGTTTCGGCGTGATACGGGTTACCGAGTTGTGAATACCGCCGCGCTGCTGGGTAATTTCCGATCCCGGCAGGTTAATAATGCGTTCCTGCGCGTGGTACATCATGGTCATTCCCGCTGGCACACGCTGGCTGACAACCGCACGCGCCGTCAGCGCACCGTTGGCGTTAAACGCTTCTACCCAGTCGTTATCCGCAATACCCAAATCGCTGGCATCGTCTTCGCTCAGCCAGATAATCGGGCCGCCGCGACCCAGCGTCAGCATCAACAGGTTGTCGCTGTACGTGGAGTGAATGCCCCATTTCTGGTGTGGCGTCAGGAAGTTCAGCGGTTTTTCCGGGTTGCCGTTAGGTTTCTTATTCATCACCGGCTCAGCCGCACGGGTATCAACCGGCGGACGGTATACCAACAGGCTTTCACCGAAGGCACGCATCCACTCATGATCTTGATACAGCTGCTGGCGACCGGACAGCGTACGCCACGGAATCAGCTCATGAACGTTGGTATAACAGGCGTTATAGGAAACGTGTTCGTCTTCCAGACCAGACCAGGTCGGGCTGGAGATAATCTTGCGCGGCTGCGCCTGAATATCACGGAAGCGAATTTTCTCGTCTTCTTTATTCAGTGCCAGATGCGTGTGATCACGACCGGTGAATTTGCTCAGCGCTTCCCACGCCTTCACGGCCACCTGACCATTGGTTTCCGGGGCCAGAGACAGAATCACTTCTGCCGCATCGATCGCCGTTTCAATCTTCGGACGACCTGCCGCCGCACCGTCAGCCTTGGTGTAGTTCAGTTTTTTCAGGAAATCGACTTCGGTCTGTGTGTTCCAACCGATGCCTTTACCGCCGTTGCCCAGCTTGTCCATCAACGGACCAAGCGAGGTGAAACGTTCGTACAGGTTCGGGTAATCGCGCTCCACCATCATCAGGTGGGGTGCAGTTTTGCCCGGAATCAGATCGCATTCGCCTTTTTTCCAGTCATCCACGCCGAACGGCTGCGCCATTTCTGCCGGGGAATCGTGTTGGATTGGCAAGGTAACCAGGTCGGTTTCCTGACCAAGGTGTCCCTGACAGACGCGGGAGAAGGTTTTCGCGATGCCTTTGTAGATTTCCCAGTCGCTTTTGGAATCCCACGCCGGATCGACAGCCGCAGATAGCGGGTGAATAAACGGATGCATATCCGAGGTATTCATATCGTCTTTTTCATACCAGGTTGCCGTTGGCAGGACGATGTCGGAATACAGGCAGGTGCTGGACATACGGAAATCAAGCGTCACCACCAGATCCAGTTTGCCTTCAACGCCTTGATCGCGCCATTCCACTTCTTCCGGCTTCACACTGCCCGCCGTGCCCAGATCTTGCCCTTGAATACCGTGCTCCGTACCCAGCAGGTACTTCAGCATGTATTCGTGGCCTTTACCGGAGGAACCCAGCAGGTTAGAACGCCAGATGAACAGGTTGCGCGGGTAGTTTTGCGGACTATCCGGCTGTTCAGCGGCAAATTTAATTTCGCCTGATTTCAATGCGGCAATGGTATATTCCTGCGGCGTAACACCGGCAGCACGCGCTTTTTCTGCGATATCCAGCGGGTTAACGTTCAACTGCGGTGCAGATGGCAACCAGCCCATACGTTCGGCACGCACGTTGAAGTCAATCATGCTGCCAGTAAAGCGGGATTTATCCGCCAGCGGTGACAGCAGTTCCTGCGGCGCGACGGTTTCATAACGCCACTGGCTGGAATGGTTATAGAAGAACGACGTACTGTTCATGTGACGAGGCGGACGCTGCCAGTCCAGACCAAACGCCAACGGCGTCCAACCGGTTTGCGGACGCAGTTTTTCTTGTCCGACGTAGTGCGCCCAACCACCACCGCTCTGACCGACACAGCCGCAGAAAATCAGCATGTTGATAATGCCGCGGTAGTTCATGTCCATGTGGTACCAGTGGTTGATACCGGCACCGACGATGATCATCGAACGACCGTGCGTTTTATCGGCGTTATCCGCGAATTCACGCGCAATGCGGATGATGTTCTGACGAGAAACACCAGTAATTTTCTCAGCCCAGGCTGGGCTATACGCTTTCACATCGTCGTAATCACGCGCGCAGTTCTCATCGCCCAGACCACGATCCAGACCGTAGTTCGCCATCGTCAGGTCATACACGCAGGCAACCAGCGCTTCGCTACCGCCAGCCAGTGTCAGACGCTTAACCGGCAGTTTGTGCAGCAGGATTTCTTCTAGCGCAACGTTGTTGAAATGTTCGCTGACCGCGCCGCCAAAATACGGGAAGCCGACATCAACCACATCGTCGTGCGACCCCAGCAGGCTCAAGCGCAGCTTCACTTCTTCGCCGCTCACGCCGTCGCGTTGTTCCAGGTTCCATTTGCCCTGATCGCCCCAACGGTAGCCGATCGATCCTTGCGGAGCCGTCAGGTTGCCGCTTTCATCGTCAATCGCGATGGTTTTCCACTGCGGGTTGTTGTCTTGGCCGAGGTTGTCCACCAGATCGGAAGCACGCAGCATACGACCCGCCGCGTAGTAGCCATCTTCACGCGGTTCCAGCAGCACCAGCATCGGTAAGTCAGTGTATTGACGAACGTACTCGCTGAAATACTGGCTCGGTTTGTCGAGGTGGAACTCTTTCAGAATAACGTGGCCCATTGCCAGCGCCATCGCGCTGTCGGTACCTTGTTTCGGGTTCAGCCAGTGGTCGCACAGCTTGGCGATTTCAGCGTAGTCCGGCGTAACCGCAACGGTTTTGGTGCCTTTGTAGCGGACTTCCGTAAAGAAGTGGGCATCTGGCGTACGGGTTTGCGGAACGTTAGAGCCCCAGGCAATGATGTAAGAGGAGTTATACCAGTCTGCCGATTCCGGTACGTCAGTCTGCTCACCCCAGGTCATTGGTGACGCAGGTGGTAAGTCACAGTACCAGTCATAGAAGCTCAGGCACACGCCGCCGAGCAGAGAAAGGTAACGCGCACCCGCCGCGTAGGACACCATCGACATTGCAGGAATCGGTGAGAAACCGATAACGCGGTCTGGGCCATAGGTTTTGGCGGTGTAAACGTTAGAGGCAGCGATCAGCTCGTTAACTTCGTTCCAGTCAGAACGAACGAAACCACCACGGCCACGAATTTGTTTGTAGTATTTGGTTTTTTCGGGGTCATTGACGATGGACGCCCAGGCATCAACCGGATCGCTGTACGTCAGTTTCGCTTCACGCCATAGCTTCATCAGGCGCTTACGCATCATCGGGTATTTCAGGCGGTTGGCGCTGTAAAGATACCAGGAGTAGCTGGCACCGCGCGGGCAGCCGCGAGGTTCATGGTTAGGCAGGTCCGGGCGGGTACGCGGGTAGTCAGTCTGCTGCGTTTCCCACGTCACCAGACCGTTTTTCACATAAATCTTCCAGCTACATGAACCGGTACAGTTTACCCCGTGGGTAGAACGTACGATTTTGTCATGCTGCCAGCGACTGCGATAGCCGTCTTCCCAGTCACGATTGGTATTGAGGGTCTGGCCATGACCATCAGAAAACGGTTCGGCCAGTTGTTTGAAGTAACGTAACCGGTCAAGGAATTTGCTCATCCGGACTCTCCTGCTGCGAAGCCTGCTGGCCCCTGTCGTTATGAAATGCTCGTAGCAGACATCTGTTTTTGCTTACGACACATCGCTCAAGTTGGCGCTAGGGTATCCAGCAACCGCGTTGTCAAACTTGATAACGATCAAGAGTGTCACCCTGTGAAAAACGGAGTACATCGCCAACTACCACCAAAGAATTATTATGAAAAAATTACGTAATTAAATGATTTTAAAAGATAAAAATAAAACCATTCGTTTTGTGCTTATACTGAATTCATACACACGACTATTTAGAGGTAGTAGTCGAAAGGCGACGGGAAATTGTGCGCAAAAGAGAGATTACCTATTAGTTCTCTGTCCTTATTTTTCTGGCGTAAAAATGATGCTGAGGAGAGATCGGACTTAGGATGAGCCGCAGGGATGCGGCGAAAGCTTGCGCCACGTCGGGAACGTGTCGCAAGCGATCCGCAAAGTCCGATACCGACGAAGGCACCGCGTCAGCGGCATAATTTCCGCCGAAAGCCTGGGGTCACGGGGCGAGCGGCGATTGAGCCGCCCCGTGTCGGGCGCGTGCTACTGAGTAGCATGAACATGACGGTATTACCGCGCACGAAATCGTCTCTTAGCCAGCATAAATAAAAATGTGGCTAAGAGACACCCAGCCAAAGGGAGGAACGAGGAGGTTCAACGCTTAGCGTTGCTTTCTGGCATAGAACAGCCAGGTCACCAATACGCACACCACGTAGCACACCACAAACACCTTCATCGCGCCGGTAGGTGAACCCGTTAACTCAAGCGACATCCCAAAGGCTTGGGGAATGAAGAAACCGCCGATAGCGCCAATGGCCGAAATAAAGCCCAGAGCCGCTGCAGTATCCGTGGCTGCTGCACGCTGTGCGTCAGAATCATTGCCGCCTTCCGATTTAACGCGATCTGCCGTTAATTTGCGGAAAATCACGGCGATCATCTGGAACGTGGATCCACTACCCAGACCGGCCGTCAGGAACAGCATCATGAAGATGCCAAAGAACATCCCGAATGAACCCGCAGAGTTCGCACTCGGCAGAGACAGGAACAACAACACCGAGAAAATCGACATCAGGATGAAGTTAATCAGCGTAACTTTTACACCGCCAAAGCGGTCAGACAGCATTCCGCCAACCGGACGCGCCAACGCCCCCAGCAGCGGCCCAAAGAACGCATAGTACAGAATCACGATGTCTGGGAACTGCGTTCTGGACAGCATGCCGAAGCCTGCTGAAAAACCGATAAATGAGCCAAATGTGGACAGATACAGGAAGCTGAGTACCCACAGGTGCATTTGCTTCAAAACCGGCAACTGCTTGCGTATCGACGCATTGGCAGTCGACAAATCGTTCATACCAAACCAGGCAGCGGTTGCAGCAATAACCAAAAATGGTACCCACATCCAGGCGGCATGATGCAGCCAAATCTGGTTGCCATCAGGTTGCACAACGCCATTGCCGGAGAATCCCAGAATCGGCAGGAAAATCACCACTGGTACCAGCAACTGCATCACGCTCACGCCGAGGTTGCCCAGTCCGCCGTTAATGCCTAACGCACTGCCCTGACGTGATTTCGGGAAGAAGAAGCTGATGTTCGCCATGCTGGACGCGAAATTAGCGCCCGCGAAGCCACACATCAGAGAAATTGTGACGAAAACGCTGTAAGGCGTCTGCGGATTTTGTACGGCAAACCCGAGCCAGATACACGGGATAACCAGAATGATGGTACTTAACGTCGTCCAACGGCGACCGCCAACCATGGGGATAACGAAGGAATAAGGGACGCGCAACAGCGCGCCGGAGACGGAAGGCAGCGCAGTAAGCAAAAATAACTGGTCTGTGGTAAAACTAAATCCGACCTTGTTTAGGTTAACGGCTACGGTACTGAAAATCATCCAGACACAAAACGACAACAGCAGGCAGGGCACAGAGATCCAAAGATTACGCTGTGCTATCCGTTGTCCGCCAGATTGCCAGAATTTTGTATCTTCAGGGTTCCATTCCCTTATCAGCGTGCTTTGCGATACTTTTTCGGGTGATGAAGGCTGCGTCATAAAAACCTCGATAAATAAAAACGCGATAGAATTAAGGCGCAACATTAGGGATTACACCGCAGGCAAAGTTGATGCAAATCAACGCGCTGTCAGGTAAAAAAATCGTGTAAAAATAACCACACTCCTTAATGAGTAATAAAAATAGAAAAATAAGCAACGATAATTCAAGCTGTTATATCTCTATTTTTTCTTACTGTCATATCCCCTTTCAAGACATGGATATTCGGTGGTACTCACTAGTGGGTATGGGGTTATCATGTAGGATCGGGAAAAATGCCAAAAGGGTTATCCTTCTCGGTACTGGTTTTCTACTCCTCCAGCAGAGGTCGCTTTATTATGTTGAAACGTTTCCTGCTGCCGCTGTCGCTCGTCAATCAGGTTGCCTTATTGATGCTGCTACTCGGTTTGCTGGGTATTGCAGGTATGTCGGTTTCCAGTTGGATGTCTCAAAGCATCCAAGGGAACGCGCACGCCATTAATAAAGCGGGTTCGCTGCGTATGCAGAGTTACCGCCTGCTCTCAATGGTGCCGCTCTCTGTCGAGAATGAAATTTACCTGCGAGAACTGGAAGAAGACGAAATCAGCAGTGACCTACAGCAGGCAGTACGTCGGGAAGGGCTGAGTGAGCAATTCACTGCACTGCGCGTTTTCTGGTTGGAGAGCCTGCAACCACATCTAAGGCAGGCAACGAATTCTGCTGATGCCTCGGCGGATGTCGCCCGCTTTGTGAAACAGCTGGACGATCTGGTTTCCGCCATCGATCATAAAACCGAACAGCGGTTGAGGATGGTCACGCTGGTACAGCGCATCTTCATCGGCATCATGTTTATTCTGCTGGTCACCACGTTCTTTTACCTGCGTCGCCGCCTGTTGAGACCGTGGCAACGTCTGGTCTCGATGGGACAAGCTATTGGGCAAGGTGATTTCACCCAGCGCGTCGCCATCAACGGCCAAGATGAAATGAGTACGCTGGGACAGGTGCTGAACGGCATGTCGGACGAACTTTCCGCCATGTACCACAGTCTGGAACAACGCGTCGCCGAGAAAACAGCCGATCTGCAACAGAAAAACGATCTGCTTTCTTTCCTCTATCGCGCCAGTAGACGCCTGCATACCGGTGCACCGCTGTGCAGCCGACTGATGCCGATCCTGAACGAACTGCCGTCGTTGACTCCGCTGCGCAATATTCAACTGCGGCTTTATGAAGATAACAATCAGGAACAGTTTCACCAGTTTAGCGATTGCAGCCAGTCGCAGCCGGATCACTGCCCGGATAACAGCTGTCAGAGTTGCGGTATGCAGGTAAAGCGGGAAGAACTGTTGGGTGAACCTCACTGCTGGGATCTGCATGACAAGCACGGACAATATGGCGTCGTGTTAGCCACGCTGCCGGGCAATACCGTACTAAGCCGCGATCAAAACCAGTTACTGAATACCTTATTGGAACAGTTGACCAGCACGCTGGCGCTGGAGCGTCAATCCAACCATCAACAGCAGTTGATGCTGATGGAAGAACGCGCCACGATTGCCCGAGAGTTGCACGATTCTATCGCCCAGTCACTCTCCTGCCTGAAAATTCAGGTGAGCTGCCTGCAAATGCAGGGCGGCGATTTGCCACCCGCATCGCAGCAGCTGTTGACGGAAATGCGGGAAGAGTTGAATACCGCCTATCGCCAACTGCGTGAGCTGCTGACGACGTTCCGGTTGAAGCTGTCGGAATCCGGCTTACTTGCCGCGCTGCGAGCGTCGGTCGATGAATTCGGCAAGCGACTGGGTTATCCCATCGAATTACATTACCGCCTGCCGCCGCAGTCGGTCTCCGCTCATCAAGGCATTCACGTCCTGCAAATTGTGCGTGAAGCGCTGAGCAATATTTATAAACACGCGCAGGCCACACAGGTCGATATTACGCTGCAACTGCGTCAGGGTTACATTGAACTCAGCGTAGCCGACAACGGCATCGGTATTCCTGATGATGCTAGCCGCGCCAACCACTATGGACTTATTATCATGCGCGACCGTGCACGGGGTTTGCACGGCGAATGCATTGTTCGACGCCGGCCGTCGGGGGGCACTGAAGTCAATGTCAACTTCCTCTCCGAATACCGTCACCGGCTGCCATTAACAGGAGAAACTCATGATTAACGAAGATGCCGCCACCCTACTGCTGATTGACGACCATCCCATGTTGCGGAATGGTGTTAAGCAACTCATCAGCATGGACCCAGAATTACAGGTGGCCGGTGAAGCCAGTCACGGCGAACAGGGTGTCGAGCTAGCGGAACAGTTGGACCCGGATTTGATTCTGCTCGATTTGAACATGCCCGGCATGAATGGCTTGGAAACTTTGAATCGTCTGCGGGAAAAATCGCTGTCTGGTCGTATTGTCGTCTTTAGCGTATCCAACCATGAAGACGATGTTGTCAATGCCTTGAAAAATGGTGCCGATGGTTACCTACTGAAAGATATGGAGCCGGAAGATTTACTGGCTGCGCTGCATCAGGCTGCGTCAGGGAAAATGGTACTGAGTGAAACATTGACGCCAATTCTGGCCGCCAGCCTGCGCGAAAGCCGCCACAGCAGCGACCGAGATATTCAACTGCTCACGCCACGCGAACGCGATATTCTGAAATTGCTGGCTCAGGGATTATCCAATAAAGTGATTGCCCGTAAACTCACGATTACGGAAAGTACCGTCAAGGTGCACGTCAAACACCTGTTGAAAAAAATGAAGCTAAAATCACGGGTAGAAGCAGCCGTCTGGGTATTGCAAGAAAAAGTGATTTAATCAAACCGTAACAAAAAAACAGCAATTATCAGCGGTACGGATCAGGCGCTCAGGCGCCCTTCCCACCAAAACTATCCTCGCGCGAGCGAGGATGCCATCATAACAGGTGAAAATATCACCACCCCGCCCAACAAACTAAACGATTAATAAACGACACTGACATTTATAGCTATTATCTTAATTAATGTGATGTTGCTCTCGTCTAAACTAGTCCGTAATCGCATTTTTCGGCTTTTACACCGAGTTAACGTTGAGGAACAACATGAAGAAGGTTAATAAGGAGCGATTTATCGGCCTGGAATGGTTACGATTTTTGCTCGGCTGCTATGTGATGATTTATCACACCGTCCACGTTTATCCCCAGCGTGAGCGCATTCCTTTTTTGAGCGAACTCACCAGCATGGGGTTCTTCGCGACCAGCACGTTCTTTGTCCTGTCTGGTTTTTTGCTAGCACATGTGTACATTAAGGACGGGCGTCTGCGTGAGCCTGTTCGCCAGTTCTGGGCCAAACGCTTCTTTAATCTTTATCCTATCCATATCATTGCTCTGCTGTCTTCTATTGCCGTTGTCACACTCATGCAGTGGCTGGCCGTGCCACCGGAAGGACAGGTCGCCAGCGCGCGCTTCGTCATTTATGACACCAACGATCCTACGGCCGATCCCGAAACGCTGCGCCATTACATGACAAATGCTCAGTTGGCGTTCAACGGGGTATTGCAGGTTCTGATGTTGCAGGCATGGAACCCTTATTTCCTGACCTTCAATGCCCCGCTGTGGTCGCTTTCTACGCTGTTCTTTTTCTATCTGGCATTCCCATTGTTAGCTCCGCGTCTGTTAAACAGCCGTCATCCGTGGCTGTGGATGGGGATCGTCTGTTTGCTGTATTTGCTGCCGCCGATTTGGGTTATTTGGCAGCAGCAGTTCGGCATGCCATACACCGGATTATTACAGCGTGGGCCGATTTTCCGTTTACCAGAATTCCTGGCTGGGATTTTAGGCTATGCGCTGTTCCGCCATTATCGTCAGAAAGATCGTTCACCGCTGACCAAAGGCCAATGCTACGCGGTCGCCTTCTTTATTGGTGTCAATTTCCTTGTCGCCACTTGGTTGTTCACAAAAGGTGAGGCCTATTGGTACTTCCTGCTGCACAACGGTTTGCTCCTGCCGGCTCAGGTTGGTCTGGTCTGTCTCAGTGCGCTGGCGCGTGAACCTGACAGTGAATGGCTGCGGCACTGGTCGCCCCGACTGGGAGCAGCCTCGCTCTCCATCTTTGCGCTGCATGTTCCACTCTTCAATCTGTTCCGCACGTTGGAACAACTGGTGCGCGGTAACCCGATGGCCTGCTTCAGCGATTGGGATCAGTGTATTGCCGCTGCAGGTCAGGTACAGCTATCCATGACGGGCTACATCATTTTCCTGCTCAGCACCGTGACGCTCTGCGTTCTTTTCCAGGAACGAATCGTGTTCCGCGCAAGGACGCTCCTAATCGCACGTTTCCTTAGCAACAACAGCGCATCCCGCACGCAGCGCACCGCATAGCGCCATCTATCGCACACGCTCTCTGGCCTTAAACCGCCAAGGCCAGAGAGAATCATCTCCCATACGATCAATTCTCTTCCCTCCGACCCAAAACGTGACAGATATCGCGTTATAGCTGTTAATCATCAATAGCTCCTTTTATAACTATTTACATTCTAACCAATTTTCGTTTTCGGGTAGAGCATCGCTCCGATTCCTGTTAATGTTTGCCGCTCCGGACTAAACCGGTTCGTTATCAACGGCTGTGCGTCTTTGACGGACATCTCAATACCTGTCACCACGGTTTACTTGGCAATAATGACACTATCCAAACACGCAATATCCTCCCTCAGCCTGGTTATCGCTCTCTCCGCTGGCATAACACAGAGCCGCGCTGACACCATTTGGTTGACCAATGGCGACCAGCTCACAGGGAAAATCACGCTGCTTGACGGCGGAAAACTCTTTATCAACACCGACTATGCAGGCTCTATTTCTGTTGCCTGGGACAAGGTGAAAACCTTTGAATCCGACCATGGTCTGGTGATTCAAGGCGAACGCTACGAAAAAGGCGTACTGTATCCGACGATCAAAGCAGGCGAAAACCGAGCCATCGTCGCGAACCCGTCGCTGGCTAACGAAGCCGCTGGCCCGCAAACATTGCCGCTTTCCGAAATCACGTCCATCGTCGCGCAGAAGCCGCTGGTGACCGATTTAGCCTGGAAAGGCAACATTGACGCCGGCATGTCGCACAAGAAAAGCTCGACAGAAACCGACAACTACGATGTGACGCTGAACACCAAAGCGCGCCACGATACGTGGCGACACAACCTTGATGCCAGCTACCATTTGGCAAAAGAGGATAAAGTCGAGAGCACCAAGAATGCGGCTGGCGAATATGCACTGGATAAGTTCGTGGATGAGAACTGGTTCTGGCAGGGTCGTTATCAGTACAAACGCGACTGGATTGAAAGCATTAAAATCAACCGCTCTTTCGGTCTCGGTCCCGGTTATCAGTTCTGGGATAACGATTTAGGCGCGTTCTCACTGACGTCGCTGGTCAACTCCCAAACCTTCGTCTACCGCGATCAGGGCGATGATGACTTCTACTCCGGTGCGATTAAGTGGGCGTACAACCGCTACCTGTTCAGCAAATCGGTTGAAGCCTTCACCAACGGTGAATTGGGGCGTTCATTTGACGGCACCGCGCCAATTTATCTAAAAGCGGATGCGGGCCTGCGCTTCAAGCTGACCGACTGGTCTTCTATGAGTATGAAAGTGTCACGTACCCGTATCGAAAATAATCAAGGGAATGTTGACGACACGCTGTACACCATGGGTGTTGGCGTCGGCTGGTAAGTCAGTTGCTTCACATTGTCTCAAGGTGAACGGCGATCTCGTCGTTCACCTCAATGCTCCCGCTCACCGCTGTCACTATTAGCAACTCCCTGCTGCCGCAGAACATGACTGTTGCAGGATTCGCACCCGCTGCGCCAGTTCGCTCACGCTTTCATCTTCCGTTCCGTGATTCTTCAGCTCTTGCTCAAGCGCAAACAGATATTGCGCATTGGTGCCGAGCGGACCGCTCGCGCGCGCAATCAGCGGTGCAACGCTCTGAATGCAGGTATCATTTTCGTTGAGAGGATGTTCCGGTTCGGAAACAAACACCAGCGCCGTCAGCGGTGCGCCGTTCTTACGATGCAGTTCACACCAGAGCGGACGATAGCAGCCCGTCAGCATTTCACGCTTCCACAACAGCTCCAGGTCTTCACGCAATGAGGTTTCCGGCAGACGGAAAGCCAGTCCCGTCGTTTGCCCACCGGGCTTCAGCGCCAGCATCCGCCCCGGTTGCGTTAGTGTGCCGCGGCCGATGGTGAGGCGCAGACAAAAGGCACGCTGCCACCCCGCCAACGTGGCCAGACAGGTTTCTTCGGCATCAAAAACCGGATTCCACATGAGCGAACCATAGCCAAATACCCAGACAGGACAGCTATTTGGCCGGAGCGCCAGCGTCCTATCCAACGAGTCAGCCCGCTGTTGCGGGGTGAGCAGTAAGGTTTCTTCAATACAACCAAAAGACGTTCTACAATCTGCTTTCTGCAAAAAATCGCGTGTTAACACTACTGACTACCCCCAACCTTACTCTTTTGCTGCTCGTCAGACCGGCTCTCGCCCTGCGTGTAAAAACCTAACTGCTTCATCTGCTTAACTTTACAACACTATCAACCCTGAAGTTATTCATTTATGGCTTTGCGATCAAATTTGATACTAGTCACAAAAACTGAAAAAGTTCGTGATAATGTTTCAGTCACACAAGATTCAGCTTTTGTACCCTAAATAATTCGAATTTCATGACAAAACGTTAACGTTTTGAACAGCGCTTGCGCTGATCCCGAAGGGGTGAGGCACACGCAAGTGTGCCGAGTAACGCAGCCAACGCACAGGCAACTTGAAGTATGACGGGTATATCAACTAATCGGCAACTCACCGTCAGACTTGACGTATTCCTGACACAAACCTCATTTTTGTGACGTCAGGAGCCTACCGAAAATCGTACGTTTACCGCTTACACACCAGCGCTCGCAGAATATGGGGTCAGTTTGGATATCGAAACGCGTGGGCTTCAGACAATGCTTAGCCGACATCGGTGTATTTTAATTTTACCTAGACCAGCTTTCCGGTCTGCTGAAAGCGTTCAGCTCGTGATCTTTTGGCTTGTCAGCGACAAAAAACAGGTACATACGCTGAGTAAATACTGAGGTAAACAAACCGATCATGAACGACATCAGAAAATCCTGTACTACAGGCAGGCTAAGAAATTGAGTATCCACGAAACGGCGGATGCCACGGGATATAGTCCATCGCAGGTTTACTGCATCCATTTGTTTTATAGAGAAAAAGGGGCTTTTCTGATAGAAAAAATATTCTAACCTGATAGAAGAAGGTAACAATTAGCCAATTCAAGTGAAAATTATGTTACCTCCTAATTCAATTACTGGCTCCTCATTGGTCAGCAGAACACCGATAGCTGAGAGTAGTTCAAATCCGCAAGAGCAGGATATCTGGTTTGACGCCATCGACCACGTTGAAATAGAAGATAGCTGGTTTGACGCCTGTGGCCGTCATCAGCCTGACCGAAAATCTGCTGGCGAAGCCGCCGATTCCCGAGTCCCGTTCACGGAAGACTGCCTTCGCGGTGTTCAGCAGCTTATCCGTGCCCTAGGGGAATACGGGGAGAGCAAAATGCTGTCTGCCTGCCTTTCGAAAATACTTCCTGGTCTCCCAACCAGTCTCGTTATCGCAGCAGACAGTCTGTATACCGCGATTACCGAGCGAAGAAATATTGATGCCGCAGCACTGCACGCCCTCGGAGTAGCATCATGGTACCTACCTAATAATATTAATATCGTTTCCCGTCTGGCAGCTTTTATCTGGGATACAGTTGCTGACTGGACTAATGAAACTTTCCTGCAACAGTTTCTGGGCAACGGGGAAAATCACACTTCCACTCACCTGTTTACAGCCCTAGCGATTACGGCCATTGTGGCCAAGCGTTGGATGAAAGACGAGGGGCCTCCACAGCGTGCTCCACTGAAAGTTCCGGCCTTTATGGCTAATGTTTTTATTCGCGCTAGCTATTATTGGACTGAGCTGGAAAATATGGCGCATAGTCCTCTGTCCCTCAGAGAAATGTCGGAAAATACCGAACCATCCCGACGCGTTCCCGCTTTTGAAGTCGATACCCTAGTGGAAATGACCGGAGATATATGCGATGTCGCAGCTCCCTGCTCTTCCCCCGCACTACGGCTCACCACATTTTCGTCAAATTCAACGGCCACTCCTGAGGCTTACACCCAGGCGATGATACAGAACAGGCCCGCGCTCAGAAAAAACGCCCCTCTCTCTGTCCCTGAGCAAGCGCATTTTCTGGCTGTGAACAAACTCCGGCAGGAAAGTGGTCTTTCAGACCTATTGTACTGTGCGACTCAGAAAACTGAAACCTGCCAGCACACAAGCGAAAAGGTCGTAACTGCCACTCACTTTAATACGAAATGTGACGGCATTGCTTATCCTGAACCACTCAGGAAAGCGGCTGAGAGCATACATGTACACACCGATATATCAGAAACACAGGGCTTCTCATCAGTAACAAGCCGAGGTGGCGAAGATACGTTACTGCCCTTGGTGGTGACGACAGTCGCTGTACCAGTGGCAACGTCATATATACAGGCCCTGAAAAGTAAAACGACCATTGCAATTGGAATCACTGCGGCTGCGAGCTTGACTGGGGCAGCCATTGGGGGAACACTGTTGTGGGCTAACCGGAAATCAGTAGAAAAAGAAATAAATAAGCGGGGAGCCGAATCTCCTGATACTACAGTCCCGCATGATGTAGAAATAATGTTTCCTTACGATAAAGATAAAACTCACGAGAGCTTTCAGCAGAGAGGTGATTATACTGAAATTATGTCTAAAAGACATATAAGCATCGAAAATGACGGCATTATAAACGAGCTGAATAATTCATTCAGTGGATTAAAAAATTACACAATGAAAAATGAAAAATATAAATCACTAGATGATTATGACTTAATAAGTTGCTTTTTAGCTGTTCAAAACATTGTATTAGCAGGAACAGAAGAATTGAATAAATACCCTAGGCTGGGTAATTTTTCATTGAACAAAGTGACAATAATTATTAATGAGAACATTGAAGATGGAATTAATTTTGACATCTATAATATGGTTACAGCAGAGACTCCCCCAGTAGAATTAGCTCCATTTTTAGAGAAAAGAGGAAATTCACCTGATGAAATGAAATTTTATGATACTTATCATAATTACAAAAAAGCAATTTCCGGATATTCTTCCGGAATGAGGGAAAACATACCTTTAGTTCTATCCCAAATCCGCATAGCTTCGGAGGAGCTATATGCAACATATAAATCAGATGAGTCAAAATTTTCACGAAGAGAAGAACTGAAGCTAGAGTTGCATCATTTAAACAAATTACTTAATAATAGCATCGATATTGAATTTAGACCTTTATGTATAAAATCCATTGCTGTAGAAGGGAGTTATTACCCTCCTTATGAAGAAATTTTTGCTGGACGTTTACTTGAAAGTGTAGTATATGACCTGCAAAATATTCCCAAAATGTATGACGTAACTTATGATGCTGCATACCAGGCACGAAAATCTCTTTTGGCTTACGCTTTATATATTCTCGGGATAAGTTCATTGGAACGTTTTAACAGCTCAAGACTTAACAAAAGAGACAGCCACGGCAACAGACTAATGAATAATCAAGACATATATGAATATCTTATTCATAAAATGATAAAGTTCACATCAATACCTGGAAATAGCATATTGCATGAAGTTGCTCAGCATTTTTGTTATTCTCTAGGCGTGGGGATGGGGTTATCCCCTAATCCGGGAGTGAGTGTAAATATAAATGAAAATAAAGAAAAACCATTAGGGGAATTTACCCTGCGAGATAAAACTCAATCACTCGCGTATTATTTAAAACAAGACATAGAAATAGAGAAAAAAAAACCACAGGAAAAACTTTATAAGCTAGTTAGTAGCTTAGTCTTAATCGAGTTAATTTTAAGCATTTCAAAAATCTCAAGTTCGAGAGTTAGGATTAGACATCTCCCAAGACAAAGCATCATATTTAACACTAATAACAACCTTAATAGAGAATCAAATACTAAAGGAAATGGCGATAAAATAAAAAAGCCAAGAAGAGGAGATTTCAGTAATGAAGAAGATTATAAAGATGCTTTAAACAATTATAGAGAATATTCTAGACAGAGATACAATCATGTAGGAATGACTGAAATTCAGACTCGCACAGAGATAGCAAAAAATAAATTATCGGAGCTTGACAAAATACAAAAAATAGATGTAATTGAAGAAAATCATGGACCATTTAAAGTATGGACTGAGAAAAAAAATAGAGCTAGTACACTAGTATTGAGCTCTCACGGGTGGTATACACCATATGACAATGATCTTTCACTTAATTCAATACCTAAAGGGAAAAAAATTATTTTTTTGGGTCCAGACAAAGAAAAGTTACTTGAAGCTCAAAAAGAATTTGGAAAATCGGCCACCGAATCATTATTTATGCCCGGTAGATATCCAGAAATATATACTCGTATAAGTTCAGATGGTATTGAGACTCTGAATGCAAAACGGGGTGTTACTGATATAGAAAAGGTGAAAAATTATAGAATAAAAAATTATGAGCGAACTCCAGATATAGAATATATTGCTGCGGTAAAAGATAATAGAATTTATTCTAGCCAGGATTTCAAAGTGGATTTCTCAGCAGTCAATGATCTTGCAGGAGAAAAAAAATTAAGCGACATAATTAAATTAACAAAACCAGGTCAGCCTCTAGAAGGTTATAATACTATTACTTTTTATGCATGTCGAGAATATAAGGGCACAGGGGGAATAGGACCAGCACTAGGAGGGGGCCATACAATAAAATTTACAGACACACCTTTATCTGAGCAAAAAAGGAACGTAAGAACTATCCCAGCAAACGTTACGTTTTCTGACTCTGTGAATTTTGACGGTCTTTTTATTACTGACAAATACACTGTAAAAATCGGTAGGTGGTATGGAGATGAGTTGCCTACGCTTAATTATACTGTGGATGTGGCAGGAGTAACACCTTACGAAAAGGAATCATCTTCTGAATAATCACACAAATGGCGGCTACAGATAAAAACCGCTAAGACACTGAAAATAATTAATCTTAATGACAGTTGCTGTTGCATTTTTCCCCGTTAGTCTAGCAGCATATCGATCTGACTGGCGATTATATCTAGAAAAGCAGCCGGACACTGGTTTCAGGTAAGTACCCTCGCCAGAGGCCAGCTAACGTTGAAAAGGTCAAAAACAGCCTTAACGTATAATAACTTTGGATATCCAAACTGCCCCCAATATCGACAGCGGCAAGACAATAACGCCCAAAAACCAAATAATAATAATTATCATCTCATGTTATTATCATCCTTAATTTGGAATCGACTATCCACGGAGACACTGAATGGCAACGCCGCGTCAGCCTGTTTTAGTTCAGGTTAAACAGATCCACGATATTTCCCCTCATTTACGCTGCATTACGTTCCATCACGACGCGCTGCGCGATTATCCCGCCGAGCGATATGGCGCGCACATCAAGCTCTTTCTGCCTCAGACTGGACAGCAAAAGCCTGCTCTGCCCACAATCGGTGAACGCGGCCCAATCTGGCCAGAAGGCGAAGCCCGCCCCATCGTTCGCACCTATAGCGTTCGCGCGGTACGCCCAGAAGATGCAGAGCTGGATATGGTTTTCGCGCTGCATGAACATGCTGGACCTGCCGTCAGTTTTGCCCGCCATGCCCAACCCGGCGATTGGGTTGGTATTTCGCAACCCGGAGGCCCGTTCCCAATGTTGTCACCAGCCGCCGCTTATTATCTGGCCGCCGACCCGTCGTCGCTCCCCGCGCTCATCGCGCTGCTAGAAAATTTACCTGATGACGCATTGGGGCATGCTGTTATCCGTGTCGACAGCGAGGCTGATAAACTTGATATCGCTAGACCAGCGCAGCTTCAGTTGCACTGGATTGTCGGTGGAACAGACGCGACAGACACGCTATTGCAGCATTTCCAGGCACTGCCGACGGCTGAAAATGCATTTTACTGGTTAGCGGGTGAGGATCGTATCGTGGTTCAGCTTCGTCGCCACGTGCGTCGCGAACGTGGGTGTGAGCGAAATCAGTTATATGCGGTACCTTACTGGCGAGAAGGGTTAAATGAAGAGGATTACCATCATAAACGCCACGATATCATGGACAATCCTGATGAATAACCACAAAAAAAACATTTGATATTATCATGATAGGGAGAAGACGTGCAGATTCTCCCTTTTCATTCAAATTTAAGCTCAAAGCGTAAAAATCCGTAAAAAAAAATGCATCACCACGACAATCTGTTATCATATTGTTCGTTTTATTACGTTATAACTACCTTTTAGTAACCTTTTGCTGTTTATTGTTGTTCTACGTCTTTAATAAATGGTTTATGCATTAATAAAGGGGTTCATGACCTCAATAAACTGCCTTATGCCCTAAATAACTCGAGTTGTCAGTGCGCTGACTTGAAGTATGACGGGGATATTTTGCCGTATTATTCCTCTGGATAAGGAGAACTCCCGCAATGAAGTCTCATGCTGAGGTGGTCAAAACGCGCCATCATGAATACTCACTCATTTTTCCTGTTATTGCGCTGGCCGTACTCTATATGTGGGGCAACTCACAAGATTTTGTCGCGATTCTTGGTATCAACGCCCTCGCGCTAGCCGGAATACTTTTCAGTGCGTTTAGCGTGGTACGTCATGCTGACGTACTTGCACATCGATTGGGTGAACCCTACGGTTCACTGATCCTCAGCTTGTCCGTCGTGATTCTTGAAGTCAGCCTGATTTCGGCGCTGATGGCAACCGGTGACGCTGGGCCAGACCTGATGCGTGACACCCTCTATTCCATCATTGTGATTGTCACCGGCGGTCTGGTGGGGTTTGCACTTTTGCTAGGTGGCCGTAAGTTTGCCACACAATATGTAAACCTGAGCGGTATCAAACAATATCTAATGGCGATTTTCCCATTAGCCGTGATTGTGCTGGTTTTCCCCAGCGCCTTGCCTGACGGTAACTTTAGCGTCGGTCAATCACTAATTGTTGCCGCTATTTCCGCGGCGATGTACGGTGTTTTTTTGTTGATCCAAACCCGCACGCACCAAAGCCTGTTTGTCTATGAGCATGAAGACGAAGGCGACGATCCGCACCATGGTAAACCGTCCGCGCACAGTTCACTGTGGCACACTGGCTGGCTTCTGGTTCACCTGATTGCCGTTATCGCGGTGACCAAGATGAACTCAATGCCGCTGGAAACACTGCTGACCGAAATGAACGCGCCGACGCAGTTTACAGGCTTCCTGGTCGCGCTGTTAATCCTCTCTCCTGAAGGCCTGGGAGCAATTCGCGCCGTTCTGAAAAATCAGGTACAGCGCGCAATGAACCTGTTTTTCGGTTCCGTGCTGGCAACGATTTCACTGACGGTTCCTACCGTCACGATCATCGCCATGTTGACTGGCCGCACGCTGAACTTCGGTCTAGATATGCCACACATCGTCGTGATGCTGTCGGTACTGGTGCTGTGCCACATTACATTCTCCACGGGTAGAACTAACGTGTTGAGCGGCAGCGCGCACCTGGCACTCTTTGCAGCCTATTTGATCACCATTACGTTGTAATCCCTCTGCCGACGCGGTTTTCACCGCGTCGGTCTCACCAGGCTTCACTTCTCTTGATGTATATCTGGATCTTCTGGGCGCGTCCGGCGTATCGTAAGGCTGTCGTCGACGGACCGGCAGGCCCGCCATGTTGATTTGCTTCCTTACTTTGGTTTCTGCTTAGATGAAAACGCACGGAATTAACGGCATCAGGCCGTTCAGCGCGCTGATCGATGCGTGCTGGCGCGAAAAATATACGCTGCAACGTTTTACGCACGACATTATCGCTGGCATTACTGTCGGCATCATCGCTATACCACTTGCGATGGCACTGGCAATTGCCAGTGGTGTTCCTCCGCAGTACGGGCTGTATACCTCTGCCATTGCTGGGATCGTCATCGCCATCAGCGGCGGCTCACGCTACAGCGTATCGGGCCCGACGGCTGCCTTCGTCGTCATTTTGTATCCGGTGTCGCAACAGTTCGGATTATCCGGCCTGCTGGTCGCCACCTTGCTGTCGGGCGTATTTCTGCTGCTGATGGGGCTCTGCCGCGTTGGCCGTCTGATTGAATATATTCCGCTCTCCGTGACGCTGGGGTTTACCTCCGGGATCGCTATCACCATCGGTACTATGCAAATCAAGGATTTCTTCGGCTTGCAGATGGCAGTAGTACCCGAGCATTACGTCGAAAAAGTGTCGGCGTTGGCGCAATCGCTGCCGACCCTGCATCTTGCTGATACGCTGATTGGCGCAACAACGCTTTTGGTTCTCATCGTCTGGCCCAAACTCGGTATTCGCTTGCCCGGTCACTTGCCTGCGCTACTGGCAGGCGTCGCGGTAATGGGGATCATGTCGCTGCTTGGTGAAAATGTGGCCACAATCGGTTCCCGGTTCAGCTATATGCTGGCAGACGGTTCGCAGGGGCAAGGGATTCCACCTATCCTGCCGCAGCTCATTCTGCCATGGGATATTCCGTCGCCGGATGGGAAGACGATGACGCTGGACTGGCAAAGCATTTCCGCTCTGCTGCCTGCGGCATTCTCGATGGCGATGCTGGGGGCGATTGAGTCGCTGCTGTGCGCCGTCGTGCTGGACGGGATGACGGGCAAAAAACACAATTCTAATGCAGAACTGATGGGTCAGGGATTCGGTAACATCATCGCACCGTTCTTTGGCGGCATTACTGCAACCGCTGCGATTGCCCGCTCCGCTGCCAACGTGCGTGCAGGAGCAAACTCGCCGATCTCCGCGGTGATTCATGCGTTGCTGGTATTACTGGCGTTGCTGATACTGGCGCCGTGGCTGTCTTATTTGCCGCTGGCAGCAATGGCGTCGCTGTTGCTGATCGTCGCCTGGAATATGAGTGAAGCGCACAAAGTGGTGGATTTGCTACGCCACGGGCCGAAAGACGACATTATCGTAATGCTGCTCTGTATGTCGCTGACCGTGCTGTTCGATATGGTGATCGCGATTACCGTCGGCATCGTGCTGGCATCCCTGCTCTTCATGCGTCGCATCGCACAGATGACCCGCCTGAGCGAGCTACCGGACACAAAAATCCCAGACCATCTGGTGCTGCGCGTTAACGGCCCGCTGTTTTTCGCCGCGGCAGAGCGCATCTTCAACGAACTGACCGTACGTAGCGAAGGCTATCAAAATATCATCTTACAGTGGGATGCCGTGCCGGTACTGGACGCTGGCGGCCTCAATGCGTTCCTGCGTTTTAGCGAAACGCTGCCCGAAGGCAAACAACTCATCATCACCGACATTCCTTTCCAGCCGCTAAAAACGCTGGCAAGGGCGAAGGTTCATCCGATTGAAGGACGACTCAGTTTCTACGGTTCATTAGCACAGGCGATTGAGGCGACGGCGGTGCGTTCAGCGTAACGGAAACAGAATAGAAATAGCATGCAGGCCACGCCGTGCTAATGCTGCACGGCTGGCATGTTGAGTCGGACGGACAGGCGCTCGTCCCGCAGCGTTAAATCCAGCGCTGCATCACATTCGCTGCTAATGGCGTTCAGTTGCTCGTTCGTCAGTGAGTAAGGCAGTTAACCCTGCTGACGAGCCAGCGTAATCAGCCTGATAATATTGATTTCGTCACTCACCTGAGAAGGTCAAATTCGTCGGGAACGAATTTGACCAGCCAACGGCTGGCCTTCGGTGAGAGGCAGGTTTGAACCCAGCTTGCAGCATGGGGCGAAGCACACGCATGTGTGCCGAGTAGTGTAGCCAACGTACATGCAACTTGAAGTATAACGAGTATAGTTGTTAATTCAGGTATATTGTCACGCTTCGCCCCCTTTTGACTAGCGTGTTGAGGAGACCTAATTGTGACAACTTTTTCTTCTGCTCCCGTGTTAATTACCGGCGGCGCACGGCGTATTGGGCTGGCGCTGGCGCGTTCGTTTCTGGCCCAGTCGATTCCGGTCATCATCAGCTATCGCACACCTTATCCTGAGCTGGAGGTGCTACAGCAAGATGGTGCCGTTTGTCTGACCGCCGATTTTTCCACCACGGAAAACATCTATGCGTTTGCGGAGCAAATCCAGTCGCTCACGCCGCAGCTGCGCGCCATTATTCACAATGCCAGCCGCTGGGAGCCCGAAAAATCCGCCACACCGCCAGAAAAAACGCTGGCCGATATGCTGCAAATTCATGTCTATACGCCCTACTTACTCAACCAACTGCTGGAGCCCTGCCTTCGCGGGCAAGGTATCGCTGGCGCGGATATTATTCATCTGACAGATTACGTGGTTGAAAAAGGCAGCGAGAAACACATCGCCTACGCTGCCAGCAAAGCGGCACTGGATAATATGACACGCTCATTTGCCCGCAAACTGGCGCCGGAAGTGAAAGTCAACGCGATCGCCCCCAGTCTAATCCTGTTTAATGAAAAGGATGACGAATCCTATCGTCAGCAGGCGCTGGAAAAGTCATTGATGAAAATTGCCCCCGGTGAAGAAGAAATTGTCCAGTTGGTGGATTACCTGCTCAGCAGCCGCTACATCACGGGGAAAACATTGGGTATTGATGGTGGACGGGCTTTGCGCTAAGGCCCATCCAATAAAATCTCTGACGCTATTTCGTCTCTTTTTTCTTCACTCGCGCCTTACGCTGGTACACTTTATTGTTGGCGATATACGTCAGGTAAGCTGCACGTGTCAGCCCGCCAGTACGCTGGGCGAAGGCATCGTAGGTCGTATCGGGTGGAAAGCCAAACTCAGCCAATGCCTGTTCCCACGCGTCACGATGTTCCGGTTTGTGCAACGTTTTATCGTAGTCAGGGAAACCTTTATCAGCGAAGGATTCGGCTGACACGCTGCTATAAGCCCCATTGTTCATATAGTTACGCCCAGCTTTAAAAACTGTATCTTGACTGGCTTTCACGATCGAACTGGGTCCCCAAGACAAACGGTAGTCGCTTCTCTTTGTGCTGATGTTGGGGCCATAGCCAACAGGAAACAGAATGTCTTCTTCCGACAACACTTTCGAGCCCACATACTCGTAATTACCGCGCAGGAAAGCATTATCCATGACAATCCAGCATTTTTCTGACAACGGCAATGCCACGATCTCCGACAGCGGTGGATTACGCTCAATCGTGCTGAAAAGGTAAGGCCGAACAAATAGCGGCATCGTCATCACATCATTCCAGATGCTATGTTCTGCAAAAAGTTCGTCTTTTTGCATCTGGCGCAGGTTGCCAATAACCAAAACATAGCCATCAGTATGCAGGTCTATTTCGACCCGAAAGATATCGCCCGGAACAGTTTTATGCTGCTGGTTTTTCTTTTGCAGCAAGCGTTCCAGCTTATGTGCATAATCAACGGGTAGCCGCTCGTGATAAGATTGCAGCCATTCAACAATCGCGTCTTTGCTGACCAAATGCCGACATTCTGGCAAAGGTAGTTGGATAGCGTTTCGGTAATTGCTGGCGTTGACATAACCATAGCTTCCCGAATTAAACGTTCTGATGCCCGCAGAAAATACAATACCGTCCGCCATCACGCTGGAAACACTGGTGTAAGTCAGTTTTTTTTCTTTACCTCGCGCGGTTCTCGGCAAAATAACCTCACGTCCGCGCGTCCGAATGATGACATCTTCTTCCTGATAATTTAACGCGGTGGCTGTAATACGTTTTCGGATCGTTTCGCCATCGAAACAGATAAAATAGCCGTCACGTACAGTTAAAATATCCCATTCAGCCGATAACGGTTCCAACCCAAAGTAAGGGCGTAAGGCTTCTTGCATCCAGCTATTTATTTGGTCAATTGGTTTCATCTTCAGCACGGTTCCCAGTGAAGTATTCAGTAATCAGGTCGTCGCCGTTCTCAGTAAACGACGAGAATCAGGTGCAATACTGCCTAAAAAAACACACGCAGCAGCTTATCTAATTTTGACAAGTAAACAAATACTTAACACCCATTTACGCTTCATTTCTCGTTTATCACCGATCATCAGGCTATGCTATCAGTAGTGAGATGGAGATGACGCAAATACCATGCATAAGATTGTTTTTATAGAAGATGATACCGAGGTCGGAAAATTGATCGCCGCCTACCTCGGCAAACATGACATTAATGTTCAAGTTGAAGCACGAGGCGATCGGGCATTAGCGTTTATTGAACAGCAGCAGCCCGATCTCGTGCTGCTGGATATCATGCTGCCTGGCAAAGACGGAATGACCATCTGTCGGGAGTTGCGACCACAGTACAGCGGTCCGATCGTGCTATTGACGTCGCTGGACAGCGACATGAATCATATTCTGGCGCTGGAAATGGGTGCCGATGATTATATTTTGAAAACCACACCGCCCGCAGTCTTGCTCGCTCGCCTGCGCCTGCATTTGCGGCAATACGCTACGGCACCACAGGCTGTGACGGAAAACGCTGCGCCCGCCGCGTTGCAGGTGCATAAATCCCTGCACTTCGGCCTGCTCTGTATCGATCCGGTCAACCGAGAAGTGACATTAGGGCAAGAGCACATCGTGTTATCCACCGCGGATTTCGATCTGCTCTGGCAGTTGGCGACCCACGCGGGTCACATTATGGATCGGGATGCGCTGCTGAAAAATTTGCGCGGCGTGACCTACGACGGCATGGATCGCAGCATTGACGTCGCGATTTCCCGTCTGCGTAAGAAACTGTACGACAACCCACTGGAGCCGTTCCGTATTAAAACGGTGCGCAACAAAGGGTATCTGTTTGCCCCCAATACCTGGGAGAGCGTCACGCTATGAGAAAGCTGTTCGTCCAGTTTTTTCTATTGCTGTTCGCCTGCTTTGTCGTCATGACACTTCTGGTCGGGCTGGTCTATAAAGTCACGGCCGAACGTGCCGGACGTCAGTCCATGGATGACCTGATGAAAAGCTCGCTGTACCTCATTCGTAATGAACTGCGCGCAATTCCGCCCCGCGACTGGCATAAAACCATCAGCCAACTTGATTTAAACCTGTCATTCAAACTGCACATCGAACCGGTGAGCAAATATGCGCTGAGTCCCAAGAACCGGCAGCGTCTGAATCAGGGGGAAATTATTGCGCTGGATGATGAATACACATTTATCCAACGCATCCCCCGCAGCCACTATGTTCTTGCCGTTGGCCCGATTCCTTATTTGTTCTTCCTGCACGAAATGCGGTTGCTGGATTTACTGCTGGTGATGCTCATCGGGCTGTCGCTGGCGTTGCCGGTTTTCCTCTGGATGCGTCCACACTGGCAGGCCATGCTAAAACTGGAAAATGCCGCACAACGCCTGGGAGATGGTCATCTGGAGGAGCGCATTCACTTCGATAGCACCTCAAGCCTGTACCGGCTTGGCATCGCCTTCAACCGCATGGCAGATAACCTGAACCAGCTCATCAACAGTAAAAAGCAGCTGATTGACAACATTGCGCACGAACTGCGTACGCCGCTGGTCAGGCTGCGCTATCGGCTGGCGATGAGCGACAACCTGACAGAAGATGAGCAGCAGGCGTTAAACCGGGATATTGGTCAACTCGAAGCACTGATTGACGAGCTGCTGACGTATGCCAGACTCAACCGTCCACAGGTGACGTTGCATCTTGCCGATATTGATATTCCGTCGTGGCTACAGGCAAAAGTTGACGATTTCCGCCTGATCCACCCTGACAAACACATCTCGCTGGACATGCCTCATTCAGCACAGATTGGGGCGCTCGATTTACGCCTGATGGAGCGGGTACTGAATAACCTGATTGGCAATGGGTTACGTTTCTGCCACAGCCGATTGCATGTCAGCATGACGTCCGACGCCGGGCATATTGCCTGTCTGCAAGTCGAAGATGACGGCCCCGGTATTCCACCCGAAAGCCAGGAAAGCGTGTTTGAACCGTTTGTCCGTCTGGAAGCGGGTATCGAGAACAGCAGCGGCGGATGTGGGCTGGGGCTGGCGATTGTTCATGCCATTGCGCGAGCTTACGAAGGCAGTATTACCGTAGATGAAAGCCCGCTAGGCGGTGCTCGTTTCCGTTTCTGCTGGCCGATAAAAACCGCCACAACGCAGGCCACAATCGCCATTCAGCACTAATGTCGAGACAGCAGTAATCCCACTGTCTTTCAATCTATTCCTCGCGCTTCCAAACTTGTACATTAGGTTACGCGCCGAAACCAATCACTCACGGAAGCCGCTCTCTGTTTGCCCTATTCTCTCTTCAACGGCCCACCCGAGGGTCACGAAACGTGAATGAGATAACGAGGAAATAATGATGAATAAAGTATTAGTTATGATCGCAGGTGCGGCTCTGGGTCTGTCCTCTGTAGCATTCGCCGCAGATACCGTAACCAGCGCCCCCGTACAGCCTTCTGCGACGGCGACCACCTCTGCTCCAGCTAAAGCCATTCACCATAAAAAGCAGGTGAAGAAAGCTAAACCAGCCACTGAACAAAAAGCACAGGCTGCCAAAAAACACGTGAAGAAAACCAAACTCGCAGCACAGAAAGCGCAGGCTGCCAAAAAGCAGGTGAAGAAAGCTAAAACGATAAAACCCTCAGCTACCACGCCAGCGGCGTAATTGGTAAACACCCGCAGGGAAGGAGTCACTTGCGGGAAGCTACGTCACTAAAGTGCTTACCGCAATAGGACAACCATCAAACACTCAGTTTACTGGGTGTTTATTTCATGGGGGCGGGATAATGATGCGACGTTACTCATTTGAAATTATGCTATCCCTTGTTCTGCTTTGTGGATTTATCACCCTGAGTTTTTTTCTCTAGTTCGCAGAATTCCCCATAGCAGGATGACAGTCCGTGAGCGCGTTACCGCCTTAATTTTCAGGCAGCAATATCTCCGCCATTTGCATCTATATACCCTAAATAATTCGAGTTTCATGACAAAACGTTAGCGTTTTGAACAACGCAACGCGTTGGCCCCGAAGGGGTGAGGCCACAAGGCCGAATAACGCGGAAAGGGAAGGACAAATTCGTCGGGAACGAATTTGACCAGCCAACGGCTGGCCTTTGGTGAGAGACAAGATGTCTCTCATTTCATCCCGATGAGCTTACTCAAGTAAGTGATTCGGGTGACTGACAACTCTGCCAGAGGCAGTGTTGAACGCTGCTTGCAGCGGCCCCAACGGGGCGAGGCACACATAAGTGTGCTGAGTAACGCAGTCAACGCACAGGCAACTTGAAGTATGATGGGTATAATGCATTCAACGCTCTATATTTAAATCAATGCGCTCACTTATGCCGCCGACTTTTACCATAAGGCTTATTTACTTCATGCGTCTATCAGTCTGGTTGTTATGTTTGTTATCTTTTACTGCCCCGCTAAGTTGGGCTGAATCAGCATCAACAGACGCCGCAGTGCAGCGACACATCTTATTTTTTAATCACGACAATCGGGATGCGGTTCCTGACGCCGCCGCCTGGCCATGGCAGGCGATTGGGCAGTTGGAAACCACCACTGGCAACCTCTGCACCGTAACACTCATCTCTCCCCATCTGGCACTGACGGCGGGGCATTGCGTGGTCATCCCACCGAAGGGCGAAATAGACAAGCCCGTCGCGCTGCGCTTTCTGGCGACAGAAAATGGCTGGCACTATGAAACGACGGAAATTGAAGCACTGGCAAATAAAGCACTCGCCAAAAAATTGAAAGCCGATGGCGAGGGATGGATCGTTCCGCCCTCGGCAGCACCGCTGGATTACGCCCTGATTTGGCTGAAACAAACACCGCCTGGAATTCGCCCGCTCCCGCTTTGGCAAGGCAGTCATCAGGCGTTGATGCAGGCATTGCAGGATAACGGCCAGCGCGTCACACAGGCAGGTTACCCAGAGGATCATCAGGAAACGCTTTATCGCCATCAGGATTGTGTGATCACCGGCTGGGTTCATCCTGCCGTTATGGCACACCAGTGCGACACGCTGCCCGGCGATAGCGGATCCCCCTTGATGTTAAACTCAACAGCAGGTTGGGTTCTTATGGGAATTCAAAGTTCAGCACCCGATGCCAGTGAACGCGATCGAGCCGATAATCGCGCCGTTTCGGTTATCGCCATTCGTCAGCAGCTAGAAACATTGGCAAAACTACGATCGCCAAAACAACGCTAACGCCCACTACGCAAAAGCCCTCTCGTCAGGCGGAAATCGCTATTAGGGATACCGCCTGCTTCATGGTATAAAAAAATATCTGTTCTATTCTTATCAGAGATATAGATTAATCATCCATATTGTCGCTCGGTAGCGACGAGACAATTAGCAGGGTTTTATTTTTATCTTATGAAGATGCTTTTTTATAATTAGATTCCCATTTATTCGCAGAGCATTGTCTCAACCAAACCGATTATCTCTGCTCGCAAGTCATGGGAAAATATCATAAATTCATACCGCACACTGAAAACCGAAAACACGGTTTAAGACAAAAAAGCCTCTGAGCCTTAACGGAAAGATAAAGGTGATATAATAAGTTACCTCAATTTTTAGCCTCTATGTTATTGTGTCGCCGTTAAATTAAATTGATGTTGTCGCGGTTATTATTGCGGAAAGGAAGAGTCTACATGTTAAAACATTTGAGCCATGACGAAAAAGAACGCATGCAGACTCTCGATGAATTAAAAAAAACCGATATATCTCAAGACGATATTCTTCACAAACTCACGAAAATGGCCTGTCAACTGCTCGAAACCCCCACGGCACTCGTCACACTAGCGGGTTCTAAATCTCTGCATATTAAAGCGAAAAACCATTTTCCTCTGGACGATATGGGTAAAATCGGTTCATTCGACCATTTTATCGTACAAACAGGCCAATCCTTTGTCTGCCCCAATGCCATTCAGGACGACCGTTTTAACGATAGCCCTTACGTGACCGGCAAGCCTTTTATCCGCTTTTACGCTGGCGTTCCGCTTAAAACCAAAGAAGGCTATGCCATCGGTACGTTTTGCGTCATCGATTATGTTCCACGTACCTTCAGTAAGGTTCAACTGCGGCTACTGCACGATTTAGCTACGATTGCGATGGTGCTAATGGAATACCGCAATGCGATTGGGCTGATCGATGCCGTGACTCTGTTACCCAACCGACAGCGCCTGATCGATGACATCAGCCACATTACCGATATTCACGAGCGCTATCTGCTTATTCTGATTGATACCATCGACATTTCTTACGCCTATGAAATGGGGTGTGCGCTGGGTATGCCGACCGTAGAGGGCCTGCTGAAAGATATCGGCATCTTCCTGCGTCTCAGTTTACGTTCACCAGACAACATTTACTGTGCTGCCGTAGGGCGTTTCGCCCTGCTGGTGAAAGCTGACAAAAAAGAGCAGGTTCTGGCAGAGCTCGACGCCTGCGCCGAGCGGATTCATGAAAGTATCACCAGCCATATTCCGCTTAAACTGGAATTTTTCGTTGGCTATACTGAATTTCAAATTCCGGCCAACGATCCACAGCGAATTCTACGTGAATCAATGAGCGCACTGCGCGCTGCCATCGCCAAAAATATCCGTCAGTTTGCTTATGACCACGAGGCCGATAAGGCGCAGCAAATCGCCTTTACCTTGCTCAATGAGCTGGCCGATGTGTTACAGAGCAAGAGGCCGGGTCTGTATTTGGTTTACCAGCCGAAATTAAGTATCAAGACCAACACCGTCATTGGTGCCGAAGCGCTGATTCGCTGGCATCATCCCGAGCTGGGTGAGATTTACCCCGACCAGTTTATTCCGCTAGCAGAAGGAACGACGCTGATGCGCCCATTAACCGACTGGGTCACCCGAGAGGCCGCGTGCCAGGTGAAGCGGTGGCGTCACCTGGGACTAAACTTCCCAGTCTCAATTAACGTCTCTGCCAGAAATTTTTCCGAAAATGACTTTATCCCACGCCTCATCAGCATTCTGGACACCCAGGGCCTCACCCCTCAAGACATTGATATAGAATGTGTCGAAACGCAGAAAATCATCGAAAGTTCCGAAACGCTCGCCACTATCCAAACACTGCAACAGCTCGGGTTTACTATCGCTCTCGATGATTTCGGCACGGGATATAGCAATTTAAGCTATCTGCGCAACATTCCCTCTACGGTGATAAAACTGGATAAATCGCTGATTAAAGATATAAAAACTGACCACAAAAGCCGCGTCATTGTGGAGTCTATTATCAGCATGCTGCATAAACTGCATTATATTGTTTTGGCGGAAGGGGTGGAAAATAAGGAAACGCTCGAACATCTGGCGCGTTTTGACTGTGATGAAGTTCAGGGCTACTATTTTTCTCGGCCAATCCCTCCAGAGGCTTTCACCGCTTGGTTGAATGACTACTCGTCACGCACGTCTTAATCACATCATCGTTAAAATAAATCCGTTGCAGCAAGACGAGCGGTCGGCAGCAAACGCCGCCGACCTGCTGTGATAACGAAAGATTACCCTTCAACCTGCTCCATCGCCTGCAATACGCGCTTATCCGAGATCGGGAAAGGCGTCCCTAACTGCTGAGCAAAGTAACTGACGCGCAGTTCCTCAAGCATCCAGCGCACCGCTTTCACATCGTCGTCATCACGTCGCTCCGCAGGCAGTTTATTCCACCACTGTTGCCACGCTTGTTGAACGTGCTCCACTTTCAGCATCTGCGCCCGGTCACGGTGAACATCCTGCGCCAGTTTCTCCAGACGCCGTTCTATCGCTTGCAGATAACGCAGCACGTCCGGCAGGCGCTGCCAGCCGTTTGCGGTCACAAAACCCCGGAACACCAGACCATTCATCTGGCTCTTGATATCGCTTAACGCCAGCGCCATCGCCATATCTACACGCCCTTTCAGACGCTTGTTAATGGTGAAGACGGCCGTCAGGATTTGCTCAACCTGCTTGGCGATATCAACCACCGTATCGTTCAGCTCTGCACGCACTTTTTCATGCAGTTTCTGGAAGGCCTCTTCCTGCCAGACGGGACCACCGGATGATTCAATCAGCTTATCCACCGCGCAGGCGATACAGTCATCAATGAGATCCAACACCTTTCCGTACGGGTTGAAATAAAGACCGAGTTTCGCCTTGTTCGGCAGCTTTTCATGCAGATATTTAATCGGCGACGGAATGTTCAGCAATAACAGACGGCGCAGCCCCTGCCGCATAACCTGCTGTTGCTGGTGCGGCGTATCGAACAGGCGAATCGCCACGCTATCCTTTTCATCCACCAGCGCCGGATAGGCCTTGACAGAATAGCCGCCCCGCTTCTGCTCATAACAGTCCGGCAGCGAACCAAAGCTCCAGACGTGCAGGCCGCGCTGCTCCAGCCCGTCATCCACTACGGATGACAGCGTTTGCTGCACTTTATCCTTAAGCTGATCTTTCAACGCATTCAGGTCTTTGCCTTCGCGCTGCGTCCGATTCTTCTCATCGATAACGCGGAATGTGATTTTCAGATGATCGGGCACCTGATCCCACTGCCACGCCTCACGCGGCACCGTGACGCCCGTCATCAGCCGCAGTTCACGTTCCAACGCATCCAATAGCCCCTTCGCTAATGGCGTGGTACGGGCCAGAAACGCTTCGGCATAGTTCGGCGCGGGTACAAAATTACGACGTAATGGCTTAGGTAACGATTTAATCAGCGCGATCGTCAGTTCGCGGCGCACGCCGGGAATCTGCCATTCGAAGCCCTCTTCACGTACCTGATTGAGAATAGGCAACGGAATATGTACTGTTACGCCATCCGCATCCGCGCCCGGTTCAAACTGATAGGACAAGCGTAATTTCAGGCTGCCCTGATGCCAGAAGTTCGGGTAGTCCAGCGCGCTCACCTTCTCCGCGCCGTCTTTAATCAACATGCTCTTTTCAAAATTAAGCAGGTCGGCGTTATCCCGGCTGGCCACTTTCCACCATGTATCAAAATGACGTGACGACACCACATCGTGCGGCAAGCGCTGGTCATAGAAAGCAAACAGCGTCTCGTCATCCACCAAAATGTCGCGGCGGCGCGATTTATGCTCGAGATCTTCCACTTCCGCCAACAGTTTGAGGTTGGCACGGAAAAAGGCGTGATGCGTTTGCCAGTCACCTTCCACCAGCGCATGGCGGATGAACATCTCACGCGCCAGCGTCGGATCGATTTGGCTGTAGTTCACCTTGCGCGCCGCGACAATCGGCAGCCCGAAGAGCGTCACCTTCTCCTGTGCCATCACCGTGCCCTGCGCTTTCTCCCAGTGAGGATCGCTGTAGCTCCGCTTAATCAGGTGCTGAGCTAGCGGCTCGATCCATTCGGGTTCAATACGCGCGGCAATGCGTCCCCACAGGCGGCTGGTTTCCACCAGTTCAGCGACCATTGTCCACTTAGGCGGTTTTTTGAATAGCCCCGAGCCTGGGAAAATCGCAAACCGTGCGTTACGCGCGCCGCTGAACTCCTGTTTTTCAATATCTTTCTGCCCGATATGCGACAACAAGCCAGTGAGCAGCGCGCAGTGAATACTCAGGTAATCAGCCGGTTCACTGTTGACCGGCAGCCCCAGTTCTTTCACTACCTGACGCAGCTGCGTGTAGATATCCTGCCATTCACGCACGCGCAGATAGTTAAGGAAATCCGTGCGGCATTGGCGGCGGAACTGGCTGGAAGACAGCGCCTTTTGCTGGTCACGCAGGTAATCCCACAGATTGACGAAAGCCAGAAAATCGGAGTCTTTATCGGCAAAACGACGGTGTTTCTCATCCGATGCTTGCTTCTTATCCATCGGCCTTTCGCGCGGATCCTGAATCGACAGCGCAGCGGTGATGATCATCACTTCACGCACACAGCTGGTTTTACGCGCTTCCAGCACCATTCGCGCCAAACGCGGATCGATCGGCAATTGCGCCAGCTGTTGCCCCTGCGGCGTCAGGCGATAATGTCCATTCTCTGCCAGATTAATCGCACCTAATTCCTCCAGCAACCGCACGCCATCCTGAATATTGCGCTTATCCGGTGCTTCAACAAACGGGAACGCAGCGATATCGCCTAGCCCCAACGACGTCATTTGCAGAATAACGGAAGCCAGATTGGTGCGAAGAATTTCGGGATCGGTAAATTCAGGCCGTGACAGGAAATCCTGTTCGGAATAGAGACGAATACACACCCCGGCAGCGACACGGCCGCAGCGTCCTTTACGCTGATTCGCCGACGCCTGCGAGACAGGTTCAATCGGCAGACGCTGTACCTTGGTGCGGAAACTGTAGCGACTGATGCGCGCGGTACCGGGGTCGATCACATAGCGAATCCCTGGCACGGTGAGCGAGGTTTCCGCCACGTTGGTCGCCAGTACGATGCGGCGGCCGTGATGTGACTGAAAGACGCGGTTCTGTTCCTGATTCGACAGCCGCGCGTACAGCGGGAGGATTTCGGTATGCGGCAAGTCCAGACGGGTTAGCGCCTCTGCCGTATCGCGAATTTCACGTTCACCGCTCATAAAGACCAGAATATCCCCCGGCCCTTCGCGCGTCAGTTCATCGACCGCATCAAAAATCGCCTGTAACTGATCGCGTTCACTGTCATCCGCATCTTCCACCACGGGACGATAGCGCACGTCCACCGGATACGTCCGGCCGGACACTTCAATGATCGGCGCGTTATTAAAATGGCGAGAGAAACGCTGGGGATCGATGGTAGCCGATGTAATAATCACTTTTAAATCAGGGCGTTTTGGCAACAGCTGGCACAAATAGCCCATGATAAAATCGATATTCAGGCTGCGCTCGTGCGCTTCATCGATGATCAATGTGTCGTACTGCATCAACAGGCGATCCTGCTGAATTTCAGCCAGCAGAATACCGTCGGTCATCAGTTTGACCAGCGTATTGTCACCGACCTGATCGTTAAAACGGACTTTATAACCGACACTGCCACCCAGCGGCGTTTCCAGTTCGGCAGCAATGCGGTCAGCAACGGTTCTGGCTGCCAGACGACGCGGCTGCGTGTGGCCGATCAGGCCGTGCACGCCACGCCCCAGTTCGAGACAGATTTTCGGCAGCTGCGTGGTCTTACCCGATCCCGTTTCACCTGCGACGATAATCACCTGATGATGACGCAGCGCCTCCAGTATCTCGTCTTTTTTCTGGCTAACAGGAAGCTGTTCAGGATAGTGAATCGCCGGACAGCTTGCCCGTCGGTTCTCGACTTTCTGGCGCGCGGCGGCGATTTCCCCCTCAATTTCCTGAGCGATCGCCGCCTGAGCCTGCGGGCTGCTGACCTTCGCCGCGCCCTGTAAACGGCGGCGCAGACGTTGCCGATCGCGAAGCATTAGCTCACTTAACTGCGTAGATAATGCACTGAGAGGTGATTTCACGTTGCTCTTCCTTAATCGTTTTCTCTAATTCTTGTCTCTGCCGGGGCGATGCTCGCCACCGAATCTGGCTCAATGGAGCCTAACCTGATTTTAAGGTACTGAATTTTTAAGGCGTGGATAGTAGCACATTGTCATAGACGGCTCTAATCGCCCCTGCCCGGACTTAGTCAAACATCGTCTTATTCAATAAAATCGAATAAAGACCTCGAATATTTGCACTTTTCTCTTTCTAGATCACCGCATAAGATGTGACGCATCAAGGGGCGTTATGTTGTCGCCCACTTCAATCACTAAAGGAATTGGCAATGAGCAAAGTATTGGTTCTGAAATCAAGCATTCTGGCAGGTTATTCTCAGTCAAACCAACTGGCCGATCACTTCACCGCCGAGTGGCAGTCTGCACATCCAAACGACAGTATCACCGTCCGCGACCTGGCCGCTCAACCGATTCCGGTTCTTGATGGCGAATTAGTTGGCGCGCTGCGTCCTTCCGATGCCGCCCTGACTCCTCGTCAACAGGAAGCCCTGAAACTGTCCGACGAACTGATCGCCGAACTGCAAGCACATGACGTTATCGTAATCGCTGCACCAATGTATAACTTCAACATTCCGACTCAGTTGAAGAACTACTTCGACCTGGTGGCTCGCGCGGGTGTAACGTTCCGCTACACCGAGCAAGGTCCAGAAGGTCTGGTGAAAGGTAAACGCGCTATCGTATTAACCAGCCGTGGTGGCATCCATAAAGGCACACCAACCGACCTGCTGGAACCGTACCTGCGCGTCTTCCTGGGCTTCCTCGGTCTGACTGACCTTGAGTTCGTGTTCGCAGAAGGCTATGGCTACGGCCCAGATGTGGCACAGAAAGCCACCGAAACGGCGAAAACTCAGCTGTCTCAGTTGGTCACCGCATAAAGATTCATCATTACCGACCTTGCCATTGGTTTACTTGGCTTGACTATTGCGCGCCCTCCGGCGCGCTTTTCTTTATCTCATCGCCAGCCGCATTGTCCGATCTTTCCAGCAGTTGCGTCGCTTCTTTATCCGCTTTGATGTGAATCTCATGCTCGATCTTCACGTTCATATTGATGGTAATCGGCTCTTTGGGCGCAGCCACTTCAATACGCGGCACGCATCCCGTCAGGAAAGCGGCCATGCAACATGCCGCCAGCAATGTCTCGCACTTGTTCATTGTTCTACCTTGAGTTTATTCATTTGCCTGCTGCTCCAGCGTATCCCGCAAGTTATCGCCAAAACGCAAGCTGCGCCATAGCTGGAAGATATTTTCCTGATGGCGATAGTTAAGAATAACCTGTCTTTTTGCACTGAGCTGCGGGTTTTTCCCCTGCACCCGCGACGTTAATGTCAATTCGCCCTGATTATTCAGGTCAAGCGTGGCATAGGAACGCCCAATCTCCAGATAGCGCAGCCAGCCAATCGCCGCCCCGCCTGCCAGATTTTTACTCGCTAACTCATCGGCCAGTTGGTTATCCAGTCGCAGCGTCAGGAAACCGTCATTGGTAATTCGTCCGCCTTCAATCAGCATGGTCGGGTGATTAAAATTCAGCGGAAGCGTGCCGCTCACGCGCCCGGACAGGGCAAACTGCTTTTGTTTTAACACGGTTATCAGTTCGCTGAGATCCACACTCTTAACGGTGAACAGCGCCGGTTCCCGCTGCGGCCAGCGCAATGTAGACAGGCCAATATGCCCATCCAAGACGTCCATGTCGGCCTGAGACATAACCAGCGGCTGTCGTTCACTGTACGGGTAAAAACCCTGGAGATCGACGCGGATATTGCTCATCCGAAACAGGTTATCCAGCACGTCAATTCGCAGCGCAACGGGCTGCTTGACGCCCAGTTGCCAGCGCTGATCTTTCAAACGGTAAGGCAGGACAAAGTTAACGCCGCTAACTTCACCATCCTGTAGCCACAGTCCGCCATTTTTCACGACCCAATGTCCGCCCGCGCTGAATCCTTCTTTACGTGCGGCGGAAAATGCGGCCTGTGCGTAAAACTGTCCGGCGCGAATGTTCATTTTCAACAGAGGAGAAAGCAGAGGCTGAAACACCTTAAGCGGCTGTGTCGGCCACCACGCGCCACCACGCAGTCGTTCACCATCCCAGCGGCCACGCAGCCTGACTGGCCCGATATCCTCAGCCTGTAGCTGCCCCTGTAGCTGGAAATCATCCGGGCTACGCCCCTGCATCGCCAGCGTTAGCAACGAAGGCGGCAAGTAGCCCCCGTTGCTGAAGTGTGCCCGTTCGGAGGCCAGTTGTAGCGCCCCTTGAAAATATTCACCGGAACGGGCGCGCTGCCAACGGATCGGCTCAGTAATGGTCAGTCGGGGCTGGTGCACCGTCACAATGCCGTAGCCCAACTGATCCAAGCCGCTCGACAGTTGGCTGACTTCAATCAGGGTATCCTGCCACTGGCCTCGACCGGCCACATCCCACTGCCCTTTGAGCGGTGGCAGATGACCGTTGCCCCAATAACGCCATTGCCACTGCCCTTGATCTGGCCAGAAATCCTGTGCCTGACCGTCAAGGTGCAGGCTAAAGCGCCCCCAATATTCTTCCCGTGCCTTCACAATCGCCTGTAGTCGTCCATTCACGCCCGTCGCACTGACTCGGACACCCGCCAGCGGCCAGCGTGCCTCTTCAAGATAAATTTGCGGCGCAGGCCTTCCCCAGGCACGCAGCAGCGCCCCCGGTAAAAGAGAGAATTCGGGATTGAGAATCGAGCCCTGCAACACCCCCGGCAACGTTGCCGTCAGGGAGAGTGCGGGTAAGTTTGCCTGCCCGGTAAGCTGAAAGCGCAATTCGCTATTGAGCAGGCCGATGTTACCCGGCCCCAACACCAGCACGGCGTTCGCCTTACCATTATGCCCTTGCGTCAGCATGTTCAACCGCGCGTTAATCGTGGTGGCATCCAACCCTTGTCGCCAATGTTGTAATGTCATAGCCACCTGCCCGGAGAGTGGCTGATTGGCATAAGGCCAGCGCCAGACGCCGTTAGTGACCTGAATCACCTCATCCGTCAGTTGCCACGGCAGCGATATCAGCGGCATCTCGTCATTCGCCGCATTCAGTACCAGCTCACCAGCTTGATGATGCCAGTCCAGCAGGAGCGAAAGCGGATCGGGTGTCTGCCCTGAATCCAGTTTTCCGGTGAGCCGCCCCTGCACTGGTGCAGCATCCAACGTATCGGCCAGTTCCATCTCACCACTGACTTGCAGGCGCGCGAACCCCGCTGGCGTTGCGAGCATGCTCTCATGCAGCGTCAGACGCTTATCGTTCAGCTCTGCCTTAAACGCCAGTTTATCGCCCTGATAATCCAGCGTTTGTTGCCGTTTGCCGTCGCTGCGGAGTCGCACCTGCCCAGCATAATCCTGCCACGGCTGTAGCGTAAACGTCTTCACCTGAATATCGACAGCAGGCAGTCGCTGTTGCCATTGCGCCAGCTGCGCCGCTGGCTCGGAGTTGCTCCCTGCTGGCACATATTGCAGGCAGTCACTGTTTAACGTCACGGTATCAATATCGACATGCCATCGCCAGCTATGCCAACGCAGCGTCATACCCCGTACGTCAACGAGCGTGCACTCCCCGGCCATAAGACGGAACCCCGTGCTATGCAGCCCGCCGCCCTGCCAGCCAGGCGTCCCATCCACGGTCAAAAACATCTCCGTCGAGAGCCAGATGTTAGCAAGGCGTGGTAGCCACTGCGGCAGTGCTCGCCAGGAAAGAAACAGCAATGCGGCGAGCAGGAAAGCGACTGAAAGTGCACGTTTTTTAATCATTAGCGCGAGTTAAGCATCCTGTTCAATAGCGGTAAAATTCGTCCAGCATAACTCTGCCGATTATTCATTCACAAATCGCTCTTTTTATTAACAAACAAACCCATCCAGCTCACATTTACCACTATTGTGCGTACGTACTCATTACCCTTTCGTGGTAAAATGTTTAATTGAGGTTATATTTTGTAATGAATCACGTTATCTCATCATGAACAAAGCGTTTACGGGTGGATATCAGGATTATCTCCTTCTGCCCGAGCGCCTTAAAAAAATCAATGGGCAAACCTGAACCATTACCGCTATCCGCTGATTCATTGCCGTGGGTATGCCTCATGTTAAATCAGTATTCGGACACAGCATATCAAGGACTGCTTTATGCGTAATAACACCCCTGTAACCGACCGTCAGCTCCCTCTTTCTGAAAAAACCAGACTCATGTCGGTCACCACGCCAGAAAGCCATATTACCTACGCAAACAAAGATTTTATTGATGTCAGCGGCTATACCACAGATGAGCTGATGGGGCAGCCCCATAATCTTATCCGACACCCGGATATGCCACCAGCCGCCTTCGCGGATATGTGGAAAACGCTGCGCGCAGGCAATATCTGGACGGGGATTGTGAAAAATCGGTGCAAAAATGGCGACCATTACTGGGTAAAATCCAGCACCACGCCACTGAGAAAAGGCGGTGAAATTGCCGGTTATATGTCTGTGCGGACCGCCGCCTCACCCGAAGAGATTCGTCAGGCTGAGGGGCTCTATGCCAGTGCAAATGAAGGTAAACTGAAATATCGCACCTTCCATCATGGTCTGCTTATTTATACTGGGCCATTGCGCATCCTGAGTCTTTTTAAAACCATGCCATTACGCTGGCGCATCCGCAGCTATTTTCTACTCTTTAGCCTGATTCCGCTCATCGCTGCCTATTCTCTGCTGGCGGGAACGGCATTGGCCTCCGTACTTTTTCCACTGCTCATCGCCTGTTGTTTTGTCAGTGGCGAACTTCTGGTGCACCATGTTGCCCGTCCTATTGAGCAAATCCTGGCTCAGGCCATGCGTTCCGCTGCCGGACAGGCGGACAACCTGACGCAGCTTAATCGCGTGGATGAAATTGGCATGTTAATGCGCGCGGTAAACCAGTCCGGTATGAATTTCCGCACCTTCGTGGACGATGTGAACACCAATCTGAGCGAGCTGAAAAACGCCTGTAATGAAATCGCGCAAGGCAACCATACGTTGGCACAGTGCTGCGAGGAAACGGAAGAGAGCCTGCAACAAACCGCCGCCTCCGTGGAACAGCTTACTGCAACAATAAAAAGTAATGCGGAAGCCTCGCTTCAGGCCTCACTCTATACGCAGGATGTGAACCAGGCAGTGAACTCTGGCGAGCAGGCTGTCAGCCAGGTCTCTGATACAATGGAGACGATCACCCGTTCCAGCGAACGGATTACGGATATCGTCAGCGTGATGGATAATCTCGCGTTCCAGACCAATATTCTGGCCGTGAACGCCGCCGTCGAAGCCGCACATGCCGGAGAACAGGGTAAGAGCTTTGCGGTGGTCGCCAGTGAAGTGCGTTCGTTGGCACAGCGTAGCGCCTCTTCTTCCAGCGATATTTCGACCATCATTGACGAAACGCTGAATAGCATTCGTACCGGTGAACAGCAGGTTTCACACACGCATAAATCCATGAGCAATATTCTGCTGCAGGTTCAGCACGTTACCAATTTGATGAATGAGATCAGCCTCGCAACGCAGGAACAATCTCAAGGGCTGGAGCAAATTAATGAAGCGGTAAACCGCATCGATGAGCTCACACATCAGAATACCGCGCTGGCGAGTCAGTCACATTCGGCCACCGATCACCTGCAACAGCAGATCTCGAGTATGGTACAAGCAGCTTCTGTCTTTAGCCTTTCCCGCTAGTTAATCTCATCTTCACGGACGCTCATATCAGGGCGTCCGTCGCCTTATCCCCTCGTCATTTTTCCCATACTTCAACCTGCGTTACCCACCGTGCAAATTCGCAGAGTCATAATATACTTAGCAAATGAATGCTTTTGGTCACCGGCGCAGGCTCTTGCAGCGAGTCGGGCTAGGCAACTACTTTCCTGAAGAAAAAACAACAGTTTCCTAAAGAAAAAATAACGAGCGAAACTAGTAAGAATATATAAGTCTACTCGCTAAGTATTTCGTGAAGATTGCCGTTAATTAAATAGCATTAATCGCTTTTCAGTTAGCTAATGGATCTAAAAACATTATGTTTATGCTTGCTTATACTAAAAGGATCAATAAATGCGTAAGAATTTTCCAGTCAGTGATATTCAGTATTTATTAGATGAAAAAGCAAAGCTAATGTCGGTTACCACTACCGATAGCCATATCACTTATGCCAATGACGATTTTATTGATGCCAGTGGTTACGACTTTGAGGAAATCCTCCACCAACCTCACAATATCGTGCGCCACCCGGACATGCCCCCGCAGGCGTTTGCCGACATGTGGGCAACGCTGAAGGCAGGTAAAATCTGGACGGCCGTCGTCAAGAATCGCCGCAAGAGTGGCGACTATTATTGGGTAAAAGCCAGTACGACGCCGCTGATGAAGGAAGGGAAAATCACAGGATATATGTCGGTGAGAACCCGCGTTTCACAGGAAGAGATTCGGCAAGCAGAAGCGCTTTACCACCAAATGAACGAGAATAAATTAAAAAACCGCCGACTCTTTCAGGGACTATTGATTTATAAAGGGCCGCTAAAACTTCTTAGCTTATTTACCGTCATCCCCATACGGTGGCGGATAAGAAGCTACGTTTTCCTTTTCATGCTATTTGCGCTTCTTTTCTTATTGGCGACCCTTCCACTCACCACACCGCTATTAACTTTTGTTCTGGCACTACTCGCTGGCGCGACAATAACCAGTGAATTATTAGTTCAACATCTGGCAAAACCACTGGAAAAGATTCTACGCCAGGCTATTAATTCCGCATCTGGGCAGGCGGACAACTCGTTTCAACTTAATCGCGTGGATGAAGTTGGCATGTTATTACGCGCCGTCAACCAATCCGGCATGAATTTCCGCACGTTTGTCGATGATGTTAACGGCAAGCTGGCTGAACTACGCAACGCCTGCGGCGAGATTGCTTCGGGGAATTACACACTCAGCCAGCGCTGTGAAGATACCGCGCAAAGCTTACAATCCACCGCGTCATCAATGGAAGAACTGACGGCGACGATCCAAAGTAATGCGTCTGCCACACAGTTAGCAACGCGTTGTGCGAATGATGCCAATCAGGCTGTCAATGCAGGAGAGAAAGCGGTCAATCAGGTAACCGATACCATGGCGACCATGACCCGTTCCAGCAAAGAGATCACCGACATCATTAGCGTGCTGGATAATCTGGCGTTCCAGACCAACATTCTGGCGCTTAATGCAGCAGTAGAGGCCGCTCACGCCGGAGAACAGGGCAAGAGTTTCGCCGTGGTCGCGGGGGAAGTCCGTATTCTGGCGCAGCGTAGTGCCGCTGCCGCCAAAGACATCGCAGCGATTATCGATGCCACAATCGCGAACATTCACACCAGCGATAAATTGGTCAACCATACCAGTCAGTCAATGAACAACATTCTGGCTCAGGTACAACAAGTCTCGCAGCTTGTGAATCAAATCAGCCTGGCGACACAAGAGCAATCGCAAGGGCTGGGGCAAATTAATTCTGCGGTGAACAACATTGATGAATTGACGCGCCAGAACACCATTTTGGCTACGCACTCCAGTTCTGCCATTAACAGTCTGGAACAGCAGATTTCCACGATGTCCGAAGCCGTGTCGGTTTTCAGTACGTCTCGCTAAAATCGGTCTTACGCTATTATTGCCTCTCAATTTCAAACCGTTACTGTCAGTCAGGTAACGGTTTGTCACCGCCCGATTTTCTGATAGCTTAACCTAAGGATTTTTCGGAGAAACTATCAATGAAACTGGCAATTTACAGCACTAAGCAGTATGACCGTAAATATCTGGAGCAGGTCAATCAGCAGTTTGGCTATGAGCTGGAGTTTTTTGATTTCATGCTGACATCGCGCACCGCGAAAACAGCCGCGGGCTGTCAAGCCGTCTGCATCTTTGTAAACGATGACGGTGGACGCGAAGTGTTGACCGAACTGGCAGCGTTGGGCATTAAAACGCTCGCGCTGCGCTGTGCGGGCTTTAACAATGTCGATTTGGAAGCCGCTAAGGAACTGGGTATCAGCGTAGTACGCGTTCCCGCGTATTCCCCTGAGGCCGTCGCCGAACACGCCGTCGGCCTGATGCTGACGCTTAACCGCCGCATTCACCGCGCCTATCAGCGTACTCGCGACGCGAACTTCTCTCTGGAAGGATTGATTGGATTCAATATGCACAACCGGACGGCGGGCATTATTGGCACCGGAAAAATCGGCATCGCCACGATGCGCATTCTGAAAGGCTTCGGCATGCGGCTGCTGGCCTTCGATCCCTACCCGAACCCGCAGGCACTGGAATTAGGGGCAGAGTATGTCGATCTAAAAACGCTGTACGCCAACGCGGACGTTATCTCCCTGCACTGTCCACTGACGCCGGAGAATCATCACCTGCTGAATCAGGCGGCCTTTGCGCAAATGAAAAACGGCGTCATGATCGTCAATACCAGCCGTGGTGGCCTGATCGACTCGCAGGCCGCTATCGACGCGTTGAAGCAACAGAAAATTGGCGCACTGGGCATGGACGTTTATGAAAACGAGCGCGATCTCTTCTTCGCCGATAAATCCAACGATGTGATTCAGGACGATATCTTCCGCCGCTTATCCGCGTGCCACAACGTACTGTTTACTGGGCATCAGGCGTTCCTGACGGAAGAGGCACTAATCAGCATTTCCCAAACCACGCTACAGAACCTCAAAGACATCAGCCAGAACGCGTCTTGTGTAAATCTGGTTACACCGTAAACCTTCCTGCGGCAGTGCAGACTGCCGCGACACTCACCCTGCAGGGCAACTTCCATTCATCAGCGATTGCTCGCTACAGCGCTTACCGTTGGCTAACTGACAGGCACCCACGCTCGCACCATCAAGCTGCCGGGAGATCGCCATCGTTCCACCAATCAGCGTACAGTTGACGTCAACCGGCGAACTGCTTTTCAGCAACACCACCGTGCTTGTGTCATCATTTTGCGTGGTGTTTTGCTGGGTAGCGGCAGCGTTCTCACTATGATTACTGCATCCCGCCAGCAGAAGCGCAGCGGCAGTACATAGCCATGGCAATAATTTCATGTTTTGGCCTCGGATCGGGTGGAGCGAAGGTTCTGACACCACGTTTGGCATCAACACCTACTGGATAGACTTTTCAGACGAGGACTATATCTATCACACCTCGCTCCGACAACACAGGGCTCAATGCGGATAAACGGGCAAAAGATCAAGGAAATGGTGGGTTACATAGGAAGTGGGGCAACGATAAAGCACAAGCATTATGGTCTGTCCCCAAAAGTTGGACACCCGTTTTGGGCAGCGTTTATGGGAGAGTCGATATACATAATTTTTTACAGCGTGCCGTTCTGGGGAACGCCACATGTTTTGATAATGTTCCCTTCTTTATGAAGGGAACATATTTTGCCATTTTAAAGATCCAAGCTTAAAAAAGCCGGAATCAGTTCCACCTCTGCCAGTCTTCAAAGAAGACTTTGTCCGCTTTTTCTTCATCTCCCAGGAGCCATTCTACCCCTGTTCGAATAATACAGTCACTTTGAGGATATGCTGAACAGGTTAATATAAATCTAACTTTCTGCTCATCGCTTAGAAACGAACCATCCGATTGATCAACGAGACCGGTAATAAGTAGTGCAGCACATGAAGAGCATGACCCAGCACGGCATGAATAAGGTGAATCAACACCAGCCTCTTCAAGTGAATCCAAAATGCAAACATCATTAGGAGCCTGAATTACAGCCCCTGTGGTTAAATCTCTAATTGTATAAGTATATCCCATCACTTTTATCCTTTTTCAGATATTGACATTTACTTCATCGTGCGCAAAAACACTTCTCGCGATTACATCCAGGGCGTCTTTTATTTGAGTCATCGGCGCGATTTTCTTTATCAACGGCCTCCTCTTTTTTACTCATGTCTTCTGACATATATTCATTTTTCAAACGTTCATTGCTTTCTTTTTCCATTATTCCCTCTTTATTAAATTGATTCGTGAGCATGGTGGACATTTCTACTCAGCCAATGACAGCTGTCACAGCGAGAGAGATATATTACGTTTAATACCTATTTTGTTATTTTAAAGAACTTTACTAATCAGACGGTTGCTGGCCCACACTGAATACAACTCGGTTTGTATTACCGGGCGAGTAAGCGGCGGCAAAAATGTACGACAGTCTTCGATGGCAATATCATGAGGAGGGGGAAAAGAAACCGCGCTCAGAACGTAACGTGGTTAGTCGATGGCTTGCTGCATAAGCTTTTTGATATTTATATCAAAATATATAATTAAACACATTACTCACTGAAAATATAATAAATATTATTATTTTATTTTTTTAACATGGTCTCACATTATTCATATAAAGAGAATGGCGTTCCTCCTTGCTAAAGAAAATTAAATCACCTAGTCTCATTTCACTGACCTGTGAATATATTAACAGGGCAATACAGCGATAGATTATCAATAAAATTAAATGAGGTGAAATAATGTCAGATCAACTTGCTGGTGGATGGACTGCTTTCCGTGATTTGAATGATGCTGATCAATCACTTTTAAATCTACCGTACATTTAGTGGGTGTGGCTTATACGCCGCTATTTGTTGCAACACAGGTGAACTACTCGTTCCTGACCAAAGGTACGGTAACGTCACCAGAAGCACCACTAAAAATTGTCAAAATTCATATTTATAAGCCGCTGAGCGGCGATGCGCGCATTACTAAAATTGAAGAGGTTTACCGTAAAAAAATAATAGCTTGAAGCCCGACGGCTATATAAATGAAAACTCCAGACATACGCTGGAGTTTTCATTTCATAACAACAAATGCTGCATCAGTAACATTATTTCACGGGTAATGAGACATCTTTAAACATCGCTTCAATTTCATCATTCGAGCGCAGCGCAACGGCAGAATCGACGACATCACGTGTTAAATGAGGGGCAAAACGCTGGATGAAATCGTACATGTAGCTACGCAGGAACGTACTGCGGCGGAAGCCGATTTTCGTTGTACTGTAGCTGAAAATACTGTTCGCGTTGATGGTCACCAGATCGGTTTCCGTCTGCGGATCGACCGCCATATTAGCAATCACCCCGACACCCAGCCCTAAACGCACATAGGTCTTAATCACATCGGCATCCGTTGCGGTAAAGACGATGCGCGGCGTCAGCCCCGCACGGTTAAACGCGGTATCCAGCTCGGAACGGCCCGTAAAACCAAAGGTATAGGTAACGATGGGATAAGCGGCCAGCTCTTCAATGGAGATGTCTGTTTTGGAGGCCAGCGGGTGATCAGGTTTTACCACCACGGCACGGTTCCAGTGATAGCACGGCAACATGATCAAATCGTCGTACAGATGCAAAGCTTCAGTCGCAATAGCAAAATCCGCAGACCCTTTCGCGACAGCCTCAGCAATCTGCGTCGGCGAGCCCTGATGCATGTGCAGCGACACGCGAGGATAGCGATCGATGAAACCTTTAATGACGCTTGGCAGCGCGTAGCGCGCCTGCGTGTGCGTCGTCGCCACGTACAGCGACCCTTTATCGGGATAGGTATGTTCTCCGGCGACCGCTTTGATAGCATCGACTTTCGACAACACTTCACGTGCAATGCGGATGACTTCCTGTCCGGCTGGTGTCACCTGTGTCAGGTGTTTTCCACTACGGGCAAAAATTTGAATGCCCAACTCATCCTCCAGCATGCGGACCTGTTTACTGATCCCCGGCTGGGAGGTGTACAACCCTTCTGCGGTAGAAGATACATTCAGGTTGTGATTAACAACTTCAACAATATAACGAAGCTGTTGTAGTTTCATAATTTATCCCATTCCCAATTGAAGTGTGCACGTGGCATCTCACGACGTTCTGACGACGTTCCGTTTTATTGATTTGATTGCGCCTTAACCACCTGGCGCATATTTCCATCAATTAATGTCATTTAATCATAAAAATTATTTTTATATAACCATTTTTGCATGGCGACAGCGATAAAGAACGCGGTGTATGCGATTATCACCGAGGTAAACCGCATTATTCTCTATCACGGATCAACAATCCTCATGCTACCGCAGGACAATCTTCATGCATCTGTTTTATCTGGATATTTTCTGCGATCAAAAAAGCCAGCCTTACGGCTGGCTTGATTTAGCGATGTCTTACACATAACCCAGTTATGTGTAGGGTAACTGAAAGAAGTTACTTCTTCCCTTCAACCCATTTGCCATCAATGTAAAACGCTGACCAGCCCGTTGCCTTGCCATCTTTCTCTGACGAGACATATTGCTGTTTGGTCTTACGGCTGAAACGCACCTGCGTTTTGTTGCCGTCGTTATCGGCCACAGGAGCATCAGCCAGATAACGCAGTTTTTCCGGTAAACGATCTTTGAATCGCACCAGTTCTTCTACCAGAGGTGCCCGCGTTTCGCGAGATTTCGGGAACGTATTGGCCGCAAGGAAGACACCTGCCGCGCCGTCACGCAATACGAAATAGGCATCAGACTTCTCGCAAGGCAGCTCAGGCAACGGCACCGGATCTTCTTTCGGTGGCGCAACATCGCCATTACGCAGGATCTTACGCGTGTTACTACATGTTTCGCTGGTGCACGCCATGTATTTACCGAAGCGTCCCATTTTGAGGTGCATCTCGGAGTCACATTTCTCGCACTCAACAATCGGGCCATCATAGCCCTTGATGCGGAACTCGCCGGCTTCGATCTCATATCCGTCACAGGCAGGGTTATTCCCACAAACGTGCAGCTTGCGCTGATTATCAATCAGATAGCTGTCCATCGCCGTCCCACATTTCTCACAGCGGCGGCGGGCACGCAACGCGTTGGTTTCGGCATCATCGCCTTCCAATACGTTCAGCACTTCGGTTTCTGGTATTAGGTTGATCGTAGTTTTACAGCGCTCTTTCGGCGGCAGTGCATAACCGGAACAGCCCAGAAATACGCCGGTACTGGCAGTACGGATACCCATTTGACGAGAGCAGGTTGGGCAATCAATGCTAGTTAATACCATCGCATTCGGGCGCATACCGCCTTCTTCAGGATCCTGTTCTGCCTTTTCCAACTGCTGGCTAAATTCGTTAAAGAACTCATCCAAGACCGCTTTCCATTCCGCCTGATTATTGGCGACCTGATCGAGGCGGCTTTCCATCCGTGCGGTGAAATCGTAATTCATCAGTTCGCGGAAGTTTTCTTCCAGTCGATCGGTAACGATTTCACCCATTTTCTCGGCATAGAAACGGCGGTTCTCCACTCGAACATAGCCGCGATCCTGAATGGTTGAAATAATAGACGCGTAGGTAGACGGACGACCAATTCCGCGTTTTTCCAGCTCTTTAACCAGAGAGGCATCGCTGTAACGTGCAGGTGGTTTAGTGAAGTGTTGCCCTGGCAGCAGTTTTTGCAGCGACAGCACTTCGCCCACTGCCACGGTCGGCAACGTGCGATCTTCATCATTTTTACGCAACGCAGGCATGACTTTCGTCCAACCATCGAAACGCAGCGTACGGCCTTTGGCACGCAGCTGATAATCGGCAGCTTCCACGATTAGCGTGGTGGAATCGTATTGCGCTGGTGTCATTTGGCAGGCGACGAACTGACGCCAGATCAGCTGATACAGCTTCTGTGCATCGGCTTCCATATCTTTCAAGCTGTCGGCCAGCACGCCAACATCGGAAGGACGAATCGCTTCGTGCGCTTCCTGCGAGTTTTCTTTGCTGCTGTAAAGGTTCGCTGATTCCGGCAGATAGCGCTTACCGAATTCTTCGCCGATATAACCACGCACCATCGTCAAGGCATCCTGACTGAGGTTTGTTGAGTCGGTACGCATGTAGGTAATGTAGCCCGCTTCATACAGACGCTGCGCCATCATCATGGTCTTTTTCACGCCGAAGCCAAGACGCGTACTGGCTGCCTGTTGCAGCGTGGAGGTGATGAACGGCGCGCCCGGTTTGCTGCTGGTCGGTTTATCTTCACGATCGGCAACCACATAGCGCGCGTTCTCAAGCAGACTGACCGCCGCATGCGTTTGTTCTTTATTAACCGGTTTAAACGGTTTGCCGTTGTGGTGCGTCACCTGCATTTGCAGTTGAATATCGCTGCCTGCCAGCAAATCAGCGTGCAGTTCCCAATATTCTTCAGGCACGAACGCTTTGATTTCACGCTCGCGATCGACAATCAGACGCACTGCGACCGACTGCACGCGCCCAGCGGACAGGCCACGGGCGATTTTTTTCCACAGCAGTGGAGAAACCATGTAACCCACCACGCGATCCATAAATCGACGCGCCTGCTGGGCATTCACGCGGTCAATATTCAACGTGTCTGGTTTTTCAAACGCCTGTTTAATGGCATTTTTCGTGATTTCGTTAAACACCACGCGGCTGAAACGCCGATCGTCACCTCCAATGATTTCCCGCAGGTGCCAAGCAATGGCTTCCCCTTCGCGGTCAAGGTCGGTTGCGAGATAGATGTGGTCAGCATTTTCCGCCAGCGTTTTTAATTCGGAGACAACCTTCTCCTTACCCGGCAGGATTTCGTAGTTGGCTTTCCAGCCATGATAAGGGTCGACGCCCATACGATTAACCAGCGCTGATTTCTCATCTTTTTTGACTTTTTTCGTTTTATCTTTCGTCGTTGAGTCCGCGCTCTTTTTACTGACTGAGCCACTCGTCGGCAAATCGCGCACATGACCGACGCTGGATTTCACCACGTAGTCATTGCCCAAATACTTATTGATAGTTTTGGCTTTTGCCGGGGACTCGACGATAACGAGAGCTTTACCCATATGTACTATTACCTGCTGAATTCTTCTGAAAATCAGATATTTTTCGGGGCATTCAGAGCGGATTCTACTGACTGCGCAAAATCCCACACTCTACCTGATAAATACTGCCACGCAACCTAATTAGCATGGAAACCCTGTTTTATCCGCTTCCTGCCACACTGAATATCGGCAGGTAAGCACCTAAAATGTAGTCCCTTTGCATCATAATCTACGCTTTACGCTGAAACCGTATCGCAGTACCCTTTTATCTTGGTGCGACTTTTGAAATCGCCGTGTTGATTTTAGAAATAGCCTTATTGATATAGTGCAACACCCCTTTTTTTCAAGGGTGAGTACAGGAGTAACAATCATGTCACCTGAACATCAGGTTAACGAAGAAAAGCGTCCTATTGACCGCCAGAGCTTATTAATTGAAGCCAATGACATCATTAAACATCACGATGATTATTTGCATGGCATGGTCGCTAATAGCGTAGAACAAAAAAACGGCGTATTGGTTTTTCGCGGTGAATTTTTTCTCGATGAGAACGGAATACCGACCTTAAAAAGCACCGCAGTATTTAATATGTTCAAGCATCTTGCGCATGTTTTATCCGAAAAATATTATTTGATCGATTAAATGCAAATGCCCGCAAATTCGCGGGCATTTGATTACGTACGGCTTAATATTGCATCGATTACAGCAGGGGCTTCGAACCACGTTGCCACCAACGCAGCATCAATCGTTCTGCAGTATCGCCTGCGCTGCCCGTCAGACGATCCAGCAGACGTTTACGTCGCGTATAGCGAACACTTAATACTTCATGGCTAGCCATTTCCTCAATCAGCAGATCGTCACTGGTGCCGATAGCATCAACCAACCCCAGATCTTTCGCTTGAGTGCCAAACCAGTGCTCCCCCGTCGCCACCGAATCAATATCTAGAGAGGGGCGCATCTGCTGCACAAAATCCTTAAACAGCGTGTGAGTGACATTCAGATCTTCGCGGAATTTCTCACGACCTTGTTCAGTGTTCTCACCAAACAGCGTCAGCGTACGCTTGAATTCACCGGCAGTGTGCAATTCAACATCAATATCTTTGTTTTTCAGCAAACGGTGGAAATTGGGAATTTGCGCTACGACGCCAATAGATCCCACAATCGAAAAGGGTGCCGCTACGATGCGGTCAGCCACGCAGGCCATCATATATCCGCCGCTGGCAGCGACTTTATCCACCGAAACCGTCAACCGCACACCGCCCTGACGCAGACGCTGTAACTGCGAGGCTGCCAGTCCATAGCCGTGAACCACACCGCCGGGACTTTCAAGACGTAGCAACACTTCGTCTTGCGGTTTTGCTACAGCAAGTACGGCAGAGATCTCTTCACGTAGCGAGCTAACTTCGCCCGCATCCATACTGCCGTTGAAATCGAGCACGTACAGGCATGGCTTAACACTTTTCTCTTCGCCACGTTTGGCGCGTTGTTTATCTTGCTTCGCGGTTTCTTTTTCTTTCTTCTTTTCTTGTTTAGATAACAGCTTACGCTCGGTGTCGCTCATACAGGCAGTCTGCATTTCGCGCTGCATTTCCTGATATTGTTCACCTAGATTCGTGACCTGCAACTCACCTTTATGTGGGCGTTTACGCTGCGTCATCCCGAATGCCAGAACGACTAACGCACCAATAGCCACCACGATGGTGAGTACCTTAGCCAGGAATAAACCGTACAGAGAAAGTAATTCCACAAACACCGTCCTCATTGACTGCGTATTAATTAATGTTGGTTTACTCACCAACCATGGCGTTGACGTCGAGCGCCATTCCCTTCCTATAACCTAACTGATGGCACGCAATATGGCGATGTTATTCCTGCGGTTTTTACGCCTAATGCTGCTTTTTACAACAGCACAGGGATAAATAGAGGCAGTCTCATTGAAAACATACGACATTTGAGGCATAACACCCCCATTCACCCAGCCCGGATGCGCCGTTATCTGACGTTCCGATCGGCACGACTAACGCATATCGTCGTGCCGACACGCGATGGCAGGTCTATTATCTGAAGCGTGGCTGTTCTGCGCCACGGCAAGAGGAATTCATTGTGCATTACCAACCTAAAATCGATTTACTGCAAAACCGCATCATTCTGGTCACCGGTGCGGGCGACGGCATTGGTCGGGAAGCTGCGCTGACCTACGCCCGCTACGGCGCACACGTCATCTTATTCGGACGGACAGAAAGTAAACTTCAGTCGGTTAAACAGCAGATCGAACAGGATAACGGCACACCAGCGCACGTTGTTGTTTGCGATATGCTGGCTTTATCCTCCGCACAGTGCTTTCAACTGGCTGACGAACTGGCGCAGGTTGTGCCGCACCTAGATGGCGTTCTTCACAACGCCGGATTACTTGGGGAAATCGCCCCTATCACACAGCAAACGCCGGAGATCTGGCATCAGGTTATGCAGGTCAACGTCAACGCAACCTTTATGCTGACGCAGGCGCTGCTGCCTCTGTTATTGAAATCGCCGTGCTCTTCTCTGGTTTTCACTAGTTCCAGCGTGGGCCGCGAAGGTCGTGCCGGCTGGGGAGCCTATTCCGTCTCCAAGTTCGCGACTGAAGGCCTGATGCAAGTGCTGGCCGAAGAATACCGTTCACAAAATCTGCGAGTGAACTGTATTAATCCCGGTGGAACACGTACGGGAATGCGTGCATCGGCCTTTCCCAATGAAGATCCGATGAGACTGAAAACACCAGCAGATATTATGCCACTGTATCTCTACCTGATGGGCGATGACAGTCGCCGCAAGACGGGGATGAGTTTTGACGCACAGCCGGGCAGAAAAGCCGGTCCAGCCGAATAATAGAGAAGAGCCACACGATGAGCGATGAACGCCACCAGCAACGCCAACAGCGCCTGAAAGAAAAGGTCGACGCCCGTATTGCCGCCGCGAATGAAACGCGCGGTATCCTGATCGTCTTCACCGGTAACGGGAAAGGAAAAACCACAGCGGCGTTTGGTACCGTCACGCGAGCGATAGGCCACGGATTACGGGCAGGCGTGATCCAGTTTATTAAAGGCGAATGGCCGAACGGTGAGAAGAATTTGCTGCAACAGCACGGCGTGGAATTTCAGGTCATGGCGACGGGCTTTACCTGGGATACACAGAATCGCCAGACGGATACCGAAGCGGCACAGCACGTCTGGCAACATGGCAAACGCATGTTGGCCGATCCACAACTCGATATCGTCGTGTTGGACGAACTGACGTATATGATTAGCTATGATTACTTGGATTTAAGTGACATTGTCACTGCATTAAAACATCGTCCTGCTGGGCAGACGGTCATTATTACCGGCCGAGGTTGCCATCGGGATTTGCTAGAAATGGCCGATACCGTGACGGAAATGCGTCCGGTAAAACATGCGTTTGATAACGGGATTCAGGCGCAGCAAGGCATTGACTGGTAGTTGTTAACTTTCACTGCTGATAGCAAAGCGAAATGAAAACGGGCAGCGAAAGCTGCCCGTGAAGCGTAGGAATAACGATATTAACCGTTGCGCTTCGGTTTTGGCGAGGTACGGCGCGCCGGAGCACTGTTGATCTGGCTGTGGCGTTTTACCGCACGGCGGATCTGGTTCGCTTTCACCCGACGGCGTTCACGCTCAACTGGCAGTTTCGACACGGTTTCTACCGGAAGTTGCACTAACTCACGCAGATAATTCAGCTGTTCCAGCGGCATTTCTGCCCAGCCACCGCGTGGAATGCCTTTCGGCAAGGTAATGTCGCCGTAGCGCACGCGAATCAAGCGACTAACCTGCACGCCAACCGCTTCCCACAGACGACGAACTTCGCGGTTACGCCCTTCTGTCAGCGTCACGTTATACCACTGATTCAGACCTTCACCGCCCTGATAGCGGATAGTGCGGAATGATGCAGGGCCGTCTTCCAGCTGTACACCTTTACTCAGTTGTTTGATCTTTTCGTCGTCAACAACACCGAAGACACGCACGGCATATTCGCGCTCAACTTCGTGGCTAGGATGCATCAGACGATTGGCTAACTCACCGTCGGTCGTGAACAGCAGCAGACCGGAAGTGTTGACATCCAGACGCCCTACGGCAACCCAGCGAGAGCCCTGAATTTTTGGCAGACGGTCAAATACCGTCGGGCGGCCATCAGGATCGTTACGGGTGCACAACTCACCTTCCGGTTTATAGTACATCAGTACGCGGCACACTGACTCTTCGGTTTCCTTAACGGTAACCACATGGCCATCGATACGTATTTTGGTGGCTTTCGTCACTTCAACGCGATCGCCCAGAGTGGCAATCTTACCGTCAACGCTGACGCGCCCAGCCTGAATGATACCTTCAATTTCGCGGCGTGAGCCATGTCCGGCACGCGCCAGAACTTTTTGTAACTTTTCGCTCATTGAGCAACCTCTAGTGTCGCCTTCCCAGGCGTCGGGGGGAGTCATAACTGCTTATAAAATTCAGCAGGTTACGTAAAAATCGTTCGTCGTATTAAAAACTGGCGCGATTATACCGATCTTCGCGCCATTTGTATTCCCATTGTTACCGCTCGTCGCTGCACTTATAGGAACGGCGTGACATCACCGGTGCCTTCACGGGCGACGCGCGGCACAGATTCGGTCAAGTCGATGACCGTCGTCGGCTGTTGACCCAGCGAGCCACCGTGAATAATCAAATCCACCAGTTTTCCCAATCTATCCTGAATCTCTTCTGGATCGGATTCGGCAAAATCATTTCCTGGCAGCATCAGCGTGGTCGACATCAACGGCTCATTCAGCGCGGCCAGAAGCTCCAATGCGATAGGATTGGACGGCACACGAAGGCCGATGGTTTTACGCTTTTCATTCATTAAGCGGCGAGGCACCTCTTTCGTCGCTTTCAGAATAAACGTGTAATTACCAGGCGTATTATTTTTAATCAACCGGAAAGCCGAGTTATCAACATGGGCATATGTCGACAGTTCGGACAGATCGCGACACATCAACGTGAAGTTATGATCGCTACCCAGATCGCGAATCCGGCAGATGCGTTCCAGCGCGTTCTTTTCGCCCAACATACAGCCCAACGCGTAACCGGAATCCGTTGGATAAACAATCACCCCACCTTTATGCAAAAATTCCACCGACTGATTGATCAATCGCGGTTGCGGATTCTGTGGGTGAATATAAAAAAACTGGCTCATGACCCTACCTCATACGTCTGACATTTCGCGGCGTTGTTCATTCCAACCCGCTTCATCGTGCAATAGGATTATTATAGAACGTGTTGATGGTAAAAGATTGTTATTCCATGAATTTGTTATTTCAAAAAGAACGACATGGCATCAACACGGCTATGCACCGCTAGCCTACCAACACGGGATGGTGCCAAACGGGTTCGACATCGGCAGGTAGCCACAGCTTGCGGCCTAGCTCAATCCAGGCGCATGGCAGGTGGAAATCCGATCCTTGCGACGCCATCAGGTTGAAGCCGCGCGCATAGCGTCCCAACTGCGTGCGCTCATCCGGTGCCTGTTGGCATTGCGCCACTTCCATCGCAATCCCGCCGCTTTCTGCGAAGGTAGCTAACAGACGCTTTAACCATTTGGCCGTCAAATCGTAGCGCCCCGGATGCGCCAACACCGACACACCGCCGGATTGATGAATCGCCTCAATCGCTTGCGGGATTGTGCACCACTGCGGGGGTACGTAACCGGTTTTGCCTTTCGCCAGATATTTCTTAAATACCTGATTCATATTGGCCGCGATGCCCAGTTCGATCAGATAACGCGCAAAATGCGCGCGTGTAATCTGCCCCCCTGTCGCCAGACGCTGTGCGCCGGCCAGCGCATCGGGAATACGGTTTTTTTCCAGTCGAGCCGCAATCTGTTCCGCCCGACTCTGCCGACACTCTGCTTGCTGTTGCAGCAAACCCGTTAACGCTGGATGTGCAATATCCATCCCCAACCCGACGATATGGATCTCATGATTTTCCCACAGCGTGGAGATCTCCACGCCGGGAATCAACCTCAGCGGCAACCTCTGCTGTGCAATCGCATTCTGCGCTTCGTCAAGTCCAGCCGTCGTGTCGTGATCGGTAATAGCCAACACGCTCACCCGCATGTCTACCGCACGACTGACCAGCGCCGTCGGCGTTAAAAGACCATCAGATGCCGTGGTATGGCTATGCAAATCATAAAGTGGAAATGACGATATCGGTTGAAAATCTTCTGGCACAAGCCTATCCATTAACAAGAATAATGCGAAGGCCGCATGATGCCATTAATAGGAAGCAAATGGTAATGCCCGCCGTTTCCCTGAGTAATAAAATAATCATATTGAAGGTGTTGACATTTTATCGTCGAACCAGTTAACTAGTACGCAAGTTCGGTACACAGACAGTAATCAGTATACAAACAGTGAGATGATGATAATGGCAACGCAGAAAATGATGAAGCATGGTTGGTGGCGCTCTTCCCTATCGCGGGTGGACTAATCACGCATCGCTGTTATCACACATGCAGATATTCCCAGGCCCGCTTAACTAAGCGGGCTTTTTATTTGATGGGCACAACATTAAACGGGTAGCAAGAATGCAAACAACACAACCTAAACTGGAACTGCTGCGTACCGAGGCCGTTTACCGTAACGACCCCAGCGCCATCTTCCATCAGCTCTGCGGTGCCAGACCGGCAACGTTGCTGTTAGAGTCGGCTGAAATCGACAGCAAGGAAAACCTGAAAAGCCTGTTGATCGTAGATAGCGCGCTGCGCATCACCGCACTGGGCCAGCACGTTTCCATTCAGGCACTCACGGCAAACGGCGCCAGCCTCCTGCCGCTTCTGGATGCCGCGCTACCAGTAGAAATTATTAATCAGCCGCGCCCGAACGGCCGTGAACTCACCTTCCCGCTGGCAGACGCGATGCAGGACGAAGATGCTCGCCTGCGCTCGCTGTCCGTGTTTGATGCCTTACGCCAGATTCTGACGCTGGTCGCCTGCCCGACAGACGAGCGTGAAGCCATGTTCCTAGGCGGCCTGTTCGCCTACGATTTGGTCGCTGGGTTTGAAGAACTACCCGCGCTGAGCCAGCAGCAGCGTTGCCCGGATTTTTGTTTCTATCTGGCAGAAACGCTGCTGGTGCTTGATCACCAAAAACGTGTGACCGCTCTGCAAGCCAGCCTGTTTACGCCGAACCAGAGCGAAAAGCAGCGTCTGCAACAGCGTCTGGAACAGCTACAACTTCAGCTCACCCAGCCAGCGCCTGCGCTGCCACGTCAGTCCATCGAAGACATGACGCTGAGCTGTAACCAGAGCGATAAAGCCTTCGGTGACGTCGTCAGCCAGATGCAAGAAGCCATCCGCATCGGTGAAATTTTCCAGGTCGTGCCGTCACGTCGTTTCTCTCTGCCGTGTCCTTCACCGCTGGCCGCCTACCAAACGCTGAAGGATAGCAATCCCAGCCCTTACATGTTTTACATGCAGGATCAGGATTTCACGCTGTTCGGTGCCTCGCCGGAAAGCTCGCTGAAATACGATGCTGACAGCCGCCAAATCGAAATCTACCCCATTGCCGGTACCCGCCCGCGCGGTCGCCGTGCCGATGGCTCACTGGATCGCGATCTTGATAGCCGTATTGAGTTGGAAATGCGTACCGACCATAAAGAGCTGGCTGAGCATTTGATGCTGGTAGATTTAGCCCGTAACGATCTGGCTCGTATCTGTCAGCCGGGCAGCCGTTACGTTGCTGACCTGACCAAAGTTGACCGCTATTCCTTTGTAATGCATCTGGTCTCCCGCGTAGTGGGCACATTGCGTGAAGATTTAGATGTGCTGCATGCCTACCGCGCCTGCATGAATATGGGCACGCTGAGCGGCGCACCGAAAGTCCGGGCAATGCAGCTGATTGCCGAAAGTGAGAAAACCCGGCGCGGCAGCTACGGCGGCGCAGTCGGCTACTTCACCGCGCACGGCGATCTGGACACCTGCATCGTTATCCGCTCCGCCTATGTCGAAGACGGTATTGCCACCGTTCAGGCCGGTGCGGGCGTGGTTCTGGATTCTAACCCTCAGGCTGAAGCCGACGAAACGCGTAATAAAGCCCGGGCCGTACTGCGAGCTATTGCCAGTGCGCACCATGCAAAGGAGATTTTCTGATGGCTGACATCCTGCTGCTCGATAATATCGATTCATTCACCTACAACCTGGTGGATCAACTGCGTGCCAGCGGTCATCAGGTCGTGATTTATCGCAACCATCTGCCTGCCGACGTCATCATCGCGCGCTTACAGCAAATGGAAAAACCGATCCTGATGCTCTCCCCCGGCCCCGGCACGCCAGCCGAAGCGGGTTGTATGCCTGAGCTGCTGCAACGCTTACGCGGTCAGTTGCCGATTATCGGCATTTGCCTCGGCCATCAGGCCATCGTGGAAGCCTACGGCGGCCATGTCGGTCAGGCGGGTGAAATCCTGCACGGCAAAGCGTCTGCCATCGACCACGATGCCAGCGGTATGTTTAGCGGTTTACCGCATCCGTTGCCCGTTGCCCGCTACCACTCGCTGGTCGGCAGCAACATTCCGTCGACGCTGACCGTCAACGCACACTTCAACACGATGGTCATGGCCGTGCGAAACGATGCGGATCGCGTCTGCGGTTTTCAATTCCATCCTGAGTCGATTCTGACCACGCACGGCGCTCGACTGCTGGAACAAACGCTGGACTGGGCACTGGCTTAACGAGGGATACGATTATGCAATTGTCTTCTACACAACAGTCTTCTAAGACCCGGGAACCGTCTACAGCTCAGGATGTCATGACCATGCAACACATACTGGAAAAATTATACGGCGCGAACCCTATCAGCCGTCAGGAAAGTCAGGCGCTGTTTGGTGCCATTATTCGCGGTGAACTGGAAGCTAGCCAGTTAGCAGCGGCGTTGATTAGCATGAAAGTGCGTGGCGAGCATCCCGACGAAATCGCCGGTGCCGCCACGGCCTTGCTGGCCGATGCGCAGCCGTTCCCCCGCCCTGACTATTTATTTGCCGATATCGTCGGCACAGGCGGAGACGGCACCAACAGCATCAACATTTCGACGGCCAGTGCCTTCGTTGCTGCCAGCTGTGGCCTGAAAATCGCCAAGCACGGCAACCGCAGCGTATCCAGCCGCTCCGGTTCCTCAGACTTGCTCTCCGCTTTCGGCATTAAGCTGGATATGAGCGCGCAGGATTCCCGTCAGGCTTTGGACGATCTGGGCGTGTGTTTCCTGTTTGCTCCGCAATACCATCTGGGCTTCCGTCATGCCATGCCAGTTCGTCAGCAGCTCAAAACGCGCACCGTCTTCAACGTGCTGGGGCCGTTGGTTAACCCCGCTCGCCCGCCACTGGCGCTGATTGGCGTGTATAGCCCCGAATTAGTTCGCCCTATCGCCGAAACGCTGAAGGTGCTGGGCTACCAACGTGCTGCCGTCGTACACGGCGGCGGGATGGATGAAGTCGCGCTTCATGCACCGACGCAGGTTGCTGAGTTGAACAATGGCGAGATCGAAACCTACGAACTGACGCACCGCGATTTCGGTCTGGATGCGTATCCGCTGTCGGCATTACAAGGCGGTACGCCAGAAGAAAATCGTGACATTCTCGCGTCACTGCTACAAGGTAAAGGTGAACGCGCGCACGCCGCGGCGGTTGCCGCCAACGTTGCGCTGCTCCTGAGATTATTCGGACAAGAAGATCTGCGCCAGAATGCGCAACAGGCGCTTGAAGTCATTCATAGTGGACAGGCTTATCAGCGCGTTATCGCCCTGTCCGCCAGAGGATAATGGAACCATGCAGGAAACCGTATTACATAAAATTGTGCGTGATAAAGCGCTCTGGGTTGCGGAACGAGAAAAAGCACAGCCGCTGGCCTCTTTTCAGCATGAGATCGTTCCCAGCCAGCGCGACTTTTATCAGGCGCTGAAACAAGATAAGCCCGCCTTTATTCTTGAATGCAAAAAGGCTTCACCATCGAAGGGATTGATTCGCGATGATTTCGACCCAGTAGCGATAGCTCAGGTCTATAAAGGTTACGCATCTGCTATTTCCGTTTTAACCGACGAGAAGTATTTTCAGGGCGATTTTGCCTTCCTGCCACAGGTTAGCGCGGCAGTACACCAGCCGGTGTTGTGCAAAGACTTTATTATTTCGCCCTACCAGATCTATCTGGCTCGCTACTATCAGGCTGATGCCATTTTGCTGATGTTGTCCGTGCTGGACGACGAGCAGTATCAGCAACTGGCCGAGGTAGCGCACAGCCTGAAGCTGGGCGTGTTAACAGAAGTCAGCAACGAAGAAGAGCTACTGCGGGCCATTCAGCTCGAAGCGCGCGTAGTCGGGATCAACAACCGCGACCTGCGCGATCTCTCCATTGACCTCAACCGTACCCGGACGCTCGCACCGCGTCTGCCCGCAGGGGTAACCGTGATCAGTGAATCCGGTATCAACTGCCAGGCGCAGATTCGTGAACTCAGCGCGTTTGCTCAGGGCTTCCTGATCGGCAGCTCACTGATGTCCGAGCCGGATCTGAACGACGCAGTACGCCGCGTTATTTTGGGAGAAAACAAGGTCTGCGGCCTGACGCGCGCCGCAGATGCACAGGCGGCTTATCAAGCGGGTGCGCTCTACGGCGGATTAATCTTCGTCGCCAGCTCCCCACGCTATGTTGACGCCAAACAAGCCGCCGACGTTATGACAGGCGCCCCACTGCGCTATGTCGGTGTTTTCCGCAATGCGCCCGTCGAACACATCGTTGCTATCACAACGCAGTTAGGGTTAGCGGCCGTTCAACTGCACGGTGATGAAGATCAACAGACCATCGACCGGTTACGTCAGCAATTACCAGCGACCTGCCAGATTTGGAAAGCATTAAGCATCGCGGATGTGCTGCCAGAACGCAATTTTACCCACGTCGATCGCTACGTGTTTGACAACGGTCAGGGCGGCAGCGGTAAAACCTTTAATTGGTCGCTGCTGGCGAATCAGTCATTAGATAACGTGCTGTTGGCCGGTGGCCTGAATAGCGATAACTGCGCACTGGCGGCACAGCAAGGTTGCACAGGACTGGATTTCAATTCCGGGGTCGAAAGCGAACCGGGAAAAAAAGACTCACATAAAATTGCTGCGGTTTTTGCGACATTACGTCAGCCGCAACACTAAAACAGACGGGAAAATTATGACATTACTCAACCCTTACTTCGGTGAATTCGGCGGACAATTTGTTCCGCAGATCCTCATCCCGGCGTTACGCCAGTTGGAAGAGGCTTTCGTCAGTGCACAGAAAGATCCTGAATTTCAGGCCGAATTTACCGATCTGCTGAAAAACTATGCGGGTCGCCCAACAGCGTTAACCTTGTGTAAAAACCTGACCGCTGGGACGAAAACCAAGCTGTACCTGAAACGTGAAGATTTACTGCACGGCGGTGCGCACAAAACCAATCAGGTGCTCGGACAGGCTCTACTGGCTAAGCGCATGGGTAAAAGCGAAATCATCGCCGAAACGGGGGCGGGCCAACACGGTGTCGCAACGGCGCTGGCTTGCGCCCTGCTTGGCCTGAAATGCCGCGTTTATATGGGTGCAAAAGACGTTGAGCGTCAGTCGCCGAACGTCTTCCGCATGCGTCTGATGGGTGCAGAAGTGATCCCGGTTCACAGCGGTTCCTCCACGCTGAAAGATGCTTGTAACGAAGCGCTGCGTGACTGGTCCGGCAGCTATGAAACGGCACACTATCTGCTGGGAACGGCCGCTGGCCCGCATCCTTATCCGACTATCGTGCGAGAGTTTCAACGCATGATTGGTGAGGAAACCAAAGCACAGATCCTGGAAAAAGAAGGTCGCTTGCCGGATGCGGTACTCGCCTGCGTCGGTGGTGGCTCTAACGCGATTGGGATGTTCGCTGATTTCATCGACGATACAAACGTCCGTCTGATCGGCATTGAGCCTGGCGGCTTGGGCATTGAATCCGGGCAGCACGGTGCACCGTTAAAACACGGCCGCGTTGGTATTTATTTCGGTATGAAGTCCCCGATGATGCAAACGTCTGACGGGCAAATTGAAGAATCCTATTCTATTTCCGCCGGGCTGGATTTCCCGTCCGTAGGGCCACAGCATGCCTATCTGAACAGCATCGGCCGCGCCGACTATGTCTCGATTACCGATGACGAAGCGTTGGATGCTTTCAAAGCGCTCTGCCGCGGTGAAGGGATTATTCCCGCGCTGGAATCTTCCCACGCACTGGCACACGCCTTGAAGATGATTAAAGCGGAACCGGAGAAAGAGCAACTGCTGGTGGTCAACCTGTCCGGCCGTGGTGATAAAGACATCTTTACCGTGCACGATATTTTGAAAGATCGGGGAGAAATCTAATGGAACGCTATCAACAGTTATTTAACCGCCTGTCAGAGAAAAAGGAAGGCGCGTTCGTTCCATTTGTTACGCTGGGCGATCCCTCTCCCGGGCAATCCCTGAAAATTATCGACACGCTAATTGCCGCCGGTGCTGACGCGTTGGAGCTCGGCGTGCCCTTCTCTGACCCATTGGCGGATGGCCCGACCATTCAGGACGCCAATCTGCGCGCCTTTGCCGCAGGCGTCACACCGGACCAATGCTTCGAAATGCTGGCAGCAATACGTCAAAAATACCCGGAAATCCCGATTGGCCTGCTGATGTATGCCAATCTGGTCTTCAGCAACGGTATTGATGAATTTTATCAGCGCTGCGCGCAGGTTGGCGTCGATTCGGTGTTAGTGGCGGATGTTCCGGTGGTGGAGTCTGCCCCATTCCGTACAGCAGCGCTACGACATGGCATTGCCCCCATTTTTATCTGTCCGCCCAATGCTGACGATGAACTGCTGCGTGAGATCGCCTCTTATGGCCGTGGCTACACCTATTTAGTCTCACGTGCGGGCGTGACTGGGGCTGAAAAGCGCGCGCAACTGCCGCTGAATCATCTGGTTGCCAAACTGAACGCATATCATGCTGCCCCGCCGCTGCAAGGATTTGGCATCTCCGATCCTGCCCAAGTGCGCGAAACGTTAGCCTCAGGCGCAGCGGGTGCCATTTCTGGCTCCGCGATCGTACGGATTATCGAAAAAAATCTGAACCAGCCTGATGTGATGCTGTCAGAGTTACACGCCTTTGTAAGTGAAATGAAAGCCGCTACGCGTTCATAACACTTTTCAGGCGCGCGATTTGTGCTTTATACAAGTCCTATCGCGCGCCGAATAATGTTTCAAATTATTTCTCATTTAATTAAACATCAGTATCTTCAATTATTATTTAATGTCCAATTCATTATAATTGTAAGAAATGTTTTCAAATTGAAATAATTATTTAATTCCTTATTAAAGAAATGAATCAAATAACCGTTAATTTTTAAACCGCATAAACCCCACTAATAAAACACGAAGAAAATCACAGAAATGAGATCATTTTAAATTTTCTCTTTTTAACGATCTTGTTCACATTACTGTAAGAAATAATAAATAGAATGGAACCGCTGAACAAAAGTGGCAGCGCGTTTTTAAATAATAATTCTCTTTGACTTGGGATAATAAGATGAAAGCTAAAATATTGACGATGGTGGTAACCTCCTTAATCAGCTTAAGCTCCATGGCTGTGACGATTGACTATCGTCATGAAATGAAAGATACGGCAAAGAACGATCATAAAGACCGTCTGCTGATGTCCCACCGTTTTGGCAACGGTTTTGGCCTGTCAATGGAAGCCAAGTGGGGTCAATCTGACAACGATAAAACGCCAAATAAACCCTATAACGAAACGGTCAGCACCGGTACCGAAGTCACCGCTAGCTATCAGTACAAATTCGATAAAACCTTTGGTTTGGAAGCTGGCTTAAATATGGTTTCCTCTTCAAAAGACAACAACTATCGTCCTTATATCAAAGGAACGGCCAACATCACAGATTCTCTGTACTATGGCCTGCGCTACCGTGCATCCTACCTGCGCAAAAGTGACAGCATTGGTACTTCAGCCCCTTCAGATATGAAAGGCTACACCATCACCAGTACATTGGGTTACAAACTGCCAGCGAATTTTGTCATTGAATACGAATTTGAATACGACAAGAAAACTAAAGCCGGTTCTGTTGGCTACCTCGCTGACAACGAGAACTATGACATGACCCACGATGTTAAACTGGCTTATAAATTCGACAAAAACTGGACGCCTTACGTTCAAGTCGGTAACGTTTCTGGTAGCAAAACTACTGATGAGCGTCAAACTCGCTACCGCGTTGGTGTACAATACAATTTCTAATGGCTAATGCCATCTAGATAATTGCTGCTATAAAATAGCGTTCTCTTTATTGGTTTGTTATTTCCTGTCTATAAAAACGGCGACGTTATTTCACGTCGCCGTTTTTTATGGCGTGCCATCCCTAGCCGCCCCCTTAAGAGCCGTTGCTGACGCAACGTTAAAAATCTCTCCCAGAAATTTTTTATTCTTCACATCAAACTAAATTAACAATCAGAAGCGATAGCCTACGCCAAACATAAAGGCCCATGGATCAAGTTTAGTATGGATACTTTGCTGATCGTTACCGGCTTTAAATTTCACATCAGTATCAATACCCATCCACCACACGGACATATTGACTAACCAATTCTTGTCCAGGTTGTAATCCAATCCAGCCTGCGCAGCCACACCCCAAGAATTCTTCAGGCTCAAATCGCTTAGGCCCGCACCTTTCCCCGTATCATTAAATTTCTCATCGAAGAACATCGTGTAGTTCAGACCAACGCCCAGATAGGGACGCAATTTATCCTGAGCGTCGCCAAAATAGTACTGTGCGACCAGAGACGGCGGCAGGTGCTTCACTTCTGCGATTGTTCCAGTGCTTTGTAAGCCGACTTTATGGTTAAACGGGGTGGCCGCCAACAATTCAACACCGATATTATCCGTCACCATATAGCTGAAGGTCAGACCCAGTTGAGTATTGTTATTAACCTGAAACTCCCCCAACCCCAGCACATTGTCCGAACTTTCAGCAGGGCGCACGGTTGCTGAACCCGCCCGAACAATGAAATCACCCGCTTGATGAGCCTGTGCCAATGCAGGCATGAGCGCCGCCGCCAACAATAAGAAAGATGTCTTTTTCATTACCCACTCCATTTATAGGGTTTAAATTTCGAGCGAAATATACCCATAAGTAGGTATTCTTGTTTTAAGCCAGATCACATCTTTTGAAGATTTTACGACCAAATTGAACTAAATCATTTATTGGTAACCAATTAAAATCTATAGATTTGATCCAAATCAAAAAACAAGGCACAGAGCACAGAGCACAGAGCACAGAGCACAGAGCACAGAGCACAAATATGGTTCATCGCAAGCTAGCGTGAACCAATAGAAAACGGCAGTCAGAACGTTTAGATTTGTATTCGTTAAAACACATCCTGAATCTTCAAAAACTGCCGTCGTTATGAATGCTAACCTGACTTCTCGACCGTCATGTTGCCGTGGCTGCAACCGGAATATTAATCCTACTTCACGATCTTTCCCTACGACACGTCAGGGAGCGTGAATTGTTCCACTGGAAAGTCTGGCTGGATCTATCTGTTCACCGCCTGCACCGTCCTGCTGCATTATGACCAAGAAAATCGACTGGCTGCCTGAACGCCAGCGATACACCGCCACCCAGTCAATGTGAGACGCGCGGCACATGGGAAGTGGAACAGTTCAAACTAGTGTCATTCAAATGTAGAAAGGTCTGGTGACACAGGTCGACCGAGTGGCGGCGGATAACCATCGGCTTTCCGAACAGGCAAATCGCCAATCCCACTAGCTAAAAATCGCAACTGAACAAGCCAACATCTGGAGCAAACGGAACGTTTACATACCTCGGTGTTGCTGTTTATCCAGCCCTCAACAGAGGCTGATGTTAGCTCGATGATTGACCAGAGAGAGATGACGCCACGCATTCCGGCAATGAGGTGAACCGCTGAGGGATCAAACTCGTGGTAAAAAAATAGCGACCATACCTCGGATCGCTATTTTCCTCACTGGCTTACCAGTCGTAGGTTACCGCATAGAGTAATGCCCGCCGTTGTTGCTTTTGTTGCAAATAACGGGCAGAGCGAATATGGCGATAAGTACGTGATTGAGCCTCTAACCAACGACTTCTTCTACGCTGAACCTGACGCAACATCCGCCAGCGGGCCACTTCATTCCGACTGCGTTTCATTATACGACTCTTGTTAATCCACTCACACCGGACATTATACCCCCCTAATGCGTGACGACAATCGGTGAATCCCCCTCTCCACCATTGTCTTCTTACTCATAACTTTTTTATGCCCTATAAAGGCCGTAGTCGCACGATAAATCCGTTTAGGTGCTACCTTGAATATAGCAACAAAACAGAGCTGCCGATATCAGGACATGCTCGAATGGGGATATGGGGATATGGGGATATATAATTAAAATTGGCATTTCAGATGGAAAATGTTATTACGCTCAGCTATAAATAAATAGCACGATGCTTCCCCCTGTATTGTTATGAGTTTTTCATTTAAAAGAAAAATATATAAAAGAATATATAATATGACAGTTATAACTAATGGTATTAATCAAAAAAAATATCCCTATCACGCGTGTTAATGAGTCGGTAAAAATAGAATTTACATTTGATACAAATGGCGCCCCAGAGACTAAAAATGCCAGAATAGAAGCTTTGGTTATACCCGATGGGATTATTACTGATATGTATCACCTATCTGGATCTAAATTTGAACAGTCTTCAGATGAAAAGAGTGCTAGTGTTATTAGTACCGCAGAGAAAAGTTCTGGATGGGGTAAGGATAGATACATTACATTGCTATTTAAATCTCTGCCAAAAGGTAATGATAATTATATTGTAGGCACGCTATATTATTACAATGCTGATAATGTTGTTGGATTGGGTATTCCCCTTATAGTTAAACTAAATGACTAAATAGCTTTGCATCAGAGTACGGTGAGCGCTCCATCGGGGTTTCCCGTTGTGAGCGCGATGGAGACGTTCCCAACTAATGCGGGGCATGGAAAGCTTTTTTCATTCGCTGAAAATGGAATGTATCCACGGTGAATATGTTGGTAGCAGGGAAGTGACAAGAACAATAATACTTTATTATATCAAGTGTGATTATAACCGCAGGCGTCGGCATAGTGCTGATGGCGGTCTTAGCTCGGAACAGTGTGAAAATCAGAGCCTTACTTAGGACTGAGTCCAATTTACGTGGATAAGATCATTTCGCCAACTGGCAACAAGCTCCAGCGGCGTGAAATAATCCGCACAGTAACCTTACTTAAACCGGCTCTGGAAGCACTCCTGTCACAAATAAAAATCACGGGGAACCAGCGACCGAATGGCATTGTCTATCGCCACAGAGAATATGGCCTTACTGAAATCCAGCATTTACACTTCGTTTTTCTACCGCGATTGCGCAAAGGTGAGCAAAAAATTAGTTACTCTTTCTCGTCCATCGGGCAATTCAGGAACACCGCTGTAAAACGATCTGGCATTCGTCGCCGTAATCCGTACCATACACGCCATGATCGTGCAGACCGTGTTGGCGTCTGCGCTGAACCGTTTTCCATCCGCAATGCCTTTTGCAACGAGCACAGATAAAAATGTCAGAAAATCAACAAATTAAACATAAACAACAATACAATTTGAACAAATTGCAAAAGCGCCTGCGTCGTAACGTCGGCGAAGCTATCGCTGATTTTAATATGATCGAAGAAGGCGACCGCATTATGGTGTGCCTGTCTGGCGGGAAAGATAGCTTCACCATGCTGGAAATTTTGCGCAATCTGCAACAGAGCGCGCCGATTAACTTTTCTCTGGTCGCGGTGAATCTGGATCAGAAGCAGCCTGGATTCCCTGAGCACGTTCTGCCGCAGTACCTTGATAGCATCGGAGTGGAATACAAGATCGTCGAAGAAAATACCTACGGGATTGTGAAAGACAAGATTCCAGAAGGAAAAACCACCTGCTCGCTGTGTTCACGCCTGCGCCGCGGGATTTTGTATCGTACCGCGACGGAGCTCGGCGCAACGAAAATTGCCCTCGGTCACCACCGTGACGATATTCTGCAAACGCTGTTCCTGAACATGTTCTATGGCGGAAAGCTGAAAGGCATGCCGCCGAAGCTGATGAGCGACGACGGTAAACATATCGTCATCCGCCCTCTTGCTTACTGCCGTGAGAAAGATATCGAACGCTTTGCTGAAGCCCGTCAATATCCGATTATTCCGTGCAACCTGTGCGGATCGCAGCCAAATCTGCAACGTCAGGTGATTAAAGATATGCTGCGCGACTGGGACAAACGCTATCCTGGCCGTATTGAGACCATGTTCAGCGCCATGCAGAACGTTGTGCCATCTCATCTTGCCGACCATGCGCTGTTCGATTTTAAAGGCATTCGTCACGGTAGCGACGTGGTGGATGGTGGCGATCTGGCTTTTGACCGTGAAGAACTGCCGTTGCAGCCCGTTGGCTGGCAGCCGGAAGAAGATGACGACGTGCCATCCGTGACCCGCCTTGACGTGCTGGAAATAAAGTAAGCGCGACATTCCCGTGAGGGAATGGCATTACCATAACGAATAGAGACACGGTGGCAAGAAGCAGCGGTTGCTGTTTCACCACCGTGTTTTTTATTGCTATTCTCTGCCGCGTAGAGCGCCGCTATCGGTCTTGCAGTGGTTCAGTGACAGGCTCGTGTTCCGGCCCTGTCGGCGGCGGATCAGGAATGGGCGGAGGATCGGGAAGCGGACGAGGTGTCGGATCGTTCGGTATAATGGGAATCGGTTCAACCGGAACCGTGTCGGCTTGCAGATAATCCGTGGCGTCTTGAGTGAGCATATTTTCCTCCTCGGTGTTGGATACTGTTAAGGCAAATCCAGCTACTGAAGCAGTACAGACATGCGTTACGGCTGACCAAACAGCGCCAGCGCTTCCCTTTAAGCCTAGTAAGCTAATGAATAAAATGCCAAAGGCATTTTACAACGTCGCCTGCGACGGCCCGAAGGGTGTGGCGCGTAGCCCACCATAATAAAATGCCAAAGGCATTTGGCAACGTCGCTTGAGGAATAGCGGAAAAGGTCAGGATCGAGGGGCAAAAAAAAGCCGACAAAACTGTCGGCATGGTGTGAATCAATTGTGCTATGCAGTAATTCAAAAAAGGAAGTAAGACAATATGGAGCGCAACGCCCATCGCTTGACGTTGCATTCACCTGCGGGAATGATAGTGCCGCACAACAGGGTAAAAAATGTTGATATTGCTCAATTTACGCGTGGTTTTTTAGCTGTTCACGACAGTTTGTGATTATCTGCGCACCCGTTCGGCACGAGTCGTTATAGCCATTTACTGCGTTTTAACCACCATGCAACGCCGCCCACCAATATCACCAACATCAGGCAGAACGTGAAAAAACCAAACGGCGCATCGCCGCCGGGAATTCCCCCTAAGTTGACGCCAAATAAGCCGGTTAAGAACGTCGTCGGCAGGAAAACCATCGCCAAAAGTGACATCGTATAGGTACGGCGGTTCATCGCTTCGGTCATCAAGGCGGTGATTTCATCCGAAAGTACCGTGGTACGCGCAATACTGGCATCCAGATCTTCCAGCCCGCGCCCTAATCGATCGGCGATTTCCTGCATTCTGCGGCGATCGTCATCCTGCATCCAGGGCAGTTTTTCGCCGGAAATACGCGAGAACACATCGCGCTGTGGCGTCATATAGCGGCGTAACACGATAAGCTGTTTGCGGATCAGCGCCAGCTCACCGCGCGGTGGAATTTTTTGCTCCAGCAAATCCTCTTCCAGATCGATGATTTTCTCATGCAAATCATCAATAAACTCGCTGGTATGATCGGTCAACGATTCCGCGATGGAGACCAACCAGCTTCCGCTGTCCGTCGGGCCATTGCCTTCCTTCAGGTCGGTAAGAATTTCGTCGATAGCCAGAATCTTACGACGTCGGGTAGAAATGATCAGCTTGTCGGTAATGAACACCCGAACGGCCACCAGTTGATCTGGCCGCGCATTGGCATTCAGGTTAATGCTGCGCAGCGTGATCAGCGTACCTTCCCCCAAACGCGTGACTCTGGGGCGAGCGCTCTCCCCCGCCAACGCATTGCGTACGCTATCCGGCACCAGCGTCGTTTTATTCAGCCAACGCACGCTGGCGGGCAATGTAGAATCCAGGTGTAGCCAGCAGGGTTTTTCGCTGTTAACCACATCCTGCTCACCAATCGGGGTCACGCCCCCCTTCCCATCCAACTGATACGCATGAACCGCACCGCTGTGTTGCAACTCTTTTCCTGCAAAGGATTCCACGTCTTGCCTCCAACGGTTTTTACTATCAGCGCTTTTGCTATCAGTTTTGCACGCTACCAGCCAGAGTGACCATCACGATCGCTCCGGCTTTATCGCCACATCATTCGATGTATTAATACGGTACTTAATGTTTTTCGATGTAAAGCATCTGGCTGTACGCCACGTCTTCAGGGTTAGTAATGGGATAGCCCTTCACCCAGGGCTTGATCAAGCGTCCGTTGGTATATTGATAGATCGGCGCAATCGGTGCTTCATCCATCAAGATTTGCTCAGCTCGGTTGTAGTCCGTATTCAGCGCCTGCGGGTTAGTCTGATTGCCTGCTTCATCCAGAATGCGATCGTAATTCGCATTTTTAAAGCGTGCGATATTTCCGCTGTGATGTGAGGCCAGCAGCGAGAGGAATGTCGACGGTTCGTTGTAATCACCGACCCAAGACGCCCGCACGACGTCAAAATTACCGCTATTGCGGCTGTCGATGTAGGTTTGCCACTCTTGGTTAGACAGGCGCACGTCTACACCCAGCGTTTTCTTCCACATGGAGGCCACGGCAATCGCGATCTTCTGGTGACTTTCCGACGTGTTGTACAACAGCGATAATTTCAACGGATTATTTGGGCCGTAACCTGCGGCTGCCATCAGCGCTTTTGCCTGCGCATCCAGCTCATCCTGAGAATATTGCTGCAACAGGCTTTCCGTTGGTTTGAAGCCCGCGGTGACATCCGGCGTAAAGTGCCAGGCTGGCTTTTCGCCTGTGCCCAATACTTTTTCCGCAATCACTTTACGGTCGATGGCGTAAGACAGCGCTTTTCGCACTCGTACGTCATTGGTCGGCGCACGCTGCGTGTTAAACGCATAATAGTAGGTGCCAAGTTGCTCTGGCGTATAAACCTGACCGGGCAAGTCTTTCAGCAGCTTCTGGTACAGGTTTTTAGGAAATGACTCGGTGATATCGATATCACCGGACAGATAGCGTTTTGTCGCGTTCGATTCCTGATTGATCGGAACAAAGGTTACCTTCGTCAGGCGCGTGTTAGCGTTATCCCAATAATATTGATTCTGCGTGAGCACCAGTTTCTCATTCACGACGCGATGATCCAGCTTAAACGCGCCATTTCCGACCAAATTTCCCGGCTTCGTCCAGTCGTTTCCGAATTTTTCTACCGTAGCTTGATGTACCGGGAACAAGCTAAAATTCGCCGTAAGGCTAACAAAATAAGGCACTGGCTTGCTAAGTTGCACTTTCAGCGTGTGGTCATTGACGGCCGTCACGCCAAGCTGATCGGCTGGCAACTTGCCCGCAAGAATCTGCTCAGCATTCTGAATCCCCGCAAGTCGGGCAAACCAGGCGAATGACGAGCTGTTTTCAGGCGTGACCAGACGACGCCAGCTGTAAACAAAATCCTTTGCCGTAACGGGTTCACCGTTAGACCAGCGGGCATTATCTCGCAGGGTAAAGATAAACGTGCGGTTATCGGTCGTCTGCCAACGCAGCGCTACGCCAGGGACGATGTCACCCTTGGCATCCTGATTGACCAGCCCTTCAAACAGATCGCGCGCCACCTGCGCTTCCATCAACCCCACCGCTTTTATCGGATCGAGAGAAGCTGGTTCATCTTTAATGTGGCGGACGATTTCTTGCTTTTCAGCCAGAATCGTTCCCGCCGGAACCTGCGCCGCGACAGCATTGCCCGTCATGGCCGCCATCAACGCGGCATAAAATGCAGAATATCCATAGTGCATGATGATTTGACCTGAAAGCGTAATGAATTGATTGAAGAATATAATAGTCAGAAATCAGCGCTATCATCCAGCGATACCCCGCAATTTGTCAGCCTGCATCGCCGTTTGCGTCTCCGGGCCGATTTTTTTATGATGAAACGCATAGGCAATCACAGGGCGGTATCATGGAAAACACAATCATTCCTCTTCAGGCGCGCCAGCAACGAGGTAATTTGCCGTCGCTGGGCGAACCGTATGGGAAATCGCTGCTGGGCGCACCATTACTCTACTTTCCAGCCGAATTAGCCCCTTCAGAGAGCGGACTGATTATTGCCGGAACACACGGTGATGAGACTGCGGCAGTGGTAGCGCTTTCCTGCGCGCTGCGTACCCTCTTTTCAGGCCAGCGTCGCCACCATGTGATTCTTGCGGTGAACCCGGATGGCTGTCAGTTGGGGCTGCGTGCCAACGCTAACGGCGTCGATCTCAATCGCAATTTTCCGGCCAGTAACTGGCAGCCGGGGAAGACGGTCTACCGCTGGAATAGCGCCGCAGATGAACGTGATGTCGAGCTATCTACCGGTGAAACCGCGGGTTCAGAGCCGGAAACAAAAGCCCTTTGCACGCTGATTGAGAAACTTAATCCTCACTGGGTTGTCTCTTTTCATGAGCCACTCGCCTGCATTGAGGATCCACATCGTTCCGATCTGGGTCGATGGTTGGCGCAACAGTGCGAGCTGCCGTTAGTATCGAGTATCGGTTACGACACACCTGGCTCTTTCGGAAGTTGGTGCGCCGATCGTTCGCTTCATTGCATTACCGCTGAGCTTCCGCCAATCTCGGCAGATGCCGCCAGCGAATGCTACTTGAAAGCGATGGTGGCATTGCTAAGCCAGCAATTTTAATCGTAATTTTTATACCAATGTTGCTAATGTTGCCCTAAACTGAGCAGCGTGTTAATCACCTGTAATTAAGGACGCAAACATGTCACAGAACGTACATTTTCAAGGCAATCCTGTGCCAGTAGCAGGGTCATTCCCAGCCAAAGGAAGCAAAGCCCCAGCATTTACTCTGGTGGCTAAAGATCTGTCCGATACCCCGCTGAGCAACTATGCTGGCAAGCGCAAAATCCTGAATATTTTCCCAAGCATCGATACCGGTGTTTGTGCCGCGTCCGTGCGCAAATTCAACCAACTGGGTTCTGAACTGGATAACACCGTTGTTCTGTGTATCTCTTCCGATCTGCCGTTCGCGCAGTCCCGCTTTTGCGGCGCGGAAGGTCTGAACAACGTCGTTGTGCTGTCTACCCTGCGTGGCGGTGAGTTTAAAGAAAACTATGGCGTTGCTATTGCTGATGGCGCGCTGAAAGGCCTGACCGCTCGCGCGGTTGTCGTACTGGATGAAAACGACAACGTGCTGCATAGCGAACTGGTGAACGAAATCACCACTGAACCAGACTACGACGCAGCACTGGCTGTTCTGAAATAAGCGACACTGGCATTACGTGAAAAACGGCTGCGCAAGCAGCCGTTTTGTTATTTACTCCTCGTCATCCCCCGCCGATTTGCGTTGGCTGAGCCCATATTCCCGCAGTTTGTTGGCTATCGCCGTGTGCGATACCCCTAAGCGTTTCGCCAGTTTGCGTGTGCTTGGATAGGATTGATAAAGGCGGGTCAGCACGGAGCGCTCGAAGCGCTTGTTGATGTCGTCCAGCGAGCCATCAAGCAGGGTTTCATCTTGCGGCACATCAATCGAAAACGCCGGGAGATCGATGTCCTGCATATGCAGTTCGTTACCTTCCAACTGCGTCAGCGCCCGATAAATGGTATTTCTCAATTGACGAACGTTACCCGGCCAGCCGTACTGCGGCAGGAAATGTTCCACATCTGCGGCCAATTTGGGACGCGAAATCCCCTGTTCGTCGGCAAAGCGCGCCACGAAAAGCTCGGCCAGCGGCATAATATCCGCCGGACGTTCGCGCAGCGGCGGTAACATCAGCGTGAGTACATTGAGGCGATAATAAAGATCCTCCCGGAACTCACCGCGCTGCACCAGTTCCAATAAATTTTTCTTGGTCGCGCAAATCACTCGCACATCGACATGGACTTCGTGATCTTCACCGACGCGGCGGAATGTTCCGTCATTCAGGAAACGCAGCAATTTGGTCTGCATCTGTGCCGACATTTCACCAACTTCATCCAGCAGAACCGACCCACCGTTCGCCTGTTCGAAGAAGCCTTTCTTGCCTTCCTGCGCATTGAGATACGCGCCGGGCGCATGGCCGAACAGCTCGCTCTCCATCACATCATCGGGTAACGCCGCGCAGTTCAGTGCCAGGAAAGGATTCTTGCCACGCGGCCCGCGCAGGTGGCAGGCACGCGCCAACATATCTTTGCCCGTCCCCGTGTCGCCCACGATCAGCAGCGGCGCGTCCAGCATTGCTAATTTGCGCGCCTGCTCAACCACCTGACGCATTTTCGGACTCACAGCCACGATATGATCGAATTCATTTTCATCGTTCACGGCGAGATTCTGCAACTGTCGGCCCATGCGAGCGGCCGATTTCAGCATCACCAGCGCGCCCGCCGTTGCCACTTTCCCGGCATCATCTTCCAGACGGACTGGCGTCATTTCCAGCAAGAAATCCTGACCGCGAATCACCACACGCTCCGCCACGACAGCGCTGTTCTTTTCCAGCCAACTGGCAAAATTGAAACTGGGGATCATGCTGCCAATCGTTAATTCGCTGATGGTCTCTGCCGATTGTTCAAACAGCGCCAACGCGGCAGGGTTAAACAGCTCCAACTTTCCTTTCATATCCAACGAGAATACGGGTTCAGGCATCGATTCCAGCAGCGCATTCAACGCCCGATGTTCACGTTCAGAGGGCATGAACGCCACGGTACGCACATCGCTAACGCTTTCAATACGGCGGATTTCCGTCATCAGCAGACGGAAATCATCAAAATCGAGGGTGGCAAAATTGAGGTAGATACGACCAATAGACGCAATTTCAATGCCACGTAAATCAATATTACGTGACGCAAGTAAATCTAACAGTTCACGGACCATACCAATGCGGTCTTCACAAATCACTTCCAGATGCATCAACGGCTACCTTCTTCAAGAGACACGACATGGCTATTGCTATTGATAATACCCTTTCGTTTGCACCGGATGAAGTAAGGTGGCAGCAAAAGTTGACACATCTGTATGTTTTTTCCACGTCAATGACGAAACGGGGTTAAGACAGCGGCATCGTTGCCATCGCCACAATGGTTCGAATGCCTTCCAGATAGTTACCGAGGCGTAAATTTTCATCAAAACTATGCTGATTATTATCGGCATTCACCAGAGGAACGATGACGTAAGGCACTTTCAATACGCTGACCACGCCGCTCATCGGCAGCGTCCCGCCCATCATACGATTCTTCTCCGGTGCGATACCGCGCGCGCGACGGCCCAGTGACCCAGCGGGGAGTCGATCTCCGTTCTCGTTGCATAGGCGCTGCTCGGATAGGCCGTCAGGTTCAGGGAAATCAGGTGCGGATACTGTTCGCGTTCGGCCTGTGTTGGTGCTTCACCGGCAATGATATGAAAGCCTTTGCTGGCGATATACTGGCGTAACAACGCATACATATCATCCGGCGGCGTTTCCGGCACGGTGCGAATATTCACGCTAGCCGTTGCGGTTGACGGAATGGCATTCGACGCTTTTTTGCCCGTATCGCCCGCTTTAATGCCGAGAATATCCAGCGAAGGATATTGCACCGCCTCTGCCGCATTGCTGGCGACATTCTCTAGCCGCGCAATACCAAAGCGTTTTTCCAACGCGCCAGCAGGAGGGGCGGTCTCCGCCACCTGTTTTTTATCGCTATCGCTAAGCGTGACGCGGTCATAGTAACCGGGGATGGTGACCTTACCATCCGCATCTTTCATGCTGGCCAACAACGTAGCCAAGTTTTGCACCGGATTGGGAATGACATTGCCATAGCCGCCACTGTGCGCCGCCGCGTTCGCACCAAAAACCGTCATATCGATCTGGATTGACCCACGATTGCCAAAGTTGATGCCAGGGCGGTTGCTAGACGGCATCGCGCCGTCATAAATCACCATGCCGTCGCTTTTCAGCAGCGTCAGGTTGTCGGCCATGACCGCGAGAAACATGACAATCGGCCCTTTATCATCAGCCGAGGCATGGGCAAAGAGGCACCATTCTGGATTGATATCCCCTGTCAGAAGACGTAACTCAGGCAGCGTTTGCCATTCGGTCGTATTCACGGGCTGGCCGTCAAAATGCATGTAGAACAAGATGGGTTCACGATCGGTTTTTGGCGTGCCCAGCTCAGCATAAACCAGCGGTTTATCACCATTTGTCAGCTGTTGCGTGGAGAAGCCACGCTTCTGAAAAGCCTTTTCCAGCCAGTCGGTATTACGCTGGATATCCGCAGGCACGGCAGCATCATTTGGCAACGTGAGTAATTCGAGATATTCAGGGAAGCTGTTTTGCGCGTAACGTTCCGCATCGGTGGGTGCCAGTACCAGCTGTGCGCTGGCAGGTAAGCAACGATAAACGACGATGGCACACTACCTGCACCATCGTCTTCACCCCTAACGCCCTTTTTGCAGCGTTTCTTTCACCTGACCAATCAACTCGCGGCGGAAATCACCAAGGCGCGGTTTATCATCCAGCCACGGCAGCGGGCGGCACAGTTCCATCGCTTTGATACCCAAGCGTGCAGTCAGCAGCCCTGCGCCAATACCCTGTGCTGCACGGGCTGATAGCCGTGCTGCAAGATCCTGCGACATCCAGTCCATGCCAATTTCCCGCACCAGCTCTGATGCGCCAGCAAACGCGATATTGACCAGCACCAGTCGGAACAGGCGAATACGACTGAAATAGCCAAGTTCGATGCCATACAACGCGGCAATACGATTAATCAAGCGCAGATTGCGCCAAGCAATAAAGGCCATATCCACCAGCGCCAGCGGACTGACGGCGATCATCAAGGTGGATTCTGCTGCCGAGCGGCTAATTTCACGCCGCGCCTGCGTATCCAGTACGGGCTGAACCAGACGCGCATAAAGCTCCAGCACTTCGCGGTCATTGTGAGTTTCGTGGAGTGAAGCCTGCCAACGCTGTATCGCCGGATGACCGCTATCCAATCCTGCCTGCCGTGCCAGTTTTTCACAGAATTCGCGCCCGCGCCCCACACCGTGACTGTGCAACAAATCGCGAGCCACATCACGTTCTTCCGCCCGTTCTCTCAAACGATAAAGCCGCCGCCACTCGACAGCCAGCGAGCCAACGCCCGCCGCCACAATCAGGCTACCTGCGGTAATGCCACCCAGCGCAATCCAGTCCTGCTGAACCCAGGCGCTGTGCAGCGACTGCACGCCCTGCGCCAGCGCGCTGATGCCAAACAGCCCGATCCCCGCCATCACCATACGCCGCCACAGGCTGCGCTTCGGCCGCAGCGCCGCGCTGATCGCCTCTTCCGCCACGCCTTCTTCTGGCACTTCTTCTTCGCGGCTGATCGGGGAAAATGGCGTGCCGCTCTGCTCGTCAAATGCCAACCCGGCACGCAACTGCGGCTGTGGCTCTTGCGGTGAGACGTCATCGAACGTGACGCGGGGTTTCAGTGGCTCGTTCATCGCAATTTATCCTTTAACAGAAAGTCCATGACCGTATCCAACCGGATATGCGGCAACGGCGCGTCTACCGTCATTTCTCGCGGACGAAATTGATCGAAGTGGAAGCCCTGCGTTTGCCAGAATGCCGCACTTGGTAAACGCGCAGGCACTTCACCGGGATAGACGGTCAATGGCTGACCGTCGCTGAGTCGATGCCCTTTCAGCGCTGGAATTTTCTGTCCCTGATGATCGACCATCCCGCTCTGCGTTGACTGGATCGACGCAATACCTTCACAGCGCATATCGATGCCTTCAAACGCGGCGTTCTGCCACGCCTCTTGCACCAATTGCTGAAGCAACGACACCAGATTGGCGTGCTGGTCGGCGGTAATGTGATCCGCTTTACTCGCCGCAAACATCAGCTTGTCGATGCAAGGCGAGAACAAACGCCGGAACAGCGTGCGCTTCCCGTAATGAAAACTTTGCATTAGTTGGGTCAGCGCCAGCCGCATATCGTTAAACGCATGAATGCCGCTATTGAGCGGTTGCAGGCAATCGACCAGAACAATCTGCCGATCGAAGCGCACAAAGTGATCCTTATAAAATCCTTTGACGACCGACTGACAGTAATAATCAAAACGCTTGCGCAGCATGCCGATGTTGGTTTTCTCATCCGCCTGCGCCAGCTTGGCTTCACCGATATTATTCACCTGCGGCCAAGGGAAGAATTGCAGCACCGGCGCGCCCGCCAGATCGCCCGGCAGCACAAATCGGCCTGGCTGAATAAAGTGCAGTCCTTCCTGTTTGCAACGGTGCAGATAGTCGGTGTAGGCCTGCGCCACCTCGGCAAGCAGGTTTTCATCGGCCGGGGCCAACGGATCGATTTTCTCGCACAGCGCCAGCCAAGGTTTCGCCCATTCAATGCGTCCTCCTTGCAGCAAGCCGCTCATCTGCTGCGACCAGCTTAGATAGGTCTGCTCCAGCAGCGGCAGATCCAGCAGCCACTCGCCGGGGTAATCGACAATTTCCAGATAGAGCGTCGAGGTGTCTTTAAAGTGACGAAGCAGCGAATCCTTGGAGCGATAGCGCAGCGCCAGACGAATCTCACTCACGCCGCGCGTCGGCGTCGGCCAACCCGGCGGGGAACCATACAGCGCCGCCATGCCTTCATCATAGGCAAAACGTGGCACGCCCAGATCGCGCTGCGGCACGCGTTTCACACCCAGCAAACGCTCTTCACGCACGGGGGAAAACATCGGCAGATGTGCACCGCTGTGGGTATTCAATAATTGATTGACGAACGCGGTGATAAACGCGGTTTTGCCACTGCGGCTCAACCCGGTGACGGCAATCCGCAGGTGGCGATCCACGCCGCGATTGACCAGTGAGTTAATTTCGTTCTGTAGTCGACTCATTGAATGATCCATCACTCCTGTAGTTGCCAAAGCGTGTGGTTGAAAAAGCGTGTAGCTGCGAGTAGGTAGTTACGAAAGCGCATTCAGGCTACCGCATTGATTGCGGAGAAAAAAGCAGTGCAAACGTTATCCACTATGAATCTTATGGACAACGTCTCTGCGGCGGCTATAACTCATGAATGTCACAACCGATGAAAAATTACAGGTGACGAAAGCGGTTCTGAACACCAAACGTATCCGAGGTGACATAGCGTTCAATGTTGCGCAAGCGCTGTTCGCTGGCCTGCAAGGTCGCATCCGCTTCATTCAGCAGTTGGCTGGGTGTGCGAGCCGCTTTTTCATCCTCAAACCCCATTCCCGCCGGAGCCGGGTCGAGCATAAAGGTCAGAATGATGTAGGCCACCATGGTGAAAAAGAACAGGCCGAAAAATATCGACAGCACCGTAATCAGCCGCACGAGTTTCACTGGTACGTCAAAGTAACGTGCTAAACCAGCGCAAACCCCTTTCAGCATGCCTTCTTCCGGTATGCGGTATAACGTTTTACCTGACCACGTATTTTTCATTACGACTTTCTCCAGTCCGGGTGTTCTGCATCCAGAATGTCTTCCAGCGCTCTGATACGCTCACGCATACGGGTGGATTCTTCCGTTAAACGTGTGAGACGTTGCATATCGTTTTGTCCCAGTTGAGCACTGTTTTTACGCTGACTGTAATGTAGCCAAAGCCATATCGGTGCCACAAACAACATGAAAATGGTCAGCGGAATGGCAAGAAACAACGCACTCATTGTGTCTCCTTAGTTATTATTCACACGTCGGTGGCTGCCGTTTTCTAACGACAGCCCATCCGATAGCGTTTACGCGCTTATGACTCTTTACTCTGCTGGCTTAACTTTAGCCTTAAGTGCCGCCAACTGCGCGCTGATTTCATCGTCCGCTTTCAGCTCGGCAAACTGCTGATCCAGCGATTTTTGTTTCCCCAACCCGTGGCTTTCCGCTTCCGCTTCCATCGTGTCGATACGGCGTTCGAACTGATCGAAACGCGCCATGGCTTCATCCAGTTTGCCGCTATCCAACTGGCGGCGCACATCGCGTGACGATGCCGCAGCCTGATGGCGCAGCGTCAGCGCCTGCTGGCGAGCACGGGTTTCGCTTAATTTGTTTTCCAGCTCGCCGATTTCACGCTTCATCCGCTCCAGCGTTTCGTCCACGCTTTCGGCTTCATGCTGCAACACCGCGATCAGGTCGGTCAGCTTCTGCTTTTCAATCAGCGCCGCACGAGCCAGATCGTCCTTATCTTTACGCAGCGCCAGCTCGGCTTTTTCCTGCCACTGCTCCTGCTGACCGTGCGCTTGTTCAATTCGGCGGGCAATCTGTTTCTTTTCTGCCAACGCCCGCGCTGAGGTTGAACGCACTTCAACCAGCGTATCTTCCATTTCCTGAATCATCAGCCGCACCAATTTCTGCGGATCTTCAGCTTTATCCAGCAAAGAATTGATGTTGGCGTTCACGATGTCGGCAAAACGAGAAAAAATACCCATAATTACATCCTCTTCATGATTTCCAGCGTCTGATTTATCACCGTGACCAACCGAGCCAGTCGCGATCTCACTATAGATATATCAATAAGCATGCCAACTTTTAATTTCATTTAACCGACTGAAAATAAAAGAATAGATAATTTTGACTATTTTTCCCTTTCCGTTAGATTAGTCAAATATGCTAACAGTTAGTAAAAATAACACGGTGGAACATCATGCTTCAGGAAAAAGAGAACCTGCTCGGCGAAGCCAACAGCTTTCTGGAGGTACTGGAACAGGTGTCGCAGTTGGCACAACTGAATAAACCTGTGCTGGTGATTGGCGAACGCGGTACCGGTAAAGAACTGATCGCCAACCGTCTGCATTATCTTTCCCCGCGTTGGCAAGGGCCGTTCGTTTCCCTCAACTGTGCGGCGCTCAACGAGAATCTGCTCGACTCCGAGCTATTTGGTCATGAGGCGGGGGCTTTTACAGGGGCGCAGAAACGCCATCTGGGACGCTTCGAACGCGCTGACGGCGGAACGCTGTTTTTGGATGAACTGGCTACTGCGCCAATGCTGGTGCAGGAAAAATTACTGCGAGTGATCGAATACGGCATGCTGGAGCGTGTCGGTGGCCGAGATCAGCTACAGGTTGATGTGCGTCTGGTGTGCGCAACTAACGACGATCTGCCTGCGCTTGCCGCCAGCGGTAAATTCCGTGCGGACCTGCTCGATCGTCTGGCCTTTGATGTTGTGCAACTTCCGCCGCTGCGTGAACGCCAACAGGACATCATGTTGCTGGCGGATAACTTTGCCATTCAAATGTGCCGCGAATTGCATCTGCCGCTGTTTCCCGGTTTTACGTCTGCCGCGCGCGAGACGCTGCTGAATTACGACTGGCCGGGCAATATTCGTGAGCTGAAAAACGTGGTTGAACGTTCGGTGTATCGCCACGGCGACAGCGAGCAACCTCTCGATGCCATCATTCTGAACCCCTTCCGCCAAACTCCAGCTGTTCAGGAAACGCCATCGCGTACGGTAATCGGCCAGCCGGATTTACCGCTGGAGATGAAACCGTGGCTGTTGGAACAAGAGAAAGGCTTGATCGATCGGGCATTGAATCAGGCAAAATTTAACCAGCGTAAGGCTGCTGAACTGCTGGGATTAACCTATCACCAACTGCGTGGATTGCTAAAGAAACACGATATTGTGGTGAATGAGTAAGAGGCGGGAAAGAAAATGCGGGCGAATTAACGCCCGCACGATAATCAATAGCTTAATAAGTTAACAACTCACGATTACGGTTCCACACCCCATACCAGCGTGCCTTTATCGTGCACGGTGATCTTATCCCAGTTAGCGTAGCTCGTGACGTTAGCGCCGTATGAATAGTCGTTGGTTTCATTCACATTGCTCCAGTCACCGGCGTGGATACGCACCTGCACTTCACCAGTTTCCGCGCCCGGCTGAAGGGAACCGGCTCCGCTGCTGAAGGTCACCAGAACATAGCGGTTGGCTTTGTCGGTGCTGGCGGCTGGCGTCCCTGTGCTGGTCACGATGTTGTTAGGGCCGACGTTCGCCCAGTCAACAAAGAGGTTCGCGCCGGGTTTGCCATCATCATGGAAGTAGTAACGTACTTGCAGATCGCTCAGTTTGATCGGCGTACTGCCGGTATTTTTGATGTTGACGGCCATACGAATCGCATCATCGGACGGGTTGTTATCCACATTACGATATTGCAGCACGACGTCACCCGTTGTTCCGTTACCCGGGTTAGTTGGCGTGGTCGGGGTAGTCGGCGTATCGCCACCGTTATCGCCATTAGTCAGATCAGCACCCGCACGAGTCTGCTCTCTGACAAATTTGCCTGACGTAGACAGATTCTGCTCCGTCCAGCCACCTGATTTGCTCGCCCCCGGTGCCAGCGCGGCGGACGCTTCTGACTTATCGGTAAGCGACCAGTTCACCCAGCTTACGCCACGGTTATTCAGGAAATCGATCCAGGTCTGCGATTCAGGCAGGAACGGTCCGCCGTTGCCGGATGCATCGCTTGTGCCCCACTCGCTGACGAAAATCGCAGCGCCACGGCTTTGTGCATAGTCAATACGGTCGCGCAGGAACTGCCCGTGCGTACCCGCATAGAAATGCAGCGCGTAAAGGGTATTAGGATCGGGTAGCTGATTATCCGCTGCATCGTGGATATCCTGACTCCAGGTGCCCGTACCAACGATAATGAGGTTATCGGGATCTTTGCTACGGATGGTGTCAGTCACTTCCAGCGCATAAGGCCGAATCTGTCCGTTCCATGTCACGCCACCGTTTGGCTCATTGGCGATTTCATAAATCACGTTCGGCGAGCTGCCATACAGCCCAGCCATTTCGGCAAAGAAGGTTTTTGCCTGTGCTTTATAAATATTAGGATCGTTATCCGACAAGATATGCCAGTCGATGATGATGTAAACGCCGAGGCTTTGCGCCGCCGCAACGGCCTCTTTTACCTTATTGGCGAGGGAGGGATTCGAAATATAACCATCCGCCGCCGTGTACATGGCGACGCGGAATACATTAATCCCCCAGTCATCGCGCAGCCACTTCATCGAATCTTTGTTGACATAGTCGCCAAACCACTGCAAACCGTGTGAACTGACCCCTCTCAGTTGCACCCTTTTCCCCTGTTCATCCACCAGTCGCCCGTTTTCGATGGACAGCTGACCATGCGTTTCTACCGGCGTAGCGGATAATGCTGAAAAGCTGAGTGACATCCCCAGCACCGTTGTTACCACACCTAACGTCAATTTCCTGACGATTTGATTCCTTCTCATCCACATATTCCTTATCTCCATTGTGAACCCATGATCTTGGGTATAAGCATGATAAGGGAGATTTCCGTTACCGCAAATCATTTAGGAAGTATTCAAACCATATTGATTTAATTAATTATTCACAAAAAAATAGAAAGCAGAGTAAGTATTTAGCAACGTGAGTTTGGCGGAAAAAAAAGCCAGCACGTAGGCTGGCTAAAATAATACTGGAAGCAATGTGAGCAATGTCGTGCTCTCCTTCAGTGCCTGCGAGAAGCTACTGCTGAAGTGCGAAAAAGATGATAATAGTTATCAATATCACCTGTAAAGCATTTTGTTGAGAATTTTTCTCATTCCCATGCTGGTTATGGGGTTCCTAGCCGTTGCATCCCTATCGATAACGACCTTAATACCCTGCTAGGTTAAATAACCTATGGCTGTAAAAATTTGAGATCGCCTTAATCACTCCGGCTGGCTCAAACGGTTGGAAAGTCGCCAGATGCGCATAACAAGAGTGGGGGAGGATGCCAAGAGTGCGATACACTCTATATATAACCGTCTTGACTGAAAAATCCCGTATGTTCGGAAAAACCTGTTTCGCACTGGCACTCACCTGGCTGGCTTTGCCTGCACTGGCCGCACCACCGTCCGTGCCAACGCCGCCTGCTCCGCTGGAAAATATTCGCCAGAGCGGTTTTGTTTATTGCGTCAATGATGTCCTGAACACGTTTAACCCGCAGATGGCGCGCAGCGGCGTCACCATTGATACGCTGGCAGCGCAGCTTTACGATCGCCTGCTGGATGTCGATCCTTATACCTATCGTCTGATGCCAGAACTGGCTCAGCGCTGGGAAGTCTTGGATAACGGTTCGACATACCGTTTCTACCTGCGCCGCGATGTGCCGTTTCAAAGTACCGCGTGGTTCAGCCCCACACGAAATATGAATGCCGACGACGTGATATTCAGTTTCCAGCGCATGCTGGATAAAAAACACCCGTATCATGATGTCAACGGTGGCGAATACCCCTATTTCGACAGTCTGCAATTCGCCGATTCAGTGCAAAGCATTCGCAAGCTGGGCGAATACAGCATTGAGATCCGGCTCAACAGCCCTGATGCCTCTTTTCTCTGGCATCTGGCCACCCACTACGCGCCGATTCTGTCCGCGGAATACGCACAACGTCTGGCAAAAGAAGACAAGAAAGAGCTGCTGGATCGCGAACCAGTTGGCACCGGCCCTTATCTGCTCAATGAATACCGCAACGGACAATATATCCGGCTGACACGCAACGCCGACTATTGGCGCGGCCTGCCACGTATGCCGCAGGTGGTTGTCGATCTTGGCTCCGGCGGGACAGGCCGCTTATCCAAGCTGCTGACAGGTGAATGTGATGTCCTCGCCTATCCGGCAGCCAGTCAGTTGACGATCCTGCGTAACGACCCGCGCCTGCGTCTCTCGCTGCGTCCCGGCATGAACGTCGCCTATCTGGCCTTCAACGTGCGTAAACCGCCGTTGGACGACCGCCGCGTGCGGGAAGCCATCGCACTGGCGATCAATAACGACAGGCTGATGCAGTCGATCTATTACGGCACGGCGGAAACGGCGGCGTCTATTTTGCCTCGTGCTTCGTGGGCGTACGACAATGAATCGCAGGTTACGGAATATAATCCGAAGAAAGCGCGGCAAATCTTGCAGGAACTGGGGCTGACTAACCTAAACTTGCGCCTGTGGGTACCCAGTGCCTCACAATCCTATAACCCCAGCCCGTTGAAAACGGCAGAACTTTTACAGGCCGATCTGGCGCAAATTGGCGTCACCGTGACCATCGTTCCGGTGGAAGGCCGTTTTCAGGAAGCGCGGCTGATGGAGCTCAGCCACGATTTAACGCTGGCAGGCTGGGCAACGGACAGTAACGATCCAGACAGCTTTTTCCGGCCGTTGCTAAGTTGCGCTGCTATTCGCTCCCAGAGCAACTACGCGCACTGGTGCGATCCTACTTTTGATGAAGTGCTGCAAAACGCGCTCTCGTCACAGCAGCTTTCTAAGCGGATTGACTATTATCAGCAGGCACAGCGTATTCTGGCAGAACAGTTACCTGTTCTGCCGCTGGCGTCGTCATTACGGCTGCTGGCCTACCGCTATGACATGAAAGGGCTGGTATTGAGTCCCTTCGGCAATGCCTCGTTCGCGGGTGTCTTCCGCGAGGACCAACAGGCGCAGCAGAAGCCTTCTGCACCGGAAACCGTGGAGGAAGCACAGCCGTGATTATCTTTACCTTGCGACGCCTGGTGTTACTGATTGTGACCTTGTCACTGCTGACGCTGGTTGGCTTTAGCCTCAGTTATTACACGCCTAACGCCCCGCTCAACGGCGCAGCGCTGTTTGATGCCTATCACTTTTACCTCACCAGTCTGCTTCAGGGGGATTTCGGTCGTTCCAGTATTAACGGACAGGCCATCAGCGAATTGCTGAAAGAAGTGTTCCCGGCCACGATCGAGCTTTGTCTGCTGGCCTTTGCGCTCTCGCTGCTGGTCGGTATTCCGCTGGGCATTACCGCCGGCGTAATGCAGAATCGCGGCGCGGACATTGTAATTAGCACGTTGGCGCTCATCGGCTTTTCCCTACCGGTGTTCTGGCTGGCGCTACTGTTGACGCTCTTCTTCTCGCTGCACCTCGGCTGGCTGCCGGTTTCAGGCCGTTTCGACCTACTCTATCAGGTAAAAACCGTCACCGGATTTGCGCTGATTGACGCTTGGCTGTCAGATGCGCCACATCGCGGTGAAATGATCGTCAGCGCCATCCGCCACCTGATTCTGCCGATTACCGTGCTAGCCGTCGGGCCGACTACCGAAGTGATTCGCCTGATGCGCGTCAGCACTACGGAAATTATCAGCAAAAACTACATTAAAGCGGCAGCCACCCGCGGACTGTCGCGCTTTACGATCATTCGTCGCCACCTGATTCATAACGCGCTGCCGCCGATTATTCCCAAATTGGGATTACAATTTTCCACCATGCTGACGCTGACGATGATTACCGAAGTGGTCTTTAACTGGCCGGGCGTCGGTCGCTGGCTGGTGAACGCCATTCGTCAGCAGGATTTTGCTGCAATTTCTGCAGGCGTGATGGTGGTCGGCGCAATGGTCATCACAGTCAACATCCTGTCCGATATTTGGGGTGCCATGGCAAATCCGTTGAAACACAAGGAATGGTATGCCCTACGATAACGTTTATAGCGAAAAGCGGCTGCCTAGCCGACTAGGCGATACCTGGCGGGCATTCCATCAGGATATGCTGGCGATGATCGGGCTATACGGCTTTCTGATCCTGATCGGTTTGTGTCTGTTCGGCAAATTTCTCGTACCTTATGAAGTTGACCAGCAATTCTTGGGCTATCAGTTGCTGCCCCCTTCCTGGTCTCACTACGGTGAAGTCTCGTTCTTTCTCGGCACCGACGATTTAGGTCGCGACCAGCTAAGCCGCCTGCTGAGCGGTGCAGCACCGACCGTCGGTGCCTCGCTCATCGTCACCTACGCGGCAGCGCTGTGCGGCATCGTGTTGGGCGTTTTTGCGGGCGTCACACGCGGGCTTCGCTCTGCGATGCTCAACCATATTCTGGATACGTTGCTGTCTATTCCGTCGCTGCTGCTGGCGATTGTAGTCATCGCCTTTATCGGCCCTAAACTCGAACACGCGATGCTCGCCGTCTGGCTGGCGCTGTTGCCGCGTATGGTGCGCACCATCTACAACGCTGTGCACGATGAAATGGACAAAGAGTACGTGATCGCTGCCCGCCTCGACGGCGCTTCCACGCTTTATCTGGTCTGGTACGTCGTGCTGCCAAACATCGCGGCGTTGCTGGTCTCCGAATTTACCCGCGCGTTGTCGATCGCCATTCTGGATATCGCCGCACTGGGTTTTCTCGATTTGGGCGCGCAGTTACCGACAACCGAATGGGGTGCCCTGCTTGGCAACTCGCTGGAGCTGGTTTATGCCGCACCGTGGACCGTTATGCTGCCCGGCGCGGCTATCGCACTGAGCGTGTTAATCGTCAACCTGCTGGGCGACGGCATCCGCCGCGCGCTCGTTGCGGAAACGGAATAAGAGGCGACGACTCCCTATGCCATTACTTGATATCCGTAACCTGACGATTGAATTTCTGACCGCAGACGGCGCGGTAAAAGCCGTCGACCGCGTCAGTATGACGCTGAGCGAAGGCGAAATTCGCGGGTTGGTAGGCGAATCCGGCTCCGGTAAGAGCCTGATAGCTAAAGCCATCTGCGGGATCACCAAAGAAAACTGGCGCGTGACCGCCGACCGCTTCCGCTTTGATGATATCGACCTGCTGCAACTGTCGTCACGCGAGCGACGTAAGCTGGTCGGCCATAACGTCTCCATGATTTTCCAGGAGCCGCAATCCTGTCTCGATCCGTCCGAAAGTGTCGGTAAGCAACTGGTGCAGGCGATTCCCGGCTGGACGTATAAAGGCCACTGGTGGCAGCGATTTAACTGGCGCAAGCGCCGCGCGATCGAACTGCTGCACCGCGTCGGGATTAAAGATCACAAAGATATTATGGGCAGCTATCCCTATGAGCTGAGCGACGGCGAGTGTCAGAAAGTGATGATCGCCATCGCGCTGGCAAATCAGCCGCGTCTGCTGATTGCCGATGAACCAACCAACGCGATGGAATCGACCACGCAGGCGCAAATTTTCCGCCTGCTGTCGCGCCTAAACCAGAACAATAACACCACGATTCTGCTCATCAGCCATGACCTGCAAACCATGAGCAAATGGGCTGATCGGATCAACGTACTCTATTGCGGTCAAACGGTGGAAAGCGCCACCAGTGAAGATTTGATCACCGCGCCGCATCATCCTTATACGCAGGCGCTGATTCGCGCAATGCCCGATTTCGGCCGCTCGCTGCCGCACAAAAGCCGGTTAAACACCTTGAACGGTGCGATTCCCTCGCTGGAACACCTGCCGATTGGCTGCCGGCTCGGCCCACGTTGCCCTTATTCACAAAAACAGTGTATGCAAACGCCGCCGCTGCTCTCCGTTAAGAACCACTTATATGCCTGCCACTTTCCGCTCAACATGGAGGAACCGTGATGGTTGAGATGCTGCTTGAAGCCCGCAACCTGACCAAGACGTTCCGCTATCGGACCGGGCTGTTCCGTCGTCAGCATGTTGAAGCGGTGAAATCCGTCAGCTTTACGCTGCGTGAACGGCAAACGCTCGCCATCATCGGCGAGAACGGATCAGGGAAATCAACGCTGGCTAAAATGCTGTCGGGCATGATCGCACCGACGTCCGGCGAGCTGGTTATCGATGACCATCCGCTGCACTACGGCGATTACCGCTATCGCAGCCAGCGCATCCGCATGATCTTTCAGGATGCGAGCAATGCGCTTAATCCGCGTCAGCGCATCGGGCAACTGCTGGATGTCCCGCTGCGACTGAATACCGATCTCAGCGCCGAAGCGCGTGAAAGAGCGATTAATCAGGCGCTGCATCAGGTCGGGCTACGTCCCGATCACGCCTATTACTATCCGCATGCCCTCGCGCCGGGGCAAAAACAGCGTGTCGGTCTGGCGCGTGCGCTGATCCTGCAACCGAAAGTGATTGTCGCCGATGAGGCGCTGGCGTCACTGGATATGTCTATGCGGTCACAGATTATTAATCTGATGCTGGAGTTACAGGAAAAGCACGGTATCTCTTATATTTACGTGACACAGCATCTGGGCATGATGAAACACATCAGCGACCAGATTCTGGTGATGCAGGCAGGCGAAGTGGTCGAACGCGGCAGTACCGCCGATGTGTTGTCCGCCCCGCTACATGACCTGACGAAACGTTTGATTGCCAGCCACTTCGGCGAAGCGCTCAGCGCCGACGCCTGGCGACGCGACGGCGCACAACGTTAATCTCCGCGCACCACGGCAGCATCCCCGCGACGGCCACAGGACTGTGGAAAAAGGGGGATACTGCTCGGAGTACCCCTACCGTCCCCAACATGGTAGAATCGCGCGGTTTATTCATCTCGGTCGTCACTTGCCGCGTACGTTTACGGGCACAGAAGTGGCGATCGCAGCAACAATGATCACAAGGATTACTGCTATGGGTTTTCTTACCGGTAAGCGCATTCTGGTAACAGGTGTTGCCAGCAACCGTTCTATTGCCTACGGTATTGCACAAGCAATGCAGCGCGAAGGTGCCGAACTGGCCTTCACGTATCAGAACGACAAATTGAAAGCACGCGTTGAAGGCTTTGCCAGCGAACTGGGTTCCAGCATCGTTCTGCCGTGTGATGTCGCTGAAGATGCCAGCATCGAAGCACTGTTTACCGAACTGGCTAACGTATGGCCGAACTTTGATGGCTTCGTGCACTCCATTGCTTACGCACCGGGCGACCAACTGGACGGTGACTACGTTGATGCCGTTACCCGTGAAGGTTTCAGCATTTCTCACGATATCAGCTCTTACAGCTTCGTCGCGATGGCGAAAGCCTGCCGTAAGATGCTGAACCCGAACTCTGCGCTGGTTACCCTGTCCTACCTGGGTGCTGAGCGTGCTATCCCTAACTACAACGTGATGGGTCTGGCAAAAGCGTCTCTGGAAGCAAACGTACGTTACATGGCGAACGCCATGGGTGCTCAGGGCGTGCGCGTCAACGCCATCTCTGCGGGCCCGATTCGTACACTGGCTGCCTCCGGCATCAAAGACTTCAAGAAAATGCTGTCGCATTGCGAAGCCGTTACGCCAATCCGCCGTGTCGTTACCATTGAAGATGTGGGCAACTCTGCCGCGTTCCTGTGTTCCGATCTGGCTGCCGGCATCTCCGGTGAAGTCCTGCACGTTGACGGCGGTTTCAGCATCGCCGCAATGAACGAGCTGGAACTGAAATAACGTGAATAAGGAGGCAGCCTTCTTTTCAGAAGGCTGCCTTATTTCTTATACACTTCCATAATGGTGGAATAGCCTACTATAGACCAACATAGATTTAGCTATTCATCAAAATTCGTATGAATCCTCATAGAATAAGCATAAAAAATTAACGATCTTTCGTGTTCTATGAAAATATTTTTATTCATCAAATAATAAAAAATCATTGATAAGAATTTTTATAAAACAGACACCTACAATATACGTCTAAAACATTGTTCTTATGTGTAATCAGGAGAATATAATAGTAAAAAACCAAACAAATATTAAAATAACCATTAGTTAACTAACAATATCAAAAAAGGATTATTTTATGAAAACTACTGAACTAGATATAGTAAAAAAATTCTCTCCCGCTTTTTATTTTCATGAAAATGAGAAATACTTCCCTTGCTCGATAGAGCATCTAATTGAAAAAGGCACACTGAAAAAATCTGATACTACATTAATTGACATAGGGAAATGGGAATATTCCTCTAATACTATCTCGGTCGTTCCTTTCTATTTAAATGGCCACCCCCATCTTTTTGGATTAAATAGTGAAAATAATAGCGCCTCTATCAGCCGAATCAATGATGATGGACATGGTTGGACTGAAGTAGGCAATGGAAAATGGCAGTCAAATTATATAAAAACAGCAATAACAACATATGAGTTAAATGGTAAAATTTACATATGGGCGCTTAAAAATAATGATCGAGCATATATCAGCCAAATTAATGACAATGGAAATGGCTGGACTGACATAGGTAGTTGGAAATGGCAATCAGACTATGTCGCTGTCATTTCATTCTACTTAAATGGGCACCCTTATCTTTTTGGCCTAAAACGAGGAAATGATAGGGCCTATATCAGCAGAATCAACGATGATGGCCATGGATGGACTGATGTAGGCAGCTGGAAATGGCAATCAAACTATATAGGAACAGCATAACCTCATATGAACTGAATGGGAAAACTTATTTATGGGCGCTTAAAGATAATGATAGAGCATATATCAGCCAAATTAACGAAGATGGAAACGGTTGGACTGACATAGGCAGTTGGAAATGGCAATCAAACTATATCAGAACAGCAATAACCTCATATGAACTGAATGGAAAAACTTACATATGGGCGCTAAAAGATAATGATAGAGCATATATCAGTGAAATTAAGGAAGATGGAAATGGTTGGACTGACATAGGCAGTTGAAAATGGCAATCAAACTATATCGGAACAGCAATAACCTCATATGAACTGAATGGAAAAACTTACATATGGGCACTAAAAGATAATGATAGAGCATATATCAGCCAAATTAATGAAGATGGAAATGGCTGGACTGATATAGGCAGTTGGAAATGGCAATCCAATTACGTCGCCGTAACACCCTACAAATTCAACATATCTCAACTAGCCTAGATAATTATTTTCATTTCGCATTGGGTTTTCAATCCGATGCGAACCTCATTCACAATGCACACAAACCAATCATAACTTAATGAATAACACCTTTATTTATCGAAAAATAAACATAAAACAACATATAATCAATCAAAAAAATCATTATTGGATATACTAAAAAACAAAATATAGCGTTATCACTTTACGATCCAATTTAATCTAACATCATCAGGTGAGAGATTAAAAACCAATTCACTGAACAATTCATAGTTGGGGTAAGTATATCTAAATCACAGTTAATTATCAGGTAATATTATAATACCCAACTAAAACAGGCCATCGTAACCGCCTTAAATAGCCAGTTGGCTATCACAAAAAACATCTCACCTCGGCATCAACACTATAGTCATTATTGATAAAGATAAGTTTATTAATAATGACTATAGTGCTGTTAGTCTACATGAATATTGCTTGATATTTATTATCTGACATAGGAAACGTAACTGTCATCCAACAATTCAAACACATAATCCCGCTGAGAAGAAAAGATAATCTCTCGCGCTTTTGTCACAAAGATGGCTTCAATGTCCGGCTGGTGTTGTAAAAACTCAATACCCGCGTTCACGCCCATGCCATAGAGCAGCGTGGTGTAGATATCGCCGTCGAGAGAATCATTCGAGATAACCGTCACGCTGTGCAATTCATTATCCAGCGGATAACCTGTTTTGGGATCGAGAATATGGTGATAGATACGGTCATCCACGGTAAAAAAACGCTCATAGACACCGGATGTCACCACGGATTTATTCTTCACCTTAATGATGCCCAGCAGGCTATCACGATCCGCGAAAGGCTTCTGTAACCCGACGCTCCATAGCCCTTGCTCATCCGTCAACGCGCTGCCGATAGCCAGCACGTTCCCCCCCAGATTGATCAATGCATCCTGAATTGCATGTTGATGCAAAACGTCTCGAACGATATCGGCAATATAACCTTTCGCAATCGCGCCCAGATCGATCTCCATCCCTGCGCTTTCTAGCAACACAGCGTGATTCTGCTCTCTGAGAATAATGCGCTCGGGGTGCGTTAATGCCAGCGCCCGCTGTATCGATTCCTGATCAGGCACCGTACTGCCGCTAAAACCGATTTTCCATAGCTTGACGACAGGGCCAATCGCCACGTTAAAACCGCTATTTTCAATCAGGCTCACCGCTCTGGCGCGCTTAATCAGCTCAAAGACAACCGGGCTGACCGACACATAATCGTTCCCCGCCGCGTGGTTGATGCTCATGACTTCCGACTGCACCCGATTAACGGTTAGCTGGTCTTCGAGCTGCTTGATGCGTTGAAAAACCTGCCTGACGGCGGTTTCATCATGGACGAACAGTTTGAGCAGGATGGGGCTGCCCATCAGATGAACGGAGTAGACATAAGCGTTATCGACAGAAGGCATACGGTGACTCCTATGATCGAATGGCGGTACAGAGAGGAAACGACCAGACAATGGCGAGCGCCCTTTCAGACGCCCGCCATCGGCCTTACCCTTTTATCACGTTCTCTTCTATCACTTACTCTTCTACCAGCATGGGTTGATTTTCAGCCGTTTTCACCACAGCTTTCGCGAACTTTGCCTTGCGCGCCTTCGCCGGGAACGCACCAGAATGACGCGGTGCCCGCGCATAGGCCGCAGCCTGAATCCCCGCCTGAATACCGAAGATAATAATATCCGCGACAGCGTTGCCACCAATGCGGTTCGCCCCGTGAATACCACCGACCACTTCCCCTGCGGCATAAGCCCCGGAGATCGTCTCTTTATGGCGATTCAGCACTTCCGCTTTTTCGTTAATGGTCACCCCGCCCATCGTATGATGCACGCCCGGCGCCACCTTAATCGCGTAGTAAGGTGCCTGATTCAGCGGATCGCGCATCCCCGTGGTTCGGCCAAAGTCTTCATCGTTTTTGTCGGCAATAAAGGCATTGTAACGTTCGAGCGAGGCGTGCAGCGCCGCTTGTGGCATGTCGAGCGTGTCGGCCAGTTCAGCGATGCTGTCCGCGCTGACGGTCAGCCCTTGTGCGACATACTCTTCAACTGCCCGATTGCGATTTCTTACCTGCTCATCGAACAGGATGTACGCATACTCTTCCGGCAGGTTGACGATGGCAGACGAGACGTTATCCCGCGTCTCCATTTCGTTAAAGAAGCGTTCCCCGCGCTGCGATACCAGAATGGCTCCGCCGCCGCGAATAGATTCGGAGATCAGATAAGAGGTGGTCTGCTCAACCGTCGGATGGGTTTGAATTTCCCCCATGTCCACCGTATTCGCGCCAATCTGTTCCAGCAGGCGAATACCTCCGCCCGTTGCGCCCTTGTGGTTGGTGGTGACAAAGCCTTTCAGGTCTGGGCGGTATGACTCAACCATCGCCTGATTGGCACTAAAACCGCCTGTGGCAACAATCACCGCTTTTGTCGCAATCAGGCTCTCTTCGTGCTCATCATTAACGACTCTAACAGCGGTCACTTTGCCCTTCTCTTGCACAATCTCCGTCACCGACGTTTCCAGCAGCACCTCAATATTGTATTTATTGAGGTTCTTAATCAGCCCGCTGACCAAATAGCCGCCCACCGCTGCGCCATTGGCAGGGCGATGCGTTCTGTCAACGCTCATGCCGCCCGTCGTGGTGATATCGCTCAGTTCGATGTCGTGCTGCGCCAGCCAGTTAATCGCGTCAGACGCGTGATCGACGAAATATTGCACCAGCGCCGGGTTATTCTTCTGCTTTCCGCTTTTCAGGGTTTCGTTATAGAACAGCGTCTGGCTATCTTCGATGCCCCTGTTTTGTTGGAAGACGGTTCCCGCCGCATTCATACCGGCAGAGGCCTTGATGGTATTGCCGCCGATGACTGGCATCTTTTCAATGACGATAACGCGCGCGCCCTCTTCGCTCGCCTGAATGGCCGCCGCTAGCCCTGCGCCGCCGCTGCCAATCACCACCACATCCGCCTCGCGACGCGCATCCGGGTTACCGCCATCGGCGATAATAGCGTCTTTGCTGGATTTCACCATCGCCTTGGTGACGGCCTTTTTAATCGCCTCACTCTGCGCCGTTGCGCCCGTTACGGCATCGACGTGTGGGCTATTGGTATCCAGAATGCGCTCACGGATAATGTCAAAACTGATTTTCAGTGAATCATCAATATCGCTATTATCCAACGCAATGTCGGCGACCCGATTCTGCTCAAAATGAACATGAATTCGCAGTTCGCCACCTTCATCCTGAACGCGTTCCTGATAAACCCCGGATTTAAATTTCTTACCCGTTAAATTCACGTCCCGAATCATGGCTTCAACTAATGAAAAACGCCACAGCGGTTCAGGAATCGTTAATGTTTCGCGTTTATCGCTGGCAATATAAAGCTCAAGTTTTTCCTGCTCGGCAATGCGATCCGTCCAGTCTGGATAAGCAATACAGGCTCTGCCAACGGCAATCAGGTCATAACCATTCTCTAACGCCGCGTCTGCATCTGCCTGGTTGACAATATCCCCTACGCCAATCACCGGAATCGCGGCTAATGTCGCGGAACGGCGGGCAACATATTTCTTAATCAGCGGCGTCGGGTCGTTTGTTTCGACAATCGATGAACGTAGAATATTTCCCATAGAGAAGTGGACATAATCCAGCCCGCGTGCCGCTAATTTCTCCAGCAGATAGAGCGAATCATCAAAATGAATGCCGGGTTCTTCGATCTCTTCCGGCGAGAAACGATAGCCGATGATAAACGAAGGATCGGCGTATTTATCCGCGACCTCGTGGGTGATATCCAACACCGCCAGCGGGAAGGCGGCACGTTTGTCACGGCTGCCACCCCATTTATCTGAGCGCTGATTAGAGTGAGGAGAATAGAATTGCTGAATAAGGTAAGTGTTCGCACCGTGAATTTCCACACCATCGAAGCCCGCCTGAATGGCGCGATGGACGGCATCGCCAAACTTGCCGATCATGGCGTCAACCTCATCGCCCGACAGGGCAACAGGAACGATGGCTCCCGCACGCGGCGCGGCAATCGCGCTCGGGGCAACCGGCGTCGCACCACCGATAAAACGGGGTTCGACCATACGGCCGCCGTGATAAATTTGCAGGATCGCCGTCGACCCTTTTTCTTTAATCGCCGTCGCTATTTTGGTCAGTCCGCCAATTTTGTCGTCGTTGTCTATCCCTATCGCGCCGGGAAAGGCCAACCCTTTGTCATCAATAAAACAGCATTCCACAATCACGGTGCCGATGCTGCCTGCTCTGGCCTGGTAATATTCCACCAGCTCTTTGGTCACGCTCCCATCGTAAAAACCGCTACAGGTGGTCATGGGTGCCATCAGTACCCGGTTTTTCAGCATCGCGCCGTTGGGGAGAGTAAAAGCAGCAAATAAATCATGGTGACTATTCTTCATAATGAATACTCCACTTAAAATAAAATCTTGTTCGAAAAGGCCATGTTTTTCTTTTAATCATTAATTCTTCTGGCTGATAATTTGCGAACTTATTACTTACCAAGTATCTATTTTTTTTGATGTTATAAAATGTTTTCTTAGTATTTAAACTATTTTGTAGATCCGCTTTTATTAGGGGTATTGGCACAACTATTTTTTATATTTAATATTCCATTCACTTCATTAACATCTCCTTATCTTTAAAATAACCAATCGGATATTATTTATATTCTGCATAACAAAAAAAACGCCCCGGTAATAAGTCCGGGGCATAGCAGGGAAGATGAATAGAGGTAATTATTAGTGTTGATAGGTCGTCGTGCGGACACCGTTAATGTACAGCTGGCGTTGCTCGTCCGCCGGCAGGCGCAGCGTCGCGTGCCGCCAGGCGGGCTGATATCGCCCTTCCGATGTGAACGTCACGTCAATGCGCTGGCTATCCGCACGGATTTCCCAGCGTAGCCACAGCGCGTTTCCTTCACGCCATTGCCACGTCTCGCCATCGTCCTCAAACAGCAGCCCGCAATCCGTACCGCCTGCGACAGGCGGAAAAAGCAGGAATTCACGCTGGTCATCTTCATGCGGGCTGACGTGCGCCGTTCGCCCCGACAACGGAATCATCGCACCGGCTCTGACCAACAGCGGGAGACGTTCCAACGGCGCATCCAGCACGATAGTCTGCCCACCGCTGAACCATTGGCCGGAATGAAAATCGTACCAGCCCGATGTATTCGCTGGCAGGTACACCGTACGCTGGCGCTGCCCCTGCTCGACCACGCTGGCGACCAGAATGTCTCGCCCCAGCATGAAATCGTCGGTTTCTTCCAGCGTCGCGCTGTCCTGCTCGTGGTCGAGGAACGTCGGGCGCAGCATCGGTTCATCGTCCGCGCTGGCCTGCCACAGCAAAGTATAAAAGTACGGCAACAGGCGATAGCGCAGTTCGATGGCGCTGCGAATCGCAGGCGTTACCGCGGGATACATCCACGGTTCGTTTACCGTCTGGTCGTCATTCCAGGAGTGAATGGTGAAACGCGGGTGCATCACACCGTTTTGAACCCAGCGCACAAAAAGTTCGGCGTCCGGCTTGTCGCCCGAAAACCCGCCGACGTCGTGTCCGACATTAAACAGGCCGGACAGGCTCATCCCGACTCCCATCCGGGTGTTGTAGCGTAGCGTCTGCCAGTTGGTGCGGTTATCGCCGCTCCAGGTCTGCACATAGCGCTGCATTCCCGCACAGCCGGAACGAGAGATCAGATAAGGGCGCAGCGTCGGGGCAAAGCGCTGCTGTGCCTCCAGCGAGGCGCGCATCATCAACAGCGGCATCAGCGGGCGAATGTGTTTGATCGCCATCGTTTCGCCGAATCCGTGACAGCGGGCTTCACCATCCCAGACTTCATACTCGTTATTGTCATTCCACGTCGAATCAATCCCTTTCTCCAGCAACTGCCGGGTGACGTTCTCCTGCCACCATGCCACCGTTGCCGGATTGGTGAAATCAAGGTGCGAACCTTCATCGTCCCAAAAGCTGGAACGCTCTGGTACATCGGATTCAGAATCACGGATAAATAGCCCCTGCGCCGACACCTCGTCGTATTTCGGGTGATCTTGCAGTAAACAAGGTTTGATATTGGCCGCCAGTTTGAGACCCGCCTCGTGGAAAGCCTGCGACATCACTTCCGGTTGGGGGACTTTGTCGTTATTCCAGTTAAACACATAGCGCTTATTGTTGATCGACGTGTAGCCCGACGAGAGTTGGAACGAATCACACGGGATATGATGTTCCCGGCACAGCGCGATAAATTTCATCAGCTGCTGCTGCGCATCCGGTGCATCGGTGTAATGCATGGTGGAACCGCTGTAGCCCAAGCTCCATTTTGGCCCAAAGAGCGTTTTCCCCGTCAGACGCACGAACGCTTTCGTCACATCCAACACCCGCGGCCCGATGAACAGGTAATAGTCGAGATCGCCCGCCTCCGCCTGATAGCGCCGATAAGCCAGATGATAATTATCGATCTCATTGCCGAGATCGAGCCAGGTCGTGCTCAGGTTATCGTAAAACAGGCCGAAGCTGACATCGTCGCGTCGGGTAATGGTAAACGGAACATGCTTATACAGCGGATCGGTGCTCGCCGCGTTGTAGCCCATCGAGTCCAGATTGCGGAACTCAAACCGACGTCCGGTGCGTTCAAGGTCGCCCGCTTTTTCACCCAGCCCGTAATAGCGCTCCGTCGGGAAACGGCGCTGATAGTGCGCCACGCCGTCACCGTGTGGATTGAGAAGATAGGCACTGGTGGGTCGATCGGCGGCAAACGGCTGCCATTCGCCCTGTTCATCGCAATATTCCCACGCCAGCCACAGCGGCTGATGAATCGTAATTCGCATCCGTGCGGTGCTGATACGCAGCGCATTATCCAGCTGTTCCAGTGAGAATTCTGGCAGGCTGAAACCTTCGCTACTTTCGCGGCTGCGCCCCTGCCAAGGGACATCCTGCTGCGGCGCGATGCTCCAGGTGCGATTGAGCTTCAGCTCGCCATTCTGTTTAACCAGCACGCGGGCCAACATCGGTTCCAGCACGTATAGGCAAAACACATGTTTGTCGTCCACCAACAGTTCAACATGGTCGGCGCTCTGATGACGGAACACCCAATTTTTCAACGTTTTCATACAGCGTCCTTTTCAGGAAAAAGTAAATGAGCCGTTATGCCTGCGACCGCGTTTTCCCACGACGTTCAGCAATAAATGCGATCAGGAAGATGGCACCGATCAGATCGAAGAATCCCATCGCGACAAACAGCGGGTTGAACCCGATTTTGTCGGCAGTGACGCCAATCAACAGCGAGAACAGGAAGCTGGCAATCCAGGCAAATGAACCACGCATCCCGTTCACCGTTGCCATCTGGCCTTTATCAAACGATTCCACCACCAGTGCGCTCAACATGCAGGAAATCACCTGATGGCCAAACCCACCGATGGAAATCAGCAGAATCGCCACCCACGGATCTTTACTGACAGCGACCAGCGCCAGCGACAGCATCAGAAACGCGCCCGTGACCGAACTCGCCACAATCGAGTTAACGCGCGAACAGCCGAACCAGCGGGTATAAAGTCGGGTGAGATAGCCACTGGCGATACTGCCGAGATCGGCAGCAAGAAACGGCAGCCACGCGAACATCGCAATTTGCTTCAGATCCATACCGCGTTCATTCGCCAGATAGAGCGGTACCCAAAAACTGAGCACGGCCCACGCGGGCTCTGCCATAAATGCTGGAATCGCGATACCGTAAAAGCGTTTGTTTTTTGAGACAGTTTTCAGTGCGGTGAAGAAAGGCAGTTTGACCGGCGGTGCCTCGTTGTCCTGACGGATGAAATCCAGCTCCTCGCGGCTTAAATTGGGGTGGTCTTCGGGGTTGTGATAGAACAGCCACCACAGAATCACCCACAGCAGCGCCAGCCCACCGCTGAACATAAACGCACCCTGCCAGCCTAGATAGGCATGCGCCACAACGATAATCGGCGGTGCCAGCATCGCGCCGATAGAGAAACCAACACCAGCCCAGCCTGCTGCAATCGGGCGTTCCTTTTTAGGGAACCACTCGCCCAGCGTTTTGGCATTCGCCGGTGTCGCCGCCGCTTCGGACGCACCCATAAAGAAACGCAAGATCGCCAGATGCAACCAGCTTCCCGCGCCCGCGTGGAAGATGCACATCAGCGCCCAGATCACCGCGCAGATCATAAAGCCAATTTTCAGACCGATAACATCGATCAGCCAGCCGCAAATCGGCTGAAAAATGGTATACGCCAGTTGGAATGCACCGACAATCCAGGAGTATTGCTCGGTGGTGATGCCCATACTGGTTTTCAGTTCTGGTGCCAGAATGCCCAGCGAATTACGGGTGATGTAATTCACGGTAACGCCGAGCAGGAACAGGCTCAGCACCCACCAGCGTAAATTTCTGAATGTCCGTTTACCTTTGGTAGCGATGGAGGACGAATTGATGTCGAGACTCATGGTGACTCCTTTACAGGAAAGTAGGGTTACATTGGTCTGATATCTCGACGGCATTTTTGTATTTATAGCCTATCGAGTAATCAAACCATTTTCATATCATTGTATTTATTGAGTTAAATCCTTTTTTATTCCATCTAATCACTGAAATTGGTTTACCAAAATGAGAGTAGAACAATTGAAAATCGTGAAACACTCACTTTTTTGAAAACATTTTCATGCTATGGTCAAAATCAAGGCAAAAAACGGTCTATAGCGCCTGAAAATAGGTAATAGATAGCAATGAAAACTTTGTCATTTTCGAAGGTGAACGGGATCACAAAATGAAAGGAAACCTGAAAATACGCGAAATTGCGCAGCGGACGGGCTACTCGATCAGTACGGTCTCACGCGTGCTGTCTGGTCAGTCCAATACCAGCGAGCAGGCAAAAACGGACATTCTCAACTGCGCCCGCCAGTGCGGCGTACTGGCCGATCTCGCCAACGGCCGCCTGCTCTTGAATGGACTCACTATTTTCGCCCCGCCGCGCGCGTTTGATATTCGGTCCGACATCTTCTATCACAAGGTGGTACAGAGCATTATTGATGCCCTGAAGCCACACGATGTGCGAGTGCGCTACTGCGGGCTGGAGGAAAATGACAGCGATGCGGCGCTATTTTTAGACAAAATGCGCGATCCGGCTACGGAGGCGGCGCTGCTGATCGGCATCGACGATCCCTATATTCACGCGCTGGCGGCGGACAGCGGTAAGCCCTGCATATTGATTAACTGTATTGACCGCAAGATGCGCTTACCGGGTGTGGCCCCCGCGCACCGGCTGATTGGCGAGTTCTCCGCCCACTATCTCTTCGAACAAGGTCACCATAACGTATTGACTCTGCTGTGCCTGCGTCGCTACACGATGGAGTTACGTCTGGACGGGATTCGGGATGCCTATCAGCACCATAATCTGCCGTTTTCCCCCGAGGACAACTTGCTGGCATTAGATAATTTCAGCACGACGGACGCCGAACAGACGATGACGGCCTTTTTAGCCCGCTGTCCGCAGGATAAACGACCTACAGCGATTTTGGCAGGTGGTGATTTCATCGCGGTTGGGGTGGTCAATGCTTTGACCAAAGCAGGATTGCGCGTGCCGCAAGATGTCTCGGTGATGAGCATGGATGGATTCAATCTCTCAGCCATTCACGACGTGCCGCTCACATCGGTACATGTGCCGCGTGAGGCGCTGGGCGAAGAGGCGATAAGGCTGCTGCAATATCGTCTAATCCGCCCCGAAGCCCCGGTTGGCAACCTGCTACTAAACGGTACGCTGGTGGTTCGTCAGTCCGTCAGGCGACTACGCGCCAGTAAATCAGTTGCGCCGATACAGGATGAAAGCCTTTACGACTGAGCCTGCAACCACGCCTGCGCAGCATCAAAGAAGTTCTGCGCCAGCGGCGTTGCTCGGCCAGCCTGTGCAACAACGACGGCAGCGCGGCGGCGCATTGGCGGAAACAGCAGCGGTCGCAATTTTAACGCGGGCGTCATGTCTGGGATCAGGCTGCCGTGAGGCACAATGCCGCACCCAAGCCCGACATAGGTGCTTTGGATCAGTTGCAGGACGGAAGCGCTTTCCACCTTAACCCACGGCGAAACCCCCATTTCGCGGAAATGGCTATCGAGATAGCGACGGAAATAGCGGCTGGCCTCCGCCAGACAGAGCGGAACCTCAGAAAGCGCATCGAGAGGCAGCGGTGTCTCTCCCACCAGTTGTGGAAAATGGTGCGGATGGAACAAGAGATCAACGCCCTGCTCCTTCAGCGGCGACGCCTGAAAGTGCAGTTCCTGTAGCGTCGAGAATTCAAAAAAGCCAATGCCGACATCCACCGAATGCGCATTTAACGCTTCCAGCAGTTGATCCGCACTGAACAGCGAGATCTGAAAATCCAGCTGCGGGTAAACCTTGTTCACCGCCGCCAGCAGGCTCGACAGCGCGATACTGCTTTGCGGCACTGCGCCGATGCGCAATACGCCGCTCACGCCACGTTTCAGCGACGCGACTTCAAGCTTTAGCCCCTGATAAACCGAGACGATTTCCCGCGCCCAGGCCAGCACGCGCTCACCTTCGGCTGTGAAGCCTTCAAAATTATTACCCCGATTAATTAACGCCAGATCCAGCTCTCGCTCCAGATTTTTCAACCGCATGGAGAGCGTGGGCTGACTGACAAAACTGGCTTCCGCTGCCCGGCCAAAATGGCGCTCTTTCTCCAGATTGCACAGGTATTGCAGTTGCTTAATATCCATCGTCAGACTCTGTAGTAGGTAAGCGGCAAGTATACCCTAAATAATTCGAGTTTCAGGAAGGCGGCAAGTGAGGGAATCCCGATGAGCTTACTCAAGTAAGTGATTCGGGTGAGTGAGCGCAGCTAACGCACATGCAACTTGAAGTATGACGGGTATCCCATCGATAAATCGCCTCTATCCCACCATAGCCGCATTTGATTAGACGCGATCGCCGACGGCACCTAAACTTCCCTTAAGAGCAAATATTTAAAATTTTGTTCACATAAAAAAAACATTATCACCTGCGGAACGTATATGAAATTCAAACCATCCATCAAGCCATACCGCAATGCGGCTGGCGGCTGGGGCTCGTTGGAAGCCACCACGCGTTTTGTTCTCGACAGCAAGCAAGCGCTGAAAAATATCCGAAACTTGTTGCGGGTCAATAAATCGAAAGGATTTGACTGCCCCGGCTGTGCCTGGGGTGATGACAACAGCAGCACGTTCAGCTTCTGTGAAAACGGCGCGAAAGCGGTCAGTTGGGAGGCAACGCGTAAAGCAGTCGATCTGGATTTTTTTGCCGCTCACAGCGTTACGACGCTGCGTCAGCAGAGCAACTATTTCCTTGAGTATCAGGGCCGCTTAACCCACCCGATGCGCTACGACCGTGCCAGCGATCGCTATGTCCCTATCAGTTGGGACGCGGCGTTTGCGCTGATCGCTCACCATATCGGTAACATGGCACACCCTAATCAGGTGGAACTTTATACGTCTGGGCGTGCCAGCAATGAAGCCTCTTATCTGTATCAGCTTTTTGGTCGCATGCTGGGCACCAACAATTTCCCTGACTGCTCGAACATGTGCCATGAAGCTAGCGGAATCGGTCTGAAACAGAGTATCGGCGTGGGTAAAGGCACGATCCGGCTGGATGATTTCGAACACGCTGACGCAATTTTCGTCTTCGGGCAGAACCCCGGCACTAATCACCCGCGTATGCTGCATAGCCTTCGTCATGCCGCCGATCGCGGCGCGCACGTCGTCTCGTTTAATACGCTACGCGAGCGCGGTCTGGAGCGTTTTGCCAATCCGCAGAATCCACTGGAGCTGCTCACGCCGCTGTCTGGCACCATTAGCGAAACCTACCTGCAACCCAATTTGGGTGGCGATATGGCTGCCGTGCGCGGGATGGTAAAAGCCCTGCTGGAAACGCATCGCCAGCGCCTGTCTGCCGGGGACGCCGGTTTATTCGATCAGGATTTCCTGTCCACGCATACCCAGCAGATGGACGACTACCTTACTGTGGTTGATGCCACAAGCTGGCAGAAAATTGAACAGCAGTCCGGCCTGAGCGAAGCACAATTGCGCTATGTCGCGGCGATTTATCAGCAGTCGCCGCGTGTAATTTGCACCTGGGCGATGGGGATTACCCAGCACAAACACTCTGTCGCCACCGTGCGGGAAATCGTGAACCTGCAACTGCTATTCGGGCAGTTGGGAAAACCGGGCGCGGGGCTATGTCCAGTACGCGGTCATAGTAATGTGCAGGGCAACCGTACCATGGGGATCGATGAGAAACCGACGGCCGCCTTCCTCGATCGTCTAGCAGCACATTATGACTTCACACCGCCTTACACCGCAGGCCACAACACGGTAGAAGCGCTGGAAGCGATGCTGCGCGACGAAATAAAAGTACTGATCGCGCTGGGCGGTAACCTCGCCGCCGCTGCACCCGATTCGGCCCGTACTGAAGAAGCGCTCAGCCGCTGCGATCTGACCGTACATATCAGCACCAAGCTCAACCGCAGCCATCTAATTACTGGCAAGGTCGATGCATTGATTCTGCCGACGCTCGGCCGTACCGATCTCGATATGCAGGCCAGCGGTGCGCAGTTTATTACCGTCGAAGACTCCTTCAGCATGGTGCACGCGTCACAGGGCGTCGGGCAGCCCCTTTCGCCGTTGCAGCGCTCGGAAACAGCGATTGTTGCAGGGATTGCCAATGCGGTGCTCGGCCATGAAAAACTCGACTGGCTGGCGCTGGCGGACGATTATTCACGCATCCGCGACCATATCGCCGCCACCCTTCCCGGCTTTACGGATTTCAATGCCAACTGCGACCTGCCAGGCGGATTCTATCTTGGTAACGCGGCCGCTGAACTGCACTTCAATACGCCCAACGGGAAAGCGCAATTCAGCCATGCCGCGCTGCCCGACACGCTGTTTCCGCAACTACAAGGCAGCGACGTGCCTTTTACCCTGCAAACCCTACGTTCACACGATCAGTACAACACCACGATTTATGGTCTGGATGACCGCTATCGCGGCGTCTATGGTCAGCGGGAAGTGCTATTCATGCACCCGGATGATATCAGTGCGTTAGGGCTGGAAGACGGCGATAGGGTCGATATCGAAACGCTGTGGAACGACGGCATTACCCGCATCGTCAACGGATTCAAGCTGGTGAGCTACGCGATTCCGCGCGGTAATCTGGCCGCCTATTATCCCGAAACCAACCCGCTGGTGCCGCTGTCCAGCTTCGGGGATGAAACGCACACGCCGACCTCTAAATCCGTGCCGGTTAGCGTTCGTCGTAGTACGCAAGCCGAGTCTCTGCTGCGTATCGCCTAAGAATCTGTCCACCAGGCTATTTTATTTGCCATTTTGAACCTGGGCAGTGCTCAAAATCCTCACGTACTACGTGTACGCTCCGGTTTTTCCGCGCTGTCCGTGTCCAAACTGGCTGCATCAATAACGCCTAGTGGAATAGATTCCGCTTGATAACTCGTGCCGTGAGGTCAATCGCGTGCACGGCAGGTGGATACATTCGAATCAGCGTTGACTTTACTCAGATTTATCCGCGCTTCTGCTACCGATCTGCGCCTACGCCACCCCCGATTATTCTTGCCGCCAGCACCCGATTCGAGTAAAACTGTGAACTGCTAATTGGGCTACTCACAACCGTATTTCTGGACGCTATGTTTCAAGATAATCCGCTGCTTGCACAGCTAAAACAGCAACTTCACTCTCAGACACCGCGTGTTGAAGGTGTCGTCAAAGGTACCGATAAAGGATTCGGCTTCCTTGAAGCTGACGGACAAAAAAGCTATTTCATTCCCCCTCCGCACATGAAAAAAGTGATGCACGGTGACCGGATTACCGCCACCCTGCATACGGAAAAAGAGCGGGAAATTGTCGAGCCAGAAACGCTGATCGAACCCTTCCTTACTCGATTTGTTGGGCGCATCCATAAAAAAGACGATCGTTTATCCATTACGCCTGACCATCCGCTGCTGAAAGATGCCATCCCTTGCCGCGCCGCGCGCGATGTCACACACGATTTTCAGGAAGGCGATTGGGCCGTAGCCGAAATGCGCCGTCACCCGTTGAAGGGCGACCGTGGATTTCATGCTGAACTGACGCAGTACATCACCACGGGTGATGACCCGCTGGTACCGTGGTGGGTGACATTGTCACGCCATAATCTGGAGCGCTCAGCCCCAGAGGTTGAAACGACTGAGCGCCATGACGGCGAACTCGTCCGTGAAGATCTCACCGCACTGAGCTTTGTCACTATCGACAGCGCGAGCACTGAAGATATGGACGATGCGTTGTACGTGCAGGACAACGGGGATGGTTCACTGCAATTAACCATCGCGATTGCCGATCCGACCGCGTATGTCGCTGCGGGTAGCGAGCTGGACAACATTGCACGTCAGCGCGCCTTCACCAACTATCTGCCCGGCTTCAACATCCCGATGCTGCCGCGCCCGCTGTCGGACGATATCTGTTCCCTGCGCCCGGAGGAACGTCGTCCAGTGCTCGCTTGTCGCGTGACGATTGCCGCCGACGGTGCGTTGGGTGACGACATTCACTTCTTTGCCGCCTGGATCGAATCCAAAGCCAAATTAGCGTATGACAACGTCTCCGATTGGCTGGAAAATCAAGGCGAATGGCAGCCGCCAAGCGACGCAATTGCCGAACAAATTCGCTTGCTGCATCGCCTTTGCCTGACACGCAGCGACTGGCGCACCACGCATGCGCTGGTATTCAAAGATCGCCCGGATTACCGCTTCCTGCTGGGTGAAAAAGGCGACGTATTGGACATCGTGGTTGAACATCGCCGTATCGCCAACCGTATCGTTGAAGAATCCATGATTGCCGCCAACGTTTGTGCGGCCATCGTGCTGCGCGATAAACTGGGCTTCGGCATCTATAACGTGCACAACGGCTTTGATCCTGCCTCGATTGAACAGGCAGTTGCCGTGCTGGACACCCACGGGGTTCAGGCTGATGCGCAAGTGCTGTTGACGCTGGAAGGCTTCTGTATGCTGCGCCGCGAGCTGGATGCCCAGCCGACACAGTTTCTGGACAGCCGCATTCGCCGTTTCCAGTCTTTCGCGGAAGTGAGTACCACGCCGGGGCCACACTTCGGTCTGGGGCTAGAAGCCTATGCCACCTGGACATCGCCGATCCGTAAATACGGCGATATGGTGAACCACCGTTTGTTGAAAGCGGTTATCACCGGGCAGGTCGCGCAAAAACCGCAAGACGACGTCACGGTTCAGTTGGCAGAACGCCGTCGCCTTAATCGTATGGCTGAACGCGATGTCGGTGACTGGCTCTACGCTCGCTACCTCAAAGATAAAGCCGGTACGGATAATCGCTTCAATGCGGAAATCATTGACGTCACACGTGGTGGCCTGCGCGTTCGCCTGCTAGATAACGGCGCAGTGGCGTTTATCCCGTCTTCCTTTATCCACGCCGTACGCGATGAGCTGGTGTGCAGTCAGGAAATGGGCACTCTGTCAGTGAAAGGCGAAGTGGTTTATCGTCAGGGGGATACGCTGGACGTCGTCATTGCTGACGTTCGTCTGGAAACCCGCAGCATCGTGGCAAAACCTGCCGCATAGCCGTCATACCGCCGAGTCATCTCGGCGGACAGCATCTCCGCGCGGGCATTCACGCGAACTGACCCGCGCGTCATCACGCGTTTATTCCGCGACATGCTTTATCAACGATATCGCCACGCCTGATCCGTTTTAAGCGTCATCGACGACAGACGTGCCCCCCTAATAACAGGAGCGTTCCCGATGGAGAAAATGACAATCGGTACATCCGCGATACAGGCTTCCAACATTGCGTTGGGCTGTATGCGAATGGCGAAGAAAAGCACGAGTGAAGCGGCTGACATCCTCAATGCATCCGTCGAGGCAGGCATCGATTTTTTCGATCACGCGGATATCTATGGTTCCGGCTTGTCGGAAGAGATTTTCGCTGCCGGTTTACAGAAGACATCTATCCACCGGGACACGATTTTTCTCCAATCCAAATGTGGCATTCGTAAGGGATTTTTTGACTTCTCGAAAGCTCATATCATCGCCTCCGTTGAAGGCAGTCTACAACGTTTAAAAACGGACTATCTCGATACGCTCCTGCTGCATCGCCCGGATACATTATTCGAACCCGATGAAGTGGCCGCCGCCTTTGATGAGCTGGAAAGCAGCGGGAAAGTGCGCTATTTCGGCGTCAGTAATCAGAATCCGTTGCAAATTGAGCTGCTGAAAAAATCCGTACGCCAGCCGCTTATTGCCAACCAATTGCAGTTCAGCATCATGCACACGGGCATGATTGATGCCGGCTTTAACGTGAATATGACGAACACGGCATCGGTGAATCACGATGGCGCGATTCTGGAATACAGCCGCCTGAATACCATGACGATTCAGGCCTGGTCGCCCTTCCAGTACGGCTTTTTTGAGGGTGTTTTCCTCGATAGCGAGAAATTCCCTAAGCTGAACGCGACGATTAATCACATCGCCGAGCAGCATCACGTGACCAATACCGCGATCGCCACCGCGTGGATCTTGCGCCACCCCGCCGCCATGCAGGTGATTATCGGCACCATGAGTCCAGAACGTATCCGTGACATCGCGGCGGCGTCTACCCTGTCGCTCAGCCGCGAAGAATGGTATGAAATTTACCGCGCCGCCGGAAACGTTCTGCCTTAAGCGCATCGGCCCTGCCATTCTCTGAATTTTCCCCAGCAGGGCCATCTTGTTTTTACCGCACCTATTTTTACCGCGTTAGCGCGTTAACCCTTGTTTACGCTTTAAGTTTCTTTACAAAAATTCACGTTCGCTCACATTTTCTCATCCATTCCCTTCTCTTCGCCATTAAACCCACTATTGTTAAATTGCATTAACACCCGCGCTATATACCTCAAATAATTCGAGTTGCAGGAAGGCGGCAACCGCATGAATCCCCAGGAGCTTACACAAGTAAGTGACTGGGGTGAGTAAGGGAAGCCAACGCACATGCAGCTTGAAGTATTACGGTATACCTTTTCTGAATAACGAAGGAGCCGTTGTTATGAGTAACGTAAAGAGCATTGTGATCTGGCTGCTAGTCGGCCTGGCGGGCGCCTTTTCGTTCGCCACGCTGGCGCTAAGCCGCGGTGAACACGTCAATGCCGTGTGGTTGGTTATCGCTGCGGTATCGTGTTACAGCATCGCCTATCGGTTTTACAGCCTGTTTATCGCCAAAAAAGTGTTTGAGCTCGACGATCGCCGACTGACACCGGCGGAACGTCATAACGACGGTCTGGATTACGTTCCCACCAATAAATGGGTACTGTTCGGCCACCACTTTGCCGCCATCGCCGGGGCCGGGCCGCTGGTCGGGCCGATTCTCGCCGCACAGATGGGCTTCCTACCCGGTACGATCTGGATTTTGGTCGGCGTGATGCTGGCGGGTGCCGTGCAGGATTTTCTGGTGCTGTTTATCTCAACCCGCCGAGACGGTCGTTCTCTGGGTGAGATGGCAAAACAGGAGCTGGGTACATTCGCGGGTATTATCACGATGCTCGGTGCGCTGGGCGTGATGATCATCATTCTCTCGGCGCTGGCGCTGGTCGTCGTTAAGGCGCTGGCAGAAAGTCCGTGGGGATTGTTCACGATTGCCGCCACCATCCCTATCGCGCTCTTCATGGGCGTTTACATGCGCTTTTTACGTCCGGGCAAAATCGCTGAAGTGTCCATCATCGGCTTTGTGCTGATGATGCTGGCGATTGTCTACGGCGGCAACATCGCTGTACACCCTTACTGGGGGCCGTTCTTCACGCTGAAAGGGACGTCACTCACCTGGGTACTGGTGATTTACGGCTTCGTGGCATCCGTTCTGCCCGTCTGGCTGCTGCTGGCACCGCGTGACTATCTCTCTACGTTCCTGAAAATAGGGGTTATTGTCGGGCTGGCCTTCGGTATTGTATTCGCGATGCCGGAAATGAAAATGCCTGCCGTTTCTCGTTTTATTGACGGCAGCGGCCCGGTCTTCTCCGGTACGCTATTCCCCTTCCTGTTTATCACCATCGCCTGCGGCGCGATTTCCGGCTTCCACGCACTGGTTTCCAGCGGCACCACGCCGAAGTTGATTGAACGAGAAAGTCATATCCGCTTCATCGGCTATGGTGCCATGCTGATGGAATCCTTCGTGGCGATTATGGCGCTGATTTGTGCCTCGGTTATCGAACCGGGTATCTACTTCGCCATGAACTCACCCGCCGCCTTGATCGGCACCACGGTTGAGAGCGCATCATTAGCCATCAATAACTGGGGATTTGTGATTACCCCGCAGGAATTGAGTGCCATTGCCAATGACGTTGGCGAAGCCTCTATTCTTTCCCGCGCTGGCGGTGCACCGACCTTCGCGGTGGGTATGGCCTACATCATCACGGAAATTTTTAACAGCCGGGCGATGATGGCATTCTGGTATCACTTCGCGATTCTGTTTGAAGCGCTGTTCATTCTGACCGCCGTTGACGCCGGGACGCGCGCCTGTCGCTTCATGGTGCAGGATCTGGTCGGTATTGCGATTCCCAGATTAGCGAACAGCCGTTCCTGGCTGGGGAATCTGGCCGGTACGACCGTTGCCGTTTCCGGCTGGGGATTCTTCGTCTATCAGGGCGTGATCGATCCGCTGGGCGGGATCAATACTCTCTGGCCGCTGTTCGGTATCGGTAACCAGATGCTGGCCTCGATGGCGTTGATTCTCGGCACCGTGGTGTTGTTTAAGATGAAAAAGCAGCGCTATGCGTGGGTGACTATCGTGCCTACCGTCTGGCTGTTTATTACGTCGATGACGGCGGGTTGGCAGAAAATCTTCCATGAAAAACCGAGCATCGGCTTTCTGGCTCAGGCGAAACGCTTCGCGGCGGGTATTGAACAGAACACGCTGATTGCACCGGCCAAATCGATTAAAGACATGGAAACCATTGTCTTCAGTAACCAGATCAACGCCGCGCTGTGCGGGTTCTTTATGCTGGTTGCGGTAACAATGCTGGTTTCCGCATTCTTCGTCATTCGTCGTGCGATGAATAGCGATGTCCCAACGGCAAAAGAGAGCCCGATTGTCTTACGAGACGGCGCTCAACCTTAAGCATCATCGACACATCTTCGCCAATCCCTCCCTCGCGGAGGGATTTTTTATGGCCGCAACCCTTACGGATTTAGCACGGAGCTTGTGCCGTTCAGGAGCGAGGTCATCAAACCGCACAAATAACAATAACGCCGCAAATGCGGCGCTATATGGCTTAAAGGTCATAAGGAAGGAATCGCTGCGGTTTATTGTCCGTAATAGGCGTTCTTGCCATGCTTGCGTAAGTAGTGTTTATCCAACAGCGTTTGCTGCATCTCACCCAACTGAGGCGTTAACTGGCGTGAGAAAATCCCCATGTAGGCAAGCTCTTCCAGAACAACGGCGTTGTGCACCGCGTTGTCTGCATCTTTCCCCCAGGCAAAGGGGCCGTGCGAGTTAACCAATACGGCAGGGACATCCACCGGAGAAATGCCACGCTGGCGGAAGGTTTCGACGATCACCCTTCCCGTTTCCCACTCATAGCGACCGTTGATTTCCTCGTCCGTCATCAGACGTGTGCAGGGAATCGGGCCATAAAAATAGTCCGCATGCGTTGTTCCCCAAGCGGGGATATCTTTACCGGCTTGCGCCCAGATCGTGGCATGACGGGAATGGGTATGCACAATACCGCCGATATCGGCAAATTCCAGATACAGCACGCGGTGGGTATCGGTATCTGACGACGGTTTCTTCGTCCCCTCAACCACCTTGCCACTTTCCAGCTCAACGACAACCATGTCCTCCAGCGTCATGGCAGAATACTCCACGCCGGAAGGTTTGATCACCATCAGGCCGCGCTGTCGGTCCACCGCGCTGACATTTCCCCAGGTAAACGTCACCAGATTGTGCTGCGGCAAGGCCAGATTGGCTTCCAATACCTGTTTTTTTAGCGTTTCTAACATAATCAGCCTCCATCGGCGCGATAACACCATTCTCGCGGCCTGACGAGTTCGTCGCTATGGGCTAAATCGCTAAAGACCTAGCGGTGTTCTGCTATGGGAAAAAGAAAGAGACACTCCACAGGGTTGATTAAAAAACAGCCAAATTTATCAATTGTTGCTATCGTTAACATAACGCAGGGGAATTAAGATTTTTTACCTGTTGCCGTTTTTCCCGATGATTATACTTGTCATCAAGCGGTAAAAGGCTCGGTTTCTTTATTTAATACCGTAAAAAGCACATTGTTCGATATTTCCTCACAAGAAACGTGAGACCAAGAGCAGAAAGGGGAAAAAGATGAAATTAAACAAACGTTTTGCAACAGCCGCTCTGGCAATTACGCTTGCTGTAACGCTTGCAGGCTGTTCAAACATGTCCAAACGTGACCGTAATACCGCGATTGGTGCCGGTGCGGGTGCAGTAGGTGGGGCTATCTTAACGGATGGCGGAACATTAGGAACACTGGGCGGTGCAGCTATCGGCGGGCTGATTGGCCGTCAGGTCGATAAATAACGAATTTGTGGGCAGCAGGTTCACGGGAGTAAACCTGCTGCTTTTATACTTGTCATAGTTCAAGCCGCATGTGCTTTAGCCGCCAGCCAACTTAACCTTCATTCCTTTCGCTTCCAGCAGCTGTTTTAGCAGGTCGCGCTTATCTCCCTGGATTTCGATCACGCCGTCTTTCACTGAACCGCCACAGCCACATTTTTTCTTTAATTCAGCCGCCAGCTTATCCAGCGCAGCATCATCAAGATCGAGACCGCTAATCAGGCATACGCCTTTTCCTTTGCGCCCGCTGGTCTGACGCTGGATGCGCACAATGCCGTCGCCTTTTGGCCGAGCTACTTGTTCTTCTTCCGGCTTAATACGCCCAGTTTCCGTGGAGTAAACCAACTGGCTATTTTCGTCACGACGCATGTTCATGATGCCGCACCGTTTAGCAATGACGCGCGAATCTCACGCAGTGTCTGTGCGGGGTCCGCTGATTGGGTGATCGGACGTCCAATCACCATATAATCGACGCCAGCCTGCTGTGCCTGAATCGGCGTCATAATACGGCGCTGATCGCCGACGTCGCTGCCAGCGGGACGAATTCCTGGCGTGACCAGCTTAAATGCCTGCCCGCATACCTGCTTCAACCGCTGCGCTTCATGTGCGGAACACACCACGCCATCCAGCCCGCTGTTATGCGTTAGCACGGCCAGCTTTTCCGCCTGCTCTGCCGGGCTAAGCGTAATGCCAAGCCCGCGCAGGTCATCTTCGTCCATGCTGGTTAACACGGTTACGGCAATTAGCAGCGGCGCATCGTTACCAAACGGCACCAGCGCTTCTTTCGCCGCGATCATCATGCGCGAACCACCGCTGGCGTGGACATTGACCATCCACACGCCAAGATCGGCGGCGGCCGCAACGGCGTGAGCGACAGTGTTCGGAATATCGTGGAATTTCAGATCGAGAAACACATCAAAGCCGCGCTGTTGCAATGTCTGCACGAACTGTGGGCCGAATAAGGTAAACATCTCTTTGCCTACCTTCAAACGGCAATCCTGCGGATCGATACGGTCAACAAACGACAGCGCCGCCTGCTGATTGGCATAGTCCAGTGCGACCACAATCGGGGATGATACCGTTTGATTCTTTTGCTGTAGATTCTCGTTTTTCATTCGTCACCCAGTCTCTTGCGAAGCCAAAATTCCCGCCGCATTCTACATGCCCCGTCTCTGAAATCCCAGCCGCCTGAAGACCAATGGCGTTAAAGAAGCCTGCTGAAACGGAAATCACATACAATTATTAGTATGTTGTAACTAAAGTGCATTAAAAAATACCCACTCGATATCGTGAGAGGTTATTGCCCGTCTAATCCACGGATTGGCTTTACGCTAGCCCAGGTGCGGCAGGAAGGACATTGCCAATAGAGTGATTGTGACGTGAAGCCACATTTGCGGCAGCTATAGCGGGGTTTGGTGCGAATCTGTTCGCCCACCATGTCGCGTAATCCCTGAAGATTTTCTTTTGTTCGTCCGTCTTCCGCTTCATGCAGGTGAAAATCCATCAGGCGATGGAACACGCGCATCGTGGGGTGGCGTTGAAGCTGACGGTTAATATAAGCCTGTGCAACTTCCGCCCCCTCTTCTCTTTCGAGGATGTCGGCCAGCATCAATTCGGCCGTCGCACCGGTATTTTCTTCTACGCAGCGTCTGAGGAAATTCGCCCAATCCAAAGGTTTATCTAAATGCTGATAGCACTCTTGCAGCATCGGCAGCGTTTCGCTAACCAGCTCTTTATCCTGATCGAGAACCTGTCGCAAGGCCTCCACGGCACGCGAATAATCCTGCTGCGCCATGTAGATGCGCCCCATCATGATAGACGCACGGGCGCACTGACTGTCCGCCGTCGCCCCTTTTTTCAGGAGCGTTAGCGCCTTATCCAGATCGTCGCTGCCCATCGCCAACAGCGCCAATTCACAGTAAAAATGCGCGATGTCCACGCGGAGTGGGTCTTTTCCCATCTTGACCAGTTTTTCCGCCACATCGATTGCTGTCGGCCAATCGCTGGTCGCCTGATGAATCTGCAAAAGCTGCTGTAAGGCACTGCGCCGAAAATCTTCTTCGTCCACCAGTTGATTGAAACTTTCTTCGGCGCGGTCATACAGCCCAGCGGCCATGTAGTCACGGCCCAGCTGTTGCACCGCCAGCAGGCGCTGTTCAAAGGTTAACGATGCGCTTTCGGTCAAAGCCTGATGGATGCGAATCGCACGGTCAACTTCGCCGCGCGAACGAAACAGGTTACCGAGCGTGAGGTGGGCTTCAAAGGTGTTGCTGTCATCCTTGAGCATGTCGAGGAACAGCTCAACCGCCTTATCCTGCTGATTGGACAACAGGAAGTTAACCCCGGTGACATACTCACGGGACAGGCGGTTGGATTCCTGCTCTTTGTCCTGCTGCGCACTTCTGCGCCCCATGTACCAACCGTACGCGGCGGCCACGGGCAGCAACAGAAACAGCAGTTCTAACATAGAGAGAATTCCTTAGTGGGTGACCGTCTGCACTGGCGCCACGTTCTCCTCGGTGGAGGTAGAAAGCTGTTGTTCCAGACGCTTGATTTTACGTTGTGCACGGCCAAGCGCAATGCGCTGACGAAGATAAAACAGACCACAGATAACCCAGCCAAGAGCAAAACCCAAGGCAAACAGCGTGGCGAGCAGTGTGGAGATACGATACTCCCCCTGTGCCAGCAGGTAGTTAAATGTCACAACCTGATCGTTGTGCGCACCCAGTGTGACAGAAATGATGAATATCGCCAGCACGAGTAAAAAAATCAGCAAATATTTCACATTGTCCTTCCTGTGATATCCATTAACCGGATGAATTATGCCAAATTTTGGCGAAAAACCCCATTAAATTACCATGTCCGGCGCAGACAGGGAAATCAAGAACCGCACTCCACTGCCGTCTGCGCTTGTTATTTATTCTGTGCTGAATAAAAATGACAGCAGCAAGCTAGCAAGGGGAAAAGTCATGTCAAAGCAAGACGAACAGCGATTATTGGTCAAGATCGCTACGCTCTATTATAGCGAAGGGATGAAACAAGCAGAAATTGCCGCCTCACTCCATTTGTCACAGTCTTTTGTCTCCCGCGCTATCACGCGCTGTGTTAAAGAAGGTGTGGTCAAAATCAGCGTAATTCAACCCCCGAACATGTTCATGGGGCTGGAAGCGGCGATTCAGAAGCGTTACAGCATCGATCAGGCTATCGTGGTGGATGTCGCCGATAACGCCACGCTGGCGCAAATCAAGCAGGCGATTGGTTCTGCTGCCGCACACTATGTCCAAACCAGTATCCGCCCTGACGATCTGGTCGGCATTTCCTCCTGGAGCAGCACGCTGCGGGCGATGGTGGACAGCCTGCATCCGCAAAGCGTCAAGGCACAGGGCGTCATCCAATTGTTAGGTGGCGTTGGGCCGAACGGCAACGTGCAGGCAACGATCCTGACGCAAACTTTAGCCAATCAGCTCAGTTGCCCCGCTTACCTTTTGCCCGCGCAGAGTATCGAACGGTCGGTGGAAGATCGCGCCCGTTTGGTGACCAGCGATGAGGTTTCTAGCGTGGTTGATAAGTTCAGCGAGGTGAGTCTGGCGCTTGTCGGTATTGGCGTGCTGGAACCGTCGCAGTTGCTGAAAAACTCCGGCAACTATTATCACGAAGCGATGCTGCAACAGCTGGCCGAACGCGGTGCCGTCGGGGATTTATGCCTGCATTACTACAACGCGGAAGGTGAACCGGTGCTACAGGACGATGAAGATCCGGTGATTGGTATGGCGTTGCCACAGCTGCGCCAGTGCCCACGCGTGGTGGCGCTGGCGGGCGGTATCGAGAAAAGTGCAGCTATTCGCGGCGCGCTAACGGGGCACTACGTTGATGTGTTGATTACCGATCGATTAACCGCCGAGACGCTGATCTAATTCGTTTATCGCTAGCGGTTAGCGGTAATGTCAGACGCAGAATGATTCCCCTGCTCTGCGCCTGACGAACGGTGGTGGGATTACTCGCTAACGTTAATGGATGACAGTAGCGCGTCCTGCACAATCCGCTGCGCCTGTAACGGGTTTTGTGCTTCCTGTGCCGCCTGAAGCGCTGGAATATCCAGCTTGTCCAATGCGCGATAGATGTGTTTTAGGAAGCGGATAGACAGCTGTGCCGCCTCAATGTGGTTCTCACGGAACGGGAACTGATCGAGCTGCCAGACACCCTGCCAGTTGTTGATTTTCAGCACGTAGAAGAATTCGAAGATCTCGGTCATATGCACGGTGCCAACCACCAGATCGTCATCCCAGCCGCGCAGGTTATCGTTCACATCCATGCCGAACAGACGACCGCGATCGATAATCAACTGGGCAGAATCGGCCGGTGATTCGCCGCCATACAGCGCATGCCCGAAGTCCAGCAGCACGCCCACGTTATCCAGCCCGATATCTTCAATACCCAGCAGCGTTCGCGCAGCAGAATCCCAGGTCATTTTCACGCGCGGTTCACGCGGCTTGTACTCGATAGCGAATTTCACATCAGGGTTAGCGCCCGCCAGATCGCGCATGCCATCAACCGCCAGCTTCCACAGGTTTTTATGGCTGACCTGGAATGGATAATCCCAGCCATCCTGACCCGGCCAGACCTTGACGTAATTCGCGCCCAGTTCACGCACAATACCGGCAGATTCGTGCATTAACTCGAACGCCGCCGCTCGAGCCGCCGGATCGGGGTTGGTAAACGCACCGCGCGACCATTTTTGCAGATAAATTTCCGGCGTGATGCCAATCGCCTTCAGTCCCGCATCTTTCAGCGCATCTTTTACTTCGCTGAGCGTCACGCCCGGCGTGAAGGGATAAGGCAAGTCGACATAGGAAAGTTCGCCAACCTCTTTCGCCGCTTTGATCTGATCGATTGTGCTCAATGCCGGGCCGTAGCCGTCTACAGCGTAGCGGTCGATATAATTCGCAAAATGCCACAAACCGGCACCAAATTCAGGGTAGTTATACGTTGCCATAAAAGTCACCTCATTGATTCGTAATAGTGTTGAGCTGCTTATCTTTCGTATCGGATAGGTTCTTACTGCTAAAAATGTCTTACGGTTAAAAATGGTTATGACTCGGGCCGCAGACGCGCACGCGCGACCGCTGTGCGCCACTGTTGATAGCTCTCGAAAATCCCGTGATTAGTCGTCGACGGCTCGATGATCTCGACTTCTCTGGGCAGCGCGGCGATCTGTTCGCTGTGTTCCCACCACCCCAGCATTTTTCCGCCCAGATAAGCGGCTCCCAGCGCCGACACTTCCGCGTTATGGTTGCGAATCAATGGGCGCTGCAAGAGATCGGCCTGAAATTGCATCAGCCAGCGGTTTTGTGTCGCGCCGCCGTCAACACGCAGCGCGGGTAACGCGGCCTGCGATGCCTGCTCCATCGCGAAAAAGACGTCGGCAATCTGGTACGCAATGGCTTCAAGCCCCGCGCGGGCGATGATGGCAGGCGTGGTGGCATCGCATAATCCACACAGCAGGCCACGCGCTTGCACATCCCAATAGGGCGCGCCCAGCCCGGATAACGCAGGAACGAAGAAAACGCCCTGATTAGACTCAGCGCTGAGCGCCAGTTCGGTGAGTTGTGTAACGGAAGGAATGCCCAGCATCTGACCAATCCAGGCAAATCCCGAACCAGTGTGGGTAATGTTGCCTTCCAGTGCGTAGCGTACTTCACCATCGTGCCAGGCGATCGTGGTGCTAAGCCCTGCGGCCTGTTGATGCGGCGTGTTGATGGTCGTCATTAGCGACGAACCGGTACCATATGTCGCCTTGATTTCACCGCTTTGGGTGATGCCCTGACCGTACAGCGCCGCATGAGAATCACCAATCAACGCCACAATCGGTACACCAGCGGCAAGCCCCTTGATGCCCGTCACGCCGGTGTGACCATGTAACGCCGAGGACGGCGTAACGGCAGGCAAGCACACACTGGGAATACCGAACAGCGCCAGCAGATCCTCATCCCAACAGCCGCGGTGGATATTAAACAGCTGGGTTCTCGCCGCATTGGAATAGTCGGTGGAATACGCCCGTCCACCGCTAAACTGCCAGTTAAGCCAGCAATCCACCGTTCCGATGCACAGCTCCCCCTGCATCGCCCGGGCGATACCGTCCGGCAATTCCGCCAGCATGGCATGAAGTTTGGCGGCGGGAAAAAGCGGATCAACCTGTAGCCCGGTGCGGGATTCAATCAGGCGCGCCTCCGCACTGCCCTGCAAGGCCTGACAGAATTTCTCCGCGCGACGATCTTGCCAGCTGACCAACGGCGTCAACGGCTTTCCGGTTCGCCTGTCCCAAATCAGCACCGACTCGCGCTGGTTACTGATCGCCACCCCCACCACCTGAACCCGGTGTAATGACGACAGGCAGGCCTCCGCCGCCTGACAAACCGCACGCCAGATCGCCATCGCATCCTGCTCGGCTCTGCCCGGCTGCGGGTGCGTCACCTGCAAAGCGACCGCCGCTTTAGCCAGAATGCGCCCCCGCTCATCGACGGCAATCGCTTTAGCGTTCGTCGTCCCTTCATCGATTGCCAAAATAACCGGCGTAAACATCATCAGCCTCCCGGGCAAAGACGCAGTGCCGCGTTGACAATGCCCGTCGCGTCCAGCCCGTGATGCGCCCGCATCGCGCTCCGATCGGCGGCAATCGCGTATTGGCCGTCGGGAATACCTAACCGTACGAGAGGAATTCCGCTGCCCGCTTCTGCCAGCACTTCCGCTACCAGACTGCCTGCACCGCCGTTGACGTTATGTTCTTCTACTGTGATAACGCGAGGTGTTTCACTCAGAATTTCAAGCAATTGCTGAGTATTACACGGGCGGATAGAGGAAAGATTAACCACCGTAGCGGCAAGTCCTTTTTCTGCTAATAATTCAGCCGCCGTCACAATTTCATGCACGGTCGACCCCAGCCCGACCAGCGTGATATCGCAACCTTTGCGCAGCACATCGATCTGCCCCGGCACAAAGCGATACTGCTCATCGTGCAAAGCAGGCAGCGGTTTACCATCGAGGCGAATATAGACTGGCCCCTGATGTTCAAACGCATAGTCGATAATCTGGCGGCACTCTTCCGGGCTAGACGGCGCGTAGATCTCAATATTGCCAAACCCTCTCAGCACCGCGATGTCGTCGATACTGTGGTGCGTGCTGGCAAGTGGACCGTAGCTACAGCCAGCATTTAGCCCAAACAGCTTAACGTTGCTGTTGTTGTAACAGACGTCGACTTTGAGCTGTTCATTCGCACGGGAGATCAAAAACGGCGCCGCGTTACAGGTCACCGCAATCTTGCCGCCAATCGACAGCCCTACCGCCGTCCCCACCATGGTTTGTTCTGCGATCCCCACGTTGACGATGCGGTCGGGGAAACGCTGTATGAAAGGCGAAATCTTCGCCGTTGAGCTTGAATCCGCCAACACCGGAACTAAATCAATCCCCTGTTCGACGGCCTTGATGAACTGCTCAACCATGACGGTTGCCAGATGCTCTGCGTTACTCATCTTTTAATTCCTCCAGCGCCAGTGCAATTTCCTCGCCTTTCGGCACCCGGTGGTGCCATTCAGCCCGTCCCTGAATGAACGACACGCCCGCGCCTTTCTCCGTATTCGCAATCACCACGTTCGGCTTGCCGTTGCGCGGCAGATTCTCCAGCGTTTCCACCACTGAACGCATGTCATTGCCCGCGCATTCCGTGACCGCTAAACCAAAAGCCTGCCACTTCTCCGCCAGCGGATCGGTGTTCATGATGGAACTCGTCGGCCCTGCCAGTTGCAGCTTGTTCTTGTCGTTGATGATGATCAGGTTATCCAGTTGGTAATGCGCCGCCGCTAGCGCCGCTTCCCAGTTGCTGCCTTCCGCCAGTTCACCATCGCCCGTCAGAACGAACACCCGACGCGGGCTGTTATCGCGCTTCGCCGCCAGCGCAATACCGACGGCAACCGGCAGCCCGTGCCCTAGCGCACCGGTGTTCAGTTCAATCCCCGGCGTCTTGTGCTTGACCGGATGCCCTGGCAAATGCGAATCGGGGTGCTGATAGGTTGCCAGCCACGATTCTGGGAAATAGCCGGCCTCAGCCAAACAGCAGTAATAACCGCCAACCGCATGGCCCTTTGACTGGATGTAAATGTCCCGCTGCGGATCCTGAAGGCGCTCCGGCGCACAGTTCAGAATGCGAAAATACAGCGCCGTCAGAATCTCAACCTGTGACAGATCGGCACCCGTGTGCCCGCCAGCCGGGCTATTGGCATTCAGATGAATAATGCGGCGACGAATGGCGCGGGCTTTGTGCGTCAGCGCCTCCACCGACAATGCGTACGGATTCATACTTCACCTCGCTTGAATTTTTACTCAAAAACGAATATTTATTCATATCGAATCAAAAAAAATTGCGTTCAAATCGGGCCTCGGTATACCTACCGACATCAATCCCGCCGCGACTCAACGCCCCGTGCTAGTTACGCTTAATTCACCACGCGACTGCGTACCTTCATTAACTAGGTTCCTTCCGCCGCGGCCTTTTGTGACACAATTGCGGCTTTGTGCTGCATCCGGTTTTGCATCTGGTCGATAATCACCGCCACAATGATGACGATACCTTTAATCACCATCTGCCAGAATTCACTCACGCCCATCATCACGAGTCCGTCGGCAAGAATCCCGATAACAAACGCCCCAATCAGCGTGCCCAGAATCGTGCCGCGCCCGCCAGCCAATGACGTTCCGCCGAGTACCACCGCAGCGATCGCGTTCATTTCAAAGGCGGTGCCGGTTGCCGGATGGCTGGCGACCAGTTGAGAGGACACCACGATGCCCGCGATAGCCGCACAGAAGCCGGAAATGGTGTAGACCCAGACTTTGACCTGACGCACTTTGACGCCGGAAAGCTCAGCGGCACGTTCGTTGTCACCAATCGCATAAACATGACGACCAAACGGCAGGCGACGCGCCACATAGGCAATCACCACGGCCAGCACCAGCATCAGCCAGATAGCCAGCGGTAGCCCTAGGATCGTAGCGGAGCCAATCAGCTCAAAACCGGTATTGCCCAACTGCGGGTTACCGCCCAAGCCGGGGAACGTCTCCCCGCCAGAAATCAGCATCGATGCCCCTCGCACGATGTACATCGTTCCGAGCGTGCAGATAAAAGGCGCAACGTTATACCGCGTGATGATCCAGCCGTTGATGGCCCCGATGAGCGCGCCAATCAGCAGCACGACAGGCACGATGACCCACACGCTGGGGAAAATCGCGACGCCGAACATCGGCAGCACAATCCCCTGAGTAATCATGTAGCCCGCTACCATGCCACACAGCCCCAACGTAGCGCCGATTGAGAGATCAATCCCCGCGGTGATGATGACAAACGTGATCCCCAGCGCCAGAAACGCATTGATGGCAATGTGCTTCACCATGATGATCAGGCTACCCGTCGCCAAAAACCCAGGCACAGTGAAGGCAAAGAACCCCAAAATCAGGAACAGCGCGATAAACGTGCGCAACCGGAGAATCAACAGCAGGATGCTCTCTCGTGAGCGTACAAACTTACCCGGTGATAGCGCGCCTGACGCCGCCGGAAGGTGAGTCGTTTTCATGTCAGAACCCTTGTGCACTTGCCGAAACCAATGCCGACTCGCTGGCCGCTTGACGCGAAATATTCGCCGTCAGTTTGCCATTCGACATCACCAAAATGCGGTCCGATACCGCCATAATTTCTTTCAGATCCGAGGTGGAAAACAGCACGCCGATGCCCTGTTCGGACAGCCCAACCATCATTTCAAACACATCGGCCTTGGCACCGACATCAATGCCCCGCGTTGGCTCGTCCAGCAACAGCACTTTGGGACTGGTCAACAACGAGCGGCCAATCACCACTTTTTGCTGATTGCCACCGCTGAGCGCCTGAATTTCGACGTCGGGCGAAGAGACTTTGATCGCCAACTGCCCAATCGTGCTGGCAACCACTTCCTGCTCCTGTCGCTGGAAGATCGCCATACCGTATTTCAGCCGTCGCCACAGACTGGCGATGGTGAGATTGGAGGCCACCGACGACAGTGGAAAGATGCCGGTTTTTTTGCGATCTTCCGGCACCAGACTCATGCCCATACGAATGCGCAGTGCGGTAGCAAGGCGCGGATTCACCGGTTTGCTATCGAGATAAATCTTGCCCAGATAATCATTCTGAATACCCAGCAGACACTCAAAGAGTTCGGTGCGTCCCGCGCCCATCAGCCCGTAAATGCCGACGATCTCCCCTTCACGCACCATCAGCGACACATCATTAACCACCTGATGCCCGGCATCGTTGAGACAGGTAAGGTGCTCCGCTTCCAATATCGGCGCGCCGAACGTTCTGCCCGGATGCAGGAAGCTGGTGACAGGGTCACCGCCGAGCATTTCCCGCACGATCCACGGCACGTCGATGTCGCTGACCGCAGCTTCCGCCTGAAAACAACCGTCACGCAGGATGGTGATATAGTCACCAATCGCCATCAGCTCTTCCAGCCGGTGCGAAATGTAGATGATGGAAACATTCTGGCGAGTCAGCTCGCGGATCACGCGAAACAGAATCTCTACTTCAGTTTTGCTCAGCGCGGAGGTCGGTTCGTCCAGAATCAGAATGTCAGCCTGATCCGCCAGCGCTTTAGCAATTTCCACCAGTTGTTGCTGGCCGACTTTCAGGCTGGCGACTTCGGTGCGCGGCGAAATATCCTGATCGAGACGCGCCATCAATTCCGCCGCAATCCGCTCCTGCGCCAGATAATCGATAGGCGCAACGCCCTGTTGCAGCTCCCGCCCCAGGAAGATGTTCTCCGCCACGCTCAGGTTCTCGGACAGGTTAAGTTCCTGATGCACCATGCCGATGCCTTTCGCCGCCGCATCGCGGGTATCTGCTATACGTACGGCTTCGCCATTCAGCAAAATCTGGCCGGACGTCGGCTGCTGCACGCCAGCCAGAATCTTCATCAGCGTCGATTTACCCGCCCCATTTTCACCAATGATCACGTTGACCTTGCCGCGATAAACGTTGTAATCGACGTTATCCAGCGCTTTGGTGCCGGGAAACAGCATGGTAATGCCACGGGTCGCCATGACGATATCGGGTCGGCTCACCGCGTCTGGCTGTAGCGAGACGTCTGGTTTTTCCATCATTTCGCCCCTCCGCTACTCGTTTCGTTCAGGTTTAACGTCATCGGTACCGCCTCGCTGATGCCCTGTTTGGTCACCACCAATGCCGCCAGTACGTTAACGGGCTTACCCTGCACGCCCGCATCCAGCTCCGGCAGCGACGCGAGGGCTTTGTTATTCAACGCGCGAGCCAGTTGGGCAAACTGAACCTGATTTTTAAAGTCATCAAAGCGAATAAACCCAGCGGCATCGCGGATGGCATTGCCTTTGACGATGGGCCCTAATTGAAGCGTGACAGCGTCACCTTGCACATCAAGCATCAATTTCCCTTCACGACTTGCCCGGTCAATCCCACTGACCGTGCCCTGAAGCCGTGCGTAGACGGCTTTACGCGCTGAATCCTCCAGTGCTGCCTGCGTTTGCTTCACTTCATCCCAGGACAGCGCCTGCTGCTGCGCTGTTGGGAGCAGTTTTGACTGCCACAGCGCTGTCGCGATGTTCTCTGGCGTCATGGTGCTATAGCCCGGCACAGAAGCTGGGTCGACCGGAATGATCGGCTTACCGTTTTCATCCAGATCGACCACCGTACAGGCCGACAGCAGCAAGGCGCAGAGCCCCACCCAGCAGGCGCGATATCGTTCATCAAACAGCATAACGACTCCTCTATCAGCAGGAGCAGGCGCTCCCGCCGCCTCGATTACAGTTTCAACGCAAAGGTGTTGAGTTTGGTCGCGTTAGATTCGTCGATCAGAATGCAGTCCATCAGCTGTTTTTCTTCATGCTGTGCCTTGCCGTTCTTCAGGTAGTAATCCGCCTGTTCAACTGCCATCTGCGCCTGTTGCCAGCCGGGTTGCAGCACCGTGGCCTTGATATTGCCTTTATTGATGATGGAATCACGCACGTAGTCGCTGCCGTCAAAGCCCACCACAATCACGTCATGACGCCCCGCCGCTTTCAGCGCCGCTTCGGCCCCCAGCGCCATGGTGTCGTTGCCGGAAATCACGCCGGTGATATCAGGGTTTGCCTGCAAGATGGCTTCCATGCGGGTAAAGGCTTCCGTCTGGCTCCAGTTCGCCGTTTGTCTGGCGACCCGCTTCATGTCGCTATATTGGTCGATCACATCGTGGTAGCCCTGCGAGCGGACGTGCGCATTGGTGTCTGACTCGCGGCCAATCAGCTCGACGTACTTGCCTTTCTGCCCCATCAGCTCGACGAATTTCTCCGCACCGAGCTGCGCGCCTTGATAGTTATTGGAAACGATCTGCGCCACGGCCACGCCGGTTTCATTGATTTCCCGGTCGATCAGGAAAGCGGGAATACCAGCGGCTTTCGCCTTTTTCAACGGGCCAATGGTGGCATCGGCCCCAGCATTATCCAGAATGATGGCTTTCGCCTTGCGGGCAATGGCGGTTTCAATCAGCTGATTTTGTTTGCTGACGTCATCGTCATGCGACGCCACCAGCGTGGTGTAACCCAGTTCGATGGCTTTGGTTCTGGCGCCTTCGGCTTCCGCTTTAAAAAATGGGTTGTCGTGTGAAGGGGTAATAATGGCGATCAACCCGTTATCTGCGGCAAACGCACCGGCAGAGAAGGAAAGCATGATAGCCAGCAGGGAGGATTTCAGACGGTAAGGTTTCATTGTTATTCTCCTGTTTGAATATATATTCAATATTGAATTAACATTCAAATGAAGTTTTACAACCAACCGAAAAATTGTCCAACAACAAAAACAGGAATAGCGAAGCAGCTCACAAATTGTTTACATTTTGCGCGAGGCGATAGCGGTGATAATCGGGAAGAAACAGAGACGAGAGAAATTTTTAACGTTGTGTCAGCAACGGCCCGCAGGGTGACGGACAAGGAGGTCCGACATAAAAATGCGGATGACGAATGCCATCCGCAGGGTACGTACTACAGGGGATTATCTATGGAGTACGATCGACAACAGGAACAACAACTCAAGGGCTACGAGGATTTATTTTCGGCGGCATCCTCCTCCGCCTGTTCTTTGATTTCTTCATACTGGAGCGAGAGCGGGCCGCACCAGCGCTGTGCCAGCCAACTGGCCACCACCACCAGCAGCCAGCTAATTAACGTCGCCACCACCAAATCCTGCGGCCAATGCATGCCGAGTACCAGACGGCTACCCATCACGCCGCTGGCCCACAGCATCAGGATCACCACCGTTTTATAATGCCGACGCGCCCACAGCAGCCCGACGCCCAGCAGCGCCCAGGTTGCGGCAAACATAGTGTGGCCAGAGGGGAAAGCAAAGCCGGTTTCAAACTGCCAGTGGCTGCGCAGCCATTGTGGAATCTGCGTTTGGTCCTGCAACTGTGTTTTCACCAGTTCCGAACGCTCCTTGCGCGGCAGCGAGTAGAAATAGCTGTCGTCCACCTGATGATTTTTCTCCAGCCAAACAACATAGGGCCGTGATTCCTGCACCCACTCTTTAATCGCCGATTTGATGCCCTGCCCAATCAGCACCGTAATCGCCATGATGACCAACAGACCGAGCGCGGGCTTCAGGCGGAAACGCAGACACCAGAGAAACCAGAGACCTAGCACGATGCTGGTCAGAATGCCCCACGGCGATGTCACCGTTTCTGTAATCCAGAAGAGTACGCGTAACCAGAGCCCGTCATACTCCGGTTGCCACTGCCAACCGCTCATCCAGATAATCATTGGCATAATCAGTAATAACGCTGCGCCGATGGTTGTTCGTTTGGCTATTTCGTACATAATTTCTTCCCATAATTCAGTATGATGCTTTGCAACAAAACTTTCACAATTCTATCAGAAAATCCGACACGGACTGTCAGTATGGCGTAAAATAGCACTCAGTTCTGTCAACGAACCTGAAACCAGACGGCAGTCAGGCCACGTTGTAATTCAATTTTTATGACGTTCTTAAACAGGCTTTTTTGCTGGTCAAGCACGATAGGCAGCAGTAGGATTCGCCTCAGCATTCTTGTTTTTTGAACATGGTTTTTTGGACACAGATTTTTTGGATACAGATTTTTTGGAGAAAAGTATGCAGCTAAAACGGGTGGCGGAAGCCAAGTTACCCACTCCGTGGGGCGATTTTCTGATGGTGGGTTTTGAAGAGATCGCCACGGGTCACGATCACCTTGCATTGGTCTATGGTGATATTTCCGGTTCAGTTCCCGTACTTGCTCGCGTGCATTCCGAGTGCCTGACAGGGGATGCCTTGTTTAGCCTGCGCTGTGACTGTGGTTTCCAGCTTGAGGCTGCATTAGGCCACATCGCCGAAGAAGGTCGCGGCGTGCTGTTATACCATCGTCAGGAAGGCCGTAATATCGGGCTGCTCAATAAAATCCGCGCGTATGCGTTGCAGGACCTGGGGGCTGATACGGTAGAAGCGAATCACCAGCTTGGGTTCGCCGCCGACGAGCGCGATTTCACGCTGTGCGCTGACATGTTCAAGCTGCTCGACGTTGATGAAGTTCGCCTGCTGACCAATAACCCGCAGAAAGTGAAAATACTCAACGAAGCAGGCATCAATATCGTTGAGCGCGTGCCATTAATCGTCGGGCGCAACCCGAAGAATGAGAACTATCTGGCGACCAAAGCCGCCAAAATGGGGCACCTGCTGGATATGAAATAACGATCCCATTTCGCGTCAGGATCGTTTCTTTCAATGCTGACAGCCGGTTTTTAACCGGCTGTTTTATTGGGATCAGTGCTTGAGGATATACATGTCTTGCGTGTAATAATCACCACGCACATTGGGAGAAAAACCGCCAATATAGGTCTTAACCATCTGTGGCTGAACATAGTAGTAGATGGGCAGTAATGGAATCGTGTTATCTAAAATATCCGAGGCTTGTTGATAAATCGCCTCTTTCTCCTGCTTATCCTTCACCGTCAGCGCTTTTTTCAACAACGCATCATACTGTGCATTACTGAATTTACCGTTGTTGTTGCTGTCATTCGTTTCCAGAGTATTCAAGAACGTACTGGCTTCGTTGTAATCCCCCGTCCAGGACTGTCTGACCACCTCAAAGTTACCGGTACGTACGGTATCCAGCATCGTTTTCCACTCCTGATTTTGCAGCGTCACTTCCAACCCAAGATTCTTCTTCCACATTGAACTGGCGGCAATAGCTACGCGTAAATGCGACTCGGAGGTGTTGTAAAGCAGGTTGAATTTCAGCGGATGTTTTTCATCAAACCCAGCCTCTTTCAACAGTTTCTTCGCTTCATCATTACGCTGTTGCTGTGTCCAGTTTGCCCACTCAGGCTCCTTGCGCTGAAAGCCGCTTACATTTTTGGGAATCAAACTGTAAGCGGGCGTCTGCCCCATACCGAGTACGTTGTTTGCGATGATATTTTTATCCAAACTGAGATCCAGTGCGCGACGGACGCGTGGATCGTCAAAAGGGGCTTTTTTCATATTGAAGCGATAGAAATAGGTAGCCAGCAGCGGCGAGACTTTCACCTCCAGTGGATACTCTTTTTGCAACGATGCGAATTGAATCGGTGACAAGATGCCCGTGACATCAATTTCGCCGGATTTATAGCGATTCAACTCCGCCGCCTGCGAGCTGATTGGCAGGTACGTCACTTTGTTAATCACGGTATGCGCGTTATCCCAATACTGGCTATTGCGCTTGCCGACGATGCGTTCGTTAACCACCCATTCGCTCAGCGTATAAGGACCACTGCTGACAAAATTCCCGACCTGTGTCCAGTTATCAGGGTGTTTTTCGAGAACCGCTTTCGGCAAAGGGACCAGAATATGGTAAGCCGACATTTCCAGGAAATACGCAAGCGGGTGTTCCAGCGTAACTTCAACCGTGTGACTATCCAGCGCTTTCACACCCAGCGAATCCGGCGCTTTCTTGCCTGCCAGAATATCCGCCGCGTTCTTCACATACATACTGGCAACGTAGGTGCCGTAAGGCGACAGCGTTTTAGGGTCGCTAAGGCGTCGCCAGCTGTACACCACATCGTCAGCAGTAATCGGTGAACCATCGGACCATTTGGCATCAGGCCGCAGGTGGAATGTCCACACCGTATTGTCTTTATTATCCCAGCGCTCGGCCAATCGCGGCTGAATGGTACCGTCATCGCCCACACGTACCAGATTATCGAAGAAGTCATTGATAATGTGACCTTCGACATCGCTTTCCACCTTATGCGGGTCCAACGAGGCTGGTTCTGACCCATTGCCTCGCACCAGCTCTTGCTTTTCCGCCAGCGCCGTCCCAGCAGGGACCTGTGCCGCAAAAGCCGATGTCATCGCCCCTGTTGCACACAGTGTGAGAAGCAGCAGCGAATGTTTAAAGCGTTTTTTGATCAACTCATTCATATAACCTCCTGTTATATCTCTGTCATCCTTCAAGCTACATTGGCAATAGTGCCTCGCTCGTCTCGTCTGGAGCTTGCTCATGGAAAGTCCACGCGGCACCGAGTAAAGACGACGGCGTGTTGTCTTGCAACCTGAACGATGAGGACATGGCTGGGCAATAATTTTTACTTATTCCCCATGTAGTTAGCATCACTACAACATAACCATAATTCGCCTGAGGATACGAGAGTTTAATGTGGGAAAACGTGCGCTGGTGCATCAGGGTTAATGTATCTTTCTTAGCCGCCTGGAATGAACGTTACACTGCTGGGATTAACGCTTCATTTTTAACCGTCAATAGTCCAAGCTATAAGCCTACGTAGCGATAACAAATGGAGATTGTTATGGACAATCAAAAAGAAGGGAGCTTGCGATTGCTTACGTCTGGTGAAATCAGGCTGGCTAAATCTATTTTTGGTGATTCAATCCACTACCACAAAGTTTGGATTCATCACGGCAGTTACCTTCCTTATCAAAAAACCATGCAGTTCTTTCCCTGGAATTAACGATGACATTTACTGCAAAATTGTCTGCGTTTCTGCTTATAGTGACGAGTTTTCTTCTTGTCGGTTGCCCCGGTTCGGGCGATCGCCTGAAGCCAGACGAATTGACATCAGTCAGACAAGTGGGAAGCGATCTCTGCTTTTTAGTTAGCGATGCTCGGGATTACCAACCCACTCTTATTGCGATTAATACAAGAGCCGCTCAGCCACAGGAATGGACGCTGTATGAAAATCCCAGCGTAATCGTTACACAGGGCGAACTGTGCATTCCTCCTTCTTTTTACCGCTTTTTAGACGACAGCACATACGTCGTCAGGTATATCCTGCAATCGAAAAAATACGGTGATTTACGAAGAAGCGTCGTGTCTGCGATAGCGTTTACCAACGGCAGTGTCCGAAGCGTACCGCTTAGAAAGGATGAAGCCGCTTATTATTGATGTACCCGTTATATTTCGAATTGAGTGAATCCACCGAGAGCAGGCTTTCTGCCCTCGGTGGCGAGACATAAAATTACAGCATATTGCGGATAACGTAGTGCAGAATGCCGTCGTTCTGGTAGTAGGTCAGTTCGTTGCGGGTGTCGATGCGGCAGCGGGTCTTGATCGTCTGCGTATTGCCATCAGCATCAGTGATATTCACCTCGACCGTTGCCCCCGGCGTCAGCTGATTTAATCCCGTAATCGAAATCTGCTCGTCACCAGTTAATTGCAGCGTTTTACGCGTCACACCATCGGGAAATTCCAGCGGCAGAATCCCCATCCCGATCAGGTTAGAACGGTGAATACGTTCGAACGATTCAGCAATCACCACGCGAACACCCAGCAAGCGCGGGCCTTTTGCTGCCCAGTCACGGCTGGAGCCGGAGCCGTATTCTTTCCCGGCAAACAGCGCCAGCGGGACATTGTCGTCCTTATAGCGCATCGCCGCGTCATAGATCGTCATCTCATTCTGCGACGGGATATGACGGGTATAGCCGCCCTCTTTACCCGGCACCATTTCATTACGGATACGGATGTTGGCAAACGTCCCACGCATCATCACTTCGTGATTACCGCGCCGTGAACCGTAAGAGTTGAACTCCGCCGTTTCGACGCCGCGCTCCAGCAAATATTTTCCTGCCGGGCTATCGCGCTTGATGTTGCCTGCTGGTGAGATATGGTCAGTTGTCACCGAATCGCCCAGCATCGCCAGAATGCGCGCGTTGTGGATATCCTGAACTGGCTCAGGTTCTTTCCCCATATCCAGGAAGAAAGGCGTCTGGCGGATATAGGTCGATTCTTCCGGCCATTGATAGGTAGGATTGTCGTCGACCTCAATATCTTGCCACTCCTGCGTACCTTCAAACACGGCGGCATACTGTTTGTGGAACATTCCCGCGCTGACGTTCAATACTGCGTCTGCCACCGCTTTAGTCGACGGCCAGATATCTTTCAGGTAGACGGCTTTTCCATCACGATCTTCACCCAACGGTTCTTGCGTCAGATCGACGTTCATATTCCCTGCCAACGCGTACGCGACCACCAGCGGCGGTGACGCCAGCCAGTTCGTCTTCACCAGCGGATGAATACGGCCTTCAAAGTTGCGGTTGCCTGACAGCACGGCCCCGACTGTCAGATCGCCTTCTTTTATCGCCGCTTCAATCGCATCCGGCAGCGGGCCGGAGTTACCGATACAGGTAGTACAGCCGTAGCCCACCAGATTGAATCCCAGTTCGTCGAGGAACGGCGTCAATCCCGCTTTATCATAGTAATCGGTTACGACCCGCGAGCCCGGTGCCAGCGAGGTCTTAACCCACGGCTTGGTTTTCAGACCGCGCTCAACGGCATTTTTTGCCAGCAGCCCGGCCGTCATCAGCACGCTCGGGTTGGAGGTATTGGTGCAGGAAGTAATCGCGGCGATCACGACGGCCCCCTGCTGTAAACGATGCGTCTCGCCTTCCAGCGTGAATTCTTCATAGTCAGAACGGTTCTTCACCGTGCTGACTTCCAGCTCCCGGCTGGCTTTAAAGGCTTCTGGCACGCCAGCTAAAGGCACACGATCCTGTGGGCGTTTCGGCCCTGCCAGACTGGTTTCCACCGTTGCCAAATCCAGCGCAAGTTGGCTGGTAAATACCGGTTCATCACCCGCATTACGCCACAGCCCCTGCTGCTTACTGTAGGCTTCCACCAGCGCAATTTGTTCTTCTGCACGGTTGGTCAACCGCATGTAGTCCAGCGTGATTTGATCGATGGGGAAGAAGCCACAGGTCGCACCATACTCGGGTGCCATATTGGCGATGGTCGCGCGATCCGCCAGCGGCAGCGAATCCAATCCATCACCGTAAAATTCCACAAATTTGCCGACCACGCCGTGTTTACGCAGCATCTGCGTGACCGTCAGGACCAGATCGGTTGCCGTGATCCCTTCGCGCATCTTGCCGCTTAGTTTGACACCAACAACATCAGGGATCAGCATCGAAACAGGCTGCCCCAGCATCGCTGCCTCAGCCTCTATCCCGCCAACGCCCCAGCCGAGCACGCCTAAACCGTTAATCATCGTGGTATGCGAATCGGTTCCCACCAGCGTATCGGGATAGGCAAACTGTTTGTCGCCCTGCTTTTCGTACCAGATGGCCTTGGCGAGATACTCCAGATTCACCTGATGGCAAATCCCGGTTCCCGGTGGCACGACGCTGAAGTAGCTAAAGGCATTTTGTCCCCAACGCAAAAACTCATAACGCTCACGGTTACGCGCCATTTCGAGCTGCGTGTTATCCGTGAGTGCCTGACTATCGCCGAAGTGGTCCACCGTCACCGAGTGGTCGATAACCAGATCGACCGGCGACAGCGGGTTCACCTTATTCACATCGCCGCCCAACCGTTTCACCGCCGCTCGCATTGCCGCCAGATCGACCACGGCGGGCACGCCGGTAAAGTCCTGCATCAAGACGCGTGCGGGACGATAGGCAATTTCCCGGTCAACGTGGCCCGTTTTCAGCCAGTCGACGACCGCCTGAAGATCGTCCTGCTCTACCGTGTCGCCGTCCTGATGACGCAACAAATTCTCCAGCAGCACCTTGAGCGATTTCGGTAATTTATCGATGTTGCCAAGCGTTTTCGCCGCCTTCGGCAGGCTGTAATAATGGTAAATCTGCTTCTGTACCGTCAGTGTGTCCAGACAAGTGTCGCGAAGGTGTGATGACATGCTTCCTCCCAAATTAACTTGCTATTCGTTATTCTGCATCGGGCGATTAATGAATAACCAGCCTGAGCTTGCGGTCTTATTTAAAGATAACACAAACAAAAAATAACGTTTTTGCAACAATGCGATATGAATGCAACGATAGCCATTAGCTATTGAAAAGAGGCAAATCAGAATGAATGCCAATGGGGACGTGAAGGAGATGGAAAGCAGTCACGATAACGTACGGAAGAGAGCGAGGAGAAGAGAGAAGAGAGAAGAGAAAAACGGCCCGAAGGCCGTCTGTCTCAGTGCATTAACCTGACGTTAATTTAGACATTGCCGGCTGCCATCACAGGTGCTTCTTCGTCGGCATGGTCTTGCTCTTCCAGATCATGGTTTCGTTCCAGTTTAGCAACAACAGCGGTCGCCATACCGTTACCAATCACATTGGTCGCCGTGCGGCCCATATCCAGGAACTGATCGATACCAATAATCAGTAAAATGCCCGCTTCGGGTAAGCTGAACATCGGTAAGGTGGCAGCGACCACCACGACCGCGGCACGTGCCACGCCGGCCATACCTTTACTGGTGATCATCAGCGTCAGCAAAATCAGGGTCTGCTCTGTCAGGCTTAAATGGATATTGTAAGCCTGCGCGATAAACAGAATGGCGAAAGCCTGATAGATCATGGAGCCGACAAGGTTAAAGGAATACCCCAACGGGAGTACGAAGCTGGTGATTTTTTTGGGAACGCCGAATTCGCTCAGCGCTTCCATCGTTTTCGGGTAAGCCGCTTCGCTACTGGCGGTGGCAAATGCCAGCATACTGGGTTCGCGCAGCAGTTTGATCAGGCCCCAGGTTGCTTTCTTACCGAGGAACAGCGCGCCAGCCCCGAACATAAGTCCCCATAGCAACGCCAGCCCAAGGTAGAACTCACCAATCACCTTGCCAAAGTCGAGGAGCAGCCCCAGGCCTTCGGTCGTAATAGACGACGCCAACGAGGAAAATACTGCAAGAGGCGCTAACCGCATGACATAGTCCGTCACTCGGAACATCACTTTCGCCAGTTCCTCTATCATCGATTCCATCGTGACGGCATGTTTATTCTGGCCTTTCACAAAAGCCAGCGCGGAACCGAAGAACATAGAGAACACCAAAATCTGCAATATTTCGTTATTCGCCATCGCTTCGACGATGCTACGTGGAAATATATGGGCAATGAAACTTTTCAGTGTAAAGCCACCGGTATTCACGCCGGTCTCTACCGCTATTGGCGTACTGGGAATGGCGAGATTCATTCCAACGCCTGGCTCGAAGATATTGGCTAACATCATGCCAATAAAAAGGGAAACCACGGAAGAACAAATAAACCACACCATCGCCTTCAGCCCTATTCGGCCGACAGAAGAAGAATTCCCCATGCTAGCAAGGCCGGAGACCAATGTGGCGAAGACCAATGGCGCAATGATCATTTTTATCAGGCGCAGAAAAACATCGGTCACTAAATTAAAGTAGGATACGACCTCTTTGGCTTCCTGCGCCGTTAATAAAGCATGACAGGCCCCGCCGACAATAATCCCAAGAAGAATAGCCAAGGCTATAAAAAACAATAACCTGTTCTTTTTCATAGTAACCTCATGATAATGAATAGAATCAGACAATACGCATTATTAGCAAACATGAGCCGCCTAACGCACTGGCGTAAGCAACTTATGGCTTATCCGATTTTTTTCGGCGTATTCTCTATGTCTTGATGTGATGATAATAGTTACTCGGGAAGCGTATTTACTTTTCTATCCGTGATGGAAGAAATGTCGACGAGACGTAACGTATAATTGGAAATATCGCCATGCATTAATATTGCGTACGCGCTACGGAAACCTTTTGACATAACTACCCCTCCTTTATTACATGCGATAAATAAAGGGGTAGTGTAATCAACTTCACTTTGAAATAATTCCCCTTCATACCTTTTCCTATTTTTCTTTTAAATATCCATTAGACGCTAACCATGGGGAATAACTTAAATCGACGTTATCATGAAAAATACGAAATCAGTCACTAATGAAATTTTTCTTATCAAGAGATTTAGTAATGATTAATTAACCGCTATAAATCATGCGTCGAAAAACGCCTCCCAGACCTATCCTTTCTCCCCTCTGCCTATCGCGCCCAGAAGTTGTCTTCACAATCCGTAACGCTGCTGTTTCTACCCCAACCAATAAGCGGCCTAGGTCACATGCTACATAGCTTTATCAATCGTCTTCGTTAAAATCAGCAAGATCGCCCCGGAATGACGTATAAAAATTTGGTTTTGCACCGCAAAAATCGCCAAAATTTCACGCGGAAATCATACATAAGGAGTATTTTGCAAGAGGCCTCACACTCTCCCGTTACGTTTTGTTGTAAAAAAACGACATGTCGTTATTCAACAATCATCAGCGCATGTGTTGATGGAAAAATAATAATAGGAAGGGGTTTCCATGAAACTGTTTTACAAAGCTGAAAGCAGTTCTCTTTTTACACACATTGTTTTGATCGAATCCAAATTGGAATTCAAGCTGGAGAAGGTCAATCTGCGCACGAAAAAGACAGAGCGTGGCACCGACTATACGTTCATCAACCCGAAAGGGATGGTGCCCGCGTTAGAGCTAGATGACGGGTCTGTTCTGACTGAAGGTGTCGCTATCGCCGAGTACATTGCCGATCTGGTTCCACACTGTAACCTTATCGCTCCTACCGGCAGTATGGCGCGCTACCATACACTCGAATGGCTGAATTACATCTCTGCTGAGTTGCACAAAACGTTTACGCCGCTCTTCCGTCCTGGTACGCCGGAAACGTATAAAGAGCTACTGATGGAGTATTTGCAGGTCAAATTCCGTTATATCAATCTGGTGTTAAGTGAACAGAACTATCTGGTCGCCAACCGCTTCAGTATCGCCGATGCGTATCTGTTTACCGTAATGCGCTGGGCGCAGTCGCTAAAACTGGATATGTTCCGCTACCCTGCGCTGGCGGCTTACCTCGACCATATTGCCGAGCGCCCTTCCGTCGTTACCGCGCTTAAGGTTGAAAGGTTGAAAGGTTGAAAGGTTGAAAGGCTAACATGCAATAACGCCCCGGTATTCGGGGCGTTATACGTTTTACGACAGGCGAATCGCCTGGAAGTGATGACGCGGATTGACAATCCCATCCTGAGCTGCAACCAGCTGTAGCTCATATTCATTCATCTCTTTCGTCACCAGCATAACCTCATAGACCGCCGCCGTGGTGTGCTCCAAGGCTTTATCCAACGCCACACCCTTCAGCAAGTTCACCAACAGTAATCCACTGGTCAAATCGCCCACGCCTACTGGTTGACGTTCAAACTCCACCAGCGGGCGGCTGATGTGCCAGGCATCCGTCGGCGTCACCAACAGCATTTCAAAGCTATCTTCACGCGTGGCCGCTCGGCTAAGGTGCTTCACCAGAACGATTTTTGGCCCTTTTGCACACAGCGCACGCGCAGTCTCTACGGCTTCCGTCACGTTATGCACGGTACGACCGCCAAGCAGTTCCAGTTCAGGCAGATTCGGCGCAATAATGTCGGCCGCTAGCAGCGACTGCTGACAGTGGAAATCAGACACGCCGGGCGCGACGATGCAGCCTTTCTCCGGCGTACCCATCACGGGATCGCAGAAGTACAGCGCATCCGGGTTGGCTGCTTTAACCTGACGAACAATACCCAGAATATGCTCCCCTTGATCGGCGGAGCCGATATAGCCGCTCAATACTGCATTACAGGTCTTCAGCTTGTCGATGTTCGCAATTCCCTGCACCACGTCGGTCAGATGGCTGGCTGGCATCACACACCCCGTCCAGTGACCGTATTGGGTATGGTTCGAGAACTGCACCGTATTCAACGGCCAAACGTTTGCGCCCATCCGACGCATCGGAAACTCTGCCGCACTGTTACCGGCATGACCAAAAACGACATGTGATTGGATGGAAAGTATATTTTTCATTAGCTATGACTCAAATCCTTGCCAGCGCCTGTGCGCCTCAACTTACAAGAAGAAAGGGAGCTGACGCTCCCTTATCGGTGATGCTTATGCTTTCCAGCAGATCAGGCAGTAGTGCTTTTTGCCGCGACGCAGCAAGGTGTAGCGATCAAACAGACGGTCGGAATCGCTGAAGGTGTATTCAGGATCGGCCTGTTTTTCGCCGTTAATGGTTACCGCATTCGAAGCGATCATCGTACGAGCCTGACCGCGTGACGGCACCAGCTCAGCGCTGACCAGCGCCTGTTGTAAATCCGCGCCGTTTTCCAGTTCGATAATCGGCATACCATCCTGTGCCAGCTGCGCAAAATCGTCCTGAGTCATATCCTGCAATGCGCCAGAGAACAGGCTTTGTGTAATACGACGAGCCGCTTCCAGACCCGCTTCACCATGAACCATACGAGTTACTTCTTCCGCCAGCACATACTGCGCGCGTGGAGCTTTGCCGCTGTTTTTGTCTTCTTCTTCCAGGGCATCGATGTCTTCAAGGCTCATGAACGTGAAGAATTTCAGGAAGCGGTACACATCGGCATCTGCCGTGTTGATCCAGAATTGGTAGAATTTGTAAGGACTGGTCTTGCTGGCATCCAGCCAGATTGCGCCGCCTTCCGTTTTACCGAACTTCGTCCCATCAGATTTAGTAATCAGCGGTACGGTCAAGCCGTAAACCTGTTTCTGGTTCATGCGGCGCGTCAAGTCGATACCGGACGTGATGTTACCCCATTGGTCAGAACCACCGATTTGCAGTTCGACATCATGCTGCTTGTTCAGCGAGGCAAAGTCGTATCCCTGCAACAGGTTGTAAGAAAACTCGGTGAACGAAATACCGACGTCATCACGGTTTAAACGCTGTTTGACGGCTTCTTTGCTAATCATCTGATTAACGGAGAAGTGTTTGCCGATATCACGCAGGAAATCCAGCACGTTCATATTGCCGAACCAATCGTAGTTATTGGCGGCGATCGCGCTGTTTTTGCCGCAGTCAAAATCCAGGAATGGAGAAACCTGACGACGAATTTTCTCTACCCACTCACCCACGGTTTCAGCCGTGTTCAGCTTACGCTCGGTGGCTTTAAAGCTTGGGTCACCAATCAGCCCCGTGGCACCGCCAACCAGCGCAACCGGCTTGTGGCCAGACAGTTGGAAGCGTTTCAGGCAGAGCAGCGGCACCAGATGCCCCAAATGCAAGCTATCAGCGGTGGGATCAAAACCGCAATACAGTGCAATTGGCCCTTGCGCCAGCCGCTCTGCTAACGCTTCCTCATCCGTCACCTGGGCAATCAAGCCCCGCTCTTGCAATTGTTTAATCAGGTTACTACTCGCCATCGATAACTCCATTTTTATAAAAATAGGCCGTTACGTTCCCATTGGGTTTACGCACAATGCCGTGAGAGATGCGCAGCATACCTGTCTGCTGTCGCATGATGATTTCGCTGCTGCATGACGTTACGCAACCAGCTATGAACGCCATATCGCCGCGCAATGCCCAGTCAATGCGAAACCTCATAGGATAAAGTGCTGATGATAGGAGCGCCAGCGTTTAACACGGATATTTCGCGATTAAGGCGCTAAACGATCGATCTGCCAGCCCTCGTCCTGCCGCTGGTAGAAAAATCGGTCATGCAGGCGGTGTTCACCGCCCTGCCAAAACTCAACAGAATCGATAACGACGCGGAAGCCCCCCCAGAAGCTCGGCAAAGGCACCTCACCATTCTGGAATTTTTGCTTCAATTCCAAAAATTTGCTTTCCAGCACGCCACGCGCTGAAATCCGGCTGGACTGCTTTGATACCCACGCACCAATCTGGCTGTCTTTCGGGCGACTGTGGAAATATTTCAGCACCTCAAGCGCCGGCAGCTTCTCTACGCGTCCCAGCACGATGACCTGCCGCTCCAGCATATGCCAAGGGAACAGCAGGCTGATGCGTGGATTGTTTTCCAGATGATGGGCTTTGCGGCTGCCCATATTGGTATAAAACACCATGCCTTTCTCATCATAGTGTTTCAGCAGAACGATACGCTGGTAAGGCTGTCCGTGTTCATCCACGGTCGCAACGGACATCGCGGTAGGATCGGCCAGTTTCGCGTCGCAGGCCTGCTTCAGCCAGCGTTCAAATAAATCCAGTGGATTAGCGGGAAGATCGCTACGGCGAAGCCCGCCACGCGTGTATTCACGGCGGATGTCAGCAATATCGGCGGGTTGAATAAGAGGAGAACCGTCAGAAGAGGAGCGTTCCTGAGTCATAATATCCTGCTGTCGCAATGTCGGGCCAGAAGCGGGCGAAAATCCCATTTTGCTCCCGTACCCGAAAAATCGCAATCAGCAGCGGCATCCGACCGTGCGGCGTCAGTTACATCGGTGCCAACACACAGTCGTCTACGATAACCCGTTCACCCCGTTGGATAAATGCACGGTCGCCTTTACTCCAGAAGGTGTAGGTATCATCACTGTATCTGACGCCAGACGCGGACACCACTTGAGGGAGCGTCAGACGTTCACCGTCCATCAGGAAACTCACCTGTGGAGTCGCTTCACCGCCCTGCTGTAGCGTAACGGTTAGCGGCATTGTGCCGCATTGATAATGCAGCGTTTCCACCGTCTGTTTATGGCCAAAATAGCTGCACCCGCTCAGCAGCATGAGCGCTGTCCCCGCCAGCAATCGTTTCATTTTTTCTCCTGTCATTTTTGTCGATGGCGGCAACTGGCGCTGCCGTTCATTTAAGTTTAACAAGAGGATAACCATGAGCCTCTCGGCAAAATCTGATTAATCCGCGCTGACCGGATAAATCGCGCCTAACACCGTTTCCTGACTTGCCCCCGTGACGGACGGCAGATTGCCCGGCAGCCCTGATAGCGTGCGTGACGCCAGCCAGGCAAACGCCAGCGCTTCCATATCATCGCCACTCACGCCACATTCATCCGTCGTGCTGACTTCGATGCCCGGCAGCAGCGCCGAGAGACGCGCCATAATGAGAGGATTACGTGCGCCACCGCCGCAAACCAGTAAGCGTTCGCATCCACCGACCAACAGCACCTGTTCAGCGATGCTCATAGCCGTTAACTCAACCAGCGTCGCCTGAACATCCTGCGGCGCTATCGGCGGCAGACCAGCCAGCATTCTTTCCAGCCACCCCAGATTGAAATACTCACGCCCGGTGCTTTTGGGCGCTCGCAACGCAAAATAAGGATCGGTCAACATTCGGCGTAGCAATAGCGGATTTATCTGACCGCTCATCGCCCACACGGCGTCTTTATCATACGGTTGCGTGCAGTGCCGCCAGATCCAAGCATCCAACAACATATTCCCGGGCCCCGTGTCGTAACCGCGCACGGGCGCACCCGGCACCAGCAGCGATAGATTGGCGATGCCACCGATGTTGAGCACGATACGTCGTTCGACAGGATGCAATAGCAATGCATGGTGGAACGATGGCACCAGCGGGGCGCCCTGTCCGCCATAAGCCAAATCTCGGCGGCGAAAATCCCCTACGGTCGTGATACCAGTCAAGGCAGCAACACGGTTATTATCGCCTATCTGCAACGTACAAGGTGCATCACCCGTGGGCTCATGCCAAACCGTCTGCCCGTGGCAGCCAATCGCAGTGATATCCTGCGCACCTAGCGCCACCTCTTTAAGCAGCGTCAGCACGGCTTCTGCAAACAAGATTCCCAGACGCGTATCCAGTTGGCCAAGGGCAGACAGCGTTACCGCCTGCCCCTGACACATCCCCAGAATGGCCATTTTGATATCCTGCGGGATCGGGTGACAATAGCTAGCCTGCTGAGCAACCGTATGCTCGTCAATCGCGACTAGCACGACATCCACACCATCAAGACTGGTTCCGGACATCACGCCAATATATCTGCCTGATCTCATCATATAGCCTTTGCCCTGTGGGATAAAAAGAGAACATCGATAACAATCGTTACCACGGGGATAAAAATAGCACGTTAACACACTGAATTATTAAATTTTTTGTGTTTTTGCCACACAGGTTAGATTTTAACCCAGAGTGGGGTTTTGATAAAATTTGCTACAAAAAAACCATTTCTCATGCGCTTTACCCCTCTGTTTATACGCAATTTAAGCGCACTATTATATTCTGAAAAAAAGAGTAAAAAGAGTGGCATGCTATACTGAGCCAGACCATAATTTATTGGTATAACACTGCGTCGGCCGAGGCTGAGCCAGCCCGACATATTCGCTATTAAGGAGTCCGTATTATGATGAAGCGTTTACTTGTGGTTACCCTTGCTGGGATCACACTGGCTGGTTGTGCTAATACCAGTACGCTTTCAGGTGATGTTTACAGCGCATCCGAAGCTAAACAGGTACAGACCGTGACCTACGGCACCATCGTTTCTATGCGCCCAGTTCAGATTCAAGCGGGAGAAGATTCTAACGTTATCGGTGCGTTGGGTGGTGCGGTACTGGGTGGTTTTCTGGGCAACACTATCGGCGGCGGTTCTGGCCGTAGCCTAGCGACAGCGGCTGGTGCGGTGGCAGGTGGCGTAGCAGGTCAAAGCGCAACGGGTGCACTGAACCGGACACAGGGCGTAGAGCTGGAAATCCGTCGTGATGATGGTAGTACCATTATGGTGGTACAAAAACAGGGCGATACGAAATTCAGCGCGGGTCAACGCGTTGCCATGGCAAGCAATGGCCGCAGTATCACCGTTTCTCCACGCTAATATTGTATGACGATCGCCGCTATCCGCGGCGATCGTCACAACGAATTAATTAACTCCCAGAATGAATAACCAATAACAGGTATTGGTATACTCGTCATAACTAAAATTGCATGTACGTTGGCTACGCTATTTGGCACACTGACGTGTACCTCGCCCTGCTGGGGTCGCTGCAAGCAGCGTTCAAATCTGCCTTTGGCAGAGTTGTTACCTCGCCCGAATCACTTACTCGTGTAAGCTCATCGGGACTCTTTCTCTTGCCGCGTTACGAGACACATCTGCATGCGCCTCGCCCTTACGGGCCAACGCTTTGCGTTGTTCAAAATGCTAACGCTTTGTCCTGAAATTCGAATTATTTAGAGTACAATATTGCTGGGATTTAATTCTCCCTTTGCGTAACCCAAATTTAGCTACGCTTGATTTTCATGTAATGCCAATATATTTTTCTCAAGTCGCGAAACTAGCAGCGCTAATTCATCAACCTGCTCCGGCGTAATACCAAATAATACTTCATTACGTGTATGACTAATTACGCCATTAACTGCCTGTATTATCGGTTCTGCCGCATCAGTCAACATAATACGTTTTGCCCGACGATCGTGTGCACAAACGTGGCGAGTGATTAACCCTTTCTCTTCAAGCTGATCCAACGTCCGAACTAATGAGGGTTGCTCTATCCCTATCGCTTTGGCCAGTTGAATTTGCGACTGGCCCGGTGGCAAATGGTATATATTATGCAACGTAACCCAATGTGTTTGAGTTAATTCGAGTGGTTTTAAACGATGATCGACCAGTGCACGCCATACACGCACTAGACGAGCTAAATCAGATCCTAATGGCAGTTCCATCATCTTTCCTTATTGTTAGCACGCTAAATTATATCCCTGGATGGCAATCAACTCTGATTTATAAAAATAAAAAAATGGTTTTATTATTGTATAAAATAAATCCTTCACGGAAGGTGACTTTATCAAATAAATGTTTTTTAAAATAATCTCCCGTTTATTTTATTTAAGCGAACATATCAGCATTTCTTAAGCAAAATTTCTGCGAAAATAGAACGCTTAAAAAATCATCTAAAAAAACGATAACTGACTAGATCCTACGGGCATATCGGCTCTATCCGAACGTTGTAACCGTTTCATTCTCTGACGGCACAGGCGCAGTATATCCTGTTTCTGCATATCACTCATTTGGTTCCAACTAAAACGTTCATTACGGCTGCGAAAGCAACCACGACAATATCCGCGTTCGTCCGTTTGACAAATACCACTACATGGATTAAGGACGGCAAAGAGTTCAAGTTGCTCTGGCACAACCCCTCCCGCTACAACTCTCTTTATTGAAGCCCTGTTCTTCTGTACTGGCAAGCCCAAATGGACAGTCACAATGAAAATAATTAGATAATCATTGTAATAACTGACTATTTTTTACACGTAAGGCAAATCCATATCAACCCAGCGCACCGTTTATCCTTGCTTACAGTACGTTTTAACACAAACCTTATCGCAGTGCCGCATTTTTAGCATCATCCGAATGGCTTAGACTCTGCAGAACCACGACGTTATACTTTTCCTCTACTGCATGTTTTAACGAGGATACTATGCGCTTACTTCATACCATGTTGCGTGTTGGCGATTTACAACGTTCTATCGATTTCTATACCCAGATCCTAGGCATGCGCGTGCTGCGCACCAGCGAGAATACCGAATACAAATACACGTTGGCTTTCGTCGGTTATACCGAAGAGAGCGAGGGTGCGGTTATCGAACTGACCTACAACTGGGGTGTCGACAGCTATGATCTGGGCAACGCCTATGGTCATATCGCATTGGGCGTTGACGATGTTGCCGCAACCTGTGAGCGTATCCGCAAAGCGGGTGGCAATGTGACACGTGAAGCAGGCCCAGTCAAAGGCGGCACCACGGTTATCGCATTCATCGAAGATCCAGACGGTTATAAAATTGAATTAATCGAAAATGCCCACTCTGGCAAAGGCCTCGGTCACTAATTTTCTGCGCACTACATTCTGATCACTACAGGTGCTGTATCAGCGCCTGTTCTTATCTCTCCCCTGTCATCTCCACCGTTTGAAACGGCAACGGGCATGCTGCATCTCCAGCCAAAATTTGCAATAATGCGCGCTGCGTTTTGCTAACGATTAAGAGAAAAATGGCTGATAAAAGTGATCTGAACGCCCTGAACGGCCGTTTTCGTGGGTTTTATCCGGTAGTGATTGATGTTGAAACTGCTGGATTTAATGCGAAAACCGATGCCTTGCTGGAAGTCGCGGCAGTAACATTAAAAATGGATCAAGACGGTTGGTTGCAGCCAGATGAAACGCTACATTTTCATGTTGAGCCATTCGAAGGCGCGATTCTGGAACCCGCCGCGCTGGCATTTAACGGCATTGACCCCACCAATCCGCTACGCGGTGCGGTGAGTGAATACGATGCACTGCATGAAATTTTCAAAGTCGTGCGTAAAGGAATCAAAGATCAGGGCTGTAACCGCGCTATTATCGTGGCACATAATGCCACATTCGATCACAGCTTTATGGCCGCAGCAGCGGAGCGTTGTAGTCTGAAACGTAATCCATTCCACCCTTTCGCCACATTCGATACCGCAGCGCTCAGCGGGCTGGTTTTAGGCCAAACGGTTCTTGCTAAAGCCTGTATTACCGCCGGTATTTCGTTTGACTCCAGCCAGGCGCATTCCGCGCTGTATGACACTAATCAGACCGCGTTGTTGTTCTGTGAGTTGGTTAATCGTTGGAAACGTCTGGGTGGGTGGCCAATGGCGCTGGAAGGAAATTCGCTCGAAGACACGTCAACCAAAGACTGAGAAGGCACCAACACGAATAGTAAAAAACGGGTGCCATAAGGCACCCGCTGGGAATATTCACGCTCGCAGCCTAACAATGCCTGGCATTGTCATTACGCATGATGAAAGAATTATTCTTGATCGGCCTGCTGCGCTTTGTATTTGTCAGCCGTTTCTTTGATCAGCGGTTGCAATTCACCGCGCTGAAACATTTCCATCACGATATCACAACCCCCAATCAACTCACCGTCAACCCACAACTGCGGGAATGTCGGCCAGTTCGCGTATTTCGGCAGCTCAGCACGAATGTCTGGGTTCTGCAAAATATCAACATACGCAAAACGTTCGCCACAGGCAGACAACGCCTGAACAGTCTGTGCGGAAAAGCCGCAGCTTGGCAATTTCGGGGAGCCTTTCATGTACAGCAGAATCGGGTTTTCAGCAATTTGGCGCTGAATTTTTTCAATTGTCGGTGTCGTCATCTTCTTGCTTCCTTAATTCTATAGGATGGCTAACGTCCAAAGCGCTAGCCATGAGCCGCCGTCAGAGGTGCTACGACAGCGACATTGACTCAGTGATATTGTACCGATGCCACGAGCCACAAAAAAACGCCATTTTTTGTAGGGTTATTTTTTCCTGAAGTCATTCATCATTGATGAAATCAACGTCAGAAAGCGCTGATAAATCAAGCGAAAAAATAACTATTAACGTTTTTTCACTATTCTGTATGAATAAAGCGACCGTGCCCACTTTTTTATGACGCCGTTTTCAGGAATACTGTAAGGATTGAGCGAGTTAAGGATTATGTTCGGTCACTGTTATTATGCGCTTATTTATTACTCTTTTTATATTATTTTTCAGTAACCTATCCCTGAATGTGGTTCAGGCTGCGCCGCATACCCCGCATTCTGCGCCGAAAAAAAGCACCGTTGAAGAAACGAATAAGAAAAGCCGTCAAACAAAGGGTAATGCCAAGTCACCGACTCCGATCAAAAGCAAAAAACCAGAACCTACCGCCGCCAGCAATAAAACCAAATCCCGCAACGCTAACAAATTGACAGAAAAAAAACCGTCACGGACGCAAAGCGGCACGCCTGCACTAGTGAAAAAAAATCTTAAAAAACTGAAGCTTGAAGAAGTAAAGCAAACAACGGCACAGGCCAGAGTCAAAACTGGGTTAAAAAAGACCGCTTTCAAAGGGAAGGGGGATAAAAATCCGTCCCCCACAGAGAAAGGCATGGCGCTGAGCGCAGCGCATAAAAAACGTTATCAGCATGCAAAAACAACGGCAATGAATAAATTGATGAGCCAAATAGGTAAACCTTACCACTGGGGAGGATCCTCTCCCTTTACCGGATTCGACTGTAGCGGGCTGGTCTATTACGCCTATAAGGATGTCGTCAAGATCCAAATTCCACGCACCGCAAATGAAATGTATCACTTACGTGATGCCGCCCCGATTAAAAAGAGCGAACTGGAAAGTGGCGATCTGGTCTTCTTCCGCATCAATAATCGTGGCGCAGCCGATCACGTCGGAGTTTATCTGGGTGAAGGGAAATTTATTCAGTCGCCGCGTACGGGGTCAGATATTCGCATCAGCAAGCTGAGTGAAGATTATTGGCAGGAGCACTACGTTGGCGCGCGCCGCGTAGTTACGCCACAGACAATTCGTTAAGAACGGATTATATTTGGTATACCCTAAATAATTCGAGCTTCAAGAAGCAGACAAGAGAAGATCAAATTCGTCGGGAACGAATTTGACCAGCAAACGGCTGGCCTTTGAACGCTGCTTGCAGCGGCCCCAACGGGGCGAGGTCCACGCAAGTGGACTGAGTATCGAAGCCAACGCACAGGCAACGTGAAGTATGACGGGTATAAAAGCGATTCAGACACGTTTATGCATCACAAACGTGTCTGAATGCCTAATCAGCACATGAGCGCCGATCGGTTAGTTCAGCACCGCAATAAAGCTAAACGTGATGATCACAGCCAACGAACCAACGGTTGTCAGCAAAGACATCTTCAGATCTGTATCCATAAATCACTCCTTATTAACGAATAATTTTCATCTGAAACTTCATCTAAAAAAAACACCACCATACGCAGCAGAACCGATTTAAGCAGTTATAGCTACAAATAATAGGGTTATTACGATTCTTTCATAATTCTAGCGAAAAATCTCGGATGAATGCATCACTATCGGATAAACGCATCACTAATAGTATAAATTAGCCCTTTCACTTTCATGATAAATCGGACACAATCCGCTGTTTATGAAAGCGCTGCGTATCAGTCGAAAAACGTCAACCCAGACCCCTTCGGTATAACATTCGGCATTCTCCTTCTGAAATCCTGTTTTTTAGCTTAGAAGAAGAACTTTAAACGTAGGCAAACGATTAACAATATACTTACGTCTGTAACAGGTAAGTTCAGGAGTCATTTTTAGATGGCAACGATTAAAGATGTGGCAAAACGTGCTGGCGTTTCCACCACAACCGTATCGCACGTGATCAATAAAACACGTTTCGTCGCCGAAGAGACTAAGGCAGCCGTCAGGGCAGCAATCAAAGAATTGCATTATTCACCCAGCGCCGTCGCCCGCAGCCTCAAAGTTAATCACACTAAATCTATCGGCTTGCTGGCCACATCCAGCGAAGCCCCCTATTTCGCCGAGATCATTGAAGCCGTTGAAAACAGCTGCTATGCCAAAGGCTACACGCTGGTGCTGTGCAATTCGCATAACGACATCGGCAAACAGCGCGCTTATCTTTCCATGCTGGCGCAAAAACGTGTCGATGGCCTGTTGGTGATGTGCGCCGAATACCCGCCCGAATTATTAGGTATGCTGGAAGATTATCGCAGCATTCCGATGGTCGTTATGGACTGGGGACAGATGCACAGAGATTTTACCGATACGATCATCGATAACGCCTTTGAAGGCGGTTATATGGCGGGCCGCTACCTGATTGAACGCGGCCATCGGGATATCGGTGCCATCCCCGGCACTCAAGAACGCAACACCGGAAGCGGGCGCTATCTCGGCTTTTTGAAAGCGTTGAAGGAAGCCGACATCACCGTGCGCGACGAATGGGTGGTTCGGGGCGATTTCGAACCGGAATCCGGTTATAAAGCCATGCATCAGATTCTTGCGCAGAAACAGCGACCAACAGCCGTGTTCTGTGGCGGCGATATCATGGCGATGGGTGCCATCTGTGCGGCAGACGAACTGGGCCTACGCGTGCCGCAGGATATTTCAGTGATCGGTTATGACAACGTGCGCCACGCGCGTTTCTTTACACCGGCGTTGACCACTATCCATCAACCGAAAGAGCGGCTGGGGCAATCCGCCTTTGCGATGTTGCTGGATCGTATTACCAGTAAGCGGGAAGATGCACACGTCATTGAAGTACACCCGACGCTGATTGAACGGCGCTCGGTGGCAGACGGCCCCTACCTCGACTATCGCCGCTAACTACAGCAAGTCTGAGCAGGAATAAAATTAAAGTGGGCTGTAGATTGCGCGTCGGCAGAAAAGGGATACCGGACGGTAAAGATGCCGTCCGGTATCCTAGGATGTACAATGTAGGAATTACTCTTCGTTGGCGAGTTCGCTCGCCTGCTTGCTAGCCAACACGCGCTCGACGGTATCCACCACGGCCTGTGTCTGCGGGTCGATTTCAATATTGATGCGATTCCTCAGACGTTTCTGCCCCAGCGTGGTACGGTTCAGCGTTTCTGGAATTAAATGCACGCAGAAGCGCCCGCGGGTGACTTCCCCCACCGTCAGGCTGATGCCATCAATTCCAACAAAGCCTTTATGCAACACGTATTTCATCAGCGCTTCATCAGCCAGGCGGAACCAAATCTGATGGTTATTTTCTGAAACCTGAATCTTGACCACTTCCGCCGTACACATGATGTGCCCCGACATAACATGTCCACCGATCTCATCACCGAATTTCGCGGCTCGCTCAATATTGACGACATCGCCTTCATGAATATCGCCCAGATTCGTTAATCGCAGCGTTTCCTTCATGAGATCAAAACTGACACGATCGCCGTCAATGGCGGTTACCGTCAGGCAGCAGCCATTGTGCGCCACCGATGCACCGGGCACGAGCCCAGGAAGCAGCTCGGGTGGGAGTTGGACAATGTGCGTGCGAAAGTTGGATTTTTCTTCAATCGACACCACCGGCGCGGTGCCCTGAACAATACCGGTAAACATGCGGTTTGCCTCTTAAAAACAAAGAAATGACTCTGTGCAGTGTGCCCGATATTTCACGGAAAACCAAACCGGAATGCCATATACCACATTGCTATCGAAACTGTAGCGTAACAAAAAGAATATATTCTCTTCCATGCTGGTTTACTTTCGTTAAGCCGTTACAATAACGCTCTCTTTATCCCGATCTGTTTTTCATATCTGAGTCATTTATCCTGCTATTACGTTAGTCATTCAAGGAAGGTATCCGTGCAACAGTATCTGACAGAAGCGCGTAAATTATCGGCGCTTGCTGTTCCTGTCATTATTGCGCAAGTGTCTCAAACGTCGATGGGTGTGGTTGACACCATCATGGCCGGTGCTTATAGCGCCACCGATATGGCCGCCGTCGCAGTGGGAACCTCAATCTGGCTCCCCGCTATTCTTTTTGGTCATGGCCTGCTACTGGCGTTAACGCCTGTTGTCGCCCAGCTCAACGGTTCCGGCCGTCGCAATCGTATTTCTCATCAGGTGCGGCAGTCCTTTTTCCTCGCTGCCATCATTTCGGTGCTGACGATGCTGGTGCTGTATCAGGGGGAATACGCGATTAACCTGATGAGCGACGGTTCACCTGAACTGGCTGCGAAAGCTATCGGCTATCTGCACGCGTTGCTGTGGGGCGTACCCGGCTATCTGTTCTATCAGGTTTTACGCTGCCAGTGTGAAGGGCTATCCAAAACCTACCCCGGCATGATGATTGGATTCATCGGGTTGTTAATCAACATCCCGATTAACTACATATTCATCCACGGTAAATTTGGTATGCCCGAACTGGGCGGCGTAGGTTGCGGCGTCGCCACCGCGTCGGTTTACTGGATCATGATGCTGCTGATGATGCTCTATACCCGACGTGCCTCCTGGCTACGTGATATCCGTCTTCATCGCCCGGCATTCCGGCCAGATTTTACCGTGCTGAAGCGCCTGTTTGGCCTTGGTTTACCCATCGCGCTAGCCCTGCTTTTTGAAGTCACGCTGTTTGCCGTGGTTGCCCTGCTGGTGTTACCGCTGGGGGTTGTCGATGTAGCAGGTCACCAAATTGCCCTGAATTTCAGTTCGCTGATGTTCGTCCTTCCGCTCTCGGTGGGTGTCGCTACTACCATTCGCGTCGGACATCGGTTAGGGGAAGGTTCGGTTGAGAACGCCCGCATTGCCGCGCATACAGGGATCATGGCCGGCGTAGCGCTAGCCTGCTGTACGGCAATCTTCACCACGCTGCTGCGTGGGCCGATTGCCCTACTCTACAATCAGGATCCACTGGTAGTAGCAATGGCCTCGCAGCTCATGTTGTTGGCTGCGCTTTATCAAATTTCTGATGCCGTTCAGGTAATCGGTACTGGCGTATTGCGTGGCTATAAAGATACCCGTTCGATTTTTTATATTACCTTTGTCGCGTATTGGGTGTTGGGGTTACCGAGCGGCTATTTGCTGGCGTTGACCGATGCCATCGTGCCACGCATGGGGCCTGCGGGTTTTTGGTGTGGTTTCATTATTGGCCTGACGGCGGCGGCGGTGATGATGGTGACGCGGATTCGTTTCCTTCAACGTCAACCCGCCGCACGGATTTTAGCGCGCGCCGCCCGCTAGATAACGTTTCACCCAGTTTTATACCCTAAATAATTCGAGTTGCGTGAAGGCGGCAACCGAACGAATCCCCAGGAGCTTACTCAAGTAAGTGACTGGGGTGAGTAAGGGCAGCCAACGCACAAGCAGCTTGAAGAATTACGGGTAACGTCGAAAAAAACGACGAAATGGATACAACCCCAGCAATCAAACTGGCAAGAGCACAAAATTGCATTTTTCCTCTTGCCAGTTTTCCCCTTGATCGCTACTATTCGCATCGCTGTCAGACATGCAGCACGGTATCTCAATGCGTTCATAGCTCAGTTGGTTAGAGCACCACCTTGACATGGTGGGGGTCGTTGGTTCGAGTCCAATTGAACGCACCATTTCTTGTTTTTCCTGCGAATTAATTCTTTTTTATTTCACCTCTTTTATACCTCATTTGTCCGTTTATACTGGCGGTTGCAGGCACCGTATATTACCCCATTGACACAGCGGTGAGAGTAAAAGGCCAGAAGAAGTTGACTCCCCTACCAGGTTTTTAGGGTTATTCATTGGCGAACCACGTTATTCGCGAATTAGACTTGCGGGTGAATCAAACAATACTCATCCCGATATCAAACCCTTCTCTGGCGGCAACCAATGCGTTGCTGGTTTTCACCGCACCGCCAATTACCACCGTGTGATGAGCCCCCCCCCTTAATTCCTCGATCAATGCTGTCGCTGGCGTATACCCCAACGCAATGACCACCGTATCAGCTTGCAGCGCATACTGACCACGTTCATTTTCCACCCTGACTTCAGTTTCAGTAATTTCCGTTACACGCGTGTTCAGACAAGATGCCACGTCATAGTCGTTGAGTAATGCCTGAAGATGGACTTTACTCACGCCATCCAGCTCGATCAGCAGTTTATCGCGCAGTTCCACGAGGGTGACCTCTTTCTGCTGCATGGCAAGATGCGCGGCAGTTTCACCGCCGACCTCACCACCACCTGCGACGACAACCCGTTGCCCAACCGTTACATTTCCCAACAGGACATCCTCAGCCAATACGACATGAGGTCGGTGAATCCCCTTAATCGGCGGCAGCGAAGGGTTACCTCCGGTAGCAACAATCACCATATCGGGTTCACCTTGCTCCACCAGCGTTTTAGTCAGCGTGGTATTGCAGAGGACTTGCACATCGTGTTTCGCCAGCTCTCGGACAAGCCAGCCGGTATACGTTGCCAACTCTCCCTTGCCCGGCGGAAAAGCCGCAGAACGGAACTGCCCGCCCAATGAGGCATTTTTCTCGAATAGCGTAACGTGATGCCCACGTAGCGCAGCGCTACGTGCCGCTTCCATCCCCGCTGGGCCGCCTCCCGCGATATACACGCGTTTAGGTTCATCCACCTTGCTGTAATCCAACTCACCTTCTCGCCCGAGGGAAGGATTGACCAAACAGGTAAACGGCGCGCCGTGATACAGGCTTCCCGTGCACCCCTGCATACAGCCGATGCAATAGCGGATGGACGCTAAATCGCCCGCTTTAGCCTTATTCGGCAAATGCGGATCTGCCAGCGACCCACGACCCATAGCAATAAAATCCGCTTTTCCCATCGCCAGAATAGTATCCGCCATGCGCGGATCGTTGATTCGGTTCACCGTGATAACCGGAATCTGCACCAACTGCTTAATCTCTTCTGCCAGCGATACCGTCCAGGCATGGCCGACATACATGGGTGATACTGTACCGTACTTGTTGCGATCGCCGTAAGCACCTACGGACACATTCAGTGCATCAACACCCCACTTTTCAAGCAGTTGCGCCAATACACGCGCCTCGGAGATATCCCTCCCACCGACCACGCCTTCATCGGCAGAAAAACGCACGGTGATAGGAAAGTCCGCACCGACCTGCTGTCGAACTGCCTGATAGATCTCCTGCAAGAAACGAACGCGATTATCAAAATGACCGCCATATTGATCGATACGCTTGTTAGCATACGGCGAAAGAAATTCCGCAATCAGATAGCCATGCCCAGCATGAATTTCCACACCGTCGAAACCAGCCAGCTTAACCCTGCGCGCGCAGTTACCGAAATCCTGCACGAGCTGCTGAATCTCACTCATCGTCAATGCTCTAGGTATCTCCTGCAACCATGGACAGGGAATGGCAGAGGGCGCGACAGGCTGCATGCCACCATTGACACGTGAAGAACTTTGTCTGCCAGCATGGTAGATCTGCGCGAAGATTTTACTTTCGTATTGATGGATGGTGTCGGTCAGTTTTTTATGGCTGGAGATTTGCTCGTCATTCCAAAGCCCGGCAATAAACTGGTATCCCATAGCATGTTCATTGATGGCATAGTCTTCCGTGAAAATCAGCCCCCACCCGCCTTTCGCTTTCTCTTCATGGTAAGCGATATATTTATCACTGGCCGTTCCATCACGATGACAATAATTTGCCACCATAGCGGGGACGACAAGCCGGTTAGGAATAACACACTGATTTATTTTATAAGGGTGAAACAGTTTCTTAAACATGGTTTACCTCTCTCACGACATTTTTATGTGAATGAAATTTATTTCAATTTATTTCTTAAATTTTAAATTCAGTATCCAAATAGACTGAAAATATAATTCAATACATACTGAGCATTAGAATTTATTTTAAAAGATTACACTGAATAGCAAATATCATTCAATAAAAGTTGAGTAAAAGATCACGAAAATAAAAAAATTACAAAATAAAAAAACGACAACCCATCGAAAATGGATACCAATGTAAATAACAATTAATTTTGTGTTATTGTTTTGTTCGGGTCGCTTCTACATACTGGCAACATAATAGACACACACATCAACACTATATTTATATTCCGTAAAATAATGATATTATATTAATAATATATACTCTAAATAATTCGAGTTTCAGGAAAGCAGCAAGCGAAGGAATCCCGATGAACTTACTCAAGTATGTTCATCGGGTGACTGACAAATCTGCCAGAGGCTGGTTTGAACGCGGCTTGCAGCGGCCCCACGGGGCGAGGTCCACGCAAGTGGACTGAGTATCGTAGCCAACACACATGTAACTTGAAGTATGACGAGTATATCCATAATCATTGAAGATGCTTGATTTTATGTGACGTGGAGATCATGCTGATCCGCTATGAAGATATTTATTACCGACGAGCAGAAAGACGAACTTGAGCACCTTCATGACACAACTTATACAGTTCGTAATCGTATTAAAGCTGTTCTTCTTGCCTCGGAAGGCTGGACCTCTGCGCCTGCACGAAACGACGGGAAGCCGAATCCGGCTGAATATACTGGGCGCGCTGAATCTGAGCGCAATAGAATGCTCATGGAAAGTGATGAACGGACATGTGTGGAATAATCAATTTTTAAAAAAAACTCGTGACGTTCGGAATGCAATATTCAATCTTTATCAACCACATTGCCAGAAATAGCAGACTCACTGACGTCTGGAATTCACGCTCTTTTTCAGGTACTCAAACCTGCATCTTGAGGTTTATTGGGTATATAATAATTAATACTCTATATAATTCGATTTTCAGGACGGCGGCAAGCAAAGGAATCCCGATAAATTTACGCAATCGAGTGATTCGAACCAATACGCATGCAACTTGAAGCTGGCGAATATAGCACCGATAAAGAAATACAGGGCATAGCCTATTGGGGTTACCATTATTTCAATTTACCGAGACCATTATGGGAAACGTTTATCAGATCGCGCTGGCAGAAAAAGCCGAGCAGAAACGCACGCTGTCGTTTGAATGCTCAATTCACGATGATTTGTTCAAGATTCTGGAAAAAGTCGATGGCAAAATGGACATGACGCCGGAACAGACTCAGACCTTTATTGTGGGGTTGAAGCTATTTAGTGAAGTGATGATGCAGAATAGAAAGCACCCGCTGTTTAAGGAATTCGCTGCCCCGTTCAGAGAATTTATGCTTAATCTCAAGAAGCAGTGATCCACACAGGGTCACGCAGCAAAAATGCTGCTCCCCGCGCCGTGAAAACACCGGCGTGGGGAGCGTGACGTCTTACTCTGCCAGATCGAAGCGATCCGCATTCATCACTTTCACCCAGGCTGCGACAAAGTCATTCACAAACTTCTCTTTGCTGTCGTCCTGTGCGTAAACCTCAGCGTAGGAGCGCAGAATGGAATTGGAGCCAAAGACCAGATCCAGACGCGTCGCGGTCCATTTGACTTCACCCGTTTTACGATCGCGGATTTCATACAGGTCTTTACGGTACGGCTTCCACGTGTATTTCATATCGGTCAGGTTGACAAAGAAATCATTCGTCAGCGCCCCTTCACGATTCGTAAATACGCCGTGTTTGGTGCCACCGTAGTTGGTCCCCAGTACACGCAGGCCGCCAACCAGCACGGTCATCTCTTTCGCCGTCAGCCCCATCAGCTGGGTACGATCGAGCATCAGCTCTTCCACGCTCACGGCATAGTCTTTCTTCAGCCAGTTACGGTAGCCATCGTGAATAGGTTCAAGGACGTCAAAAGACTCTGCATCGGTCAGGGCATCGGTGGTGTCGCCACGTCCCGGTGCAAAAGGCACGATTACCTGCACACCAGCCGCTTTCGCTGCTTTCTCAATCCCCACATTGCCCGCCAGCACAATGGTATCGGCCACGCTGGCCCCCGTTGCAGCGGCAATACTTTCCAGAACGACTAACACACGCGCCAGATGTTCAGGTTCGTTCCCTACCCAGTCTTTCTGCGGGGCAAGGCGAATACGCGCGCCGTTGGCACCGCCACGCATATCAGAACCACGGAACGTACGGGCGCTATCCCAGGCGGTTGAGACCAGTTCACTGATGGAAAGGCTACTTTCTGCAATGCGTGCTTTGACCACATCAACATCATAGTCGGTACGGCCAGCCGGAACCGGATCCTGCCACAGCAAATCTTCCTGCGGCACATCTGGGCCGATGTAACGCGCTTTTGGCCCCATATCGCGGTGCGTCAGTTTGAACCACGCACGGGCAAACACTTCGGAGAAGTAGGCCTGATCCTGATAGAAACGCTCGGAAATCTTGCGATATTCCGGATCAATTTTCAGCGCCATATCGGCATCGGTCATCATCGGGTTGTAGCGGATAGACGGGTCTTCAACATCAACCGGCTTGTCTTCTTCTTTAATGCTGACGGGCTCCCACTGCGATGCACCGGCTGGACTCTTCTTCAATTCCCATTCGTGATTGAACAGCATGTGGAAGAAACCGTTATCCCATTGCGTCGGGTGTGTGGTCCAGGCGCCTTCCAGCCCACTAGTGACAGTGTAACGACCCTTACCCGTTCCTGTCGGGTTACTCCAACCAAAACCTTGTTCTGCCACATCCGCACCTTCCGGTGCCGCCCCCAGCAGGCTGGCATCGCCATTACCGTGGGTTTTACCTACCGTGTGCCCGCCCGCTGTTAGGGCAACAGTTTCTTCATCATTCATCGCCATACGGGAGAACGTCACACGCATATCCTGTGCGGTACGCAACGGATCGGGATTGCCATCGACGCCTTCCGGGTTAACGTAAATCAGCCCCATCTGTACGGCCGCCAGCGGGTTTTCCAGCGAGGTACGATCGTCGCTGCCATAACGCCCTGTGCTCTCTGCCAACCACTCTTTTTCCGATCCCCAGTAGGTATCTTTTTCCGGATGCCAGATGTCTTCACGACCAAAAGCGAAACCGAATGTTTTCAGCCCCATGGATTCATACGCGATATTGCCCGCCAAAATAATCAGGTCTGCCCAACTGAGCTTATTGCCGTATTTTCTTTTGATTGGCCACAGTAAACGGCGCGCTTTATCGAGGCTGACGTTATCCGGCCAAGAGTTAAGCGGTGCGAAGCGCTGATTACCGGTTCCGCCGCCGCCGCGACCATCGGTCGTACGGTAAGAGCCCGCCGAGTGCCAGGCCATACGAATCATCAGGCCGCCATAGTGGCCCCAGTCCGCTGGCCACCACTCCTGGCTATCGGTCATCAGTGCATGCAGATCTTTTTTGAGGGCATCGACATCAAGAGTTTTAAGGGCGTCGCGGTAGCTGAAATCGCTGCCTAACGGGTTGGTCTTGGTATCATGCTGATGAAGAATGTCGAGATTGAGGGCATTTGGCCACCAGTCGGTGTTTGATGAGCCAGTAGAAGTATTTCCGCCGTGCATAACCGGACACTTGCCGGCTGGTTTAGTGTTATTTTCGTCCATCGTTATCTCCCAGTATGTTGCATTGCCTTAATCACTGCGCAAGAAGGTGGGGTCGTTCTCCAATAGCCTTACCTTATGGCAGCGGAGCACATCACCGATTCCTTCTTCTTGATGCAAGACAGTGCCAGAGTCTCCCTATCATTTATAATTGTATATGCTAACTTCTGCGATAGCTTAACCTGATTAAAAGCGGCTCAATGCACATTTTTCCTATCTGCATCAATAATCTCGCCGATAGAACAGTTTGCGATAATGAGCCTGCTTATCATGGATAGTACCCATCGTTTAAGGATCGAGGTATCGGGGCTACCGCGACGGAGAACGGAGTATGAACTGAGTAATTTCGGCGCGTTTCCCTAAGCGGATCGGAAAACCGTTCCACAGGCCCGCGCCGTTGCTCACGTAGAGATGCATGCCATCCACGTCATAGCCGCCGGACACATAGCCTTCATTCGCCAATTGCGTCACCCAATGCATACCCAACACCTGACCGCCGTGCGTATGGCCGGAGAGCTGTAAATCCACTCCGGCACGCGCATTCTCTTTCGCCCCGGTTGGTCGATGACTAAGCAGAACAACGGCGGTATCCGGCGCTATCCCGCTGAGCGCCGCAGCCGTATCTGGTAGCAGCTGTTGAAAATCAGCAGCGGTGCGATCGGTGATCCCTGCCAGCACAAACGCGGCATTATCGCGTTCAATCGACACATTTTCATTGAGTAACATACGTAAGCCCAACGTATTCAGTCGTTGCACCCATTGCGTATATTCCACGTAATATTCATGATTGCCCACGATGGCAAACACGCCGTGTGGCGCGGTCAGGTTACGCAGCGGTTCCATATCATCGTGACGAGCACTGACGGTGCCGTCGGCCAGATCGCCGGTAATCACCGTCAGATCGGGCTTAAGTGCATTGGTTTTTGCCACCACCGCCTCCATCCAGGGGCGCTGTAACAGGCGGCTGGCATGTAAATCCGTTAGCTGTACCAGCCGGAAACCATCCAGCGCGGGCGGCAACTGCTTCAACTCAACCTCTACCGTACGTACCTCGGGAACGCGCACGACTTCCCACACGCCAATCGCCGCCAGCCCCATCGCCACAACGAAAATTCCACCACGCAGCGCCATATTGTTCAGCAGAACCTGTCCAGCAGACCGGGATAACAGACGCCCCACGACACCGATAAGATCGATAGCCAACAACAAGAACGCGGATATCAGCAGCGCGCCAAACGCCCATCCCAGAAACATCAGGACAAACGCGGGCACTTCCGGCGACGCCATCGTGCCAAAGAAGGTACGTGTAATCAGATGATGCTGCGACACGAGCAGCAGCAACAGCGCCAGTATGCGCTTCACGGGCACACCGACACGCAAGCGCCAGACCAGACGCCAGATAACATAGAGGGCGATAAGCCCGGTAATGACATGAAACACGGCTAGTTTTCTCTCTTTATCGGTGATGTCGGTATATTGACGCGTAAATTTTACACTATGACGCACACATTGCAGATCAACGCGGTAGAGGTGTTGTGTTGCCAGAAGGTGCAGATTAACATGACGCCATTCCATGCTGTACACATCATTGAGCAGAATGAACCCCGCTCGCTGGGGGCAGGTTGTGCATCATTTTGATTAACCAAGGACATTTATGTTCGATTACACCGACTTTCCCGAGCAACGGCAGTCCAAAATCAGGCAGATCCTCAGCGAGGAAGGTAAAGTCGTCTGCGCCCAGCTCTCACGTGAATTGAACGTATCCGAGCACACCATACGGCGTGACCTGAAAGAACTGGCGCAATCCGGTGCCTGCAAACGCGTCTACGGTGGTGCAGTCAGCATGCCACCAGAAGTGATTGATTTTGCCAGTCGAGCCACTATTGATGCCGCCCAGAAAGATCGCATCGCTCAGGCGGTCATCCCGCTGATAAAGCCCAACAGCTGTGTCTTCTTTGACACTGGCACCACCAATCTGGCGGTGGCGAAACAGATCCCAATGGGCCTGAAGTTTACCGCCGTGTGTAATTCGCCCATTATCGCGGCAGAACTGATGCAGTATCCGGATGTAGAAGTGATTTTTCTTGGCGGAAGGATTCAAAAAGAGGTCGGCGGCGCGATTGGCATCGATACGCTCAGGCAGCTAGAGAAGATGTATTTCGATCAATGCCTGTTAGGAGGCTGTGCCTTTGATGCAAATGAAGGCCTGACCGTTTTTGAATATGACGACGCCGAATTCAAAAAATGTCTGGTGACCCGCAGCAGCGAAGTGATCGTGGCTCTGACTGCCAATAAGATCTCCGCATTAACGCGCTATCGCGTGGCGGCATGTGATGAAATCACCACGCTGGTGACCGATGATGAAATCTCTCCTGCCTGCCAGAGCGTATTAAGCGAAAAAAATCTCGATGTGATTATTGCCCGATAAAGCGACGGTAGCCCCAGCGGCTGCCGGTTCACTTTATGAAAGCAGCAGCTTTATCGTTTTTAATACCCCATCGTCGTCATTGCTGCGGGCAATAAAATTCGCCGCCGCTTTAGTTTCTTCAAACGCATTGCGCATCGCAAAGCTGTAAGCCGCACGGCTCATTAGCTCAATATCATTGTAACCATCGCCGAACACCATCGTTTCATCGGGTGTAATCGCCAATTTATCCTGAAGGATTTCGACGGTGTGTCCTTTGTGTACGCCAACGTTGGCAATATCTATCCAGGACGCTTCGGAAACCACGATATAGACATGGTCGTGAAACGCATCGAGGTACTTCGCCGTCTCGTGACAGTGCCCTTCTGGGTCATAAACCGTGATTTTCACAAAATCATCGGTCACAGCAGCAAAACTGGGTATCAGCGTCACGTTGGTGTACGACTTTTTCACCTTTTCCAGTAAGGCAGGGCTAATCGTTTCTTTCACCATCGCTCCCTGTGAGGTACAACCGATGACCACGTGCCGATCGTCTACGCTTTCCAACACGCCAATCAGGCTCAAGGCAAGACGGTTTTTGATGAGCGATTGGTAAACGTAATTTCCCTGATGCTTAATGCGCGTCGCGCTGTCACCCAGAATCCAGATATCTTTCGCTGCATCGCCAAAAAGCGCTTCGACCCGCTCACACTGTTTGCCTGTGCAGACAGCAAATCGCACATCCTTCTCTTTCATTAATGCATAAACGTCGGCAAACAAGGCTCTGTTGTAATCGCCATCGCTGTGAAGAAACGTGCCGTCCAGATCGGTAATTACCAACTTGATCATTCCACTCCCCTTTCAGATTGTACGTACACAGATAGCCGCGAGTCAGGCTGTAATCTGCCTGAACAAAGAGACATCGCTTTTGTGCGGTGTGTTAGATGATTGACGTGATGATTAACCGTTAACGCTCGATTTAGCTCGACAAAGTAATAAACACTCTACAACGAGCATAACGCGGACAATAACAATCACTTTTCGTCAGATTTATTGAGATATTACGCGAAAATAAGCATAGCATTTATTGATAATGCGCAACAAGAATCAACATCAATCAATAATGAGCAATAAAGAAAAAGAGTGAAAAGCAGTGGCAGAGCCGCGATGAAGATGGCTCTGCCACACGTCAGAGGTTATTCAGAAAGTAAACATCATGAAGATAGCTTCATCAGAACCAGGCCGCTAACGATCAACAGCGCAGCAATAATCCTCATCAAGCTGGCAGGTTCATTCAGGAATACCAATCCCACCACAAACGCCCCCACCGCGCCAATTCCCGTCCAGATGGTGTAAGCCGTGCCCAAAGGGAGAGATTTCATCGCCATGGATAACAGCGCAAAACTGACGATCATGGCGACAATCGTGACAGCCGATGCGCCTATTTTCGTGAAGCCATCAGACAGTTTCATGCTGTAAGACCAGACAATTTCAAACAAACCGGCGAGCGCTAACAGAAACCAGGCCATACCCAGTTCTCCTTTACAGTGAAGATGGGTCGTCCCATGAGTCCTTTTCGCGCCAGGGGTCGTCCCCTGTCAGGATGATATGCCGCGATACGATAACGTTGCGCTATCAGGGAGTAAAGTCTTTGCGCAACAGGCCACCAGCCGTCTAATCGCTTAAAAATTTTCGGGAGAAATTTTTAACGTTGCGTCAGCAACAGCCCGTAAAGGAGGCAGGTGGGAAGCTCGTCATAAAAATGAACCACCACAGGGGCATCATTCGACGAATTCGGCTAAACATTCAACACTTGAAAGAAGATGATAAACAAAGCGCTTGCCACCAACGCCGGAGCCGTCCATAATAGCGCCCATTCCAAACGCTGGAATGAAGAAAAGCATTCTAATCAAAACGTTACTGATTAAGATGTTATCTACTGTACGACCGTAGCTCAGTTGGTTAGAGCACCACCTTGACATGGTGGGGGTCGGTGGTTCGAGTCCACTCGGTCGTACCAATTCATGTTCTGCAATTTTAACCTGCGCCCGTAGGTTGATGAATGTGAATTGAAATTCTCCCTTACTCGTATCCTGTTAAATTTATCAAAACCCATTCGAATTCAGTATATTTACCCCTTATTTTAAGCCCGAACTCAGCGCTGAATCCCAATCAGGAATGACAATTCTGCGACCGATACATGGGCGAGTGTGCCAAGCGTAGCTGCACACATTTCCCAGCAATCGGGCACGTATCGCCCTGCCCCGCTCACGATACAGGGTGGAGGCTTTTTTTGGCGATGTGCATACGATTGGCCTGTGCCTTGTGACCCTCATTTCAAGCAGCTTTTTTTCTTATAATAATAGTTACATACCAGCACATATTAATGTCATTCATAATCAAAAATCTTGACGAAATAAATGATGACCATCATTATAAAAGCCAGATCATTTTCTATAAGAGATGATAAACCATGGCTGGCTGCCTATTTGTCGAAAGAGCATCTTGAAAACAGCGAGAACGGTTGTCCCATAGCAGCCCTCGGTTCAGAAATGCTACGTCAAGCGCCCGAAGTGCGGCACGCTGCCACCAGACAGTGTACTGGAGTCAGGGATCCGCAAGGACCTGCAACTTGATGTGAAGAAGTCTTCGTAAATCAATGCATACCAGTCATGCCGGCTGGTTTGAGCCCAGACAGGCTATATTTCCCTTGCTGGGTAGATGCACGGCATAACCCAACGAATGTGAATTGGAGAAAAAAATGACGTTCAAAGCACTGCTTGCTACCAAAACTGGCGATATAGCCTCAACCCATCTCGTCAACTTCAAAGATGAAGATCTCATGCCTGGCGATGTTACCGTCTCCGTTGAGTATTCTACAGTAAATTACAAGGATGCCTTGGCCGTCACTGGCCGCAGCCCCATCATCCGTCATTACCCGCTCATTCCTGGCATCGATTTCGCCGGTATTGTCGAGCGCTCAAGCTATCCGGGCATTACCGTTGGCGACCGTGTGCTGGTCAATGGTTGGGGATTAAGCCAAACCCACCACGGCGGCTTTGCACAGAAAGCACAAGTGCCTGGCGACTGGTTGATCAAGATCCCTGACGTATTTTCAACCAAAGATGCCATGGCCATCGGTACTGCTGGTTATACCGCAGCGCTATCCGTGCTGGCACTGGAACACGGCGGTCTGACGCCCGATCGCGGCGACATTCTGGTGACGGGTGCCAATGGCGGCGCAGGCTCGATAGCCATCGCGCTGCTCTCCGATCTGGGCTACCGCGTGGTCGCTTCCACCGGGCGTCCTGAGGAAGCGGATTACCTGCACAGCCTTGGCGCCGCCGAAATCATTGATCGCAGCACGCTATCTGAGCCTGGTACACCAATCGGCAAAGAACGCTGGGCTGGCGTCATCGATTCAGTCGGCAGCCATACTCTGGCCAATGCTTTAGCACAAACCCAGTATCGTGGGGTAGTCACTGCCTTCGGTCTGGCTCAGGGTACGGATTTGCCTGCGTCCGTATTCCCCTTCATTCTGCGTAACGTCACCCTTGCAGGTATTGATTCAGTCAACGCGCCCCAGTCCGCACGTTTGCAGGCGTGGGCGCATCTTGCCCGCAATTTGAATCTGGACAAACTGGCACATACCACGCAGGTGATCGGTCTGGCCGATGTGCCCGTCATCGCCGAACGCGTACTGGAAGGCAAGGTGCGTGGGCGCACCGTTGTGGACGTGAACGCATGAGTATTCACACCGCCTCTCGCAGCTTCCGCTATCTGTCCATTCTATCGGCGCTGCTGTTCTTTGCGCTGGCTGCGATCTGGTTATTCACTCCCGCAACGCTACTCGCCAACTGGGGCGTCGCTTTCGGTGGCGGTGTCGAAGGTCTGATCGGCCGCCGTGCTGCACCGCTATATGCTGGTATCGGGGTCATGCTTTTTGCCCTGAGAAATGCGCCACCTTCCGCCGGGCGAACGGCCGCAGTCGCGGGCTTCATCACGGCCTGCCTGCTGCTGGCGTTGCTGGGTGCTGTGGAGTGGGCCGCAGGACGGGTTAATGCGGGCATCCTGTCGGCAATTGTGGTCGAAATCGTTCTGCCGCTGGCCTTTGTACTTGCCATTCGTGCAGAACGGAAAGGCCCGTCGCGCCGCTAGGCGGGCTGCAACATAGAGGGATACACCGTCGGCGTTATCCCTACTTCAAGCGTTATTCCTCCCTCAACAGGCAAAGGACTACATCATCATGAAGGCATTTTTCATCAATCGCTACAAGGACACGGGCCAGGTTGGTCAACTACCCGACCCCGAAGTCGGGCACAATGACGTATTAGTGCAAGTGCACGCCGCCAGCATCAACCTGCTGGACGCCAAGATCCGTAAAGGCGAATTCAAACTTATTCTACCGTATCGTCTCCCACTGGTATTGGGCAATGATCTGGCCGGTGTGGTCGTGCGCGTCGGTCGCAATGTCCGTCAGTTCAAGGCGGGTGACGACGTTTATGCGCGTCCCCCGGAGGATCGTATCGGCAGCTTTGCCGAGCTGATCGCCGTGAAAGAGGACGCGCTGGCACTCAAGCCGGCTAATCTCGACATGGAACAAGCGGCTTCCATCCCGCTGGTTGCTCTGACAGCCTGGCAGGTGCTGGTCGATACCGCACAGTTGAAGCAAGGTCAAAAGGTGCTGATTCACGCAGGCTCGGGCGGCGTAGGCACTATCGCCATCCAGCTTGCTAAGCACCTCGGTGCGTTTGTCGCGACCACCACCAGCACCAGCAATGTCGAATGGGTGAGAAATCTGGGTGCCGATGTTGTGATCGACTACAAAACACAGGCGTTCGAAAACGAGCTGAAGGACTACGATGTCGTCCTCAACAGTCTGGGCAACGACGTACTCGAAAAATCACTTCAGGTGCTCAAGCCCGGCGGTCGGCTTATTTCTATCTCTGGACCACCAACCCCCGCCTTCGCCGAGCAGCAAGGGCTATCCTGGTTCCTGAAGCAGATAATGCGCCTGTTGAGCCGACGTATCCGCAAAAAAGCCGACAAACACGGCGTGCGCTATGACTTCGTTTTCATGCGCGCAAACGGCAACCAGCTACGGGAAATCACTGCACTGATCGAATCCGGTGCAATCAAACCCGTCATTGATCGTACTTTCCCACTGGCATCGACCACAGAGGCACTGGCTTATGCCGAGCAGGGAAGATCGAAAGGCAAAGTCACCATCAGTATTAGATAACTCGATGTCGCTAAATAGCGAAAGACGTTTCACTCACGGGAACACGGTGATGTGCTGGTGTGATACCCAATGTGCCATTAGATGGCTCTGATCGGACAGGCCAACGGAGGCTGCTACATCGGCGGCACCGCGGACCGAAACGAACACTGTTTCTCGGCATTTAGGTGCATTACATTAAGACAGGCGTGGAGAGGAAGGCGATAAGCTGCACTAAACCATTGATTCAATCGAACGAAGCTAAGCACGCCAGCAAATCCTGCTCATCACGTCAGAAAGCGCGAGATTTCAACACGCCTATAGGTAACATCCAAATAACCTACAAATAACTTAGGGCACGAGAATTCTCCCCACCACACGCCTTCGTGCACTTTTATTCTGGCAAACAATACCCCTAAATGATAAATTAACTCGCTGATTTTAGTCAGTTAAAAACTGTTAGCAGACGGATTCTGCCTCGCAACAAAGATAAAAATAATCACATCAGGAATGTAAATGAAACCTTTCATTAAAGTTACAATGCCTTTACTTGCGCTTTCCGCCGCATTTTCGTCTCATGCCGACGAGACCATTCCACCAACGGCCGTATCCGATCTTTATATTAAGACTCTGGTCAACCATGACGATCAGGCTATTCGTCAGCTAAATGATTACCTTCGCCCCGACCGTCTGCGTTCAGGCCGAAGTGCCGACTATGCAAACGCGGCTGAACTGAAAGAAGCCGATAAAGCCTTTCCTGGTGAAATAGCCGAAATGGCGCAGGCCTTGTTTCCAGAACCGCTTAGAGAAGGGCTCCGATCGCCTCTGGAAAGCTTGATGACGACCGTGCAGCAGGCCAGACAAAAATCCGAATGCAAATCCCTGTCAGCTGGCGAGCCAGAAAAGGACAGTAACGGCATACTAACCACTCAGGTGACATTTGAATGCGTTCTGGTGAAAACGAATGAAACCTGGGCAGAAGGTGTGCAGCGGCTGGCAAAAAGTAATTGCAGCGCCTCACAGTGCAGCAGTGAACTGAAAAAACTACAGGATGCTTACTCAGCGCCCGTCAGTTTTACCTATCAGGGAACCTTTTCACTGAGCAAAGTGCCTCAAGATAAAGACAAGGCATGGCGCAATGATTTCGCCAGGGAGACGTTTGACGAAATGCTAAGCCAGTTCTGAGCCTGAGACCTCCAGCCCCTTTGGGGTAGAGGTTCCATCGTTTAAGACACGTAAATCGTTTTTTTCGGCGGGCGACAATCCGCCGTTAACGAGCAGCGGCCTTACTGGCCGCGAGTCTCCAGATACAGCACCGTGGCGGCAACGCGGGAGCGCACATTTAGCTTGCGCAGCATGTTGCGGATATGCACCTTTACCGTCTCTTCTGAGATATACAGCACGCCAGCAATTTGTTTGTTGGACAACCCTGAAGCCACTTCCTGAAGTACATCCAATTCGCGCTCCGTCAATACGGTAAAAGGCGACGGCGTGTCCTGTATAGCAATTCGGTGGCGCAGTACCTCTCGCACCTGTTCACTAAAGGCATCACCGTTGCGAATGGCCTCCAATAAGTGTTCTGGGGCGCTGTCTTTAAGCAGATAGCCATCGGCCCCCGCATCCATCAGCGTATAAATATCGCTGGGTGCATCAGAAACCGTCAGCACAATAACGCGAGCGCAGATCCCATCACGCCGCAGCGCGTGAAGCGTATCCAACCCGCTTAATCCTTTCATGTTGAGATCGAGCAAGATGATATCAGGAGAATCCCGATTCGCGAGGCTTAACGCCTCCATGCCGTTGCTGGCTTCCCCAATCACGTCAAAGATGGCGTCAGTTGCCAGTAACTGACGGATTCCCCGGCGCATAAGCGGATGATCGTCAACGATCAGCACACGATAAGATGGTTTTTCTGACATGCCCAGCCCCAATGTAATATGGATCTTATTATTTTTTATTTATGATTTATCCCTGTCATCTTTCAAGTTACGTGTATGCCGCTCGAATTATTCAGGGTAGAGATTGTTCGTGTTGTCGCGTTCACGCGCGGTCGTCGGCGTCGAAAAACAGACGCTAACCTGCGTTCCCCCTTCAGGGTGGAGGCCAATAGATAACGTTCCTCCTAACCGTTCGGCGCGCTCCTGCATAATATTTAAACCATAATGTCCTGCGGGTTCCTCCTGATTGATAATGCCGCAGCCGTCATCACGAATATCAACACAGTAACGCCCATCTGGCTGCGTACGACAGTTGACGGTAATCGTCGTCGCCTGCGCGTGTTTAATGGCATTCAGCACCGCTTCACGGATGATTTGCAGCAAGTGAACCTGCTGTGATGCATCCAGCACCTGCGTAGGAATACGGCAATCGATATCAATCGTCGCTGGCGTCTGCGCTCTTAGCGGCTCAATCATCTCCTGCATCGCCGCCGGCAAATCGGCCTGTTGCAGCGTCAGCCGGAAGGTTCCCAGCAGCTCTCTCAGTTGGCGATAAGCATCGCTTAACGCCTGTTCAAAATCTGTGATGATCTGCCGAGCCTGCGCATTTTCTTCCGATACTGCACGTTTTAATAACGCCATCTGGATATTCAGATAAGACAGCACCTGAGCCAGTGAGTCATGCAGTTCACGTGCAATGGTGGCGCGCTCTTCCATCAGTAACAGCTGCTGGTAGTGCTTCTGCGCCTGATTGAAATAGAGCCCGCGACCCAACATATTAGCGACACTTTCCATCAGCTGCGCCGACGGCTGCTGCGCTGATGCCTGCCACCGCAGCTGTCCAAACTCGACCTCTTGCAAACGGATCGGCAATGCCCGCCACGCGATCTGCTCATCCGGCTGGCCTTCACACAACCGCCAGTTCTCCCCTACCCGCATTTCCAGACAAACGACCGTTTCATAGCGGTGAACAATTTGCAGAATCTGCTGAAAGCAATGCCTGTCGATCGTGCTGACGTTCATCGCCTGAGAGCAGTTGTACAGCACCTTCAGCATGCGGTTCACTTCCTGCAAGCGCAGCGTTTTCTGACGAACCTTATCTTCCAGAGAGCGATAGAGTTTTTGCAGTTCGTCAGTCATGCTACTGAAGGTTTGCGCCAGTAACCCCAATTCGTTAGGCAGATTGACGTCCAGCCGCGAATGGGTAAAACGCCCTTTCTCGATGGACGAACAGGCCGCCATCAGCTTATTCAACGGCACGACCACCTGGCGACGAATGCGGCGCAGCGTAAAGAAGATCAGTATATAGATAGTGATCGAGCCAATTATTGATGTCACAACGACTATCATCATCTTGCGTTCGGAATAGTGCTGCAACGCCAGCACAAAGAGATCGATCTGCGTGACATAGCGAACAATATTGTCCTGATACCACACCCGATCCCCCGCATTCAGGCGCTCATCCATCGTTTTCCAACTCTGTAACAGCGCCGCATAACGATCGCGCACATCGCGCGGTACATACCAGCGATCCAACAGGTGAAAAACCGGGGAATCCAGCGTTTGCGCATAGAGGCGGCGATGCGGTTCTAACGCGGCACGATCGCCCTGTAGGTCATACCCCATGCGATAGCTTTGCATACGCATCGATCCAGCAACGTTGATCGCTTCCGCATCGCGTAAACCGCTGGCTAACGTCAACAGCGCAATGCCCGTCGTCAGAAATGAAAGCAACGCGATATAAAAAAACGCGCGAGCCAGACTGGTAGAAACAGGACGTTTGACCATCACAACGAATAATCCTCTTTGGCGTCATACCTACTCTAAATAAGTAGATCAGCATTTCAGCGTACTATCACGATCCCCACTTACTCCCGCAAGCCGATAAGGCGCGAATCCTACATAAGCTTGATCCGGCACCACCATTTACCTCTAAAGGGTGATTATCGCATACAGCCTAAGAGGAATAGTGTAACCCCTACAAAAACAGCGTGTTTTCTATTGGATATTTCATTGAGTGCCAGAGCGAAAAACTGCCATGACTAACCTCTCCCGGCGTTCCCTACTGACTGGTGGCCTACAGCGGGCAGACAACGCGTTGCGTCCGCCGTGGAGCGGTGTGGAAAGCCATTTCCTGAGCCAGTGCACGCGCTGCAACGTCTGCGTTGATGCCTGCGGCGCGGGGATTATCCAGCGTGGTTCAGGCGGTTTTCCCACTGTCGATTTCCAACACGGTGAATGCACATTCTGCTACGACTGTGCTCGCGCGTGTCCAGAAGCGCTGTTCGCGGAGAGTCACACCTCGCCGTGGGAATACCACCTGACGATCCAGGATGCCTGTTTATCACTGCATCAGGTGGAATGCCGCAGCTGTCAGGATGCGTGTGAAACAGGCGCGATACGATTCCGCCCCACCATTGGGCGCGTTGCTGCACCGTCCATCGACGACGACGCCTGTACCACCTGCGGCGCCTGCATTTCCGGCTGCCCTGTCGGCGCCATATCGATGAAAAAAATCACAGCGGGATATCACACCGCGCCAGCGCGTCTGCCGACGCAACAGGAAAACCGATGAGCACAGTCTGGCATGTTTGCAGTGTAGTAGTTCACGTCAACACGGCGCAGATGGCAGCCGTTGGCGAGGCGTTAGCGACGCAGCCCAATCTAGAAGTGGGTGCCAGCGATAGCGATACCGGAAAAATGGTCGTGGTATTGGAGTCAGATTCAGAAGACACGCTGTTAAAACAAATAGCGTCAATACGCGAGCTTACAGGCGTACTGGCGGTTTCGCTGGTTTATCACCAGCTTGATGAACAGCCTTTTGATGAACAATCTTTTGCTTTCGATGAACAACCTCTTGATCAACAAGCTCAGGGTGAGGAAATACTATGAAACTCAGTCGACGACACTTTATGAAGGCGAACGCGGTCGCAGCGGCAGCCGCGGTCGCAGGCATCACCATACCCACCGCGGTTCGTGCCGTGACCGAACAGTCGGATGCTATCCACTGGGATAAAGCCCCTTGCCGCTTCTGTGGCGTAGGGTGCGGTGTGTTGGTGGGGACGCAAAACGGCCGCATCGTCGCCAGTCAGGGCGATCCTGAAGCGCCGGTTAACCGTGGATTAAACTGCATCAAGGGCTATTTCCTGCCAAAAATCATGTACGGACAGGATCGCCTGACCCAACCTTTGCTGCGTATGCGTGACGGCAAATTCGATAAAGAAGGCGAATTTACTCCGATTTCCTGGGATCAGGCATTTGACATCATGGCGGAGAAATTCAAAACCGCACTGAAGGAGAAAGGCCCGAACGCGATAGGCATGTTTGGCTCTGGGCAATCAACCATTTGGGAAGGCTATGCGGCCGCCAAACTGTTCAAAGCGGGCTTCCGCTCCAACAATATTGACCCCAACGCGCGCCACTGTATGGCATCAGCGGTCGTCGGCTTTATGCGTACCTTCGGGATGGATGAACCGATGGGCTGCTACGACGATATCGAGCAGACCGATGCGTTTGTCCTGTGGGGCTCTAACATGGCGGAGATGCACCCGATTCTCTGGTCACGCATCACCGACCGCCGTCTGTCGAACAGCAATGTCACGGTCGCCGTGCTGTCCACCTACCAGCACCGCAGTTTTGAACTGGCGGATAACGGCATGGTGTTTACACCGCAAACCGATCTGGCCATTCTCAACTACATCGCCAACTACATTATCCAAAACAATGCGGTGAATGAGGCTTTCTTTACCCGCCACGTCAACCTGCGCCGAGGCGTGACCGATATCGGTTATGGCCTACGTCCGACACATCCGTTGGAAAAAGCGGCGAAAAATCCGGGTTCCGATGCATCTGAGCCGATGAGTTTTGAAGAGTACAAAGCCTTTGTCGCCGACTACACGCTGGAAAAAACGGTCGCGCTCAGCGGCGTTCCCGCCGACCAGTTGGAAGCGCTGGCAAAACTCTATGCCGATCCGAAGAAAAAAGTGATCTCTTACTGGACGATGGGCTTTAACCAGCACACGCGCGGCGTCTGGGCGAACAATCTGGTTTATAACATCCACCTGCTGACGGGCAAGATCTCTCAGCCGGGCTGCGGGCCGTTCTCGTTAACCGGGCAACCTTCTGCCTGCGGCACCGCGCGTGAAGTCGGCACCTTCGCCCACCGCCTGCCAGCAGACATGGTGGTGACTAACGAGAAACACCGCGCGATGGCGGAAAAGCTGTGGCAGTTACCGACAGGCACGATTCCTGAAAAAATCGGCTTACACGCCGTCGCACAGGATCGGGCGCTGAAGGACGGCACGCTGAATGCCTATTGGGTAATGTGTAACAACAACATGCAGGCCGGCCCGAACATCAATCAGGAGCGTATGCCGGGCTGGCGCGATCCGCGTAACTTCATCGTCGTTTCCGATCCCTACCCGACGATCAGCGCCTTGTCCGCTGACCTGATTTTGCCTACCGCAATGTGGGTGGAAAAAGAAGGTGCCTACGGCAATGCCGAGCGCCGGACGCAGTTCTGGCGTCAGCAGGTTAAAGCGCCGGGCGAGTCAAAATCGGATCTGTGGCAGGTGGTGAGCTTTGCCAAGCGCTTCGCCATCGAGGAAGTGTGGCCGGAAGAACTTCTGGCGCAGAAACCGGCCTACCGCGGCAAGACCCTCTACGACGTGCTGTTTGCTAACGATGTCACCACGCGCTTCCCGCTCAGCGAATTAGCGGAAAACCAGTTGAACGATGAATCTCGCGACTTCGGTTTTTACCTGCAAAAAGGCCTGTTTGAAGAATACGCCGCGTTTGGCCGCGGGCACGGTCACGACCTAGCGCCGTTCGATACCTACCACAAGGTTCGCGGGCTGCGCTGGCCGGTCGTTGACGGCAAGGAAACACAGTGGCGCTATAGCGAAGGGCACGATCCTTACGTCAAAGCGGGAGAAGCCTACCGTTTCTACGGCAAACCGGATGGCAAGGCGGTTATTTTTGCGCTGCCGTACGAGCCTGCCGCAGAAGCGCCGGACGACGAATACGATCTCTGGCTCTCCACCGGCCGCGTGCTGGAACACTGGCACACCGGCAGCATGACGCGTCGCGTACCGGAACTGCACCGCGCCTTCCCCGAGGCCGTGCTATTTATGCACCCGCAGGATGCCAAAGCGCGCGATCTACGTCGCGGCGAGAAGGTCCGCATTATCTCGCGCCGTGGTGAAGTCGTCTCGATTGTTGAGACACGCGGTCGCAATAAGCCACCACGTGGGCTGGTCTATATGCCGTTCTTCGATGCCGCACAAATGACTAACGTCCTGACGCTGGATGCGACCGATCCGCTGTCGAAAGAAGCGGACTTTAAGAAGTGTGCCGTCAAGCTGGCTAAGGTGTAACGCGCATGGCACGCCCGGAGAATTCATCACCCGCTCGCCGTCGCTTTCTGCGTGACGCCGTCCGCGCCGTTGCTGGCTTATCAGCAGCGGTGACGGTTCTCGGCATTCAGCAGCGACGCGCTCAGGCAGACGTACTCCGGCTACGGCCGCCGGGTGCACTGTCTGAGGCGGCGTTTTCCGGTGCCTGCATACGCTGTGGCCAATGTGTTCAGGCCTGTCCGTACGACACGCTAAAGCTGGCAACGCTGGTCTCCGGCTCCGCAGCCGGTAGCCCTTACTTTGTCGCACGCGATATCCCGTGTGAGATGTGTGAGGACATTCCCTGCGTGGTCGCCTGCCCCAGTGGTGCATTACAGCCGCTGGACGCTATTGATGACGCCCGCATGGGATTAGCGGTGCTGCTCGATCAGGAAAACTGCCTGAACTATCAGGGGTTACGCTGCGATGTCTGCTATCGCGTCTGCCCCCTCATCGATAGCGCCATCACGCTGGAACCAGAGCGCAATGCCAGAACCGGAAAACATGCCCGTTTTCTGCCGACGGTGCATAGCGATGTCTGTACCGGCTGTGGCAAATGTGAAAAAGCCTGTGTGCTGGAACAGCCAGCGATAAAGGTCTTGCCGCGCGCGCTGGCAAAAGGCGAACTCGGACACCACTACCGTTTCAGTTGGCTGGAGGCACGCGATGGCAAATCGTAAGCAAGACGCCGGACGAGAAGCCCGGACGAAAAAAGGCTGGTGGCGCAGCCACCGCTGGCTGGTCTTACGTCGACTGACACAGTCTCTGGTGCTGCTCATGTTCCTCAGCGGCCCGCTGTTAGGCTTCTGGATTCTGCGCGGTAACTACAGTGCCAGCCGCTTGCTCGACACCGTGCCGCTCAGCGATCCGCTGATGGTGCTGCAAAGTTTGGCTAGCGGTCATCTGCCTGCCGCCCTCGCGCTGGTCGGTGCGCTGATTATCGCGCTGAGCTATGCGCTGGCAGGCAAGCGCCTGTTCTGTAGCTGGGTCTGTCCTGTGAATCCGCTCACCGATTTAGCCGCCTGGCTGCGTCGCCGTTTCGGCATCACCGCCTCGGCAACGCTCCCCCGCAATCTGCGCTATCTGCTGTTGATTATGATCGTGGCAGGCAGTGCGCTGACGGGCGGGCTGCTGTGGGAATGGGTCAACCCGGTTTCACTGATGGGTCGCGGGCTGATTTTCGGGTTTGGTGCAGGTATCTGGCTGCTGCTGGCGCTATTTCTGTTTGATTTATTGGTCGTGGAACACGGCTGGTGCGGACACCTTTGTCCAACGGGCGCGCTGTATGGCGCGCTTGGCAGCAAAGGCGCACTGGTTGTGGATGCCACCGAGCGTGAACGCTGTACGCGCTGTATGGACTGCTTTCATGTCTGTCCAGAGCCACAGGTACTTCGCGCGCCCTTGCTCGATAAACACAGTCCGGTACAGGTCACTGACCGAGACTGCATAACATGCGGACGCTGTATTGATGTCTGCGCTGAAGACGTTTTTAAAATAACCCTTAGATGGAAATCGGGAGCAAAGTCATGAAAAGCCTGAGAATGGGATGGTTTCGCTGGATCACCGCCCTGGCGATAATGGGCAGTGCGATAGCAACTGCACAGGTCGATTTAAGCCAATCGCCGGAAGTCGCCGCGACACAGCCGGGAAATAGCCGGATGCCGAAGCAGCAGGAGCGTATGGCGCTCAACTATGTCAACCAGCCACCGATGATCCCGCATAGCGTGGATGGCTATCAGGTCACCCCGACCTTTAACCGTTGCCTACAGTGTCACGGCGTGGAGAGCTATCGTTCCACCAGCGCCCCCCGCGTCAGCCCAACCCATTTTGTCGACAGAGACGGCAAAGTGCTGAGCAATGTCGCACCTGCACGCCATTTCTGCCTGCAATGTCACGTGCCGCAAGCGGACAGTTCGCCGATTACCGGTAACACGTTCGCCCCTTCTAAAGGCTTTGGACAGTGAGGTTTGCTATGAAACAACCAGGAAAAGTGGGACGGTTGTTGCGCCAGCTGTGGCAATGGTGGCGTCGCCCAAGTCGGCTGGCTCTGGGAACGTTGCTCATTATCGGCTTTGCGGGCGGTATTTTCTTTCTGGCGACATCCCAGAAAGGCATGGAAATGAGCAACAGCGAGGCGTTCTGCATCAGCTGTCATGAAATGCGCAATACCGTGTATCAGGAATATATGGAAACCGCGCACTACAGCAACCGCAGCGGCGTACGCGCCACCTGCCCGGACTGCCACGTTCCGCATGAGTTTGTGCCGAAAATGGTGCGTAAGATTCAGGCCAGTAAAGAGCTGTACGGCAAAATAATGGGCACGATTGATACGCCACAAAAGTTTGAAGCACACCGACTGACGATGGCGCAGAGCGAATGGCGGCGCATGAAAAATAACAATTCTCAGGAATGCCGTAACTGTCACAATTTTGACTACATGGACTTCTCAGGGCAAAAAACGGTCGCGGCGGAAAAACACAGCGAAGCGATAAAACTCGGTCAAACCTGTATCGATTGCCACAAAGGCATCGCACACAAACTGCCGGACATGCACGGCGTCAAAAGCGGGTTATAACCCGCCCCCTTCGTAACACTCGGGACGGCGTATGCCGTCCTCAACACAAGCGGAAGCATCCGCCCTTCCCTAGTATTTTTGTGAATACCGTGAGGGTTTCGTGCGCAATAAGTAGTGAGATCTTCTGCAACTCACGTCGCACGCGCCCGACGCGGGACGGCTCAATTGCCGTCGCCCCGCGACCCCTGGCTTTTTGCGTGGAATTACGCCGCTTCGCGGTGCCTTCGGCGTTCGTATCCGCTGTTCGGACCGCCTGCGACGTGCTCCCAGCACGGCGCAGACTTTCGCGGCGTCCATGCCGCTCATCCGGCGTTTACGCTCACCTCAGCGCAATTATTTACGCGAACTTACCCCATAAAATCAAAAGATTGAACTTCGTTCATTGTTATTTTGGGGCGGATGTTTCCGCCTGTGCTGAGAGCGGCCTTAGCCGCCCCGTGTCGGGCGCGTGCTGCAACGGTTGCAGAAAAAACCGTGGGTAATGCGCACGAAACCTTCACCGTAACAACAGAAACAACAAAAGGGCGATATATCGCCCTTCTGCTATTGATGATGAAAATAAAAAAGGATTATTTCCCCGTGGTCGCCTGCACCGACATTGACGCTTTCGCCTGTGCCACGCTGCGCTCAATAACTGCTCGGCGCGTGTCGTTTTGCGGTAACAGTTGCAACATGGCTTCCCAGGCGTTAATCGCGTCCTGATAGCGCTGGGCTTCATAGGCATTGAAAGCCAATAGGCTCAGTACACGCACATTGGTCGAGCCGGAATTCATCAGTTCACGCAGCATGTCACCACCGCGTTGGCTATCACGCGGGTCGGTAGATCGCGACAGCAGATCTGCATAGTCCAGCGCTAGGTCCGTATTTTTCGGATCGAGCTGGAAAGCCTTGGCAAACGCCTGCACGGACATATCGTAGTTATTCAGCAATCCCGCAATACGCCCCAGCATCCACCAGTCTTGTGGATTGTCTGGCTGCATTTCCAACTGGCTACGCAATCCCAGACCGAGACGCGCGACGTCTTCAATGGTCAGTGGTTCGGCGTCAGGATCCAGTGCTCGCTTCATCAGGTCCGGCGTTAACGCCACAACCTGCTGTAACTCCTGCACCCGATTAACCGCGGAAATCTTCCAAAACACACCGAGGCTGACGATAACCAGCAACAGCACACCCGGCAGCAAAACCCAGCTGTTTAGCGGACGCTGTTGTGCCTTCGCATCGCTGGGAATGTCCTGCAATAGCGTATGCTGGAGTTCCTCAACCAGTTGAGCACGTTCCTGCTCATTGGCGACATCCACAGTAAGCTCACGCAGACGATCGCGATACAGCGCCTGATTGATCGCATCGCGATCGTATTCGCCTCGTGACGACCACGGCGCAAGCAGCAGCGCGGAAAGCGCAATCAGTGATAGTACAATGGTTGCGATCAGTAGCATCATTCGGATTTCCCCTCACGTTCCAACAGCGTCTGCAAGCGCTTCTTATCCTGTTCGCTCATCGGTTCTTTGGCACTTCTGATGCGACGAGCACGCCGAATAATCACCCATGATCCCACAGCCAGAAACAGCGCAGGCAGGAGCCACAGCAGAACCGTAAAAGGCGTGATCGGCGGTTCATACGTCACAAAATAGCCGTAACGATCCACCATATAATCGACAACCTGCTCTTTCGTTTGTCCCTGCTGCATCAGTTCATACACTTTCTGCCGCATATCCGAAGCAATCATCGAATTGGAATCGGCAATGCTGTTGTTCTGGCATTTCGGGCAGCGCAACTGCATCGTCAACTCACGAAACTGTTGCTCCTGCGTAGCATTGTCAAAACGCAATACCTCGGAAGACGCCAGCACGCTGAACGACAGCAGCAGCGCGCTAAGGAAACTCAGCACTCTCATGCGCCGCCCTCCTTGCTGTATTTGTCCCACAGCGGTTGCAGCGTTTCTTGCCACACCTGCATGTTGAGATCGCCCGCATGGCGATAGCGAATGATGCCTTTCCCGTCGATCAGGAACGTTTCCGGCGCGCCATACACGCCCAAATCCAGCCCCAGCATGCCGTCGCCATCAAATAAGCTCATCGCATAGGGGTTGCCTAGCGTCTTCAGCCATTCGACCGCTTTGGGACGTTCATCTTTATAATTCATGCCCACGACGCGGATTCCCTGCGCCGCCAGCGTGTTGAGAAACTGGTGCTCCGCACGGCACGTCGGGCACCAGGTCGCCCAGACGTTCAGCAGCAGCGGTTTGCCATCGCTCAGCTCAGATTGGCTATAAACCTTTCCTGCCTGATCCAGCGATTCAAGACGAAACGCGGGAATCGGTTTGCCAATCAGGGCTGACTCCAGCCGCATGGGATCGTCGCCGTCGCTGTTACGCACCAGTTGCCATAGCAAGGCAACGGCCAGCAGTAAAAACAGGACAAGCGGAATTAACAGAATCTTACGACTCATGATGCTGTCCCCCGAACCGCGCGACGCAGGCGATAACGAGGATCGAACATGCACAGGATGCCCCCTAACGCCATCAGCCCCCCGCCGTACCAAATCCAGCGGATAAAGGGTTTGTAATACAGCCGCACCGCCCAGCTACCGTCATCCAGCTTTTCACCCAAAGCCGCATAGAGATCGCGCGTCACACCCGCATCAATGGCGGCTTCCGTCATGATCGCGCCACTGGTGTTGTAGAAGCGTTTTTCCGCCTTCAAGATCGCTTCCGGCTTGCCGTTGTGCGTCACCTCAATCGTCCCTTTCGCGCTTTGCCAGTTCGGCCCCACGACATCACGCACGCCTTGAAACGTAAAACGGTAATCGTGGATTTGTATGCTGTCGCCTGCCCGCATCCGCACATCGCGCTCAACGCTATAATTTTGGCTGAAGGCGATCCCTACCACCGTCACCGCCAGCCCAATATGACCGCACACCATGCCCCACTGGCTCAGTGAAAGTGTGGTCAAGCCGCGCAGCAGACCATGACGACGGGTGGAACTGGTATGCAGCTCGTACACCGTTAAGAAGAACACCCACAGCGCCATCGACAGGCCGACCACCGTCATGGCAACAACGGAATCCTGTAACAGCCACGGCAGTAGCAGCGACAGTGCCGCCGTTACGACCAGCGCAATCAGCAGCAGCTTACGCAGCTTTTGCGGTTCGTCGCGCCGCCAGCGAACCAGCGGCCCCACGCCCAGCAATAAGGCAAAAGGGGCCATCAACAGGGTAAACATGGTGTTAAAGAACGGCGCACCAATCGAAATGCTGCCCAAGCCTAGTTGCTTATGCACCAGCGGCAGCAGCGTTCCCAGCAGCACGACGAGCGTTGCCGCCATCAGGATCAGGTTATTGCCAAGCAGGAAAGTCTCACGCGACCAGAGCGAATTCGTGACCCGCGCCCGTACTCGGTTGCCTTTGATAGCGAACAGCAGCAAAGAACCGCCGATGACAATGACCAGAAACGCGAGAATAAACATGCCGCGCGCCGGATCGGAGGCAAACGCATGCACCGACACCAATACACCGGAACGCACCAGAAACGTCCCTAAGAGGCAGAGCGAGAACGCACCGATGGCCAGCAACACCGTCCAGGCCTTGAAGCTGCCGCGTTTTTCGGTGACCGACAGAGAATGTAGCAGCGCCGTGCCCACCAGCCACGGCATCAATGACGCATTTTCCACCGGATCCCAGAACCACCAGCCGCCCCAGCCGAGTTCGTAATACGCCCAGCCCGAACCGAGCACGATACCTAGCGTCAGGAACGACCAGGCCGCCTGCGTCCACGGTCGGGACCAGCGAGCCCATGCGCTGTCCAGCCGCTCAGCCAGCAGCGAGGCGACCGCAAACGCAAACGCCACGGAAAACCCGACATAGCCCATGTAAAGCAGCGGAGGGTGGAAGATTAACCCGACATCCTGCAACAGCGGATTGAGATCGCGTCCGTCAATCGGATAGTCCGGCAGCGTGCGCGTAAAGGGATTCGACGTCAGGATGATGAACAGCAAGAAGCCGACATTAATCATCCCCATGACGGCCAGCACGCGGGCGACCGCATCCAGCGACATCCCCCGGCTGAATACCGCCACGGCGAAGGTCCAGCCGCTCATCAGCAGCACCCAGAGCAGCAGCGATCCTTCATGTGCGCCCCACGCGGCTGCCACGCGATACCACACTGGCAGCGCGCGGTTTGAGTTATTGGCTACGTAGAGGACGGTGAAATCATTAATCACCAGTGCATGCACCAACACGAGGAAAGACGCCAAAATGCATGCAAACAGCGCCCAGGCAAGAGGACGCGCCAAGGCCATCAGACGAGTATCCTGACGCGATGCGCCCCACAGCGGATACACGCTGAGCAACAGCGCAACGCCTAGCGCCAGACAGAGCAGATAATTGCCCACTTCAGGCATCATAACCGTTTACCCTCTGTGGCCGCCACCGGCGCATGACCATGCTGCCCTTCCATCGCCGCTTTGATTTCCGGTGGCGTGTAGTTTTCATCATGTCGGGCAAGTACTTCTTTCGCCATAATATGATCGTCGGTATCCAGAATGCCCTGCGCCACCACCCCTTGCCCCTCGCGGAACAGATCCGGCAGCATCCCGTTATAGGTCACATCCACTGAACCCTGCGCATCATAAACGGTGAAGCGGACTTCCAGACTTTGGCTGTCGCGGCGCACGCTGCCCGGCATCACCATGCCACCGACGCGTAAACGCTGCCCAATCGCCGGTTTTTCCTGTGTTTCGTTCTTGCCGTAAAGAATTTCACTGGGCGTATAAAAGAGATCGATATTTGAGCTCAATGCATAGAGCGTCAGCGCTATCGTCACTACCGCACCGCAGACCACGGCCACGATGGCATAGAGGCGGGTTTTACGCGGCGTACTCATTGCACCACCTCCATCGTTTCCGACTGACGGGCCGTACTCTTACGCTGCTCGCGCGCCTGCTGGCGGCGGATATCACTCAGTAATGTGCGGCGACTCAAGAGGGTATGACCGACCAATGCGCTCAGCGGTAACAGCGTTAGCACCACTGCCAGCCACACGTAAAAGGCATAGCCGCCCATCGCAAAGAAATCTTGCCAACTCGTGAAAGCGATGTTCATCGTGCTATTCCTCCTTTATTAAGCAGCGCAGCCACCCAAGGCGCGCGGCGCTGCTGCACCAGTATCAAGTTACGCAACCGCATGAGTGACAACGTCACGAACAAGCTCATAAATCCTAACATCATGATTCGCAGCGGGAGACGCATAGCGGGATCGATCGTTTTCTGCATTTTTGTCGATCCCTGATGCAGGGTATTCCACCACTCGACCGAGAAATGGATGATGGGTAAATTCACCACGCCAACTAGCACCAGAATGGCCGCCGCACGACCGGCAAGACGGCGATCGTCAAAGGCGTTGTAGAGCGCGATGATGCCCACGTACAGAAACAGCAGAACGAGTTCCGACGTCAGACGCGCATCCCACACCCACCAGGTCCCCCACATCGGTTTGCCCCAGGTGGCGCCCGTCGTCAGCGCAATAAAAGTAAACACCGCGCCGACCGGTGCCATCGCCGCCACGGCCAGCTCCGCCGTTTTTGACTGCCGAATCATCCCGATAAGCGCACATATCGCCATCACCGCATAGACGCCCATCGACCACACGGCCGCTGGCACGTGCAGGTACATAATGCGATACCCTTGCCCTTGCTGATAATCCGCAGGCGCAAACCCAAATCCCAGCAGACAACCGCCAATCAGCAACGCGGCGCTGATCAAGGCAACCCAGGGGATAAGCCTGCCGCAAAGGCCATAAAGGCGATCCGGCTGCGTAAGCTGATAGTTTTTTTTCAACATAATCGTGTGCTCACTTTGCGTAAAACTCATCCCAATGGGACGATGAAGGCGATCCTGAGATCGGAAAATTATTGTATGCTCACCCGCAATGCCGCCGCCGTGGCAAACGGGCTCAGGGTGGCGCTGCCCGCCAGAAAGGCACCGAGGATGGCCAGATACCCACCGACTGGCAGTTGCATCATCGCGGCCTCGACCGACGCCGTCGCAAATATCAACAACGGTATGGTGAGCGGCAAAACCAGCAGGCTTAACAACACGCCGCTGCGGCGCAGCCCGACCGTTAATCCCGCGCCAATAGCACCCAGAAAACTGAGCGTTGGCGTGCAGAGCAACAGCGTTAACGCCATCACCCACCAGCCGTGGCTGTCCAGCCCAAACAACAGTGCCGCCAGCGGAGAAAGCAGTAACAGCGGCAGCCCACTGACCATCCAGTGCACCACCACTTTCGCCAACACCACTAACGGCAGCGGCAAAGGCAACAGCGTCAGCTGTTCCAACGAGCCATCCTGATAGTCATCGCGGAAAAGGCGATCCATCCCCAGCAGCGAAGCGAGCAGCGCCGCCACCCACACCACGCCGGGTGCCACACGCATCAATAGCTGCGGCTCTGGTCCAATAGCCAGAGGAAATAAGATGATGACGATCAGGAAGAACCACAGAGGGTTAAGAATTTCCGCGTTATTGCGCAACGCAACGCGCAGTTCTCGAGCAATCAGCCGCCGCATTATGGGGTTCTCTCACTCGGCGTAAGCTGGATACAGCGAATATCCTGAGCGAACGGACGCAGCGGCTGATGGGTGGTTAAAATGATGATACCGCCACGCGCAATATGGTGTTCCATACGCTGTGTCAGCATTTCGACGCCTGCCACATCAAGCGCGGTCAGTGGCTCATCCAGAATCCACAGCGGGACGTCGGTGAGCCACAAACGCGCCAGCGCGACACGACGCTGTTGTCCCGCCGAAAGACGCGCCACGGGCACATCTTCATAGCCAGCCAGCCCGACGGCGGCCAACGCTTGCCAGAGTGCATCCTGATCCTGTTGCGGATAGAAAAAGCGCAGGTTCTCTTCACCCGTCAGGACGCTTTTTATGCCCGGCTGATGGCCTAACCACAGAAGCTGCTGATTAAACTGCTCGCGCATACGGTTGATGCGTTGCCCTTGCCAGCAGATCTCCCCCGATTCAGGCGTCGCCAGACCGCTTAGAATGCGCAATAGCGATGTTTTGCCCACCCCGTTGGCACCGGCAATCTGCACCATTTCTCCCGCGCTGGCCGTAAACGACAACGCGCTGAACAGCACATGCTCATCGCGTATGCAAACCACATCGCGCGCTTCTAACATCGGGGTGTACTCCTACTTTCTAATGCCATATACCCTAAATAATTCGAGTTGCATGAAGGCGGCGACGCAGTGAATCCCCAGGAGCTTACATAAGTAAGTGACTGGGGTGAGCGAGAAAAGCCAACGCACATGCAGCTTGAAGTATGACGGGTATAGAATAACATGGTGCCTTTACTCCCCCTCTTGGTGGCCGTAACCCTAAAGAGTTAATCTTTTTTATTGAGATCAATAAAATCGGTGATTCCGGTTATTTCTGTCATCGAGTCGTATCGAAAACCACGCCGACACGCTTAAACCGGAAATATATTGGGCATATTTTTATGCAGCCGCCGAGACCGTTTCGTGCGCCACAAGGCCTTCATTTCATGCTACCTCTCCGCACGCGCCCGACGCAGGGCGGCTCAATCGCCGTCGCCCTGCGAACCCTGGCTTACCGGCTAAATTATGCCGCTGCGCGGTACCTTCGTCGGTATCCGGCTTTACGGACCGTTTGCGACACGCTCCCGGCGTGGCGCAAGCTTTCGCCGCGTCCTGCGGCTCATCCTAAGCCAGCTACCTCCTCAGCATAATTTCTCACGCCGGATAACAGGCGCGACCAAAATCCCGCTAAAGCAAAACGTATCACACGTTATTTCTGGCTATTCTTCAGCAGCGTTGCCGTGTTGATCGCCTCGATCAACTGGACGCGATTAACCCGCGGGCTGTACGTGTCCAGTAAGCGCTGCCAAATCGTAATCGCGCGTGCATAATCGGCCTTCAAGAACGCATCGGATGCCAGCAGCATCAACGCCGTCACTTCATTGGCATCCAGCGCCAGCGCTTTATCGACCATCTCTTGCATCGGCGGTGTGACGGCCTGACCGGCCTGGTAATACAGCACCGTTGCCAGTGCCGAATACAGCTCAGCACTGTCACCCTTCAGCGCAATCGCCTGCCGATAAGCGCGCAACGCGTTGTCATACGCGTTGCGGTAAAGATAATATTCACCCAGCTCAGCCCAGAGGACGCTGTTGCCCGGCGTTTTACGAATGTTGTCCTGCAAGGCAGTAAGCTGTTTTTCCTGCTGTTGCGCGTCGCTAAAATCATGGAGTGGATCGGCAAGTCGCTGGCGTTCCGTCTGAACCAGCGCAGCACGCGGGCTTAGCATGTAGAACGTCGCACTGCCCAATAAGATAACGATGACCGCAGCCACAACGACAATGGCGGGCATTGGGCGCTGCGCAAAAGAAGAAGGAGAGGCTAACGGCAGATCGTGGGACAGCTCTCGACCCAGCATCTTTGCCTCATGCTCGGACAGATGCTTTCCTGCCTGTTCACACTGAAAATGCCAGATGCGCTCCGCTAAACGCTGTAGCTTGTCATCCCCCTCCGGCTTGCGCAGAGACAGTAGCGGCCATAGTAGCCCGGCCGCCAGAACGACAATCGCGACGGCGACGAACACCATACTCAATAGGTTCAGGTCCAACAGGCTCACGCTTAACAGGCTCATGGGCGCGCCCTTCGATTCTGCCGCCGCATCACCCGCCACGCGATAACCGCAATCGCTAACAGCAAAAGCAGCGGCGTGAGCCAAAGGATGCTGGTTTGCATTTTCATCGGTGGGTTGTACTGAACAAAGTCGCCATAGCGTTGATTCATAAACGCCATAATTTCTGACCTGTCCTTGCCCTGCTCCACCATGGAAAAGACCTCATGACGCATACTCACCGCCACGGGCGAATTCGATTCCAGCAGACTCTGGTTCTGGCATTGTGGGCAGCGTAATTCGCCAGCAATCGCCATCGCAGCCTGACGCTGCGCCTGACTGGAAAACGCCCAGGTATCGACCACCTGAGCCTGTACAGAAAAAGCCAGCAGCATGAAAAGGAGCGCAATGTATTTACTCATAGGCCCTTCTCCCTCTGAACCACCCCAGCAGCGCGCCCGCGACCATCAGTAGGCCGCCACCCCACACCCAGCGAACACCGGTTTGCACATAGAAACGCATGGCATAGCGGTTTTCGCCGGTTTTCTCTCCCATCACGGCATACCATTCTCTGATCGGCCCCCAGGCAATGCCCGGCTCAACCATCTGCTGTTTACGTGCGTTGTAATAACGACGTTCCGGCATGATGCGGGCGATCGGTGAGTCGCCACGATAAATCGCAATCACGGCCTGCTCGGCGGTGTAATTCTGCGCCGCCACTAACTCCAGCTGTAAAAATCGGAAATGGTAGTCGCCCAGCGTGACCTGTTCTCCCTGACCCACATTGGTACTGATTTCCTGCTTGCTGCCCGCAGAGAACGCGATCCCCAGGGCAAAGAGCGCCACGCCCGTATGCGCGAGCAGGGCAGGAAGCTGCTGACGTATCGCCGACAGCGGCTGTAACCACTGTGCGGCCATAACCCAGCCGATCAGACCCGCCGCCAGTGCGACGGCGTACCCATGTGGCCATAAGACCAGCGCGGTGATGACACCGACAGCCAGCGTCACTTCGAAACGCCGGACAGGCCATCGCGCACTGCGTTTCCAGTAGCCTCCCGCCGCTACCCCGATGAGCAACAGCATCAGGCCACCGAAGGGCAAGAGCACACGGTTAAAATAGGGCGCGCCCACGGAGATTTTCCCCCAACCCGCCAGCCCATAGATCATTGGGTAAAGCGTGCCAAGTAATACCACCAGCGCGACGGCACTGAATAACAGCAACACCAGCAATATCGCCATTTCCCGCGACCAGCCGGAGAAGCGGGCAGCAGAATGGACAAGCTGAGCCCGCCAGCCATAAACCGCCAACGCCGCCATACTCAAGCAAGCAAACAGGATAAATAGAGGCACCGCACGGTCATGTTCGAGAGCGAATGCATGAACCGACACCAGTATCCCGGAGCGCACAATCAGCGTGCCCAACAGGCATAAAATGAACGTCAGCAACGCCAATATCAGCGACCAATGGCGAAAGATGCCGCGCATGCGGGTGACAGACAGGCTGTGCAGTAATGCGCTGGCCGTAAGCCACGGGAGCAGCGAGGCGTTCTCTACCGGATCCCAGAACCACCATCCTCCCCAGCCCAGTTCGTTATAGGCCCACCACGATCCGAGGATGATTCCTAGCGTCAACAGGCTCCAGGCGGGCAGCGTCCAGCGCCAACAAATCCAGGCGGCGGGCGCAGTAAACTCACCGTGAATCAGGGCGGCTAACGCCAGCGCCGCACTCACAGTTAGCCCGCCATAGCCCAGATAGAGCAACGGCGGATGAAGAATAAGGCCAATGTGTTGCAGCATGGGGTTGAGATCTCTTCCCGCCACCGCTGGCGGGAAGAGACGCACAAAGGGATCGGAGAAAAAGACAATGAACACCAGCAGCGCAGTCGCGATCACGGCCAGCATCGCCAGCGTCAGCGGAAACAGATCGCTCTCCGCCTTACGATAGCGACAGGCGAACACGGCACTCCAGCCGGTTAAACATAACAGCCACAGCAGCAGCGATCCTTCATGCCCGCCCCAAACCGCCGCAATTTTTAGCCCCAGCGGTAAATCACGATGGCTATGCTGGGCGACGTAATTAACAGAAAAATCATCCTGTACCACGCTCAGCGTCAGCGCAATAAACGCAAACAACACAAGACCAAACAGTACCAACGTCCAGCACCGCGCCAGTCGGTAAGTACCCGACCAGCGCAGGGAGTAGCCTGAAAATGTCAGCAACGCCGTCTCCACACCGACGCAAACCGCCAGCGACAGCGCGACATACCCAAATTCTGGCAATAACAACATTAACAGGCCTCTTGCTGGGAATTAGACAACGGTTAACTGCCCCGCATAGAGGATAAAGAAGCGCAGTAGCAAGACGCCCACCAGACTCATACCGCAGACCGCCAGCACGCCATAAGGTGAATGCTGTCGGTTAGCCCATGACTTGAGCAGCAAGGGAAGGATTAATCCAATCCCTACCACGCCCAGCCAGAACCACACGGCCCAGAACCCACCACCCACGGCGGCCACCAGCGCCCGCTGCTTCCCATCGTCCCCTAAAGCAAGGCCGATAAAGAACGCAAACAGTAAGAAGATTTCTAGCCACATGACCGGCGTTTCGACACGGTGTACAAAGTGCGCTTCTTCACTATGCGGATTGCGACGATAGCGGCAGGCCATGGCGATCAGCGCTACTGCGGCACCGGAGGACACCCCCGAAAACAGGAATAGCGCCGGTAAGATCGGGTTATTCAGCAGCGGATAGGTCTTCAACGCGGAGAGTAAAAACCCGGTATAAGCCCCTAACATCACCGCCAGCAGTAACATCACGATATCCAGCGATTTCTGCATCGGTGCCAGCCAGCCGAGCACCTTGGGAAGCATGACCAGCTTCGGCAACCAGCGCTGTTGCAGCACGATAACCTGCTCGCTGAAAATGTTGACCAACCAGACCGCCAGCGCCGCCATATAGACCTGAAACAGCATGACCCCAACCGACATCACCGAGGTAAAGCTGTAATGGAACATAAGCTTCCAGAACGTCCAGGGGCGCGTCAGGTGGAAAACCAGAATCAGCAATCCCAGAATAATGGTGCACGGTGCAAGAATCAGTGTGGTGCGCATTAACGTACTGTCGGCGGTTGCCTGTTCGGGGTGGTAGCGTCGCAGTAAGACCGACAGCGTCACCAGTCCCGCAGAAATGCCCACCAGGAACAGGTAAATCGCAATCGGCCAGTCCCAGACTAACGAAGCAAAATGGAATGCGCTTGAAGACACGGGCGTCATTGATGAACCTCCCCGTATTTAAACGGTACGCGATAAACCTTAGGACGAGTGCCGAGCGCGATTTTGTAGCGATACGTCGGCTGTTGACGAAGCAGGCGGGAAATCTCGCTGTCAGGATCGTCAAGGTTGCCGAACGTCAGCGCGTTCGTCGGACAAGACAACACACAGGCGGGCAGTTTTCCGGCTTTCAGGTTAGTCTTGCGGCAAAAATCGCACTTGTCCGCCGTTTTCGTCTTCGGATGAATAAAGCGCACCTGATAAGGACAGGCAGCAATACAGTATTGGCACCCTACGCACAGATCGGGATTCACATCCACAATGCCGTTTGTCGCATCACGATACGACGCCCCGGTCGGACACACGTCAACACAAGGCGCATGATCACAGTGCTGACAGGAGTGACGGAAAAAGCGGTATTTCACGTCTGGGAAGGTCCCAATCGGTTCGCTGCGAATGATCGTCAAGCGCGAGACGCCTTCCGGCACCTGATTGACTTCCCGACAGGCATCCATGCACGCCGTACAGCCGATACAGAGCGATTCATCGTGGATCATGCCATAGCGGACGCCGTTGATATTCAGCGTCTGTGCGACGACCTGCCCCGCCGTACTGGTGATGGCAATGAGCCCCCCCATACGGGCAAGAAATTGACGACGAGAGCAACTCATGGCTGCCTCTTATTACCCAGATGAACTGAGGCTGGGTTGAAGTCTGGGTTATTGCGCTGATCGCTATGGCAATCCACGCACAGTTTGATGCGGCTCTTGTCGTTCAGCGTCTGCATACTATCCTGCGTGGGGTGCAACTGGTGGCAGCTAGCGCAGGCCACTTTCGCGACATGCACATCGTGTGGCCAAAACGATTTCTGCAACTGTTCCGGCGTATGACATGACATACAGACGCTGTTTTGTTCTTCCACCTTATACATCGGGAAGTTAAAGCGCATGACATCTCTAACGCCTTCGCGGTGCATCGGCGATGGCTTGCCGTGGCAGTTTGTGCAGGTCAGCTGTTTCTGGTTATGCGGGTTGACGGCGGAGGCATGTTTGCCCTGCATGCCATCCTCTTCCGGTTTATGGCACTGTAGACACGCCTCATCGGGATTGCGCTGTGGCATGACTTCCCAGCGCTCTCCTTTTTCCGCCTGAGGTGCGGGCTGCGTCAGCCCTGGCAATGCCCAAAGCATGCCTGATACCAGCACCCCGGCAGTCAATAACGAACGTAATACGCTCATATCCACTCCACTTTATGATCGCCCGCGTCCACGGGCGATGAGGGGTTATTAGTTCAGTCGCCCAGCTTTGCGCGCTTGCTCATCCCACTGCGGCACTACCGTATTCAGGAAATCCTGTTTTTCGGCTTTGATTTGCTGCATGTTGAGCCCAATCGCCTGCTGCGCTTTCTCTTTCGTCGAGATATCCGGCAGCTTGACTTCCCCTGTCACCCCTTTTTGTGCCAACAGACGCACCAGTTTGGTTCTCGCCTCGGCGGATTTACTCAGCGAGGTGCCGAGCATCCGTAAGCCTTCATCCGGCGCATGCATGTGAATACCGTGAGAGGCAACCGCCAGATCCCAGCGCCATTGCGCGTGGCGAATATCCATCAGAATCGGCTGCATTTCTGCTTCGGTTGCACCGGCATCCCAGGCCGCTTTAGCCTCAAAGTGCGCGTGAACCAATTGCTCTTCTGCTTTCAGTTTTAAGTCCTGAATAGCCGTTTTGCGTTCAGCAACCACCTTCTGCATCGCCGCTTTATCCTGCGTGTGGCAATTGGTACAGGTTTCGCCGTAATTGTCGAAAGGGTTGCCGATCTTGTGATCGGTATACAGCTTGCCGTCCGCGTTTTTCACTTTCGGCATATGGCAGTCGATACAGGTCACGTTGTTTTTACCGTGAATACCAATGCTCCAGGTTTCATATTCTGGATGTTGGGCTTTCAGCATCGGCGCGCGGGAAAGGGTATTGGTCCAGTCGGAGAAGGAAATGGCGTCATAGTATTTTTCCATGTCTTCGACTTTCGTGCCGTTATCCCATGGGAATTTCACCGCTTTGTCTTTACCGGAAAAATAATACTCAACGTGGCATTGTCCACAGACCATCGATTGCTGCCCAAACCGACTGGTTTGATCAAACGGTTTGCCAATGGCTTCCATTGCACGCTCTGCGTAAGGACGGGACAGCGTCAGCGCCGGTTTGCCCTGAGCAAAATCTGGGGACGCAGTATCATGGCAGTCCGCACAGCCGAGATCGTTAGTAATCTCGGGCCCGCCTCGCGCCCACTTGCCTTTGAAGTAACCGTCCTCGCCTTCCTGTTGGATCAAGCGGGCGACATCCGGGCTTTTACAACTCCAGCACGCCATCGGCAGAGGGCCATCTTCTGCCGTCTTGGGTGCACCGGTACGCAGCGTTTCACGCACGTCCGTTATGGCGTAGGCATGGCCGCGCGGCTTGTTATAGTCTCTGGAGAAGGGATAACCCGCCCAGAGGACCACCATCATGGGGTCTTCTGCCAACGCATCATGACGTTCAGACTGTTCAGTGGTCGCTTTCCACGAGTTGAACTGATCGGGGTGTTGATTGGTGAATACGGAGTTTCTTGCTTCTATCGGGGCGGGTGGTGGTGACACCGGAGCATCAGCGGAATAGGCTGGCATCATTAGAAAGAGACTGGCTACCATGCCCCACAGATAGGAGATTGACGTGCTTATCCTGACCATGCGTTTGTGTCCAAATTAAGCCGCCTACTGGCGGTCATTTTAGTTATCCATTTGACAGAAACCACAACAACTGTCGTGACATTACTCGCACTATGAATAACAAAAAGATGCATTAAAAATATTGTTTTTGATCAAAGGTAAAGAAAAGTAATGAATCGTATCGAAAGTTATATGAGGATTGTCTCAGTCACAGCGGGTGGACATAGCAGGATATGGCGAGGGGATTAAGCGCTGAGGGCTGAAAAATTAATCACTTAAAAAGCGGGCGCTTAAGTATAAAGGTAGATGGCGAAAATACTGAGATGAAGTGCCCATTTCGGCAGTTCATCCCCGTGTATTTGCTGATAAAGCGCGGCGTTTTGCCTGATAGAAAAAGTTCAGAAGCTCAATAAGTGGGGCTTAAGTGAAAAATAGTGCCCCAGAGTATACCCTTCCGGGATTTTTATTTCCCTTGACCATAGGCCAACGCCAACTTGGCGTAGAAATCTTCCAGCGTGAAGCGGGCATCAACGGCGTTATACACTCGAATCTGGCGCGCATTGTCCTGCAGTGCATAGGTCAGGTCGTCGTTTAGCTGCGGTGCGTTGACCAACGTGTAGTGGTATTCATGGTCATCCAGCAGCAGAGAAACCGAGGGGTTATCACCCAATACCCAGACTTCGCTTTTCGGCCAAGGAACGTCCTTGATGGTTTCGGAAATCGCACGATTAAACTCGATCAGCTGTTGCCACAGATACTCCCCAACTTTCCCCTGCGGCTTAACGCGTACGGCAAGCTCAGACAGCGAGACGCGCACGGACATATAAACATTATGCGGCACCTGCCACAACGGCACCTGAGACTTGAATACGCTGTTCGCCGCGACCGGATCGTTAAACATATTGTATTCCCAGCCACCTTTCGGATAAGGCATTCCACCAATCCACACCACCGTCATTTTACTGGCGATCGTCGGTTCAGCCTGTAGCGCGGCGGCAATATCCGTAATCGGCCCCATGACTAACACAAACAAAGGATGCGAATCGTCTTTTAACGCTTCCTTGATCAGCATCTGCGCCCCTTCACTCAACGCAGGCGCGCCACCGTCGGCTTTCAGCGCCTGCGTCGCACCGCGATAAACGGGAATGTCCGTTTTCCCCATAACCTTCATCAGGCGTTGAAGCTCATGATAGCTTTCCATCATGCTGTTTTCGCCATCACGTTTCATCAACGGCGCAGTACGAGAGTAATGGGCGGCAATCAGCCCTTTTACCTGCATCGTTGGCGTCAGCACCGCATGGGCAACGGCAAAATCATCGTCAGCCTCGTTTTTCGCATCGGCGCTAATAATGACGCGGATCTGTTTATGATCGGCTACATCAAAAGGTGAAGTTTGAGCCTGCGCAGTGAACGCACTGAGGAACGGCAATGCCACGATCAGCATGACAAACCGGGAAAAGTACCTGTGAATAGACATGATTATCCTTAACGGTGCTTGGCAATCGTTGATATGACAGCTCGGCGATTCAAGCTGCCATCAGAGAAAGCAGGCATGCCACGACGCAGCCCGCAGCATGAAGACGCTATTTAAAAAGCTTCTGAACAAACTCGCTGTAGGCCGGTCGCCAGACATCCATTTCATGGCCGAGATTCGGATAATGGCGGTAGTCAAACCGGATATTTTTCTGCTCCAGTACGGTTTTCAGACCCGCAATATCCTTACCGGTGATGTTGTCGGTTTCACCAATCACCACCGTGAAGTTCTTCAGTTGCTGATTGATCTGCTCCGGTCGCTCAAGCTGTGCGGCGACGGCTGCATTCGGCACCGTTTCGGTAGTCACGCCGCTGAACGTTGCCAGCCAGCCGAAGTGATCCAGGTGGCTCATGCCGGATACCAATGCCTGATAACCGCCCTGAGACAGACCGGCCAGCGCCCTGCCGTTCGCATCCTGACGGACGTTAAAGCGTTTGCCGATCTCGGGAATAATGTCATGGATGAGTTCCTTGTCCGCCGCTAGCGCATTGCGCGGATAGAACACTTTACGGCGCTCCTGCGGCGGATAGTCTTCCGGAATAATACCGAGAACGTCCGTTTCCGTATCAGGAATGACGACCAGCATCGGCTCAATCTTTTTCTCCGCCAGCAGGTTATCCATCATCTGCGGTATCCGCCCCTGCACCACGGCCGATGCGCCCGTGTCGCCAAAGCCATGATAGAAGTACAACACCGGCAGCGGTTTTGACGATTCGCTATAGCCCGGCGGCGTCCAGACATAGACCTGACGCTCTGATTTCAATGCTTTCGAGTGATAGGTCAGCGTTCTTAGCTCACCATGCGGTACCTGACGCACATCCAGAATGCTCCCCGGCACCAGAATCAGGCTGGTATTCACCTGACGCTGCGGTTTAGTCAACGCCGTGCCGGTATCGACGGTGCGGAAGCCATCCACGCTGAAAAAATATTCATACAGGTTCGGTGCCAGCGCTGACGTTTTGAACGACCATACGCCAGATTCATCTTTCATCATCGCATGGGACACGATGCTATCGGGCGTCGAACCGGTAAAAACACTGACCTGCTTCGCCGTTGGCGCAAACAGGCGGAAAGTGATACTGCTATCCGCGTTCACCGCCGTGACATACTGGCTTACGGGGACGGTTGCCGCGGGCATAACCGGAAAATCGGCTGGTAGCGCGAATACATGCATTGAGGCGCAGGCAAACAGACTTGTTGCCAGTATCGACACTGTTCGATTCTTTAAATTTATCAGCATATTGTTGTTCCATCTTAAAGAATGGCAGGCATTGCAGCCTGCCATATTTGCAGTAATACGTTGTTACCACCACACCTCAGCTTGAACACCAACTATAAACTGAGATTTATTTTTATCATCCGAGAATTTGTAGCCCGAAATCTCATTATCCAGAATATTTAAGTAAGTACCGTAGAAACGAATTTCCGGTCTGGAGTTCAGGATGCTGGTATCAACTTTCAGCGCATGATAAAGCGTGGTTTTATAACCAGACTCGCGGAAATTCACACCGGCTTGATTGGTATTTTTCTGCGTAAACCAGCCTAGCTCCACGCCAGTTTGGTTATAGTTATCCCAAATATAGGCGGGACGAATAACGGTACGGATACTTTCGAAATCGCTGTGCGCACCCGTTTCATAGCTATAAATATCATTACCCCAGGAGTACACCAACGCATTAGCCATGATGACGTTGTCATGCAAATACATTTCACCTTGTGAAATTACGCGAAACGCATTACCGCCCGTGTGATCGCCATAATAGTTTTCACCCTGTCCAATTGACGGATTACCGTCATTGTAACGGGCAAACCCACTGGCGATAGAGTTATTCGCTGACTGCAACGTAAATTCGTTAAATCCACCGCGTGCATCCAGCTTCTGTTTGACGATTGCCGTCGCCAGATAGCTGTCCTTCATTTTGAAGTATTCATTATTGCTTTCGTTATGTTTCTGGCTATCGTTCTTATTTGCCATCACATATTTACCAATCAGCGTTAGCGCACCGTCTTCCCACAATGGTAGGTTTTTATACCGAACCTCCATCGTGTTGGTATTCATTTTGGTTTTATCCGCGTTTCTACCAATATTCGGGTTTTCGTATTCTCGGGCATAAACATTAACGTCTTCACGCGTCAAAGCGAGATCTAATTTACCCGGTCCCGCATTCATATTCTCTATACCAACCCCAGCACCGGCATAAACACGATCGCTTTTCCAGTCCAGCATTTGAATTTCATATACGGGGAGGACATGTTTACCGACCCAAAAATCTGCTTCTGGCGCAAAAGGCAGGAAGCCGTTGGTTGTCAGGTACAAATCGGAGAACTGAAGGACGTTCTCATTACCCGTATTATCACCAAACCAGCCCGCGCTGTATTGCTGTCCAACGTTTCCGTCGAGTTTAACCACGGCGTGTGCCGTCTTGCCATCTTTGTTATAAACGCGCTGGGTGAGAAGAAGATCGAACCAACCAGAATGTTCATTACCAAAACGACCTAAAGAACCAATGGCATAGGACTCCGGTGAACCATTTGTCCCGGTTGCCCAACCGGAACGTAAATAACCGGTATAGGAGAAACCGATGTCATCTTTAACGTATTTGCTAATTTCATCCAACGTTAGCGGTTTTTGCTGTGTATTTGCAGCCGTGACAACATCAACCGAGCTTGCCGCAGAGGCGGCTACCGTATGGTTAGCCGGAGAACTGTCAACGGATGCAACAGCCCGTGTTTTATCTTTCGCCGTTGAGTTTACGGCAACTTGGGTTTTATTCTCTGCGATCGTCTTATATTCGCGCAGCTCTTTTTTGGTTGACTGCAATTCGGCTTTATTTGCCGCCAGTTCTTTCTCCAATAGTTCCAGTCTTTCCTCTACGGTCAATTTCGCGGCCATAGCACCATTAGACAAAAACACTGACGACATCAGTAATACCATCATCTTTACAGGGAATTTTTTACGCATGATTATTATCCGAGTAGGGTACATTTTTAAATTGAAAACAACATGCCTTCGACGCTAGCCGAAAGCTCGTCTATTTATAAAAGTTTGAAAAACCCAAATGACCGTTTATATGATTTAATGGCTAGTCAACACCCTCCCGTTTCATTTTATTCTCCTGCCATCTTTCCCATGGGTAGTAAAAAATAGAGTTCGCATTCATTCCAGAATTTTTTTCTGAGAATGAATGCGTAAATAACGTAGCGATACGCTGATTTATTTCAACGCTTCTCCGTTAGAGGAAATAACGTCTTTATACCAGTAGAAACTTTTCTTACGTCGGCGTTCTAACGTACCGTTCCCTTCATCATCACGGTCAACATAAATGAAGCCGTAGCGTTTCGACATTTCGGCTTTTGACGCACTAACCAGATCGATCGGGCCCCAGCAGGTGTAACCCATAACCTCAACGCCATCTTCAAGAGCTTCACCCACTTGATACAGGTGATCGTTCAGGTATTTGATGCGATAGTCATCGTTAATGCTGCCATCGCTCTCAAGTTTGTCTTTAGCACCTAAGCCGTTTTCCACAATGAACAGCGGCTTTTGGTAGCGGTCATACAGATAGTTCAGCAAATAGCGCAGCCCTTCCGGGTCGATCTGCCAGCCCCACTCGGAGCTTTCCAGATGCGGGTTAGGCACCATATTCAAAATATTGCCGCGGGCTTTCAGGTTCACTTCTTCATCAGTCGTCACACAGCCCGTCATGTAATAGCTGAAAGAAATGAAATCGATGGTTTCTTTCAGCGACTGACGATCGTCTTCCGTTACTGTCAGCGTAATACCGTGCTGTGCAAAGAAGCGCTTCATGTACGCAGGGTAGTATCCTCGGGTTTGTACATCACCGAAGAACAGCCAGTCGCGGTTCTGCTGCATAGTTTCCAACACATCGCTTGGCTTACAGGTCATCGGATACATCATCGCGCCCAGCAGCATGTTACCGATTTTGGCATCAGGGATAAGTTGATGGCAGGCTTTTACTGCTTTGGCGCTCGCAACCAACTGATGGTGAATCGCCTGATAAACCGCCTGTTTATCGCTTTCAGTGGGTAGTCCGACTCCCGTAAACGGGGCATGCAGCGCACAGTTAATTTCATTGAACGTCAGCCAGTATTTCACTTTGTCTTTATAGCGCTGGAATACCGTGCGGGCGTAGCGCTCGAAGAACGTAATCGTTTCACGGCTTCCCCAGCCGCCGTAATTCTTCACCAGACCGTACGGCATTTCATAGTGGGACAGCGTCACCAACGGCTGAATACCATACTTTGCCATTTCATCAAACAGGCGATCGTAAAATGCCAGTCCTGCCTCATTCGGCTGGGCTTCATCGCCCTGCGGGAAAATGCGTGTCCAGGCAATCGAGATTCTCAGGCATTTGAAGCCCATTTCAGCAAAGAGCGCGATATCTTCGGGATAGCGGTGATAAAAATCGATCGCCGTGTCTTTAATGCCGCTGTCGCCCGGCGTACGCGTGACGATCTCGCCAAAAATACCCTGTGGCTGCAAATCGGACGTTGATAGCCCTTTTCCGTCCGTTAAATACGCACCTTCAACCTGATTGGCAGCGATCGCGCCGCCCCACAAGAATTCTTTCGGAAACTGATGGCTCATCTTTTCTCCTCCCAATTGGGTCATAAATTTCAATGTCAGCGGATTAACGTCAACAACGCGCCCTGTTCCTGCACGGTGTTTCCGGCGGTAGGCAGAACATCAACGTAATCTTCGCTATTGGTGATAATGACGGGCGTTGTCGTGTCATAGCCGGCTTTCTCAATCGCCTGATAATCAAACTCCACCAGAAGATCGCCCTGCTTCACAACATCGCCGGTCTTAATGTGTGCAGTGAAATACTGGCCATCTAATTTCACCGTATCGATACCAACGTGAATGAGCACCTCGGCACCGTCTTCAGACTCCAGTCCGATGGCATGATTGGTCTTGAACAGCGAGGCAACCGTCCCATTCACCGGTGAAACTACGCGTCCGGCCTGCGGTTTAATCGCGATGCCTTTTCCCATTAATCCACTGGCGAACGTTTCATCACCGACCTGCTCAAGTGGCAGCACCGTTCCCTCAATCGGGCTGTTTATTTCTTGCTTACGCGTTGCATCGTTCTGGTTCTGCGTGGCTTGCGGTGCCGCTGTAGCCGCGTTTACTGCTGGCGCATTATCTTGCGGCGGAATCCCAAATGCCCAGGTCGCTACCGCAGCGAAGGTGAATGCGATGGCCGTACCAATAATGGCAGCCCAGACCGAGTTATCGACGCCTGTCGGTGGGATAACCTGCGTAAAGGTGAAGATGCTCGGGAAGCCGAAGGAATAAATGGTGGTATGGAAATAACCCAGAACACCGGCTCCAATTGCACCGCCTAAACAGCCAAAGATGAAAGGACGCTTCAGCGGCAATGTGACGCCATATACCGCAGGTTCTGTAATGCCAAAGATGGCTGCCGAGAACGCCGAACCAGAAATCCCTTTCAGCTTCATATCACGAGTACGCAGCAACACGCCCAGCACCGCCCCAGCCTGCCCTAACACCGCAGGCGTCAGCAGCGGCAGCAGTGTGTCGTGCCCCAAGACGCTGAGGTTGTTGATCATCAGCGGCGTTAAGCCCCAGTGCAGACCAAAAATCACGAACACCTGCCACAGCGCGCCCATCAGTGCGCCCGCAATTGTGGAGTTCAGCCCGTAGATCAGCTGGTAGCCGCCAGCCAGCATATGCCCAAGCCAGGTTGCCGCAGGCCCAATCAGCAGGAACGTAACGGGGACTGTGATACAGAGGCACAGTAGCGGCGTGAAGAAATTGCGGATGTTGATATGCAATATGGCATTCAGTGGCTTTTCCAGACGTGAAGAGAGCCAGGCCGAGAAAATAATCGGAATAACAGAAGACGCATAATTAATAAAGGTGATCGGAATGCCGAGGAAATAAAGTTGCTGATAATTCGCATTCTGCATCGCGCCAAATTCAGCAATCATGGATGGATGCACCAGCGTTGCACCAATCACCATTGTAACGAATGGATTTCCACCAAACTTCTTCCCTGCGGTATAGCCTAACACCACAGGGAAGAAAAAGAATAATGCATCGCTTGCTGCAAACAGAACTTTATAGGTTCCGCTGGTTTCAACCATCCAGCCGCACACTAAACTCAGGGCTAAAAATCCTTTTAAAATACCAGAAGCAACCATGACGCCAATTAATGGCGTAAATATGCCAGATATAATATCAATGAAGCGAGAAAGAAGATTACCTTTCTTCTCATCACTGTCTTCATTACTTGAGGAGTCAGCCTGATCGCTTAATCCAGAAACATCCAGTAAACTGCGATAGACATCACTGACATGATTGCCTACAACGACCTGAAATTGTCCGCCGCTTTCAACCACCATGATCACGCCTGAATTACTTTTCAGCGCAGCGGCATCCGCTTTTTTGTTATCTTTTAATTTAAAACGTAATCGGGTGGCGCAGTGTATTACGCTAATGATGTTGCCACGTCCGCCGACACCATCGAGTATCTCACTTGCTAATGCTTTGTATTCCATCGCCTATCCTTAATACTAAAAAGACTTAAATATCAATAATTTAAGATCGCCAGTTCTGTTTGAGACAAAAAAAAACCTAAATCGTTTTTCCCAATAAACATTGAGAAAACGATTTAGGTTTTGCCTGCCCGCCTAGACTAGCCTGACAGTAACAATCCTGCTTGTTTGTCGGCACAGTAGTCGTGCCGACAATAAAACCAACTTCATCTGATAATTTGCTTTTCACATACTCTATGCTTTCACTTTCGTCGTATGCAAGGACATTTTTCTTGCCACACCGTTATTTTGTGACGAAAAGCAAACTAACAGAAATTATTCCCCATCACCGGGCTCTATTTTATCCTGACCTTCTGTTCGCACACGTTCAATATGAATAGTTAAGAACATCAACTCTTCTTTCGTTAACGTGTAATGATACTTTTGAACAATATGAACCTGTATTTTTTCTGCGCAACGATAAGACAATTGATATCTTTCCTTCACGACATCATGTAATGATTCATCATCACTAAATACCGTACTTTTTCCTATTAGCCGTTGCGCGAAAAATTTCAAATGCGTCACAAAACGATGATAGCTTAACGCCTGCTCGTTATAATCCAGACTCAGCTGATATTTTACAATATTCAGTATTTCCTGCATGATTTTGGTAATCTGCAAGACTTCCGGCATTTCGCTGTCAAGCTGCGCATTCACCAAATGCAGCGCAATAAACCCCGCCTCATCTTCCGGTAACCGCACGGCAAGACGCTGTTCAATAATATCCAGCGCCTCAAGACCAACAGCGAATTCCTTTGGATACAGGCGCTTTATTTCCCATAACAGCACATTACGGATATCCACCCCTTGCTTATGGCGCTCTATCGCAAAGTGACAGTGATCCGTTAAGGAAATGTAGACGCTGTTTTGCAGTTTCCCAGGCAAACGCTCTTTTGCCAGCAGAATGATTTTGTCTGCTGTCGTGATGACATCCATCGGAATCTCTGACAGCAGTTCCTGCAAGCGCGATGTCAGCTCGCCGGATTTCATCACAAACACACGCTCAATCAGCGTTTCGTCCAGCAGATCGCCAGAGTGCTTTTTGAAGCCCAGCCCGCGGCCCATCACAACCGACTCATTATTGTTTTCGTCGATTACGGTAACGACATTATTGTTGAGTATTTTGGCAATCTTCATTTTTCAAACCCTGGAAACAAAAAAACCAGACACCCGTAACAAGAACGAGCATCTGGTTTTGCCTGCTTACGCAGTAACAATCCGCAATGGCAGGTAAACTACCACCTGCATTCAGCTTCTCAAGAAGCATGACACAAAAATGTGATACGGATCGACAGAAAAACATGCCGATTACACGTGTTTTCCTTATTTATTGTCGGCCGTTACAAGAATCAACCGTTTGCCGTCGTTCGCCGTCATACCGTATTTATACCGTGGGTTTCTTAGGCAGTTGCGCAACAAAGTTAGGTAAAAACACCAAATCGCTCAGTTTTTTGCGTAAACACGACAAAATATTCAATTTCATCCCTTTTACCACCTTGTTTCTCGTCGCTTAATAACTATAATACGAAACGTCGTTTCAATTGAATGGTTTCAGCTAAACAACGTGCCACTATCAATAACATTATTATCAACGGCATCGCCAACGCGAATCCCGCTCTCATGCGACGAGCGGCTGCGCACTTCATCACCCATTCACGACAACCATCTATACTTACCTCCTATACTGTTTCCTCATACATTCTTTCCAGCGGCTTGTCTCGCCTCGCCACTGGTTCACTCGTTTTTTTATCCATCACAACTTGTAGAAACTATCGTATGAAAAAGACAAAAATTGTTTGTACCATCGGGCCGAAAACTGAGTCGGAAGAAATGCTTGGCAACCTGCTGTCTGCTGGCATGAATGTTATGCGCCTGAATTTCTCTCACGGGGATTACGCAGAACACGGTCAACGCATCAAGAACCTGCGTGCCGTTATGGAAAAAACCGGTAAGCAAGCCGCCATCCTGCTTGACACCAAAGGCCCTGAAATTCGTACCATGAAGCTGGAAAACGGCGCTGACGTAACGCTGACCGCAGGTCAAACGTTCACGTTCACCACCGATCAAAGCATCGTGGGTAACAAAGATCGCGTTGCAGTAACCTACGCTGGATTTACTGAAGACCTTAGCGTTGGTAACACTGTTCTGGTTGATGACGGCCTGATCGGTATGCAGGTTACTGCAGTCAACGGTAACGACGTCGTTTGTAAAGTGCTGAACAATGGCGATCTGGGCGAGAATAAAGGCGTCAACCTGCCTGGCGTTTCCATCCAACTGCCTGCGCTGGCCGAAAAAGACAAGCGCGACCTGATTTTCGGTTGCGAACAAGGCGTCGATTTCGTTGCCGCATCTTTTATCCGTAAACGTTCTGACGTTGAAGAGATCCGCGCTCACCTAAAAGCACACGGTGGCGAGCACATCCAGATCATCTCCAAGATCGAAAACCAGGAAGGGCTGAATAATTTCGACGACATCCTGGAAGCGTCCGACGGCATCATGGTTGCCCGTGGCGATCTGGGCGTTGAGATCCCAGTTGAAGAAGTCATCTTCGCGCAGAAGATGATGATTGAAAAATGTAACCTGGCACGCAAAGTGGTGATCACCGCTACGCAAATGCTGGATTCCATGATCAAAAACCCGCGCCCTACTCGTGCTGAAGCTGGCGACGTGGCTAACGCCATCATCGACGGCACCGATGCCGTTATGCTGTCTGGCGAAAGTGCGAAAGGTAAATACCCACTGGAATCCGTTACCATCATGGCAACGATTTGTCAGCGTACCGATTCCGTGATGAAAAGCCGTCTGGATACCATCAAGACACCAGGAATACTGCGTATCACCGAGGCTGTCTGCCGTGGTGCGGTAGAAACTGCAGAGAAACTGGATGCACCGCTGATTGTGGTTGCGACCAGCGGCGGCAAGTCGGCCAAGTCTATCCGTAAATACTTTCCGAATGCCCGCATTCTGGCACTGACGACTAATGAAGTCACTGCACGTCAACTTCTGCTGAGCAAAGGCATTGATACGCTGCTGGTGAAGGAAATCGCCTCTACAGATGATTTCTACCGCATTGGTAAAGAAGCGGCGCTGAACACGGGTCATGCGCAAGCTGGTGATGTGGTAGTTATGGTATCTGGTGCTCTGGTTTCCAGCGGCACGACCAACACCGCTTCCGTACATCGTCTCTGATCAAATATCAGTCGGTAAAAAGCGCCTTAGTGGCGCTTTTTTTATATTCTGAAATGGCTTCCTACAGTGCGATAACCTAATTAATTTTTTTATACAATGCGCCATTTTAATAGCCCAAAGCCTCAGAGTTATCCGAGGAAAATAGTGCTATTTTCCTTCCTTTTTTAATGGATAGGTAAAACTCGCTGTTTCTTTGAGCGAACGATCAAAATTAAGCATGTTCTCATCAAAAATTTATTCTCATTAGAAAATAGTTTGTGTAATACTTGCAACGCTACATGGAGATTAACTCAATCTAGAGGGTATTAATAATGAATCGTACTAAACTGGTACTGGGCGCGGTAATCCTGGGTTCTACTCTGCTGGCAGGTTGTTCCAGCAATGCTAAAATCGATCAACTGTCTTCTGACGTTCAGACTCTGAACGCTAAAGTTGACCAACTGAGCAACGACGTGAACGCAATCCGCTCTGACGTACAAGCTGCTAAAGATGACGCAGCTCGTGCTAACCAGCGTCTGGACAACCAAGTTCGTACTTACAAAAAGTAATCGAGCTGGTTAAGTAGTGAGAATGGCGCACAATGTGCGCCATTTTTTTTGCCTTCGTTTTGTTCTATCAACCTTCGCGGGTTCATCCCTTTTTCACGTTGCCTGACGTCTCCATCCTTTCGCCCCCCTTGGCCAGCACAGATGCGCCTAAACGCATCTGGCCGATTTATTTCATGATTACCGAGCAGTAGTACTGATAGCCGTGATCGGCGCAACCTGATGCGTTTTAGGCGCTTCTGGAGCAGATTCTACAGGCGGCTGGTAGGTATTGATGTCTTGCCCTACGCTAACCACGATTGGCATGCCTGAACGACGCACAATCGCATCAGCAACGGCTTTACTGTCCGTCTCCGCGTCCTTAACAAACTTCTTCGTCTTCGCCGTCAGCGAAATCGGCATGGTTTGTGGATCGTCCTTATCGGTCTTCGACAGAGGCTGATGCACTTCAACGTAGCGTTTGCCGTCTGGCTCAACGGAAGTTTTAATCGCATCGTTAACAATCTGCACTCGCGTACCGACTGGCACGTTGTCGAACAACGCCTTGATGTCATCCGGGCGCAGACGAATACAGCCGGAGCTTACGCGCATGCCGATACCGAAGTCCGCGTTCGTACCGTGCAGCAGATAAACCCCGCCGTGCGCTGACAAACGCAACGCGTGTAACCCCATCGGGTTATCTGGGCCAGCCGGAACGACAGCAGGCAGTTTAATGCCCTGCTCTTCGAGATAATGCTTACGGATGTTCGCCGTTGGCGTCCAGGTCGGGTTTTCACGCTTCTCGCTTACGCTGGTCGTCATCAGTGGCGTATTGCGCCCCAACTGACCGATGCCTATCGGGTAAACGATGACGGTATTCTTCCCTTTCGGGTAGTAGTAGAGGCGCAGCTCCGCCAGATTGACCACAATGCCTTCACGCGGGGTATCCGGCAGCAGCATTTGCGTTGGGATCGTGATCGTGGAACCCGCTGTCGGCAGGTAAGGATCCACGCCTGGATTCGCTTCCATCATGCCCAACAGACCAATCTTGAAATCCGCAGCGATAGCCTCCAGCGGACGACCATCATTGGGGACCGTATAAGCGATATTCTCGCCGATAAGGCGACTATTAGGTGGCGGTAGCGGGTATTCCGTCGCTTTAGCGGCGGTGCTGGCCAGATATGCCGCGAAGGCCATACCAAGTAAAGTTAACGCGCGTTTCATATTAGGTTCCCTACATCACAGCTATACCCGTCATACTTCAAGCTGCTTGTGCGTTGGCAATACTCGGCTCATTTTTGAGCCTCGCCCTGAAGGGCCGCCGCAAGCGGCGTTCAAATCGGCTTAGCCGATTTGTCCTTACTCACCCCGGTCACTTACTTATATAAGCTCCTGGGGATTCGTGCGGTTGCCGCCTTCACGCAACTCGAATTGTTTGGGGTATAATATATTAATTATCAACAACATCCGGTTCTGTACCCAGAATGCAGTATCCGGCTGGCTATACCCTGTTTACCCCCGTCATACCTCAAGTTGCCTGTGCGTTCGCCCTGCTGCAACCTGAATTTTTCAGGGGATATCTGGTGTCAATGCGGCTATTTTTGCCCCTTTCCACCGAGCGTGGGTATATATTAGCATTGTTGTAACAAAAGAATATTTTATTTAAAAATCAAAGCATTGATATTCAATTCTTTACAAAGCAGAGTCAGCATAAAATTTAATGGAAAATAAATATACGGGACGAATTCTGAAATATCAGCGAGTTAATAAATCGACCAAAAAACAATAACGTGTCGCTGGTAAAAATCAGTAAGTGAAAAAACAAAAAAGCGCTGGACGTTTTTTCCGTCACAGCGCTTTTTTATACTTCAGGAAAGCAGAAAACAGGGAAGAAAATTAAAGCAGTGCGGCAGCATGCGCACGAATCGCGCGCAGCATCGCCTCAAGCCCCTGAGAGCGGGATGGCGTCAGGTGTTGATTCAACGCCAGCGATTCAAAGAATGGCCGCACATCTAGCTCAACAATCTCCTGCGCAGTCAGCCCCTGATACAGGCTGAAAACCACCGCAATCAGCCCTTTCACGATGGCGGCATCACTGTCGCCGTGCAGGGTGATAATGCCCTGTTCATCAGGCTGTGTCACAATCCAAACCTGACTTTGACACCCCGAAACCAGGTTATCTGGATTACGCCATTCGTCAGGCAGAGGGTCAAGACGCTCCCCTAACTCGATGACATAAAGATATTTTTCTTCCCAGTCATTACAGCGCGCAAAGTTGCGCGCCAGTTTCTGCGGTTCTGGCAGACTCGCCATGTTTTCCTCCCCGAACAGATCCGCGCGTGGCGCTTAACTGCCCAGCAATCGATGGATACGTTGCAATCCGGCAACCAGCCGGTCAATTTCTTCGCGTGTAGTATAAACGGCCAGCGAGGCGCGGCACATACTGGGAACACCATAGTGTTCCATCAGCGGCATCGCGCAATGGTGGCCGGTGCGAATCGCAATACCGTACCGATCGAGGAAACTTCCAACATCATAGGCGTGGTGCTGCCCAAGATTAAATGCAATCACACCGTGGCGCTCAGCAGGACCGTAAAGCGTAAGATCGGGCACCTGCGTTAACGCTTCCAGCGCATACTGCATCAGCGAGGATTCATAACGTTGAATGTCTTCACGCCCCAGCGCCGTTACGTAGTCCAACGCGGCACCTAAGCCTATGATACCGCCCGTGTTGGGCGATCCCGCTTCAAAGCGCCACGGTGAATCGGCATAGGTGGTGCCCGTACGCAGGCTCACCTGACGAATCATCGCCCCGCCACCTTCCCACGGCGGCATGGCCTGGAGCAGGTCACGTTTGCCGTATAGCACGCCAATACCCGAAGGGCCGTAGATCTTATGTCCTGAAAAGACAAAGAAATCGCAGTCCAGATCCTGCACATCGACAGGCTGATGCATAATCGACTGCGCGCCATCGATCAACACAACCGCGCCCGCCGCTTTTGCCTGCGCAATCATGGATTTCACTGGGTTCAGCGTGCCCAACACGTTAGAGATCTGCGTCACTGCCAGCAGACGAGTACGCTCATCCAGCAAGCCAGGAAGCTGCGCGACATCCAGCGTGCCATCTTCAGCCAGCGGTAATACACGAACCTCAACGCCACGCGCTTCCGCCAGCATCTGCCAAGGAACGATATTCGCGTGGTGTTCCATCTCAGTGATGATCAGGTTGTCGCCCGGCTGGATGAAAGTGCGGCCATAGCTGTTAGCCACCAGATTGATGGCCTCCGTTGTCCCGCGAACAAAGACAATCTCTTCTGCCGAGGCGGCATTGATAAAGGACGCCACCTTTTCGCGCACCGCTTCCATCGTGCTGGTCGCCTGTGCGCTCAGCGTGTGAATACCGCGATGCACCGCAGCATATTCATGGCGATAGAATTCGGCTTCGCGATCGATTACCGCGTGCGGTTTTTGCGCACTCGCGGCGCTATCAAGATAGGCTAACGGCTGGCCGTTAACCTCACTTGCCAGCAACGGGAAATCGGCGCGAACCCGTTCAATAGGATAACTCATCATACCGCCTTACCGGCATTCGCCAGCGCGTTTGGCAAACGCTGCGCGATACGTTCCAGAACCACATCTCGCAGAGACTCGTTTTCAATCGCTTCTGTGACTTCCGCCGCAAAGGCGAAGATGATCATCTGTTGCGCATCCTGCTGCGTAATACCGCGGGAACGCAGATAGAACAGCTGTTCTTCGTCCATACGGCCAATGGTGGCGCCGTGACTGCATTTCACGTCATCCGCGTAGATTTCCAACTGCGGCTTGGTGTCGACTTCCGCCAGTCGGCCCAGCAGCAAGTTGTTGTTGGTCATCTGCCCGTCAGTTTTCAACGCATGCGGCGCAACTTTGATCATGCCGTTAAACACTGCTCTGGCACGATCGTTGACGATAACCTTATGCAACTGACGACTTTCGCCATAACCCTGATTGTGTTCCAGATACGTTCGCGTATCACACACTTCACTACCGACAGGCAGAATCAGGCTATTCATGGACAGATTAGTGCCTTCGCCGTTCAACTGGGCGCTGGTGTTATGACGCGTCAGACCCGCCCCCAGCAGGAAGCTGTGGCTACGAACACGAGCATCACGCGCCAGAACCAGATCGTTATGCGCGAAGTGGTAGCCCGCCGCCGCTTCAAACGCCAGCTTATAATGGCTAACCTGGCTATTTTCTGCCGCATTCACCGTCAGGCGCGCACCGGTAAAGTGGGCATGTTCATCCAGACTGACGTAGTGCTCGATAATTTCTGCGCTCGCACCACGCTCAACGTTCAGATGATGACGATGGTGAACCGTGTTCAACGCCGCTGCCTGACAGCTGCTGATGTGCAACAGGTAAAGCGGTTTTTCCGCCTGCTGTCCGGCAGCCAGACGAATCAGCGTACTGGTGCTAGCCAGACTTTCGGTCAGGTGCAGGAACACTTCTGACTGGATGGCCGCAGGCAGCGCGCCACGCGCACGCGACGCCTGTACATCAACCTGATAAGGGCCCCAGGCGCTGTCGCTAAGTTCAGTATTAAATACGCCATCGACAAACACCAGACGCCAGCTATCCACGGCTAATGCCAAGGCGTCTACCGCTGCACGATCGAGAGACGGTGCCTGCGGTGCGACAAATTCGTTGCTCAGCAAGCCATCCAGCGGCGTGTATTTCCAGTGCTCATGCTTACGGTGCGGTAAGCCAAGGCGCACTACGTCCTGCCAGTGTTGGTTCGCCTCTTCAGAACGGCGCGATGCATCACGCTCAAACAGGCCATGCCATTGTTGCAGCGCCTGCTCTTGCTTCTGGGCGATGCTGGTTTTACCCGTCGCGTTGTCGCTCGTCACCTTATTGCTCGTCGGTAAGCCAGCCATAGCCTTGCTCCTCCAACTGTTTCACCAACGAGAAATCACCGGATTTCACAATACGTCCCTGATACAGAACGTGGACGTGATCCGGTTTGATGTAATCAAGAATACGCTGGTAGTGCGTTACGATGATGAACGAGCGTTTGCCGTCGCGCAGGGAGTTCACGCCGTTAGAGACGATTTTCAGTGCATCGATATCCAGCCCGGAGTCGGTTTCATCCAGAATGCACAGATCCGGCTCCAGCGCCGCCATCTGCAGAATATCGTTACGCTTCTTCTCACCGCCGGAGAAGCCCACGTTGACCGAACGGGTCAACAAATCTTCCGGCATATTCAACAACTTGATCTTTTCTTCGATAAAGTCGGCGAAGTCAAAGCGATCCAGCGGTTCCTGTTCGCGGTATTTACGCACCGCGTTAACGGAGGTTTGCAGGAAGAACTGGTTGCTGACGCCGGGGATTTCGACAGGGTACTGAAACGCCATAAAGACGCCTTCGCCCGCGCGATCTTCTGGAGACAATTCCAGCAGATCTTTCCCTTTGAAGCTGACCGAACCGTCGGTCACTTCATATTCTTCACGTCCAGCCAGCGTTGCGGAGAGCGTACTCTTTCCTGAGCCATTCGGGCCCATAATCGCGTGGACTTCACCCGGCTTAATGGTGAGATTAAGCCCTTTGATGATCTCTTTGCCTTCTACGCTGACTTTTAAATTTTCGATGCTTAACATGCTTATTCCTTCCAACGCCCAATGTGGCGAGCGCTTAATGAATTCCGGGACCGATGATTCTCATTATTCGTCTGTGAAAATCCCGGTAACCGCCGAATTAACCGACGCTGTGTTCCAGGCTAATCGCCAGTAACTTTTGTGCTTCTACCGCAAATTCCAACGGCAATTCAGAGAAGACGTCCTTACAGAATCCGTTCACGATCATCGAGATGGCGTCATCTTCGCTGATACCGCGTTGCAGACAGTAGAACAGCTGGTCTTCACCAATTTTCGAGGTCGTCGCTTCGTGCTCCAACTGCGCGGTATTGTTGCGCACTTCCACGTAGGGGAAGGTATGTGCGCCGCACTCGCTGCCGATCAGCATAGAGTCACACTGAGTAAAGTTACGGGCGTTGGTCGCGCTCGGCATAATCTTCACCAGACCACGGTAGGTGTTCTCACTGCGTCCGGCGGAAATTCCTTTGGAGATGATGGTCGAACGGGTGTTTTTACCGATGTGAATCATCTTGGTGCCGGTATCGGCCTGCTGACGACCGTTGGTCAAGGCAACAGAGAAGAATTCGCCGACGGAGTAGTCACCGCGCAGAATAACGCTCGGGTATTTCCAGGTGATCGCTGAGCCGGTTTCTGACTGCGTCCATGACATTTTTGAATGCTCACCAGCACACAGCGCGCGCTTGGTCACGAAGTTCAGAATCCCGCCTTCTGCGTCATCTTTACCAGAGAACCAGTTCTGCACCGTGGAGTATTTCACTTCGGCATTCTTGTTGATGATGACTTCCACCACGGCGGCGTGCAGTTGGTAGGTGTCACGAACCGGCGCGGAGCAGCCTTCGATGTAGCTAACATAACTGTCGTCATCGGCGATCAGGATCGTACGCTCGAACTGACCGGTTTTCGCCGCGTTGATGCGGAAATACGTCGACAGTTCCATCGGGCAGCGCACGCCTTTCGGGATGTACACAAACGTGCCGTCAGAGGCAACTGCCGAGTTCAGCGCCGCAAAAAAGTTGTCGTTCGCCGGTACGACCGTACCGAGATACTGACGCACCAGTTCGGGATGCTCCTGAATCGCCTCGCTGAATGAGCAGAAGATAATGCCTTTTTCAGCCAGCTCATGCCGATACGTGGTCGCAACAGATACGGAGTCAAAAATCGCATCGACAGCCACTTTCTTGCCTTCACGGACAGGAACACCCAACTGATTAAACGCATTCTCTACTTCGCTGGTCAGGTAATTATTCACGTCCGTAATCCCGGATTGCTGCTTGGCGCCGGGCTCAGAGCCGCAGCTGTCATCGCAGTTACCGCAGGAAGGCGCGGAATAATAGCTATAGTCCTGATAGTCCAGTTTCTCGTAATGGGCTTTCAGCCAATGCGGTTCTTCCATCTCCAGCCACGCTTTGAAGGCATTGAGACGGAATTCCAGCATCCACTCAGGTTCATTACGCTTCGCCGAGATCGCCCGTACGACATCTTCATTGATGCCATGCGCCAGTTCATCGGTTTCCAACTGCGTGAAGAAACCTTCTTTATAGCGTCCATCACCCATCCAGATCTGGACATCATCAGGTACATCTACCGTGCTACGTGCCATAATTTTTCATCACTTAAATGCCAAAGCTTTCGCCACATCCACAAGCATGCTGCGCTCTGGGATTATTAAACTTGAATATCTGATTCAGCCCTTCACGGACGAAATCAAGTTCTGTGCCGTCAATGAAAGGCATCGCTTTCAGTGGGACATACAGTTTTGCGCCATCACGTTCGAAGACCAGATCGTCGGTCTCAAACTCCTGCACCAGATCCAGCACGTAGCCAAACCCTGCACAGCCTGATTGTTTAACGCCGAGCCGCAGTCCTTGCACGGCTTCATCCTGCTTCATCAGATTCTTAATCTGCTTCACGGCGCTCTCGGTCAGCGTCAGTCCTTGCCAGACATTTTCATCCAGTGAAAACGTCCCTACATTTTCCGCTTGCATATGGAATACCTCATTGCGTGTGGTACCAGTTTTAGGCTGGTTTCCCCTAATGTTAGTGATAATGAAACTAGCTTCAACCTCTTGTTTCGCAGGGCTATTCGTAACATTTCGGTTTTTAGCGAGCCAATAACGCTATTTTACACGTCTCTGACGCGCCAAACAATGCGGCAACAAATCAACTAACCAATTGATAATAAATGAATTAATATCATTACCCCTGTCCCTTCCGAGAAAGTAAAAATTATCATCTCGTTATCATTATTATAACATTTATCGGCGATACCTATTTGTAAAACAGGGAAGGTATATGAAGATTTATGTGATTTCCGATCGTACTTTTGACGTTAAAGCACATTTTGCCCATTGATCATGGCCTTTTTTATCAATATGATAATGATTATCATTTCATTTTCAGGATCGATAACCATGCTTTCCGTGAATGCCTGGCTGCACCACCAAATTGACGAATATAAATTTCAGATTCGCGATGCCACCGTTGATTTTTATATGGCGGAAGCTCGCCTGAACCGTCCAGGAAGCAATATTGACCATTTACGTCGCTATCATAACGCCTGCATGAACATGGTTGAACTCTGTCTGAGAAATGGCGATGACGACAGCTATCTGCATGCACTGGCCAAGCTGCACAATCGGTTGATTAAAGAGATTAATAATGAAGGGCGTTGCCACCTCTTTCGAGTGCAAAGCTACTACTTTGCCCGTAACACGCTGAAGTCGATTTGCCATCAGTTAAGCATGCAAGGCTCATGGGATAAAGCCACCGAGTTTCAGACAGACTTCGTTAAGCGTGTGCCGTTTCTCCCCTGAAGAGCAATGTTTTCTCAGAACAACCGAACCAGACCCGCCAGCAGTCTGGTTCAGTGCCTCATGTTTACGGTGTAATGACCGACGTCGTCAGACGTGAAATGCAGCACAGGCGATTCTGATTATCAAAAATCTCAATCTGCCACACCTGGCTACGGCGGCCAACGTGAAGCGCCCGGCACACGCCCCGCACTTCCCCTTCGCGCACGGCTCGCAGATGGTTGGCGTTAATTTCCAGCCCCACAACTTGCTGATCGCCTTCAGAACACAAATAGCCCGCGACGGAACCCAACGATTCCGCCAGCACGACGGACGCGCCGCCGTGCAATAAGCCAAACGGCTGACGCGTGCGAGAATCCACTGGCATCACCGCTTCCAGAGAATCCTCCGCGATATGGGTATAATGAATACCGATATGACCCACCATACACGTTTGGCTCTGTTGATTCAGTTGCTCAAGCGTAACCTGTCGTTTCCATAGCATCAGATAATCTCCAGCAAGGCCTGTAGCGGATGGCGCAATGCGCTACCCTCCATGCGTTTCACCTGACTGCGGCATGAATAGCCGGTGGTCAGGCAGCGTTTCTGCGGTAACTTCTGCAACACCTGCTGCCAGGACAATGCATAGATTCCCTGCGAGTTAGCGAGGTTCTTGGTTTCATGCCCGTAGGTTCCCGCCATGCCACAACATCCGACGCTGACATTCTCCAGTTTGGCACCAAAGCGCGAGAAAATGTCGGACCACTGTTTCGTGCTGATTGGCAGCGCCGTGGTTTCCGTACAGTGCCCCAGCAGATACCAGGATTCGCCGGTAGCAGGCTGCGGCGTGCTGTCTGCCAAAGCCGTCACCAGCCATTCATGCACCAATTGCACCTGAAAATCGCCACGTTTCTCACCCAGAATTTCACGGTATTCGTCGCGATAGCACAGCACCAGCGCGGGATCGACGCCCACCATTGGCATCCCCAGTTTGGCTACGCGGTTCAGGAAATCTGCCGTCTTCGAGGCCGTTTTGGCAAAACGCTGCAAGAAGCCTTTAATGTGCTGCGCTTTTCCGTTCGGCGAGAACGGCAACAGCACCGGTTTCAGCTTCAGTTTTTCGATCAGGTGGACGAAATCAGCCACCACCTGCGCATCGTAATAGCTGGTAAACGGATCCTGCACGATTAACACATACTGCTGGCGCGCCGCTTCCGGCAACTGTTCCAGTTGCTCGAGCGTGGTGTTGACGCCGCTATGCCCAGCAAACTGCTGTCGCAGTGACGGCGATGACAGCAAGGGCAAATCGACCATACCAATCTGGCTGCGGCTCAGGTTATTCAGCAGCGGCATTTTCAGGAAGAAGTTAAACGTCTTCGGGCTACGCGCCATCAGCGGCGCATAGCTTTCGACACCGGCCACCAGATAATCACGAACCGGGCGCAGGTAGCGCGTGTGATAAAGCTGTAGGAAACGGGAACGGAAACCGGGCACGTCGATCTTGATAGGACACTGAGTTGAACAAGCTTTACACGCCAGACAACCCGACATCGCATCTTTAACTTCATGCGAGAAATCGTAATCCCCCCGCTTCGCCTGCCAGGTGTTGCGGGTTTTCTGGATAAAGGCGCGCAGGCTCAGCTTCTGCTGCGGTAAGGCATTTTCCAACGCGACAGGATCGACGCCCTGCTCCGCCAGCAGGCGTAACCATTCACGCACCAGCGTCGCACGGCCTTTCGGTGAATGAATACGGTTGCCGCTGATTTTCATCGACGGACACATTGGGCTGCGAGCATCAAAGTTAAAACACAGTCCGTTACCGTTACATTCCATCGCGCCACGGAACGCAGTACGCACCGTCAGCGGGATCGTGCGATCAAACGTGCCGCGCTTGACCGCATCGACTTTCATCATCGGCGCATCCACGTCCAGCGGCGCACAAATTTTTCCGGGATTAAGTCGGTTATCGGGGTCGAACGCCGCTTTGATACGGCGCAGTTCGGCATACAGCTCCGGCCCAAAGAATTCCGGGCTGTACTCAGCGCGGAAGCCTTTGCCGTGTTCGCCCCACAGCAGACCGCCATACTTGGCCGTCAGCGCGACAATCTGGTCGGAAAGCTGCTTCATCAGCATTTCCTGTTGCGGGTCACACATGTCCAGCGCGGGACGAACGTGCAGCACCCCTGCGTCCACATGGCCGAACATACCGTACGTCAGGTTATGGCTGTCCAGCAGCGCACGAAACTCTTCGATGTAATCCGCCAGATGCTGCGGCGGCACGCAGGTATCTTCCGCAAACGGAATCGGTTTCGCCAATCCTTTGCTGTTGCCCAGCAGCCCGACGGCTTTTTTCCGCATCGCGTAAATACGTTCGATGCCGGCCAGATCGTTACAGGTTTGGTAACCAATCACCCCGCCTTCTCCGCTTGCCAGCAGCGTATCCAGCCGTTGACAGAGTGAGTCGACCTGCCCGTTAATCAGTGCTTCATCATCACCTGCGAATTCAACGATATTCAGGCCGAGCATTTCCTGATTAGGCACATCGGTAATCAGTTCGCTAACGGAGTGCCAGACAATATCTTCGCGGGCAAGGTTTAAGACTTTGGAATCCACAGTTTCAACGGATAACGCCTTCGCCTCCACCATGAACGGCGCATTGCGCAACGCGGAGTTGAAGGAATCGTATTTGATATTGACCAGACGACGGCTCTTCGGCAGCGGCGTGATATCGAGCTTCGCTTCGGTGATAAACGCCAGCGTACCTTCAGCCCCGGTCAGAATACGCGTCAGGTCAAAGGTACGGAGATCGTCGCTGAACACATGGCGCAGGTCATAACCCGTCAGAAAACGATTCAGCTTAGGGAACTTGTCGATAATCAACGCACGCTGTTCGCGACAGCGGTGCAGCACCGTATGGTAAATACGGCCGATGGCGGAATCTTCTAACGCCAGTTTCTCTGCCAGCTCTACCGGCATCGCCTGCGTATCCAGCATTTCGCCGCCCAGCAAGACCGCACGCAGCCCCAGCACATGGTCTGAGGTTTTACCGTACACCAGCGAACCTTGCCCTGATGCATCGGTATTGATCATGCCGCCCAGCGTCGCTCGGTTACTGGTCGACAGTTCAGGTGCGAAGAAATAGCCATAAGGCTTCAGGTACTGATTAAGCTGGTCTTTAATCACGCCAGCTTCGACGCGCACCCAGCCTTTCTCAGGATTGATCTCCAGAATGCGGTTCATATAACGCGACATATCGACCACGATGCCGCGATTCAGCGCCTGCCCGTTCGTTCCTGTCCCGCCACCGCGTGGCGTAAAGGTCAACCCTGAAAAACGCGTATCACCCGCCAGCCGCGAGAGGATCGCCACATCGGCGGTTGAGCGGGGGAAAACCACCGCATCCGGCAAAAGTTGGTAGATACTGTTATCCGTTGCCATCGTCAGACGATCGGCATAATTGGTCGCCGTATCGCCTGTGAATCCATTTTTCTTCAATGCTTCCAGAAAATTAAGCACCGGCTGGACCAGCCCGGGAGATTGCGTGATCTGTGGGATCATTATTTTTTGACCCTGTCCGTACATGATGTGTTTGCCAATATGTCGTGAAATGCCTGCTATAGCCTAATACCGAACGTTTAAGCATCGAGATACACGGGGCGACCACAGGGGTGAGGCCTCCCTGCGGGAACCTCCCCCTGTGTTTCCCCTAACAACGAACCTAAGTGACCAGCGTTATGCTATAGCCGCTCTGTCATCGGGGACATCACGTTTTATCACATTTCGCAATCGTGTGCGCTCCCGGATCGGCAAAAACATACAGCGTGTTGGCGAACCGTCGTTTCACCAACAAAATGTTCAACAGGCTGTCAAAACACCCGGAAATATCTCATGATGACGTTGTGATTAAATCAGTTCACCCAAACCACCTCACCTTCGGCCTTTTCTTTTGCTATTGAGGAACCATTCGTTGAGCAAATATTCTCAACCACCACGATTTGACCTGGCCAGAATCCTGTTCAGTCTGGTGTTTATTACCATCATGATTATTGCCTGTTTTTGGGTGGTACAGCCTTTTATTCTGGGATTCGCCTGGGCATGTATGGTGGTCATTGCCACTTGGCCAATGCTGATTAAATTTCAGGCGCTATTATGGGGGCGGCGTTCTCTGGCAGTGCTGGTGATGACGCTGCTGCTTATCCTGCTATTTATTGTCCCGATTGCCGTTCTTGTCAGCAGCGTGGTGGATAACAGCTCGGCGCTAATGAGCTGGGGAGCCAGACAGGAAAACTTTTCGCCACCGACGCTGGAGTGGCTGACGTCCATTCCTTTAGTGGGAGAGAAATTATTTAACAGCTGGCAGGCGCTGTTGCAAAGCGGTGGCAGCGGTCTGTTCGCCAAAGTGCAACCCTATTTTGGTAAAACAGCGACCTGGCTGGTGGCACAGGCTGCGCATGTCGGGCGTTTTCTGATGCACTGCTCCCTGATGCTGATCTTCAGCGCCCTGCTTTATTACAAGGGCGAAGCCGTTGCGAAGGCCGTGCGACATTTCGCTATCCGGCTGGGACAGGAGCGCGGCGATGCCGCCGTGATTCTGGCAGCACAGTCAATTCGTGCCGTCGCACTGGGCGTGGTGGTAACAGCTATCGTGCAATCGGTGCTAGGCGGAATCGGTCTGGGGCTATCCGGTATTCCCTACGCCACACTATTAACCGTTCTGATGTTTCTATGTTGTCTGGCGCAGTTGGGGCCACTTCCGGTATTGATTCCTGCGATTATCTGGCTGTATTGGACGGGCGATACCACCTGGGGCACCATCCTGCTGGTATGGAGCTGTTTCGTTGGCACCATCGATAACATTATCCGTCCAGTATTAATCAGAATGGGAGCCGATCTTCCTATGCTGCTGATTCTTTCTGGCGTGATTGGCGGGTTGTTGGCGTTTGGCATGATTGGGATATTTATTGGCCCGGTCGTCCTCGCCGTTTCCTACCGCCTGCTGTTTGCCTGGATGCGTGAAATCCCCGAACCGCAAAACATCCTCTCCGTTAATACGTCTAACACACCGAATAAAGAGTAAGACTGGTAATCACCGTTTTATCTTCCTGTGGGCGGTACGCCGCCCACGTATTCCCTTTCCCGACATCGCTTCTTCGGCTCTATTTTCCGGTTCTATTTTTTCGACACTATCATTCCCTTACCCTTTCAATAGGTAAAAGTAGCTAATGATTAACCCTCCATTCCTAGGGATTAGTCCTAAAAATTTTGATATCATTTCTCTAACGCATCAATATGATTGACAATATAAAAACTCTGAGAGACCAACTCTTAAAAGATAATTAACTATTAGGATGATTCTTAATGACTGAATAGGCCATAATCCATAGGATAAATACCGGAGCTAGTATTAACCTACTATTTGTCAATGAGGTTTCCTCCTCGTCAGAGTTAGTAACGAATTGCTGTGTGTAGTCTTTGCCCATCCTCTGAGATGGGCCTTTTTTTTCCTTTCATTTGTCTTCCATTCAATTACGCCTCATCCCTTTTTTGTTACTCTCCTGTCTGTCTACTCTCAGTTCAGTTTTTCAGGAGTCTTTCATGATGCCTCTCGCCGCGAAGAGATTGCTACTCTGTGGCTTATTCACCCTTCTGACAGCCTGCGATAATCCAACGCCGACGACACAGCGCCCTTTGTTGACCATTGAAGGCAAGACCATGGGGACGTTTTATAGCGTAAAAATTAGCGGCGACGTCACCGAAGACAAAACGCAGTTGCAAAGGGAAATCGATGCCCTGCTGGAGCAGGCCAATAACGACATTTCCACCTACCGTGACGATTCGGTACTGTCGCGTTTTAATCAGTACCGGGGAACGGAACCACAGCCCATCAGCAATGGCATGGCGGATATCATTCTGGCCGCGCTGCGTATCGGTAAAGCCACGCACGGCGCGATGGACATCACCGTCGGCCCGTTGGTTAATCTCTGGGGATTCGGCCCGCAGAAGCAGCCTACGCGGATTCCCAGCCAACAGCAGATTAATTTAGCACGGCAAAATGTCGGGCTGCGCCACCTGAAACTGCTCGGTGACGAAAAAGGCGAGTGGATTCAGAAAGACCTTCCGGATTTGTATGTCGATCTCTCCACCCTGGGCGAAGGCTACGGCGCAGACGTTCTTGCGCAGCTAATGACGCGTAAAGGGATCACCAATTATCTGGTTTCCGTCGGTGGTGCGATTTCCAGCCGTGGGGTGAACGCCGAGGGTACGCCGTGGCGCGTAGCGATTCAGAAGCCAACCGACCAGGAAAATGCAGCACAGGCGGCGGTGAATTTGCAGGGTTATGCGATCAGCACCTCCGGCAGCTATCGGAATTATTTTGAGGAAGACAGCAAACGCTATTCTCACGTTATCGATCCCGAGACGGGCAGACCGATTACTCATCAGTTGGTTTCTGCAACCGTGATTGCGCCAACCGCGCTGGAAGCCGATGGCTGGGATACGGGTTTAATGGTGTTGGGAACGGAGAAAGCGTTGAAGCTGGCGGAACAGCAGGGGTTGGCGGTTTATCTGATTACCAAAACGGATAAGGGCTTTAGCGCAGTGATGACGCCACAGTTCAAATCCTTCCTGATTGCGGCACCGTGATTTTCAGCACGGCTTGCGATAAGCGGCGGCCGAGCGGTGGTAATGGATAGATCGTAAAGACGCTGTAAATACATCCCTGTACGCTCGGATTGCGCAGATATGAATCTCATCCCTGAGATTCACCCTTGCAGGGCCGTCGCAAGCGACGTTCAAAAGCGTTCCTGACGCTTTTGTCCATGGCGCAAACGCTTTACTCTTCTATTCCATTACCACCGTTTTCATTCTGTAAATATTGTTTCAACAACCTGAATGGCTGATGACTACAGATATCAGACACCCACAGTACGGATTACTTGTGCTCGGCCAGATTCAGCCAGGTTTGCACCACGGTGTCTGGGTTGAGCGACAGGCTATCGATGCCCTGCTCCATCAGCCAGATCGCGAAATCTTCATGATCTGACGGGCCCTGACCGCAAATACCGACGTATTTTCCCTGTTTCTTGGCAGCTTTAATCGCCATCGACAGCAGCGCCTTCACCGCATCGTTACGTTCATCAAACAGCGACGATACCACGCCGGAGTCACGATCCAGACCCAGCGCCAGCTGCGTCATGTCGTTTGAACCGATGGAGAAGCCATCAAAGTGTTGCAGGAATTCATCGGCCAACAGCGCGTTGGACGGAATTTCGCACATCATGATGATTTTCAGACCGTCTTCGCCACGGCGCAGGCCTTGATTCGCCAGTTCGGCAATCACCGCTTCCGCTTGGGCCACGGTACGCACGAACGGGATCATGATCTCGACGTTCTTCAGGCCCATCACGTTACGCACGCGTTTGACCGCTTCACATTCCAGCGCAAAACAGGCTTTGAAGTCCGGCGATACGTAGCGGCCTGCACCGCGGAAACCCAGCATCGGGTTTTCTTCTTCCGGCTCATAGCGCTCGCCGCCGACCAGATTGGCGTATTCGTTCGATTTAAAATCGGACAAACGGACGATGACGCGCTTCGGCGAGAATGCCGCTGCCAGCGTCGCGATCCCTTCCACCAGGCGACCTACGTAGAATTCCACCGGATCGTCGTAGCCCTGCATCAGCGTTTTGATCTCGCGTTGCAGCTCAGGGGCTTGCTGGTCGAATTCCAGCAGCGCACGCGGGTGCACGCCAATCATGCGGTTGATGATGAATTCCAGACGCGCCAGACCGACGCCATCGTTTGGCAGGCAGGCGAAATCAAATGCGCGGTCAGGGTTACCCACGTTCATCATGATTTTCAGCGGCAGTTCAGGCATTTCATCAATCTGTGAACTCTTCACGGAGAAGTCCAGCAGATCCTGATACACATAACCGGTGTCGCCTTCCGCACAGGACACAGTCACTTTCTGCCCTTTGCGCAAACGCTCGGTCGCATCGCCACAGCCCACGACGGCCGGGATGCCCAGTTCGCGTGCGATAATCGCCGCGTGGCAGGTACGTCCGCCGCGATTGGTAACAATCGCCGCCGCCTTCTTCATGATCGGTTCCCAGTCTGGGTCGGTCATGTCGGTCACCAGCACATCGCCCGCGTTGATCAAGTGCATCTCGCTGATGTCCTGAATCACTTTTACTTCACCCGCACCGATACGATGGCCGATCGCACGACCTTCCACTAGCACCGTGCCACTGGCAGGCAGGTGATAACGCTCCATGACCTGGCCGTTGGAACGTACGGTCTCAGGGCGTGCCTGCACGATATAGAGTTTGCCAGTGTGGCCATCTTTCGCCCACTCGATGTCCATCGGGCGACCGTAGTGTTTCTCAATCAGCAGCGCCTGACGCGCCAGCGCCTGCACTTCGTCATCCGTCAGACTGAAACGTGTCGTTTGTTCTGTCGGCACATCTTCAATCCGTACCTGCTTGCCATGTTCCTGGCTCGCGGCATACACCATACGGATTTTTTTCGATCCCATGTTACGGCGCACAATCGCCGGTTTGTTGTTCTGCAAGGTCGGTTTATGAACATAGAACTCATCCGGGTTCACCGCACCCTGCACCACCATTTCACCCAAACCGTAAGCCGAGGTAATGAACACCACCTGATCGAAACCGGATTCGGTATCGATGGTGAACATCACGCCTGCGGAGGCCAGATCGGAACGCACCATACGCTGCACACCCGCCGACAGCGCCACGCCACGGTGGTCATACCCCTGATGTACACGATAGGATATCGCGCGATCGTTAAACAGCGACGCAAACACGTGCTTCACCGCCACCATCACCGCGTCAATGCCCTGCACGTTCAGGAAGGTTTCCTGTTGGCCGGCAAAGGACGCATCCGGCATATCTTCTGCCGTGGCGGAAGAACGCACGGCAAACGAGGCGTCTTTCTCACCATCGGCCAGTTGCTGATAGGCGTCACTGATTGCCTTTTCCAGCTCCGGCTGGAATGGCGTATCAATAATCCACTGGCGAATCTGCGTACCGGCGCTCGCCAGTTGGCTCAGATCGTCAATGTCAGTGCGATCGAGCAGCTCATAAATGCGCTGGTTGATCCCGCTTTGATTAAGAAAATCATTAAACGCCTGCGCCGTTGTCGCAAAACCGTTGGGAACGGCTACGCCCAATCCTGAAAGGTTGGTGATCATTTCACCCAGAGAGGCATTCTTGCCCCCCACCCTTTCAACGTCGTGCATACCGAGCTGGTTATACCAAAGGACATTACGCAAATCAGGGCCGTTATTGGACATCGAAAATAATCCTTTCTGCATACAATTAGGGTATGAAAGAGTTCGGTTGAGAATCGCCTCAACGCAATCAGGTTAGCATAGCGTTTTGATGAACATGGACAGGTGAATCGATCAACCTATGAAAAAAAACTGATTTCACGGCGAATGATTGCTTAACACGGTAAAAATCCAATATCGTAGAAGATTAGCATTCTTTATCATGAAGATAATGAAATAGCGTTTTAATAAAAGTATTCTTGAAACGCAATTTTTGACGAGGTTAACGTGTTCGAGCTGTCGGAAATATCACAAGGGGGTTATGTGGAAAGAAACGTATTTTATGTCTCGGACGGTACAGCCATTACGGCAGAAGTACTGGGTCATGCGGTGTTATCCCAGTTCCCCGTGAACACGGTTAGCTATACCTTACCTTTCGTGGAAAGTGAAGCTCGCGCCAAAGCTGTATGTGAGCAAATCAATACGCTATATCAGCAAACCGGTGTGCGCCCGCTGGTGTTTTACTCCATCGTTACGCCGACCGTGCGTAACATTATTACCAGCAGCGACGGGTTTTGCCAGGATATCGTACAGGCGCTGGTTGCTCCCTTGCAGGAAGAATTGAACACGCCGCCTACGCCGATTGCCAACCGCACTCACGGTTTGACGGCCAATAACCTGAGCAAATACGACGCCCGTATCGCCGCTATCGACTATACGCTGGCGCACGATGACGGCATTTCGCTGCGCAACCTCGATCAGGCACAGGTTATTTTGCTGGGTGTGTCACGCTGCGGTAAAACGCCGACCAGTCTTTATCTGGCGATGCAGTTCGGCATTCGCGCTGCCAACTATCCTTTTATTGCCGATGATATGGATAACCTGCGCCTGCCTGATGCGCTAAAGCCTTTCCAGCACAAGCTATTCGGGCTCACTATTGATGCCGAACGGCTGGCGGCCATTCGGGAAGAGCGTCGGGGCAACAGTCGCTACGCTTCGTTGCGCCAGTGCCGCATGGAACTCAGTGAAGTTGAAGCGCTATTTCGCAAACATCAGATTAAATATCTCAACACCACCAATTACTCCGTTGAGGAAATTTCCGCCAAAATCATCGACATTCTCGGCATGAGCCGGAGAATGTACTAGTACATGATAGATTTTTTATCCTGATGCGGTTGTAATGTGCGCCATTTCGTTTATTGTGTGCACCATCACTTCCCGGCATTTCGCCGCTGCGAAGCAACCTTTTAGTCGGAAACATAGCCTGAAAACGCTGTCTGAAAACACTGTCATGTCCATGCATTTCGGTGACGACAGGTTTTCGGCTTGACCGTATTCAGAGATAAAACATGCTGCAAACAGATGAACTGCGGAGCGCGCGCATCGAGAGTCTGGTTACGCCTCAAACGTTACTCGCCAGACTCCCGATTACCCCTGCCGTTGCCGAAAATGTCACCTCGTCACGCAAGAAAATTGAAGCCATTCTAACCGGTCAAGATCCCCGTTTACTCGTCGTGGTTGGCCCGTGTTCCATCCATGACACCGATAGCGCGTTAGATTATGCGCGCCGTCTGGCTGCACTACGTACGCAGTATCAGGATCGACTGGAAGTCGTCATGCGCACCTATTTTGAAAAACCGCGCACGGTGGTGGGCTGGAAGGGACTCATTTCCGATCCGGCACTCAATGGAACCTTCCAGGTGAATGAAGGGCTGGAAATTGCACGCCGCCTGCTGCTGGACGTCAATCACCTTGGATTGCCGACCGCGACGGAATTCCTCGATATGGTCACTGGCCAATATATATCCGACCTGATTAGCTGGGGCGCGATTGGCGCGAGAACGACCGAAAGCCAGATCCACCGGGAAATGGCCTCGGCGCTGTCCTGCCCTGTTGGCTTCAAGAACGGGACGGACGGTAATACGCGCATCGCCGTCGATGCCATTCGTGCCGCTCGCGCCCAGCACATGTTCCTCTCGCCGGATAAGCAGGGCTTCATGTCAGTCTACAAAACGCAGGGTAACCCGTTTGGCCACATTATTATGCGTGGCGGGAAAAAACCGAACTACCACGCGGAAGATATCGCCGCCGCCTGCGATCACCTGCGTGAATTCTCGTTGCCCGAACATCTGGTGATCGATTTTAGTCATGCCAACTGTCAGAAACAGCATCGCCGTCAGCTCGACGTTGCCGATGACATCTGCCAGCAAATTCGCGCGGGTTCACGCGCCATTGCGGGCATCATGGCGGAAAGTTTCTTAATCGAAGGCAACCAGCCGGCGATCAATCCTCTGGCATTGACGTATGGGCAATCCATTACCGATCCGTGCCTGAGCTGGCAGGATACCGAAACACTGCTGGCACGTCTGGCAGACGCCGTCGACAGTCGTTTTTAATCCGATATACGCTGGCACACTCACCTTCCCCGGTAGTGTGTCAGCCGTTTTCCTGCTTTCCCGCCGTCCATCTCGCTATCTCGCAGCACGTAAATACCTCTTACGATTCCTCTTATTCCACTTATTAAGAAAACTTCACTTGAGGTTGCGTTTTTGTTACATGAAAATGATTCTCATTCATTGCTATAATCAACACGACAACGATTAAGGGAACGAGATGCAGACGTCCATTTACCAACAATACCTCCAGGCTAAAGTAGAACATCCGCGCAAATACGCCCGCGATCTGGCTGCACAACTCGGCATCAGCGAAGCGGAATTGACGCACGCCCGCGTCGGACACGATGCACAGCGTCTACAGGGTGATGCCAAAGTTTGGCTCAGTGCACTGGAGCAGGTTGGTAATACCAAGTCGATCACGCGCAACGAATACGCCGTGCATGAGCACACCGGTTACTATCAAAACCAGACGCTTGATGGGCACGCTGGTCTTATCCTCAACCCGCGCGAGTTGGATCTGCGTTTGTTCCTTTCTCAATGGGCTTCCGCCTTTGCGCTGCGTGAAAATACCGCACGCGGTGAGCGCCAGAGCATTCAATTTTTCGATCATCAAGGTGATGCCATTCTGAAGGTCTACACGACCGACACCACGGACATGGACGCCTGGCAGTTATTTGTTGAGAAATTTACCAGCAGCGAAAACCCTGCCTTGGCACTTCGTCCAGCGAACAGCGCAGCAGCCGAGCAGGTCACTGCCCATAATCCTCAGCTTGAAGCGGACTGGCGTGCTATGACGGATGTGCATGATTTCTTCATTCTGCTCAAGCGCTATAACCTAACGCGTCAGCAGGCGTTTAACTCGGTCGCTGACGATCTGGCCTACCGCGTAGAAAACGATGCGCTGTCACAGATTCTGTTTGCCGCGCGTGAAGATCAGAACGAGATCATGGTATTCGTCGGTAACCGTGGCTGTGTGCAAATCTTCACCGGTACGCTTGAGCGTGTAGAGCGTATGGAGCAGCATGCGGAATGGATTAACATCTTTAATAAAGATTTCACCCTGCATCTGATTGAAGGCGCGATCGCTGAAAGTTGGATCACGCGTAAACCGACAGCCGACGGTATTGTGACCAGCCTCGAACTCTATGCCGCAGACGGCTCTCAAATTGCACAACTCTTTGGGCAACGTACCGAAGGCACGCCGGAACAACAGCAGTGGCGCGACCAGATCGATGCCCTGAAACCGCATAAGGATCTCGCCGCATGAAAAACTGGCTATTCCCCCTGCTATTGACACTCCCGCTGGGGGTGTCTGCTGCTGAACGTATCGTTTCTATCGGCGGCGACGTCACGGAAATCATCTATGCGCTGGGCGCAGAGAAAGATCTGGTTGCGCGCGACAGCACAAGTCTGCATCCGGAAGCGGTGAAGAAACTGCCTGACGTAGGCTACATGCGCCAGCTCAACACCGAAGGTATTCTGGCAATGAAACCGTCTCTGGTGGTCGCCAGCGATCTGTCCCAACCATCACTCATCTTGCAGCAGGTGGCGGACAGCGGTACCAAAGTGATTCACGTTCCTGCACAGCCTTCGCTGGACGTGGTGCCGCAGAAAATCGGCGTCATCGCACAGGCGCTGGGCAAAGATACCGAAGGGAAAAAACTGACGGAAACCTATCAGCAGCAGTTGGCGGCAGTCAAAACGTCACCGCTGCCGGTTAACGTGCTGTTCGTTCTCAGCCACGGCGGCATGAGCGCAATGGCCGCAGGCAAAAACACCCCAGCGGACACGATTATCCGCCATGCCGGGTTGAAAAATGCCATGCAGAACGTTGAACGCTATCAGCCGCTGTCGCAGGAAGGCGTGATTGCCAGCGCACCGGATCTGATTCTGATCTCCAGTCAGGGGCTGAAAACGCTGGGCGGTGAAGCGCAAGTCTGGAAATTACCCGGTCTGGAACTGACGCCTGCTGGCAAGAACAAGCGTCTGTTAGTAGTCGATGATATGGCAATGCTAGGCTTCACGCTCGATACCCCGACGCTCATGGCGACGCTGCGTCAGACAGCTGAAGCGATAAAATGACGTCACGGTTTCACCCGCGCACGTGGTTGATCGCACTGCTGTTACTGATGGTGGCACTGATGGTGGGTGCCGCCAACATGGGCGCGCTAACCCTATCGCTCAAGATGTTATGGCAAACGCCGCTTGACGATCCGATCTGGCATATCTGGTTGAATATCCGCGTACCCCGCGTGCTGCTGGCGATCCTCGTCGGTGGCGCGCTGGCCTGTTCCGGCGCGATTATGCAGGGGTTATTTCGCAATCCGCTGGCCGATCCCGGCCTACTTGGGATCAGCAGCGGTGCCGCGCTCTGCGTCGCGCTGACTATCGTGCTGCCGCTCGGCCTTCCCCCTCTGCTGGCGCTTTATGGCCCGATGTTCGCCGCTTTCGCGGGTAGTCTGGCGATTACAGCGATCATTTTCATCCTCAGCCGCTCCGAACAGGGTGGATTAACCCGACTATTACTGGCAGGTATTGCGCTCAATGCGCTGTGTATCGCGCTGATCGGCGTCCTGACCTACATCAGCACCGACCAACAGCTACGCCAGTTTTCACTCTGGGGTATGGGCAGTCTCGGGCAGGCACAGTGGCCAATGCTGCTGGTTGCCAGCACGCTGACCATCCCAGCCATGATCGCGACGCTGTACTATGCACGACGTCTGAACCTATTGCAGTTAGGGGATGAAGAAGCGCATTACCTTGGCGTCAATGTGAAGCGCACCAAGCACATTCTGCTGCTGCTCAGTTCGCTGCTGGTCGGCGTGGCGGTAGCGGTGAGCGGCGTGATCGGATTCGTCGGACTCATCATTCCGCACCTGATACGCTTGCATCTGGGTGCCGATCATCGCTGGCTCATTCCCGGTTCCATCCTCGGCGGTGCCTGTCTGCTGTTGTTTGCCGATACGCTGGCACGCACGCTGCTTGCTCCGGCAGAAATGCCTGTTGGGCTGTTAAGCAGCCTAATTGGCGGGCCATATTTCTTATGGCTGATCGTTCAGCATAAAGGACGGGGCAATGACTGACTCAGCGCTCGATCGGACGTTAGTCGCACGTCATCTACGCTTTCAGACCAACGGACGCTACCTGACGGATGACGTTTCTCTGGAACTGCACAGTGGGGAAATCGTCGCGATTATCGGCCCTAACGGTGCGGGGAAATCCACCCTGCTCCGTTTACTAACCGGTTATTTGACGCCAGATGAAGGCGAATGCCTGTTAGCCGGACAGCCTTTTTCGCACTGGCAGCCCGGCGCGCTCGCAAAAACGCGTGCGGTGATGCGTCAACATAGCGGCATGGCGTTTGCGTTTAGCGTGCGGGATGTCGTTGCGATGGGGCGCTCCCCTCATGGGCGCTACCCGAAAAATGATGATGTTATTCAGCAGGTCATGGCGCAAACGGGCTGTCTGGAACTGGCTACGCGCGACTATCGTCAGCTTTCCGGCGGGGAGCAACAGCGTGTGCAACTGGCTCGCGTGCTGGCGCAGCTGTGGCATCCAGAGCCGACGCCGGGTTGGTTATTTCTCGATGAACCGACTTCGGCGCTGGATCTGTACCACCAGCAGCACCTCTTGCGGCTGCTCAAGCAGCTTACACGCGAACAGCCGTTATCCGTATGCTGCGTCCTACATGACCTGAATCTGGCCGCGCTGTATGCCGATCGCATTCTGCTGCTGCACGAAGGGAAGCTGGTCGCACAAGGCACGCCTGCGCAAGTGCTACAGGCAGAGACGCTGACCCACTGGTATCGCGCCGATCTCAGCGTCGGTTCACACCCTGACTACACCATTCCGCAAGTTTATCTGCGGCAATAGCCAAGTCCCCCTGCTCCGGTTCAACTGGAGCAGGAAATCTCCAGATGCTTACCCCACTCTGGCGGTAACGCCGCTAAGTCGTTCTTCTCCGGCTGTTCATCAAACGGTTGGCACAGCGCCTGATGCAGACGCGCCAGCACACTGATGTCGTCGCTTTCCGCCCGTTCAATCGCCATTTGTGCCAGATAATTACGCAGAATATATTTTGGGTTCGTCGCATTCATCAGTCGACGGCGTTCCTCATCGCTCTGCTCTTCCTGCATCAGCCTCTGGCGATAGGTCGCAAACCAGCTATCGAACGCAGCCCTGTCAATGAATTCATCACGGAGCGGCGAGCGTGATGCCTGCTTCTCGCTGTCTGCCAGCAGACGGAACGTGCGGGTGTAATCGCTGCCTTCTTGCTGCATCAAACGCAACAGCCCGACCAGCACGTCATTATCTTCAGAACTTGCGGTAAATAATCCCAGCTTAGCGCGCATCAGCGTGCCATAGTGCTGCATCAACGTCGGTTCGTAGCGGGCAAGCGCACGCTCCAGCGTTTCAGTGTCCATCAGTCCCGACAGCGCCTGCGCCAGCCGATGCAAATTCCACAGCCCCACGGCGGGTTGATTGTCGAACGCGTAGCGCCCGCGATGGTCGGAGTGATTGCAAATGAAACTGGGCTGATAGGCATCTAAAAAGCCATAAGGGCCGTAGTCGATGGTCAGTCCCAGAATCGACATGTTGTCCGTATTCATTACGCCGTGCGCAAAACCGACGGCCTGCCAGTGTGTAATCAGCCGGGCAGTACGCTCTACCACATCGCCGAACCACAGCTCATAACGCCGCTCGTCGTTTTCCCACTGCGGCCAGTGGCGGGCGATCACATACTCCACCAGCTGACGCACCTTTTCTGGCTCACGGCGATAGTAGAAGTGCTCAAAATGACCGAAGCGCACATGGCTCTCTGCCACGCGCAGCAGCATTGCACCCTTTTCTTCCTGCTCACGCTGGACCGGATGTGTACTGGTGACAATCGTCAGCGCCCGCGTGGTGGGAATTCCCAGATGGTGCATCGCTTCCGAGGCCAGAAATTCGCGTATTGCTGAGCGTAGCACCGCACGACCGTCGCCCATGCGCGAATACGGCGTCAGCCCCGCACCTTTCAGGTGCCAGTCCATACTGCGGCCATCTGCCAGCTGTTGTTCCCCTAGCAGGATGCCGCGCCCGTCACCTAACTGACCGGCCCACGCGCCAAACTGATGGCCGCTATAAACCTGCGCCAACGGCGTCATTCCCGGCAGCAAACGCTCGCCGCTCCAGACGGCATCCTGTTCTGGCGTAAACCAGTCGGACGACAACCCGAGTTCCGCGGCCAATCCCTCGCTGTGATAAAGCAGACGAACGCCATGCAGCGGCGTCGGCTGTAGCGCGGTATAGAACCCCGGCAGTTGGTCAAAATAGTGATTTTTGAATAACGGTGTCTGCTGCATCCTGTCTCCCTAATACCACTCTATTCAGGTGAAGAGAGCCACGCGCTCACCACACAACAATTAACGGGTTGATAGAAAGTGTAGAGGGATGGCACTGAAATTAACACGGAGGAAACGCAGGGGTATTATTTTCACGATCGGTATTCAGGAAGCCCCTTCGCCCCCCAAGACGGTTGGCGCGATTGAGTCAGCCAATAAGTGCCGTGCGTTGCTCAAGCCTGTCAAAATGTACGGCAGGCCACATCTGTCCCTGAACGGCATCAATGTTCAGCAGTCTCATTTTATTCAGGTGCGCCATCGTATCGATCTCCTTGGCGACAACACTGATACCTGCATAGCTGTTTTTAATCGTCCGCAGTAACGGCTCCATCATCAGCGTATTGGCCGGGCGCGATAAAAGCTGCCCGATAAACTGACGATCCAATTTAACGCCACGAACGAGTCCATCGTGCAAAGGTTTAAGCGTTGTTTTTCCAGAACCAAAATTATCCAGCCATAAAGGAACGGATTGGCTTAGATTCAGCAGCGCGGCATTTTCTTTGCCCTGCGATAGCTGAGGGAAAAGCTCATTAATCTCCAACAGGACAAAATCGAGACGTTTTATTTCGCTGCGCAGTACGTCGGATTTAATCAAAGTTTCGGTTATTTGACGCCCTACCTTCAGTACGAGCTGAATGTGGTTATCAATAAACCATGCGGATTTATCTTTGATAAAATGCAGCTGTTCACAAACAAAATCATATTGTTGTCGTGGGCTTAGCTGCATGAGGAGAAGATCGGCAGGCATACTCAACTTGCCTGAAAGCCCATTAAAATGGCTGATCATTTCGACTGCCAACAGCGTTCCATCCAACCTGAATATCGGCCAAAAAACGTAGTCACTGGTGTAGTCAACCGCAAGATGGATGCGCATGATCTGTACTGCATGGAATGAATAATAATCAAATTACGTTATTATTATAGACGGCGCTACAGTGATTATCGCACAACGCACGAAAAGCGCTTTTCTGCCATGCAGCGGGTTCATTAAGCGTCCGACTTCGCGATCTAGCGCAAACTTTGCTCCAGCCACTCAGCCAGTTCCTGCAATTCGTTTTGCTGTTCGGGGAAGGTGAGAATCAGTGTCTGACACGCCGCCGCCAAGGCTTCTGGGCGATACGCCGTTCCCTGTAATGCGGAAGCGAGTGCTTCTAACGGCGCGGGATTCAGGCTATCGGTATAAATCTGGGCACGAATAATCACGCCGCGCTCCACATCGAAATGTAATTCAACGCCGCCCCAGGTAAAGCGGTTATCCAGTAAATGCGAGAAATCTGGTGCCTGACCGAAGTTCCATTCCCAGCTACTTTGACGCGCAAACTGCTCGCTGAATCCGGGTAGATCCGGGTAGGCAGATGGCGAGATGATTTCCGGTTCGCACTGTTCGCCGAAATAATCAAAGAAGGCCTGCATCACCGCCTGACTAATGACCTCATGATCGACAGAAGGCAGCAATTCCACCAGATTGGCGACGCGGGAACGCACGGACGTAATCCCTTTTGCCTGTAGCTTCTTAATGTCCGGGTTCAAATAATCCGCTAAACGATTGAGATCCGCGTTCAGTAGCAGCGTGCCGTGATGAAAACCGCGATCTTTAGTTTCACGATAGGCAGACCCGGACACCTTGCGCACGCCATCCGCAGTTTCCACCACCAGATCGTTACGCCCCGAGGCACTAGCCTTTAACCCAAGCGAACTGAGTGCATCCAGAACAATCTGCGTTGAAACGCTTTTATCGTATTCCGGCTTGCCCGCCATAAAGGTAAAGCAGGTATTACCGAGATCGTGGAAGACCGCCCCACCGCCGCTGCTGCGCCGCGCCAGCTTGATGCCATCCTCTTCCATCCGACGCGTATTGCACTCTTTCCACGGATTCTGGGCGCGCCCAATGACGACGGTTTCCGCATTGCGCCATAAAAACAGTACCCGCTGCGTGGTAGGCATCTGACGAAAGATGCACTCCTCAACGGCCAGATTAAACCAGGGATCGTAAGAATCAGAGATCAATAAACGCAGAGAGGACATGAGTGGATAGCTCCATGCTGTCAACAAAACAAAATAAGGAAGGAATCAGATGCGGCGGGCCTGCCAGTACGCCCGTTTCCAGTACACGTTATCCAGCGACGAGCGGATGACGCCCTGACTGGTGGAGGCATGAATAAACTGGTCGTCTTTATCATAAATGCCGACGTGCAGCCCACTGCTGCCGCTGCCGGTTTTGAAAAAGACCAAATCGCCCGGTAACAGGTTATCGCGGTCAACGCGCTCGCCCAGTTCAGTTTGTTCTTCCGTGGTACGCGGCAATTGCATGCCAAACTTATCGCGAAACGTCAGGTAGACGAAGCCTGAACAATCGACGCCGTTACGATCCAGCCCGCCATAACGATAAGGCGTTCTGTACCATTGCCCGAGTTGATCGTTTAGCTGCACCATCACCATGATCGAATCGCTCAGACGCGCATTCGGCGGCGGATTATTATGTCGACTACTGCTACAGCCGACCAAAATCAGGCTGGCGAGGATCAAAGCATGTCGTAAACGTATCATCGCGATTACCATAAAACCGCCGAGGCCATAGTCCTCTAGCGTTTGAAAATGCTAGGTATTGATTAATTTAGCGTTTAATCGGGGCCTCTGGCAAGTAAAGGCGATTTTTCCTATTTTCTAACGACGCCATCTCCTCGCGACAGCAGTCAGGCGCTGCGCGTGATGATCCAGTTTCTGCCATCCACAACGTGCCGCTGAAACGCGACCCCGAACACAGGAGACAGCACGTCCGGCAGCATGACATCCGCCGTTTCGCCCTGCGCCACCAGAATCCCTGCCGACAGCAGCCACACGCGATCCGCATGATGGGCGCTGTGGTTCAGATCATGTGCGCAAACCACGACAGCAATCCCCAAACGACAGAGTTCACTCAGTAACGCATCCAGTGCCACCTGCTGCGCCACATCCAGACTGTTAGTTGGTTCATCCAGCAGCAGCAAACGCGCATGCGGATTGATCGTCGGCCAAATCTGCAACAGCGCCGCCACCAACCGAACGCGCTGCCACTCACCTCCCGACAGCTGCGTAAGCGGGCGCGCCAGTTTGTCGGTTAACATCAGGCGTTCTGCCAGAAAATGCACCACCTTTTCGACCGCGTCTTCCTGAGCCAGCGGCGGTTGATGCCGTTGCCAATACTGGAATACCGGCATCAGCGCCAGCGGTGGTTGCTGCTGTGCCAGATAGGCGCGCCGCACGGCCAGATCCGCTGCCGTATACTGCGACAGCGGCGTACCGGCCAGCCAGACGTCACCTTCCCCCGCCAGTAAGCCAGCCGCTCTTGCCAGCAGGGTACTCTTTCCTGCGCCGTTCGGACCGATGATGTGCAGCAACTCACCACGGTGACACTCCGCGCTCGTCGGCGACAAACGCGGTAAGGCGCTAGCCTGCAACAGCTGTAATACTGGGGAAGTCTGCTGCGTCAATTATTTTGCCAACGCCTCTTCGACCGCTTTCACGATGGTGTCATGGTCAGGTGCCATATCCGGCGCAAAGCGATCAATCACCTGCCCCTCGCGATCCACCAGGAATTTTTCGAAATTCCACAGGATGTCTTCTGGATTCTTGGGTTTACGGCCTTTATTGACTAAACGCGCAAAAAAGTCACTTTTCCAGGTTCCATTGGCTTCCGGTTGCTGACGAATCAACAACTGGTACAGCGGGTGACGGTTCTCGCCATTCACTTCAATTTTGCTGAACATCGGGAACTGAACGCCAAATGTCCCACGGCAGAATTCCTGAATTTCTTCTTCCGAGCCCGGTTCCTGCCCTGCAAATTCATTGGAGGGGAATCCCAGCACGACCAGACCTTTGTCGCGATAGGTTTCGTAGAGTTTTTCCAACGCGTCGTATTGTTTAGTCAGGCCGCATTGAGAGGCGACGTTGACGACTAAAGCCACCTGCCCTTTAAACGCTTCAAACGTTGTCGCTTTCCCGTCGATGGTGGTCAGCGGAATAGTATAGATTTCAGTGCTCATCGTTTTGCTCCCTTCAGTGATAAACAAGAGTGGATAGAACAAGACATCTCGCTACAGTCGATTGCGTAATAGTAGCCAGATAAACCACGGCGATCCCAGCGTAGCGGTAACCACGCCTATCGGCAACTCGGCTGAACTTAGCGCAACGCGCGCGACCGTATCCGCCAATAGCAGCACGCCGCCGCCAGCCAATGCACATCCGGTCAATAAATAACGCTGATCGGTCAGCCCGCACAGCCGTAACATGTGTGGGATCACCAGACCAATAAACGCGATAATACCGGCCAGCGCCACGCTCAGGCCAACCTGTACACCCATCACCAACACGAGAATGGTGCGCCAGCGATAGACTGGGATACCTAACTGACGAGCCTGAATCTCACCCAGCGTCAGCCCATTTAACACCGCCCCCTGACGACTCAACCACAGCAACAGCGGCAAAAGTGTCAACATCAACCAGCCGTGTCGCCAGTCAATGCCGCTGAAGCCACCCATCATCCAATACATCAGTTGGCGTAAATCGAGGCTGGTACTGAAATAGACGGCCCAGGTCATCACCGCGCTACAGATAATCCCGAGCGCAATGCCGATGAGTAATAAACGGGTATTGGAGATATGCCGACGGGCAAAATGGAGTAACAGAAAGGTAATCAGCAGCGCGCCAGCAATCGCGCTCAGGCTTAACATCCAGACGGGCAGTAATCCCTGCCCCAGCAGTACCGTCAGCACTAAGGCCACGCCTGCGCCGTTTGCCACACCCAGCAGCCCCGGTTCCGCCAGCGGATTATCAAAGACTGCCTGCATCACGGTGCCCGACATTGCCAGACTGGCCCCCACCAGCATCACGGCCAGCGTTCTGGGCAAACGCAGTTGCCAGACAAAGAGTTGCTGAGCCTCGTCCAGCCAGGCCGTCGGCCAAATCCAGCGCTCCCCGGCGCACAGGCTTACGACCAGCGTGAGTGCGAGAAACGCCAACAGCAGTGCCAGACTCCGACGATCGCGTCTGCACTGCTGTTGTTTTAGCTGGCTGTAGTGGGGTAACGGCATAGCGTGCTTTAGCGGGATATCACCCGGCGGTCATTAAGTATTGTCATGTATGTTAAACGATTTCGCTTACCTTACACGCATTTTCCTTATTACCGCAGCACGGTCAAAACGCCGTAGTGCCGCATACCGCCCTTATTTGGTACTGCATACCGCAATATAGTTAAGCTGGTTCCGATTGCGACGGAAGGTATGAAACATGTTGAAGAACATGCCGCGGTTTTCTTTCTTCAGCGCATTTTTTACGATACGCGCCGCACCCGCTAGCCCTTCATCATAAATCAGCCCCTGTGGCGTCAGCAGCGTCATTGCGCCGTTATCGTAGCTGACCTTGCTAAAACCACACTCCTGAAACAGCGTCACCCAGCGCTCGCGCAGCATCGGCTGGGCATGCACGTTGATCGCTTTATGCATCTGTTCCACCGCCTGCAACGCCCCGGTATCCTTCTCGGAAAGCAGCATGATATCGTGCGTAATCAGGCGACCGCCCGGTTTCAGCACACGATAATATTCGGCAATAATGCGGCTCTTGGCTTTGTCGGCATACATCGTCAGCATGGCTTCATTAATCACCACGTCAAAGTGATTATCGGGGAACGGCAGTTCCAGCGCATTTGCCTGCATAATCGTGACCTGCGAGGCTAAACCGTTCGCTGCCACAGTTTCCTGCGCCTTCTGTAGCGCGACGTTATCCATATCCGCGCCAATAACCTGACAGCCAAATCGACACGCAATCTCCATCGCCGTGGTGCCCATATTGCAGGCGACTTCTAATACTACGCTGTCCTGTCGGAACCCAGCCTGACTGAGCAGCCACTCGGTTGCCTTTCTGCCGCCGGGGCGCAGACGTTTTTTCCCCAGTCGGGCTAAAAATTTATGTCCAGCTTCATGATCGCTCATACTGTCACTCCTTCATTCGGTGTTATCGCAACAACTGTTTAGAGCCTAACGGGGTGGCTTTTAGTTGGTTTTCAGCGTCTTCAACATGGTCAGCAACATACGTGACGACTGCTGCGCATCAACGGCATGCGGGATATTGGCTGGCATACGCACCAGCGTGCCGGGCTGCGCGACGACGGGTTCGCCACCGATCGTCAGCAATAATTCACCTTCAAGTACCATAACCAGTGCATCATAAGGCGCACTGTGTTCACTCAACCCCTGCCCCTGATCGAAGGCAAACAGCGTGACATTGCCGCCGTCGGTACGGGCCAACACGCGACTGGCGATACCGTGTTCGGTTGGGGTTATCAATTCATGGAGAACCAGCGCCTGTGCCGCCGGAAGGGTATTTTCTTTCATGGAAACTCTCCGCTATTCTCGATTCAGCGCGCCGTGATTTTGCTTGCCGAATTCATGCAAGTGATTATTATTTTCATTTACTAGTTTGATGGTAATACCAGCCTCTGGGAGGGCAAATGACATTTGTCAAAAAAGCGCTATCGCCCGATGAATACGGCGAGGTGCTGTTTCAGCATGAGTGGATGCGCGGTGAACCCAGTGACGTGGTGTGTGAACTACTGGCAAAAAGTGAGCGTCTGTTTTTCCGGCAGGATGACATTTTGTTTCGCGAAGGCGACAAAATGCAGCACTGTTTGCTGGTTGAAACAGGAAAATTGCAGGCCTTTCGCCATACCTATGGCGGCGATGAGAAGATTTTCGGGCAGTTTGAACGCGGAGAATTTGTCGCTATTGCCGCTGTATTTATGGATCACGGTCGCTTCCCAATGAATATTCGCGCGCAGAGCGATGGCCATACGCTGATGATCCCACGGCAGGATATTCACCAGTTTTGCTTGCAGCGCCCAGAGCTGGCACTGCGTTTGCTCAACTATCTGGGCAAGAAACTCTACTCGACGATCAACCAAATCGACTGGCTGACCTCCAGCTCCGCGCCACAGCGTCTGGCAGATTATCTGCTGCGGCAGCACCACATTCAGCAAACTCAGCATCTGACATTACCAGTGAGCCGAGGCCAGCTTGCGACGTCATTAGGAATGCGCAGTGAAACGCTAAGCAGACTAATGTCAGACTGGAAGCGGCAAGGTCACATTACCTATCGGGGTCATCAAGTGGAATTGTGCGATCTGAATTATCTAAAAGAACTGGCTGCTGAAGCCCGGCGGACATTCTGATCGCTCTAAGCCTTTGTCGATTCAGGCATGGCAAGCGGATAGAAAAACGGTAGTTATTATACTCTAAACAATTCAAGTTTCAGGAAGGCGGCAAGGGAAAGAATCCCGATGAGCTTACTCAAGTAAGTGATTCGGGTGAGTGAACGCGGCCAACGCACATGCAACTTGAAGTATGACGAGTATATATTTTTTGACAATTGTCATTCCCGCATCGTCGGATTATCAACTACGCTTAGCTGACATTGATGAGAGTGATTTACATATGTGAATAATTCTCATTAACATATTTTGTCTTTCATAAGACATCGTGAGGGTAACGCTATGCTGGGCTTTTTCCGACAAACCTTATCATTTCATGGAGCACGACCACCGCATCCGCAAGCGGACTCGCCGACAGAAACCGTTTCGCATACTCACTGTAGCGAGAGTGAATATTGTTTCTTTAACCACGCCGCGATGTTGCCATTCGATCAGCTTGACGAATGTTGCTGCGGCAACGATCGGCAAGAGAAAACGCCATCCTCACACGATTCATGACGCTTTCTCTTTTTGCGGACGCTTAAACTTTTTGTGGGCACTTAAAACTTAATGCTTTGACCACGCGTCAACCAGGCCGCGACAAATTCGGGCACCACGGTGCTAGCGGGGCCGTACATTTTTTCATCAAATTGGCTTTCTACCTGACTCGGCTCCAGGTTCAGTTCCAGCGTGTAGGCACCGTGCGAATGAGCCTCATGGACAAAACCCGCGGCGGGATAGACATGCCCCGACGTGCCAATCGCAATAAAGTAATCGGCCTGCGACAGCGCATGGTAAATCTTGTCCATGTGCAGCGGCATTTCACCAAACCACACCACATGTGGGCGTAGCGGCGCGGGAAATTGACAGCAGTGGCAGCGTTCACCGACAGCGAGATCGTCAGGCCACTCAAAAATCTGCCCACTTTGGCTACAGCGGATTTTCAGTAGCTCGCCGTGCATATGAATGACGCGCTTGCTGCCAGCACGTTCATGCAGGTTATCGATGTTTTGTGTAATCAGCAGGAAATTGTCTTCCAACATCGCTTCCAGATTCGCCAACGCCAGATGTGCGGCGTTGGGCACAATTTCCGGCTGCTGTAGCTGACGACGGCGGGCGTTATAAAATTCCTGCACCAGCTCGGGGTTACGCTGAAAGCCTTCGGGCGTCGCAACATCCTCAACGCGGTGCTCTTCCCACAGGCCATCGGCCGCGCGAAAGGTACGGATACCCGACTCTGCTGAAATACCTGCGCCCGTCAGTACCACCACGCGCGGTTTTTTCACTTCGCTTGCAGCCAGATAATCACGATGGAAAATACGCGCACGAAGACGCTGTTGCCGCATCCGCTTTCCCTTATGAAATCGCCCTAATCGTTGACGCGTATACATACTTTCTCCAGCTAGTTATCCATTAAGTGTAGCAACGCCGCACCACGTACGCCGCCCGCATCGCCATGACGCGCTTTCTCTATACGTGGCAGTTTCGCAATCGGTAAAAGTCGTGACGGAAGGCGCGTCGGCAGAATTTGATAAATTTCATCAAAATTCGACAGGCCGCCGCCCAACACCAGCAGGTGTGGATCGAACAGGGTCAGTAGATTGCCCAAACAGGCCGCCAACAAATCCATAAAGCGATCGACAAACTCCTGCGCTTTTTCTTCTCCGCCACGATAGTGCCGGATAATCGTCACAGCAGGCAGCGCTTCACCATACAGATGCTCGTACAGCCATTCAAAACCACGGCCGGAAATATAATTCTCGATACAGCCGGATTGACCGCAGCCGCACTTCACGCGGGGAATATCCACGCCGATGATATCCAGCGCGTCGGACGGCAGGCGGAGATGACCAAACTCCCCCGCGATGCCGTTGCGTCCGTCGACCGGACGTCCGTTAATCACCAGACCACCGCCCAGCCCTGTACCTAAAATCATACCCAGTACAACAGGATACGAGCGAAACTCTGCGTCCCAGGCTTCCGACAGCACAAAGCAGTTGGCGTCGTTGCTGATGCGAACATCCCGTTGTAAACGCTGTGACAAATCTACACGTAGCGGTTTTCCCATCGTCGCAGGCAGGTTAGCGGTAAATAGCCCCCCATCGTCCCCTGTCTGCACGCCCGGTACACCGATACCGACATTTCCCTGAACCCCTGCTTGTGCGTCGGCTTCATGCACCAGATCGACCAGCGTCGCGAGCAGACCATCATAACTATTGCGCGGGGTCGGCACCCGTTTTTGCCACACCTTGTTCAACTGCGCGTCGAACACACCCAGCTCAATTTTCGTGCCGCCCATGTCAAAACCGTAGTACATGACCGCTCCTTAGGGTGTGAGAGCTTTTCCACACGATAGGGAATATCCCCGTCATCTCTCAATCCGCATGTACGTTGGCTTCTCTTACTCGCCAATCACTTACTGTCCGCTCAACACGCGGGCGGGGTCAATCCGGCTGGCGCGCCGCGCCGGATACCAGCTGGCAATCAGGCTCAGCACCAGCGACGTCCCTAATACAACAAAGACATCCATCATATGCAGTTCCGACGGCAGGAAATCGATAAAATAGATGTCGCCGGACAGCAGCTTATGGCCGATGATGGACTCAATGCCGCGAATAATCGGCGTCAGTTGCAGGGTCGCGATCACACCAATCACAGCGCCTATCAGGCTACCCAGCAGCCCGGCTAATAGCCCGTACCACACAAAGATAGCCCGAATCAGCCCATCTGACGCGCCCAGCGTACGCAAGACCGCGATATCGCTGCTTTTGTCTTTCACCGCCATCACCAGCGTCGAAACAATATTAAAACAGGCCACGCCAATCACCAGAATCATCGCCAGATACATGATAGTTCTCACCATCTGGATGTCCCGGTACATATAACCATAGGTGCCAATCCAACTGCGAATAGTGACATAAGATTTCGTGGCCATCCCCGCATCACGCACCAGTTTATTGGCGGAAAAGACATCTTTAGCCTTGATAGCGATCCCCGTTACGCTCTGTCCCATATCCAGATACTGCTGGGCATCAGCAAGCGGAATCAGCGCCAGGCTGTGATCGAGCTGGCCACTCAGCTGTAAAATACCGCTAACGTGCAGCCGGATACGTTTAGGCTGCATCAGCTTCATTTCCGGGTCGCTGTTCGGGATCATCACCGTAACCCAGTCACCTTCAGCCACATTCAGCGCTTTCGCCACGCCCTGACCGATAATGACCTGCTGCTCGCCTGCACGAAACCGCTGCCAGGCACCGTTTATCACATAATTGGGCAGCGCACTAAGGCGTGTTTCCTGCTGCGGATCGACGCCTTTTACCTGAATCGCCTGAAGCTTGGCACCGTTTTCCAGCAGCCCGGTGAAATTGATATAAGGCGCAGCGGCGGCAACGCCGGGAACCTGTTCGATTTTCGGCAAGATATCCTGCCAGCCGTCAAAAGGCTGATTGACCGGTGCGATCTCCCCATGCGGCACCACGGCCAGAATGCGGTTGTTCAGTTCACGTTCAAAGCCATTCATCGCGCTCAGGCCAAGAATCAACACTGCCACACCGAGGGCAATCCCGAGCGTTGAAATGACCGAAATCAGCGAAACCATGCCGCCACGCCGACGGCCACGGCTAAAGCGCAGGCCAATCTGCAACGAGAGCGGAGGAAATATCATTGCCGCGCTCCCATCAGGGTCAGTTCCTGCTGCAACTGACCGTCGCGCATTTCCAATTGGCGGTTCAGCCGGCTGGCGAGTTGCAAATCGTGCGTCACCACCAGAAAGGCGGTGCCCTGCCGGACGTTCAGTTCCCCCAACAGTTCAAAAATGGTATCCGTTGTGCGCTGATCGAGATTACCAGTCGGTTCGTCCGCCAGCACTAACGAGGGGCTGTTAACCAGCGCTCTGGCAATCGCGACACGCTGCCGTTCACCGCCGGACAGTTCCGATGAACGGTGGTGGCTGCGCGCCTCCAGCCCGACGGCCACCAGCATTTCGCGTGCTTTATCCCGCGCCTGTGACGCCGGCACTTTGCCAATCAGCAACGGCATCGCTACGTTTTCCAACGCGGTGAAATCCGGCAGCAGGTGGTGGAATTGATAAATAAAACCCAGTTCACGATTGCGCAAATCGGCTTTTGCCGCCGCAGAGAACGAATTCAACGGCTGGCCTTTGAAAATCACTTCGCCTGACGTTGGCGTATCCAGCCCACCCAGCATATGCAACAGCGTACTTTTGCCCGAGCCCGAACTCCCGACTATCGCCATCATCTCCCCGCAGCTCATATCAAAAGAGACATCGCGCAACACGTCGGTAGACAGGTTGCCGTCCTGATAGCGCTTGGACAGGTTATTACACTGCAATAACGGTAAATCACTCATAACGTAAAGCCTCAGCGGGTTGAACGGCGGCAGCGCGCCATGACGGGTAAAGTGTCGATAAGAGGGCAATCACCATTGCGGCAACGGCAATCGTCACCACCTGAACGGGGTCGATTGCTACTGGTAACGCAGCGCCATCCAGCAATACGCCCAGTATTGGCATCAGCGTATTGAGTTGGCTGGCTAACAGCGCCCCCAGCAATGCTCCTAACAACGCGCCAATCACGCCAGCACTCCCCCCTTGCACCATAAACACCGCCATAATCTGACGTTGAGTCAGCCCCTGCGTTTGCAGAATGGCAACCTCACCCTGTTTTTCCATCACCAGTAAACCCAGCGAGGTAATAATATTGAACGCCGCCACGGCCACGATCAGGCTGAGCAACAGCCCCATCATATTTTTCTCCATGCGTACGGCCTGAAATAGCTCGCCTTTACGTTCGCGCCAGTCTTTCCAGACCGTGCCTTCCGGCAACGTTTGCGTGCTCAGCGTATCAACTGACAGCGGTTTTTCCAGCCATAAACGCCAGCCGGTAATATGGTTCGCCGGATAGCGCATCAAACGAGACGCATCCTGCTGATTAACCAACAGTTGGTAGCCATCGACCTCGCTGTTGGCGGCAAAGGTTCCGGCAACGGTAAAAATACGCTGGCTGGGAATACGTCCCATCGGCGTGAGTTGACTGGCGCTCGTTACCATCATACGAACCTGATCGCCTGCTTTAACACCTAACTGTTCAGCCAGTTTTTCGCCCAGAATGACCTGATACTGGCCAGATTGAAGCTGCTGCTGTTTGACGTTGACCAGATAGCGCGACAGCGGCTCCTTCTCATCAGGGTCAATCCCTAACATCACGCCAACGGCGACGCTGCGAGCGCTTTGCAGCACGACATCACCCGTCGTCAGCGGTGCAACGCGCGTCACACTCTCCAGCGAGTCTAAGGAGGAAGCAGGAATCAACGCCGGGTTCAGCGAACCTTGCGGCGTCGAGATCACCACCTGAGGCATCACGCCCAGAATATTGCCTTCCAGTTCGCGCTCGAAGCCATTCATGACAGAAAGCACGGTGACCAGCGCCATCACGCCCAGCGTGATGCCAATCGCGGATAACCAGGAGACAAACCGGCCAAAGCGGTCTGATGCGCGTCCGCGCATATAGCGCAGGCCAATAAATAAAGCGACAGGTTGATACATGAAATCCGTCTGGATAAGGTTGCCAAAGCAAAGTGATCAAGGATAATAAAGGGTAGTACTGTTTTATGGAACCCTAACACCCTCACTCTACGGCTTTTTCTTATTCCGAGCCGGATGCAGGGAGGCGAGACCCGATAATCAGATGATGCCTGAAAATTACCGTTATTCGCTGCCGCCCAAAGCGGGTGAGCAGCGCCTGCTGGGCCAGTTAACCGGCGCTGCCTGCGCCGTTGAATGTGCAGAGATCGTTGAACGTCACGCCGGGCTGGTGGTGCTTATCACCCCTGATATGCAAAATGCCCTGCGATTACGCGATGAAATTCAGCAATTTACCGAACAGCACGTCACCACGTTACCTGACTGGGAAACCCTGCCCTACGATAGTTTCTCTCCGCATCAGGAAATTATTTCGACCCGCCTTTCCACACTTTATCAGTTGCCCAACATGACGCGCGGCGTCCTGATTCTGCCGGTCAACACGCTGATGCAACGCGTTTGCCCGCACAGTTTCCTGCATGGTCACGCGCTGGTGCTGAAAAAAGGCCAGCGTCTTTCGCGCGACAAACTGCGTACGCAGCTGGAACAAGCGGGCTACCGTAGCGTCGATCAAGTCATGGAACATGGCGAGTATGCGACACGCGGCGCGCTGTTGGATCTGTTCCCGATGGGGAGCGAAGAACCCTATCGTATCGATTTCTTTGACGATGAGATCGACAGCCTGCGTCTGTTCGATGTGGATACACAGCGCACACTGAATGAAGTGCAGCACATTAATCTGCTGCCTGCGCACGAGTTCCCAACCGATAAAACCGCCATCGAACTTTTCCGCAGCCTGTGGCGCGAGCAGTTCGAGGTACGGCGCGATGCTGAACATATTTATCAACAGGTCAGCAAAGGCGTCTGGCCTGCGGGGATCGAATACTGGCAGCCGTTATTCTTCAGCGAACCGCTACCGTCGCTGTTCAGCTACTTCCCGAACAACACGCTGATCGTTAACACGGGCAATATCGAACAGAGCGCCGAGCGCTTTTGGCAGGATATTCAGCAGCGCTTTGAAAGCCGCCGTATCGACCCCATGCGACCCCTGTTGTCATCAGATTCACTATGGCTGCGTGTCGATAGCCTGTTCGCCGAGCTGAAAGGATGGCCACGCGTGCAGTTGAGAACCGATACGCTGCCGGAAAAAGCCGCCAACGTGAATCTTGCCTATCTGTCGCTGCCAGATCTGGCGGTTCAGCATCAACAGAAATCACCGCTGGATACGCTACGCCGCTTTGTCGAACAGTTTGAAGGCCAAATCATTTTCTCCGTCGAGAGCGAAGGCCGTCGTGAAACGCTACAAGAGCTGCTGGCACGCATCAAGCTGAACCCTACGCCTATCAGTACGCTGGAGCAGGCTCAAGGACGTGGCACTTACCTGATCATCGGAGCCAGCGAACACGGTTTTATTGATACGTTGCGCCAGCGTGCCCTAATCTGCGAAAGCGATCTGCTGGGTGAACGCGTCAGCCGTCGTCGTCAAGATAATCGCCGTACGATTAACACCGATACGCTGATCCGCAATCTGGCAGAACTGCGACCGGGGCAACCCGTCGTGCATCTCGAACACGGCGTTGGCCGCTATGTTGGGTTAACCACGCTAGAGGCAGGTGGCATCAAGGCCGAATACCTGATTTTGACCTATGCGGGTGAAGACAAACTATACGTTCCCGTCTCCTCACTGCATTTGATCAGCCGCTATGCAGGTGGGGCCGATGAGAATGCGCCGTTGCACAAACTGGGTGGCGATGCCTGGTCGCGCGCGCGGCAAAAAGCGGCGGAAAGAGTACGTGATGTCGCCGCCGAACTGCTGGACATTTATGCCCAGCGTGCGGCGAAAAGCGGCTTTGCGTTTAAGCATGACAAAACGCAGTACCAGCTTTTCTGCGAAAGTTTCCCCTTCGAGACGACGCCCGATCAGGCACAGGCCATCAACGCCGTGCTGAGCGACATGTGCCAACCGCTGGCAATGGATCGTCTGGTGTGCGGCGATGTCGGCTTTGGTAAAACCGAAGTGGCGATGCGTGCCGCGTTTCTGGCCGTTGAAAATCATAAGCAGGTTGCCGTGTTGGTGCCGACGACGCTGTTGGCTCAGCAGCATTTTGACAACTTCCGCGATCGCTTTGCCAACTGGCCAGTGAAAATTGAGATGATTTCTCGTTTCCGCAGCGCGCGTGAACAAACTCAGGTGCTGGAAGAAACGCAGGAAGGTAAAGTCGATATTCTGATCGGTACCCATAAACTGTTACAGAGCGACGTGCGCTGGCGCGATTTAGGGCTGCTGATTGTAGATGAAGAGCACCGCTTCGGTGTGCGCCATAAAGAACGCATCAAAGCGATGCGAGCAGATGTCGATATCCTGACACTGACCGCCACGCCGATTCCACGTACGCTCAACATGGCGATGAGCGGAATGCGCGATCTGTCGATCATCGCTACCCCTCCCGCCCGTCGTTTAGCGGTAAAAACGTTCGTGCGTGAATATGACAATCTGGTCGTGCGCGAAGCTATCCTGCGTGAAACGCTGCGCGGCGGACAGGTGTATTACCTCTATAACGATGTCGAAAATATCGAAAAAGCCGCCCAACGGCTGATGGAGCTGGTGCCGGAAGCCCGCATTGCTATTGGCCACGGCCAGATGCGCGAACGTGAGCTGGAACGGGTCATGAACGACTTCCACCACCAGCGCTTTAACGTGCTGGTCTGTACCACGATCATCGAAACGGGGATCGACATCTCAAGCGCCAACACCATCATCATCGAGCGCGCTGACCACTTCGGCTTGGCTCAATTGCACCAGCTACGCGGTCGCGTCGGACGTTCCCATCATCAGGCCTACGCCTATTTGCTGACGCCGAACCCTAAAGCGATGAGCACCGATGCACAGAAACGTCTGGAAGCGATCGCCTCATTGGAAGACCTCGGTGCCGGTTTTGCGCTGGCAACACACGATCTGGAAATCCGCGGCGCGGGCGAACTGCTCGGTGACGATCAGAGCGGACAGATGACCAGCATCGGTTTCTCGCTGTATATGGAACTGCTGGAAAGCGCTGTCGATGCCTTGAAGGCCGGTAGGGAACCCTCGCTGGAAGACCTGATCAACAGCCAGACTGACGTCGAACTGCGGTTACCTGCCCTGCTGCCTGACGATTTCATTCCCGATGTCAATACGCGTCTGTCGCTGTACAAACGCATCGCCAGCGCGAAAACCACCAACGAACTGGATGAGTTGAAAGTCGAGCTGATCGATCGTTTCGGTCTCCTCCCCGATGCAAGCCGCTATTTGCTGCAAATTGCCGCCCTGCGCCAGCAGGCGCAAGCGCTGGGGATTCGCCGAATTGAAGGAAACGAGAAAGGTGGGTTTATCGAATTCAGCGAACAAAATCGCGTCGATCCCTCCCACCTCATCGGTCTGCTACAGCGCGATCCGAGCACCTATCGCCTTGATGGCCCGACTCGTCTGAAATTCATGAAGGATTTGAGCGATCGTCCACAGCGCATTGAGTTCATTCGTTCGCTGCTGGGGAATATGGCGCAGCATACACTGGCAACATAGCCCGCTTTCAGGATAAAAACGGGAACCTTCGGGTTCCCTTAGATTCGTCATTAGTAAACATTCGGCCACCAACACATCAGGCTTTACAAGCCCTGCCGGAACACAGTAAAGTCGCTCCCTTTTTTTATGGTTCGCCATCCTTGTCGGCTCCCCTTCCGGGTCATCGCGGGTGCGACGTTAAAAAGTTCTCCTGGTAATTTTCTTGGCATGGGGTCTCACTATGTTTATCGGTTTTGACTACGGTACGGCCAACTGTTCGGTGGCAGTTATGGATGCGGGAACACCACGGCTCCTGTCGCTGGAAAATGGCTCGCCTTATCTTTCTTCTCTGCTGTGCGCGCCCGTGCGTGAAGCGGTTAGCGAGTGGTTATGGCGACACCATCAGGTCAATGCTGAGGGTGAGAACGCGCTGCTGCTGAAGCGCGCCATCAGCTACAACCGCGAGGAAGATATTCGCGTGCAGCCTGATAGCGTGAAATTCGGACGCGATGCGTTACGCCACTATATGGATGATCCGGAAGAGACGTGGTTCGTTAAATCGCCAAAGTCCTTCCTCGGTGCCGTCGGGCTGAAAGCCCAGCAGATTGCGCTGTTTGAAGATCTGGTCTGCTCCATGATGCTGCATATCCGCACGCAGGCAGAAAGCCAGCTTGACCAGCCTATTCGTCAGGCCGTCATCGGTCGTCCGATTAACTTTCAGAGTATCGGCGGCGAAGAAGCCAACCAGCAGGCGCAAGGAATTTTAGATCGTGCGGCACACCGTGCCGGATTTGAAGACGTCGTCTTCCAGTTTGAACCTGTGGCCGCCGGTCTGGATTTCGAATCTACGCTGACGAAAGAAACGCGAGTACTGGTTGTAGATATCGGCGGCGGAACCACCGACTGCTCCATGCTGCTGATGGGCCCAGAATGGCACAAACAGCAAGAACGTTCGCAAAGTCTGTTAGGACACAGCGGCTGCCGCGTTGGCGGTAACGATCTGGACATCATGCTGGCGTTCAAACAGCTGATGCCACTGCTTGGCATGAATAGCGAGACGGAAAAAGGCATCGCTCTGCCGATCATGACCTGGTGGAATGCGGTCGCAATTAACGATATCCCAGCGCAAAAAGAGTTTCATAGCACCGCCAGCCGCGCGTTAATCAACGAGATGATCCGTGATGCCCGTCAGCCCGAGCTGGTAAAAAGACTGCTGACCGTCTGGCAACAGCGCCTGAGCTACCGTCTGATTCAACTGGCGGAAGAGAGCAAGATTGCGCTTTCCAACCAGTCGGAAACGTCAGCCGATTTGCACTTTATCGAATCGGGTCTGGCAACACGCATTCATGCTGATGAACTCAACACCGCCATCGATAATCCGCTCATGCGTATTCAGCAGCAGGTGACGCAGGCGTTAGAAACCAGTCAGACCCGGCCGGAAGTGATCTACCTGACCGGCGGCAGCGCACGTTCTCCCCTGCTGCGTCAGGCCATTCAGCAATTGCTTCCTGATATTCCTATCGCCAGCGGCAACGATTTTGGCTCCGTTACCGCCGGATTAGCGCGCTGGGCAGAGATTATCTTCCGCCGTTAAGTCAAAGACGGGACGCCAACCACGCGTCTCGTCAGGCTATTCTTTTGATCGCTACCGTGGCTTGATTAACAACCCACGCAGCAGCAATTCCAGCGCGGCAACGCCTTGTGTCAGCCGCGCATTCCCCTCCTCTCCCTCCGCAATCCAGAACGCCGCTTCAGCCAGACTGCCGTAGATTAACGATGCCAGTGCCTGTGGATCGACATCCGCTACCACGCCCTGTCGGATAAGGTTATCGATCAGCCGCTGCATCGACTCAACGCAATGGCGCTGCGAATCCGGCGATGCGCCGCCCAAAACCGCCCGGGCATCGCGCAGCACAATACGCTGAATCTCCGGCTCCCGCGCCATTTCCAGATAGGCGCGGCAGCGACGCCGGAAGCCTTCCCAGGCATCTTCAGCGGTATCGGAGATGACTTGCAGTCGTTCATCCATCTCGGCATCGATCTGTTCCACCACGGCTGCCAATAGTCCTTTCTTGTCACCGAAGTGGTGATAAAGCGCCCCACGGGTCAGGCTCGCCTGCGCAGTGAGATCGTCCATTGAGGTGTCAGCATAGCCGCGTTCGCTAAAGACCTTACGAGCGGTCGCCAGCAGCGTAGCGCGGGTTTCTTCCATTTCAGCACGGGTACGACGAACCATCGGCACATCCTTACATACACATCGTATGATTATTTACATTCACTCCGTATGAATATATGCTTTTATTCATACACTCTGTATGTATTGTCGCTGTGCCGCCACGTGGTGGCAAGTGGATTCACTTTGGAGAATGAGATGGTCAATCCTTATCGAGAACTTTTCGCCGCGCCCGGCACCAGAGGCTTTGCACTGGCTGGCCTATTGGCGCGGATTCCGCTGCCCATGACGGGCATTGGCATTATCACCATGCTGTCGCAACTGCGCGGCAGCTATGCGCTGGCGGGGGCTGTCTCCGCCACTTTTGTGTTGACCTACGCACTGCTGTCGCCGCAGATCTCCCGTCTGGTCGATCGCCACGGGCAAGGTCGCGTGCTGCCGATTGCAGCCACCGTCAGCGTGCTCGGCATGCTGCTTCTGCTCGTCAGCACCTGGTGGCAAGCACCTGACTGGATCTTATTCATCAGTGCCTTGCTGGCGGGTTTCATGCCCAGCATGTCCGCGATGGTAAGAGCACGCTGGACAGCAATCTATCGCGGCCAGCCTCGCTTGCAGATGGCTTACTCGCTGGAGACGGTGCTTGATGAAGTCACTTTTATCGCCGGGCCACCGCTGGCTGTCGGGTTGTCCGTCGCGGTGTTTCCTCAGGCTGGCCCGCTGGCAGCGGCGCTCTTGCTGATTATTGGCGTGTTTGCTCTGGTGACACAGCGCGGCACCGAACCGCCGGTAGAAGCACAGGATGTCAGCACGGATCGTTCAGGGTCGGTGATCAAGCAGCCGAACGTGCGTTTGCTGGCGCTGTTGATGGTCGCGATGGGCGTCATCGTGGGCACCGTGGATATCGTCAGCGTCGCCTTCGCCAAACAGCATGGTCAGCCTGCTGCGGCCAGTCTGGTGCTGTCGGCTTATGCGGTCGGTTCCTGTCTGGCCGGGCTGGTGTTCGGCGCTCTCAAGCTGCGAACCGCATTGCACCAGTTGCTGTTGCTGGGCGGCTTGGCAACGGCAGCAACCACGTTGCCGCTATTGCTGGTTGGCAGCATTCCGGCACTGGCTGCGGCCGTATTGATCGCCGGGCTGTTCTTCGCCCCCACCATGATCGTGGCAATGTCGCTGATCGAACGTCTAGTGCCCGAACATCGCCTGACCGAAGGCATGACCTGGCTGCTGGCAGGGTTGAATGTCGGCGTGGCGCTGGGCGCTGCGGTATCAGGCCACGTTGTCGATGATGACGGTGCTCGGGCCGGATTCGCCGTGGCGCTGTGCGCTGGCGTGTTGGTGCTGCTGGTCGCGCTGTGGGGATACCGGCATTTTCGGGCACATGCCTCCTCTCTTCCCCATACCGCTTGACGATTAAACCGCTTGTTCCCCCTATTAAGGACTGAACCATGAACACGTCTTCCTCTATCCCTATAGGTGCAGCTTCACAGCATCTCTGGCTGGCTGTCGCCGCCGTTGGTCTTGCGACCTTCTCTGTCGTCACGACAGAAATGCTTCCGGTCGGCTTGCTAACCCCGATTGCCGATACGCTACAGACTTCTACCGGAACTGCTGGCCTGATGATTTCGCTGCCTGCACTGTTAGCCGCGTTATTCGCCCCATTCGTGGTCATCGCATCCGGCGGTATGGATAGACGCAGGATCCTATGCGGACTGCTGACGCTGCTGGTTATCGCCAACATTGCCTCGGCACTGGCACCGGACATCGGTTGGATGCTGGCGGCACGCGTGCTGGTCGGCTTCTGCATGGGCGGCATTTGGGCGATTGCCGGTGGTCTGGCGGCCCGACTCGTTCCCGAGCATGCCATCGGCCTGGCGACATCTATCATCTTTGGCGGTGTCGCGGCGGCATCGGTGCTGGGTGTGCCGTTCGGCGCACTGATCGGCGATCTCGCCGGATGGCGCTGGGCCTTCGGCTGCATGGCCGTCTTTAGCGGGCTGGTGCTAGCACTTCACCTCGCGGTTATTCCTGCCTTGCCCGTCGCTCATTCCGTCACCCTACGCCAGTTCGGTGAGCAGTTGATCAACCGTAAACTGCAAGCAGGGTTAATTCTGACGCTGTTGCTGGTAGCCGGACACTTCATGGCCTTTACCTTTGTGCGACCACTGCTGCTATCGGTGTCAGGGTTCGATGCGCGGTGGATCGGCGCATTGCTGTTCGCCTATGGTCTGGCAGGTATCATCGGCAATTTTCTGGCGGGCATCATCGCAGCGCGGCGCACGGCGTTAACCTTGATGGCAATCGCGTTGGGGCTGTTGTTGACCCCGATTCTGTTCCTGACCGTCGGTGGCTCACATTTCGGCGGCGGTATAGCACTGCTCGTCTGGGGATTAGCCTACGGCGGCGTGTCTGTCGGTTTGATGACCTGGATGATGAAGGCCGCGCCGAGCGCCGTGGAGATGGCCTCCGCGCTGTATGTTGGCGTTTTCAATGTTGGCATCGCGCTTGGGTCATGGGCAGGCGGTCAGACAGTCGATAGCTCTGGCCTGATTACGACGCTTTGGCTGGCCGCTGGATTTGCAGTTGTCGCCGTATTGTTATCGTTGAGCATGAAACTGGCTGAGAGCAGGAAGAGCGTACAATAAAAAAACCGCGAGCACCTTCTTCAGGTGTCTCGCGGCTTTTAGAGATGGTGTCAGCGCAAAACCGTAGACGTTGGGGCCAGTTAACTCTGTTGGTTCAGGATTAATTGCCCGTTTCGATCTACTGGAATTTGTGTACCAGGATCGCGATCCATGCGGATTTTACCCTGCTGGTCGCCGATTTTATAGGTGACATCATAACCCAGAACTTTTTGTGATTTGTCGTACACGGTCTGACAGCGCTGTTGCTGCGTCGTGTACGTATCATTTTCCTGCATGCCGCTTTGTACACGGTTACCCGCATAGCCACCGGCCAACGCGCCCGCTACCGTTGCAATATCTTTACCACGTCCGCCACCAATCTGGTGCCCCAGAACACCACCCGCTACGGCACCCAGTACCGAGCCAGCAATCTGGTTTTCATCCTGCACCGGGCGACGATGCGTCACATTGACATTACGGCACTCTTGACGAGGCGTTTTGACCGTTTCTTTAATGGGTGTTGCTGTTAGCACCTGTGCAAACTGAGGTTTAGAGGAAAAAACTTCCATACTCGCCACCGCTGCCACACCCAATGCCGCAGCCACACCAATACCTACACCCGCTAACATGGATTTGTTCACAGGATACCTCCCGAATCTATTCTCACGCATTCCCCACCTGCAATCCTGCCGTAAATCTTGTTTTACGCCAGCTCGCGTTTAACGCGATGAATCCGATGGTTCCTTCTGAATATCAGCATTCAGAATTTTCGACGTGCGTGCTACGCCATCTGTAAACAGTGGAAAGTCTGCACAATGTTTCACACTCTCGCAATAAGACTAATTAACCAAAAGTGTCAGATTCGTAACATAAAACCGTCATTTGAGAATTATCTTAACTGGAATTGCTAATAGGACGATATTTTATACTGCCATATCAGCAAAGTAGCCAATAACGCTACGGCTCAGAAACAGAGGCGTGAGTAGATTGACGGAAAGAGAGGGTTACTGAGTAAGTAATAAGATGGCCGCTGACAGAAAAGAATACGGGCATGACATTGCATTCACGCCCGTATCAGAAAGCGGTCAGTTACGATGGATTAGTGCAGTTTCAGACGCGGGCGAATCACCCGGTTGATCCCACCGACCAACATCATCAAGCCAGTTTTGACATAGCCATGCAAAGCAACCTGGTGCATGCGATAGAGAGAGATATACACGAAACGCGCAATCCGACCTTCTACCATGACGGAGCCCCGCATCAGGTTCCCCATCAGGCTGCCAACCGTACTGAATTTAGACAGCGAAACCAGCGAACCGTGATCTTTATAGACGTAAGGTTTCAGCGTTTGTCCGTTCAGCAACGCGATAATATTGCTGTGGCAGCGTGATGCCATCTGGTGAGCTGCCTGCGCACGTGGTGGCACAAAACCGCCGCCTTCCTGCGGACAGGAGGCACAATCGCCAATGGCGAAAATGTTGGGATCGCGCGTCGTCTGCAACGTCGGCTCAACCACCAGTTGGTTAATCCGGTTCGTTTCCAGACCTGCAATCTCTTTCATCGCATCCGGTGCTTTGATGCCCGCTGCCCAAACCATCAGGTCGGCTTCGATAAATTCACCGTCCTTGGTATTCAAACCACCACTTTCTGCGCTGGTCACCATGGTTTTCGTCAGCACACGGACGCCAATGTTGTTCAACTCTTGATGCGCAGCCGCTGAAATGCGCGGCGGCAGCGCAGGCAGAATACGTTCGCCCGCTTCCACCAGTGTCACGTTCAGCGTTTGATTATCCAGCCCGTCAAAGCCGTAGCTGTGCAGCTGTTTCACCGCGTTATGTAACTCAGCAGACAGTTCGACCCCTGTCGCACCGCCGCCCACAATCGCGATATTCACGCGCTCTTTTTCTTCCTGATTTGCTGTGAATTTCAGGAACAGATTCAGCATTTCATTATGGAAACGGCGGGCTTGTTTCGGGTTATCCAGGAAAATACAGTGATCTTTCACGCCCGATGTGCCGAAGTCATTGGAGGCACTGCCTAATGCCACCACCAAAATGTCATACGGGATACGGCGCGCCGCAACCAGTACGTCGCCTTGTTCATCACACACTTCGGCCAGTTGAATCTGCTGCTGTTCACGATCGATGTCAGTCAGCATGCCCAGTTGAAACTGGAAATTGTGATTGCGAGCGTGCGCCAGATAGCTCAGCGCATCCATATCGTCGTCCAGCGAGCCGGTTGCCACTTCATGCAGCAGCGGTTTCCACAGGTGGCTGTGGTTGCGATCCACCAGCGTGATCTCCGCTTTTTTCTTGCGTCCTAACTTGTGGCCCAAACTCGTTGCGAGTTCAAGTCCGCCAGCTCCCCCGCCGACAATGACAATTTTTTTGGTTGGTGATGTCAAAATGACCCCCTAAAATGTGAACCAATCGTTAATAAAGAGTAAAAAATAATATCCTTATATAACATAGGGTTCGCGTAAGTTAAGCCTGATATCTGCTGCAAGAATAGCACGCTAGGTTATTTGGTCATACCAAAATTGATATATATCAATTTATTTTGCTGTGCAGGTTTTTAGCGAGAAAATTCCATCTTTATTTCAGTGAATTAGCGAAAGTCGGTAGGAAGAGAAAATGCTGAATAGTGCGCAAATGCGCCGTTGGATGAACTAAGAAAAGTAAATAAATTGCGTCATGCCTCCTGATCCCCGATCAAACAAGGGCATCAGAAGGAACGACAGCAGTCATTAACAGGTCATCACTAATGCAGGGTTAACCGAGCGTTTTGAAAGCTTTTATTCGCTGTAAATGGGGGGAGATGCTTTTGAATTTATGCGTCTGAATATCGTCCCAAACGATCTCGTAATACGTTCCCAACGTCTGCGCGCTACGCTGGCTGTCGAGCATTTCATCCTGACGAGAGAGCATCACCATACAGCGATCGCGGTTCTTTTCACGAAAGTTCGCCACGCACTTCGTGGCAATATCCAGATACTCTTCCGGGCGATCGATTTTCCCACTCATGTTTTCCTGCGGGAAAAGGTTAGGATTAACGATGACTTGTCGTATATCACACAGGAAGCCGACACGTTCGGCCCAGAATCCCCCCAATCCCACGCCACAGATCAGCGGACGATCGTCATCAGACTGCTGAATCGTCTTATCCACCTGCTTAAGCAGATGTTGCATATCATGACGCGGATGCAACGTGCTGTAGCTAATCAGCCGAACATCTTCATCAATAAACTGAAGCTGTAGGACCTTTTCATGGTTGCCGGGGCTGGTCGAGTCAAAACCATGTAAATAGATAATCATCTTTCATCCTCACCGCAGACTAAGTTGCCTATTTCTCGCCATTTTTATGCGCCTGCCAGCGCTCGCTGAGTAATGTGAGCGCCTGATTAGCCTGCTTCCAGCGTGGCGAATCCAGCAGTTCCCGACGAGAAAACGAACCCTGATGATATAAGCGCGTCAGTTGTTCCGCTTTGACCGGGGACAGGTTATCCAGCACGCTGACCGCCCCTTCACGATGGTTACAGACCAGAATCATGTCACATCCTGCCTGCAACGCCGCCTGCGCCCGCTCGGGATAGCTGCCCATCACGGCGGCACCTTCCATCGAGAGATCGTCAGAGAAAATGATGCCATCAAAACCTAACTCTTCACGCAGCACCGTTTTGAGCCAATAAGACGAACCACTGGCAGGACGCGGATCGGCCTCCGTATAAATCACGTGGGCAGGCATGATCGCATCCAACTGCTGGCGCTGAATCAGTTCTTTAAAAATCAGCATGTCGTGCGCACGAATCTCCGCAAGCGGACGCGGATCGCGCGGCGTTTCTTTATGTGAGTCGGCGCTGACCGCACCGTGACCGGGGAAGTGCTTACCCGTGACCTTCATGCCTGCGCTGTGCATGCCGCGGATAAAGCTCTGCGCCACCGCCAACGCTGTCTCTGGAGTGGCATGAAATGAACGCTCACCAATCGCCGCGCTCTGGTGGCCGATATCCAGCACCGGCGCAAAGCTAATATCGATATCCATCGCGATCATTTCTGCCGCCATCAGCCAGCCGCCTTCTTCCGCCAAACGCAGGGCTTCTGATTCGCTATTTAATGCCGCGAATGCCTGCGCGGCAGGCAGACGAGTAAATCCGTCACGAAAACGCTGAACGCGCCCACCTTCTTGATCCACGGACACCACAAGGCGCTCGCGCGACGCCGCGCGGATTTGACGCACCAGTTCGCGCAACTGCGCCGCGTCATGAAAATTACGGGTAAACAGAATCACGCCACCAACCAGCGGATGTTCCAGCACTTCACGATCTTCTGCATCCAGCTCATAGCTGGCAACGTCTAACATTACCGGACCCACAAAAACCTCATTCTTTAGAGTGTACTGCTTAATGAAATGATCTTTACCACAAAAGCCACACCGTCAGCCTGGCTATAGCCTGTAGCCCAACTGTAACCGATGATATAGCGCGGGAATGTCCGCTAAAAATTCGGGGTTCTTCGTTTGCTGCCAGCGAACCTCAAACCACATCAATACCAGATAATCGACCCATGGGAACCACTGCATCATCTGTTGCTGGAGGCGGCCCACGGAAAACCCTCGCTGATGTCGCTGGTAGCTCTGTAGAAAATGCGTTTGCGCCAGGCTTTCCATCTGGCTGGCTCGCACAATAAACGCCAGTTCAAAGGCAATATCGCCATCTGAGGCATATTCCCAGTCAATCAGCATCGTTCCTTGTGGAGTAATCAGCAGGTTTTCAGCATGCACATCAAGATGGAGAGGAGCCAGCGCCAAAGGCGTGGGTAGCGCCGCACGCTGAAAATAATGATGGGCACGCAACAACGCGGGCGAACGGCGGCGCGGATCCATCAACTGCCAGTGTTGAGCAAATAGCGTTTTGAGATCGAGAGGATGGCCGCTACGCGGCTGGCGATGAAGCTGAGACAACATTCGCGCCACTTCGCCATTAGCCAGCATCATCAGGAACTCATCAGAGGTGGCAATGCGCCCCGGCACCCATTCGACAATGAGCCAGCCATCACGCCACAACAGCGGCCGTGGCGCGAGACCTATCGCCGACATCTGCCGCAGCAGAGCGAACTCGCGCTGGCGATCGACGCCCATTTTCCGCTCGGTTGGCGATTGCCGACGCGCAAGCCATTCGATACCCGGGCCACGGATACGCCAACTTTTACTACTCAAGCCACCAACCAGCTCAAAGCGAATATCCGCCATCTCCACGGCCGGGAAATATTTCTGGATCGTCGCAATCAGCTGCTGGTGGATGCCTGCCTGCTTAATGCTGAACGGCGCCATTGCCTGACCACACAATTTCACCGGTCTGCACCAGCATCAGTTGCATGTCGAGCTGCGGCGATTTCACATCACCACTGACATCGCTGTACAGCACATACTGCGCGCTGACATAGCGCGCCAGACCAATCGCCTTGCTGCGCGATCCTAAGCTGTCATCAACTGACAGACCCAACGTTTGTTTTGCAGCGGCAAGTTGCTCACGCGGCACCAGCGTAAACGCCTTACCGGAAGATAACGCGCTGTACAACGCGCCCGTCGCTTTCGCGATCGGCAGTGAGCCATTGGTGTTATTTTTCACACTATCCACCAGCAGGATGCTGCCCGGCGTGACGCCATCGGCTTTCAGCATTTGCGCCACCAGCGGATTAATGCTGGCTTCCCAGTTCAACGTCTGGATTTTTGGCGGTTGTGGTACGGATTCCCCCGGCGGCGGCGTTGGCGTGGTCGGCACTTGAGGCTCAACGGGCTCAATCGTCGCAGGTGGTTCGGTCGGTTCCGGCGGACGACTGGGGCAGCCTGTCAGGACCAATGCCGCCAGTATCACCCCTAGATACTTTTTCATATTTTCTCTCTCTGCACAGCATTACAAAAACAGATGAAGACGGACCTGACGCGCATTAGGACTGCTGCGCGTTGAAAAAACCGTCATTTCCGTCTGTGGCGGGATTTCAATGGACTGCACCTCTTCAAAAGGCAGCACATCCAGCCCGTTTTCGTCATACCAATAGAAACGGTAATGCACGGTCACCGCCTGTGAGGCGTCGTTGCTGACGGCGGAAGACGCACGCAGCCGGCCATTTTCTGAATCCAGCGACGGATTCCCCGCGGTAATCCCGGCCGATAGCACAGGTGCATCTAATACCAGCGTTTGCCGCTCATTGATGGTCAGCACTTTTGGCGCACTACAACCCGCCAGCAACCCAGCCATCAAACACGCGGACAGAAAAAGCATCGGGTTACGCATGATGTTCTCGCATAATGATTTTCTCGCACGACAGTCTACCCATGACTATCGAACCAGGTTCTATAAGATCTAGTTCTGTAAGATCTAGTTCGCCAGCAAAGGCCCTAATGCGCGGCCACCCAGCAGATGCATGTGGATGTGATAAACCTCCTGCCCGCCGTGTCGGTTGCAGTTAATGATCAGGCGATAGCCATCTTCTGCAATCCCTTCCTGCTGCGCAATTTTACCCGCGACCGTCACCATACGCCCCAGCGCTGCTTCATGCTCGGGGGCCGTGTCGTTAACAGTAGGGATCAGTACGTTCGGGATAATCAGGATATGGGTTGGTGTGCGAGGCGCGATGTCACGAAAGGCGGTGACCAGTTCATCCTGATACACGATATCGGCAGGAATTTCCCGGCGGATAATTTTACTAAAGATGGTTTCTTCAGCCATGATTGATTTCCTTGTTAAAGCTGGCGTTGAACGACGTCATGTAGGCAGTATGAGTGACATATTCCATTTCTTTCAACCTTCTTCGTCTATTTCTGGTGCGGGTGGTCAAAATACGACTCCCAGTAAAAACCAGAAATACGCCTGCCTTCTCCCGAAAACAGTGACGCTATCGCCGCTGCGGTAAGGATTTCGCACCGTCCATCGAAAATTTGTGCACGCGCCGTCCTATCAACGGAATGACCGTTGCGTTCTTACCAGCATCAGCAACAGGATGCAGACCAGCAGAGCCGCGATCAGGTTGTAGAGCATTCCCGCCACAAAGGCCGCAACGTATTGGCTCGCTTGTGCCACCGCACCATCGCCTGTAGCCAGCACAGCACCAAACAGGATACCCACCACAGCCACACCCAGCGCAGCCCCAACCTGCTGAACCGTCGAGATCACGCCTGATGCCATACCAGCCTGAACCTCATCAACCAAGCCCAGTACCAGATTCAACAGCGGCGTCATGATGAAGCCTTGACCCGCCCCGACCACCACCAGCACAGGGATCAGCCGAACGGCCACCAGATCCACCCCTGCTATCTGCACCTGCATAATCAACAGGCCGATCGAGACAGCGTAAACCAACGCCCCCGCGACGATGGCAGGCGTGCCCCAACGAGCAACCAGACGTGGTGCAGCCAGCGATGCCAGAACGAAGCCCACACTGCACGGCGCGAAAATACTGCCCGCGAGGAAAGGATCAAGCCCCAGCCCTGTTTGCACCAGTAGAGCAAAACACAGGAAAAATGAGCTGGATGTGGAATACACTAACAACACCAGCAACACGCCCAGTAGGAAGCGGCGCTGTGCGAGCAGGCGCATATCCACCAGTGGAAGATTCCCCGCCAGCTGTCGCCGTTCCTGCTGGCGATGAAAAACCGTCAACAAGAGAGTGGCTGTCGCCAACATCCACAGGCTCCATGCGGGCCAGCCTTGCCCCGGGCCTTCGATCAGCGGCACCAAGAGCAGCGTCAGCCCAACGCTGACCAACGCCACACCCGCCCAATCTAGCGAAGGGCGCTGCGGTGTGCGGGACTCAGGAATAAATCGCGCAGATGCGATAGCCAGCAGGCCAATGGGAACATTGATAAGAAAAATACTCCGCCAGCCCAGCCCGAACAGATTGGCATGCACCAGCCATCCCCCCAGTACCTGACCCGCGATAGCGGCGAGCCCCAGCGTCATACCCAGCAAACCGAAGGCACGGCGGCTATCGTCACCGTCGAAATTGACGCGGATAGAGGCATAAACCTGTGGAAACAGTAAAGCGGCCGCAAGCCCCTGCAAGATACGCGCACCAATCAGAAACCCCGCGCTGGGTGCTAAGCCACACAGCGCAGAGGCAAGCGTAAATCCGGCCATGCCCACCACAAACAGGCGACGTCGGCCAAATACATCCCCCAGTCGACCGCCCGTAATCAGTAATACGCCGAAGGCCAGTTCGTAACCCGCAACGATAAAGCCGATCTGCGCGAAGCTAGCGCCCAGATCGGCCTGCATGTTGGGAATAGCGACATTGACCACGAACAGATCGAAGATGGTGACAAAACCGGCCATCAACAGCACAGAGAGGCCGAGCCACGGCGGACTATTGACAGCCGGCGTAGGCAGTGCCGACGCGCGATAATTTGAGTTCATCTTATGTATCCTTGCATATCGAGAGTTTGCGTATCGAAAGTGATGACGCCGCCATTCTCAAATCCTTTTTAAACAATTACAATTTAACCACTTATGCTATTACTAAAAGCAATGTGGTAAAACGATGCGAACATTGGAAAGAACTCGCCACGATCTGGCCGCCTTTTTGCGCGCGCGGCGTGAACGGGTATCCCCCGCCGACGTGGGCTTGCCCAGCGGAGGGAGACGGCGCACGCCGGGATTGCGACGTGAAGAAGTGGCTGCGTTGGCTGGCGTGGGTCTGACGTGGTACACCTGGCTCGAACAGGGACGTGATATCGGCGTGTCGGCGGCATTTCTGGACAGTCTGGCACGGGTGCTCAAACTCGATGCCGCTGAACGCCGCCACCTGTTCCTGCTGGCGCATGAGCGACCACCTGCCGAACCGGGTAAGACGTGGTGCGTGGTGCCACCGCTGGTACGGCGTCTGATGCACGATCTGGCTCCGCATCCTGCCTATGTACTCAACCTGCGCTGGGACGTGCTGGCCTTCAATGAACCAGCAAACCAGCTTTTCGGCTTCGATGCACATCCTCCAGAAAGACGTAATCTGCTTTGGCTGCTGTTCACCGATCCGTTGCTGCATGAGCGATTCATCGGCTGGGAGCAACAGGCTCCACAGATGCTGTCGAGTTTTCGCCGCGATTTCGCACGCGCGACGCAGGAAGCGGATATTCATGAACTGGTGGAGGAGTTGGAGCAGGTGTCACCGGACTTCAAAACGTGGTGGCGACAGCATGAGGTACAGGCTCCGTGCAGCGGCGTGCGGCAACTGATGATCGACGGCAAGGCTGAAGCCTTCGAGCATACGTCGCTGATCATCGATGAAGATCGCCATCTGCGTCTGGTGGTTTACGCACGGCAATCTCAGGGAAAGGAATGAGGTCGCGCTGACCATAAAAAAAGGGGCTTTCGCCCCTTTTTACCACTCCCCAACAACACATCAGTGGGTACGGATGTAATCGTCCATATCGGTTTTCAGATTGTCGGATTTGGTACCGAAAATTGCCTGAACACCGGAACCTGCCACAACCACACCTGCTGCACCCAGTTTTTTCAGGCCAGCCTGATCAACTTTAGCCACATCGCCTACGCTAACGCGCAGACGGGTGATGCATGCGTCCAGGTTAGTGATGTTTTCTTTACCACCAAACGCGCTAACCAGTGCGGCAGCCATTTCAGTGCTGTCCTGTGAGGTTTGCTCAGACGCGCTATCTTCACGACCCGGCGTTTTCAGATTCAGTTTAGTAATCAGAACGCGGAAGATGGTGTAGTAAATCAGCGCATAGCACAGACCCACAATCGGGAACAGCCACAGGTTGCTACCGTTACCGCTCAGTACCACGAAGTCGATCAGACCGTGGGAGAAGCTTGTACCATCACGCATACCCAACAGGATACAGATTGGGAACGCCAGACCCGCCAGAATCGCATGGATCACATACAGGATCGGCGCGACAAACATGAAGGAGAACTCAATTGGCTCAGTGATACCCGTCAGGAACGAGGTCAGCGCCGCAGAGATCATGATGCCGCCCACTTTCGCACGGTTTTCTGGCTTAGCTGAATGCCAGATAGCAATAGCCGCAGCTGGCAAACCGTACATTTTAAACAGGAAACCGCCGGACAGTTTACCCGCAGTCGGGTCACCTGCAATGTAACGAGGGATATCGCCGTGGAAAACCTGACCCGCCGCATTGGTGAACTCACCAACCTGCATTTGGAAAGGTACGTTCCAAATATGGTGCAGACCAAACGGTACCAGAGAACGTTCAACGACCCCATAGATACCGAATGCCAGCATCGGGTTCTCATTCGCTGCCCAGTGAGAGAATACCTGGATCGCGCTACCAACCGGTGGCCAGATGAAGGACAGCAGCGTACCGACAATAATTGCCGTCAGGCCGGAAATAATCGGCACAAAACGTTTACCGGCAAAGAAGCCCAGATACTCAGGCAGCTGAATGCGGTAGAAACGGTTAAACATATACGCGGCAATCGCACCGGCAATGATCCCGCCTAGAACACCGGTATCTGCCAGATGCTTCGCCGTGATCTCGGCAGCCGGTAGATTAAGAACCAGCGGCGCAATCGCAGCCATGGTTTTAACCATGATGCCATAAGCCACCACCGCCGCCAGTGCGGAAACACCGTCGTTATTAGTGAAGCCCAGGGCAACACCAATAGCAAAAATCAACGGCATGTTGGCAAACACCGAGTCACCGGCCTGTGCCATGACGCTGGAGACAATTTCAGGCAACCAGCTAAAATTGGCCGAACCGACACCCAGCAGGATACCTGCGATAGGGAGTACGGATACGGGCAGCATTAGCGACTTACCTACTTTTTGCAGGTTTGCGAATGCATTCTTGAACATAATTGAGTGTGCTCCTGAGTAATAGTGCTTTTACTTCTGATACTTCATATAAGCAAAGGCGGGGAGGATGGCCTTTGCGAGTTGGGGTGTCTTAGCCCCCTTTAATTTTTACGCAGAGTAAAATAAATAGCGTCCACAATGTTTGATTGCTATCACGTTTCCACAAGCCAACAGGCTGAGATCGAACAGATATTGCACTTTTCTGTGATATATCGCTAAAAAACACGTCCCCCTGAAGAGGAAAAACCTAATCAAGGGGATTATGAAGCGCTATTAATTACACGGATAAAAAAAACTCGGCTATTTTCAGCCACTATTGCGCGGCGGTCAACCGAGCCTGATCGATGTGAAACAGGCGGGAGAAGTTTTCTGTCGTGGCGGCAGCGAGGGTTTCCAGCGATGTGCCTTTCAGTACAGCGAGATATTCTGCTACATCGCGTACGTACGCGGGCTGGTTTTCCTGACCCCGGAACGGAACCGGCGCGAGCCAAGGGGAATCCGTCTCAATCAGCATCCGATCCAGTGGCACGTAGCGCGCGACGTCACGCAATTCTTCTGCATTACGGAACGTGACAATCCCAGAAAATGAGATATAGAACCCCATGTCCAGCAGCGCTTTTGCCGTGATCAAATCTTCCGTAAAGCAGTGCAGAACACCGCTACATTTCTCCGCCTGCTCGTCACGCAGAATTGCCAACGTATCTTCACGGGCAGCACGCGTATGCACGATGACCGGCTTGTTCAGGTCATTGCCAATACGAATGTGTTCGCGAAACGATTCTTGCTGCTGGGCTTTCGTCTCCTGCTGATAGAAATAGTCCAGACCCGTCTCCCCCATCGCCACCACACGGCTGGCGCTGGCTAGCTCACGCAGCTCGGCATAATCATAAGGGGCTTCCTGATTGAGCGGATGAACGCCGCAGGAAAAAGCCACGTTATCGCGCTCGCCGATTAACTCCACCATGGCACGATAGCCAGGCAGCGTTGTCGCCACCGCCAGAAGGAAGCCGACATCGCGACGTTTCGCTTTCTCCAGCACGTCGGAGACATCTTTATGCAATGACTCATAATCCAAACCGTCAAGATGACAGTGGGAATCCACTAACAACATGATATTTACTCGATAGTAATTAAACAGAAAAAGGGTGGCTGTCGCGCTTAACCGATGAAGCAAGCGTGCGCTCTCCATCAAGCAGACGTTCCGTCAGCAGCAGTTCACGATTTACCCCCGTGACGGTCAGCAATTTTTGCCGACAAGCCAGCCACTGTTGCAGTTCATACTGCAAATGTGCGGAAGGTTCACCCGCCAGACGCTCAACCAATTCGATCTGATCCTGATTCACCCAATGCTCACTTGCCCCCTGCTGCCATTTCATGGCATCCAGCAGTAGCGCGGCCAACCAGTGAATACGAACATCCGCATCGTCATGATTTAGCTGTGGTATCAACGAAAGCTGATCTCGCGAAGTCAGAGCGGCAGAGAACGCCTGACACAGCGCGCTACGTTGCTTCCAACGCTCTGGCTGCAATAATGCCTCGGCGGCTAGCGGCGCGCCCGATTGTAATCTTAATGCCGTGCGCAATGCCTTGCTGTCATGGCGATGGCGAGCATTCAGCCACAGCACGCTCTGCGTCTCACTCGGGACATCCAGATAGTGATACAGGCAACGGCTGCGTAACGTAGCCAATAGCCGGGCTGGTTCACGGCAGCCAAATAAAAAGAAGGTATTCTGCGGCGGTTCTTCCAGCGTTTTCAGCAGTGCGTTCGCAGCGGCTTCAGTCAGTTGCTCAGCAGAAGCCAGCCAGATCACTTTTGCTCCGCCTTGTCGGGAGTGCTGATACACTTTTTCCACGACGTCACGCACCGGATCGACGCCCAGACTTTGCTTTCCTTTCTCCGGGCTCAACACATGCCAATCTGGGTGCGTTCCTGCGGTCATCAGGTTACAAGAGTGACACTGGCCGCAGCTTTTCATTCCATCAGGCCGCTGGCAGATCAGCCAGCGACTCAGCGCATAAATCAGCGATTCATCGCCCATTCCCGACAGCGCATGCAGCAACAGCGCATGATGCCCCCTGCCCGCCTGGTATTGGCCGATAAGCTGCCGATAGGATGCATTCAGCCACGGATACCAATCCATCAGCCCTGCCCCTGCGCAACAGGCTGCAACCCTTGTTGCTGCAACCATTGCTGTAACGTCGCCTGAATATCCGCACTAACGGCATCAATAGGCTGTGAGGCATCGATCGTCAGGATGCTGCCATCCTCCGCCGCCAGTTCCTGATAGCGGGAACGGGTGCGATCAAAGAAAGCCAGCGACTCCTGCTCAATCCGATCTAGCTCGCCTCTCTGACGCGCGCGTTGTAAGCCAATGGCTGGCGGCAAATCAAGATAGAGCGTCAGGTCAGGACGAAAATCACCGAGCACAGTATCGCGCAGTGAGCGCAGCAGTTGCTGGTCGATCCCGCGTCCACCGCCCTGATAAGCCTGTGAAGAAAGATCGTGCCGATCGCCGATGACCCAGTTTCCATTCGCCAATGCAGGTTTAATGACATTATCCACCAGTTGAACCCTGGCCGCGTATAACATCAGGACTTCCGCTTTGTCAGTGACCTTCTCATCGGCCATACCCTGCTTGATGAGTTCTCGCAGCTTCTCCGCCAGCGGCGTGCCACCGGGCTCTCGTGTGAACACAACGTCTTTCACACCATGTGAGCGCAGCGTTTCCACGACGATATTGCGTGCGGTGGTCTTCCCTGCACCTTCCAATCCTTCAATGACGATAAATTTACTGTTCATCCCGTTCCTTTAACGCTGAGCGGTATACCCTCACAGCACGATTATGGTCTGCAAGGTTAGTGGTAAAACTGTGTCCGCCTTTTCCATCCGCCACAAAATACAGGTACGACGTTTTGGCTGGGTGCGCAGCCGCATCCAATGAGGCTTTCCCCGGCATCGCGATTGGCGTCGGCGGCAGGCCGGAAATGACATACGTATTGTAAGGCGTCGGCGTGTCTAATGCTTTACGGGTTATCACGCCTTTATAGTCATCACCCATGCCATAAATCACCGTGGGGTCAGTCTGCAAGCGCATACCAAGCCGTAAGCGATTGACAAAAACGGAAGCAACCTGAGTACGCTCTTCATTGATCGCCGTTTCTTTTTCAATGATTGACGCCATCGTCAGCAATTCATCCTGTGTCTTATACGGTAATCCTTCTTCTCGCCCTTTCCATACCTCATCCACCGTTTTTTTCATACGCTGATGCGCACGCTGTAACAAAGCACTATCGCTCGTACCGGCCGTGTATGAGTAAGTATCAGGATAAAACCAGCCTTCTGGGTTCGTCTTATCTTTGATTTCCAACTGGGTGGCAACGTCCTGTTCGGTTTTATCGGCCAGTGAATGCTTGATGTAAGGCGCTTGTTGCAGCGTGACGAGCCACTCTTTCAAGCGTGAGCCTTCGACAAAACGGATGGAGAATTGCGCTTCTTTTCCGCTGGACAACAACGCCAGCATCTCGCGCACGGTCATGCCCGAAGTAAATCTATACGTACCCGCTTTGAATTTTGCCAACTCAGGTTCAAAACGTAGCAGCCACGGAAAAAATGTGTCATCAGTAATGATTTTCTGATCGAGAAGCAGCGTTTCCAGCCCTTCCCTTCCCGTACCGGCAGGAAGCGTAAAGATAGCTTCCTTTTCGATAGCCAATGGAGAATCCGCAAAACGCTGCATTTTCTGCCACGCAACCAGCAACATGAGTACAACAGCAGCGATAATCAGCAAACCAATTTTCTTTTTCTTCATAAATCAACCATCTACTAGCAGTCAGGACTTAGGAATTGATAAAGCTCTCGGGAGTGATAACGCCAGATGTGCGCCTGATTTACAGGGACGATCGGCATTAATGCATTACAAATCAGCACTTCATCCGCATCAGACAGTGCGGTCAGGGATTCGCTGACGATCTGTAGCTCGAAATCAGAATCTGCCAGCAAAGCAATAATATGCTGCCGGGCAACGCCATCCACACCTGACTCGGATAAATCTGGCGTATAAACCCGATGTCCTTTACGCCAGAATAAATTCGCGGCACAGCATTCCACTAGCGCACCAGAGGTGTCAAGCACGAGGGTCTCATCGGCTAAGGTCTGGTCAAGATGCGCACGAATCAGCACTTGTTCGAGCCGATTCAGATGCTTTATTCCCGCCAACAGCGGGTTTTTAGCTAGCGCCACCGGGCTGAGATTCAGGCTAATACCCTGCTCACGCCAGCCGGCATAGTGCGCAGGATAGCTTACCTGCATGACGACTCGGGTTGGCTGCGCACAGCCTTGGGCACTATAACCACGCCCGCCGACACCCCGCGTTAGCATCACTTTCACTACACCGTCCGCCCGCCCCAGCGCAGCCTGCTTCATTTCAGCGATCAAACTTTCCCAATCAAGCGTCGGGAATAACAAGCGCGTAGCAGCCTCTTGCAGACGCGCGACGTGTCGATCAAGCCAGACAATCTCGCTCTCGCATACTCTGGCTGTCGTAAAACAGCCGTCACCATACTGTGTACCCCGATCGAGTACCGAAAGCTGTTCCTGTAACTGACCATTAATCCACAGCATATAAGCTCCGCATCATTCATCGTCGTCAGCTTGCCAGCAAAGCGGCGTTGCAGACAAGCAGGTGTGTCTGATTTTATGCAGGCAAAAAAAAACCCGGAGACCGGGTTTTTTTAAAACGCTATCGCAATCAAACTTTACGGAAGATCAGAGAACCGTTGGTTCCACCGAAGCCGAAAGAGTTGCAGAGCACGTATTCCAGGTTGCTGACCTGACGCGCCTCATGAGGCACAAAATCCAGATCGCAGCCTTCATCTGGATTGTCCAGATTGAGCGTTGGCGGAACAGACTGATCGCGCAGAGCAAGAATACTGAAAATAGACTCTACCGCACCTGCCGCACCGAGCAAGTGACCCGTCATGGATTTTGTCGAGCTCACCATCACACTGCTAGCATCTGCACCAAATACGGATTTCACTGCCTGCGTTTCAGCTTTATCACCCGCAGGCGTAGAGGTGCCATGCGCGTTGATATAACCGATCTGGCTCGTTGCCAGACCCGCGTCACGCAGCGCGTTTTCCATCGCAAGCGCAGCCCCAGAACCGTTCTCCGGCGGAGACGTCATATGATACGCGTCGCTGCTCATGCCAAATCCAACAATTTCTGCATAGATTTTCGCGCCGCGCTTTTTCGCGTGCTCATACTCTTCCAGCACCATGAGGCCAGCACCGTCACCTAGTACAAAGCCATCACGGTCTTTATCCCACGGACGGCTTGCCGCCTGAGGATCGTCATTGCGCGTAGACAACGCACGAGCGGCACCGAATCCACCGACGCCCAATGGCGTACTGGCTTTTTCTGCACCACCGGCCAACATCACATCCGCATCGTTGTAAGCAATAATGCGAGCGGCCTGACCAATATTGTGCACGCCAGACGTACAGGCCGTAGCGATAGAGATGCTCGGGCCACGCAGTCCGTACATGATGGTAAGATGCCCAGCCACCATATTGACGATGGTTGACGGCACGAAGAACGGGCTGATTTTACGCGGGCCACCGTTCACCAGCGCAGTGTGGTTCTCTTCAATAAGACCCAGACCGCCGATGCCGGAACCAATAGCCGCACCGATACGCGGGGCGTTCTCTTCCGTTACTTCCAAACCGGAATCCTGCATGGCCTGAACGCCAGCAGCAACACCGTATTGAATAAAGGCATCCATTTTGCGAGCTTCTTTACGCGAAATGAATTCCTCAGAATTAAAATCCTTTACTAAGCCAGCAAAACGCGTTGCGTAGGCACTAGTATCGAAATGGTCGATCAGGCTGATACCACTCTGACCGGCAAGAAGAGCATTCCAGGTAGACTCAACTGTATTGCCGACAGGAGATAACATGCCCAGTCCGGTCACAACTACTCGACGCTTAGACACGCTTATCCTCCAGGGAGGGAAAAAAGACACTGCGGGACAAAAAAACTTAGGCGGTCGAATGACCGCCTAGATATGTTCGCTTACTGCTGGTTAGCCTGAATGAAATCAATGGCTGCTTGAACAGTCGTGATTTTTTCAGCTTCTTCGTCTGGAATCTCAGTATCAAATTCTTCTTCCAGAGCCATTACCAGCTCAACAGTGTCAAGAGAATCAGCGCCGAGGTCATCAACGAAAGAAGCATTGTTTACGACTTCTTCCTGCTTAACGCCAAGCTGTTCAACGATGATTTTCTTAACGCGTTCTTCGATAGTGCTCATACTCTTAAATTTCCTATCAAAACTCGCTTTCGCGATGGTTTTCGTAGTGTATAAAATGTTTGAAAAGATGCAACAAAATCTCGGCCGATTGAACCACGATTTTGTGCTATTTTGCGGTTATCACCGCAAATAATGCAAATAGTTTTCGAGCTTTTTAGATCATATACATGCCGCCATTGACATGCAATGTTTCGCCAGTAATGTAAGCAGCTTCATCAGAGGCTAAAAATACAACAGCACTGGCGATTTCTTTCGCATCACCGAGTCGGTTAGCTGGAACCGACGTCAAAATGCCTGCTCGCTGTTCTTCTGTCAATGCCTGAGTCATATCTGTTTCGATAAAACCAGGCGCGACTACGTTGACCGTAATACCACGAGAAGCCACTTCACGCGCGAGGGATTTACTGAAGCCAATCAGTCCCGCCTTCGCTGCCGCGTAGTTAGCTTGTCCTGCATTGCCCATCGTTCCCACAACAGAACCGATGGTAATGATCCGGCCAAAACGTTTCTTCATCATGGCACGCATCACTGCTTTAGACATGCGGAATACCGACGTTAAATTGGTATCCAGAATATCGTGCCATTCATCATCTTTCATACGCATCAGCAGGTTATCACGGGTGATACCCGCATTATTGATAAGAATATCAATTTCCCCGAATTCTGCGCGAATTTCTGCTAATACGCTTTCTACTGATGCTGCATCAACAACATTCAGCATATAACCTTTACCGTTCTCACCCAGCCAGCCGCTAATTGCTTCAGCACCTTTTTCGCTGGTTGCGGTACCAATGACTTTTGCCCCGTGGGCAACCAACGTCTCGGCGATGGCACGCCCAATACCACGGCTTGCACCGGTAACCAGTGCAATTTTCCCCTCAAAACTCATTGTCTTCTCCGTTCTTATTTCTCAATCGCCGCTGATAGAGAAGCAGGATCGTTCACCGCAGCTGCTGTCAGGGTATCGACGATTCGTTTGGTTAAGCCAGTCAATACTTTACCCGGCCCGACTTCTAGCAGCGACTCAATGCCCTGAGAAGCCATAAATTCAACACAGTCAGTCCAGCGCACTGGGCAATGAAGCTGGCGCACCAGCGCATCGCGAATGGCTTCCGGCGTGATTTCGATGCGAGCATCAACATTATTCACAACGGGAATGACCGGAGAATTAAACGTCACGGATTCCAGCGCAACGGCGAGTTTCTTTGCTGCTGGCTCCATCAGCGCACAGTGTGACGGTACGCTGACAGGCAGCGGCAGCGCACGCTTCGCACCCGCCGCTTTACACGCAGCACCAGCACGCTCAACGGCGTCTTTATTGCCCGCGATCACCACCTGACCCGGTGAGTTGAAATTTACCGGAGACACCACCTGCCCCTGCGCGGATTCTTCACACGCTTTAGCAATGGCATCGTTATCAAGCCCGATAATGGCATACATCGCACCCGTGCCTTCCGGCACCGCTTCCTGCATCAGTTTGCCACGCAATTCAACCAGACGAACAGCCTGTTGGAAATCCAGAACACCAGCACAAACCAGTGCCGAATACTCACCAAGGCTATGACCAGACATCAGGGCAGGTGTTTTTCCGCCCTGCTGCTGCCAAGCACGCCAGATAGCAACAGAAGCGGTCAGTAACGCAGGCTGCGTCTGCCAGGTTTTATTCAACTCTTCAGCCGGCCCTTGCTGGGTAAGCTGCCACAAGTCATAACCTAACGCTTCAGAAGCCTGAGCAAACGTTTCAGTGACGATCGGGTATTCTGCAGCAAGTTCAGCTAACATCCCTACCGTCTGCGATCCCTGACCTGGGAACACCATTGCAAATTGCGTCATATCACAATCCTGTTTAATTAAAAACGAACCAGCGCGGAACCCCAAGTAAAGCCGCCACCGAAAGCTTCAAGCAGCACCAGTTGCCCTGGTTTAATTCGCCCATCGCGCACCGCTTCATCAAGCGCTGAAGGCACAGAGGCGGCGGAGGTATTACCATGACGATCTAGCGTCACAACCACCTTATCCATCCCCATACCTAACTTTTTCGCAGTGGCGCTGATGATGCGCAGGTTAGCCTGATGAGGCACCAGCCAGTCTAATTCACTTTTATCCAATTGAGCCGCTTGCAGCGTTTCTTCAACGATGTGTGCCAGTTCAGTCACTGCCACTTTAAAGACTTCATTACCCGCCATCGTCAGGTAAGCAGGCGTATCAGTATGATTACGATCCTGATGTGGCAACGTCAGCAGCTCACCATAACGGCCATCGGCATGCAGATGGGTAGAAAGAATACCCGGTTGCTCTGACGTCGTTAACAGGACGGCACCCGCACCATCACCGAACAGAATCAGCGTGCCGCGATCTTCAGGATCCAATGTCCGAGACAACGTATCAGAACCGATCACCAGTGCGTATTTCACCGCACCACTTTTAACGTATTGATCGGCAACGCTCAGCGCGTAGGTAAAACCTGCACACGCAGCGGCCAGATCGAAGGCGATCGTGTCTTTGATCCCTAGCAGTTGCTGAACCTGACAGGCTGAGCTAGGGAAAGCATGGCTTGATGATGTTGTAGCAACAATCAGAAGACCGATTTCAGAAGGATCGACATTCGCCATTTCCAGTGCTTTTTGCGCGGCACGGTATCCCATGGTCGCCACGTTTTCATCCGGCGCAGCAATACGGCGCTCACGGATTCCAGTACGTGTGACGATCCATTCGTCCGTCGTTTCCACCATCTTTTCTAAATCAGCGTTCGTCCTGATTTCTTCAGGCAGGTAGCTGCCCGTTCCGATTATTTTTGTATACATGTACGCTTAATCACTCTTGGGTAATACCGCTTCTAGACGGGCGGCAATCCGCTCAGGAAGCTGCCTCCGTACCGTCTGCATTGCCTGTTCAATAGCAACCGCAAACGCTCTCTGGTTTGCTGCACCATGGCTTTTGATTACAGTTCCCCGTAACCCTAGCAGGCATGCGCCATTATATTGATCGGGATTCAAATGACCGAAACGCTTTGATAAGCGTTTTTGTAGCAAACGTCCTAGCCATTTCAACCACCAGGATCGTTTTTGTTTTTGCCCTAGGCCTGAAGCTGGAGATTTCAGCAATGATAGGAACATCCTTACCACGCCTTCCACCGTTTTCAGTGTGACATTACCCACAAAGCCGTCACAGACCATCACATCCGTTTTTCCAGTCAGCAGATCGTTGCCTTCCAGATAACCGATATAATTTATTGATGGTGCCTCTTTTAACTGTGCCGCTGCTTCACGGATAGTGCTCAGCCCTTTGCTTTCTTCTTCACCGATATTCAACAACGCGACCCGAGGATTTGTCAGTCCCAGCACTTCTTCTGCCATCACTGAGCCCATCACGGCAAACTGAACCAGCATCGTGCTGTCACAGTCAACATTCGCTCCCAGATCCAACACGACTGTTTTTCCGTGTTGCTGGTGAGGTAATACTGACACCAACGCGGGGCGCTCAATTCCTTCCAGTGGCTTAATCAGGAGCTTTGCCAGCCCCATAAGCGCACCCGTATTGCCTGCACTTACACAGGCCTGTGCCCTGCCGTCTTTAATCAACTCAAGCGCTATGCGCATTGAGGTACCACGGCTCGCACGAATAGCCTGCGACGGCCTCGCATCACTAGCAATAACCGACTCCGCCGGAACAACTTCTAAGCGGGAAAGTAAATCAGAATCGCCTTTGGCAAGTAATGGAGTAATCGCAGCAGGATCGCCGACTAATAACAAATTGAGAGCTGGATTAGAAGCCAGTGCCTGCAATGCAGCAGGCACTGTTACGCAGGGACCAAAATCCCCGCCCATCGCATCTAACGCCAGAGTTAGGCGTGTCAAGGTATTGCCTTGCAAATAATTCGCAAGAATTACTTAGCAATGACCTTGCGACCGCGGTAGTAACCATCCGCAGTGATGTGGTGACGCAGGTGAGTTTCGCCAGAAACTTTATCTACGGATACAGAAGCGGTAGTCAACGCATCATGTGAACGACGCATACCACGTTTGGAACGGCTAGGTTTGTTTTGTTGTACGGCCATGGACCTTACTCCTTATTGCTTATGCTTTAAACTGGCTAATACGGCAAATGGATTTGGTTTTTCCGCCTCTGCAGGCAGTTGACCAAATACCATATCCGCTTCGGACACTTCACAGTGTTCAGAATCATGCACCGGGGCGATAGGCAACATCAGAATAATTTCATCTTCAATCATTGCCAGCAGATCGACTTCGCCAAAACCATCGACGCCGATCGGCTCATACGCTTCCGGTAACGCTTCGGCCTGCTCATCATTGACGACCGGGCTGAAACAAAATGTCGCATGGACTTGATGTTCAAACGGCTTTCCGCAACGCTGACACATCAGAGTGACGGTAACGTCAGCGTTACCGTCAATCACCGCCAGACGCTGATTATCGATATTGAAAGATAAGGAGGCCTGAACATCACTATCCACACTCACCACTGATTCGGCAACACGCTCTACTTGTTCAGTTGAATAGATACCAACGTAATCTAAACGCTTCTGAGCAGTGCGGACCGCATCAAGGGTTAAGGGTAATTTTACCTTTTGCATAGGGCGCGCATATTAACGTCGTAACGACATAGAGTCAAAGAAAAAGGCAGTGATGCACCACCTTTCACCAATATTCGCTTCCAGAGCGGCGCACAGTTTAAAATGCCTTTCATCATTACGCTACGGTTTATCAAAAAATTATGCAGCAGATTGTTCTCGCCTCAACATCGCCTTATCGTCGAGCCTTATTGGAAAAACTGACGATCCCCTTTGTTTGCGCGTCACCAGACATCGATGAAACCCCTCGCGCTGGCGAAAAAGCTATCGATCTCGTGATCCGTCTTGCTGAAAGCAAAGCGCGAGCGCTAGCCGCACACTACCCCAATCATTTGATTATTGGTTCCGATCAGGTTTGCGTACTGGGGGGCGCCATTACAGGAAAGCCCCATAATAAGGTTAATGCAACACGGCAGTTGCAGCAGGCTAGCGGAAAATGCATTTCTTTTTTTACCGGTTTAGCGCTTTTCAATAGCACAACCCAGTCAATACAGAGCATCACGGAACCATTTGATGTGCATTTTCGCACGCTAACGGAAGCAGAAATTAACGGTTATCTGGAGAAAGAGCAGCCGTGGAATTGCGCGGGTAGCTTTAAAAGCGAAGGATTAGGTATTGCCCTTTTTGAACGATTATCTGGACGAGATCCTAATGCACTCATTGGGTTGCCGCTGATCGCACTAACGCAGATGCTACACAAGGAAGGCATTAATCCATTGACGGTATAAAATAAATCGGGATAGCACGATGAAGTGCTATCCCGACAGATAAAGGCATATAAGGTATACAGAATCGTTATGATTTTGTCTTACGCAGCACCTGCAGACAGCGGCGCAATCCGTTATCCAATGGCGCTTCGACTCTCAACGTCTCGCCGGTGTTCGGATGCTCAAAACGCAGCGCCTGCGCATGCAGGAACAAACGTTTTAAACCTGTGTCTGCCAGTTGCTGATCGAACTCGCGATCGCCATAACGGTCATCAAATGCTATCGGATGCCCTGCATACTGGGCGTGTACACGAATTTGATGCGTACGTCCGGTAACGGGGCTCGCCCGCACCAGCGTCGCGTGTTCAAAACGTTCTTCAATTTTAAAACGCGTTTCTGACGGTTTACCGTCGCTGTTTACTCGTACGATACGTTCACCGCTTTGCAGGATATTTTTCAACAGCGGTGCCTGAACAACTTTGCAGTGAGACTGCCACTGGCCGCGAACCAATGCCAGATAGTCTTTTTGCATGCCTTTCAGCCGCAGCTGTTCATGCAGAGAACGTAAGGCCGAACGTTTTTTTGCGACCAGCAAAACGCCCGAGGTATCGCGATCGAGGCGGTGTACTAACTCCAGAAAACGCGCTTCCGGGCGTAAAGCACGCAACCCTTCAATCACACCAAAGCTCAGACCACTGCCGCCATGCACGGCTGTACCCGATGGCTTATTCAGAACCAACAGGTAGTCGTCTTCATAAATAATGCACTCGGCCAACGCCGCTACTTTGCCAAGACTGGCAGAAACAGGGGTTTCATCGCGTTCTGCCTGTCGAACAGGCGGAATACGGATGACATCGCCATCGAGCAATTTGTACTCAGGCTTGACCCGTTTCTTATTTATTCTTACCTCACCTTTTCGCAAGATGCGGTAAACCATGCTTTTAGGCACACCCTTTAAGTGGGTATGCAAAAAATTATCGATGCGCTGCCCCGCTTCATCTGCGGAGATCGTCACAAATTGTACTGAAGGATTATCTGTTTTCATGATGCGCGATTCTAAATAGAGCAACCCGATAGCGCCACTTCTTTTTCTGTGCTTAACTGTGTGTCTGACTTATGAAGATATTGTTGCATTGTCGAGTAAATGGGCGGGTGAGTTGGGCTGTAGCATCAAACCCTGTCCGTTTTGGTGATAACAACAGAACTATCTTTATACAGACAGGCAAAGTCACCTTGCTATAACGGTATCAGCAGTGGAATAATGCTTTTGCGTTTCCCACGCGGATTTCCGATAAAACAAGAGGAAATTGCGAAATTATTAAATTTGCCTGATGACGCACACACGCAGCAATGGCGTAAGACGTAATGTGAAATCAAGCAGTTAGCGGGCTGCGGATTGCAGCTTGGCCGGCAAATGGAATCAGATCTGGCGACATAATTCAGAAGCTGTTCCCTCAGTAAATGCGCTGTTTTCCATCAGGAAACACAGGCTACCGAAACATGCGTCTCTATGCAGACGACAACCGGGAGGTTGACGTCCCTGCGATAAGCCACGAGGCCATCGGTTCACTCCGGTCATGCGGTTCTTTTGTCCGCAGCTCTATCAATAATGTAAGTAAAAATAACGAGTAAGTTGAAGATGAAAAGAATGTTAATTAACGCAACTCAGCAGGAAGAGTTGCGTGTTGCCTTGGTTGATGGTCAACGGCTGTATGATTTGGATATCGAAAGTCCGGGTCATGAGCAGAAGAAAGCAAATATCTACAAAGGTAAAATCACTCGTATCGAACCTAGTCTTGAAGCGGCTTTTGTTGATTACGGAGCTGAAAGACACGGTTTCCTCCCTCTTAAAGAAATCGCCCGCGAATACTTCCCTAACAACTATTCCTCCCACGGTCGTCCTAACATCAAAGACGTGTTGCGTGAAGGTCAGGAAGTCATTGTTCAGGTAGATAAAGAAGAGCGTGGCAACAAAGGCGCAGCCCTTACCACCTTTATCAGCCTGGCTGGTAGCTATCTGGTCTTAATGCCGAATAACCCTCGTGCAGGCGGCATTTCACGCCGGATAGAAGGTGACGATCGCACCGAGCTCAAAGAAGCGCTGGGATCGTTACAATTGCCTGACGGCATGGGCCTCATTGTTCGTACTGCTGGTGTGGGTAAGTCCGCCGAAGCATTGCAATGGGACTTGGCTTTCCGTCTGAAACACTGGGACGCGATCAAAAAAGCCGCTGAAGGCCGCTCGGCACCATTCCTGATTCATCAGGAAAGTAACGTGATCGTTCGCGCTTTCCGTGATTATCTGCGCCCAGATATTGGCGAAATCCTGATCGACAACCCGAAAATTCTCGATCTGGCGAAAGAACACATTTCTGCGCTGGGCCGTCCCGATTTCAGTAGCAAAATCAAATTGTACAGTGGTGAAATCCCTCTTTTTAGCCACTATCAGATCGAATCGCAGATCGAGTCAGCTTTCCAGCGTGAAGTTCGCCTGCCGTCCGGCGGCTCTGTCGTTATCGATACTACCGAAGCACTGACGGCCATTGATATCAACTCCGCTCGAGCCACACGCGGTGGTGACATTGAAGAAACGGCGTTTAATACTAACCTTGAAGCCGCAGACGAAATTGCCCGCCAATTGCGCTTGCGTGACCTCGGTGGCCTGATCGTTATCGACTTCATCGATATGACTCCGGTTCGTCACCAGCGTGAAGTTGAAAACCGCCTACGTGACTCCGTGCGTCAGGATCGTGCACGTATTCAGATCGGTCGGATTTCCCGCTTCGGTCTGCTGGAAATGTCACGTCAGCGTCTGAGCCCTTCATTGGGTGAATCCAGCCACCACGTCTGCCCGCGCTGTAGCGGCACAGGCACGATTCGTGACAATGAATCACTTTCACTGTCTATTCTTCGTCTGATTGAAGAAGAAGCGCTGAAAGAAAACACCAAAGAAGTCCACGCGATTGTTCCAGTCCAAATTGCCTCTTATCTACTGAACGAGAAGCGTGACGCCGTTAACGCCATTGAGAAACGTCAAGGCGGCGTGCGCGCGATCATCGTGCCACACGACGGTATGCAGACGCCGCACTACTCCGTTGTTCGCGTCCGTAAAGGCGAAGAAAAACCGACGCTCAGCTATTTGCTGCCTCAACGTTTGGAAACGGAAACGCAGCAGTTGCAAGACGAACAAACGATCGAGCGTAAACAGCCTGAGCAACCCGCTTTAGCAACGTTTAGCATGGCTGAAATGCCAGAGGAAACCACGCCTCCAGTTGCCAAAGCGGCTCCTGCTGTAGCGAAAGCCGCAGAGGATGCTCAGCCAGGCCTCATTAGCCGTTTCTTCAGCGCCTTGAAAGGTGTCTTCGCCTCTGAACCTGTTGCAAAAACAGTGGATGCTGCTGACGAGAAGAAGACAGAAGAAGAGAAATCTACTGAAGGTCAGCGTTCTGAACGTCGGAACTCACGCCGTCAGGGCAATAATCGCCGTGACCGTGGCTCTCGTGACAATCGTGATGATCAGCGCCGAAATAAGCGACAAAACGACGAAGCGATTGTTGAAACCCGCTCTGTGGATAATGTGGAGAAAGCCGGTTCGGAAGAACAACCGCGCCGTGAACCACGTGCTGAACGTCAGCGTCGTCGTCAGGACGAGCGCCGTCAGGCTCCTCCTGCTGAGGAAAAAACACAGCCAGTAGTTGATGAGTCAGATGACAATGCAGGCGAGCAGGATAAACCGACTCAAGTGATGCAACGTCGCCAACGCCGTCAGTTAACGCAGAAAGTACGTGTCCAGTCTGAAACTCAGCAGGATACTCTCTCTGATAATACGGCACTGGTTGCTGAAGCACCTGAACTGGTTCAACCTTACGTTAAGCCAAACGACGTTGCGGTAGACAATAACGAGAGCGATAACGAGCAAAACGATGCAAATCGTGGCAATGGCGAAAATGGCGGCATGCCACGTCGCTCACGCCGTTCGCCTCGCCACCTGCGCGTCAGCGGCCAGCGCCGTCGTCGATATCGTGATGAGCGTTACCCATCTCAATCACCAATGCAGTTGGAATTTGCCGCCGCATCACCGGAAATGGCATCAGGAAAAGTATGGGTTAGTTACCCTGTTACACAGTCACAGCAAACTGAAAGCCAACAGCCAGAAGAAAATGTGGCAGCAATCGAAACACTGTTGTTACCAGCCGTTCTCGAAACCGCAGTGACTGTACAACCCGGTACAGCTGAATCCAACGCAATTGAAAACGTTGCAATTACTGAAGCAGCCATTCAGGAAGACACTGCTGTAACAGCAACAGCACAGTCCGCGGACGTCATTCAGGATAGCAATGTAGCGGATGTCGAAGTGAGTGCTGTAAACGAAGACACTGTCGTTGAGCCAATCACCGAGAATACGGCTATCGATGATGCCAGCGCAGTGAGTGCAGTTGAAGAAGCAAAAGCCGTTGAAGTTGATGATACTATTGCAACTCAGGTAACCGAAGATGCACAGGCTGTTGCTGCTGAAAACACCGTTGCTGAAAACATAGTGACTGAAGAAATAGTTACTGAAGAGGTTGCAACTGAAACAGCCGATGTGGCAGAACCGGTTTCTACCCCAGAGATTTCCGCAGCACAGGAAGTCCGTCAGCCACAAAGCGTTCAGGATGAGCCAGTAGCCACCACCAGAACACAGCAGGTTGTGGAAGAGCCCGCAATGAGCGTAGCAAAACCAGCGGCTGTTGATGTTGTTGAACAACCTCGCCATAAGCTCCATGTAACGGCACCAATGACTAAAGCACCGGCACCGGCATACCACGTGGAGCCTGCTCTACACAGTGATTGGGTACGCCCAGCCTATCCGTTCTCAGGAAAAGGTTCGGCAGGCGGTCATGCCGCAGTTAACCAGTCAACTGCGCCAGCAACCAAGCCTACTCCAGTCAACGAGTAATTCTGATTTTTATAGACCAAAACACCCGCTAATTAGCGGGTGTTTTTTTATGTACAATCTTTTATTAACCTAAAAAATTCAATAATTTGATATCTACATTGTCTGTTTTGCCATCCAGTTCCACCAAGAAGCGTTTAAAATGCTCACTCTGCTCATGTGATGCCACAGCATCACGATCCTTCCAGCGTTCGAAGAACACAAACGAACCGGGTTTATCCGCGACTTCATGCAGATCATACTGCGCATTGCCCGCTTCCTGTCGGCTAGGTGATACCACGCGTTTTAGCGTTGCGGTAACATCAGCAATGAACTCAGCCTTCGCCTGAATAGTGGCAACGATACGAATTTCCATATACATCCCTTGTTTATCAATGAAAAGATAATGCTATCAAATGCCAATCCGCCGTTAATTTCAAGCATTCATCAACAAACGGATGCATTCAAATGGCTTTACGCTTATCCTTATCCCCCGCCGTATCAGTCCCAAACCCAACCGAAGACGATGTTTTTCTACTGACCGCCGGAGCGCAATTCCATGATCGCACAGCCCACTATCCTTAAAATCCGTCGCCCTGACGATTGGCACATTCACCTGCGTGACGATCGGATGTTGGAAACCGTTCTCCCCTATACCAGCCGTTTCTTCGGCCGTGCGATTGTTATGCCTAACCTGACACCGCCGATTACCAGCGTAGCCAGCGCTATCGCGTATCGTCAGCGTATTTTAGCCGCGGTCCCGCAGGGTGATAACTTTCATCCGCTGATGACGTGCTACCTGACCGATGCGCTTGATGCCAACGAAATCGTGAGTGGCTTTGAGCAAGGCGTCTTTACTGCAGCCAAACTCTATCCGGCCAATGCGACAACGAACTCCAGCCATGGGGTCACCAGCGTCGCCAATATTTCTGGCATTCTGGAACAAATGCAGAAAATTGGCATGCCGTTACTCATCCACGGTGAAGTTACCGACTCTGCCGTGGATATTTTCGATCGGGAAGCGCGCTTCATCGAAACGGTGCTGGAACCATTACGCAAACAGTTCCCTGAGCTGAAGGTCGTCCTTGAGCACATTACGACGAAAGAAGCCGCGCAGTATGTTGTTGAAGGTAATGATTATCTCGCCGCAACCATTACACCGCAGCATCTGATGTTTAACCGCAATCATATGCTGGTTGGTGGCGTTCGCCCTCACCTATATTGCCTGCCCATCTTAAAACGCAATACGCATCAGCAGGCGCTACGTGAAGCGGTCGCTGGCGGTTGCGACCGGCTTTTCCTCGGCACTGACTCCGCGCCCCATGCAAAACACAGAAAAGAGTCCAACTGCGGCTGTGCCGGTGTGTTCAATGCTCAGGCGGCATTAAGTACCTACGCTACCGTTTTTGAAGAAATGAACGCGCTGGATAAACTCGAAGCATTCTGCTCCCTGAACGGCCCACGTTTTTATGGCCTGCCGGTAAACGACAGCTGGATTGAATTTCATCGTGAAACCGTCACGTTCCCCGAAGAAATCGCTCTCGGCGACGAATCGCTAATCCCCTTCCTGGCTGGCCAAAGCCTCAGTTGGTCAGTCCGTTAATCGACAAGCCCATCCGCATTATGCCGATGGGCTAAATTTTATTGCGTGTCTTGTTCCCCACTCACGATAACTGTATAAATAAACAGTTTAAAATTTGGAGGTCAGCATGCGCGTAGAAATCACTCTTGCAAAGACAACGCTTTTACCCACCGGTGCAGTCGACGCACTCAGGCATGAGCTGGAAAAGCGTATTCACAAAATTTATCCCGACACACCCATTCAAGTTCGTTATGCATCAGCAAATAACCTGACAGTCATGGGTGCTGGCAAAGAGGACAAAGATCGTATCTCTGAAATCTTGCAGGAAACGTGGGAAAGCGCCGACGACTGGTTTACCGCAGAGTAATCTAAAGCTTGAAAAATAACGAAGACATAGGCTGTAATGGCAGTTTAAAGCGACAATTCGCCATGTGCTATGACCGAGGGTATCTGTTATGACGGTAGAAAAACCAGAAGAGGCAATGACATTCGGGGAACTACTGGAGCTGATTGGCGAGCAACAACGCAAAATAGACGCTCTGGAACTTGCCTTTTCGTCCCTGGCATTCTGCCTTGATGAAAAAGCAAACAAACTGATGATTCACAATCTGGCACTCGAATCTCAAAATGAGAACCGGGATCCTGCAATGAAGAAATACCTTGCTCGACTTGCTGCCGCATTAGAGAAAAATGCAGGATTTGGCGTGGAATAATGCTCTGTCGCCCCCGTTAACAACACCTTCGGGATGAAAACCTGTTCGTCCCGATATTTCATCTAACGCATCATCTATCCCTTAGTCACACCTATCTGTGTAATCTTTTTTACGAAAAATTGAAAATATTTCCCATAAATTAAATAAGCAGCAGTATACTGATGATGTTCATTTAAAAATAATGAGCCACCAGAAGCCTCGTTAGTCACTCATGTTAGTAACTAGTCAATAAGGGGTATTTATGGATAGAGAAAATGAAGTTATTCAGACACATCCTCTTGTAGGTTGGGACATCAGTACCGTTGACAGTTATGACGCCATGATGATCCGTTTGCACTACTTATCCACCTCGGACCAAGCACCAGATGAAGCACATGTAGACCGGACGCTTTGGCTAACGACCGATGTTGCTAGGCAGTTGATACACATACTCGAAGCCGGCATTGCGAAAATCGAATCGACAGACTATGACGTCGGTGATTATCGGAAACATTAGTAATTGATAACGTTATTAATATTATATTCAATACCGATTTATTTTCCTAAAATAACAACACCGCCAATAGGGCGGTGTTGTTATTTTAGGGCTATTCTCATTTCTTTTTATATCCATCAATTAAGTCGTACCTATCTGTTCTTACACTCCCACCGGCCCTTATACTAATAATCACTTGCTACATAATTATTCAACTAATAGAGCCTATTCCCAGTACCATTACTTTATTTCACTGTCGTCTTTATTCATCCTTCACCTGAAAACAGGCATTAGAAATATCTATTTCTAGTAAATAACTTCAATAACCAAACTGAATAAATTATGAATTTAAATTCAAAAAAATTGCTCATGTTTATGATAATGTTGCAATTTGAAAATTTATATTGATTTTATGTTTCTTCCTGTTAAATTTCGCCGGATTGACTACGTTACCGATCTGATAAGGAGCTATCACCATGCTTTGGCGTAATACCTCTTCTCGTTATGGCCATATCAGCATTCTTTTGCACTGGATTGCAGCATTAACCGTTTATGGCATGTTCGCTTTAGGGCTGTGGATGGTCACATTAGGGTACTACAATATTTGGTATCACCGTGCCCCAGAGATACACAAAGCCATTGGCGTGCTGTTCTTTGCCATCTTAATCTTTCGCGTGGTGTGGCGTTTTATCTCCCCACCGCCTCCGCCGTTGAAAAGCTATTCCACATTAACCCGCGTCAGCGCGACGCTGGCTCATATTGCGCTTTATGTCATTCTTTTCGCCATTCTCATTAGTGGATATCTCATTTCCACTGCCGAAGGGCATTCCATCTCAATTTTTGGCTGGTTTTCTGTTCCGGCCATTGTCAGCGGCTTGACGGATCAGGCCGATATAGCAGGCGACGTGCATCTTTATCTCGCATGGGCGGTGGTTGCCTTATCAGCACTGCACGGTTTAGCCGCATTAAAACACCACTTTATCGATGGTGATAACACGTTGAAACGAATGTTGGGTCGCAACGTTCCTTAACTTTCTGGATTTATGGAGAAATACCAATGCTGAAGAAAACACTACTGAGCCTGACCGCAGTATCCATGCTTGCCTCTGCCGGTTCTGCACTGGCGGCAGAGTACAAGTTCGATAAAGAAGGCCAGCACGCGTTTATTGAATTCCGCATTAAACACCTCGGTTATAGCTGGCTTTATGGCAGCTTTAACGACTTCGATGGCGCTTTTACCTTTGACGAAAAAAACCCATCAGCGGATAAAGTGAATGTCACTATCAACACCAACAGCGTTGACACTAACCACGCTGAACGTGACAAGCACCTTCGCAGTGCCGAATTTTTAAACGTTACCAAGCATCCGCAGGCAACGTTTACATCCACTGAAGTGAAGAAAGACGGTGAAGATTACGATATTACTGGCAACCTGACCTTAAATGGTGTCACCAAGCCCGTTAAGCTGGATGCCAAACTCATTGGGCAAGGTGATGACCCGTGGGGTAACTACCGTGCAGGATTTCAAGCCGAAGGCACTATCAAGCTGAAAGACTTCAACATCACGACCGATTTGGGTCCAGCTTCACAGGATGTAGAACTGATTATTGCCGTTGAAGGCGTTCGCCAGAAATAAGGCAGCACCACGCATCAACAGTACACAGCCCTTTCTGTTGGAAAGGGCTTTTATTGCACAATGAGCCGTTAGCTATTCAGCCTTGTCTTTCGCTACCGGTGCAGGAATGTGCAACGTTGACTGCAACAATCCTTTGGATTTATTGAAGATCTTCATCCCATTTTCACGCCCGCTGCGTATCGCTCTCTGCTCTTCGAGCGGCAACGTCGTTTCATCCTGACACTGCGTGCTACAGCAACCTTCGTATTTTGCGGCACAGCTCGGACATTGGATAAACAGAAGATGGCACCCTTCATTACGGCAGTTAGTGTGGCTATCACACGACGCTCCACACTGATGGCAATGCGCGATAACATCATCAGAGATACGCTCTCCCATACGTTCATCAAACACGAAATTCTTGCCGATAAACTTCAGCGGTAAACCCTGAGCTTTAGCCTGACGCGTATACTCGATAATGCCGCCCTCGACGTGATACACGTTCTTAAAGCCGTGATGCAGCATGTAGGCGCTGGCCTTCTCGCAACGGATACCGCCCGTGCAGTACATGACAATATTTTTATCACGCGCCTCATCCAGCATTTCCACTGCCATCGGCAACTGCTCACGAAACGTATCCGACGGCACTTCCAGTGCATTCTCGAAATGCCCGACTTCATATTCGTAATGATTACGCATATCGACAAACACGGTATCAGGATCGTCAGCCATCGTATTAACCTGATCGGCTTTCAGGTATTGCCCAACATTCGCCGGGTTAAAGGTAGGATCGTCAATGCCATCGGCAACAATCCGTTCGCGTACTTTCATACGCAATACCCAGAACGATTTCCCGTCATCTTCTAGAGCGATATTTAAGCGAATCTGATCGAGTGCCGGATGCGCACTGAACAATGCAGCTTTAAAGGTATCGAACTGATTATTGGGCACACTGATTTGGGCGTTAATCCCTTCAGTGGCAATATAAATACGCCCGAAGACCTTATATTGCTCAAGCTGAATATACAGACAATCGCGAAAGGCTTTTGGATCGTCAATCGTAAAATATTTATAGAAGGAGACTGTGGTACGCGGCTCGGTTTCCGCAAGCATACGTGCCTTCAGTTCCTCATTAGAAATTCGGTTATGTAACACTGGCATGGTGTACGTTCCTGTCTTCATTGAGGTTAGCGTGTGACATTCAATGTCAAGCTATAGCTCGATACATCGAATCGCCCGGCATCATACCTGATAGCGCTGAGGCTGTCAGGGCATGAAATGAATAGCGCAACGAGAAAGAGTAATCTACCGTAAACCAATGACCTCTTGGATTCATTTTCGCTTTCATGAAGTATCATCATCGAAGGATCTGTCATTATGAGTCAGCTTTTCTCCCCTGTATCGCTTGGTAAACTCGAACTGCCCAACCGAATCATCATTGCCCCCATGTGTCAGTATTCGGCTGAGGACGGCAAGGCGACAGCCTGGCATACAATGCATTTAGGTAACCTGTCACATTCTGGCGCAGGGTTGCTCATTATCGAAGCTACCGCGGTTTCGCCAGAAGGTCGGATCTCCCCGCACGACCTTGGTTTGTGGGATGACGCAACCGAACAAGCCCTTGCCAGCGTAATTCAGTCTGTCAAAACCTATTCTGACATGCCCCTCGGCATACAGTTGGGGCACGCGGGTCGCAAAGCCTCAACGGGCGTTCCGTGGAGCGGACGGGCATTTCTGCGCCCAGAACAGGGAGGATGGCAGACTATCGCGCCATCGGCTGTTCCTTACAACGCCAGTGATGCGACACCACAGGCCATGTCAGAACCGCAAATCCGTGCGCTAATTAACGCGTTCGTTGACTCAGCTAAACGTGCGGATCGTCTGGGCTTTGATCTGATAGAGATTCACGCTGCTCACGGCTATTTACTGCACCAGTTCCTTTCGCTGCTGACAAATCAGCGCACGGATGGCTATGGCGGTTCGCTTCAAAATCGAATGCGTCTGATCATTGAAATTTACCGCGCGATACGCGACGTTTTCCCTGAACATAAAGCCGTTGGTGTGCGCATTTCTGCGACAGATGGTGTGGAAGGCGGCTGGGATCTGGAACAGTCCGTACAGCTCAGTAAAGCACTGCACGAATTGGGCTGCGATTTCATCCATGTATCCAGTGGTGGACTATCACCATTACAGCAGATTCATCCTGCGCCTAATTATCAGGTTCCCTATGCGCAGAGGATTAAACAAGAAGTTGGCATTACGACCATCGCCGTTGGATTGATCACCGAACCGGAACAGGCTGAAGCGATCGTTGCAACCGGTGAGGCAGATGCTATCGGGCTGGCTCGCGCGATACTCTTCGATCCTCGCTGGCCGTGGCATGCGGCCGCCAGACTCGGCGCACAGGTATCCGCCCCTGCACAGTACTGGCGTAGTGAACCACGCTACGCCAGAGGCATTTTCAAACAGTAACGCTAAACATGGTGTGTCAGGCGATTCTTTCAGGGTCGCCTCTTCCCCATTTCACCACGCTCTATGCCACCAAAAGTCAAAAACCATTCTCTGGAGATGGTACGATTACTGCCGCTTTCTGTATAAAAATCAGTCAATAAGACGGCAATAGTTTGTTTTATTGGCAAAGCACCGCAATAATCTATCTTGCAGTTAATCATTAACTTGATTCTTTTTAACGGTTCGCGTGCTGACCAGCACCAAAATATTGATACTGAGGCCATGACACAAATCCCTTCTTTTAATCGTTCATTGCTACATCCGCGCTACTGGCTCACCTGGTTGGGCATCGGTATCCTTTACCTGATCGTTTTGCTGCCCTACCCCGTTATTTATCGTATCGGTACCGCGCTCGGCTATCTGGCTATGCGCCTGCTGCCAAAGCGCGTCAAGATCGCCACTCGCAACCTTGAACTGTGCTTCCCCGACATGCCACAGGCTGAGCAGGATGCATTAGTCAGGAAGAATTTCGAATCGGTCGGCATGGGCGTAGTTGAAACGGGTATGGCCTGGTTTTGGCCGAATTGGCGTCTCGAACGCTGGTTTACGGTAACAGGCCTTGAGCACATACGTCCTGAGAACGAGCGGGAGCAAGGTGTATTGCTGATCGGACTGCATTTTTTAACGTTGGAACTCGGTGCACGTGTTTTTGGTATGTACAATCCGGGGGTCGGCGTGTATCGCCCGAATGATAATAAGCTGATTGACTGGTTACAGACGTGGGGAAGGCTGCGCTCCAATAAATCCATGCTGGACAGAAAAGATCTTAAGGGCATGATTCGCGCCCTCAAACAGGGGGACATCATCTGGTATGCCCCAGATCATGATTATGGCCCGCGCAGTAGCGTATTCGCCCCGTTGTTTGCCGTAGACACCGCGGCAACCACCCGCGGGAGCTATATGCTGATAAAAACAGCGCATCCGGCAATCATCCCATTTGTGCCACGCCGACTGCCCGAAGGAAAAGGTTATGAATTACTAATTCAGCCTGCTGAACAGGGTGCACCTGTAGAAAATGAAACCGTGACCGCCGCCTGGATGAACAAGGTTGTTGAAAAGAATATTCTGTTCGCCCCAGATCAATACATGTGGCTACATCGCCGTTTCAAAACCCGCCCAGAAGGTGAACCGTCCCTTTATTAACTATCATATTTCAGCACTCACCGTTCCGGTTGCTCATTCCAAGAAAGGCTACACGTTATGACAAACGAAAAAAAAGCAACAGCGATGGATTGCCGTTGCTTTATCTTTCACACCACTAATTTTCTACACTACAAGCAGTTAGCTTTTGATATGAAGTGCGGGAAGTTTTTGGTAAGACTCAACCCACGCAGCATACGCTTCCGGTTTTTGCCACACATGGTAGTGCAAGCGCGAGATCGTAACGGGATCGCTAAGCAATGCCAGACGCTGATTATTGCTCACCTCTTCCGGTTTACGATTCAAAGCATCGTGCACATTTTGCTCACGTACGTCTTCAATTGCCTGGCTAAAGCGATGACGCGCCGTTGCCATTGCACTGGCAAGGGCGTTAACTGACGGATCAAAGACAGCCTGCATAAACCCATTATCGAGTCTACGCTGGTGGTTCAATCGGCAATATTCATCCGTAGCGACCAGTTCGCGTGGCGGATTAAACTCTTCCGGTATCATCAACAGCTTGGCACGCTTACAACCCAACCCCAATGACGCGCGGCTCGAATAAACCGAAACGAACGGCGACAAAATCAGCGAGAAGACAATCGGCGACAGCCACCACAAGAAGCGCAGATCCAACCATGCCATGCCAATCGCCCAAACCAGCCCCAGAATCAGCTGGGAACCGTGGCGCACAAACGCTTCACTCCAAGGGGTCGCATCATCGTCACGCTGTGGAGAATTCCACTGCACCGACCAGCCGAGGAACGCACTGACTACAAACACCGTATGGAACAGCATACGAACCGGTGCCAACAGAACCGAGAACAGCATTTCCAGCAACAGAGAAAGGAATACTCGGAAAACACCGCCGTACTCTTTTGCCCCTTTCGCCCACACCAAAATCACGCTCAACAGTTTTGGCAAGAACAGCAGAACCAATGTTGTCGAGAAGAGTGCGATAGCCAGCTCTGGCCGCCACTGTGGCCAGACGGGGAACAGCTGTCGAGGCTGCAAGAAGTACTGTGGTTCCATCAGCGTATGCACAACCTGTAAGGCTGTAGAGAGCACCAGAAACATAAACCACAGCGGTGCAGATAGATAAGACATCACGCCAGTAAGGAAAACGGCACGGTGAACCGGATGCATACCTTTAACCAAAAATAACCGAAAATTCATCAGGTTACCATGACACCAGCGGCGATCACGTTTCAGTTCATCCAACAGGTTAGGCGGCAGCTCTTCATAACTTCCTGGGAGATCGTAGGCAATCCACACGCCCCATCCCGCACGACGCATCAGCGCGGCTTCAACGAAGTCGTGAGAAAGAATTGCACCGGCGAACGAGCCTTCACCCGGCAGCGGTGCCAGAGCACAGTGCTCGATGAACGGTTTAACGCGGATAATCGCATTATGACCCCAGTAATGCGACTCACCCAACTGCCAAAAATGCAGACCGGCGGTGAACAGCGGCCCATAGACACGCGTTGCAAACTGCTGGCAGCGTGCGTACAGCGTATCCATGCCAGAGGCTTTGGGCGAGGACTGGATGATGCCGGCGTTCGGATTCGCTTCCATCAGTCTGACCAGAGACGTCAGACATTCACCGCTCATCACGCTATCGGCATCCAGAATCACCATATAGCTGTACTGGTTGCCCCAACGGCGGCAGAAATCATCGATATTACCGCTCTTACGTTTGACGCGACGACGACGACGACGATAGAAGATACGCCCTGCTCCGCTAACATCACGGCACAGCTCCATCCAGGCTTTTTGCTCTGCTATGCAGATATCGGGATCGTTACTGTCGCTCAGGACGTAAATATCGAAATGCTCAAGGTTGCCCGTCGCTTCAACCGATTCATACGTCGCACGCAATCCCGCAAACACGCGTTCTACGTCTTCGTTACAAATCGGCATGATTAACGCCGTGCGATGCTCGGGATTCAGCGCCTCGTTACCTACCGTCGTAGAAGAGATACTGTATTTGTCTCGACCAATCAGCAGTTGCAGGAACCCCATCAGTGCGGTCCAGAACCCGGCCGACACCCAACAGAACAGCACCGCAAACAGAACGAGTATGCCGCTTTGCAGCACATAAGGCAGCAGTTGCATCACCGAGCGCGTCCAAGGTTGACCCGCCATTTCAAACGGATCGATCAACGCCCACCCCTGATAAGGCAGGATGGTTTTCATGTACCAGGTTGCGATCGCCGTCTGGAACAGCGTCAACGCCAGTAGAATATAGCGGCGGATTGTTCCCACCAGACGCCAGCGGTTTTCGGAAATTTTCTCTTCCGGGCTGTAATGAGGACGAGGCGGTACGGTACGGCCCAGCAGACTTTCCCACCAGCGAATCAGTGGGTTCGTCCGCCAAACATCAGGGAACATAGAGGCACGGGTAATGACGGGCATCGCTTTTAATGCCGTCCGCCCTTCTCTGTCTGTCCCGAGCTGCTTACCGTTGTCCAGACCCTCAGCCCAGGCCATTTCAAGACGAGCCTGCACGGAATGCAACGCTGCATCTTCTTCAGACTGAACATTGACCTGGCTACCTTCAGACAAGGCCTGATGCAAAACGGCCTGATCGTTCCAGGCCGTTTGCGGTAATTTTTCGCGAAGAACCTCTGCCTGCGGAGCAGGCAGAGGTAGTTTCTCAATATAATCGAGAGAAGAAGTTGACTTATTCATTAGCAGGCAGCTGATTGCTCCAGGTTTCAGTCAATGTCGTCTCGCCATTAACCAACGCAGCTCTCATTTCAGTCGGCTGTTTCGCATCCTTCACACGCAAACGCAGCGTCAGACGCCAGCCATGAGTTACTGGGTTATAGCGAACATTATTTTCTACAATTTCGCCGTTGTCGCCAATGCTGACCTGAGAAGCTACCGGAGCGTTCTCATCCAGTTCTTTTAAATTCGGCCCAATAAAGTCCACAATATAAGCGATCGTGCCATCAGGCTGGCGGATCAGGTTAGATTGTTTGACATCACCAGCAGAACGGCGGGTCTGTTGAACATAGGCAATATTCGGGGAATGCAGTTGATCTTCGTCGCGCGTAAAGTGCAGACGATATTTAATATCCAGCGGTTTGCCCGTTTCTGGCAACACATCCGGCGTCCAGAAGGCAACGATGTTGTCGTTGGTTTCATCCGCAGTAGGAATTTCAACCAGTTCAACTTTTCCTTTGCCCCACTCGCCTTTCGGCTCAACCCAACCGCTTGGGCGCAGATCGTAACGATCGTCAAGATCTTCATAGGCAGTGAAATCGCGGCCACGTTGCAGCAGACCAAATCCTTTCGGGTTCTCTACCGCATACGTGCTCACAGACAGGTGCTTAGGATTATTCAGCGGACGCCAAATCCATTCACCATTACCGGCATGAATTGACAAACCGTTAGAGTCGTTCAGCGCTGGACGGTAGTTCAGCGTCGGCGACGGCTGGTTAGGCCCAAACAAATACATACTGGTCAGCGGAGCGATACCCAGCTTGCCCACTTTATCACGCAGGAAGACTTTAGCCTGAACATCGACGACACTGTCACGACCAGGATAAACGGTAAAACGGTAAGCCCCTGCGGCACGCGGCGAATCCAGCAGCGCATAAATCACTAGGTGTTTATCATTCGCTTTTGGACGTTCAATCCAGAATTCACGAAAACGCGGGAACTCTTCACCAGAAGGCAACGCGGTATCGATAGCCAGACCACGGGCAGACAAGCCATAAATCTGACCTTTACCTACCACACGGAAATAGCTGGCGCCCAGCATGCTGACAATTTCATCGTTCTTATCTGCTTTATTGATCGGATAGAGAACTTTAAAACCAGCAAAACCGAGATTTTTAACCGTTTCAGGATCGTGATTAACGGAACCAAAATCAAAGTACTCTGGAGAGTATTTAATCTCATCAACCGTTGTCGCCGTGACTTCATTAATTTTCACTGGGGTATCGAAGTACATCCCCTGATGGTAAAACTGGAGCTTGAAAGGCGTCTGTACATTATTCCAGTATGACTTATCGTTATTGAAACGAATTTGCTGATAGTCCGCAAATTTCATATCACGAAATTGCGCAGGAAGATTACTTTTCGGCGCTTCAAAACCCTTTTGTGCCAGCTTTTCAGCCTGCAGTGCCACATCATCAATAGAAAATGCCCAAGCAGGCACTGCGCTTACAGACAGCATAATGGCGGCGGACAGCCAGCGAAGGCTAGCAACCCGCTGTTTAAACCCAAATTTATTATCCAGCACAGCTCCCCCTGTTGGTGTGCTTCAATCAACTAAAATCCATATTAATGGATAAGTTAGCTTTCCTACAACTTGATAAAGATATTGTTCACCATAATAGGTCAGCGTTTAAACAACGAGAACGCTAAAGCATGATAAACCGGGTTGTAAAAATGGAAAACAGCCACGGACTATAGCGAATATTGACCTGCGCGGGCGTAGGATTATTCCGTTTACGCCCGTACCATTTCCTATTGCCCCGCGGATAAAAACGCACACGGATAGTGACATCGGCTCACATACCACTTGAAGCAATGACAAATATAAACATTTGTGTAACAAGGCAGGGACAAGTAAAGTACACTCCCCCGACTGAACTCGGTATTGTAAATTAAGACTGCTATGCTTTTGTCCGCATTACGACGGCGAAGTTTCCCAGCCTGGGTCGGCATCTTCGCTATTTTGACCATCTTCATTGCCCCAGTGGTTTCACAAATACGGGTGCTTCACGAGCATGGGCTTAATGACGACGGTACAAACACACATAGTACCAGCGCGCATGATACAACAGCGCACACCAACCGCAGCAACAATATAGCCAAACCGCAGCATAATCATACCGGACACACGGTGTCTGGGCATCACGCGACGCAATCACACCATTTTTCGCCGTCCATGATGATGGATCATGCAGCTTGCGGTTACTGCGTACTCTTTGCGTATACGCCAGCGTTGTTCGCAACAGGCTCTCCCAATCCCATACTGACGGCGTCCTTATCGGAAACGCTGGTTATTCATTTTATTTCCCGCATTGTCCTTCCTGAACGTTATGCTTCTCCTGTAGTCCGCGCCCCGCCTTTCTGAATCACGCAGCATCATGCTCATGTGCATTTATAACGCATCACGCTATACCTTTTCAGGTGTGGCGTTTGATCATTTTTTTGCTAAGTGATTTCAGAGGGTTTTATGTCACACCCTAATCAGGCATCAGCTACTGCTGCCGCCTCAGGCACGCGCCCAGTTGCAGAAACTTCGTCGGATAAACACACGATGGATAAGGTATCGCCGCGTGCCGCAATCGTTGCCCTGTTCATCCGGCTTCATTTTTATATCGGTATTTTTGTCGGTCCTTTTATTTTTGTCGCTGCCCTGACAGGGACGCTGTATGTCCTGACGCCACAGATTGAAAACCGGCTGTATTCACACCAACTTCTCACCGAAAGTCAGGGCACACCGCACTCTCTGGCTAAGCAAATTCATGCTGCGCAGGCGGGGCTCGCTCATCGTCAGGATGCAAAATTACTTGCGATACGCCCTGCACCTGCCGCGGGAGAAACCACCCGTGTCATGTTTGCCTTGCCGGAGTTGGGGCCATCAGAAAGCCGTGCTGTTTTTATCGATCCCATTTCGCTGGAAAATCGCGGCAGTGAGATTGTTTATGGCACTAGCGGCATTCTGCCCTTCCGTACCTGGCTTGATTACCTGCACCGCGGGCTGCTGTTAGGCGATGTCGGGCGTAATTACAGCGAGCTGGCAGCATCCTGGCTATGGGTCGCAGCACTAGGCGGCATTGTTATTTGGTGGTCAACCCGACATCTGTCGTCAGCGACCAAACGACGGAAATTAAAAAATAGCCAGACAACAACAGCAAAGACGCAGCGTTTACGCCACTGGCACGCCACGATGGGGCTGACTCTTGTGCTTGGGTTGCTCTTTTTCTCTGTCACGGGGTTAACCTGGTCGCAATGGGCGGGAAGCAACATTTCTGTCGCGCGTACTGCGCTAGGATGGCAGACCCCATCGGTGAACACACAGTTGCCCACACAGATGTCTCATCACGACATGATGCACAGTCACGATATGGCGATGACTACGGATGAGCACGCGGAGCACCATGCGTCGATGCCAATGGAGGGGGTCGAAGCTCATTCACCTGTGTTATTTGATGAGGTGCTGGCTGCCGCGCGCAATGCTGGGATTGATGCCAATAAAATCGAAATCCGCCCTGCCACCAAGCCGCACCGTGCCTGGACCGTCACTGAGATCGATCGTTCCTGGCCAACGCAGGTTGATGCCGTGTCGGTTAACCCTGATACGCTGGAGATTGTAGACAAAACCGATTTCAACACCTTCCCGCTTGCCGCCAAACTCACCCGCTGGGGAGTGGATGCACACATGGGCGTGTTATTCGGTTTACCAAACCAACTCATCCTCGCGGCGTTTGGTCTTGGACTCTGTACGATGATTGTATGGGGTTATCGGATATGGTGGATACGTCGTCCAAAATCTCGCCATGACGCTAATCCGATCAACACGCTGACGGCAGCATGGTTAATGGTTCCTGTCTTTCAGCGTGTGTTGATTGCGCTTATTACGCTACTACTGGCAGTGAGCTTGCCCGTCATGGGGATCAGTCTGCTCATCTTCCTGCTGATTGATGTTGTTCGGTGGTATATGAATCATCCTAAGCAAACTATCGCTAAAAGCTGATTTCTTCACTGCCATTCCGCTCGACACGGCAATAAAAAAACCGCCATTGTGCTACACAATTTGTGCAACATAATGGCGGTCAATCAGTAATACCGTTTAACGACAAGACGTTAGAACGTGGTCCAGTCCGCTAACTCACCTTTGGCTGCCGTTTTTTCTGTACGGCCATTTTTAGGGGCAGCCAACGCAGGCGTTTCTGTTTTTCTATTTAACGCCGCACTTTTATACGATGCCCCCAGATTGAATACACTAACCGTGCGCGCGAGGCTATTCGCCTGATCTTGCAAAGAGAGTGCCGCAGCAGCGGATTCTTCAACCAACGCCGCATTTTGCTGGGTTGTGGTATCAATCTGTCCAACGGCCAGGTTGATCTGATTGATTCCATCGCTTTGCTCACGGCTGGCCTGTGCAATTTCGCTGATGATTCCCGTTACGCCCTGGACGTTCGTCACCAGTGAGTTCATCGTGACACCAGTTTCTTCTACCAGTCCCATACCGTCCTGTACCTTCTTGAACGAATCATCGATAAGCTCTTTGATTTCTTTTGCCGCCGTAGCGCTGCGCTGAGCCAACGCTCGGACCTCGCTGGCGACAACGGCAAACCCTCTACCCTGTTCACCCGCTCGTGCCGCTTCAACAGCTGCATTCAGCGCCAGAATATTAGTTTGGAATGCAATGCCATCAATCACGCCAATAATTTCCGCCATACGCTGTGATGAATCGCGGATACCGCGCATTTCCTGCGTTACCGTTTCCATCATGGCACCGCTTTTTTTCACCGTTTCAGAAGCGCTGGCCGCAAGGTCTGTCGCCTGCGTCGTATTGTCTGCGGTATTTCTTATCGTTGACGTCAATTGTTCCATTGATGACGCCGTCTCTTCCAGCGAACTGGCCTGTTCTTCCGTTCTGGCCGATAAATCCTGATTCCCCGCCGCAATTTGCGATGCCGCGCTGGAAATGGTTTCTGCACCGTCCCGCACCTGGCTGACAATTTGCCTTAGGCTATTGTTCATATTGTTCAAGGCGAATAACAACTGACCGGTTTCATCTTTACGGTCAGTATAAATTTCAGAGGTCAGATCGCCTTTTGCGACATTTTCGGCAATACCCAGTGCTTCTTGTAGCGGTTGGGTTACGCTACGGGTAGTCAATGACGCAATAATTAATCCAGCCAGCGCACTGATTATAATAATCGTGGCAAGGACCATCAGCGCATTTTTGTAGCTTTCACCCACTTCTTGCGCTGAGAATGACATTTTGTCATCCTGTATATCGATGAATTCGCTGACTTTACTGGTATATTTTGCTTGAGTAACACGCGTTACGTTGAAATATTCTTCGGCAGCGGCGTCGGTGTTCCCTGCTGAGATCAGCGAAGACAGTTTATTCGCTGATCCAAGGAAATCACGTCGGATGTCGCCAATATCACGCAGTACCGCAACGGATTTATCGTCATTGACAGACTGGTTCAGATACTCCATGAGTTCAGATATTTTCCCTGAACGCTCTTTGTTCAGCGCCAACTGTTTATTGATTTCACTTTCTGATTTGAGTAATAACAACAGCTGCTGATTATTGAGGTAACCGTTCAGCTCATCAATGAGCTTGTTACTTTTGACGGTGAGTGGATAGTTTTGTGAAACAATCTCATCCATTTTTTCGTGGAAATCACTTAGTTTTGAAATAGCAACACTGCCAATTATCAAAAGCATTAATACCAGAAAAGAAAACCCCGCCCCTAATCGATATCCTATACGCCAGTTGGATAAACTCATTAACATCTCCTTAATTAATTTTCTCTATCTGTATAAAAATATAAAATTAATATTGATTCAATAAATACAGATGACTTCAATACTCTTTTTCATAACAAAAAATACACATCTCTGAACAGATTATTTATATGCCCTGGTGAGAAACATAAACAATATGTTGATAGGCATGGTCCATCAAACCACATCCATCACGGCGCGGTCGAACGGGTCTAGCCAGATACGGCGCTGGGTGCAAGACATCTGCACATACTGGTGGTGGAAAAAACGTCATCCTTTACACCTCATCTTTAACCGCACGTTCTCGTACCACAACTGGCTTCTTACATTCCCATGCTCCCTAAAGCCCAAGAACATTACCGTCACTGAAATTAGTGGTTAAATAGCAGCGACAAGGGTGAATAAAAACCAGAACACCTCTTCCTTACGCCGAAGGGGGTATCGGCCTTTTGTAGATAATCTTTATATTTTCTAACTTATGACATTAATATCTATTAAATCGATCATTTTTTTAAAACCTATCTATTTATAAGATACATGGGTTTTAGAAAAATGAATATTGTATTTAGGATGTAACAATAAACTCAAAAATAAATAATAACAATTTGTTATACATTTAAATAAATACTGTTTGAATTTATATTCAGCCGCATGCAGAGAATGGCGATATATGAAAAATGAGAAAAATAGCGTGGGGTAACGTGCTTTTCAGCGAAATCAACGTGCTATACGAACATCAGGGGGAGTAAAAAAGACTCACCCAGACACCTTTTTATCAAGGTGTCTGGATGATTTAATTTTGTTCTCTATTCTTTAAATCAATCAGAGATCAGAATCACATTCCAGCATTACTTTTTCTTGGAAGTCGCTTTAGATTTACCTTTCAGTAATTCCCGGAGTTTCTTGAGTTCTTTCTGCGTCAATGGCGCTTCTGCACCCACTTCCTCCGTACCCTGACTATCCACCGCTTCAGAAGATAGCTCAGAGGCCTGGTGGCTTTCATCAAAGCTTCTCAGCAACCGGGCGCTAACTTCTGCACTGAGGGATACCTCGTTTTCCAAGGCAGCGGCTTTGATTTTTTCTTTCAGCTCTGGGGAAATCTTCAGGGACAGACTAGATATCTCACTCATTTTATTACCTTTCTCATGGGGTAAAATAGTAAGCTATGACAGCCAGCCTACAATGTCCATACTGAAATAAAAATTTAATATTTCTGTCACATAAATAATTTAATTAATTTCTTAGCAAAGAGATTATTATTTCGCTATTTTTATTTTCCTGTCGAATGCTATGTATTTCCATTTTTCATTCTCCAGTCATCAATCATTTTTCTGGTCACGTCGTCTTTGTAACAAATTGGCGAATCGCCTCCTGCCCGACTCCATGCGCTACGCTTACCGCACTTGCTACCATTACGCGCTGAATTATAAGGACAAGGGCAATTACCAGAATAAGAAGAAATCGATTCCTGAATAATCTTTTCTTTGATCTGTTCATCAGAAATCCGAGAATTTTTCGCCATACTAGGTGTAGAAACAGAAAGTAGGGCCGCGGCATATACCATCGCAACCACCAGCGTTGTTTTCATACCGAAGGTCTCATTTTAACCAGAGGATAGTAACTGTAGTACAAAATACACACCGCAGAGCGATGCCTCACGACTACCCATTATGGGTTAAAAAATTGATCATAAAATATTAACAACATAAAATGCAGGCGCTTCGAGGATAAAAGGAAACAAACGTGCCACATCACTCCCTCTGGGAACTCATCAAACTTACTTACATGATCGGCTTTGTCATTTCCCTGATCGTGACGTTCTTGTTAAGTAAAGACAAATCCCTGTTCATACGATTCTTTGCCTCGTTGATGGTAGGTCTAACCTGGCCATTGAGCTTTCCTGTTGTCCTGCTGTTCTCCATTTTTTGAAGCAATATTTATTTTCCATACAACGTGCATGATGACTCAATGCCGCAACGCCTATGCTCGCCTCTTAGAGGGAATATTCCACAATGCATAACATTCTGATCAGCGCCTGCCTGTCCGGCTTCCCTGTTCGCTATAACGGGACTGAAAAGAAATCTGTCGGCGAGTACCTTGCCCAGTGGCGACAGCAGGAAAGGCTGATTACGTTTTGCCCGGAGCTCGCTGCGGGTTTCTCAACGCCCAGACCTTCAGCAGAGATTATTCCGGCCTCGGGTGGCAATTCGGTCATCAAGGCTGGTGCCAAAGTTGTCGAAGCAACCGGTGGCGATGTAACCGAGCGTTATATCCTGGGAGCCTGGCTAACACTGCAAATGGCACAACAGCATAACTGCCGCTTCGCTCTCCTTACAGAAGGAAGCCCATCCTGCGGCAGTCGCATCATATACAGCGGACGATTTGATGGCTCACAAACGGCAGGCAGCGGCGTCACCGCAGAATTGCTGCGCCACCACGGTATCGACGTGTTTTCCGATCGCGAGATCGAGCAGTTGATCGAACGGGTTGAATATTGCGATAGCCATGCTGATGCATAGTGTCGCTGCTGTCCCATCACCAAATCCAAACGCGACAGCAGCGTTATGCAAAAACTAACGGACAACTAGCACTGACATTTTCGCATGGCGAACAATGGCGGCAGCATTTGAGCCAAGCAGATAGGTTTTCACGTTCGGCCGCCGTGAACCGATGACAATTAAATCTGCATTAATCTCCTCCGCCAGCGCTAGCACTTCGTCTCTGGCCGACCCGAAACTGACGCTGCATGACAAACGCGATGCAGGAAGATCGATCGTTTTCATCAGTGATTTCAGCTTGTCATTCGCTTTCACCACCGCCTCATTCTCAAACTCTTTTATGCCAAAAGAATAAGCAGATAAAAATGCTGACGCATCCGGGAGGGAATGAAAGAGGTGGATTGCGGCACCCGACATTTTAGCCAACCTGACGGCATGCGTAAGCGCGTGCGTGGTGAGTTCATCTTCTTCTATATCTACTGGTACCAGGATGCTCGTGTACATAATCACCTCTCCCATCGTGGATAACTGATTATCTGTCAGCCTGTAAGAAGCGTAGTCTGCTCCTCGTCAGCAGAATATGATCCCGTTCACTTTTACGCATGTTGCCTGCAACTTTTAACCTGATACGCGCATAAAGCGAGCCGTTAGCTCACCGCCATTTATCGTTAAAGCGATCGTGAATAGATACGTGACGATTCACCCCAAGGGTGATAGCCCATTCCGGTAAAGTGAAATCCATATTGTTCATAAAAGCCGAGCAGCTCGGTGCATAAATGCAGCGCAGAAAAACCAGCACATCGGGTTTCCTGAGTGAGATGCTCAATCAACTGCCCCGCATAACCCTTGCCACGATGGTTTTCTTCAACGTAAAGCGCGCACAGCCAGGGATAAAGATCCATGCGGCTGATGAAATCATTGGTAATTAACCCTGCACCGCCAATAATTTGCCCATCTTTCTCCAGCAGATACCAATCTGGCAATGGGTTTTCCGCATCAATGCAGTGGCTGATACAGTCTTCGTAAAGCATCAACGTCTCATCTGATGCCCAGTGGCGTTGGAAATAGTGGATCGCCTGCTCTTTGTATTCGGGGCGATTTCTGATAGAAATAATCTTCAGCATGGCACTAACGACTCATCTTCCATGAAGCAACAATGTGCTCCGTGGTTTCTACCGTAATCGTGTTGCCCGGAATAATAAAATTCCGCCACACGTCGTTGTAATGCGTGACTAGCTGTTCGGCTTTCAGTTCGCCGCGATTCGCCGTCGTGTGGGCATCAGCTGCAATCGTCAGCGCGTAGCCTCGGCTGGCTGCATTTTTAATGGTTGCATCAACGCAATAATCCGTCGCACACCCGCAAATCGTAAGATGGTTAACGCCTAACTCAGCTAGCACACCGGCTAACGACGTGCGGTAAAATGCATCGCACGCCGTTTTGGTGATAAACAGACTCCCCTCTGGCTGATGCAGTTCAGGTAATAGCTGCCATCCCTCGCTGCCAGACAGCATGCCGTCTTCTTCATGCTGAATAAAAATCGTCCGATCTGCTGCATCTGAAAGCTGGTTTATCAATGCGACCGTCTGCGCTTGTCGCGCTCTTGGCGTTGCAAACACCGCATTTTGCATATCAATCACTATCAAAACCTGCATCTTTTTTTCCTTATTTCGACGCTTAACATCGGCACGCATTATCATCACGGAGGCAACGGCATGTCACCATCCCTACCCGTCAGTTCCGACTAGATCATGTCCACTATACCATGAGGATAAAACTTGATTTCCCCTGAGCGCAGCAAATCAATATCAAACCAGCGAGTCACGATCGGAATACCGTTTGTCTCTATACCATGAATGAGCTCTTGTTGATAAAGGGACTCATCCTGAAAGCGAGCCTCATAAACAAAGACAATCTCATGACCCGGCTTGCCATTGTAGGAGAAAATATTCTCTGAAACGCCCAACAGCGAAAAGTCCTTGGTCGCTGCACTGATTTCCTCCTGAACTTCCCTCTCCGCCGCGGCCTGCGACAGTTCGCCAAAATCAATGCCGCCCCCGAGCGGTAACACATAGTGCTCATCTTTTATCGGGTCATGCCCTTCTGCTAACAGAATCTTGTCATTGTTTCGGAAAAGACAAACTGCTTTTACTCTGATCTTTTGCATACCAACGCTCCAGGTAAACTACGAGGTTCTTTTTGATAAACGGAAATTTTTGATAATCGAGCATTTTTTGATAAAACGACACATGTCACATAAAATGCCATCTTCTTGTGCAGATCAAAATCTTATAGGGCTTAACCAAAAGCATTAATAGCCTTTACGTTCAGTTGATTTTTTCCCTGCTTCCTTTCGCCTCATCATGTTTAACTTATTGAAGTTATGCTATCTCGTATAGTTATTTCCGACATATTATGAATGGAAAACGACGAATTCATATTTATTTTCCTGACCATTGAGCGTCATCATCCTTTTCAGATTCTGACGGACAGCTGAATAACGGTGTGTTTATTTATCTTATCGACTGGTTTTATGCGTATGATGCGCTAAAATTAAATCACCGTTTCTTCATATTTAGTGGATAATGTATTAATACTGTTTGGCAGTATATACATAACCCATGTCAAAAACACGAAAGGGAGGAGAAGTGATGCATCTAGAGGTATCCCCAAAAGAGTTCCCAACACTTAGTGATCTCGGCCTCGATTCTCAGGTCAGTGATACGGAAATACTCGGTAACATTGTGGAAGAAATTATTCAATCCGGACACTCCATCAGTAATAAGGCCATCATTGCTAAATTAATTCACAAAATTGAAACAGAGGCCAATGTCGATTTTCAGGAAAAGTATCGCACCTTGCTGGATTTAGTGGTTTATAAAACTCAGGATGACTTCCTGATTTAATGCGCCGTAAATACATTCAACCATCACCTCGGTAAGATTTTCATATTGCCGTGATGTTTTATGATTATATCAACGATTACGTCAGCATCCGCAAACTCAAACCTGAAAACGGTGGATCTGACAACATGCTCTGTGCACATCAAACAGAAACCGTAATCAATCACTTATCTCTGTATCTGTTTCGTCATACCTGCGATATTGTGACTTATGTCGAACAGCGCTGAGCTATCCGCTTCAGCATTCTCGGCACAAAAAAGTGGCTGCAGCGCCATAGTATTACCTACAAGAAACCATCAAGTCTTACTGCCGAAGTACAAAATTTCGCAACGCGGCGGCTTTGGACCTATAACCATGACGTTGTTTTAACCATCATAAGACAGCCGCAGGATGATTGGCGTTGAACCAACCGACAATGATTAAACCAGTCTTTCGTTTACATCCTTGGTGAAGCACAGATAGCCTGCCTTATCTGGCGCACATCGCGTATGGGCGATACGCCAAATTGCCGCAGATATTCACGACTAAACTGTGAAGCGCTTTCATAGCCGACGACAAACGCCACGTCAGACGCCCGATGCTCGCCAGCAAGCAAAAGCTGGCGAGCTTCCTGCAATCTAAGCTGTTTCTGATACTGGACAGGGCTGAGACCCGTCATCGAAAGAAAATGGCGATGCAGGCTTGCCCGGCTCATACCGCTTACCTCACACAACGTCTCGATCCGAAGTCGGATATTATAGTGATCCCTGATCCAGGCAACGGCTTGCCGGATGCGACTCAGTGCACCATCAGGCTGGGCAATCTGACGAAGAAGTTGCCCCTGAGGCCCTTGCAAGAGGCGATAAAGCAATTCTCGTTCGATCATGGGGCCAAGAATCGGGATATCATCAGGAGTGTCGAGCAATGATAATAAACGGAGTAACGTGTCGCAGAGCGAAGCGGTCATCGGATTTATTGTGATACCCATCCCTTTTTGTTCGCGCTCGCGAACTGGCGGCATAGTCACCGCTAACTCCGCCAGTATGGCCGGATCCAGCACAAGCGAGACCGCAACGTAAGGCTGCCCCCATCCATCGTCAAAAATTTGTCCGATCAAAGGTAGGTCAAGGGCGCTGATAAGATAGTGTTCACTATCGTAGCTCAGAAGATTGTCATGGATCACAACGCGCTTAGAGCCTTGCAGGATGAAGCAAATCATCGAACGATATAAGCATGGAGCCTTGTCTGTAGAGCCTTGTCCGACGCAAAGGTCTACACGCGGAATCCGTGTGACAGTCAACCCCACTGGCGCATGGCGCAGGGCTATAGCAAGATGTGGGGTAAGATCGTTCTTCATAAATCGATTATACCCACGCGCCTTCATCACACCAAACGATTGATACAATCAGGCAATGAATTGAGCCTATCAGGCGTAGGTGACAAACCCGTCATTGCCTATCATGAGCAGGTCAAGAAGGCACCCAAAGGTGCGCCTAATAACCTAAGCGAGACAGCCCATGACCAACAACATCGTACTCATCACTGGCGCCAGCCGTGGCCTTGGCCGCAACATGGCTCTTCACCTCGCCAAACGTGGCGTACACATCATCGGTACCTATCGTAGCGGCGCGGTAGAAGCAGATACGCTGAAAAAAGAGATTGAAGCTCTGGGTGGCAAAGCCGCGATGCTGCCACTCGACATCACCGATACCGCCAGCTATCCGGCTTTTTTAAATGTCGTGGCTGAAACACTGATGGCCGACTTCGGCCGCGAACGCTTCAACTTCCTCGTCAACAATGCAGGTAATGGACTCTTTTCAAACTTTGTTGATGCGACCGAGGAACAGTTTACCTCACTGGTCAACACGCACCTTCAGGGGCCGATTTTTCTGACTCAGAAGCTGTTACCACTTGTGGAAGACGGCGGTCGTATCCTGAACGTTTCGTCCGGTTTCGTGCGCTTTACTTTGCCGGGATACAGCATTTATGCAGCGGTGAAGGCAGCAGTAGAGGTTCTGACTCGTTACCTGGCGGTAGAGCTTGGCTCGCGCCAAATTCGGGTGAATGCGATCGCCCCTGGCGCCATCGCAACCGATTTTGGCGGGGGCGCAGTAAGAGATAATGAGGATGTGAACGCCTGGGTTGCTCAGGGAATCGCACTAGGCCGTGTGGGTCTACCGGACGATGTAGGTGGAGCAGTAGCCGCTATCCTGTCCGATGACATGGCATGGGCTAACGGGACGACTTTTGACATTTCAGGTGGCCAACTGTTGTAAACACGGTCGCATTAATTCCATTCGCTCAGCGAGCGGCGATTGTGCTACTGGAAAAGAATGTCCCCTTTAAGAGTATCGACGTCGATCTCGCTGACGAACCAGATAAGCCAGATGAGTTTGTGGCACTTTCGCCGACGGGCAAAGTGCCATTGCTCAATGATGGAACGGCCTGATAGCACTGAAGACCACTTAGAAACGCAAAAATATCTTACGGTCGGACTCTTTTATACTAAAGGAAATAGTAGTGATATTGCTGCATTCCCCGATTTTGTACCGATAGCGTGCCTTCAGGAACTTGCGATTTTTGTAGGGGACGACGCGGCTCGTTTGCCTCGTAATAAAAACAGCAACAGTGCTATCAGACAGGCCGTTGTTTGCATGCCCCCTAGCGATGTGACTGCGGGGAACGTCAGCACAGAGCCGAGCCAAGTTGTGATTGCTGCCGCCCCCATCGTAAGAAAACCAAGCAAAGCGGATGCGAGTCCGGCCTGTTTTCCAAAGGGGCCCATAGTCATCGCTGTTCCCAATGGATTGGCCAGCCCCATGCCCCAGAGGAACATAATCATGGACAAGGTATACCAACCCAGACTGGGATCTTCCGGCCCAACCAACAGCAGGCAACCGCCGAGTAAAGCCGTGAGGATGCCTCCAGAGGTAATGGCTTGCGCGCCATAGCGGTGTGCCAGTCGAGGTGCCGCCATCCCTGCGGCAAAGACCACGAATACGGTGGAGGCAAAGTACAGCCCAGCTTGTAATGATGACAAGCCTATCCCACTCATCAGGATGGCAGGTGCAGCGCCGAATGACGCAAACAAACCACTCATCAACAAACTCATCGACAGTGCCGGAAGGATAAATCGCCCATCCACGACCAGCTTGCCATATGCAACTATCACGCTTGGAATTGAATGTGGAGCACGCCGTTCAGCAGGATGCGTTTCTCCCAATGTATTGACATAGAATACGGCGACAGCGAAGGCAGACAAGCCCACCGTAATGAAGATCGCTCGCCAACCCAGCGTAGTTGCCAGTACGCTGCCCAATAATGGAGAAAAACCGGGGGCAGCGGCTGTCGCAATCATGGTCAGTGATAGTGCACGCGCCAATGTTTCTCCCTCAAACAAATCACGCGCAATGGCACGGGCTAAAACCGCAGAGGCGCACACACCTAGCGCCTGGATGACACGTCCGGCAATAAGCGTTTCGAGTGAGTCGGCAAGTCCGCCGACTACTGTACCCACAATGAATATTGAGAGTCCCCCTAACACAAGTTTCTTACGCCCATAACGATCAGCCAACGGGCCGACCACCAATTGAGCCAGCGCGAAGGTAATAAAAAAACTGGAGAGGGTAAGACCTAGCTCGCGAGAAGATACCCCCAACTGATCCCCGATATCTGGAAATGCGGGAAGAATAATGTTAGTGGACAGTATGCTGATGGCCGACAGTCCTGCCAGTAACGCGATGATTTTTCCGGTTAATCGCGGATTCTCACCGGATTGGTCACCCGCCTTGACCTCCTCAGAGAGGCTTCGCGTATTCATGGAAAAATCTCATCGAAAAATACTGATGGAAAAATGCTTCTCTTATCTGGCATAGCGAAAGCACACCTGCTGCAAGAGGCTACGACTGTTCGCTTTTGAGTTGTGGAAGTCATCATCGGGTTCCTTAATTTCTCAGTCGATGCTGGAAAAACCACAAACCACCGCCCAATGACAATGGCCTGTGGTGAGACTAAACGGCAAAAACGCACTCAGTCATTCTCACCCCGAATAGGCTTACGCCGATGCTTCCCTTTCGCTCTGCTGCTGATTCTCAGGACGTATTTTGAACCAGATGGCATACATCGCAGGCAGGAATACTAGCGTGATAATGGTGCCACCAAACGTTCCACCAATCAGGGTATAAGCCAGCGTGCCCCAGAACACCGAGTGCGTCAGCGGAATAAACGCCAGAATCGCGGCCATCGCGGTGAGCAGAACGGGCCTGGCTCGCTGTACCGTCGCCTCCACCACTGCATCGAATGGCGCCAGCCCCTCCTGCTCGTTGTGATGGATCTGCCCTATCAGGATCAGGGTGTTACGCATCAGGATACCCGACAGCGCAATTAATCCCACCAGCGCATTGATGCCAAACGGCTGGTTGAAGAGTAGAAGCGTTGGCACTACCCCAATCAGCCCCAGTGGCGCGGTGAGGAAGACCATCACCATCGCCGACATCGAACGCACCTGTAGGATGATGATCATTAACGTTATGGCAATCATGATAGGGAACAGCGGTGCCATCGCCTGAGTCGCTTTCTCGGATTCTTCAATCGAGCCAGCCTGTTCAATGCGGTAACCAGCCGGAAGCTTATCGATGACCGGCTGCAACGCCTTCATGATTGCTGTGGAAACATCTGGCGGTTGCAGGTTTTCGGCAATGTCCCCCCGCACGGTAATCGTCGGCGTACGATCGCGACGACGCAGAATAGGATCTTCCATTTGCACCTCAACTTCCCCTATCTGAGATAGCGGAATCCGCTGGCTGGAAGATCCCACTAAGGTAAAGCCGGCTATTTTTGCCGGATCAAGCCGGATATCCCCCGCTGCGCGCGCCATGACCTGTACCGAACGAATATCTTCACGCACAGAGGTGATCGGAACGCCTGAAAGCAGGAACTGAAGCTGTTGTGCGACAGTACTTGATGTCAGCCCCACCGCCTGAAGTCGGTCCTGATTGAGCGTGAAATGCAGCGCCGGCACCCGCGTGCCCCAGTCGGTATTGACAGTCCTCATCATCGGGCTGGCCTGCATCACGCTCTCAACTTCATTTGCAATCGCACGCAGCTTGTCTGGGTCTGGCCCCATGACACGGTAGGCCACGGGATATGGCGAAGGAGGGCCAAACACGATCTGGGTGGCACGTACCTGCGCTTCGGGTGCCAACCCGTCGGCCGCCGCCCGGCGCAGGCGTAACTTGAGGACTTCCCGTTCCTTGTCATTGCCCGCGAGCACCACGATCTTGGCGAACGACGGATCGGGCAATTCAGGTGACATTGCTAGGAAGAAGCGTGGTGCTCCCTGTCCAATGTAGGACGTCACGATCCTGGCTTCCTTTTGCTTTGCCAGCCAAGCTTCGACCTTCGCCGTTGCGGCGCTGGTTTGCTCAATTGAGGTGCCATAGGGCATCTGGATTTCTACCAGCACCTCTGGGCGATCGGAGGTCGGGAAAAATTGTTTTTTCACCAGCCCCATGCCCAAGATCGCGACGACAAAAACGGCAACCACCGTGCCTGCTACTCCCCACTTACGGGCGATGACGTGCATCAGTACCCGACGAAAGCGGTTGTAATGACGCGTGTTGTAGATCGCCGCGTGCCCCCCCTCAACCGTTTTGATATTCGGCAGCATTTTCACGCCCAGATAAGGCGTAAACACCACTGCCACGATCCATGAAGCAATCAGGGCGATACCCACAATCCAGAACATGTTGCTGGTGTATTCGCCAGCAGTGGATTGCGCGAAACCGTTGGGCATAAAACCAACTGCCGTCACCAGCGTGCCTGCCAGCATCGGTGCCGCCGTGTGGCTCCAGGCATAGGCCGAGGCTTTAATACGGTCGTAGCCCTCCTCCATCTTCACCACCATCATTTCGATAGCGATGATGGCGTCATCCACTAGCAATCCAAGGGCCAGGATTAATGAGCCTAGGGTAATACGGTCGAAATTTTTACCAGATGCTTCCATGACCAGAAAGACGATAGCCAGCGTCAACGGCACAGCCGCCGCGACCACTACCCCCACGCGCCAACCCATGCTCACAAAACAGACCACCAGCACCACAAGCAACGCAACGAAAAATTTGATCATGAACTCGTCAACGGACGAACTGATATTCACAGACTGATCGGTGACTTTCACAAATGTCATACCAAGAGGCATGCTTTCATTGATTTTGGCTGTCTCGGCATCCAGTGCCTTCCCCAAATCCAGACCGTTCCATCCTTCACGCATCACAATACCCAGCAACAACGCCGGTTCACCCTGATTGCGGACCAGGAAGGTCGCAGGATCTTCATAGCCACGTTCAACGGTTGCTACATCCGAAAGTTGCAGTGTCCTACCCTGAACAACGATCGGCGTTTCGCGGATCTTATCCAGTTTGTCGAAAGCTCCATCCAGTCGCAGGAAGACCTGCGGTCCGTTGGTGTCAATCGAACCAGCCGGCGTCAGGACATTTTGACTGTCCAGCGCGGAGAAAATATCCTGCGGAGAAATACCCAGCGTAGCCAGCCGCTCATGCGAGAACGAAACAAAAATGCGTTCAGGCTGCTCACCGATAATATTGACCTTTTTCACGCCAGGAACATGCAGCAGACGCTGACGCAACTTTTCAGCATCGCGGACCAGCAGGCGCTGCGGCTCCCCTTTTGCCTTCAACGCAAAAAGTGCAAAAGTCACGTCGGAGAATTCATCATTAACCATCGGGCCGATGACGCCAGTTGGCAGGTTTTTGGCCTCATCACCGAGCTTCTTGCGCACCTGATAAAATTCCTCTGGCACCTGTGAAGGCGGTGTACCGTCCTGTAATGACAGCATGGTAAAAGCCAGTCCGGGGCGCGTGTAGGTCTCACTGCGATCATACCACTTGAGTTCCTGCATGCGTTTTTCTAGCGGCTCGGCCACCTGATCCTGCATTTCCTGAGCCGTCGCCCCCGGCCAGGCAGAAACAATCGTTATCTGCTTGACCGTGAACGGGGGATCTTCTGCCCGTCCCAGTTCAAAAAACGAGAGAATGCCAGCGACGGTAATCAGGATAATAAGAAACAGCGTGATGGAGCGCTCGCGGACAGCAAGCGCCGAAAGATTAAATCTTCCCTCGCTCATGGCTGGCTCCCAGCGACGCTGGCATCGCGCTGTTCAATCACTTGAACCGCCTCGCCGTCGTGCAGCAAGTGCGCTCCCAAGGCGACGACCTGCTCCCCCGGTTTAAGATTTCCGGTCACTCTTGCCATATCATCGCTAAGGCCAGACATCTGAACAGGTTGCCATGATACTTTGGCTGGTTCACCTGAAATACTCCAGACACCCGGCCCTTTTCCCGAATCATAAATTGCCGCTAAAGGCACCTGTAGCATCTGGCCTGGTAGTTTATCGTCTGCAATATGGAGCGTAACGGTGGACCCGAGCGGCGCGCTCGCCAGTGCACCCTCAAGCACATATCTGGCCTCGAAAGTTCGAGTTACAGGATCAGCCGCATCGGAGAGCAGGCGCAGTGTCGCAGGAACGAATTGCTTGCCCGTACCGTACAGCGTGGCCTGAGCCTCGCTTCCGACAACAGGCCGTAACGTTTCAGGCAACTGCACGATGGCCTCACGCTGCCCTGCTCTCGCCAGCCTGACCACAGGTTGCCCCGCGCTGACAACCTGACCAGGCTCTGCCAATGTACCCATTATTACGCCGTCAGCATCAGCAAGCAGCACAGCATAGCCCGTCGCATTTTGCGCCACATTTGCCTGCGCCTGGGCAGCACTCAGTTCTGCTTTGGCCGTATCCGCGGTAGCCTTTATCTGGTCATAGGCCGATGCAGAAACTGCGCCCCCAGCGACCAGACCGCGGTAACGGGCCTCATCAGCAGCAGTCTGTCTGGCACGAGCTCGTGCGGCTGCGACAGCCTGTTGCTGAGCTTGCGCTTGCAGACTCAGGTCAACAGGATCTAGGCGCATCAATGGCTGGCCGCGTTTAACGGTCTGCCCAGTATCGACCAGACGTTCAAAGATTTTGCCTTGTACTCTAAAACCGAGGTCGCTTTGAATTCGTGCGACAACAACACCGGTGAAGGCGCGAGAGGTATCGACAGCACTGACCACGGTTGCAGCCCTTACCCGTGGAGGTTGACTGCGAGGATCGTCTACGTCGGAAGGGTCGCCGCAGGCCATAAGGGCAAGCGGCAACAGGCAAACAGCAAAGGTGGCAGGTTTGAGCCTGAGCATGGGTTACCTTGATTCATTTAGCAGGACAGTAACCGCATTCTCAGACCAGTGACCAATAATGTCAATGGTCACAACTTCAAGGTGACAAACTTCTCAGTATTAGTGATGACAGTAGTACGGCTGCTGCGGGTGCTGTATCCAGATTATATTGCAGTTGTAAAGGGCAAATATAAGGCCGCATGACTAGATAAATGGCATCTGTAGCCTCATCCAGCGGTGTTTTCCGTTCAAACTCACCGGCCTGCCGACCTTCCAGGATGATTTGCTGCACCAGTTGACGCAGGCGCTCCTGATGTGCGACGGCTGAAGGCCAGCGATCCCGAGAAGCAACGGCGGCAATGTCATAAAGCTTGCGATCGTGAAAAAACAAATCGCTACCAGCTTCAGTCAGCGTCCTCAACAAACGCCGTAATTTTTCAGGGGCACCAGGCACATCGGCGATGGCTTGATTAACAATCTCCGAGATTGTCGCCAGCCTGTTGGCGCAAATCACCTCTCCAATTGCCTGCTTGGAATCGAAAAATTTATAAATATAGGCTTTGGAAAAGCCTATAGCCTTTGCCAAATCGGATACGGTAGTTTTTTCATACCCAAAATGCCCGAAATGTGCTGTGGCCGCCTCCACAACCTGGTCACGGACATTATGGTCAGAAGGACCACGTGAAAGGATATCGTTTGTCTGTTTAGTCATTTATCCAGCTTAGTTCAATGCGCCCTGATTGACAACGAATGACCATCTTGTAATTAAGTCACAACCCAACTCAAGGATTATCAACCCTCCAATGCACTCTTGCCTTGGGGTAAGCACCAGATTACTGGCGAGCTGTGCAATTGGCTCGGATTATAATCGCTACGGCAATGCCTATGAAACCAATCTGAGCGTAAGTTGGGAGATTGATGTTTTCGGTGGCCTACGCCGCAATCGCCGACAATCGTTCATCGCCTTCCAGCAGAGTACAACCCGCTTGATTGCTGTCCTACACAATGATGAAACCTGTTGCAGGTTTCCGACACCAGAGCGCAGACCCAGACAGAATCTGCTCGCGCAGCGGTTGCTACATTCAGGCTCGGAGAGGGCTACTGCAAGAAACCACGACAAAGACGTTATAAGGTACTGAACTGGATATCCGATTTCAACGCGCTCACATTGCTGGTATGGTCTCGGCTCTTTTTCTCCAGTTCTAATTTTGCCAGTAGCAGGCTGTTTATACCCTAAATAATTCGAGTTGCGTAAAGGCGATTTGCTCCCCTTAATAAGCAGTTACATGGCGGTAGCCATGTGTTGCACGTTTAGACGCCCATCAAGCGTTAAAACATAATACCAGAGTAGCAATGCTAATGTGGCATGCATGGGAGTTACGCCTTAGCACATTGTTGTTCATGCTTTAGGATATTCGCAATCAACAATCAACAATCACAATCACAATCACAATTTGACTAATTATTTTAATTTTTCATATTCAACAGACAATATTTCATAAATTTTACTAAAGCGCTGTTGAATAACAAGTGGCTGACCTTCTCTTGCAGCAAATATACCAGATAGAATCACACAGGTTTGTGTGAATAAAAATATTTTAAGTTCTTCTTCATTCAATTTAAACATTCCTTTACTGAAATAAATTAAGTCTAACCTATAGTTCATTAAAATAAAAAAAACAATATTACCTATTCACCCCTCGGTAAAAAATAAAAACCACACTTAGGGCAAATAACTGTGATATTTTTGCGAAATCTATTTTTTTTCTGCTCAGTGATACAATTGCATTCAGGACAGGTCACTTTCACCGTTGCGCGATTAAACATCTGTAGAAAATCAAGAATTTCCATACCTTGTACCTAGTCAGCGTATGAACCTCTAGTGTACGCCCTAAAATCATGAATAGCACGATATCATCGTTATTCGACTTACCTCTTTAACATTAAACTTCAATATCCTGTTATTTAACAACAAACAAGTCACATGAAAATAATTTCACAGATTCGATTATTTACAAAATAATTGTCATCCTAAATTAGGGAATTTAATCTTGCATTATTAACACAGTGAATTTTGGGATAAAAATCAGCCATTCTGCCTCAATATAGAGCCATTCATATCAAAAAATGGCAATGGGCATATATTTATTTCAGTTTAATCCAAAAATAAAAAACAACAAAGGAGTCATTAAAAAGAGAAATTCCATATAAAATATTTATGGCCATTAATGCATTGTTGTTAATGAAGAAAACACGACGGTGCACAGATAAAGCAATAACACTACCCGTCCCCTTGTTTCCCAACAAACTTTCCCTTGTCCAACGATGAAGGACAGTATCTTTTATATTGCTGATAATTTATCCTCTTATGCCTTTCATCATTGACCTACAGATTAAGAAAAAATAAGAGCCTGCATACATGATCTCATCACCTGACGTAACGCCGACGCCGGCTCAATCAACCACGTCAACGCTTACAGCCTTACGCTCACCCTCGCTGCTGATGCGCGAAGTTTTGGCGGGCACTATCACCGCACTGGCGCTTATCCCAGAGGTGATTTCATTTTCCATCATCGCGGGGGTTGATCCCAAAGTCAGCCTGTTCGCCTCCATCGTGTTGTGTTTCACCATGTCCTTTCTCGGCGGCAGACCGGCGATGGTGACCGCCGCAGCAGGTGCCGTGGCGCTGGTGATCGGCCCGCTGGTACACGCACACGGCGTAGCCTATATTCTGCCTGCGGTAATCATGGCGGGGATCATCCAGATTCTATTTGGGCTGGCTGGCTTGGCGAGGATGATGCGCTACATCCCGCGCTCGGTGATGATCGGTTTCGTCAATGCTCTGGGTATCCTGATTTTCGCCGCGCAGGTGCCACATGTTTACGGACAGTCCTCACTCGTCTGGCTGCTGTTTGCGTTGACGCTCGCGATTGTTCTGCTGCTACCTTATGTGGTGAAAAGCATTCCCGCACCGCTGGTTGCCATTGTGACAGTGACCGCGATTGCCATGTTTACTGGCATCACAGTGCCTAACGTCGGCGATGCGGGCCCCATGCAACCCGGATTACCGAGTTTCACCCAGTGGCTGGTGCCGTTCAATTTTGAAACGCTGCACATCATCTGGCCGACCGCGCTGAGCATCGCCTTTGTCGGGCTGATGGAATCGCTGTTAACCGCCAAACTGGTCGACGACATCACGGACACCCCGTCCAGCAAGCGCCGTGAATGCTGGGGACTCGGCGTTTCCAATATTTTCGCCGGGTTCTATGGTGGGATTGCCGGATGCGCGATGATCGGGCAGACCGTGGTCAACGTGGAGTTGGGCAAAGCGCGCACGCGCATTTCCACCCTCGTTGCCGCACTGGTGCTGTTGCTGCTGGTGACCGGGCTGAGCGAAATCATGGCGAAGATTCCGATGGTGGTACTGGCGGGCATTATGATGATCGTCGCACTGAAAACCATGAACTGGCATAGCCTGCACCCAACCACGCTGAAGCGTATGCCGCTATCGGAAACGCTGGTGGTCATCGTGACGGTTGTCGCGACCGTCTCGACGGGGAACCTCGCTATCGGCGTGGCGGGCGGCGTGATCTTTGCCATACTGCTGTTTGCCCGCCGTGTGGCGCACGTCATTCACGCAGAGCGTCAGGTGAGCGAAGACGGACAATCGGTGCACTACACGGTACGCGGCCCCCTATTCTTCGGCAGCAGCAACGATCTTTTCGAGCATTTCCTCTACGCGCAGGATCCGCAGAACGTCACCATCGATCTGACACACGCCCAAATCTGGGATGCCTCCAGCGTGGCAGCGCTCGACGCGATCGAAACCCGCTATCATCGCTACGATGCGAAGGTCACTATCGTCGGGCTGGATACCCACAGCACCAAAATTCACCAGCGCCTGTCAGGGCATCTCTGATCGGGCGCAGGCGACGCGGTGTTCCGCATTGATCCAATATTCTTGCGTTGGATGTATGCGGCATCGCGCCGGCGTGCCGGGTGTCGGTTCGTCAAACTGACATCCGCTCTCTTGTCCTTGTTGCGTATCCACCTGAATAGCCCGCTTTAACCGTGGATGCGCGGGCGGAATCGAGGCCAACAGGAAACGCGTATACGGATGACTCGCCTGTGAAAACAGCGTCGCCGCAGGCGCTTCTTCGACAATGCGCCCGCGATACATCACGCCAATGCGGTCGGCAATATGGTGTACCACGCTCAGATCGTGCGCGATAAACAAATACGCCAGTCCCTGCTCCCGCTGTAATGCCAAAAGCAGATTCAGAATTTGCGACTGGATAGAGACATCCAGCGCCGAAACTGGCTCATCGCACACGATCAGTTTCGGTTCCAGCACCAGTGCGCGGGCAATCCCGATACGCTGACGCTGCCCGCCGGAAAACTCATGCGGAAAGCGTCCGGCATCCGCAGCGGTAAACCCAACTCGCGTCAGCATCTTGATCACCTGCGCCTTGCGCCACTGGCTATCGCGTATGCCGTGGATAATCAGCGGTTCTTCAATGCTGTACCCGACGCTACGTTTAGGATCGAGCGAGGAGAGTGGGTCCTGAAAAATCATCTGCATGTCGCGCCGCAGTTGTCGTAACTGCTCTGCATTTTGCTGTCGGAGATCGCAGCCGGCAAAGTGCAGTTCCCCGGCATTCGCAGGTGTCAGCCCTAAAATACTGCGTCCCGTGGTGCTTTTGCCGCTGCCCGATTCCCCAACCAGCGCATAAGTCTCACCGGGGAAAATATGAAAACTGACATCATCGAGCGCCACCAGCGTTTTTTTACGCCATCCCTGCCCGACCCGAAAGGTTTTACGCAGGTTTTTCACCCGTAATAACGGTTCGCTCATACAGCGCTCCCGAGGCTATCCGCTTTCCAGCAGCGTACGCGATGGCCCGCCCCGTCAGCCACGGAAAGCACGGGGGGAGACTGGTGACAGCGTTCATCCGCCAGCGGGCAGCGCGGAGCAAAACCACAGCCGGTGGGCGGATGAGACAACGGCGGAACACTGCCGGTTATCTCCGGCAGCTCGCTTTTACGCGACGCATCGAGGTTAGGCACCGCCCGCAGCAGCGCCTGCGTGTAAGGATGGCGCGCATTATCAAACAGCGTGAACACATCCGCCTGCTCCACCACTTCCCCCAGATACATCACGATCACGCGCTGACACATCTGCGCCACCACCGACAGATCGTGCGTAATCAGTACGATACCCATGTCGGTTTCGGCTTTTAGCTTATCCAACAGCGAAAGAATCTGTGCCTGAATGGTGACGTCGAGCGCCGTTGTCGGTTCATCGGCAATCAGCAATCCCGGTCCGCAGGCAATGGCGATAGCAATCATCACTCGCTGGCGCATCCCGCCAGATAGCCGATGCGGATAGCTCACGGCACAGGCGGCCGGATCGGGCATCCCCACCTGGGTTAGCAGTTCATGTACCCGTGCTTTTCGCGCCTGACGCGAGAGCGTGGTGTGCTGCCGCAGGCTTTCATCGATCTGTTCACCCACGGTATAGACTGGATTAAGGCTAGAGAGCGGATCCTGAAAAATCATAGCCAACGCATTACCCCGCAGGCGTCGCCGTGCCTCATCCGGCAGCGACAGCAGCGGCTGACCGTTCAGGCTGGCCTCACCGCCGACCCGGCTAGCGCGCGCAGGCAATAATCCCATCAGCGCATCGGCGGTAACGCTTTTGCCACAGCCTGATTCACCGATGATGCCCAGCGTCTCACGCGAATTCACGTCAAAAGAAACCCCACGGACAGGGTGCAAGAGGCCAGACGGCACGGCAAACGTGACTCTCAGGTCTTTGACAGACAGTAGCGGCGTTTCACTCATTATATTCACTTTGGTGTCGTGACCGCTTTCAGCAGACGGGAAACCCGACGTGAGAGCGGCTTAAGCGTAGGGTCGGAGATGTCGCGCAGGCCGTCTCCAATCATATTCAGAGACAGGATCAAGAGCACAATGGCCATACCGGGGAAAAAGGTCATCCACCAGGAGGTAAAAATCACTTTTTTCCCCTCCAGTAATAAATTACCAAGGCTGGGCGTCGGTGCAGGGATCCCCGAACCTAAAAAGCTCAGCGCCGCCTCGGTGAGAATCGCGACCGAGAAGATCCACGACACTTGAACGATCAGCGGCGATACCACGTTGGGCAAAATGTGCAGCCAGATGATCCGGCGACTCTTTGCCCCCTGCGCACGCAACGCCTCGATATAATTTTTCTCTTTGATCACCAGCGCCGCCGCACGCATCACGCGCGCCACCGACGGCACATAGACCAGCGACAGCGCCAGTACGACATTGGCGGGGTTCGGGCCAAGAATACCGACGATGGAAATGGCCAGTAGCAGAGAAGGAAAGGCAAACAGCCCGTCACAAATCCGCATGACGACGACGTCCAGCAGGCGATACCAGACACATAGCAGGCCAATTAGCGTGCCAATCGCGCCCGAAATCAGCGCGACCGCGCCCCCAACGGACAACGAGATCTGGACCGCAATCGCAACCCGCACAAATACATCGCGGCCAAAATTATCGGTGCCAAACCAGTGTTGCCACGTCGGTGCGGACAATCGCTCCAGAGGGTTTAAGGCATAGGGATCGTAAGGGCTGAGAAACGCGCCCCCCACCGCGACGACAAGAATAAGCAGCAGGATAGCGATGCCCGTTGTCAGGAGTTGATTGGCAAACAGCGCTTTCATGTCACTCCTTCTCCCCTGACAGGGAGAGACGCGGGTCAACGGCATGCCCCAGAATATCCACCGCCAGATTAATCAGCACATAGCTGACGGTAATCAGCAGCACCGCTCCCTGAATCACCGAGAAATCGCGGCGTTCGATGGAATCCACCACCAGCGAGCCGACGCCGGGAATGCCGAACACGCTTTCAATCACAATCGTTCCCGTCACCAGCGAACCGAAAGATTCACCGCAGATGGTGAGAATAGGCAGGAGCGCATTTTTCAGGCCGTGGCGTAGTAGAACCCGGTATTCCGCTACGCCTTTGGCACGCGCCGTTTTAATGTAGTTTTCGCTCAACACATCGAGCATGACCGCGCGCGTCATGCGGGCAATCAGCGCCGCGATGCGCAGCCCCAATGCCAGCGCCGGAAGCGTCATATACCACAGATTGACCAGCACATCGCCGCGCGTCGAGCTGTATCCCACAACCGGAAACCAGCGCAACTGCACGGCAAAAAAGAAAATCAGAAACAGCCCGAGTAAAAAGCCGGGAATCGACATCCCCACCGCCGCCAGTCCCATAATCAGGCGATCCAGAAACCGTCCCTGTTGCGATGCGCTAAGCACGCCAGCCGCCAGCCCAAGCAGTAGCGCCAACCCTTGCGCATAGAGCGCTAATGCCAGCGTAGGTTGCAGGTGCTGCAAGAAAAGCGACATGACGCTGGCGTTCATGAAGAGCGAATGGCCGAGATCGCCACGCAGCACTGCACCAAACCACACGACAAACTGTGTCAGCAGGGGCTTATCCAGCCCCATTTGTTGACGCAGCGCGGCGACATCCCCCGGACTGGCATCATTGCCCAGAATCACCAGCACCGGATCGCCCGGAGCCAGATGTACCAGACAAAACACCACGATGGAAACCACCAGCAGCACGGGTATCAGCGCCAGCAGCCGATGGAAAATAAACCATCCCATTCGCTTCTCCGCTTACGGTTTTGTGATGCTGACGTTCCACAGGACGGGGCCGATTAAATCCCGATAGCCGTGAACATGATGCTTGATCGCGACCGCATCAGGCGTGGTACGCCCCAGCACAATCACCGGCAGATAGGTCCAGGTTTGCACGTGAAGTTTATCCACCAGTCCTCTTGCCGCCTGTAGCGACGGAGCCTGCTTGATATCATCCAGCAGCGCATCAATTTCCGGGCTGTTACTCAGGCCGGGGAATTTGGCGCGGGAATCCAGGAAAGGATACTGATGCAACACCTGACGCATGGAGAATTCCAGCGCACACAGGTCGAAGTTTTTAGGATCCTGACGCCGCTGTAACACCGTGGCCCAGTCATAGACATCAAGACGAGATTTCACGCCAATCTGTTTGAGCACCTGCTGTGCAACAATCGCCAGATTGTACAATTCGGCGTATTCCTTGGTGGCGATGATCACCACTTCTTCACCGTTATAGCCGGACTCTTTTACCAGCTTTCTGGCTTCGTCCAGCTTGTGCTGATTCCAGTAAGGCTTGCCGGCCTCACTGTGCCAGTCCACCTGCTCAGGAAAACCTAACGATGAATCTTCCTTGAAAAAGCGTGGATCGCTGTAACCCGCCAGCAGCACCTGATGGACATCGAGCGCCAGATTGAATGCCTGACGCAGTTTCACATCGGCAAACGGTCCGCGATTCTTGTTGAACAGGTAGGTGATGAGCGATCCCCCGGCTTCGGGACGATACAGCTTCACATCGCGGGCGCTATTCAGCGCGTCAATGTTGTCTTTTGGCAAATCAAAAACGACGTCATATTCACCGGTCAATGCCCCTGCCAGCCGGGTAGACTCATCCGTGATATAGCGGAACCAGATATCTTTCACCTCGGCCTTTTTCTGGCCCGACAGGCCGTTCGCCGGTTCGCTACGCGAGACATAACCGTCATAGCGCGTCAGATGCAGATAATCCCCTTGTTTGAATTCCGCCAGCTTGTAAGGGCCGGTGCCAATCAGTTCACTCACCGGTTTTTTGCTGGTATTGGCTTCGTCGATCAGGCGCTTAGGCATAATCGAAGGCAGATTCTTCAAGTCGGCCAGCACATTCAGGGTAATCAGAGACGGCGTCTGTACCGTCAGCTGTACGGTGCGATCGTCAATCCGGCTAAACTGCGCTCCCGGCAGATTGGCTTTCCCCTGCGTAGAGACGGCCAGCCAGCGGTTCATCGATGCCACCACATCGTCTGCCGTCAGCGGCTGACCATCATGAAAGCGGATACCGTCGCGCAGTACAAAGGTATAGACCTTGCGGTCATCACTCAGCGAATAGCGTTCAACCAGTTCCGGCACCGGTTCAAACCGATCGTTAATCGTAAAAAGTTGTTCAAAAATGTGGCGTACCACGTCCGTGGTCGCACTGTTGGTTGTCAGGTAAGGATCGAGCGTACCCGGTCGTTTACCATAAGCGATATTCAGCGTTGCATCGCGATTGACGGTCTCCGCCAGCGCGATTCCCCAGGGTAAACTGGCCGCCAGCAAGAGTGCTGCGGCAGGAAAGTTAAACCATTTCATTGATGGGAAACTCCACTATTTTTATGATATTCAGCCTGTGCAGACGCCGCATCAGGCGGCGTCGGTAACCGAGCGACGGCCAGCAAACTCGTCTTTGGCATCCTGCAACGCGCGGGGATCCGTCAACAGTCGTAGACCCGTTCGAGCCAGCACCTGTGCGCCCGTCAGCAGTGCGGCATAACCAAGTGGGGAATTTGCCGCTTCACGGAATGGCACAGTGTGGCCGATCAGATCGTCAGGGCCGATTTTAATCGTGGGGTGTGCCGTCGGCACCGCATGGCTGATATCTCCGGCATCCGTCGAACCGATGCCCTCTTTCGCTTTTTGATCGACCACCTCCCCTGCGGCAGTGAATTCCTCCAGCAGGATCGCATTCAACGAGTGGTTGATCAGGAAATCACGCGGGCCAACCTGATGTTCAATTTTCACCGTGGTGCCCGTTGCCAGCGCGACGCCATCCGCAATCGCGCGAATACGCGGCTCTAACGCCACCACCTCTTCACGCGTTTTGGCACGAATGTAATAGTGGGCGGAGGCGTATTCTGGAATCACATTCGGCGCCTGCCCGCCGTTGGTGATAATGCCGTGAACCCGAACGCCGTCCGGCAGTTGCTGGCGCAGCACGCTGATCCCGTTGTAAAGCAGCACCAGCGCATCCAGCGCGTTCACGCCTTTATGCGGCGAGCTTCCGGCGTGGGAGGGTTTACCGTAAAAATGAAAATAGAGGTGATTGTTTGCCAGCGACGGCCCAGTGAGCCGCGTTTTCCCTGACGGATGAACCATCAGGGCGACATCGACCCGATCAAGGAAGCCATGTTCAACAAAACGCGCCTTCACGTTGCCATTAATTCCGCCTTTCCCGCGCAGGCCGCCTTCTTCGGCTGGCGTACCCAACACCACCACCTTGCCGCCGGTCTGATCGATAACCTCTGCCAGCGCAATCGCGGCCGCCAGACTGGTTACTCCGATGATGTTGTGGCCGCAGGCGTGACCGATATCGATTAGCGCATCGTATTCAGCGAGGTAAGCAATGGTCGGCCCCGGTTTGCCGCTGTCTTTTTCCGCATAAAAGGCCGTTTCATGTCCGGCAACGTTCAGCGTTACCGTGAAGTGATGCTTCTTTAATAACTCCGTTAATAGCTCGCTGGCGTAATATTCATTATTTCCCGTTTCGGGATGCGCATGAATATCCTGGGAAATCGCAATATATTCTTCGCGATTCTGTTCAATACTGCTACTGATACGCTGCTGTAATGCGAGAGTTCCCATCTTGCTCACCTTTTTATGTGCTATGAATATATCGCGCGATAAATATGTCTGCCTCACCGTCGCTTACGGAATACATCGCATCGTGTTGCCACTTCATCCCTAAAAACCCGACAACATCAGTGAATCCCTTTATTTAGCGATAAAAATACCCGCCCGCCGATAACGGCAGGAAATAACAATCAATACTGTGTTTTTTACGATGACTACTCGCTACGTCGCCACGCTGGACGATGCTCAAACGACGTTAAAAATAATAAGGGTGCTTCTAATTACTTATTTCACCATCACTATAACGGCAACCTGTCATTTCTTTTATAGAGATTCAGGATAAGGATATCTGATAAACGGTATTACACGCGTTATTCGTCTTGCAGCGAAAAATGAATCATTCCTATACAGCGGGCAGGAATAACAATCGCTATACCCTAAATAATTCGAGTTGCGTGACAAAACGTGAGCGTTTTGAACAACGCTCTGCGTTGGTCCTTTAGGACAAGGCCGCATGGCCTTGTAACGCGGCAACCGCGCGAATCCCCAAGAGCTTACACCAGTAAGTGACTGGGGTGAGCAAGGACAAATTGGCTTAGCCGATTTGAACGCCGCTTGCGGCGGCCCTTCAGGGCGAGGCTCAGCAATGAGCCGAGTATTGCCAACGCACAAGCAGCTTGAAGTATGACGGGTATATATATTTTCTGTGGATATGCATGAAAGGAATCATGCTAAAGCGTGGCGGGCAGATGTTTTATGTTATTTGGTCACTTAATGGAGGAAAGTATGTCCGCAGCCCTTACCCCACAAGAAAGCGCCCTGTTACCCAAAATTGAGCGCTGGATTGCTGCACAGCGTGACTCGCTGATTGATGAGCTGGCGACGTGGATTGCCATTCCCAGCGTGAGCCGCGCCGATCTCGCTCAGCCGGGCGCGCCATTTGGCCCCGAGTGCGCCCGCGTATTGGACACCGCGTTGACGTTGGCGGAACAGGCGGGGTTCCGTACCGAGCGCCATGCGGGCTACGCGGGTTCGGTGGTTTACGGCGAGCACAACGAGGATATCGGCCTGATTAGCCACCTTGATGTTGTGCCCGCGGGTGAACACTGGACGTACCCGCCGTTTGCGCTGACGCGTCGCGGTGATTTTCTGATCGGGCGCGGCGTTGCTGACAACAAAGGCCCCGCAATCCTCGATCTCTATTTGCTCAAGTTGATCCGCGCGCTGGATATACCCCTGCATCACAATCTGCGCATCGTTTATGGGCTGGCAGAAGAGACCGACATGGCCGATCTCGCCTGGTTTGCCCAACACGGGCCAGTACCGCGTACTTCTCTGGTCACCGACGGGAAGTTTCCGGTGAACTATGCGCAGAAAGGGCAAATCGCGTTCCGCCTGCACATTGCCGAAGCGGGCGTGCTGGCGAATCTGACCGCTGGCAACGCGGCCAATAGTATCCCTGCCACCGCGCAGATCACGCTCGCCAATGCGCCCCGCGATCTCAGCGTCGATAGGCTGCGTGGTCTGGGTGCCGGACGCATCACGCTGCTCCCCGCAGAACAGGGAATCACGCTACAGGCACAGGGTATTGCAGGTCATGCGGCCTTCCCTGACGGTACTCTCAGCGCCGCCGTAGTGCTGCTGGACGCATTACGCGAGCTGGAGCTGTTGCCAGAACGGGAACGCACGCTAGCCGCACAGTTACAGCAGATTTTCGCTTCTCCCTATGGCGAGCCTATTGGGCTGGCACAGGAGGATGCGCCGTCGGGCAGGCTGACGCTGAACGCAGGTCTCTGGCAGTCGACCACTCCCGGTTCACTGACTCTCCTTGCCGACATTCGCTATCCGGTGACACGGGAAGGAAACGCGATCATCGCGGCATTACGCGATCAACTTGCCACAGTGGCAACCGACATCTCGCTGGTGGACGGCTGGCGTGATGTGCCGCCATTTTATCTGTCGGAAGAGGACAGCACGCGGCAGGTCTTGCAGCAGAGCTGGCACGATGTGACAGGTCGTGCAGACCCTGCCTATTCAATGGGAGGCGTAACGCATTCCAAAGTGCTGCCGCGTGCGATTACGTTCGGCCCCGGCTACCTGCGTACCGAGGCCAATAGCCCAGACTTCCTACCCACAGGCCACGGCTTACCGCACGGCGCAGACGAAGTGATCCATCTGCCCTCGCTGCTGGCGGCACTGCCAGTCTATGTGATTGCACTGATACGGCTGGATGCAGCGCTGTATGCGCAGAATCAGGAGAATCCTTCCCATGTCGGTTGACGCCCACGCCACCACATTTGTATTGATACACGGTGCCTGGCACGGCGGCTGGTGCTGGTCGCGAGTGACCGAGCGGCTTACCGCCGCAGGCTTTGCCTCTTCGGCATTGACGCTCGCCGGGCTGGCAGAACGCCGTGACGAGCTATCGCGCGGCATTAACCTGTCCACCCACATTCGCGATATTACCGACACGATCCGCCAGCAGGGCTGGCGCGATGTAACGTTGGTCGGCCACAGCTACGGCGGCTTTCCCGCTACGGCCGCCGCGTATCAACTGCCTGACACCGTCAGCCACCTGATTCTGCTGGATGCGTTTTTACCCGCACCGGGCGAAAAGTTGCTGGATCACGCGCCCGATCTCATCGCCGCCTACCAGACACAGGCGGCGCGCGACCCCATGTGGCACATTCCCCCGCTTCCGTCACTGCTGTTTGGCGTGAACGAAGCCGACCGCGAGTGGGTCGATTCCCGCCTGACACCGCAGCCGGTAAACACCTACTTTGAACCCGTCGCACTGGCACCCGCACCACCGACGCTGAAGAAGACCTACATCCGCTGCACGCGCGCGGCGGGCAACTATCTCACCCCCTCAGTACAACGCGCTCAGACCGATCCAACCTGGCGATTTCTGACGCTCGACAGCGATCACGATGCGATGATCGACGCACCGGATACGCTAACCACACTGCTGACGTCAGCGTTGACAACCCGTACGCCTCTGTGATTAGACTCAATGCTAAGCAGGCTAACTTAAGGAAAGGATTGATGAAAATTACCGACGTGCGCGTGATTCTCGCGAACCGCTATATGTTTGTTGAGGTCACCACTGACGAGGGACTGACGGGCATTGGCGAATCCGGTGCCTGGGGCTTTCTCGATGCCTCTAAAGGGGCCGTTGAGGCATTGCGCACGTACCTGATTGGGCAAGATCCGCTGCGCATTGAGCATCACTGGCAGTATATGTATCGCTGCTGGCATTTCCGTGGTGCCGCCATCATGGGTGCCATCAGCGCCATCGATATCGCCCTGTGGGACATCGCGGGCAAGTATTACGACACGCCGGTTTATAACCTACTGGGCGGCCGCTGCCGCGACAAGGCGCGCGTTTATGCCCACGCGGGAGGACGAACCACGGAAGAGACCATCGCCAATCTGAAAAAAGCCAAAGCCGACGGTTTTACCGCGATTGGTCATCTCACGCCGTTTCTGGATGAATCGCGCGATACGCCTTATTTCACCACTCATGCCAAAGAGATCGGTGAAGCCATCGAACGTATCGGCCTCTACCGGGAAGCCGTCGGGAACGATGTCGACCTGTGTATTGAAGTCCATCGCCGCCTGAAGCCCGCCGACGCCGTGGTGTTCGCCCGTGGCATTGAGCCGTTTTATCCCTACTTTATTGAAGACCCTATCGGCGCGGATAACTTCGATTCGATGGCGGAAGTGGCCGACAAAATCAATATTCCTATCGCCACCGGTGAACGACTGAATAACCCGCAGGAGTTCGCGATGCTGATTCGCCGCAACGCCGTCGCCTATGTGCGTCCTGACGTCTGCATGTGCGGCGGGATTACCGGTGCGAAAAAAGTGGCCGCATTGGCAGAAGCCAATGATCTGATGGTGGTGCCGCATAACCCGCTTAGCCCGGTGTCTACCGCCGCCTGTTTGCAGATCGCCGTCAGCATCCCGAATTTTGCGCTGCTGGAGTATCCGGGAGATGACCAACCGGCGCTGTCGGAAAAATTTGGGGCGACGGGCGTCGAGAACGGCGTGCGGAAGAAAGACGTGGTGAAGAACACGTTCAAATGCGTGGATGGCTTTATGGAAATACCGACGCAGTCCGGCATCGGTATTGAACTGGCGGACGATCTGGAGAGCCGCTTCCCCTATCGCCGTCGCGGCCTGAAAACCCGACTGCACGTTGACGGTTCCGTCGTCGATCAATAGCGGCGTATCGACAGGTCGTGGCGACCAGGCGTCGCGCCACGACCTTTCGTCATTTCACCTACTGCGTAGGATTAACCGCTTTCCACCCTTCCCACTGCATCAACAGGCTCAGCGCGGCAGGCAGTGCTAGCAGCGTCAGCAGCGTCGCCACCATCAACCCACCGATAATCGCGTACGCCATCGGCCCCCAAAACACCTGATGCGCAATCGGGATCATGCCGAGGATCGCCGCCAGCGCGGTTAATACTATCGGGCGTGAACGATGGTGGGCAGCATTCACAATCGCCTCTGTTGCAGGCTGTCCGTTCTTCACGTTCAGATCGACCTCGCCAATCAGAATAACGGCATTACGAATAATCATTCCCGCCAGTGCAATCGCCCCCAGCAGCGCCACAAACCCCATTGGCGTGCCGGTCGGCAGCATGGCGGCGACAATGCCGATCAGGCCGAACGGTGCGGTCAGGAAGGCCAATACCATGCGAGAAATGCGCTGGAGCTGAATCATCAACAGCACCAGCATCACCAACAGCGTCACTGGCAACACCGCATATACGGAGCCATTGCCTTTATCAGACTCCGCCGCCACGCCGCCTTCCGTGATGTGATACCCCGCAGGCAACGCGGCGCGATAGCGTTCAATTTCAGGCGCCAGTTTTTCAGAGAGAGCAGGTGCCCGCACGCCCGGTGCGACATCCATTTGCACCGTAATGAACGGTTCACGCTGACGTCGCCAGATAATCGGATCGTCAACGCCGTACGCCACGGTAGCAATCTGCCCCAGCGGGACGGAACGCCCATCTGCAATCGGGATTTGCAAATTCGCGATCGTGGCAACGTCCCGTCGCTCCTGCGGCGTACCGCGAACGACCACATCCACCAGTCGATTGTCATCACGTACCGAGGTCAGCGTTGAACCTGAGAATATCGCCGCCAGCATACTAGCCACATCCTGCGAACTGATGCCAACTGCACGCGCTTCGGTCTGATTCAGCACCACGTTCACCGAACGTTCCGGCTCCCCCGCCGTCAGGTTGACCTCGCGCACATCGGTCTGGCTTCCCACCAGACTGGCAAGCCCTTGGGCAATATCACGGACGCGATGAATATCCGGTCCCGCGACACGATATTTAAGCGGCCAGCCCACCGGCGGCCCCAATTCCAATGCAGACACGCGCGCCACAATGTTGCTGAAATCGCGCTCAAGTACCTGATTCAGTTTTGCTGCCAGCGCGTCTCGCGCCTCCAGACTTTTTGCCACCACCACCAGTTGCGCGATATTTTCGTGACTCAGCAACACATCCATCGGGAGATAAAAGCGCACCGCCCCCGACCCAACATAGGTGGAGAAATGGTCAACGTCTGGGTCACCTTTCAGAATGGCTTCCAGCCGTTTTGCCTGCGCTTCCGTCGCCGTCTGTGAGGCGTTCGCAGGCAGCGTCAGGCTGACCAGCAGTTCCGGCCTGTCCGACGCGGGAAAAAATTCGCCCTCCAATCGGGTGGCACCAAACAGGGCTACAACCAGCAGAAGCACAGCGATGAGTAACGTCATTCCCCGCTTTGCCAACGCCCGTTGCAGCCACTGGCGATAAAAACGGCCAACTCGTCCTGGTTCGTTATGCTGGTGACGAAACGTTTTTGGCAATAGCCAGACACCGAGCAGCGGGGAAAAGAGAATCGCCACGATCCAGGAACTGAGCAAGGCGATCAGCACCACGACAAAGAGCGAAAAGCAGTATTCGCCCGCGCTTGATGAGGCAAACCCGACGGGAATAAATCCGGCAATCATCACCAGCGTCCCCGTAAGCATGGGGAAGGCTGTGCTTTCATACGCCCAGGCAGCCGCCCGTTTGCGATCCCAGCCCTCTTCCAGCCGCGACACCATCGCTTCCACCGTAATCATGGCGTCATCCACCAGCAGCCCCAACGAAATAATCAGCGCCCCGAGCGAGATGCGCTGTAAGCCAATACCGGTTATCTCCATGCCAATAAAGGTCATCGCCAGCACAATCGGGATGGACGCAGCAACGACCAATCCGGCGCGGCTGCCAAGAGAGACGAACGAGACCGCTAACACAATGGCAACGGCTTCCAGCAGCACTTTGATAAAACCGCCGACCGCCCCTTTCACCACTTCCGATTGATCGGCCACGCGCGTCATTTCAATCCCATGCGGCAACTGCGTCGCAATCACGTTCATTTTATCGCGAATGGCCTGACCGAAATTGAGCATGTTGCCGGTGGGTGCCATGGAGATTGCCAGCCCAATCGCTTTCTCGCCATTCACGCGAAACGTCGGCGACGGCGGTTCCGCCGTTTCACGGCTAATGGTGGCGATATCGGTCAGAGGAACAAATTTCCCACCGATGCGTAAGGTAATCTGTCGCAGGCTCTGCTCTGAGGTAAACGCCCCGCTGACGCGCACGGCGATCTTCTCATCATCGGTGCGAATAATGCCGGCGGGCGTGACCGCATTCTGCGCCTTGAGTGAATCAATCACCTGTTGCGGATCTAACCCCAGCCCGGCCAGCCGTCGGGGCGAGAACGTCACCACAACCTGCTCTTCCTCTACACCGAGCATGTCGACCTTACCGACATCCGGCACGCTCAGTAACGCAGAGCGAATATCGTCAACCTTGTCGCGCAGTTCCCGTGGTGAAAAACCGTCGGCGGTGAAGCCGTAGATGGTGCCAAACGTATCATCAAACTCGTCATTCACGGCCGGTGGGCTGACGCCATCAGGCAACGAACTGGCGATATCGGTCATTTTCTTACGCACCGTATACCAGATATTCGGCACGGCGGAAGGCGGCGTATCGTCGCGCAGGTTAACGAAAACCACCGATTCCCCGGCGCGGGTATAGCTCTCGACGTAATCGAGATACGGCGTTTCCTGTAATTTTTTCTCCAGCTTATCGGTGACGAAATTCACGGTATCGCTCACCGTGGCTCCCGGCCAGGCCGCAGACACCACGGCAGATTTGATGGTAAATGCCGGATCCTCATTGCGGGGCAAACGCTGGTAGCTCATCACGCCTGCGGCCACGATCACCAGCATCATAAACGCGACAAACTGCTGGTGCGCCAACGCCCAAGCAGAGAGATTAAAACGCGTGGCGGTAGAGGGTTGAGATTCACGAGACATCAGTGGCGCTCCTCATCACTTAGCCGAATTTTCTCGTCCGGCCGTAATTTACTGACACCAGCAGTGACAACACGGTCGCCTTGTTTCAGCCCCTCGGCGACGAAAATCGCCGTATCGCTATAGCGTGCGACGCTAATCGGCTGTAAACGCAACGTCTGGGTCTCCGCATTCACGACATAGACCGCAGGTTTGTCCCCCTGACGCGTGAGCGCAGACGCGGGGAGTTCAATGACAGCGGTGCCGGACTGCTGTATCGCACCATTCACGCTGGCCCCCAGAACCATCGCCGCCGGTGGCGAGGTTAACGTGACTCTCACCCGGAAGGTTCGCGTAACGGGATCGGCCTGCGGACTGATATCACGCACGCGCCCCTCGGCCAGCACGCTCGGTTCAGACAGCAGTGACACGCGGATAACGCGCGAGGGCAGCGACGGATTAACCAGACGCTCCGGCACATCAAACACCGCATCGCGCCCGTCAAGCGAAGCGAGCCGGACCACCTCCTGCCCGGCACTGACCACCTGACCGGGGTTCACGCTGACCGTCGTGATCACACCGTCCTGTGCCGCCGTAAGCTGCGTATAGCTAAGGCGCTCCTGCGCGCCTTTGACGGTAGCCTGTGCACTTTCACGTCGGGAAACGGCGGCATCCCAGTTTGCCTGTGCTTCATCAAGCTGTACCCGCGCAATTGCCCCACCCGGTGCCAACGTCTTCATACGCGAGAAATTGCTTTTCGCCAGCCGTTCTGCCGAGGCTGTGCTGGCTAAATCCGCCTGTGCGCTGCGCAACTGGTTTTCGCTGTCGCGCGCGTCGAGCGTCGCAATCACATCGCCGCGCTTCACGGATGCACCGACATCCACCAGACGATTAAGCACACGTCCATCCAGACGGAAACCCAGTACCGTTTCTTCATGCGGGCGAATCTCCCCCGTCAACGACACAGGTTCACGATTCATCGCCGGCATGACGAGCTGCGTTTTCACCGGCCTGACAGGCGGTGACGTCGACGAATTATCGGCACCGTCGCAGCCGCTCAGGAACACGGCTGACAGCAGACAGAAGGCAAAACGGCTAACCATCATTACAACCTCTCAACAAATGGCATTAGAACGAATACAGAACGGCCAACGTTGCGCCAGTATCATTGCGTCGTTCCACAACCTGACTATCCGCCACCTTGTCGGTGAGCCAGGTTGACGTCACCGCCACGTTAGTTGACCACGCGGGGCTAAATTGATGCGTCCAGTTCGCCCCCAGCGCATAGCCATAGACGCCTTTGTCGGCACGATAGGCGGCCAAGCCAGAACGGCGGCTCTGCTGCGGCGTCACGCCGTAATAGGTTTGGTTAAAGCGTGCATCCCCTATCAGCATGTCCGCCGACAGTGCCAGCACGTCATCCTTTGCTGCTGATTGCCACACGGTACTCTTTGCCCCGACGCGATACTGATTACCGCGCGCGCGCTCACTCAGTGCAAATTCGCCACTCGCCTCCAGCGCCAGCCAGGGTGCAAACTGATATCCCGCCGTGACGGTGGTAATCACCGATCCTTTAATTTTCCCCATGCCTTTCAGGTGGTTCGAACCCGCACGCCAACTACTTTTTTTGTCATCCCTTCCCATGTCATATCCCACCGCGTTATCGAAATAAAAACCGGAAGGAGACTGGTATTGCCAGCCGATGCCGTGCGAAGAATCCGCATAAAGTGCGCCACGCTGCACGGTCAGGGTAGGCATCAAACGGGTCTGACGGTCTTTGCTCCCCGAGTAACGTGGTGCATTCTGTCCAACAGCCCCCACGGTAACGTCCGTATGGTCGCCCCAAAATGACGCAGGTACATCTTCCGCCGCCTCAGCAAATGCCGCGCTGGACAGCGCGACGGTAGACAGACAGGTGGATAAAATCATTTTTGTTATGTTCACACAGCACCTCTTTTTATGCGGTAATCGTGCATCCGCCATCTTTTCCCGGATTGTCAGCACACATTTTTCAGTACACTTTTTAGTACAACAGTTATTGGCTTTTCAGCACCGTGGCGGATTATGCTGATGCATAGTCAAGAAACGCTGTGTGGTTTTTTAAGATTTCATCAAGAGGTTCGCGATGGCGGAAAAACGGGTATTGATTATTGAAGACGACATGGATGCAGCCAGCGTGCTAGAAGCCTATCTCCGGCGCGATGGCTATCAGGTGTCTATTGCGTCTGATGGACAACGGGGCCTGCACATGGCGCTGACCAGTAAACCCGATTTGATTCTGCTGGATGTGATGCTGCCAAAGATGAACGGTTCCGAGGTGCTGTCCGCCCTGCGGCAACGCAGCAATATCCCGGTAATTATGGTTTCAGCCATCGGTGACGACCCGGAAAGGATCGGCGCGCTGCGTTACGGCGCGGATGATTATGTCGTCAAGCCTTATAACCCGCAGGAGGTGATGGCGCGGGTGCAGGCCGTGTTGCGACGAACCGGTTACGCCATCCGAGAAGATGCTATCCTGACATTCGAAAATCTCTCGGTTGATCCGACCTCCGTGACGGCCAGCATTGCCGTCTCGCCATCAGAATCCGTCGTTCTCGACCTGACGCCGACCGAATTCAATATTCTGGTGACGCTGCTAAAAGCGCCGAACCGCGCCTTCACCCGGGGAGAATTACTCGAAGCCTGTCTGCCAGAAAGCGATGCGCTGGAACGCGTGGTGGATACGCACGTTCACAACCTGAGAAAAAAACTCAATCAGTACAACATCATCAATGTGCTCGTCACCGTCCGCTCCGTCGGCTATCGATTCCGGTGAGTATGATGAAAAAGTCGATCTTTCTGTCAGAAAACATGTCGCTGTGGCGCTGGCTGTGTTTCCGCATCATTTCTCTGCTGCTCGTCGCCGTGATCACCATCGCAGGCCTGATGTGGCTGCGCTTCGCCATCTACAACATCTATACCGAACAGCAAATGCCGGATGCGGTGCTCATGGAATTTCAGCAATTCACTGCACAGAAAGATTACAGAAATCCTCGCTATCAAGAGATTATCAACCAGTATTACGGCCCGGATATGTTCGTTCCGAATATTGCCAGCAGTGACTGGCTGATACTGGCCATCATGGTGCTTATCGCCTTGCCCACCATGGTGGTTGTGGTGCTGTGGCGAGCGCGCCCGCTATCACAGCAATTTTCCAATATCGCCAACGCCGCACGCGACGTCGCACAGGGGAAATTCGATACCCGCACGCAGCGCGTCGAGCAGGCACCGATGGAACTCATCACGTTGGCGGACGACTTTAACAACATGACCGCACAGTTGGAACGCTATGAGCGGGAACTGCGCGAATCCAGTGCGGCGTTAGCCCATGAACTGCGTACGCCGTTAAATGCGGCAATGGGCCGCGTTCAGGGCATGATGGATGACGTCTTCCCGCAGGATAAATCACAGTTGGCAATGGTCATTAAACAGCTCGAGCAGCTTAATCACGTGATTCAGGATCTACACTTCCTGTCACTGGCCAGAGCCGGACAGCTGCCACTGGTGCACACGCCTTTCTACTTCGACGAGCTCATTACGGAGCGGCTGACCTGGTATCGGCCTCAGTTAGAACAAGCCGGGTTTCAGACGCATGTTGATATCGAACAGAGCGACTTTTGCCTTGCCGACCGCGAACGATTGGGACAGGTGTTCTCTATCCTGATTGAAAATGCCTTAAGCTACGCCAGCGACGGCAGCTATCTGGCGATTGAAGTGCGCGAAATAGCGGGACGAGAAAGCGCACCATGCTGGCAGATTACCGTCACCGATCGCGGCCCGGGGATTGAGCCAGAATCGCTGCCCCTGCTGTTCGACCGCTTCTGGCGTGCCGAGCATTCACGCGGAAGGCACTCCGGCGGCAGCGGGCTGGGACTCTCCATCGCGTCGGCCATTATCACCGCACATGGCGGCACGATTAAGGCTGAATCTCATGCGAAAAGTCATGCAGAACGAGGGGCGAACGGTGGACTGGTTATCATCATGACCCTACCGCGTACGGCATGACAGAACGGCGTACCGTCGGCAATTGCCAATAACTAAAAAGCATAGCGAAATTATTGCTATGCCCTGCCGCAGAGGGAAAACACGGTAAATCGTGGTAATACTCATCGGCTACATGGCGAGACAAACAGAACAACCCCAGACGCCACGCCCTACAGCGGGGGCAGACCGCCTGCCAACGTGATTTTCCTCTCAATGAATCGTTATATTTATCTGGAATGAGATAAGGCGAAAAGAACTAATTTCGCTATAAGTATTTCGCTACTCTGCATGAGCGAAATATATCGCCTCGATTAAAACTCAACCATCAGGGTAATTATAATGAAACGTTCTCTTCACCAGGTATTCATGGCGATAACGCTGATTAGCGCCTCCTTCTTTAGCCAGGCTGCGGAAACGCAAACCTCAACCTGGCAGCACATCAAACAGACCGGTGAATTACGCATCGGCGTGGCACAGGGTGAGCCGTGGTATTTTAAAAATCCCTCGACCGGAGAATGGGACGGTATCGGCTATAACATCGGCAAAGAGCTGGCAAACGATCTGGGGGTAAAACTGGTGACGGTGGAAACCACGTGGGGTAATGCCATCGCCGCCTTACAAACCGGCCAGATCGATACCATGCTGGTGCTCGACCCGACGGAAGAGCGGAAAAAAGCGGTCGACTTTCCTGAGCAGCCTTTCTTTTGGTATGCGCAGGGCGTGCTGATTCGTGATGGTATCGCTGTGACCAACTGGGACGACCTCAATCGGGAAGATGTTAAGATCGGCGTGACGCTGGGTTCCAGCCCAGACCTGATTCTGACCAAACGTCTGCCCAAGGCACAGCTGGTGCGTTTCCCGAATATGGATGAAGGCGTAGCGGCGTTTTATGCCGGCCGCGTCGATGCCCTGTCTTACTTCCATCCGGCGCTGGCACTGCAACAGGCTAAAGTCGGCAAAGGCAATTTGATTCTGCCGAAACCAATTATCGAGGTCAGCACCAGCGGAGCCATCCGTAAAGAAACCGACCAGACCTTCCATAACTTCCTGAATGACGAATTTGCCAAGCTGTATAAATCCGGCAAGACGCAGCACTACTATGAGCAGGCGCTCAAATTGCGCGGCGTGGACGTCAGCAAAGTGCCATCAGTCATTAAAGAAGACTGGAAATAATTGGCATCAGATAACAGAACGGTCCTGAACGGATTCAGGACACACTTATTAGCGGGGTCAGCAGCGCGGCGACATCCTGACATTGTTCAAGTTCGGATAACGCCGCCGTTGCCTCCGCAACATGTGTTGGGGCAAGTCGGGACGATAGATTCTCCGCAAATTTCGCCATGATGCGGCTTTCCGCTAACGGATGTTCCGCGCACCCCAGCGGAAACGCAATGCGCTCACCGTTCACCATCTTTCCCTGCGTGACAACATCAACCTGCAACACCGGGCGACGTTCCTGCGCCATAAGCAGGTCAAGTTCGGGCGACACCTCAACGTGAACCTTATCGGCCAGCGCCTGAAGCACCGGGTTGGCTAAGGTCTCATCAGCACTCCAGCGATGACGCGGAATACGGTAGGCAAGACACGCCAGCGCAAACGGCAGGCTGAACTGTGCATCCGTTTCATTTTGTGGTCGCGTATCCATAAAATCAGCGGCCAGCCTCTGGCTTCCTTTTACCCGAATAACGTCGATGTCCTGCGGCAATAACGCCAATTCGTGCTGTAGGCGCTCGAAGGATTCCAGCGCGGTATGTATCCAGCGACAGGCCGGATACGCTTTGAAACTGGCGTGCTGAAGCGCCCATTGTTCCCCCAGGCCGGTAATCAATGCCGCTTCATCAAAGTGGTCAGATCCCATCATGCGCCAGAATCCCTGTTCGCCGGACAGCACATCTCTTGGGCCGATAATCCCGCCACGATGCAGCTCGACGGCACGGACACCCGATTCCGCAGCAGGGGCGTTGTAATCCTTGAAAGACACCAGCGGCCGCTGCTGCCAGTTGTATTTGTGCAAGCTAGGCAACGGCGTCAGCGATGCCGCCAGACCGATGGCGTTCTCTAGTCCTTCAGCATCACATCCCGTTAGCAATCCGTAGGCCACCGCCGCCCCGATGGATTCATGCTGGCACACGCCGTAAACCTGCTGAAAACGCGCCTGACTCGGCTGCTGAGACTGAATGATTCGCCCATTAATTTCATACGCCGCAGCCAGCGCACAAATCAGCGTTTCGCCGTCGATCAGGCGCGTTCCTAATGCTGCCAGCGCGGCGGCAACCAGCGTTGCACCGGGGTGCCCCATGCCGCGCCCAGCAACTTCATAACCGTCGTCATAATCCAGCGCATTGATCGCCGCCGCATTCAAAAATGCCGCGCCAATGGCGGCTAGCGGCGCTCCACCATCCACTATTGGGCTGTTACCCGCCGCATAGTGCAGGCGGGTGACGCGCGCGCAGTCCCGCACCACCTGACTATGTGCGCCTGCAATGCCGCAGCCCAGGCTGTCGATAAAATGCAGCACGATTTTTCGTCTTAACGCGGCGGGAATGCCCTGAATCGTCAACCGATGAGCAAAGGTCGCCAGACGCAGCGTCAGAGGTAATACGGCAGAGTGAGTCATCGAAAAATCGTCATTTGTTATACATAAAAGGAATATTAGCACCACGTTTTATTATTTATTTATCATTTTTTCGACCTGCTAAGATGCATAGGTTCTAACAAAATAAGAAACGTATTTCCTAATTACGCACTTTCCAGGGGCAGTTTACTTATGTCGTATCAGTGGGATTTTTCCGCCATCTGGCCCTATCACCAGCTGCTGCTGGAGGGGCTATGGGGAACGATAAAGATCGGTGCCACCAGCATCCTGATCGGTATGGTCGCAGGCATGGTTCTCGCCGCGATGAAAATGTCGCCTCGGCGGCTGTTGCGCCTGCCCGCCGCAATGTTGATTGGTTTTTATCGTAATACGCCCGCACTGGTGCATTTTTTCTGGATTTACTATGCCCTGCCCGTCATTACGCCGTTAACGTTTTCGCCTTTCACCGCCGCCGTGATCGCGCTGTCCGCACAGTCCGGTGCCTTTTATGCCGAAGTTTACCGTGGCGCGATCTCCTCTATTCACACGGGGCAATGGGAAGGGGCCAAAGCGCTGGGCATGTCGAAATCAACGGCACTGCGTCGGGTTATTCTCCCACAGGCGTTACGCCGGATGATCCCGCCCTTTATTGAGCGCTCGTTTGAACTCATCAAATCCACGTCGCTGGCGTCATCACTGGCCTACAGCGAACTGCTTTATCAGGCGATGCAGATCAACAGCCAAACCTACCGACCGCTGGAAGTCTACAGTCTGGTGGCAGTGATGTATTTCACCCTGCTGCTGCTGATTAGCCTGTTCAGTCAACATATTGAGAAACGGCTGTCACTGGCAGACCGTCGACTCGCGTAAGGAACAGCATGCATTATCAATGGGATTTCTCGCTGGTCTGGCACAACATTCCCGTGCTGCTGAAAGGCCTTGGCGTCACGCTCGAACTCTGGCTGCTGGCCGGCGTGCTGGGAACCGCACTGGGTCTGGTTCTCGGTCTGTTTCGCGTGTTTGGCAAGCGCTGGCTGTCATTGCCTGCCAGATGCTTTGTCGAAATCTTCCGTAATACGCCAGTGCTGATCCAACTGATCTGGTTCTATTACGCCTTTCCGGTTCTGGTTGGTTTGCAGTTCAGTACGTTCGGCGCCGCCGCACTGGCACTGACGCTCTATAGCGCGGCGTACTGTACGGAGATTTTCCGTGCCGGACTGCAATCCATCGACCACGGGCAGTGGGAAGGCGCGAAAGCGCTAGGGATGCGTCATTCGGTCATTTTACGGCGTGTGGTTCTGCCTCAGGTACTGCGCAACATGCTGCCCGCCTTAACCAACCGGATGATCGAGCTGGCTAAAGTCACCTCGCTGGCTTCCATACTGGCCGTCAACGAACTGATGTACCAAGGGCGACTGCTGAGCAGCACCTATTATCGTCCGCTGGAAATTCTGACGGTGGTGGCGCTGCTCTATTTCGTTTTGATCTGGCCGGGGAGCTACCTTGCCGCACGACTTGAACGTCGTTTCCGTTCCACCCCCTAGCCTGACAGCGACACAGGATTGCTATGAGTGAAGATAAAGTTCTGCGTGAAGATATAGACCTGAATGAGGATGTCGTTCTGCGCATTCGCGGACTCCAGAAGCGCTTCGGTGCCGTTGAGGTATTGAAAGGTATCGATCTGGATGTGCGACGCGGTGAAAAAATCGCCATCATCGGCGGCAGCGGCTCGGGGAAAAGTACGCTGCTGCGCTGCCTGAATTTCATGGAGATCCCCAGCGCTGGCACCATCGAACTGGATGGTGTGGTTCTGGGAAAAACGGATGCCAAAGGCCAGCGTGATTACCCGGAAAAGCAGCTTTGCGCTGTGCGGGAACGCGTAGGGATGGTGTTTCAGCAATTCAATCTGTTTCCCCACCTGACCGTGCTGGAAAATGTGCGTGAAGCGCTGGTGTCGGTGAAAAACAAACCACGACATGAAGCGGATAGCATCGCCAAAGCACAGCTGGAAAAAGTCGGGCTGGGCAATAAGCAAGAGGCTCGCCCCGCCAGCCTGTCCGGCGGGCAGCAGCAGCGCGTGGCGATTGCCCGTGCGCTGGCGATGTCGCCGGAGATTATGCTGTTCGATGAACCCACATCATCACTGGATCCAGAACTGGTGGGCGAAGTGTTGCACACAATCCGCGCGCTCGCGGAGGAAGGCCGCACGCTGCTGCTGGTCACCCATGAACTGGGATTTGCCTATCACTTCGCCGACCGCGTCATCTTTATCGAGAATGGCGTGATCCATGAAATGGGCAGCGCCGAACAGGTGCTCAAAAACCCGCAGCAACCTCGCACGCAAGCCTTCCTTGCTCGCTTTGCCGAGCGCTCCTTTTAGCTCATCATTCACATTCAGGAACAGCACGATGCAACCCACATTATCCAGCCAGAGCAGTCAGGCTTATTTGCAAGATCCACGTAACAACGACGTACAGGTGTATGTAAATGGGGAATTTGTTCATCGCGATAACGCGGTGGTGTCGATTTTTGATTCCGGCTACGTGTGCGGCGACGGCGTATGGGAAGGATTGCGTTTGGTTAACGGCCGCCTGATTGCGCTGGAGGCGCATCTCGATCGCCTGTTTGAGGGTGCTGCTGCAATCCAGTTGGATATCGGCCATAGCCGGGAGGCGCTGACCGAGATTCTCTATAAGACATTGGCGGTCAACGGCATGACCGATGGCGCGCATATCCGCCTGATGATTACCCGTGGGAAAAAGCATACGCCGAATCAGGATCCCCGCTTCATCATCGGCGGCGCAACCATCGTGTGCGTGGCGGAGTATAAGGTCGTCGATACCGCAGCGAAAAAGCGCGGATTGACGTTGTTTACCTCCACCTACCGCACCAGTACGCCAGACGTCTTCGATCTGCGGCTGAACTCACACAGTCGACTCAATCTTATTCAGGCCCTGCTACAGGCGTTGCAGGCCGGTGCCGATGAGGCGCTGATGCTGGATCCACACGGTTTTGTCGCCAGCTGCAACTCCACCAACTTTTTTATCGTCCGCCGCGGTGAACTGTGGACATCATCGGGACGTTACTGCTTCAACGGCATCACCCGTCAGACCCTTATCAATCTCGCACAGGCCAACGGGCTTAAAGTCAGGACTCAGGATTTTACGCTGGCAGAAGCCCTCACCGCCGATGAGGCTTTCGTCACCGGCACGCTGGCGGGTATCACCCCGGTAAAAGCGCTGGATGGCCGCCCGTTTAACCCCGAACACCGCCCGGTTACCGAACAGCTCAGCCGCTGGTATGAGGCGTATCTGCACGCGTAGTGATTAAGGCGCTACGTTCAACAACGAATTGATTCAACGAAATATTAACCGCCAGAAACATTTCATGTAACCTAAGCGCCACTTTTTCAAAAGAGCAGGTCAGGGAATGAAAGCCGTAAAGTTACTGTTTGGCATCCTACTACTGAATATGGTCATAGGGGTCAGCACGGCTATCGCCGCCCCGGACGACACCGCACACCCTTTTTACGCGGGTAAAACGCTGGCGCATCCGATCATTTCGGGCGCACGCGACAGCAGCGCCCTTCTGGTTTTCATTCAGGAAAACCAGGTGGTCAAAGGCTATTATTGCTTCTGTAGCGAAGAGGATCATAGTGTCGATCACCTTCCCCATCTGCTCGGTACCTTCCCTGATTCCACCATTGAATCCGTGTTTTATGTCGACGTAGACCAGGCGGGTCAAATCACGCTGGTGTTGAGTAAAAGCAATGGCAAGTTCGCCCTGCGCGGTTGGCGTTACATTGAAGACGGCAGCTATATTCCAGTACTGAGTTTACAGCCGGTTCTGGACAAGCTGGTTCGCGAGAATAAGGATCTCAATTCAACGTCGGTAAAACGCGCCCTCGCCAAGCTTCCACCTTATGACTACAGCGCGCAGTACCCTAAGTTCGATAATCACGATTTCGATAACATCGACTTTACTCAGGGCGACGTTGTCGGCTGGTATCTTGACGATGGCACACCTTCTCATGCTGCGAAACAGCCAGCAGACAACGTCTACGCCTATAAAAAAACCTTCGCGGAAAAAGACGGTTTATTTCTTACCGTAACCTTCCGTCGCGTGGAAGACAGCGCAACACCCGGATTTCGCGCGACAGCCATCAGTTGGCAAGCTGACCCGGCTAAATTTAGCGGCAGCGAGAATGGGCCTTATGTCTATTACTCGGCGCAATATGGCTTAGTAAAAGGTTTTTTCCTGCATGGCGTTCCTGACGGAAAATGGACCACCGTCGGCGAGAACTTCGCCAGTTCAGGTAGCTATATAGCGGGACAACAGCAGGGCCAGTGGGCCATCAGCGACGGGCAAGAAACGGCAACGGGATTGATGAAAAACGATGAACGTGAAGGCCGCTGGGAGATCGCCGACGGCATGGATGGCAATACACCAGAGCTAAGTGGCTTCGATACTTATCTCAATGGCCAGCGTCATGGCCCCAACGAACGCCGTCTGGCGGGCGTGCTGCGCTCGAAGGGCGATTACGTTGATGACCAGCCTGAAGGCATGTGGATCACCGAAAACGGCGAAGGCCCGTTTGTGAAAGGCGTGGCTAATGGGATGTGGAAACTCAAGACGGCTGACGGCGAGATCCAGCAGGTCGAACTGATCGCTGGCGTAAAGCAGGGAGAACTGCGCTGGAGTGATAAGCAAGGCCGTCTGACGCAAATCATTCATTATAAAGATAATCTTCCCCACGGTGTGTACCAGAAGTTCAACGCTGCCGGAAAAATGGTTTATCAGGCTGACTATGTCATGGGCAAACTGGAGGGCCGTGAAATCGAATATTATGACGATGGCACCACTGTGCGCGCCGATCGCGGCTACCGCAATGGCGAACTCGACGGCCCGAATATCTATAATTTCCCCGACGGAAAACCGAAGTCCGTATCGACCTATGACCGCGGTTATGATGTCGGACTGATGCAGGAATTTACCGCCACTGGCGTCAAAATTACCGAGCGCAATTACTGCCCTCTGTCGATGAGCGGTCGCGGCTACTGCGGTAAACAGCAAACCTTCAACCCGGACGGCACACCCCTCACCGAAGCCGATTATCTGTTCAACCGCCAGCAAACCAATAATACCTGGTATGCGAACGGTCAGCGTCAGGATGAAACGCGTATCGGCACCGATGACAGCTACACCCAAATCAGCTATTACCCTAACGGCCAGATGCAATGCATTAGTCGCGCGCAGGGTTTCAAACCGTTGGTGGTCGATGGCAAAGAGTACAAAGATTATCAGGGCGCGCTGCGCCAAGGCGAAAGCGCCTGTTATTACCCCGATGGCAAAGTCAAAAGCAGCGGAGTCTGGAAAGACGGCAGGCTAACCACAGGCTGTGAAACACGTTTCGATGAAAACGGAAAACAGACCGCCCCCGGCCCTAAAGGCTGCGTGATTCCGAAATGGGAGTATGAACGCTGATATCCCACACAGGAGAAACGCTCAATAGCACTGGTGACAGAACGAAGTGGCCAGAAATCCTAGGTTCTCTGGCGATGGCAGTGTTGTGCCAAGCTAGTCAGACAGACCTTTGTTGAATGGGCTGCCAAGACGGTTAACTCATCATACTGGGCCAGGCTGTGTTATCAGGGACAGCGAGAAAAAGCTTGTCGAATGTCTCAGGGCGTGAAGCTGGCGTCAGCGGCTCAGGATAAAGGCACGAAAAGGCACGAATATGACAATGCGTAAAAATCGAGTGTTGCGGTGCGCCAGAATTAAACGCTAAGGGAGATAATAGAGTCAGCGCACTCTTTCACCATTAACTAGTTTGATCAGCGATGTAAGGATGTTGACTGCTGCTGGGATGTCTTCTGAATAGGTATTTCCGTAACCTATGACCAGTCCGCTAGCTGAGCCGGTACTCTCACAGTATGAAGACAGTGCCTGAACACCAAGGCCTCGCTGACGGGCAAGCTCGGCGATCCTTTTATCATCAGTTCCCGGTGCAAGCCTCAACGTCAGGTGAATGCCTGATTTACCACCGAGTATCTGATCATGAGCGAAATTTGCTGTCAGCGCATCCCGTAAAATCCGCTGACGCTCCCGGTAGAGGCGGCGCATTCTTCCCAGATGGCGGCCAAACTCTCCGCTTTTCATAAAATCAGCCAGAGCCAGCTGTTGAAGATGTTGGCCGTTTCGCAGTACTTCATTAAGAATATTTCCTGCTTGCTCAATGATGCTTGCCGGTAGCACTACAAATCCAATTCTCAACGAGGGAAACATAGTTTTACTGAACGACCCTATGTAAAGGACGGGCGCGTTTTCAAGCAGTCCTTGCATACACGATATGGGACTGCCAGAGTGCCTGAAATCGCCATCATAATCGTCCTCAATGATCCAGGCCCCGGTCTTTTCTGCCCCAGAGATAAGCGCAAGCCTTCGCGAAACGGACAGCACAGCGCCAGTGGGATATTGATGTGCTGGCGAGGTATAGATCAGTTTTGGAATAGGAGTCTGCCAGGCTTCATCAGGCACCCGCATGCCATCCTCGTCAACGGCCATCATAACCGTCCTGAGCTTGCCCGCATTGAATGCCGCTCTGGCACCGTAATAACCCGGATCTTCCATCCAAACCGTATCACCGGGGTCCGTCAGCAAATTCACGCAGAGTTCCAGTGCCTGCCTTGCCCCTTCGGTAATGATTATAGAGGATGCCTCACAACGAACCCCTCTCGCAATAAACAGGTGCGTTGCGAGAGCTTCACGAAGGATGCGTTCGCCCATTGGCTCGGCATAGCCCAGGGAGCTTGGTAACAGTTGCCTGGCTGCGCGGTCAAGGGAGCGTCGCCAGGCAGAGAGAGGAAATTCCCTGAGCGCAGGCATACCGGGGGACAGAAGGGTATCTGCCGGCAGGCTACGCGCATTATCCACAAACGGCCTCAGACGTTCGGCTAGCTTAACGTCAGACATGTGCAGTTTTAACGCAGGTGCTATTACACGATCGGAACCAGACAGAGCAGCCACACGTGTACCCTGACGGTCGGCCAGAATATATCCCTCAGCCGCCAGTTGATCATAAACATTCACAACAGTATTACGAGATATGCCCAGCTCTTTCGAAAGCGCACGGGAGGACAAAAGTTCTTTCTCCGGAGGCAGAAAGCCGCTCAGGATCGCATGACGGATACGCTCTTTGAGCTGTTTCTGTAAGGATATTCGCTCACCATCAGCAGTGGTCACTCCCGGATGCAGAGGTTCAGTTATATCAAACATTTTATGGCCCCATAAAAATGAGACTTTGTGGACCTTTTTATAATACCACAAATACTTCATTCTCTTTATTTGGTGATTTCCTTACGGTGATAGAGGAGTTAATAATATTCATGAATCAGAGAGTAAATAATTTTCAACAACCAGTCGGTGCAGAGCTGCCAGGTTGGAGCAGCGCGAACGTTCCCGATGGGAAAAACCTGAAAGGACGCTACTGCCGCGCTGAGCGAATCAATGTTGAACGCCATGCTGCTGAACTTTACGAGGCTTACAGTGAAGCAACGGATGGACGTGACTGGACGTATCTCCCGGCTGGGCCTTTCGAAACATTTGAATCGTGGTGTGCTTATCTGAGGAGCATCGAGAAAGCGACGGACCCTATGCATTATGCCGTCATTGATTTAGCCACGGATCAAGCTGTGGGTACTTTTGCTCTAATGCGTATTGACGCGCCTCACGGAGTCATTGAGATGGGCTATGTAACCTATTCTCCTCTCATGAAACGTACACGGATCTCAACAGAAATCACCTACCTCGTGCTCAACTACGTTTTCGAAGAGCTTGGCTATCGACGGCTTGAGTGGAAATGTGATTCATTGAATGCACCTTCAAGAGATGCCGCCATACGCTATGGTTTTACCTTGGAAGGTGTTTTCCGCCAGGCAGTCGTCACCCATGGGCGCAACCGTGACACAGCCTGGCATTCCATAATAAATAGTGAATACATAGCGCTGTGCAATGCTTACGAAAAATGGCTCTCACCTTCTAACTTCGACGAAAATGGATTTCAGCAAGAAAAGCTAAGTAAGTTCATTGCCGAGGAACGGCTCATAGTGGGCGGGCAGTAAGAAAAATATACCTGATGGCGATGTTTTTCACCGATGCTAATGCTGTTCTGTGCGCCCAGAACCGCCAGCTAGTTCTTTGCCCTGCAGGTAACGCTTTACTTGGAGCCTAATATCAGCTTCGAGCACTAAGATTTAAACGGCCCTTTGCCATAACGCAATTAGCAGAGCCGACCTCTAGCGTCGGCTCCTGGCACAGGGCTGCTGTTGCAGCCCCTGATAACCTCAAACCTCGATCGATTCAGATATCTCCAGCGCATCATCGACTTCAATGCCCAGATACCGAACTGTACTTTCCAGTTTCTTGTGGCCTAGAAGGAGTTGGATCACTCTGAGATTCTTGGTTTTCTTGTAGATCAGGTATGGTTTTGTTCTTCTCATGGAATGCGTGCTGTAAAGCGAATCTTCGAGATCAAGCTTTGCTATCCACCCATGAAAAATTCGGTTGTATTGCCGTGTTGATATGTGTTGGCAAATACCGACCCTAGACCGGAACAGGAAGTCTTTACTGCGCAAATTGCCAAGCTTTATCAAATTAGTAACAGCTTCTCTTGTCCCTTTGGTTATCTCAAATTGGACAGGGCTACCGGTTTTCTGTTGCAATACCATTGCTCTGCTTGAAACAGACCCGCCATATGCAACATCTGATACTTTGAGTTTGACCAGATCACAGCCCCGTAGCTTACTGTCCAAAGCCATGTTGAACAGAGCTAGATCGCGTGTTTTACCTTCCAGCTCAAGTCTAATCCGGATCCCCCAGATATGAGATATCTGAAGTGGCCTTTTTTGACCGATGATACGGTCTTTGTTCCACGGTGACGTTTTCATACTTAAATCTCCTGCAATGTGGGAGATTTGAGTATGGTCGTCCCTCAAGAGCGAGGAGCGGACAAACCGCTGGTTTCTGAAAGTGTCTTTAATCTGTTTTATCTCAAAATAGCGAGCTTTATCATCCCGAGTTCGGTCTTAATAAAAAACGCGATCAAAACATCTGCTCTAAAACTCGGCTGATATTTGCCACCAGATATTCCTCATCTACAGACTCCTGAGTAATCAGAATTCTGAACCAGACAGGAGCAATAAGCGTTTCAAGTATGGCTCTGCGCTGCCCCTCATAGCCAGCCTCGCCACGCAAAGCTGCCCGTTCAAACATGATTTCCGCCTGCTGAAACCTTTGCTCCCAGACCTCCCTAATAGCAGATTCAACCATGCCATCCCCCGACGAGGTCGCGCTGATAGCGCCTAGTACCCATTTCCTGCCCTCTGATGAAGCGAGCATGGAGGAAATCCTATGCAAAAATTCATACAAATCTTCGGACAGGCTGCCGCTGTCTGGAAGGGCAACCATACTTTCAGCGGCACTTTTGAACACATCGGCAATCAATCTTGCTCTGTCAGGCCATCGACGAAAGACCGTCGACGCATTGACTCCGGCAAGATGCGCGACGTTTCGGTGTGTCAGGGCATTCGCTCCTTGTTCCATGAGTATCTGCCGGGCAGCCTGCAACACAGCCTCCCTGACTTTAGCACTGCGTCCACCGGTTCTTTCTTTTACTGCGTCGAGTGATTCTTTTTCTTCAGATGTTGATCTCATTGCGCTCAAAGCCTAGTATTTAACGCAACACTTGTTGCGTTAAGAGGATGGCATGAAAATACATTGCCTGCAAACCGGAGATGTTCAGATCAAAAACCGGCATCAGTTAGCCCGCTATGAAGCACGTCCAGCCCGCGTCGTGGATATTTTGAGAGACAAAGACTGGAGTCCACGTCTCCCGATTGGATGCTGGCTTATTGAACATCCGGAAGGTCTTATCTTAGTGGATACAGGCGAAAGCTCACACGCGAATGATCCGGGCTATCAGCCCTGGTGGCATCCATTTATGCAGAAATGCGAAAGGAGATGGGTAAAACCTGAAGAAGAAGTTAACGCCAGAATTCGGGCGATTGGATTCAATCCCCGGAATGTCAGATGGGTAATAATGACGCACATGCATGGCGATCATGCAGGAGGTATCGGCCACTTTCCTGACAGTGAGTTTATCCTTAGCAGAAAAGAAGCGCATGACGCTCTTGCATGGAATGGGCCAGTGCAAGGTTTCCTTAACATGCATTATCCAAAATGGCTTAAACCAACCACCACCACACATGATGACGGGCCGTTTGAAAGTTTTGACAGAAGCATGGCGGTAACGAAAGACGGCGCAGTAAGAATTGTTCCAACCCCGGGACATACTCTGGGGCACCAGTCAGTCGTGGTAGATGCAGGCACTCACTATGTATTGATTGCAGGAGATGCTTCGTACCAGGAAAGTTATATGCTGGAAGGTCGAGTTGATGGTGTCGCAGTTGATGCAAAGTTGCATCATGATTCAACCCGCAGAATGCGCGAACTATGTAAACGCAAACCAACCATTACCCAGTTCGCCCATGATTTTGATAGTGTAAAACGTCTTGAAGAGAAAATATTCACCATTCCCCGCGAATAGTTGATGTCTCATGTGGCTCTGTGCCAAAAATTGAGATGAGACATGAATACGTCCGCTTAGGCACAGAGCTGCCTGTCATATTAGGTATCACCCTAAGCCCCGAAAGCGCCACTGGCGCCTCAAAAAGCAGGCATAAGCACCGAAGGAACCACGTTAACGGCATAATTCCCCCCCAAAGTCTGGGTTCTTAGGCCGCTGGCGACTAAGCGCCCTACGTCGGGCGTGGCATCAGTGCTACAGAAAAATTCCGCTGTTTATCACGCACGAAACCCTATCTCTTCCTTGAAATGCGTTTTGCTGTCACAACGCGATTTGTTAAGCCTTTCGTTGGCAGTCTATACGCCCGCACCGCTACGCCTCTGCACATCCTTACGGCCAATCAGAATATTATATTACTTAAATGCATATTCTTTGGTGATTTACTTCGTTCAGTTTCGATTTGCAGCAGATCTACTATGTGGTATCCACCATTTTCAACAGAGTGAAATGCTATGAAAAGTACCAACGCCGTTCTCGACCTGATCGGTCATACGCCGCTGCTGGAGCTAACCCAGTTTGATACCGGCCCCTGCCGACTGTTCGTCAAACTGGAAAACCAGAATCCCGGCGGTTCGATTAAGGACCGTGTGGCGCTGTCCATGATCGAAAACGCAGAGCGTCAGGGCTGGCTAAAGCCGGGTGGCACCATCGTTGAAGCCACCGCTGGCAATACCGGACTCGGTCTGGCGCTGGTCGCCGCACTGAAGGGCTATCATCTGATTCTGGTGGTGCCGGACAAAATGAGCCGCGAGAAAATCTTTCATCTACGGGCACTCGGTGCCGAAGTGCGGCTCACCCGCTCTGACGTCGCCAAAGGCCACCCTGATTACTATCAGGACTATGCCCGTCGTCTGGCAGAGGAAACGCCCGATGCGTACTACATCGATCAGTTTAATAATCCGGCCAATCTGGAGGCGCACTATCGCACGACGGGTCCCGAACTATGGCAGCAGATGGAAGAACAGATTGACGCTATCGCCGTCGGCGTGGGTTCTGGTGGCACGCTGGGCGGGTTAACCCGCTACTTCGCCGAGGTGTCGCCGCAGACTGCCTTTGTGTTGGCCGACCCCGCCGGTTCGATTCTGACGGACTATCTACAGCGCGGTGAATATGGTGAGGCAGGAAGCTGGCTGGTGGAAGGGATTGGCGAAGATTTCGTGCCGGCACTAGCCGATTTCACTCAGGTTACCCACGCTTACGCGATTGATGACGCCGAGTCCTTCCACACCGCTCGGGAACTGCTGCGTAAGGAAGGCGTGCTGGCTGGCTCCTCCAGCGGCACGCTACTGGCCGCCTCCCTGCGCTATTGTCGGGCACAAACCGAGCCTAAGCGGGTCGTCACCTTCGTTTGCGACAGCGGCAATAAATACCTGTCCAAGATGTTTAACGATTACTGGATGATTGAGAAAGGACTTATCACGCGCCCGTCACACGGCGACCTGCGCGATCTCATCACCTATCGCCACGATGAAGGTGCCACGGTTTCGGTGTCACCTGACGACACGCTCAGCGTGGTACATGCCCGTATGCGGCTCTACGACATCTCCCAACTCCCCGTATTAGACAACGACCGCGTCGTCGGCGTGATCGATGAGTGGGATCTGCTCAACAGTCTCAAAAACGATACCCAGCATTTTTCACTGACGGCGCGCGAGGCGATGTCCGATCAGGTCAAGACGCTGCCAAAAGAGGCGTCGCCTGACGATCTGCTGGCAATTTTTGACCGGGGATTTGTCGCAGTGATTCTCGACGGCGATCGTTTTCTCGGTTTGATTACGCGTACAGATGTCCTGAACCACTGGCGGCAGACGCTTCGCTGATACGTTGCTCACGCTTCTCTTTTCTTATCACTTAGGATGTGAACCATGCCTCAATTCGATACCCAAACCGTTCACGCTGGCTATACCCCGGACAGCACTGGCGCGGTTATGCCCGCGATTTATGCAACCTCCACGTTTGCTCAGCCCGCACCCGGAGAGCATACCGGCTACGAATATTCACGCAGCGGCAACCCGACGCGTGCGGTGCTGGAGGCGGCGATTGCCGAACTGGAAAGTGGGACGCGAGGATTTGCTTTTGCCTCCGGTCTGGCCGCCAGTTCCACATTGCTGGAACTGCTCGATCAGGGTAGCCATATTGTGGCCGTGGACGATCTCTACGGCGGCACCTGGCGTCTGTTAGAAAATGTCCGCAAACGTACCGCCGGATTGCAGGTGACCTACGTTGACCCCGCCGACCTCACCGCGCTGGAGCACGCCATTACGCCGCAGACAAAAATGATCTGGGTAGAAACGCCGACCAATCCGCTGCTGAAACTGGCCGATCTGGCAGCCATCGCCACGCTAGCTAAAAAGCATCAGATCATCAGCGTGGCGGATAACACGTTTGCTTCACCGGCGATTCAACGCCCGCTGGATGTCGGATTTGATATCGTGGTGCACTCCGCAACCAAATACCTCAACGGCCATTCAGACGTGATTGCCGGGCTGGCGGTCGTCGGAGATAACAACGAACTGGCGTCACAGCTGGCCTATCTGCAAAATGCGATTGGCGGCGTGCTCGACCCATTCAGCAGCTTCCTGACGCTGCGCGGCATCCGCACGCTGGCGCTGCGAATTGAACGTCACAATCAAAGCGCCCTTCAACTCGCACACTGGCTGGAACTCCAGCCGCAGATCGAGCAGGTTTACTATCCGGGGCTACCGAGCCACCCGCAGCACGGGTTGGCGCAGCAGCAGATGCGCGGCTTTGGTGGCATGATTTCTGTGAGGTTGAAAGGCGATGAGGACTATGCGCGTGAGGTTATTAAGCGCACGCGGCTATTTACGCTGGCAGAGAGTCTGGGTGGCGTGGAAAGCCTGATTAGCCAGCCCTACTCCATGACCCACGCTTCCGTGCCGTTGGAAAAAAGACGACAAAAAGGCATCACGCCACAGCTGTTGCGTTTATCCGTGGGGATTGAAAATGTGCAGGACTTAATCGACGACCTGTATCAGGCACTGAATGTGAACGCAGTGAGTTAACTGCACACAACCTAGCTGATGCAGAACTCATTCCAGTGCAAGAAAGCGACAAGGTTTCGTGCGTGATAAGCAGCAGAGTTTTTCTGTGGCATTGATGCCACGCCCGACTTAGGGCGCCCAATCGCCGGCGCCCTAAGAACCCAGGCTTTTGGCGGAAATTATGCCGCTAACGCGGTTCCTTCGGCGACCATGCCCGCCTTTCGAGCCGTCAGTGACGCGTTCCTGACGCGGCACTGACTTTCGCGACGTCCTGTCGCTCACTCGGCGTTCATGTTCACCTCAGCATAATTTTTTACGCCATGCGGAGAAATACCATGAACAATACGATTTGGCTTAAGTTTGTCAGTGGTCTTAACTAACAAACGCCGCCTGCAATCGTGAGTCGTGATTAATAACGCTCCAGCCAGTGAGCGTAAGGTGCTGGCAGCGTCCACGAGGCGCGTTCGATGCCCAGTTCGCGGGCGGCCTGATAGCTCCAGTGCGGGTTCGCCAAATGCGCTTTGCCTACCATCACCAGATCCAACTGACCCGATGCCACCGCCTGTTCAGCCAGTTCCGGCGTGCCGAAGCCCCAGGCGGAAGAGACAGGAAGATCGGCCTGTTCGCGTACCTGCTTAGCAATCGGCCCCATAAAGGCAGGTGCCCACGGCACATTCGCTGCCGGCGTAGAAAAACCAATACTGACGCTCAGCATATCCAGCCCTGCGGCTTTAAAGCGACGCGTCAGTTCAATGGATTCCTGCAAGGTTTCTTCATCACGACCGTCAAATTCAATCACGCCAAAACGGGCGGTCAGCGGCAGGTGCTGTGGCCACACGTCGCGAACGGCAGCCAGCGTTTCCAGCAGAAAACGGCTGCGGTTGTCAAAACTGCCGCCGTACTGATCGTTACGCTTATTGGAATGAACGGAGAAGAAGCTCTGTGCCAGATAGCCGTGAGCAAAGTGCAGCTCCAGCCATTCAAACCCAGCTTCCAGTGCACGGCGAGCCGCCGCGACAAAATCATCACGAACGCGGGCGATATCTTCCAGCGTCATTTCCTGCGGCTGTTTGGACAGATTCGCGCCGAAAGCTTCTGCGGAAGGGGCAATGGTCTGCCAACCTCGTGAATCGCCCGCGGGGATATGATCGTCACCTTCCCAGGGAATATTGGCGCTGGCTTTGCGTCCAGCATGCGCAATCTGAATTCCCGGCACGGAGCCTGCATCCTTAATGGATTTAGCAACCTTGGCAAACGCCTGCGCCTGCTCATCGCTCCAGATACCCGTGCAGTGCGGCGTGATGCGGCCTTCGGGTGCAACAGCCGTCGCTTCCACGATAACTAACCCAGCACCACCGCGCGCCAGTGAGGCATAATGCACCTGATGCCACTCGTTGATCAGGCCATCATTCGCGGAATAGGTACACATCGGTGGAACGGCGATGCGGTTGCGTAACGTAATGTCTTTCAGCTTAAAGGGTTGAAACAGTGCGGACATAATTTCCTACCTTGTCTGGTTACTTCGATATTTCGATATTATTCGAATAATAGATTTTAGACAACCCTGACGCTATAATTCGCCCATGAGACCTTTTAAGCACCCTACCCCCGATGAGTTTACCCTTGAGCGCGTCCTGTACGCCTTGAGCGATCCCCTGCGCATGGAAATCGTCCGCTGTCTGGCCGTGCAAGGAGAAGCTACATGCAGCGAGCTTGACGGGGGTCGCCCGAAATCCAGCGTGTCGCACCATTTTCGCGTCTTGCGTGACTCGGGCCTGCTGCATACCACCAACATCGGCACTACGCACATCAACCGACTGCGCCGCAGCGACATGCAACTGCGCTTTCCCGGCCTGCTCGACGCCATCCTGTCTCAACCCGCCGAATAACTTTTCGCATCAATGGCGGCCTTTCCGCCATTGCACCGCCTCCGTGATTCCAACCTCTCCGCTATTCCAGCATTGATGCTTTGCTTTGCATTTCTATGAATATAGCGACCGCCATTTTTCCATTACTCTGATGCTGATACAGGTTTTATGAGGCAGCGTGGATGGACTACTACATTGGCATTGATATCGGGACCTCAAAGGTCAAATCGGTACTATTCGATGCCGAGTTCAATGAACTGCTGATTGCGTCAGCCAACACCGTCACCTACTCTCCGCTGCCCGGCTACGCTGAGCAAGATATGTCTCATGTGTGGGACGGTGTGCTCTCTACCCTGAAAACGCTGGCTGCTTCACCGCTGCTACAACAGGGTCGCGTGCGCGCCATCGGGCTGGCCGGGCAGGGTGAAGGCGTCTGGTTGAGCGATCGCAACGGGCAACCCATTCGGCAGGCCATCCTCTGGAGCGATACCCGCACAGCGGAACAGGTTTATCAGCTTAAACAGCGCCCAAACCTAGAAGCGACGCTCTTTCCGGAAACCGGTTCTCCCCTGCTCCCTTGTAACAGCGCGCAGCAGCTACGCTGGCTTGCACAGCATCAGCCGGATGCGCTGAACGAGGCCGATTACTTCTTTTTTGCCAAAGACTGGGTTCGCTTTCGGCTGACGGGACAGGCGAATCTGGAACTGACAGATGCGGGTACGTCGTTGCTGGATCTGCATAGCGAGACGCTGTCAAAAACCGTGTTGGATAAGCTGGAGTTACAGTCGATTAGGCCGCTTTTTCCGCCGTTGCTTTATCCCGATGACATCGCCGGAACGCTAAGCGACAGCGTCGCCGCACAAACGGGGTTGCCCACGGGAATTCCCGTCTGTGCAGGCGCACTGGATGTGTCTGCCGCGGCACTGGGCATCGGCGCCATTCACGACGGCGACATTTTCACTATTCTCGGCACCACCTGCTGCACTGGCATTGTGTGCCGTGGTTTAACGCAGGTGAGCCTACAAACCCGGTTTGTCGCACACGCCTGGCCGGGACACTATCTCAACCTCTTCGCCATGCAGTCAGGCACGCCGAATATCGACTGGGCGTTGAGCACATTGGTTGATGAGGCCGATTTTCAGACGATCAACGCGCGTATTTCTCGCGTGCCACCCGGCAGCGGCGGCGTCTTCTATCAGCCTTACCTTAATGGTGAACGCGCACCGTTTTACAGCACATCGGCACGGGCGGGATTTTTTGGTATCGAACAATCCACGACCAACACGCATTTACTGCGCGCGGTCTTTGAGGGGCTCGCCTACGCGATTACCGATTCGCTCAGTGGCTATCCTGCCCACGGCGATCTCTACATCGCCGGTGGCGGTGCTGCCTCAGCGACTTGGCTGCAAATCATCGCGGACTGCACCGGACGGCGGGTGATCGCCAGTTCGGTCAAAGAGCTCAGCGCATGCGGTGCCGCTCGCCTTGCCGCCCTGTCCGTCGGAGAAAGCGCCAACATCGTTCCCGCCGCCAATGCGCAGGCGTCGACGTTTCTCCCCAATGCCGACGCCCATCGGCAGTATCAGACACTGTTTCCGGTTTTTCGCCAACTGCGCGACCAGCTACAGCCGCTCTGGCAGGCACGGGCTCAGGCGCTTAATGCACTAGAGAACCGAGGCGCAGCACACTCGCACATGGTTCCTACCTCACAGGAAAGTATTGCTTCATGAAAATCGTATTTACCGCCGAATATGGCGGCAACCTTGATGCCTTTCAGGCGCTGGGGAAGTTGGTGGTAGACGGCTGGGCTATCGGTCAGCCCAAATTGAGCGAAACAGCGCTGATTCATCTGGCGGAGAACGCCGATGTTATCGTCACCAGCTATGACGATATTACCGCCCGCGTCATTGAGGCTTGCCCTCACCTGCGGCTCATCGCCTGTACCCGCGCCAACCCGGTTAACATCGATATCGAGGCGGCACGCCGTCGGGGAATTCCGGTCCTTTACACGCCCGGACGCAATGCCGATGCCGCAGCAGAATTAACGCTGGCGCTGATGCTGAATGCCACACGCCACATCCCTCAGGCCCACAGCGCGCTCAAACGCGGTGAGTTCACGCGCGAAACCCATACCGCGACACAGACGCAGGCCGGATTACGTCAGGATGTGGTGTGGGACGTAGACAAGCACAGCCCGTATGAAGTGTTCAAAGGCGGCGAACTGCGTAATAAGACGCTCGGCATCATCGGCTATGGCAGCATTGGTCATCGGGTCGGGAAACTGGCGCGTGCCTTCGGTATGCAACTGCTGATTGCGGATCCGTACGTTGCCGCCGAAGAGATCGACGAACCGGGCATTCGCAAAACCACGCTGGACGAGCTGTTTTCTCAGTCCGATTTCGTCAGCCTGCACCTGAACAGCACGCCGCAAACCAAAGGGCTCGTCAACCTCGACAGGCTCAGAACCATGCGCCCCAACGCCTATCTGATCAACACCTCGCGTGCCGCCGTCGTTGTCGAAGCCGATCTGATCGCGGCGCTACGCGAAAAGTGGCTGGCAGGTGCCGCACTTGACGTTTATGACAGCGAACCGCTCTGGCGTCATCACCCGTTTATTACCGAATTTGATAACGTGGTACTCACGCCGCACATTGCTGGCGCGACGCGGGAGACGCTGGTGAAACACACCGCGATGATCGCCGCCGACCTACAGCGATTCATTCGCGGCGAACCGCTGCTTTACGAATGGAAATAGACTCAACACTGATCTTTACTCTAAATAATTCGAGTTGCAGGACAAAACGTTAGCGTTTTGAACAACGCAAGGCGTTGACCCGTAGGGCGAGGCTCATTTATGCGCCTCGTAACGCGGCAAGAGAAGGAGTCCCGATGAGCTTACTCAAGTAAGTGATTCGGGTGACTGAATGCAGCCAACGCACATGCAGCTTGAAGTATGACGAGTATAATAGGTGGGGGTTTCTGCCATAAACCGCAACGTCTGTTCCCAGTCAATCACGCCCGCATCAGAACCCAACCCAGTAGCCACCAGCCCTGACACCGCCGAACCGAGCTGGCAGGCCTGTTCCAGACCCCAGCCTTTTGCCAGACCGGCAATAAAGCCACCGCAGTAGCTGTCACCGCAGCCGGTGGTATCCGATACCGCCACGCGATAGGCGGGAATGTGCAGCGTAACATCCTCGCTGAACACGTAAGACCCTGCCGCGCCCGCTTTGAAAATACAGGTGCCAACGCCTCGATCGAGAAAGAAAGCCGCAATCTCTGCCGGTTGCGTCAGGCCAGAGATAAACGCAGCCTCTTCCAGCGACGGCATAAAGTAGTCTACATCCGGCAGCAGCGGTGTCAGCAGCGACAGCGTCTCTGCATTCGGTGCAATCAGGTCGAAACTGGTCGTCAGCCCTTTGGCTTTGGCGTGGCGAAGCAGACGCGCGCTCTGCCCCTGATCCATTTTCGCCAGCAGCCCTGTACCGCCGTGGTGTAAGAAACGCGCATTGCACACGGCGTCAAAATCCTGATCGTCGATGAACAGGTGATCTGACGCCCCGCGATAGTGTAGCGCCGGACGCTCGCCGTCTGGGCGAATGGTCAGAATCGTCGCCGAGGTCGATGCCGCCGTCGTTCTCTGAACCAGAGAGCAGTCGATGCCCAGCTTGTGATAGGCTGCCAGAATAAAATCCGCTTTTTCATCCTCACCGAGACAGGCCGCCGTCGCCGTGCGGATACCTAGCTTGGCGGCGTTCATCGCCGCACCGCTGGCCGTCCCAGCAGGGTTAAGGCGAATTTCATCAATAAAGTGGACGCCGCCGCCTTCAGGCAAACCGCTCACCGGCCTCCCGGCAACATCCAGAATGGTTAATCCAACAAAAACCGCATCAAACTGACTCACGCTGACTCCTTCACGTTCTGTTTTTTTATTCGTGTTCTGCTTTTTATTCATGTTTGAACATTTATTGCCGCTGACGCAGTCGCCCTTGCAGGAAAGAGAGCGCCAGCGCCAGTACCAAAATCACGCCGCTCAGCGCATCTTTTACGATGAAGTTCAGCCCCATCAGGTTCAAACCGTTGGCGATCATACCGAGAAAAAGCACGCCGATTAGCGTCCCCGCCACGTTGGGTCGCCCCTGCGCATGAAACGCGGTGCCGATAAAAACGGCGGCAATCGCGTCCATCAGGTAAGCCTGTCCGGCCAGCGGCGTAAATTGACGCAGATTGGCGGATAACACCACACCGCCGATGGCGCACGTCACCGACGTGACAATCAGCAGCCAGAACATCGTGCGCCGCACATTAACACCCGCAATCAGCGCCGCTGGCGCATTCAACCCCATCGCATGGATACGTTTACCCGCAATCGTCCGTTCAAATAACAGGTAGTAGGCAAACCACAGCACCGCGACAATCACGATCGGCACCGGAATACCCCACAGGTCACCCACAGCCAGCTCGTGGTACTGCGGTGCCATCCGACGATAAGCGATCGGCCCGCCGCCCTCGGTGTAAATGCGCTCAATACTGCTGCCGATAAACCAGGTTCCCAGCGTTGCCAAGAATGGCTTAATTCGACAATGAATAATCAGTACCGCATTAACCACCCCCACCAGCGCACCACCCACCAACGCGGCCAATACCGCAGCCTGCCACGGCAGACCATAGACTTTGAGTGCCACCAGCGCGAAGGCGGCGCCAAAGTCCAGCGCCACGCCCACGGACAGATCGATCCCACCGGCCGTCACCACCAGCGTCATAGCCAGCGCCACAATCAACAGCACCGCGCTACCTTGCAGCAGATTCCCCCAGTTGCCTAACGTCAAAAATATCGGGTTTTGCAGCGAGAAAAACACCAGAAAAGCCAGCAGAATGACCAGAAAACCATAGCGGATAAAGAACGACAGCCCCAGTCTGCCGCCCGGCAACGCAGGCTGCGCCGCCAAAGAAGAACTTTTCACGCGTGACTCCTTTGCCTGCGTAGCGAGGCGGCGGCGAGCACCACCAGAATCAGTACGCCCTTAATTGCGCCGACCCAGAAGATATCGACTCGCAGCAGCGCCAGACCGTTCGACAGCGCGTTAACCAGCAGCGTGCCCAGCAATGCCCCCCAGATGGTGACCACCCGACGGCGAGAGAACGCCGCGCCAAGAAACGTCGCCAGTACCATCTCTAGCAACAGCGGTTCTGCCGTGCCGGGCGAACTGCCGGATCCTTGCGCCACCAGCGTCAGCGAGGCCAATGCCGCCGCCAGCGCACCTAACAGATACGAACCGATAACCAATGGCGTGTGGGAAATGCCCGACAGCTGCGCCGCTTCGCGGTTTCCACCGGCGGCCTGCAAATGCTGACCCCAGCGGCTATGGTGAACGATAAACTGAAACAAGAGGAAGACCAGCAGCATAAACCAGACCGCCAGTGGCAAACCCAGCAAAGTGCTATCGCGAAACGCCACAATCACTGGATCGCTCACGCTGATGCGTCGCTGCTGGGTCAGCAAATTGGTGAGCCCGATAACGGCTACGGAACAGGCTAATGTCGCCAACAGCGGCGGTAGCCGAATCGCCACCACCAGCGCTGCATTCACCGCGCCCGCCACTAGCGCGGCCCCCGCCACCCACACAATCAACCACGAATAGCTGATATTCGCGTTAGTCAAACCGTCGCTGATTATCGCTACGGCAAGTACCGCAATCGCGGGCAGCGAGAGATCAATACCGCCGGAGACCACATCGTCACCACCGCCCGTAATGACGCAGACCAACCCGAAGCACAAGATCGCCAGCGGCGCGCTTTGGCGTAAAATAATGGTGATATTTTGCCAACTGAGAAAATAAGGCGCACTCAGGCAGAGAAACAGCAGCAGCGCCGCAAACAGCAGTAAGGGGATATGATTGAAAAGTCGGGCTAAATGCGGCGTCGAGCGGATGAATTGTAGGGCACGAGTCATATCGCCTCCTGCATTCGGCCGCTGCTGGTCAACGCCAGCAGGCTATCCAGCGAGAGGTGTTCCGTCGGCACATCGGCGATGAGTTCACCGCGCCACATTACCAGAATGCGATCGCAAAGCCCCAGGAGTTCGCCGTCATCGCTGGAAGAGACAATAACAGCCCGCCCTTCTGCCGCGAGCTGCCGGGTAAGCTGATAAATTTCCGCTTTCGCGCCAATATCGACGCCCAGCGTCGGTTCATCAAGAATAAACAGTCGGGTATCGGTCTTTAGCCAGCGCGCCAGTATCACCTTCTGCTGGTTACCGCCGCTTAAATTGCGCACAGGAACGCTGACATCGCGCGGCCGGATATCCAGCGTCTGCGCCAGATGATTCGCCTGTGCTACCGCTTTCTTACGCCGCAGCCAACCGCGCCAGGCTACCGCAGGTAAAGAAGCCAGATTGATATTGTCCGCCACCGATAGCGGTAAAATCAGCCCGTCATGACGACGATCGCGCGGCACCAGCGCCATTTTCTGTGCGATGGCCTGTACCGGAGAACGTGGTCGCAGCGTCTGATCATTGATCGCAATATGTCCCTCACGGGCAGGCGAAATACCATAGAGCGCATCAATCAGCGCCTCACGCCCCGAGCCTAACAGTCCTGCAATGCCGACGATTTCTCCCGCCGCCACCTGAAAACTTATCGGCTGAAAATGTTGCCGATCCGTGAGCTGTTCAACCTGTAGCAAAGGCGTCTCACTTTTCTCTGTCTTTCGTTTTCCGTCAAACAGGCTGGCGATCTCTCGTCCCACCATCAGGCGAATCATTCCATCGATATCCTTCGTCTCAGGATCGTCCAGCGTCGTCACGCCCTTACCATTGCGTAACACGGTGACGCGATCGCAGATATCCGCAATTTCATTGAGATAGTGGGAAACATAGATAATGCCGATGCCGCGCTGTTTCAACGTCTGGAGCGTATGCAGTAGTTGCGCGGCTTCGCGCGCTTCCAGCGGCGCGGTCGGTTCATCAAACACCACAAGCCGCGCCTTGCCATCAATCAGTGCCCGCGCAATCTGTACCAGTTTACGTTGCGCCAAACTTAAATCCCGAATGAGCTGGTTGGCATCTATCGATAAATTGAACGTGTGTTGAAAAAACTGTTCGGTTTCACGCCGCATCGCCCGACGATCGACGCCTCGCCAGCGGCTCACAATTTCCTGCCCGAGAAACACCGATTCCGCCACGGTAAAATGGGGAATCAGATGCAGTTCCTGATGGATAAAACGAATGCCGTGCGCGTGAATAACCGCTGGCGTCACGGCGGTCAGCCGCTGTCCATCGATAGCGATCTCGCCACTGTCCGCAGCATAGACCCCAGCCAGCACCTTGATTAAGGTCGATTTCCCCGCACCGTTCTCCCCGATCAGACCGAGAATTTCTCCCGACCGAACCGTTAGTGATACGTTGTCCAGCGCGGGAACCCCTGAGAACTGCTTACTGATGTGCGTCATTGCCAGACCGCCGCCGGACGGCGACGGGGCTGAGTGATATCCCGCCATAGCCTTACTTCAGTTCGCCATAGCCAAGCTGTTTATAGACCGCTTTGGCTTCTGCCTCCCCTTTGACGGGCAACACTGGCACAAACGTCTGCGGCAGCAGCGTGGCACCTGCGAAATAGCGGGCGACATTTTTCGCCGATGTGGTGCCAATCAGACGCGGCTGCTGTGCAACGTTGGCAACAAACGGGCTGCCTTTCTCCGCCATAATTTCCAGCGTTTCTGGCCCGGCATCAATCGCCGTGACCTTCACATCCTTATCACGCCCAGTTTCTTCCAATGCCTGCACCACGCCGATGGCCGGTTGATCCCAGCAGGCAACATGGATCGCATCCAGCGTGCCTTTCGGGTGCTGGCTCAGCAGCTCAAGGGTTTTCTTACGCGCATCTTCCGGTGAGTTGGAATATTGCTCAGCCAGCTCAGGCTGAATGATTTTGATCCCCGGATAGTCTTGCAGGACGTATTTCCACAAATCATAGCGGATACCACAGATTCGCAGCGCGTTGGAGAACGCGTTAAACACCGCAATATTGCCTTTTCCGCCCAGCGCATCTGCCGTATAGCGCCCGATCGTCGAACCGATCGCGTAGTTATCTGACGTCGTGTTATTGATAGAGTAAGACGAAACGTGATCGACGGTGAAAACCGGAATTTTCGCGTCACGCAGCGCTTTAAATTTCGGTTCTACCGCACTGTCGCCAAGAATACTGATCACCGCATCCACCTTACGCGTCAGCAGGATATCGTGGTTATTGGCATGAACCTGATTATCACGCCCGCCGTCCACACCCACAACCTGCCCACCGAGTTTCTCAATTTCTTCGGTCGCCCCTTTGTAGGCCTCACGATCCCAAAAATGCTGTGTCCCCACGACGGCGACACCAATGGTTTTTCCCTTTAATGACAGTGTCTCATCAGCCGCCTGAACAGAGGTCATAACCCCCGCAGCCAGCACGCACGCAGCAAGACGAGAAAAGCGAGTCTTCATCATTTTTATCCCGGTTTTTATAAAATTATTAGCAGTGAAAGAGATTAGCAACGGGAAAAGTTAAATCGAAATAACAAAAATGATAATGGCTAGTGATTAAATAGAAATAGCATTGATACACAGATGTAATGATTTTTACCTATTGAATTTGAAGGAATAAGTTATAAAAAAAGCATCTTGTTTTTTATCCCTATAAAGTTAATGGTTAAGGTTCTTCTATACCTAAGGGAAAGCAGACATGACAACGCTATCGATTTACCACCGTCCGCAGATCACACAGCCCGTCCAGCAGATCACCACGTTTAATGACATCGCTTCCCTGCTCGCCAGCGCGGGGATCCAGTTAGAACATTGGCAGACCGAAGCACCTCCGCTCGACGCCAGCAGCGAAACCATTTTGACGCAGTACTGTGCCGATATTGAACGTCTCAAACAGCAGGAAGGCTACACCTCTGCCGACGTGATCAGCCTGACGCCAGATCATGCCGAGAGACTGGCGCTGCGGGAAAAGTTTCTTCAGGAACACACCCATAGTGAAGATGAAGTGCGCTTCTTCGTGCGCGGCAGCGGAAGCTTCTTTGTGCCGATTGGCGAGCAGGTTTTCCAGCTTACCTGTGAGGCCGGCGATCTCTTACGCGTTCCCGCCAACACGCCGCACTGGTTTGACTGCGGCGAATTTCCTGATTTTGTCGCGATCCGTATTTTTACCAATCCAGAAGGCTGGGTTGGGCACTTTACCGGACGGGAGACGTTTCACTAATTCCACGATCGTTTCTGCATTTCTCCGCCGTTCCCTTTATACTGTGCGTTTTGTACGAAGACGAACGGCGAGACCCCCTCCGTAATGATGAACAACGATGTCCTGCGCAGCGTGCGCTATATGCTGAATTTCAATAATGACCACCTGCTGAAGATCCTGGCGCTGGTGGAGATGACCGTCCCCCCCCAGCAGTTGGCGAGCTACGTCAAAAAAGAGGGAGAGGAAGGCTATCAACCTTGCCCGGACATCGTGATGAGTTATTTCCTGAATGGGCTGATTCTGCAAAAACGCGGTCAAGATGAAAACCAGCCTGCGCCGCAGTTTGAGCGCAAGATGACCAACAATATTATTCTGAAAAAGCTGCGTGTCGCATTTTCACTAAAAACGGATGATATTCAGGCGATCCTGCAGGCACAAAATTTTCGCATTTCAGTACCGGAAGTCACCGCGATGATGCGCGCGCCTGATCATAAAAACTATCGCACCTGCGGCGATCAGGTGATCCGCTACTTCCTGAAAGGGCTAACGGCGCGAGTCCGCAAAGGCTAAAAGCAATGCGTTAGCGAAAGGACGTGAGCGCTGCCTGACTGACCTTCCTCGTAAGGGCATCAGCAACGCTCAGTTTTTAGTGCGGTATTGTTTAGTGCGATATCGTTTAGGACGGTATCAATGCTGTGTGTCATGCAAGATGGCCGCGACCAGTTGCTCCAGCTCTTCTTCCTCAAGCTGAGTGACCTGCTGCACGCTGTTCTTATCCATTCCCGTTAGCAATAAATTACGGGCAATTTGTCTGGCACTGTTTTTCATCCCTTGTTCAATGCCCTGCTCCAATCCTTGCTGAATACCGCGTTGGATTCCTTCCTCGAATCCCATTTTTTTCAATTGTTCTGCAATCGTCATAATGTCCTCCTGACCGGTTGATAGCGGTGCAGCCAGTGCGTCAATGAAATCTGCGGGTTTGGATGTGTTTCCCGCTTGTGCAATATAAAATAACAGCGCCCGACGCTGTGTCAGCGGCACCGACCAGCGTTCAAATAGTAACCCAATCTCCCGCGCCAACTCCAGCATATCACGGGTACGAATATGCTTCTGTACCAGTTCCAGTAACGCCATCCGTCGGTGCGTGCGGATTTCATCGTCTGGCATGACAGTTAAATCCACCAGCGGGAAAGGCTGTTCATACAGCGCTTTTGCCAGTACGGGATCGGCGAAGCTGTCCAGCCAGCGGAGGCTGTAAGGATAAGGACGCGCTCTGCCATGGTAAAACAGCAGCGGCACCACTAGCGGTAAGCGATCGTGTCCCTGATCCAGATGCTGCTGCATGGCAGCCAGACAATAGCGCAGCAGCCGGAAAGCCATCTGCTTTTCCGGGCGGCTTTGGTGTTCAATCACACAGTAAATATACCCTTTGCCTGCGGTGGTACGTAGCGAGTACAGCACGTCCGATATCCGCGCGCGCAGCTTTTCATCAATAAACGACGCGGATTCCAATTGCAGCGTGCTGAAATCACACCGTGCACGGATTTCATCCGGCAGATGAATAGTCAGAAAATCCCGTGCGACCGCGATATCGCTGAGAAACTGTTTGAAGATCGCATCATGCGATGGCATCTCGTCCCCTTCCCTGTAGACCATGACTAAAAATTCAGTAGGGAGGGTAACGGGGATGCGATAACAAAACAGAAGACAGCGGAGAAAGTGGAAAGCGCCTCGAAGAAAAACCGATTTATTTCGAAGCGCTGGCTGTAGGCAAGGAGCCGTTGCCGTCAGGCGGCTTCATGTTTTTCCATCGTCAAGCGCGCAGGAGCAGCGTCGACATGCAGCGCCGGATGACGGCAGAAGCGAACGACGTCACCCACCACCAGCAGGCTAGGCGACTGTGGCTGATAGCGAGCCAACAATGCCGGTAAGGTTGCCAGCGTCGCAGTCAATAGCCGCTGATCCGGCTGGGTGCCGCGTTCAATAATCGCGATGGGCGTCTGCGCGGACAGACCATGTTCGATCAGGCGCTGGCACAGTCGACTGCTGTGGCTCAGCCCCATATAGAACACCAGCGTTTGCTGGCTGTCCGCCAGCGTCGGCCAGTCCAATTGCGGTTCGCCATCGCGCGAATGGCCGGTCACGAAGCGTACCGACTGCGCACAGGCCCGGTGCGTCAGCGGTAACCCCACCGCCGCCGCACAGCCTGTCGCGGCAGTAATACCGGGCACCACATGACAGACAATCCCGGCCTGCTGGGCATAGTCCATCTCTTCGCCGCCGCGACCAAAAATAAAGGGGTCGCCACCCTTGAGACGAATCACCCGTTGCCCAGCCTGCGCCAGTTCGACCAACAGCTGATTGATTTTCTCCTGCGATAAACGGTGGCAGCCGCGCGTTTTTCCGACGTCTATACACAGTGCCTGCTCCGGCACCAAATCCATAATCTCCGCCGACACCAGCCGATCGTAGACCACCACATCCGCCTGCTGGATTGCCCGCAGCGCCTTCAGCGTCAGCAGTTCTACATCGCCCGGCCCTGCGCCTACCAGCCAGATTTCACCGCCGAGTACAGGCTGACGCCGCTGGCCTTTCGCCAATATTGATTGTGTTGTCATCATGTCACACCTCATTACGCCGTGGCGCTCAACCTGCTTTTTTCAATTCATTGACCGTTATCGGCACATGCTGACTCAATAACGCCTTCAGTTCGGGGATACAGGAACCGCAGTTGGTGCCGCATTTCAGCGTGCCGCCTAACGCTGCCACGCTGTGACATCCCTTACGAATCGCACCGACGATGATCGCTTCGCCAACGCTATAACAACTGCAAATCGTAGCTCCCTGCTTCACCTGTCCTTGTGGAGCCTGACCTGCCAGCAGTGCATGGCGCTCGTGCGGTAGTTGCGGTGGAGTAGCAAACGCCTGACGCACCGCATCGCTGTCGATACGCAGCGCCTGCGCACTCACATAGCAGGCCAACACCACCCGTCCATCGCGCCAGCCAATCAGGTGAAACACACCATTGCCCTGCGCAACCTGACACTGCATATTTTCCAACCCATAATGTTCAGTCAGCCATGCCTGCCAGTCGTCTACCGGCACACGGTCGGCAAACAGATACTGCGTCACGCCTTCATGAGGCACTTTGCTCCAGTAGGTAGCGGGCGGCGGCAGAACGTCATGCTCTGCGGGTAAGGTTAATGTCGCTGGAACGGGTTCGTCGGCAAAAAACAGCGTTGCCTGCCAGGCGGTATGCCAGGGTTGGATACGCACCCGGCTGTGTTTGCTTTCCGGCTGCCCGGAATACGGATCGGTAATCGGCGCAACTAAACTGTCAGCCCGCGCCTGAGCGCTGAACTGCTGATTCCAATGCATCGGTACAAACACGCTGCCGCGCGCCTGTCCGGCATCGAATCGTGCCCGCACCAGCATCCAGCCGTGTACCGACGACAGACGTACCAAATCGCCCGCCTGAATATCATGCATCTGCGCATCCTGTGGGTGCAGTTCGCAATAAGGTTCGCTGATATGACGCATCAGCCGGGCCGCTTTGCCAGTCCGCGTCATGGTGTGCCACTGATCGCGAATACGCCCAGTGTTCAGTATCAGCGGATACGCCGCGCTCCAGGGACTTTGCGGCAGCGACGGTGTTACCGCCACCAGACGCGCTTTACCATCGGCATGCCAGAATCGGCCATCGTCACCCAGTCGAGCGCGTCCGTTCGGGAATGCCGCATTCACCGGCCACTGTATCGGTTCCAACTGCTGCCACTGCTGATTACTGAGCGTCGCCAGCCCGCTGATATCAAACGCGCGGCTGCCATTATTCTCAAACCCAGACAGCGCCGCATGTTCACGAAAGATTTCCGCCGGATGCTGATAAGCAAATGCCTCGGCAAATCCCATACGCTGCGCCACCTGACTCAGTATCCACCAGTTGGCTTTGGCTTCCCCCGGCGCGGGCAGAAAGGCTCGCTGACGAGACACCCGGCGTTCTGAATTAGTTACCGTGCCGTCTTTTTCTCCCCAGCCCAACGCGGGCAGTAAGATATCAGCGGTTTCTGCGGTATCGGTGTGACGCATCACCTCGGAGACGATCACCAGCGGGCAGCGTTCCAGCGCCTGTTTCACCCGGTCGGCATCTGGCATCGACACCACCGGATTAGTGCCCATGATCCACACCGCTTTAATATCGCCGCGTTCAACCGCGCGAAACAGTTCCACCGCATTCAGACCGGGCTGCGTCGCCACATTATCGCTCTGCCAGAAGCGCCCTACGCGCTCGATGTCCTGTGGCGTAAAACCCATGTGGCTGGCAAGCTGATTAGCTAACCCGCCGACTTCCCGTCCGCCCATCGCATTTGGCTGTCCGGTTATCGAAAAGGGGCCGGAACCCGACACGCCGATTTTACCGCTCAGCAGATGCGCATTAATGATGGCGTTGCATTTATCACTGCCCGAGGACGATTGATTTACGCCCTGCGAATAGAGCGTGACCACTTTATCGCTGGTGCTGAACAGGTGATAGAAACACTCGATATCGGCTTCATCTAACCGACAGAACTCCGCCACCTGCGTTACCGACCACGCCTGCGCTGACTGTAATGCCTCTTCCACGCCGGAAAAGCGCTCGGCCAATTCGGCGCGATCGATACGCGAATCCTGCGCAATCCAATGCAGTAGGCCGTTGAACAGCCCGGCATCGCTGCCGGGTTGCAGTGGTAGATGCAAATCGGCAATATCGCAGGTTGCGGTACGTCGTGGATCGACCACCACCACCTGCATCTGTGGTCGCTGCTGTTTCGCCTGCACCAGCCGCTGATAGACCACCGGATGCGCCCAGGCCGTGTTAGAACCGACCAACACCACCACATCCGCCAGTTCGATATCTTCATAACTACAGGGAACGGCATCTGCCCCCAGCCCACGCTTGTAACCAATCACCGCAGATGCCATACACAGCCTCGAATTGGTATCCATATTGGCGACGCCAATGAAGCCTTTCATCAGCTTGTTGGCGACGTAGTAATCTTCCGTCAACAGCTGGCCTGAACCATAAAACGCGACCGACTGCGGGCCGTGTTGCTGCATGGTCGCCAGCAGCCGTTCAGCCACCGTATCGAGCGCCTGATCCCAGCTAACGCGACGCCCTTCCACTAGCGGCCACAAGAGCCGGCCTTTCAAATCCAGCGTCTCTCCCAGCGCGGAGCCTTTGACGCACAGCCGACCCAAATTTGCCGGGTGTGCGGGATCCCCGCTGATCTTTACCGCCCCTTGCCCATCGTGTTCTGCCAGCACGCCACAGCCGACGCCACAATACGGGCAGGTTGTCCGACAGACGTGCGCATTCATGATGCTTTCGCCATAGCTGTCTCTGCCAGCGAGACGCTTTCAGGCACGGCCAGCGGTTGACGGCATACCCAGATTTCGTCATCTTCCACGCGCACCGGCCAGGCACGCACGTACAGCGCGCTGTCATCCGGGCTCACACCATCCCGCAGCTTGAAGCGTTTTTTGTACAGCGGAGAAATCACAACCGGCTCACCCGCCACGTCACCCAGTAGCCCACGCGACAGCACGTTCGCCCCGCTGCCCGGCTCATGGTTTTCTAACGCGTACACCTGCTGCTCGCTACCCGGCAGGTGGAACAGTGCGATTTGCTGCTGTCCGAGGCGCGCCGCCATGCCAGCATGACGCGGAATATCACCCAGCGTCGCGACCTGCACCCACTCCGCTTCATGCGCGGCAGGTTTCAGCACCGCGGGTTCTGGCGATATCGCTTTCTCATGATCCTGTGCCGGACGGATCTGCCCACGCTCAGGCACCATCACCACCGCTTCATCCGGGCTATCGCTGTTCAGGAAGCCGCGGAACAGCGCCAGACGTTCTGGGCTTTCCAGCGTGGTTTGCCATTCGCACTGGTAGGCATCCACCACGCGCTGCATCTCTTTATCTAACTCTTCGCCGATATTCAGGCTGTCCTCCAGAATCACCTGACGCAGATAGTCGATACCGCCCTCCAGATTATCCATCCAGGTGCTGGTGCGCTGGAGGCGATCGCCGGTGCGGATATAGAACATTAATACCCGATCGATAGTGCGCAGCAGGGTTTCCGTATCCAGATCGCTGGCGAAGAGATCCGCATGACGCGGTTTCATGCCGCCATTGCCGCACACATACAGATTCCAGCCTTTATCGGTGGCAATCACGCCGATGTCTTTGCTTTGTGCCTCCGCACATTCGCGAGTACAGCCAGAAACCGCCATTTTGACTTTATGCGGCGAGCGCAGTCCTTTGTAACGGTGCTCCAGTTGGATCGCTAACCCGGTGGAATCCTGCACGCCGTAGCGGCACCAGGTCGAACCCACGCAGGATTTCACGGTACGCAGCGATTTACCGTAGGCATGGCCGGTTTCAAATCCAGCATCGATCAGCTCACGCCAGATCTCTGGAAGCTGCTCTAAGCGAGCACCGAATAAATCCACCCGCTGGCCGCCGGTGATCTTGGTATACAGGTTATAGCGCTGCGCAACCTGCCCGATAGCGATCAGGCCTTCTGGCGTGATTTCCCCTGCCGGAACGCGCGGCACGACGGAATAGGTGCCGTCTTTTTGGATGTTGGCAAAGAAACGATCGTTGGTATCCTGCAACGGCAGGTGCTGCGGTTGCAGCAGGTAGTCATTCCAGCAGGAGGCCAGCATCGACCCCACCAGTGGCTTACACACTTCGCAGCCCAAACCGTGGCCGTAACGCTCAAGGAGACTGTCGAACGAGCGGATCTCATGCACGCGAATCAGGTGGTACAGCTCCTGACGTGAATAGGCGAAGTGCTCACAGATATCCTTCTTCACTTCGACGCCCAGTTGCGTCAGTTCGTACTCCATCACCTGCTTAAGCAACGGCACACAGCCACCGCAGCCCGTCCCCGCTTTGGTGCAGGTTTTCAGGGCGCCCAGTTCACCGCAGCCGCCCGCCACCGCCGCCGAGATATCGCCTTTGCTGACGTTATGGCAGGAACAAATCTGTGCGCTAGCGGGTAACGCTGCCACGCCCAATCCTTTCGGCGCATCACCGGAACGCGCGGGCAAAATCAGTCCTTCCGGCTGTTTAGGCAACGGCATATCGTTGAGCATCATTTGCAACAGCGTGCTGTAATCACTGCTGTCGCCGATCAATACGGCACCCAGTAAACGCTTGCCGTCGGCAGACACGACGATTTTCTTGTAGACCTCGTTCGGGCCGTCCGTCCACTGGTAGCTTTGGCTTCCCGCTGTGCGCCCATGCGCATCGCCAATCGAAGCCACTTCTACGCCCAACAGTTTCAGCTTGGTGCTCATGTCCGCGCCGGTAAATGGCGTATCGCGCTGCGCCAGCGTATCCGCCACGCTGCGTGCCATCTGGTAGCCCGGTGCCACCAGCCCGAAAATCTGCCCTTTCCACAGCGCACACTCGCCGATGGCGAAAATCGCGTCATCGGAAGTCTGGCAGCGGTCGTCAATCACGATGCCGCCACGCGGCCCTTTCTCTAAATCGCAGCTATCCGCCAGTTTGTCGCGCGGGCGAATCCCGGCGGAAAACAGCACCAGATCGGTTTCCAATATGCTGCCGTCAGCAAAGCAGAGGCGATGTAGCGCCTGCTCGCCGTCGGTGATTTCCCGCGTTTCTTTGCTGAGATGAATCTGTACGCCCAGCGCTTCAATCTTGCGGCGCAGCATGGTGGCACCACCGTCATCCAGCTGTACCGCCATCAGACGCGGAGCAAATTCCACCACATGCGTGTCCAGCCCCAGTTGACGCAAGGCGTTTGCGGCTTCCAGCCCCAGCAAGCCGCCGCCAATCACCACGCCAGACTTGCCCTTTTTCGCCTGTGCTGCAATCGCATCCAGATCGTCCAGCGTGCGATACACCAGACAGCCGGGGCGCGTGTTGCCGGGAATCGGTGGAACAAAGGCATAAGACCCCGTCGCCAGCACCAGTTTGTCGTAGGCGGTTTCTCTGCCCTGCGCATCACACACGCACTGACGTTCACGATCGATAGCCACGATCTCGCTGGCACTGCGTAGTTCAATGCCGCTCTCGGCAAAAAAGCCGTCTTTTACCAGCGACAGCGAGGCGGCACTGCGGCCAGAGAAATACTCGGAGAGGTGAACGCGATCATAGGCTTCATGGCGTTCTTCGCCGAATACGACGATGTGGTAATGCTGATGCAGGTCGCGCTCAACCAGCTGTTCAAGAAAATAGTGGCCGACCATACCGTGGCCGACGACCACCAAAATAGGTTTGCTCATGACAGGAATCCTTACAGCTTCAGGCTGTGGGTCAGAATCAGGGGAAGAAAGGCCGAAAAGCAGCGAGGCAGGCGGAATCATCTCGCCTTCTGTCGCGCTATCCATCGCGGCCAGCAGGCGCTGGCTGTCGTCAGTGTCGCCATACAGCAGAACACCGCTCAACCGACCGTCGCGAACGAGCAGACGACGATAGTGCTGCGTCTGCGGATCAAAAAGGGTGTACACCTCATCATCCGGTGTAACGTTAATATCGCCGCCGCTGACCACGCCAATACCGGTGACCTTCAGCCGCGTCGCCGCCTGTTCACGCTGATAGTCTTTCGGTGCATGTCCGGCAAGGCGCTGTGCTACCAGCGTGGCATGGGCAATACATGGGGCAACCAGCCCAAAGGTTTCGCCATTGAGTTCACAACATTCGCCGATCGCGCTGATATGCGGGTCGGCAGTTTGCAACTGTCCGTCCACCAGCACGCCACGGTTGCAGGGTAAGCCACATTCGCGCGCCAGTTGGCTGGCAGGAATCACCCCCGCGGTCACCACCACCAGACCCGCCGGAATCGTGCGGCCATCAGCCAGCGCGACCGCCGTCACCCCGCGTTCATCGCCATGCAGCGCCACAACCTGCACATCCGTCTCGCAGGCAATGCCGCGTTCGCGCAGGCTGTCGCACAGCAAGTTACTCGCCGTGGCGTCCAGTTGACGCTCCATCAGAACCGGGACGCGATGCAGTAACGTGACGTCGGCACCGCGCAGTTGCAGCGCAGCGGCGGCTTCAATGCCGAGCAAACCGCCGCCAATCACCACCGCAGGAACGGACTGGCCAATCGTCGCCAACATCAGTTCGACATCATCCAGCGTGCGGAAGCCGCACACGCCCGCCAGATCGATACCGGGCATCGGCGGCATAAACGGCGTAGATCCGGTCGCCAATACCAGATGATCATAATGCAACTGCCGTTGCGTCGTTGTCACCTTACGCTGCTGGCGATCGATATGGGTTACCCGCTCACCCAGCAGATAACTCACCGGCAGCGCCGCATCGTCGTCGAGAGTCGCTAGCGTCAGCAGCGTATCCGTAAACGCTTTTTCGCCACTCAATACCGGCGACAGCAGGATGCGGTTATAGCTGGCGCGCGGTTCATCACCAATTACGGTGATTCGATAGCGCGTGGCGGCCAGTTGGCGCAGCACATCGACGAATCGCGCACTCGCCATCCCGTTACCAATCACAATCAGATGCGGTTTCATCATCGTTCCGGCCTCGCTGTCAGGCTGCTTTAGGCTGTTTTTCATATAAGAAATGCAGCACCTGCTGACGGTAGTGGTGGTAGCGTGGATCGTCGGCCAGCACGACGCGTGAGCGCGGACGTTCCAGCTCGACCTTCATGATTTCACCGACCGTCGCCGCCGGGCCGTTGGTCATCATCAGCACGCGATCCGACAGCAGCACCGCTTCGTCGACGTCGTGAGTGATCAGCACAATCGTGGTTTGCAACCGCTGCTGAATCTCCATCACCGCATCCTGAAGATGTGCGCGGGTCAGCGCATCCAGCGCGCCGAACGGTTCATCCATCAGCAGGACTTTCGGCTTCATGGCCAGCGCGCGGGCGATACCCACACGCTGCTTCATCCCGCCGGAGATCTCATTCGGTCGCTTGTTCAGCGCGTGCTCCATATGCACCAGTTCGAGATTGTGGGTAATCCATTCGTGCATTTCGCGCTTGTTCATCTGGCCGCGAAACACCTGGCGTACCGCCAGCGCCACGTTTTCGTAGGTGGTCAGCCACGGCAGCAGCGAGTGGTTCTGAAAGACCACACCGCGCTCCGGCCCCGGGCCGTCGATTTCACGGTTGTCACACAGCAGGCCGCCGCTGCTCGGCAGCGTCAGGCCAGCAATCAGGTTCAATAACGTAGATTTGCCGCAGCCGGAATGGCCGATCAGGCTGATCGTTTCACCAGTGTGAATATCAAAACTCACCTGATCCAGCGCCAGAAACTCACCGCTGGCGGTATTGAAACGCTGGCTCACCTGCTGCACTTGAATAATCGGTGTTGTACGCATCGTCGGCTCCTTAGCGGTTGTCATAGCTGAAACGGTTAGCAATCCACACCAGTCCCTGCTCAAGCAGCAGACCGATAACGCCAATCACCACGATGGCGATAATGATGTTTTCCACATTCAGGTTGTTCCACTCGTTCCAAATCCAGAAGCCGATACCGACGCCGCCGGTCAGCATTTCCGCCGCCACAATGACCAGCCAGGCGACACCAATCGACAGACGCACACCGGTCAATACGTTAGGCAGCACCGCAGGCAGCAGAATCTTGCGCATGATGGTGAACTCAGAGAGCTTCAACACCCGCGCCACGTTCAGGTAATCCTGCGGGATGCGGCGCACGCCTTCGGCGGTGTTGAGGATCATCGGCCAGATGGAGCAGATAAAAATGGTCCAACTGGATGCCGGTTCGGCACGCTGGAACAGCAGCAGGCCGATAGGCAGCCAGGCCAGCGGACTGACCGGACGCAGCAGCGAAATGATCGGATTGAGCATGTTGGCCAGAAACGTAAAACGACCAATCAGGAAACCAGCAGGAATGCCGACCAGTGCCGCCAGTCCGAAGCCGATGCCAACACGTTGCAACGAGGCCAATACGTTCCAGCCGATGCCCTGATCGTTCGGCCCTGCGATGTAAAACGGATCGGCAAAGAGGCTGAGCGCCGCAAGCCAGGTCGTCCACGGCGTCGGGAAGTTTTCGCTGTTGAGCGCGGCAATCTGCCAGACCGCAACCAGCAGCCCCAACCCCAGTACCGCAGGGAAAAGTTGTTGAAACAGCTTGCGCAGCAGCGGGCGGTAGGCGAAAGCCGGTGCCGCCGGTACTTTTGCAGGCGTTGCGGGTTTAGTTGGCAGCGGCGTAATCTCGGCGCTGTGTACGGTTTCCGGGGCGTTATCCGCGGTAATTGGAATGACTTGGGCCTGGTTTTTCATCATCAACCTCACTTATTTCTTCACGCTAAAACTGTTGGCATAACCCGCTGGATCGCTACCATCCCAGCGACGGCCATCGATGAGCACGCTGCTGCGCATGTCGCTACCGGGCAACGGCACATTCCCCACGGCATCGGCCGCCTGCTTATAGATATCAATACGGTTAACCTGCTTCGCGACAGCCAGATAATCCGGCTCTTCGGTGAGCAAGCCCCAGCGTTTGTGCTGGGTGAGGAACCACATACCGTCGGACAGGTACGGGTAGTTCACGGAACCGTCGTGGTAGAAACGCATCGCGTGTTCGTCTTTCCAGCTTTTCCCCAGCCCGTTCTCGTACTGGCCCAGCATGCGTCCGACGATGGTTTCTTCTTTGGCATTGATGTACGCGCGTCCGGCAACCACGCCAGCTGTTTCACGGCGGTTTTCATCCGAGGCATCAATCCAGCGCGAGGCATCGAGGATCGCAGCGGTCAGCGCACGGGCGCTATTCGGATTGGCGTTTACCCAGTCAGCGCGGGTGCCCAGCACTTTTTCCGGGTGATCTGGCCAAATGTCTTGCGAGGTAGCGGCGGTAAAGCCGATGTTTTCGCTGATGGCACGCTGGTTCCACGGCTCGCCGACGCAGTAGCCGACCATGTTGCCAATCTTCATGTTCATCACCATCTGCGGCGGCGGCACCACCACGGTGCGCACGTCGTTCAGCGGATGAATGCCGGCGGAGGCCAGCCAGTAATAGAGCCACATGGCGTGCGTGCCGGTTGGGAAGGTTTGCGCGAAGGTGTAAGTGCCCGCAGGACTAGCGGCAACATACTTTTGCAGCGCGGCGAGATCCGTGACGTTGGCTGCACGCAGCTGGTTCGCCAGCGTGATCCCTTGTCCGTTCTGGTTGAGCGTCATCAGTGCCGCCATGTTGCTCTGCGATCCAGACAGCCCCATTTGCAGACCGTACAGCTGACCATACAGAATGTGTGCGGCATCCAGTTCACCCGAAACCAGTTTGTCGCGCACCGCGGCCCAACTGGCTTCTTTGCTGGGAACAATGGTGATGCCGTATTTCTTATCGAAACCTTTCACTGCGGCCATCACGACCGAGGCGCAGTCCGTCAACGGGATAAACCCAACTCGAATTTCCTTTTTCTCCGGCGCATCGGAACCGGCAGCCCAGGCGCTATTCATCAACCCCGGCAGCATCAGACTGCCTCCCAGTGCAGCACTCCCCAACAGAAACTGGCGGCGAGAGACGGTCATGCTTTTGGTTTTGGAATCACTCATCAACGACACCCTTGCGCAAAACACCTTTTCAGGCGGTAAAAACAAAAACGGCGTCCACAAGCCCATGCAGAATCTGCACGCTTATGGACGCCGTTGTCCGATTAACACCTTCCGCACCGCCGTTGGCCCGAAACGTATTATGAATGTTTGGTTGTTGCTAATGAGTTAAAGCAAGGTTTGTGCCAGCTATCACACTTTTGAGCGTTCCACTTCGCAGGAGCCGTCTCTTAGTCACATTTCTATACAGACTCAGAGACAGTTTCGTGCGCCATACCGCCACCATGATATGCAATACCGTACACGCGCCCGACGCAGGGCGCTCAAGCGCCGCAGCCCTGCGAACCCTGGCTTCTGGCTAAATTATGCCGCTACGCGGTGCCATCGGTGGACATGACCGCTAATCGAGCCGCCAGTGCGTCAGCCACGGTCCGTCAGGCGACTGATTTTCCGAAGGAACCGCGCAGCGGCGTAATTTCCCGCGAAAAAGCCTCGGGTCACGGGGCGGCGGCGACTGAGCGCCCCGTGTCGTGCGTGTGCTACGACGTAGCATAGAAATGACGATATTTTTACGCACGAAACCACTTCATACTGCCATTGACTCTGAGATTTCCTCCTCACGGGACGATGCCTTGCACCGCCAACTGGCAGAACACGCACAGTTCATGTGCATATACCTCTTAAGGGGTATCACCAAATACATCGGCCACCGCGAGCATCGCCGTCGCGATGTCAATCAGCTTTTTATTCTGACTCATCGCCATGCGGCGCAGGGTTTTGTAGGCCTCTTCTTCGCTTAATCCACGGTGCTGCATCAGCAAACCCTTCGCACGATCGATCTGCTTTCTTTCATTCAACGTGGCTCGCAGCGCAGCCAATTCATGATCCTGTGCCTGTAAGCGCCGCGATTGTTGCTGCACCAGCGACAGCAGCGATCGCCCCAGCTGTGGACTGACGCCATCACTATTCAGCCAACCAGGAGGGACGTCCTGCCCTTCCACGTCGTGACCGGCGATAAATATCGAATAGCCTGGCTCATCATGTTCCTGCTGCGCCATCAGCGCTTCGAGATCCGCGCGCTGATCGCTGCATGCTTTCTCAGTAGCCGCAATATGGGTACGGCAGCGCTGCATCAGCGTCTGCTCCAACTCATCTTCCATCTGCTTCATTTCATCGATGCGCCGCGTGGCAATCGAAAACCAGTGAAGACTATCGGCTTCCGGCAGCTTTTCTATCGGGCTGCGTGTGCACACAATGCGACGCAGGCGCTCAAACTCGCTGTCTACCGCGATAGCACGCCAGCGCTGCTGGCTTTCTTCACCGCTAAAACTCAGAAAGGTATCGAAACAGCGATCCTGCCGTTCAATCAAATCCAGCAGCTTTTGCCGAGTTTCCTCATCGACGCAGCCTGCCGCATAGGCCGCCGCGCCGATAGCTCGCTCCTGCCCCGCCAGCTCTTTCCCCTGCATAAAGCTGAACATGGCAATTAGCGTGCGGGAAATCCCCGGATCGGCCGCCGTGTCCGATACCTCAAAAACCAGCGCCAGCAGGTTGCGGACAATGTCGTTGAAAAACGTCATCGCCTGCGGCTGAGGCAACAAACGCTGGCGAATCTGCTGACGCAGCGCGGGCAGCAGGCTCAGCGCATAAACCACGCTGGCAACACGGCTGAATAAACGGCTCGCCTGCGGTAATTCCGCCGTCATTTTTTCCAATCCGGCCAGATGCATCATCAAGTGCGTCTGCGCCACCTGCACGTCTTTCTCACGTAGCGCCAGTTCGTCGGCGAACAGTCGACCATCGGAGCAAAGAAACAGGTTGGCCGTTCCCCGTTCACGCTGCAATAGATGGACGAGCTGGCTAATTTTGCCCACCAGCTCACCGCTTTGCAGCAGGTAGCGCAGGCTGTTCAGCTCACACTGGCGCGAGGCAAGTAAAAATCGAATTGTCGTTGAAGGCTCCGCCACCATTGCTGTCTCTCCTGAAAAAACCACGTTCAGGAATATGCAATTAGCGCGCCATTTGCATCAGCTCACATTTATAAGGAAGCAAGGACATAGTACCTGCACGGTTAATGCCGCTTCCGCACACTTTTCAACTTCAATTTTTAAACTCCGTTACTAAACCAGCCCCATCGCAAAAGGTACTCTCATCATCGTTACTAAAACTGTTTTATAGCCATCGGCATGATGCTGACATCGGCGTGGAAACAGAAAGAATCGCTGTAAAAGCCGCACCGTAGCGACGTCACAACCATAGGAACGCATGAACATGGCGAATTTATCTGAACAAGAAAGCTGGATTGATGGAATTTATCAGCTTGAGACATCGGATCCCGTTGTCGCAGGCCCAGGGGGGATCTCTAACCGTCAGGCAGAGCAATTAGCTAGCCGCACGGCTTACCTGAAAAAAATGCAGGAAACCACGGGTGAGAGTTTGCAGGTACATCTCGCTGCCAGCGACCCGCATTCGCAATATGCCCCCAAAAACAGCCCAGCGCTGACGGGAACGCCCACCGCGCCAACGACAGCGCAAACGGCAAACAACACGCAAATTGCCACCACGGCCTTTGTGAAATCGGCCCTTGCCGCACTGGTCAATGGTTCTCCGGCAGCACTGGATACGCTGCAAGAACTGGCGAGCGCGTTGGGCAACGATCCGCACTTCAGTACCACCGTGGTGAATGCCATTGCTGATGTGAAAACTGACGTAGCCAATAAGCTGAATGCCCATGTTTCCATCCTCGATGCGCATCCTCAGTATGCCCCAAAAGCCAGTCCTGCATTCACGGGCACGCCAACAGCGCCGACTGCTGCATCCGGTTCTAATGACACACAGTTGGCTACCACAGCCTTTGTGAAAGCCGCCGTAGCAGCATTGGTTAATGGATCTCCTGCGGCACTCGATACGCTGCAAGAACTGGCTACCGCGCTGGGTAATGATCCGAACTTCAGCACAACTGTGTTGAATGCACTGGCGGGGAAGCTGGCAAAAGATCAGAACGGCGCGGATATTCCTGATAAGGCGAAATTCCGTGTAAATATGGGATTGGTGAAGCAAACATCGGTATCAGACTATACGTCCGGTTCGGTGCTAATTAACGGAGCGTGGGGACTGGGTGGCTCAGGGATAATGGCAGATGATGCGAATGAAATCATCCAGTCTGGGCAGTCTAAGTTCTTCAGAAGTTCAGCAAACAAAGACGTAAACATTAATTGGCCCAATAGTGATGGGTATGCATGGCGAGGAATTAATGTTGCCTGGGATACGAATGCGTCGTCAATGTTGGCATTTAACCAATCAAACGGCACAGCACCTGATCAGCCCCGAATGCATTACCGCACCCGCGCTGGAGGAATGAACAGCCCGTGGCTTAACGTATTGATGTCAAATCAATACACGGTTGATACCAATGGATATTTAAAAACACCGACTAGTGCAACGATGACATCTACCTCAATCGGTGCAATGTCTATCAATGATTTAGCTGGCATCCCACTGCCATTCCCCGGCGCTGTCGCGCCCGCTGGTTGGCTCAAATGCAACGGCCAGCAATTCGACAAAGCGCAATATCCCATTCTGACCTCTCGCTATCCCAGCGGTTTCCTGCCCGATCTGCGCGGCGAATTCGTACGCGGTTGGGATGACGGACGCGGCGCTGATGCTGGGCGTGCGTTGCTATCAGTACAGGGCGATGCGATACGCAGCCACAAGCATGCGCTCAAACTATCACACGAGGGAGGGGGTCAGTACGACGGAGGGGGGTTCCCGCCGCTGGATGCAACTGGCCCATTTGTTGTTCACAGTGAAAGTCAGCCTGACGGGTCATCATCATCATCATCTGGAGCGGGTAACCCGATGCATTCGTTTGGTGAGAGTGAAACCCGTCCCCGCAATATCGCATTTAACTACATCGTGAGAGCAGCATAATGAGCAACTATTCAACACAAATTAAAAACGCAGAACTGAACGAACGTGGGCTGGCAATCGATTCCGGCTGGATTACCGTTTATCACGTTAATTCCGAGACACGGGAATACCTGTCAGCGAGCTATGAGTATGTTATGCAAGGTGTTGGCCTGCCAGCCGACAGCTACGCAGACGAACCGCAATTGCCGCCTGTCGGCCAAGCCTTGCGCCGTAGTGCAGACGGTAAGGCATGGGAACAGGTGCCAGACCATCGCGGCCAGACGGTTTACAGTACGGAAACTCGACAGGCGCAGACGATGATGCAGTTCGGCGAACTGTCTGAAAATATGACATTTCTGGCTCCAGCAACCGAGTTTGATCAGTGGAATGGGGCGGTCTGGGTGACAAATCAGGAGGCCCAACAGCTTGCCGCAACCAAAAGCCTACAGCAGGAGCTGGCGGCACGGCGAGCGACGGCAAATACCCGAATTGCCGAGCTGAACTACGCAGTGGACTTAGCCATTGCCACGGATGAAGAGCAAGAGCGGCTAACCCAATGGAAAATTTATCTGGTGACGTTGAACCGCATTGATCTCACTGCGGCATCCGTCGTGTGGCCAGAAGCCCCTTCCGTGTAATCGCTGGCACCTGTATTTCATCATATCAATTAGGTGTGCCGTATTTAGCATACGGCACACGCACATCATCTCCACCTCATTAGTAAGGATATTCTGATAATTCCTCATTACTTTCATCGCCAAATGTAAAATTAAATAAAAAATGAAACTGTTATATTTATACATCTCAAATCTGTACTATTTTAATTAAATTAAATTCCCAACACCAATAAATATACAGAACAAAAAGCTAGAAAATAAAATTAAATAAAACTAAACACCAGGAGAAAATGTAAAATTAAAATATAAAACCAAAATAATGACATAAAAGATAAAAAAACCGAATCAACAAACTGTACTATTTATCCTTCAGTTTTTGCACGCTATAATCCCCGCACGTTTTATTCACTATTCATTCTTATCTCACTTCAATCAGTGACGTTAATTTCTGACGGATGCAAATACCGTCTGGCGGTAATTTATTCGCATTTTATTCATCACTATTTATTCCGGCAAGCATCGGAATAACAGCATTTTCCTGCCTGAAGCTAGGAGCCTAACATGTTTGATGTCGTTGAGCTGTCGCGGCTGCAATTTGCCCTGACTGCCATGTATCACTTTCTTTTCGTCCCGCTGACGCTGGGGTTGTCTTTCCTGCTGGCCATTATGAACACGACTTATGTGTTGACCGGCAAGCAAATCTATAAGGATATGACCAAATTCTGGGGCAAGCTGTTCGCCATCAATTTTGCGCTGGGCGTGGCAACTGGTCTGACGCTGGAATTCCAGTTCGGCACTAACTGGTCTTACTATTCTCACTATGTGGGCGATATTTTTGGTGCGCCGCTGGCAATGGAAGGACTCATGGCGTTCTTCCTCGAATCCACGCTGATCGGCCTGTTCTTTTTCGGCTGGGATCGTCTGACCAAAGTTCAACATATGCTGGTGACCTGGTTCGTCGCGCTAGGCTCCAACTTTTCCGCCCTGTGGATTCTGGTCGCCAACGGCTGGATGCAAAACCCGATTGCCGCCGAATTCAATTACGAAACCATGCGCATGGAAATGCTGAGCTTCGCCGAACTGGTGCTGAACCCGGTCGCGCAGGTGAAGTTCGTCCACACCGTGGCTGCGGGCTACACCGCCGGCGCGATGTTTGTACTCGGGATCAGCTCTTACTATCTGCTGAGAGGCCGCGATATCGCCTTTGCCAAACGCTCGTTCGCGATTGCCGCCAGTTTTGGTCTGGCCTCGGTACTGTCCGTAATCGTGTTGGGTGATGAATCCGGCTATGTGATGGGAGACGTACAAAAAACCAAGCTGGCCGCGATCGAAGCCGAATGGGAAACACAGCCTGCACCAGCCTCTTTCACGCTGTTCGCCATCCCCAATCAGGAAACGATGCAGAATGATTATGCGGTCCACGTTCCCTACCTGCTGGGGCTAATCGCCACCCGTTCGCTCGACAAACCCGTCGTCGGTATTAAAGATCTGATGGCACAGCATGAGATTCGCATTCGTAACGGCATGACGGCCTATGGTCTGCTGGAGGAACTGCGCTCAGGTAATACCGACCCCGCCGTTCGCGCGCAATTTGAGGCTGCCAAGCGCGATCTTGGCTACGGCCTGCTGCTTAAGCGCTATACCGATGACGTCGCCAACGCCAGCGAAAACCAGATCCAGCAGGCAACCAAAGATTCGATTCCTCGCGTCGCACCACTGTATATCGCTTTTCGCCTGATGGTGGGCTGTGGCGTGCTGATGCTCGGCATTTTTGCTCTGTCGTTCTGGAGCGTGATACGCGGCCGCATGGGGCAGCGCAAATGGCTACATCGCGCCGCGCTGTACGGGATTCCCCTGCCCTGGATCGCGATTGAATCCGGCTGGTTCGTCGCCGAGTACGGCCGCCAACCGTGGGCAGTCGGTGAAGTTCTGCCTACCGCCATCGCCAATTCGTCTCTGGAAGCACACGACATCTTGCTGTCGATGGGACTGATTTGCGGACTGTACTCGCTGTTTCTGATCGCAGAAATGTATCTGATGTTCAAATTTGCCCGACTGGGGCCAAGCAGTCTGAAAACCGGCCGCTACCACTTTGAACAACCGACGACACAATCCCTCGCGACACCTGCAAAACCTTAACGGGAGCCATAATAATGCTGGATTATGAAACATTACGTCTGATTTGGTGGGGATTGATTGGCCTGTTATTCATCGGCTTCGCCATCACTGACGGCTTTGATATGGGCGTGGGCATTCTGCTGCGCCTGCTGGGCAAGACCGATACCGAACGGCGAGTGATGATTAACGTGATCGCCCCACACTGGGACGGCAATCAGGTCTGGCTGATCACCGCGGCGGGCGCACTGTTCGCCGCCTGGCCGATGGTTTATGCCGCCGCTTTTTCCGGTTTCTACTTCGCCATGATTCTGGTGCTGGCCGCTCTGTTTTTCCGCCCGGTTGGCTTTGACTATCGCTCCAAGCTGGAAAACCACCGCTGGCGCAACATGTGGGATTGGGGCATTTTCATCGGCAGCGTCGTCCCCACGCTGGTGTTCGGCATCGCATTAGGCAACCTGTTGCAAGGCGTGCCGCTGAGCGTTGATAAGTATTTGCGCCTCACCTACCACGGCGGATTCTTTGGCCTGTTGAACCCGTTCGGGCTGCTGGCAGGCGTCGTGAGTGTCGCGATGATCGTCGCACACGGCGCGATTTACCTGCAAATGCGCACCACAGATGCACTTCAGCGTCGCGCGCAAAAAACCGCCCTAATAGCCAGCGCGCTGATGAGCATCACCTTCTTACTGGCTGGCCTGTGGGTCGTTACCGGAATCGACGGCTACCTAATTACCTCCACGCTGGATAAAGCGGCTCCGTCTAATCCACTGAATAAAGACGTGGTCCAGCAGGCCGGTGCCTGGTTAACCAACTTTAATGCGCATCCGTCGCTGTGGGCGATCCCCGCATTGGGTGTGGTTCTGCCGTGGTTCACCTGTCTCTTCTCGCGCGTGAACCGCTGCGGCTGGGGTTTTCTGACCTCGTCATTGACGATTGTCTGCGTGATTCTGACGGCAGGAATTACGCTGTTCCCGTTTGTGATGCCCTCCAGTTTCGATCCCAATGTCAGCCTGACCATCTGGGATGCGACGTCCAGCCAGCTTACGCTTCAGGTGATGACCATTCTGGCCTGCATTTTTGTTCCCACCATCCTGCTTTATACCAGTTGGTGTTACTACAAGATGTTTGGTCGGGTCGATGCGCGTTACATCGAAGAAAATAAGCACTCCGTTTACTAACGATTTGAGGAGAAAGAAAATGTGGTATTTCGCCTGGATACTGGGCACGCTGCTGGCCTGCGCGTTCGCGCTGGTCACCGCGCTGGCCGTTGAGAACCATGAAGCGGGCAAAGACGCCCCTTGAGAGAACGAAGCGCCGCCATCGGGCGCTTCATCATTTCGTACTGAGACAGTCATCAGGGCAGACGAAACTCGCCAAGGGCGCTAGAATGCAGACGCTGCGCCCAATCAGATGCCCTCTTTTAACCTGAAATCAGACGACGACATGACAACACCCAGACAGGACAAAACGCCGTGGTGGAGTCAGGGGAAAACCCCGGACTACCGCTTTTCATTAGCGAATGAGCGCACCTTTCTAGCGTGGATTCGCACCGCGCTGGCGTTTCTTGCAGGTGCGGTGGGTATCGACCAATTTACCGTTCATCTCGATCCGCTGGTGCGTCAGGGGCTGGCTCTGCTGCTGGTCGTCTGTGCGGCATTGCTCGGCGGTCTGGCCTATCGTCGCTGGGTCAGCAATGAGAAAGCCATGCGTCAGGAAAGTGATATGCCGTATACGCCGATGCTGCTGATCGTGACGCTATTTATCACCCTCATTGCCATCGCGCTTGCCGCCATGATCCTGTTCGGGTAGCACATGGAAACAACTCGCGATCCCGGTTTACAGCCGCAGCGAACCGGTATGGCCTGGACACGCACCCTGTTTGTGATGCTGATAAATAGCCTGCTGTGTTTTCGTTTAAGCATGGTAGATGACAGTCGCGCCGTTTTTGCCTGCGCTATCCTGCTTTTGTGCGTCTCCGCTCTGATGTCGGTGCTGGCGATTTTGCGCTACCGCTTTAACGCCTCTTGCCAACCGGTGTTATCACGCGTCAGCCACGGACTGATCGTCCTTACGTCATCGTCAATCGCGATAACTGCGCTGGTCTTGTTGCTGCACTTCAGCGGCGTGTGGCAAGGATAGGTTTTTTGCAAGAAAGGCGGTGAAGCCCGAACGTGCTTCACCGATTAGACTGGCTATTCGATCGAACTTTCCGGGAACAGGAAGGGATTGATGCTACTGCGAGAAAAACCTTCTTCCTCCATTTTCACATCCAGTACCAGCGATGCCAAATCGTCAGCGACGGCTTCTACACGGTGATCTTTTTCCTGATACAACAGTTTCAGATACGTGCCACAGTGACCACAGCTTTCCGCTTTGATAGCGGAATTCTCGCTATCCAGCGACCAATAGTTCAGCTCGCTCGATTCTTCACAGTTGCTGCATTTCACCCGCACCATGTGCCATTCGCTCTCGCACAGATTACAGTGCAGATAACGCAGCCCGCTGGAGGTACCTAACTGCACCACACCCGATACAGGAATACTGCCGCACACGGGGCAGAACTGGCGATGTTCGCCGGGTACGGCGCGCGCTTTACCGGGCAGTTGGCTTGCCATCTGCGCCCAAAACAGCGATAGCGCTGCCCAGATGAACGGGGCTTTATCATTGCTCTCGGCACGAAACTCGTGTTGCAACAGTGCCGTTGCCTGTTCTTCCAGCTCCTGCTCTGAGGCTTTTTCCAGATTCTCCAGCGTGGATAACACCTGTCCGCTGGCATCCGGTTTTAATTCTTCGATCAACGCACGCAGCAGCGTGTGCCAGTGCGCATCACGCGGGAACACCGCGATATCGAGCGGTGGACGTTCACCGGACTGTTTCAGCACATCACTCAGGTCAAGCTTCAACGGATGATCGTGCAATACCTTCTGCTGGGCTTCCACCACGCCTGCGGCGAAGGTGAGATAGTCCCCCAACGGGTGCTCTTCAGCTAACTGACGCAGACGCTCCGCGCGGCTGCTGTACAGGCTTTTCAGATTAGCAAAAAGCAGCGGAGGGATGTTCCCTTCCGGCATCGATTTTTCGTTCTGTTCTAACTGTTCCTGAGGAACAATGCGAATACTCATCAGGGTGGTTTTTCCTGTTATTTACGTTGTCTATCCGATAGATTTCGGGGTGCAGGAAGGCCGCCAGCGCGGTCCGAAAGATAGCAGGTATCGCTCAGCTTTAGCCGAGATTATACGCATCGTGCCTATCGACTTCCTGATTTCCGGCAAGGTTATGGCTGTTTTTCGCCATCAATGCCGCCACCTTCCGCCATGACGGAAACAGTAGCAGAAAAGCGGCAAACATCTCCACACCTCTAAAGGGGTGATCGGGTCAGACGTTCGCCTATCTGCGTCCGAATCAGCGATGCTAAGACGATCACACTTTGTTCGCAGCGATCGTCCCATTCGTAGGACGCGTTAAAGCGGAAATAGCGATCGTATTTGTCGCCGGTCGTGAACATTTTCCCCGGTGCAATGCTGACGCCCCGCTCCAGCGCACGACGGTATAGCTCCGTGCTGCTGACACCTTCAGGCAACTCCAGCCAGAGAAAATAGCCGCCTTGCGAATGATTAATGCGGACCTCGCCCGGAAAGTGTCGGCGTAGCGACTGTAATGCCGCATGTTTGCGCTGCTCCAGCGCTCGCCGCAGGCGGCGCAGGTGGCTGTCATAGCTGCTGGTCGCCAGATAATCCGCAATCGCCAGCTGCATCGGTGCACTGGTTGATAATGTACTCATCAGTTGTAAACGCTGAATGCTGCCCGCATGGCTCCCTGCCGCTACCCAGCCAATGCGGAACCCTGCCACCAGATTTTTAGAAAACGAGGAACAGTGCAGAATCGTGCCTTTTTTATCCAACGCCTTCGCGGGTAGCGGGCGTTGCAGGCCAGTGTAAAGCTCACTGTAGACGTCATCTTCTACCAGCCCAACACCGTGTTTCTCCAGCATCGCCACCAGCCGCTGTTTCTTCTCCCAGGACAGCGTGCAGCCAAGCGGGTTATGAAAATTGGTCATCAACCAACAGGCTTTGATCGGATAATCATTCAGCGCCTGCTGCAACGCGTCAAGATCGATGCCCTGCTGCGGATCGGTCGCTATCGCAATCGCTTTGAGTTTAAGGCGTTCGATCGCCTGTAGCGCACCGTAAAAAGCCGGGGATTCGATCACCACGTAATCGCCCGGCTCCGTCAGTACCTGAAGACTGAGATTGAGGGACTCCATCGCCCCCGCCGTAATCACAATCTCATCGGGCGAGACGGCAATCCCCTGCAACGCATAGCGCTGGGCGATGTTCTTCCTCAGGCTCTCATTACCCGGCGGCAAATTATCCAGCGCGCTCTGTGGCTGCATATGACGCGCCACCGAGGCCAGCGAGCGCGTCAGTTGACGCTGTGGAAAGAGCTGCGGATCGGGAAACGCCGATCCGAACGGCATCACCGCCGGATCTTTGCTGGCCTGAAGCACATCAAAAATGAAGGCATTGACGTCCACGTCTTCGGTCAACTGAACGCGCTCCTGCCCCACGGGCGAATGCAGGCTGTCTGCCGGTAATGCGGACAGCTGCGGTGCCGCGTAATAACCCGACTGCGGACGCGACACAATCAGCCCCTGACTTTCCAGCAGCTGATACGCGTGCAGCACGGTCATCAGGCTCATGCCCGAGTGCAGTGATTTTTCCCGCAGCGAGGGCAGTTTATCGCCCGGCTGCCAGATCCCTTCCTGAAGCTGCTCACGGATTTGGTGAGCGAGCTGTTCAAACTTTGCCATAGCGCTACGGTTTCGGTGGATGAGTCTGTCATGATTTTTGGCTCGACCATCACCGATGAGTGACGATCGAGAAGGACGCTTTATCGACAATAACGCGTTGTTCGAGGGCTATTTCGCCGCGTAGCGTTGTACAAAATCCAGCAGGATCTTGCGCGCCCAGACGGGTTCCTGCGGAATATCCATCATCCGATCGACATCCCACCCACCCTGTCGCAGGGCCGTTTCATTATGACGCAGGCATGTCAGCATGATGTCCGCGCTGAATTCCGGATGAAATTGTACGGTCAACACTTTATCGCTGTAGCGGATAATCTGGCAGCCATCCATCTCTGAACTCGCCAGAACCTGCGCGCCCGCTGGCGGTTCCAGCACGGATTGCTGATGCGTCAGATAAGCGCCAAACTGCTGCGGATAATCACGCAGTAAGATATCGTGCGCGGCAGCTTCATGGGTTGTCACAACCTGAACGCCGACTTCCTTGCCGTTCGGGTTATCCCCTACTTTGCCGCCCAGCGCATCGGCTAACAGTTGATGCCCATAGCACACGCCCAGCAGCGGAACATCCGCGTAATACGCTTCACGCAACCAGCCCGCGGTGTATTCACTCCAATCCAGCCGATCCGTGACCATCGACCACGAGCCGGAAATCACCACCGCCGCCAGCGTATCAAATGCCGGTAGCGGCTCCCCAAGATCGGGACGAACCACCTTCACCGGCTGCGTCTTACCCTGCACCGCATCGGTAAACCACTTTCCCTGCTGCCCCACCTGAGACGCGATGCCTTCCGGCGGTTGGCCCAACTGAATCACCAGCAATACCTTTTCGCTCATCGTCCTGTTCTGCCCGTATTTGAAAAACCATCAACCTGAAAAACCATCGGTCTGAAAAACCACAAGAATGCGGCGCTTGCTGCTTCTAATGAACGTAGCATTATGACTACATGAAAACCAGTATCTCGACGAAAACCAGCCACCATGAAAATCTGCGCATAGAAAAAGCCATGCGCATTATTTGGTCATCACGAAATGGGGCGGTTTGAGGGCAGAAAGAGCCTGCTAACGGGAAGGCTGTTGGTGGTAGGCCAGCGAGAAGACGTCGTAAAAATCAACGTCACCTTTGGTGCGTCGGATTTTCTCTATCCCCGCTTTCACGGCTGACGGCACCTGCTCGTTGTGTAACAGCTTATCCTGCGTGTCCTGCGACACGTGGCGGACAGTAAACCACTCGCCGTTATAGCAAACGCGGAGATCCAGGGTATCAATGTCTTCAAAGCGATAGGTCGGATTGATATCCACTGAGAGGGCCAGCGTCATCACCAGCAGGAAAACGGTAAAGCCGATCAGATAGGGCAAACCAAAATAAGGGGCATAAAAAAGGATGATCGCGACTGGCACGTAGCTCACCAGCATCGCGGCAAACAGATAGGGGTGAGACTGCATGAATTTACGGCTAAAACGTATTTTATTGTCGCGTTTTTCTTCCCGATTAATACGTTCGATCTCTTCGGTCAGAAGGCGTTTTACTTCATCCATCGTCATCACCATCGTGCTTGAGGAATACAACACTGCTTGCATCGATTAGAACATAGCCACATGAGAGATAACAGATACAGTTTTCGACAGATTGACTATAACAGTTTGACTGATGCCGGGATGAATTCTCCCGGCAACATTGACGACAAAATAGCGAAGGTTACGGAATGGCGGGCATCGTGAGATCGGGATCGATCAGATTGTAGATGTGATTGCCAAACACGGGTTGCTGCAACAGCTGATCAACCGCCAGCGCGACATCCCAGCGTGACACCAATCCCAGCGTAGCAGCACCCTGCGTCAGTTTTGCATTGTGCGTCGCGACCACGTCCAGCAGGCCGCCGGGACGAACGATACAGTGATCCAACGTACTGCTTTGCAACCAGCTTTCTGCCAGCGATTTCTCACGCACCGCGAAGCCAAACGCGGCTCTGGCGCGTGGCGACAACAGCGGCCAGCTATCGCCGCAGCCCAGTGACGTCACCAGCAGCATACGCTTGATGCCTGCCTGCTCTGCGCCATCGATCACCGTGCGATGGCCCTGATAATTTACCGTGCCGCCGCCCATTGTCGATACCACAATGGCAGAAGGCCCCGCCACACGACAGGCTTCCGCTACCGTTTCTGGGTCGCAGGCATCGCCTTCCACGACCGTCATTCCCTGCTCACGCCAGTGTTTGGCCTGTTCAGGATTACGCAAGACGAGTATGACCGCCTGCTCGCACTCAATGGCGCGCTGTAATAAGCAGGCGCCAACCCCATTGCCTGCGCCGAAAAGTAACCACGTCATACCTGCTCCGGTTGTAATTCACTCGCCAGCGCACGGAACGCCTCAACCTGAGCGCTCAGCAGCTGACGGTGGCTGTCTCGTCCAAGGAAAATTTTAAACATCGCTGCACCGCTGGCATTAAAGAACACCACGGACGCGGTGTCCATCCCCATGAACTTACGCTCAATAAATGCAATGTGCTGACAGCTCGTTGCACGGATATGCCCGCTCAGGCCATTTTTGCCGCGCAGGTTAAAGTAACCGTGACGGTGCGTACCGGTGGGTAGCTCGCTCTTGAATTCCAGAATCGCGTCTGCCGTGTGGCTGATGAGCGTCACTTCACCCCAGGTCGCAATCGTGTCCCAGACCTGATCGAAACGATCGCCCGTTGCCAGCGTACGCTGAGCCGCAGGCAAGGCCTCAACGACAGCAAACAGCGAGGTATTATACTTTCCGGCAATCTCTTCCAGTGTGCCATCAGGGTTGGTTGCCAGTAATTCATTCAGTGTCATGGTCATCGTTGCGTCTCCGGTTAGTGCGCATGCTCTTCGGCATTAAGCTGGGGGATAATTTGTTGTAATGCCTGCATCAGGTTATTCGCCCAGAAGCGGCCATCATTGGTCAGGCGCAGGCAGGTGGAATCGTCGCAGGTCAGCCCGGCCTGATGCCACTGGCTGAGTAACGGCTGAAGTTCACGGGCATGTCGCGTCAGTTGAGGCAGCTTGATACGCCCGACCTCAATACCCGCCTGAAGCTGATGCTGCCACGGCCCGGTAGGACTGGCTGGTGTCATCATCATGATCGGTTTTTGCCCCTGGTCGATCTGCTGGTAGTAGCGCTCCAGGCTGCGTTCCATCATGTAGGCTTGCCCGTTTATATTGCCGCCCGCACCGCTTCCCATTGCCAGACAGTCCGCGCCCTGTTTAATCAGCAGGTTGTACAAGTTGCGTTCACGCGTGGTGCGCGCCCAGTGACTGTTGCTAAGCTGGTGCCAGCCAGCATCGGCCAGAAATGCCGCGCCAGTTCGGTAAAAATCACGACGGGCCACTACATCAGGCAGCGCGACACGCTGGTTTTCGGCCGCTTTCGCCAGCGGCGTGGTCGGTAACAGATTAAGCGCATACAGATCGACGCCGTCTAACGGTAAATCACTGACGATCGCCAGATCTTCGCGCCAGATTTCCGGCGTTTGTTCCGGCAGGCCGAACATCAGATCGCACACTACGGCGGCTCTGTCTCGCTCGCACAGGCGCTCAAGGAAGCGAATTGACTGCTGCTTATCTGACGTACGCGCCATACGCTGGCGAATACGGGTATCGAACGTCTGAATCCCAATGGAGAAGCGGTTCGCTCCCGCGTCCAGACAGGCATCGATTCGCTCATCGTCAAAATCCATCGCCCGCCCTTCCACCGTGATTTCACAGTCTGGTGCCAGCGGCAGAGAGGTACGGATCGCGCGAATGATCTGTGACAGTTCATCGGCCGCCAGCGCCGTTGGCGTACCACCACCAAAGTACACCGCATGAATCGGCGCAGACTGATGCAGCGGGCTATCCGCTTCCATCGCCAGTTCCTGCAACAAATAGCGGGTATAGGTCGCCGTGCTGTCATCACGCAGTTTGTTTTGATAAAAACCGCAGAACGTGCAGTGCGTGGCGCAGAAAGGAATGTGCAGATAGAGCAGACGCTTACGCGCAGGCACGGTCTGCTGCTTCAGCGTCTGCCAACCGGCCGGAATCTGTTCTGGTGAAAGCGGCACATGGTTGCGCCAAGGCATTGCCATACGTCGGGCGCCAAAAGGCTGCTCACCGGGCTCGGCATAATACGGCGTCAAATCGATGTTCATTAACGGCCCCCAAATAATCAATAAAATAAATTAAATGATAATTATTTTTATTTGGCAACCTGCCCGGCAGGCAGAAAGGAGGCGGGTTATTCTTTTCGCGTTATTTTCTCTTTAAATTAACCGATTTGCTTATTTTGGTTAAAATTGCCGATATAAATAAACACGGTTATTTCTCATTACTTTCATAGCATTAATCCACTTCACTCACTTTAAATGTTAAATAAATGAAAACAAAAATCACTACATTAAAATTCGTTAATTTAACAACCAATAAAATATTGCAAGTCATTATTTAATAATAAATGAGATTGCAGTCACATTTTTTAATATTCATTCAAATTTAATTATCGCCGATTCCGCCCAAATGATAACGTTAATGATAATCATTAACTTTTCAGAGAAAAAGCCATGAATAAAAAGGCCACACACTGGGCTCTCTTTATGCTGCCTGCTATTTATAGCGGCGCAATTAATGCAGCGCCAAACGATTCATCTACAAATCATTCGACCACAAACAGCGATGAAATAACCGTTATTAGTGCAGGGAGAACGGAACAGAATTTATGGGAAAGTCCGGTCACGATGCAGGTTATCGATAATGAAAAGCTGAATAAATATACCGGCGATTCTATTGCTGAAACGCTGCGTGATATTCCCGGCGTCGATATTACCGATACCGCATTAGCCGGTCGTAAACAAATACGCATTCGCGGCGAAGAAGCCTCACGCGTATTAGTGTTAATTGACGGACAGGAAGTCACTTATCAGCGCGCTGGGCCAAACTACAGCCTCGGATTATTAATCGATCCATCTTATATTGAACGCATTGAAGTCGTGAAAGGCCCGCATTCGGTATTATATGGCTCTCAGGCTATTGGCGGCGTGATCAACTTTATTACCCGCAAAGGCGGAGACAAACTGCTGAGCGGCAAAATCAAAGCCGTTTATGACAGCGCGACCGCAGGCTGGCAGGAATCGGGTTTAGCCTACGGCTCCATCGGCAATTTCGACTATCGCCTCAGCGGCAGCTATAGCGATCAGGGCAACCGCAGCACGCCGGATGGCCGTCTGCCGGACACTCATTTCCGCAACAGCGGGCAGTCCGCCTGGCTCGGCTATCGCCTTGGCGATCATAAATTCGGCCTGTCGCTCGACAGCTTCAAACTCAGCACGCAGACCTACACCGATTCGACTGAATACGACAGCTTCAGCGTGCGCATTCCTGAATTGGAAAGAAAGAAGATCGGCCTGTTTTATGACTGGCAGCTCGGCGGCGATGTGCTGAAAAACCTGCATCTGGACGCCTATCAGCAAAATATCAAACGCGAATTCCGCAACGATCTGTCGCAGAGCGGTAATCCGCTGCGCTATAACGGCATGGCGCTTTATCAAGGCAAAATGGCGATGAGCACAGGAACCGACGACAAACAGACCAGTCGGGGATTGACCTTACAGGCGGATATCACGCCATTAGCCGGACACACGCTGATTGCCGGGGGACAATGGCTCTCCGATGTCGTGAAGCAAAATGCCTTTTCTGATGTCCGAGTGGCGGGATCATTATCGCCTATGGGAATGCCTTCTCTGTCGGTCAACCCCAGCTCGGTATCCAATAACCACTGGCGGCAGAATAGCTGGGCACTGTTCGCACAGGATGAATGGAAAATAACGCCAGACTGGACGTGGACGCTGGGTGCGCGCCAATACTGGGTTGAGTCACTCTCCTACGGCGGCCAGAAGACAGGCACCGTGAGAATGAACGGCATGGTAATGCCGAACAACAGTACGTCCGCCGCCGCGAAGGAAAGTGACAGCACATTAGTCACCGCCAGCAGCCTGCGCTATTCCGGCTTTGACAATATTCAACTGCGCGCCTCTTTTGCGCAAGGTTATGTCTACCCTACCCTGACGCATAAATTTTACGATACGGCGGCAGGCGGGAGCACCACTTACGGCAATGCCAATCTAAAGGCGGAAAAGTCGGATAACTATGAAGTCGGCATGCGCTATAAAGACGATAGCTGGCTGCTGGACAGCGCGATCTACCACTCACGCGCCAAAGACTACATCACCACGCTGAACTGCGCCGGTAACGCAGTCTGTTCCGGCAGCACGGACAGCAGCAGCCGTTATTACGCCAACGCCAACCGTGCGACCACGTACGGGATGGAAATGTATGCAGAATACCTCGGCTGGACGCTGTCTCCTTACGTTAACGGCAATATCATCCGCCGTGAGCTGGAACTGCCGACTCGCAGCACCTATCGCACGGGTGAACCCACCTTTACCGGTCGCGTCGGGGTCAAAAACATCACACTGTTCGAGCGCATGGAGCTGGAATCAGACCTCTACCTCCGGGCGGCCTCACGTGCGAAGGATGAAACGGCTGATACCGCCGTCCAACACAGCGGTTGGGCAACGGCCAATCTGGAATTTACCAGCACCTTCGGTAGCGAGAATCAGTATCAGGTCACGCTGGCGCTGAATAACCTGCTGGATAAGCGCTATACCACCGCGCATGAAAGTATTCCTGCATCCGGCTTCAGCACCGCGATCGGCGCCGCGTTCTCATTCTAAGAGTCATGATGATGAAAGCGATAATCGCGTTAATGCTTTTCGGGCTATCTTCCTTCACCTGCGCGGCCGAGTCGCGCGTGGTGATTGCCGGTGGCTCGCTGGTGGAAATCGTTTATGCGCTCGGCGCAGGCGATACAGTGGTAGGCGTGGATCAGACCACCACTTACCCGCCACAAACGGCAACGCTGCCAAAGGTCAGCAACTGGCAACAGCTAACGAGCGAAGGTATTTTGTCGCTTCACCCAACGCTGTTGATGACCTGGCAGGATGCCAATCCGCCACAGGTGCTTAATCAGCTTGAGCAGGCGGGCGTAAAGGTGGCGCGTTTTACCCGCACGCCCAGCACGCCAGCGCAGTTGCTTAGCAATATTCGTCAGGCTGGTGCGCTGCTCAATCGCGCTGAGGCTGCCGAGCAGTTGGCAACCCGTCTCTCTCAGCAGTTGAGTGCGGTATCAGAGCGGCTGGCTACGCGGAAAGATCGCGTCAGCGTCGTGTTTCTGCTGAGTGTCGGCAGCTCCGCAGCGCAGGTCGCGGGGAAAAATACCGTGGTGGATAGTCTGATAACACTGGCAGGCGGAAAGAATATTGCCACGCATAGCCAGTATCGTATTTACGGCGGTGAGGCAATGATTGCGGCGAATCCTGAGGTGGTTGTGGTGACGACGCAAAGTGTGGAAAACGGCGTGGAGGTGCTGGCGGCAGTACCCGGTTTGACGCAAACCGCAGCCTGGAAAAACCAACGTATTATCGCGCTCGATCAGGCGATTTTATTGGGAATGGGACCACGCGTCGCCGAGGCGGTGGAAGCACTGAATCACGGCTTCTATCCTGACTAATACATCCCTAAACAATACGGCCTCAATAATGAGGCCGTATTACAACGCTTACTGAATACCCTGACTACGCAGGTAATCTTCATAGTTACCGGTGAAATCAATCACTTTATTTGGCGTAATTTCCAGAATGCGGGTCGCCAACGAACTGACAAATTCACGGTCATGAGAGACAAACAGTAGCGTCCCTTCGTACATTTCCAGCGCCATATTCAGCGATTCAATGGATTCCATATCAAGGTGGTTGGTCGGTTCATCCATCACCAGGATATTTGGACGCTGCATCATCAGCTTGCCGAATAGCATGCGGCCTTTTTCACCACCGGATAATACCTTCACTTTCTTCTTGATATCATCCTGGCTGAACAGCAAACGACCGAGTATGCTGCGCACGGCTTGCTCGTCGTCTTTTTCCTGTTTCCACTGGCTCATCCAGTCAAAAACGGTCAGCGTCTCATCGAATTCGTATTCGTGATCCTGCGCGTAGTAGCCAATTTTTGAGTTTTCAGACCATTTCACCGTACCGCTATCCGGCTCGAAATCACCGACCAGCGTTTTCAGCAATGTCGATTTACCGATACCGTTGGCACCCAGAATAGCGACTTTCTCACCCACTTCGACCATCAGACCCAGCTTGCTAAACAGCGGGCCATTATCAAAACCTTTGCTCAACGCTTCAACTTCCAGCGCATTACGGAACAGTTTCTTATCCTGATCAAAACGGATAAACGGGTTTTGACGGCTGGACGCTTTCACTTCATCCAGTTGGATTTTATCGATCTGGCGTGCGCGCGATGTCGCCTGCTTGGATTTAGAGGCGTTGGCGCTAAAGCGGCTGACGAACGATTGCAGTTCGGAAATCTGCGCTTTCTTCTTGGCGTTATCGGCCAGTAGGCGCTCACGAGCCTGCGTCGCGGCCGTCATGTATTCGTCATAGTTGCCAGGATAAATACGCAGCTCACCGTAGTCCAGATCCGCCATGTGCGTACACACCATGTTCAGGAAGTGACGGTCATGCGAAATGATGATCATGGTGCTGTTACGCTCGTTCAGCACCTGCTCCAGCCAACGGATCGTATCGATATCCAGGTTGTTGGTCGGTTCGTCGAGCAGCAGAATATCGGGATCGGCAAACAGCGCCTGCGCCAACAGGACACGCAGTTTCCAGCCGGGAGCAATTTCACTCATCAAACCATAGTGCTGCTCAACGGGAATCCCCACGCCCAGCAACAGTTCGCCCGCGCGTGACTCTGCGCTGTAGCCATCCATCTCACCGTATTGCACTTCCAGATCGGCAACTTTATAGCCGTCGGCTTCACTCATTTCAGCCAATGAATAGATACGGTCGCGCTCTTCTTTTACCGCCCACAGCTCACCGTGGCCCATGATAACGGTATCCAGCACGCTGTATTTTTCAAAAGCGAACTGATCCTGACGCAGTTTACCCAGACGTTCATTAGGATCGAGGAAGACGTTACCGCCGCTCGGCACCAGATCGCCGCCGAGAATCTTCATGAGTGTGGATTTACCGCAGCCATTTGCGCCAATCAAACCGTAACGGTTACCGCCGCCAAACTTAACGGAAATGTTTTCAAACAACGGCTTGCTGCCGAACTGCATGGTGATATTGTTACTTAATAGCAAAGGATTTACTCTTCTCTTGTAGAAACGTGATTTTAGACACATTATGCCACAACGAAGCAACGGGATCGCCTACAGTTGTGTTCGTTTTTCAAGCAAACGCTAGGAAATGGCTGATAGCCTGCGAAGACAGACTGAAATGGCAGAAGAAACGACCAAGCAATAACAAAATAGAAAAAATACACTGAATTCTTCAACAACGCAGTTTAAATATCCTAAATGGATGATTTTTATCTAAAGAAATAAAAGCCCATAGAGAACCACAGAAAAAAAACCTTATACTCTTCATATAAACCATATCCAGCATAACGGTAACATCAACTTGGAAAAGCGATATTGTAGGGTTTTCCTGCCAGTGTCGGAGAGCTAAAATTTTCATAAATTTACATGGAACATAACCCTCTCAATACCTGAGAGGGTTTTTGTTAGAATATTATTGATTACCTCGTGAATTTTTCAAAATAACTCAAATTCATCAGCAATCAAAAATTATCTATTCTATCCACATACATTCCATCTCCGTTCCCTCCCCACCCATAACCCATCCCCGAATATTGGTAACTCTTCCCATTATAATCAACAATAACGTCAATGTTATATCTACCAGTATGGTCTCTCCAGCAATTCTGTGCGATTCGAGTAGTTCCAAAATTGATATTTTGATTTGTTCTCACCGCATTATGACTAGTTGGAAAATATGCGTCCGAGGAAAGCGAACCATTCTGGCTTGCATTAACACGAGCTCTCACCGACATTGGAGAAATTAACGTTTTACCCCCAAAACTGATTTTGTCCCCAGTGACGACTGCATTATTCCAGTGGTCTCGACCAAGGATAGATGATTGGCATGCATCATCTTTTCCCTTAGAGGTCATGGTTTCAATTTGCGATCGAACGGTGAATGTCGTCCATATTTTATTTGGTTCAAGGTTCTTGACGGAAATATCTGAAGACGGCTTAGTCGTTTCAAGTTTCCCGTACCCTTTAGCAATCAGTGCCACATGTATCTTTTTATCCCAAAATGAAGAATTTGGGTTCACCGTCGTGGTTTTACTCCCCGATGGCGACGGCTCTACTATGCTGGCAAGTTTATTTCCATCACTATCCAGAATATAAACGGTCACACTCTCCGGCTTACTGAATTCATCAGAGACATCAGCACTCCATGTAACAGAAAGCGAATCATCGGTAAAGACGGGCGTCCATGTACCTGAGCTACCTTTGCTTCCTTTACTTATGTAAGAGACATCACCCAGACTAATGGATGGCTTCGTATACACCATGACATCGTAGTAGCCAGAGCTGGCATTATAATAGTCATTAGCAAGTACTGTTAACGTCAGTCGGGTTTGCCCTTTGCCAACATTCCCCTCAATGGTTCCTGAACCGGATACGCTAACCACGTTTGTATTGCTGGACATCCATTTAATGCTGGCTTGCGGAGTCAGCGACGTAACCGGACTCTGTAGAGTGAAAGCTTCTTCGTCTGTGGTTTTCACAGTGGTCGTATTGAAACTCACATCTGCTGTCGCTTTGTTCAGAACGTATGTGACATCTGCTGAAGCGGCAAGGAACTGATCCGTTTCCGGCGTACTGACAGTTACGGTCGCGGCACCTGGTTTTACTGCGGTCAGCTTGCCGACGTTATCCACAGTGACAATTGCTGTATTTTTAGTCGTGTATACGGCCGTCAGCCCATCCAGCACATCGCTGTTGGTATAGTTGGCGGTAATGTTTCGTTCCCTACCATCAGCCCATATGGCAGTAATGGGATCACCTGTTCCGGCTTTCAGTCCTGGGTCGGCTCTGGATATATTCAGCGTATATGACGCCATTGCCTGGTTGTATTGTTCATTCCCCGGTGTATAGACAGAAATCCTGGCCGAACCTGCTTTCAGAAGAGTGACTCTCCCATTCCCATCAACAGTGGCGATACGACTGTCTGAACTCGACCATTTCTGTTCCACATCTTCAGGCATATCCCTAACGACCTGCGAGGCAGTGAAACTTCTCGTCCAGGTCACAGGTTGCTCTGCATTATCAAACCTTAAATCAGGTGTGATGGCCCCCACAGTAACGGTAACGGAATTCCCCACCTTTTTACCGTCAACCTTAGCATTGAGAGTGACCTTCCCTTTTGTTGTCGCGGTCCCAGTCGCCACGTAGCGTCCGTTTTGCTGATCCTGAACAGCACTGAGCTTAAAGCCTGCTAGGGAATCAGCGCCCTCTATTATCAATATTTTACCCGTAACTGGGTTGCCATAGCTGTCTTCCAAGCTGGCTGTCAGCGTTACGGTATCCTTACCGTCAGAGCCAATATTGGTTTTATCCGCATCAAAGGAGGTGTTTTTAATCTCCCCCGCCACAACAGTGACGCCATCTGCCTGAGCATAATTATCCGCATCAAGATATGCTGTCATCTGAAGCAGCCCAGCGGTATTACTTCTCACCGTTGTAGTCGCTACGCCCTTTTCATTCGTACGTGAAGTGGGTTCATAGCTTTCCGCCTGACCGCTAAGCTGCCAAGAAACCACCACATTATTCAGTAAATTCCCTTGTGCATCCGTAACCGTAGCATGGTATGTGACGCCTTTCTCATCACCCGCAGTCAGACTGGCTGTATCTGACACGATAGAGGACAGTTTCCAGCGATCTTTATCTCCTTTCACTGTCAGAATCCGGCTCATATTCAACGTTTGACCATCTACCTTAACTGACAGCGTGGCGGTGCCTGCCTTGTCACTGCTCACCACCATAATATAGCGGCCTTGTGTATTGCTGTTTTGCTGACTTTCACCAACCTTTACATCGCGGTTGTCGCTGATGCCGCTGACCGTTTTTCCAGTGAGTAGGTTGCCTTTACTATCACGTAACGTCAGCCTAAGTGTGGCTGTCTCTTTCCCTGCAACAATGACCGACGGAGAGAGCACCAGCTCTGAGCGGTTTTCATCCACATCACCTGCGCTGAACATAAACGGAGAGGCTGACGCTGACGATGCGTTCGTAAATGCTGTCACCACTACGTCACTGTATGCACGGGTACTGGTCACGGCCACTTCTGCTATCCCCTCCTTAGAGGTCAGAGTCTGGGCATGATTAAAGGATACAATGCTGCTGTTCTTATCGGATTTCCAATCCACTGGGATACCGGAAAGAAGGTTACCGTTGAGGTCTTTAATCTGCGCCCTGAATGTCACAGCTGTTACCCCATCAGCAACACCAGAAGCCGTATCAGTACTGACGGAACTCACGATGGCGGTCGCATTGTTACCGATGAAAGTGGTGTCTTTTGTGGTGGTCAAGCTATTGATGCTGGCCATCACACGTGAGGAGCCTGCAATGGTACTGACAAGGGTGGTGGTAACAACTCCTTGCGCATCTGTTTTTACTGTTTTCTCAGCAAGCGTAGCACCGCTATCTGTACTAAATGTGACCAGCACGTCTGGGACGGCGTTACCCTTTGCATCGGTAACCTTGGCTGTCACACTTTTTGGTGTCTTACCGTCAGCCAAAGAGACTTCAGGGAGAATACTTAAATTATTCTGTTCTACCCTCATAGTGTTCTGATCAGGATGAAAAGTTAACGTCAGCGTCTTTTCATCTCTGTCGTGAATATTGGCTGTAACCGTTGTATCACCAGCCTGTTGTGATGTAACCGGAACAATGACTGTGCCATCAGCTTCAGTGATGCTTGATTCCGCAACAGTGGCACCCTTGTCAGCTTTCAGCCTGATAGACTGGCCAGATACAGGATTATTATGGGCGTCAATAACGGTTGCTCGGAAACGGTTCTTTGATTTACCGTCAGCAATGGCGTTGTCCTCAATGACCTCCAGCGTATCAACCCGTGCGGTGGCATTATCTGCAGTCAGAATTACATCGGCTGACGCAAATTGCGTGTTCCGAGCTGATGGTGTTAATGTGAATGATTCAGGCACAGTGCCTGCCGTTACTGTCATCTCATATTCGCCCGCAGCGAGTCGGGTGAATGCAGATACAGTGGCATTGATGTTACCGCGCAGCTTAGATGTGCTCACAACGCTGATTTCATTTTCAGCAATATCAACTGGGCGCCCTTCTTTATCATTCACCTTCAGCACAAATTTCTGTTGTGAAACACCATTAGCAGGCTGTGAGGCTGACGAAGGCGAGAGTGAACTAGTGTTCGTATCAAATGCGGCTTGAGTGACAATGATCAGGGTATCGGCGCGGTCAGACACGTTCCCTTTTTTGTCGACTGCCACACCACTCACCGTATAGCTGTTGCCTCCCTCTCTGACAGAACGATGTTCCGGCACGACTACATGCCAATCGCTACCGTCCTGCACGATTTTGCCTCCTGCAGCAATGAGAGATGGAGCTGACCAGTCGATACGTTCCATACCGTGCTTGCTAGTTACTGATACGTCGAGTGGCTTCTGCTCACCCGCGTAACCCGTCACCAGATCGGCCGTCCTCAGGAGGATCACATCTTTTTTCTTGCGGTATTCCAGAACGATATTGTTGTTACGCTCCACTAGGTCATATCGACTACCGGCCAAGCTGCGCATGATCGCCACCGAGTCTGGATTGACCTGCTGCTGCCAAGGTACGCCTAGCTGGTAATTCATGTCCATACTGAAACGCGTGTCGCTTTTACCTGACTGCCCCTGACGCTGCTCTGCACCAAATGTCAGTAGCGGAACCGGAGTGTAATTTACGCCAGCCGTGATAGCATGCGGGTTCCTCTGTCGGCTGTCCTGACCGAAAAGGCCCACCTCATCCCCGTAGTACTGCTCATACATCAGCTTGCCACCCAACTGTGGCAGAGAAGGCACCCAAGCCTGCATCCTGACATCCCAGCCGTTTGCCGGACGCTCCTCGTAGTCTTTCAGCTCCGGCGACGTTTTCCAGCCTGTCAGGCGATAATAGATATTGGCGCCCAGTTTAAGAAAATTACGCCAATATTCCCCTCCCAGCCCTAGGCGAGAATGGTCCCGAGAAAGATCATAGTCGAGAAAAGTATTTGCACCCAGCATCCAATCATCGGCAAACCAACGGTATCCCCCACCCAAATTTGACTGGGTCCGTCCCTCAGTCCGGTGAATACTACCTTGGCTGAAGACAAGTCTGTCCTTTTGTTCGTACAAAGGGACAAGCAAGTCCAGTTGTGAGTTCTTCAGAGAGAAATTTTTATCCGTATCCAGTTGTACTCGTGCGGTCCCGAAACGGCTAAGCCACTGTTGAATTTCATCGCTGGCAGCCTTTGAGACTATGCCTTGTGCCATTGATGCCATTGCATCACTACCCGCACCGTTTGCCAGTGTTCCCCCCGCCTGCGCAGCATAACCGGCTACTTTATGAGCATGCGTATCATTGCCCTGCTCTTCTGTCAGTGACGCATCATCCCACCGAACTTCAGGCAATGGAGCAACAGGGACATCCAGCTCATCACCCTGCTGCAGATGATCAAAATCCTGGGAAAAAGTGCGAAACTGGTTCAGCTTGCGCAGTGCATCCAGAGTTATATGGTACTTCTTTGCAATGGTAGAAGCCGTTTCCCCTTCACCCAAGATGTATACCCGAGTCTGCAGCGCAGTCTGCGCCTGATTCTGCAGGAAGCGGTCGTGACCTCCTGCCCCAGCAATAGCTGGGGTAAATGCCGCTACGATCGGAAAAGAAACTTGGATACCGATATTCATCCAAGCAAGTAATTTAAGATGAAGCGGTACAAAATGGGTGTGTTTAAATCTGTCCTTCACAAAAAACTCCTAGAAAGACTGACCAGCTATAATCGGCCAGATCTGAACATAATTAATAATAAGTAAGGTCTTTAATAAATCGATAACTCGAGTCGGTGAAAATGCAGTTTTTTAGACACTCTTTTTACGTATGTATATATGGCGGCGTACCTCAATCCATAAAGTACGGATTGATTAAGTGCGGATTGATTTGAATGCGTTCTAATCATTAATTATCTTTTATATTGAAAAGTTGTCATACTCCTAACAATGAATTAAATTCCCATACAGCATTAAAACACCGCAAAGATGCCCTTTCTTTACAAAAAAAGTGTTCCACAAGAGAAATAAAGTCAGTACTACATAAAAATAAAGTTATATCCTCCCTCATTCGAAAGAGATATTTAAACAAGAAACCCATACAGTACAGATTCATTAGTAATTGATAAAATAAGGTTATTACACCCCATTAACTCTAGCACCAATAACGGGCAGCACATTTCTTAAAATATAAATCACCCTGTTAAAGAGAAGATATAGTTTTATCCTCCCAAAGAACACCACCTCACGAAGAATAAAAAATAGCTTGGAATAACTAACACATCGCCACATTAACTTACGCCCTAAATATAATTTTACACCACTTAATTTCCTATTCGGCCGAAGTATACACAAAAAAATATGATGGTCAAAAGCGAGGAATAAAAAACATGATAGATTCAAACTATTGACAGAAAATTTCCGCTCCGTTAAATACATTGTTATTTTTGTTTAAATAATTGATTTTTAAGTTAAAATAACTCTAAAGCCACAAAATGAGAATTTTATTAACCATTTGCATATGAATATACAAGCGAATAGGAATAGCGTTTTTTGATAAAACATTTAGATACCAGCGGGTAGTAATATTAGTCATGATTGTTAATGAGTTGCCAGGCAATCTTCTACGGAGCATCGAGTAATATCATGTTTTTGACTTTCAACTGAGTTGATGCAATTAATGTTGATATTAATTTCACAGCAAAATACAATACCAGTCTGAGTGTAGAAAATCATCGAACTATTTGAGATCGATATTCAATGGAACGAAAAATTACATAGGTTATATTTTCTTCCTTGTAATTTACGTAGTGACCTGGTTACTGGAATATCTTACACCACTTAAAAAAGGCTAAAAAGCAGTTGCAAATAAAAATTTGCAAACATTATCATTATTTCAACCAGGGAAACCGAGAAAATATTTATACTATTTTACCTGTACAAAAAATAAAATAAAAAAACCTTCGCGTAAATATTAATAATTAAATCACTACAAATAGGATGTGGGCCAAATAATTAATAGCTGAAAGAGTGATTTTTTCCCGGCTCTACATGCTTTCAGTAAAAATACTGAAGCAAATCACACCTAAAAAAAGCAGGCGAAGCAATTCAATTCTTAAATAAGAAGGCTATGGTGTGAAGGTATATTTTATACCGTATCTATGATTAATAGACACAGACAAGGATAAAGTAAATTATTATGCATGAGACCGCATGGCGATATTGTTGATACTTAGCACAGCATTTATACTCGAGTCGGAATGTGACTTGACACGCACTATGCCACAAGTGCGTGATAGAATCGCGGTTAGTTTTGAATAATATCTAAGCGATAGCGCATACAGGAGAGAAATGCGATGCCTATAGTACGTCGTTTCAAACAGGTTGACGTTTTCACCCAGCAGCCTTTCAAGGGCAATCCGCTTGCCGTCATTATGGAGGCGAAGGGATTAACCGATGCGCAAATGCAGGAGATCGCTCGCTGGACAAACCTGTCAGAAACCACGTTTGTCCTGCCAGCCACCGATCCTTTAGCGGATTACCACGTCCGCATTTTTACGCCAGAATCGGAGCTGCCCTTTGCCGGACACCCTACGCTAGGCACCGCACATGCCCTGCTGGAAGAAGGATTGCGTCCTAAATCTCCGGGCCAGTTGGTGCAACAGTGTGGCATTGGCCTCGTGCCGATCAACATCGGTGAGGATGAGAGCCTCGCTTTTCACGCGCCTCAGGCCACCATCGTTCCATTTGACGATGAACACCTGCCACTGCTGGAAAAAACGCTGGACATTACTGGTTTTGATCGTGCCGCTATCGATACCCGCTACCCGCCCACCGCGGTACACATGGGCATTCGCTGGCTCGTGATTCGCGTAGACAGCGCCGACACCTGCCTGAACATGATACCGGATGCAGAAGCACTCTCAGCCGTACAAAATCTCAGCCAGACCAACGGCATCGCTGTCTATGGCCCGCACGATGGCGCAACGCAAGCCGATTATGAAGTTCGCGCGTTCTACATCGAACGCGGCCATCTCAAGGAAGATCCGGTTACTGGCAGCGCCAATGCCTGTCTGGCTGCGCTGCTTCGCCAGCAGCATTCGACGAATAACGTCACCGCACCACTTAGCTACCTTGCGCGACAGGGCACTATGCTACAGCGCGATGGCCAGATTACCGTCACTTACCTGAACGATGAACCGTGGATCGGCGGGCACAGCGTCACGATCGTTGACGGTACGTTGCAGGGATGACGGTACGTTGCAGGGATAAGGAGGGGTTTTATGGCAGCGTCATTTACAGATGCACTGTATGCATTGCGTCATCAGCCCCATCTGTGCCTAACGATTCAGGAAGAAAGCGATGCTGATGCGCTCTTTACCCTGATTCAGCAGGGTAAAGAGCGTCTGCGGCGTACTTTACCCTGGCCGGATTCTGTTAAAACCGTCGATGACACACGTGAAACCATTCGCGCCAACAGAGAAGCATTCCTCGCCAAATTAGCCGCCGTGTATCTTATCCGCTGGGACGACGCGCTGGCTGGCATCGTCTCCTTCAACACGATTCAGGATAAAGAAGGCGTCATCGGCTATTGGATCGCCGAAGCATTTGAAGGCAAAGGCATCGTTTCTCAGGCCGTCAGCACGCTGATAACGGCCTATACCGATGCGAGCCTCGTTGATCGCTGCGTCATCAGAGCCTCAACCGCCAACACGCGTAGCAACGCTGTCGCTCAACGGCTTGGCTTCCGCTTTCACCATACGGAAAAAGACGCCGAGCAGATTGGCGAGCAATGGTTCGATCACAATATTTATCGCTATCCTGCCTGATATTACCCCGTATACCTTCCATCGCCTGATGCGCTGACCTCCCGGCTGCGCATCAGATTCGTGCTCTTCACGACGTATTCCCTTTGCCATATCGTTATATTTTTGTGACTAACATCACAAAAATGTTGAAATCCAATTTCATCTTCGCTACCATTAAAAACGTGATGAACATCACACTTAATTAACCCGTTAGAGGAGCCTGATAATGAAAATGATGCGCAAAATCAGCAAATTCTTTAAAAGAATGGGAGATGTTTATGTCAGTTACTGTGAACGTATTGGGTCAATCATCAGCCCGTTCTGATTGTGATATAAACAATCTCTGAAGCCGCCTCCTACAGGCGGCTTTTGTTTTTTCATCCTCTCTCACGCTCTGTTCATCCTCCTTTCCTTTTTGTCTACCCACACGTCGCAGATTTGTGCAGCACACCGCATGCCTGAACATTCTCTTTTAAAAACAGCTCAATACGTTTTCCTTTCACGGCAAAACCACCGTTAACAGACTATGCTTTTCTCTAGCTGTACTTGCTTCGCGTCCCCGACGTCTGCGCTAAAAGATATACCCTAAATAATTCGAGTTGCGTGAAGGCGGCAACCGAGCGAATCCTCAGGAGCTTACACAGGTAAGTGACTGGGGTGAGTAAGGGCAGCCAACACACAAGCAGCTTGAAGTATGACGGGTATAAAAAGGACATGACTATGAGTAAAGTTAAACAACAGGATATTGACCGTCTGATCGAACTGGTCGGCGGGCGTGAGAACATCGCGGCGGTCACGCACTGCATTACTCGTCTCCGCTTCGTCTTGCACGACTCATCCAAAGCCCATCCCAAGAACATTGAAGAGCTGCGTATTGTTAAAGGGTGTTTTACGAACGCCGGACAATTTCAGGTCGTGATCGGCACCAACGTGGATGAGTATTACAAAGCGCTGCTCGCCACCACGGGAAAAGGCGAGATTAATAAAGAAGAAGCCAAAGTCGCCGCTCGCCAGAACATGAGTTGGTTTGAACGCAGCATTTCACATTTTGCCGAGATCTTTTTTCCGCTGCTTCCCGCGCTCATCAGCGGGGGCTTGATCCTCGGCGCCCGTAACGTGATTGGCGATATTCCGATGCGCGACGGGCAAACGCTGGTACAGCTCTACCCGACCTGGCAAACCATCTACGATTTCCTCTGGCTGCTGGGCGAAGCCATCTTCTTCTATCTTCCCGTTGCAGTCTGCTGGTCAACCGTACGAAAAATGGGCGGCACGCCCATCCTCGGCATCGTGCTCGGTATCACGCTGGTATCGCCACAGTTAATGAACGCCTATCTTATCGGCCAACAAACGCCTGAAGTGTGGAATTTCGGCTGGTTCACGATCGAGAAGATAGGCTATCAGGCACAGGTCATTCCGTCCGTATTGGCTGGGATGGCGCTGGCCCTGATCGAAACGCGGCTGAAAAAAATTGTGCCAGATTACCTCTATCTGGTGGTCGTGCCCGTAACCTCGCTCATTCTGGCCGTTTTCCTGGCACACACGTTGATTGGTCCCTTTGGTCGTATGATTGGCGATGGCGTCGCCTGGGCCGTTAAGGCGGTGATGACAGGCAGCTTCGCTCCCGTTGGCGCCGCACTGTTTGGGTTCCTGTATGCGCCGCTGGTCATCACGGGCGTGCACCAAACAACGTTAGCGATTGATATGCAGATGATTCAAAGCATGGGCGGCACCCCCGTCTGGCCGCTCATCGCACTGTCCAACATTGCACAGGCGGCTGCCGTCGTCGGGGTGATTCTCGTCAGCCGGAAAACCAACGAACGCGAAATTTCTGTCCCTGCGGCGATTTCCGCCTTTCTTGGCGTGACCGAACCCGCCATGTACGGTATCAACCTCAAATACCGCTTTCCGATGCTGTGCGCCATGATCGGCTCCGCTGCGGCTGCACTCATCTGCGGGCTGTACGGCGTAACGGCAAATGGCATCGGCGTAGGTGGGCTACCGGGTATTCTCTCCATCAAGCCACAGTTTTGGGGAATCTTCGCCCTTGCCACGCTGGTTGCCACCGTCATTCCGATTGTATTGACATCGCTGGTCTATAAACGCAAAACCCGCAATGGCACACTCGATCCTACATAGCGGTGGCATATAATTATTGTCTCATTCAGGCCGTGCTTGCACGGCCCACTGTAATAAAGGAGCGACCTCATGACCATGAACGCCTCGCTTCCCTGGTGGCAAAACGGCGTGATTTATCAAATCTACCCGAAGAGCTTTCAGGACAGTACTGGCAATGGCATTGGCGACATCGCTGGCATCACCGCCCGACTCGATTACCTGCAACAGCTGGGCGTCGATGCGATCTGGCTGACACCAGTTTACCTCTCTCCTCAGGTTGACAACGGCTATGACGTCGCCGACTACTGCGCCATCGATCCAGCCTATGGCACCATGGCCGATATGGAAACGTTGATCGCGGAAGCGCATCAGCGCCGTATCCGTGTCGTGATGGACATGGTGTTCAACCACACCTCTACGCAACACCACTGGTTTCAGAACGCACAGGATCGCCGCAGCCCGTACCGTCATTTTTATATCTGGCGCGATGGTAATGACGGTGCACTGCCCAATAACTGGCGTTCAAAATTTGGTGGGCCAGCCTGGCAGTGGCACGCGGAAAGCAAACAATATTATCTGCACCTTTTTGCCACCGAACAGGCCGATCTGAATTGGGAACACCCACGCGTACGGGATGAATTAAAACAGGTGTGTGAATTTTGGGCGGATAAAGGCGTGGACGGGCTGCGGCTGGACGTCATCAATCTGGTCTCCAAGCAGCAAGACTTCCCATCTGATGCTCAGGGCGATGGACGTCGTTTCTATACCGATGGCCCCCTGATTCATGATTACTTGCAGGAATTCAGTCAGGATGTTTTTCAGCCCCGTGGCTTGATGACCGTCGGTGAGATGTCATCAACCTCGCTGGAGCACTGCCGCCGTTACGCCGCGCTGGACGGCAGCGAATTCTCCATGACGTTCAATTTCCATCATCTGAAAGTCGATTACCCCAATGGGGAAAAATGGACGATGGCGGAACCTGATTTTATCCAGCTCAAGCAGATTTTTAATCACTGGCAGCAGGGGATGCACAATCACGCCTGGAGTGCGTTGTTCTGGTGTAATCACGATCAGCCGCGCATCGTGTCACGCTTTGGTGACGAAGGCGAATTCCGTGTGCAGTCCGCCAAGATGCTGGCGATGGTGCTTCACGGTATGCAGGGCACGCCCTATATCTATCAGGGCGAGGAACTGGGTATGACCAATCCCGGCTATACACAGATTGAACAATACCGCGATATTGAAAGCCTGAATCAATTTGCTGAACAACGCGATCGCGGCCAGCCAGATACACAAACCTTAGCAATCCTCGCCAGCAAGTCACGCGATAATGGCCGTACGCCGATGCAATGGGATACCAGCAAGCATGCTGGATTTACGAGTGGTACGCCGTGGATTGCGCCATGCAAGAATTTCACCCACATCAACGCGGCACAGGCGCTGGCGGATAAAGACTCCGTTTTCTATACCTACCAGCAGCTTATTGCTATGCGTAAAGCGCTTCCGCTGTTGACGTATGGAGACTATCAGGATTTGCTGCCCGATCACCCTAACGTCTGGTGCTATCAGCGTCTCTGGGAGGGACAGCGGCTTCTGGTTCTGGCAAATCTCAGCAAACAGACTCAGCGCTGGCAGCCTCCGATTGATACCCATGACCGCAGCTGGAGACTGTTATTCAGTAATTACTCTGATGCACAGCCTCAGCCCGCCATACTGGCGCTACGCCCGTTTGAAGCTATCTATTGGGTACAAGGAATGCCAGAGAAAGAGGATAAGATTCAGGGCTAGAGGATATCGTGAGATGTAGCGGGTAACCCCGCTACATTGTCAGGTGTTTCACACAATCCATTCGGATGACATGATTTACTCGGAAATCCGCCCTATCCTGCTCATCGTTACTGAGCGATAGAGCGATTTTGACTCAGTGTGGAAGGAACTAGCGCTTAGCCAGCAGCAATCCCAACACCAGACCGACTGTGGCACCAATACCGATACCGTGCCAGGGTTTGTCATGCACATAAACATCGGCTTTGTCAGCCACCTGCTTGGCGCGCGCATAATAGCTGTCAGTCACACCAATGCGGGCTTTGACTTCCAGCAGCGCTTTTTCCGCACCCTTCTTCAAATCAAGGTAGGCTTGGTCTGCCTGATCGCCCGTATGGCGCAATACCTCATCCAGCATTTCAGACAGAAGTTTTAAATCATCATCAACACGAATTTCTTCAGGCTGTTTTTTGGTCGCTGCCATAAAGTGCTCCCTTCTGTTATGAAAAGTCATTAGTTATAAATCGTTGCCTTCTTAACTATAGACAATATTGTGCCGTTCCTACGGCTTCAACAGACCAGATCATTCCTAAAACGTATTTTGCTTCCATAAAAAAACGCAGGGAGCGTTTTTCAACGTCGCTTGCGACGGCCCGAAGGGTGGCGAGCAGGAAGCTCGCCATAAAAAAACGCCGTTGATTCTCATCAACGGCGCTTCATTACTCAAGCAGACTCTCGTCAGCGGTTACATCATTGGCTGCGCCAATTGCACCAGAGAGATAAGCGGCTGCGGATACAAACCAAAGAACAGTACGGCGATGGAGGAGATCAGCACGACCACACCACCCGCAGTTAAAGCCCAGTTGTTTGGCGTATCACGCTGCAACACCTGCGGCGCATTCAGGAACAAACTCACCATCACACGCAGATAGTAGTACAGACCAATGGCACTACCCAGCACGACCGCACCAGTCAGCCACCACAGTTCAGCATTAACACCGACCGCCAGCACATAGAATTTGCCGAAGAAGCCCAGCGTCATCGGGATGCCCGCCAGCGACAGCATCATCACCGTCATCACCGCAGACAGGATTGGTTTATGCCAGAACAAACCACGGTAAGAGAACAGTGAATCGGCATCCGGGCCACGGTACGGGCTAGACATCAGGCTAACCACACCGAACGCGCCCAGGCTGCTGAACAGGTAACCCACCAGATAAACACCGACGGTTTCCAGCGCCAGTTGATGGCTCTGAACCGCGATCAGGGCAACCAGCAAATAGCCCAAGTGTGCGATAGAAGAGTAACCGAGCAGACGTTTAATGTTGGTTTGCGATACCGCCATCACGTTACCGAACAGGATCGACGCGAACGCGATGACACCCAGCACGATTCTGACGGATTCGCTGTCAGCCATCGGCGCGTACAGGAACAAACGCATGACTGCACCGAAAACGGCAATTTTACCAGCCGTCGCCAGAAACGTAGACACCGGTGCAGGCGCACCCTGATACACATCAGGCGTCCACAGCTGGAACGGAACCAGAGACAGCTTGAAGCCCAGACCGACAATCATCATCCCCAGGCCTGCCAGCAACAGCGGCTCATGGATTTGGTGATCGCTTAGGCTCTTGCCGAGGCTGGCGAAGCTCATATCGCCTGATTCAGCATAAATCAGCGCCATACCAAACAGCAGGAAGGAAGACGCGGCTGCCGACAGCAGCATGTATTTAATACTGGCTTCCAGCGAACGTTTCAGGCGGAAGGCATAGCCGACCAGACCAAACAGCGGGAGAGAAAGCAGTTCGATCCCGATGAACAGCGAAGCCAGATGGTTGGCGCTCGACAGCAGAATCCCACCCAACGCGGCAATGAGAACCAGCAGGTAGAACTCATCACGATTGTCTGGGTAGCCTTGCAGCCACGGGTAGGCAAACGTGCTGGTTGCCAGACTGGCAAGCAGAACCAGTCCGGTATAGAACATCGAGAAGCCATCAACACGCAGCAGCGGCGTCACGTCCGTTGGGCCAACCTGGCCGACAAAGTACAGTGACAGCAACGCAATATTCAGGCCGATAACCGTCATGGTTGCGTTGACAAAATGGTTGCGTCGCCACGCAATGCACAGCATCACAACCACTACCGTCAATCCGACGATCAACAGCGGCGATAGCGCAATTAGTTGTTGAAGAGTTATTGTCATGGCGAATTACGGCCTTGTTGTTGAAATAATTGAATCTGGAGCAGACGACATAAACCACTGCTGGATATTTGACATCGCGGCACTGGAGGTATCCAGAATCGGTTGCGGGTAAACCCCTAACAACACCAGTAATACCACCAACAGCATCACGATAGACAATTCGCGGAGCGACATACTCTTCAATGGTTCATCAGATTTAGGCGTACCGTAATAAGCACGCTGAATCATGATCAGTGAGTAGACCGACGCAAATACCAGACCGAAGGTTGAGATCACCGTAATCACCGGCACAACCTGATAGTTGCCGAACAGAATCATGAATTCGCCGACAAAGTTACCTGTGCCCGGCATCCCCAAGGTTGCCACAGCAAAGAACAGAGACAGCGCAGGCAGGAACTTCAGACGCGACCACAGGCCACCCATTTCACGCATGTCACGGGTATGCAGACGTTCGTACAGTTGACCACACAGAATGAACAGACCCGCAGCGGACAAGCCGTGCGCAATCATCTGAATCACCGCGCCCTGATAAGCCAGTTGATTACCGGAATAGATGGCAATCATCACGAAGCCCATATGGGACACAGAGGTGTAAGCAATCAGACGTTTGATATCCGTCTGTTTGAACGCCAGCCAGGCACCGTAGAAGATACCAATCACACCCAGCCACATGGCAATCGGTGCAAAGGCATGGGAGGCGTTCGGAAACAGCGGCAGGCTGAAACGCAGCAGACCATAGGCCGCCGTTTTCAACAGGATCCCTGCCAGGTCAACAGAACCCGCAGTTGGCGCCTGGCTGTGTGCATCTGGCAGCCAACCGTGCAACGGCACGACAGGCATTTTTACAGCAAACGCGATGAAGAAGCCCAGCATCAACAGATATTCAACACCGTATGACATCGGCGTCTTCAGCAGGTCTTCATAGTTGAACGTCCAAACGCCGGTGGCATTGTGATGCACAAAAACCAGCGCCAGAATCGCGATCAACATGATCAGGCCGCTTGACTGGGTATAGATGAAGAACTTGGTTGCCGCCGTAATTCTGGTTTTACCGTCGGAGCCTTTATGCCCCCACAGCGCAATCAGGAAGTACATCGGTACCAGCATCATTTCCCAGAAGAAGAAGAACAGGAACATGTCGATGGCAAGGAACACGCCGATAACGCCGCCCAGAATCCACAGCAGGTTCAGGTGGAAGAAGCCCTGATAGCGCTGAATTTCATTCCAGGAACAGAGGATTGCCAACACGCCCAGCAACCCCGTCAGCACCACCATCAGCAGTGACAGGCCGTCCAGCGCAAGATGAATACCGATGCCGAAGCGCGGGATCCATGGCACATAAAACTCGGATTGCCATTGTGGTACGCCTGTTGGTGCGGTCAGCGAATAACCGCCTTGCAACCACAGTTGCAGAGACAGTGCGAGAGTCAGCCCCATTGCAATCAACGCTATCCAGCGCGGTACTTTCGTACCAAAACGCTCTAACTGCCAGCACAGTAGACCGCCGATAAAGGGGAGAAGAATTAGCCAAGGTAGTAGCATGGCGTTTTGTGTCCCTAAATTAAAGAAATCTGAAAACTTGCCGTGGCGGGCATCCCTATCTGCGGAATGCCCTACCTTTTATACGTTACCGGATACTGCCTTAGACCAGCAGTAACAAGGCCAGCACCAGTACGGCACCAAAGCCCATAGAAGCAACGTACCAGCGCAACTGACCATTCGCACTGAGCGCTAGCCCACGGTTACCCCAGCGGGTGACCGTAGCCGGAAGCGTCATCAATGCATTTAACGGATCACGCTGCAACAGCTTCGCGATAGCCAGATACGGTTTAACAAAGACATGGTCGTACAACCAGTCGAAGCCCCACGCGTGGAACCACCAGGTCGAGAAGAAACGACCTGGAGCACTCTTCGCGATGCTATTCACCGCCTGACGTTTACCCAGCCACAGCACAGCGGCAAGCAGAATACCAGCAATCGCCACCACGCCAGAGGTAATTTCCAGCGTCATCAACTGACCGTGTTCAAGCTCAGTCGTCGCCGGCAATACACCGTGCAACGGCGGAACAATCATCGCACCAATAAAGGTGGACAGAATCATCAGCACAACCAGCGGTAAGTGGTGAGAAATGCCTTTTCCTGCATGCGCTTTGGTTTTCTCTTCACCGTGGAACACGATGAAAATCATACGGAACGTATACAGCGAGGTCATGAAAGCACCGGCCAAGCCAGCCACCATCAGATTGACGTGACCATTTGCCCATGCGCCAGCCAGAATCTCGTCTTTACTGAAGAAGCCTGCGGTAACCAGCGGCAGTGCAGCCAGCGCCGCGCCCCCGACCAGGAAGCAGACATAAACCAGCGGAATCGTTTTACGCAGGCCGCCCATCTTGAAGATGTTCTGCTCGTGGTGGCAGGCCAGAATCACCGAACCAGAAGAGAGGAACAACAGCGCTTTAAAGAACGCGTGCGTCATCAGGTGGAAAATCGCGGCATCCCATGCCTGGACTCCCAGCGCCAGGAACATGTAACCAATCTGGCTCATAGTAGAGTAAGCCAAGACGCGCTTGATGTCGGTTTGTACCAGAGCGGCAAAACCCGCCAGCACCAGCGTGACTGCACCCACAATCCCTACCAGATGCAGAACATCCGGGGCCATCAGGAACAGGCCGTTAGTACGCGCAATCAGGTAAACACCCGCGGTAACCATCGTGGCGGCGTGGATCAGTGCAGATACCGGTGTTGGACCAGCCATCGCATCCGCCAGCCAGGTTTGCAGCGGCAACTGTGCCGATTTACCGACCGCACCACCCAGCAACATCAGCGTAGCCCAAGTGATTTCCGGTGAACCTTCAGCCAGTTTCTGCGGTGCCAATACCATCAGCTCGCGGAAGTTAAGCGTACCCAGCTCTTTGTAAAGGATGAACAGCGCAAAGGCGAGGAAGACGTCACCCACACGCGTAACGATGAAAGCTTTCATCGCCGCCGCGCCGTTCTTCGGATTGGTGTAGTAGAAACCAATCAGCAGGTAACTGCACAGCCCTACCCCTTCCCAACCGAGGTACATCAACAACAGGTTATCTGCCAGTACCAGAACGACCATACTCGCGATGAACAGGTTGGTGTAGGCGAAGAAGCGGGAATATCCCTCTTCCCCACGCATGTACCAGGAGGCAAACAGGTGGATAAAGAAGCCGACACCCGTTACAACGGACAGCATCGTCACCGAAAGGCCATCAAGCGTCAGCGTGACGCTGATGTCGAAGTTGCCGACGGCCATCCATGTCCACAGATGTTGATTAAAGAAGGTCACGCCGCCGTGCTGTTGACCCATGAAATCAGCCACAACCCAAGCGGTAACCAACGCTGCCAGACCAATCGAGCCAACACCGACAGTCGCGGACGTATTTTCAGACCAGCGACCGCGGGAAAATGCCAGCAACAGAAAGCCGAGCAGCGGGAAGAGTATTGTTAAATAGAGTAAGTTCATCCGCGCATCTCACTGACTGTATCAATATTCAGGGTCTGACGACGACGATACATTTGCAGCAACAATGCCAGGCCAATACTGGCCTCAGCCGCTGCCAGCGTAATCGCCAGAATGTACATCACCTGACCATCCGGCTGCTGCCAGTAACTGCCTGCGACGACAAAGGCCAGCGCAGCAGCGTTGATCATAATTTCAAGACTAATCAACATAAACAGCAGGTTACGACGAATCAACAGACCAGTCAGCCCCAGAACAAACAGGATAGCGGCTAAAATTAACCCATGTTGTAACGGAATCATGCGCGTTCCCCCGTTATTTTTTTCTCAACGTCCTGGTTCGCGCCTTCTTTACTGACAACGTCACCACGTTTATCTTCACGACCAATGTGGAAAGCGACAACCAATCCCGCCAGCAGCAGCATTGACGCTAATTCAACGGCCAGAACATAAGGCCCAAACAGACTGATACCTACGGCTTTCGCCTCAACAGGCGTACCCGTGATTCCCTGTTCTTTCAGGCTAAGGATGGCATTGACGACAATCGCCAGTAACGCCAGTGAAAGAATGCTCGGACCGATCCAGACGCTGGGTTTCAGCCAATTCCGCTCTTGTTCTTCTACGGAATTACCGAGGTTGAGCATCATGACCACGAACACAAACAGCACCATGATGGCACCCGCATACACGATGATGCTCAGTGCGCCAGCAAAATTAGCCCCCAGCGAGAAAAAGACGCCCGCAATCGCCATGAGCGAGGTGACCATATACAACAATGCATGCACAGGATTGGTATGCGTAATGACGCGCAGTGTCGCCAGTATCGCAATCAAGCCTGTGGTATAAAAAGCGAATTCCATGCTAGCTCCTTAGGGCAACAGGCCTTTGACATCAATGGGTTTGGCTTCGTTTTCAGCTTCGCCTTTGTCTTTCCCATCGATTGCCATACCAGCCATCCGGTAGAAATTGTATTCCGGATATTTACCCGGCCCCGATATCAGCAAATCTTCTTTCTCGTACACCAGATCCTGACGTTTGTAGTCGCCCATCTCGAAATCAGGCGTCAGTTGGATCGCGGTTGTCGGGCAGGCTTCTTCACAGAAGCCACAGAAGATGCAGCGCGAGAAGTTGACGCGGAAGAACTCGGGATACCAGCGACCATCTTTGGTTTCCGCTTTCTGCAATGAGATACAGCCTACCGGACAGGCCACAGCACACAGGTTGCAGGCAACGCAACGCTCCTCACCATCTGGATCGCGCGTCAGCACGATACGACCACGGTAGCGCGGCGGTGGATTCACAGGCTCTTCTGGATACATTCTGGTTTCGCGCTTCTTAAAAGCATTCGATCCCACCATACAGATACTGCGTATCTGGGTGCCGAAACCAACCACTAACTCTTTCAATGTCATGGTTTATTCACCCCTTCTTAAGCGTTGTACAAAATGACGGCCGCTGTCGCCAGCAGATTCAAAAGCGTTATCGGGAGACAGACTTTCCAACCGAAAGACATCACCTGGTCATAACGCGGACGGGGTAAAGAAGCACGAATCAGGATGAACATCATCATGAAAAAGCCTGTTTTCAGCGCAAACCAGACAAACGGAGGCAAGATTGGACCATGCCAGCCACCGAAGAATAAGGTCACCATCAGCGCGGAAACAGTCACGATCCCGATATATTCCCCGACAAAGAACAGACCGAATTTCATACCGGAGTATTCAATATGGTAACCATCTGCCAGTTCCTGTTCAGCTTCAGGCTGGTCAAACGGGTGACGGTGACACACCGCCACACCTGCAATGGCAAACGTAATAAAGCCGAAGAACTGCGGGATAACGTTCCACAGGTGTTCCTGAGAATCGACGATGTCACGCATGTTGAATGAGCCCGCCTGCGCGACAACCCCCATCAACGACAGGCCAATGAACACTTCGTAGCTCACGGTCTGAGCAGAAGCACGTACCGCACCCAGCAGCGAGTATTTGTTATTACTCGCCCAGCCGGCAAACAGCACCGCGTAAACGGCCAAACCCGCCATCATCAGGAAGAACAGGATACCGATGTTCAGATCGGCGACACCCCAGGTTGGCGTGATCGGCACAATCGCAAAGGCAATCAGCATTGACGTAAACGCGATCATCGGTGCCAGCGTGAAGATCACCTTATCGGTGAAATTCGGCACCCAGTCTTCTTTGAAGAACATTTTGATCATGTCAGCGACAAGCTGCAATGAACCGCCCCAACCTACTCGGTTCGGTCCATAACGTCCCTGGAAGAGGCCGAGCAGTCGACGTTCACCCATACTCATGAATGCGCCACAGGTCACCACAACCAGCAGAATCACGATCGCTTTTCCGACGGAGATCAGAATTTCGATTAATTCCGGTGTTAACCAACTCATTGTGCGGCCTCCCGCAGATTTTCAACGGTTGCACCCGCCAGCACCGGCGCAATACCCGGTAAGCCCAGCGGTAAACCAACCTGTCCCTGACTCAATGCCGCACTTAAGCGCAGTGGCAGACGTAGCGTTTGCCCTGCACAGGTCAACTCCAGCAACGTACCGGCGTTCACGCCCAGCGTTGCCGCATCAACCGGGTTCACCATCACATAAGGCTCTGGCATACGCTGCTGAATCACGTCAGAACGCTGTGACATTTCATCACTACCAAACAGGTGATAATACGGCGCAACGCGCCATTGACCCGCTTGTGGGACGAAAGCCGCAGGAATGTTGTCGAAATACGCCAGTGAACCTTCGCCAGCTTCGATCATACGCACACCGGGATCGCCATGAAGCAAATGTCCACCCACTTCGTCCTGGAATTTGTTCCAGGCTTGCGGTGAGTTCCAACCTGGCGCCCAGGCAAACGGAATCTGCTGACGATTGGCTGTCGGGCTGTTATTCCCTTCCATTGAGAAGGCAAACATGGTGTCTTTATCGACGGGCTGACGCGGTTCATGCACGCTGATATTGGCACGCATCGCCGTACGACCGCTGGAGCGAATCGGTGAACGTGACAGTTTCTGACCACGAATACGGAACGAAGCGTCCGGTGCGGCATCTTTGATTGCAGCTAGTTGCGGCAGAGCAGCAACACACGCATCAATCACGTTATCCAACTGCGTCCAGTCAACCTGACGGCTGTTATAGGTGATATACAGCGAGTGCAGCCAGCGCCAGCTTTCCAGCATCACAATCTTGTCGTTGTAGTACGTTGGGTCATAAACCTGGAAGAAACGCTGAGCGCGGCCTTCCTGATTCACCAACGTACCGTCGCTTTCAGCAAAGCTGGCGGCAGACAGAATGATGCTGGCCTTATCCATGATGCGAGTACGCTGATGGTCAACCACAATCAGGTTCTCAGCTTTTTCCAGCGCCGCGTCAACGCGAGCGATTGGAGCATGACGGTAGAGATCGTTCTCCAGAACCACCACGCTGTCAGCGTCACCGTTTTCCAACTGCGCCAGCGCATCATCCAACGAACCGCCACCCATGATTGACAACCCGATGCTGTTAGCAGCAGGTGCAACAAAGGTAATACCGACGTCAGAACCGCGATTCTTCAGCGCTTTGGCAACGTTTGCCGCAGCGGAGATCACTTCCTCGCTACCTGAATTGGTGCCGGAGATGATAAGTGGTTTTTTCGCACCAGCCAGCGCCTGTACGATGATATCGACTTTCTGATCGAGGCCCGCAGCCAGATCGGTAACTGCCGGTGCGCTGCTATCCAGACCGTGTGCAATAGCGAAACCAAGACGTGCCTGATCGGCAACTGGCGCACGGTAGTTCCATGCAGCGATGTCGTCCAGACGGGTGTTGTCGACGTTGGTGACAAACAGCGGGTGCTTGGCATGCTGACCAATGTTCATGATCGCCGCAATCTGCCAGTCAGCCACTTTCTGCGCTGCCGCCATTTCACGGGCTTTGCCTTTAACGGCCTGACGAACGGCCAGTGCGATACGTGCACCGGTCTGCGTCAAGTCTTCACCCAGAATCAGAACCGCATCGTAGCCTTCGATCTCACGCAGCGCTGGCGTTCTCACACCGCTTTCGCGCAGCACTTTCAGGATCAGTTGCAGGCGATTTTGTTCTTCCTGCGCGATACCCGTGTAGAAGTTTTCTGCACCCACCAGCTCACGCAAGGCGAAGTTGCTTTCAACGCTGGCACGCGGAGAACCGATACCGATCGTTTTCTTCGCCTGACGCAGCACATCCGCCGCACCTTGCAATGCCTGATCGGCATTCAGCGCGATCCAGTCATTACCGCGACGTTGCAACGGCTGATTCGGACGATCTTTCTGGTTGACATAGCCGTAACCAAAACGGCCGCGGTCACACAGGAAATAGTGGTTTACGCTACCGTTGAAACGGTTTTCGATACGACGCAGTTCGCCGTAGCGTTCACCGGGGCTGGTATTACAGCCGATGCTGCACTGTTGGCAGACGCTCGGTGCAAACTGCATATCCCATTTACGGTTGTAGCGCTCAGAGTGCGTTTTATCGGTGAAGACACCGGTCGGACACACTTCAACCAGGTTACCGGAGAACTCGCTTTCCAGCGTGCCATCTTCCGGACGACCGAAGTAGACGTTGTCATGTGCACCGTAAACGCCGAGATCTTTACCATCCGCATAATCTTTGTAGTAACGTACGCAGCGATAGCACGCGATACAGCGGTTCATCTCATGAGAAATGAACGGCCCGAGATCCTGATTGCGGTGGGTACGCTTGGTAAAGCGATAGCGACGGAAGTTCTGCCCCGTCATAACCGTCATATCCTGCAAATGACAGTTACCGCCTTCCTCGCACACCGGACAATCGTGCGGGTGGTTGGTCATCAGAAACTCAACTATCGTCTTACGGAATAGTTTCGCTTCTTCATCTTCAATCGCGATGAACGTTCCTTCGGTTGCTGGTGTCATACAAGACATCACCAGACGACCGCGGGTGTCTTCCGCGTTTTGGTACTGTTTTACCGCACAGAGGCGGCAGGATCCGACGCTCCCGAGCGCGGGGTGCCAGCAAAAGTAAGGAATATCAAGTCCCAGAGTCAGGCAAGCTTCCAGAAGGTTGTCTGCTCCGTTTACTTCATACTCTTTGCCGTCTACATGAATAGTAGCCATAGTCAGCATGCTTCCATAATGGCCCGTGTTACCACGAGCGCTAATCAAAAATTCTGTATACCCTCATCTTTCAAGTCGCAAATGCGTTGGCTACCTGCGCCTTGAAATCTATTGGGTTTATGAGGGTGGCTTATTTGCGCCACCCTGCGGATACATTCACTGCATCTCGCACGTGTTGAGCGATAGCTTACCAGCGCTCTTTCAACAGGTTAGGCTGGATACCGCCAATCGCCTTGAGGTTGCCTAAATACTGTTTAGAGATACCCGCTTCGAATTCTTCCCGGAAATACTTGATGGCACTTTGCAGCGGCTCGACCGCACCCGGCGCATGCGCACAGAAGGTGTTGCCCGGCCCGAGGAAACGGCAAAGCTGCTCCAGCGTTTCGATATCGCCAAGCTGGCCTTCGCCCTTCTCCAGCGCACGCAGAATCTTCACGCTCCACGGCAGACCATCGCGGCACGGCGTACACCAGCCACAGGACTCACGGGAGAAGAATTCTTCGAGATTGCGCGTCAGCGAGACCATATTGATTTCGTGATCGACGGCCATCGCCAGCGCGGTCCCCATACGGCTACCAGCTTTCGCAATGTGCTCAAAATCCATCGGCAGATCGAGATGGCTTTCCGTCAGGAAATCCGTACCTGCACCACCCGGTTGCCAGGCTTTCAGCTTCAGACCATCGCGCATACCGCCCGCGTAGTCTTCCAGAATTTCACGCGCAGTCGTACCGAACGGCAGTTCCCACAGGCCCGGGTTCTTGACGCGGCCGGAGAAACCCATCAGTTTCGTGCCTGCATCTTTACTTTTACCCGCAGACAACCCCTGATACCACGCTGCGCCGTGCTCGATAATGGCTGGCACGTTACACAGCGTTTCCACGTTGTTGACGCAGGTCGGTTTGCCCCAAACACCCGCAGACGCCGGGAATGGCGGCTTGGAACGTGGGTTGGCACGACGGCCTTCCAGTGAGTTAATCAATGCGGTTTCTTCACCGCAGATGTAACGCCCAGCGCCCGTATGCACGAACAGTTCGAAATCGAACCCGCTACCCAGAATATTTTTGCCCAACAGGCCAGCCGCTTTCGCTTCTTCGATTGCGCGACGTAGGTGAACAGCCGCTTCGATGTATTCACCGCGCAGGAAGATGTAGCCACGGTAGGCTTTCAGCGCAAAGGCGCTGATCAGCATACCTTCAACCAGCAGATGAGGCTCTTGCTCCATCAGCAGGCGGTCTTTATAAGTGCCAGGCTCCATTTCATCCGCGTTACACAGTAGGTAGCGGATGTTCATGCTCTCGTCTTTCGGCATCAGGCTCCACTTCAAGCCTGTCGAAAAGCCCGCGCCGCCACGCCCTTTCAGGCCAGCGTCTTTAACCAGTGAGACCACTTCATCCTGTGCCATGCCGGTTAACGCTTTTTGCGCGGCGACATAGCCGTTTTTGCTGCGATATTCATCCAGCCATACTGGCTGTTTGTCTGCACGTAAACGCCAGGTCAGAGGATGCTGCTCAGCAGTCAGAACAATGTCTTTACTCATTGATACTGCTCCAATAACGATTCAATTCCTTCCGGCGTCACATGGCTGTGGGTATCATCGTCAATCATCATTGACGGCCCCTTATCACAGTTCCCCAGGCAGCAGGTCGGCAACAGCGTGAAACGTCCATCGAACGTTGTCTGTCCCGGTTTGATGCTGAGCTTACGCTCAAGCGCGGCCTGAACGCCCTGATAGCCATTGATGTGGCACACGACGCTGTCGCAATAGCGAATAATGTGGCGTCCAACAGGCTGGCGATAAATCTGGCTGTAGAACGTTGCCACGCCTTCCACGTCACTGGCGGGGATACCCAGCAGATCGGCAATCGCGTGGATAGCGCCATCCGGCACCCAGCCACGTTCTTTTTGCACAATTTTCAGTGCTTCGATTGACGCCGCGCGTGCATCTTCGTAGTGATGTTTTTCGTGCTCAATGGCGTCACGTTCGGCGTCACTCAATACAAAAGCATTGTCTTTTGTCAGCGAATCGGCAGCAGGTTGTCCCAGTGCGTCAATATGATCGTGATTGTTGTGATCATGCATAATTAGCGGTCCACATCTGACATTACGAAATCAATACTGCCGAGGTAAACGATCAGGTCGGATACCAGACATCCGCGAATTACAGAAGGAATCTGTTGCAGATGCGCATAGCTCGGCGTGCGAATACGGGTACGGTAGCTCATCGTGCCGCCGTCACTGGTCAGGTAATAGCTGTTAATGCCCTTCGTTGCCTCAACCATCTGGAATGATTCATTGGCAGGCATAACCGGTCCCCAGGAAACCTGAAGGAAGTGGTTAATCAGCGTATCGATATGCTGCAACGTGCGCTCTTTTGGCGGCGGCGTCGTCAGCGGGTGATCCGCTTTGAACGGGCCTTCCGGCATGTTCTTGAGGCACTGATCCAGAATACGTAAGCTCTGACGCAGCTCTTCAACTTTCAGCATAACACGGCTATAGCAATCGCTGATGCCGTCGCCTACTGGCACTTCAAAGTCAAAGTTTTCATAGCCGGAATATGGACGCCATTTACGCACGTCAAAACCGATACCAGTAGCACGCAGACCTGCACCCGTTACGCCCCATTCCAATGCTTCTTTCGCATTGTAGGCAGCAACGCCCTGAGTACGGCCTTTCAGAATGGTGTTCTGCAATGCAGATTTGACATAGGTGTCCAAACGAGCCGGCATCCAGTCAAGGAATTCACGCAGCAGACGTTCCCAGCCGCGTGGTAGATCGTGCGCCACACCGCCAATACGGAACCACGCTGGGTGCATACGGAAACCGGTAATCGCTTCAACCAAATCGTAAATTTTCTGGCGGTCAGTAAACGCAAAGAACACCGGTGTCATCGCACCGACGTCCTGAATATAGGTACTGATATACAGCAGATGGCTATTAATACGGAACAGCTCAGACAGCATTACGCGAATCGTCTTGACGCGATCCGGCACCTCAATGCCAGCCAGTTTTTCCACTGCCAGCACGTACGGCATTTCGTTAACGCAGCCGCCGAGGTATTCAATACGGTCGGTATAAGGGATGTAGCTGTGCCAGGACTGGCGCTCGCCCATTTTCTCCGCACCGCGATGGTGGTAACCCACATCAGGCACGCAGTCGACGATTTCTTCGCCATCCAATTGCAGGATAATACGGAAGGCACCGTGTGAAGAGGGGTGGTTCGGACCGAGGTTGAGGAACATGAAGTCCTCATTTTCAGTACCGCGCTTCATACCCCACTCTTCCGGTTTGAACGTCAGCGATTCCATTTCCAAATCTTCTTTCTGCTTGGTCAGCTCGAAAGGATCGAATTCGGTCGCACGCGCCGGATAATCTTTACGCAATGGATGCCCTTCCCACGTCTGCGGCATCATGATGCGCGTCAGGTGCGGGTGACCATCAAAGGTCATACCGAACATCTCCCAAGTTTCCCGCTCATACCAGTTGGCATTCGGGAACAGCTTGGTCACGGTCGGCAAATGCATATCATTTTCAGCCAACGCGACTTTCAGCATGATGTCGCGGTTACGCTCGATGGAAATGAGGTGATAAAAGACGGAGTAGTCGGCGGCAGGTAAACCCTCACGATGGGTGCGCAGGCGCTCATCCATACCGTGCAGGTCAAACAGCATGACATAAGGCTTCGGCTGTTTTTTCAGGAATGCGACAACATCCAGTAATTGCTCACGTTTGACCCACACAACAGGGATACCTGTGCGGGTTGCCTGTACAGTAAATGCATCTGGTCCAAAACGGTTACACAGTTCGCCAACGACCGGATCGTTAAGATGATCGCGGGTTTGCCAGCCTGGCTGAGCGAGATCGTGTGTCGTTAAATCTGTCATAAATATGTCACCACATTAAATGTGCTATTTCTGTAGCTGATAATGACCGCACACTATTATCGGGGTATTACACGGCCACCGGGTTTATCATCTACAGGTCAAATCTCATCAGGCGAACGCAGGTTGGTCACAGCGATTCGCTCGCCGCGTTTGCGCTCACGCTCAGATTGCATGTTGGCGCGGTAAACGCCCTGTTCACCCACCACCCATGACAGAGGGCGGCGTTCTTTACCGATGGATTCTTTCAGCAGCAACAGCGCTTGCATGTAGGCTTCAGGACGCGGAGGGCAGCCCGGAATATACACATCAACAGGCAGGAATTTATCTACGCCTTGAACGACGGAATAAATATCGTACATACCGCCGGAGTTAGCACATGCGCCCATGGAGATAACCCATTTAGGCTCAAGCATTTGCTCATACAGACGCTGAATAACAGGGGCCATTTTGGTAAAACAGGTTCCCGCTACCACCATGAAGTCGGCCTGACGTGGCGATGCACGTAGAACCTCAGCACCAAAACGCGCAACGTCATGAACAGCAGTAAATGACGTCACCATTTCTACGTAGCAACAAGACAAGCCAAAGTTATACGGCCACAGGGAGTTCTGACGTCCCCAGTTCACCGTATCGTGTAATGCATGTTCCAGTTTGCCCATGTAGACACTGCGGTGAACATGTTGCTCCAGAGGGTCGGAAACGATCTCCTGACGTTGCAGGGGATAACGGTCATTCTCACCGTCCGGCTCTATGCGGGTGAGCGTATAGTCCATCTTAAAATGCCTCGCTGTTACTGCGGATGATTGTTGGTAGTGTTGATGATGTCTGATTTAACGACTTGTCTCTTGGAACGTACTGGAGTCCAGTCAAGTGCCCCAACGCGAACCAGGTAAATCAAACCAGCCAACAGCACCAAAATGAAAATGGTTGCTTCAATGAAGCCAATCCAGCCGCTTTCTTTGATAGACACAGCCCAAGCGTAGAGATAGAGGGCTTCAACGTCGAAGATAACGAAGAACATAGCGACAAGATAAAATTTAGCAGACAGGCGTAACCGCGCTGAACCTACGGAATCGATACCAGATTCATAAGGTACGTTTTTGGCTCTGCCTTTTGCTCTTCCACCCAGCAAAAAACCACCGGTCAGCATGAAGACGCAAAGGCCTACGGCAATGATTAGGAATAGCCCAAATGCCCAATGATGGGCGAGGATTTCAGTAGTTGTTGACATTCTCTTTGCTTACTCATCAAAAGTAGCGGGTAACATCCCTGCTCTGTTATCGGCAGTTATTAATGCGCCACATCGATTAAAAGGAAGGATAATAACCACAAAAAAGCACGGAAACGTATCAGGTAAGCCTTGCTTGGTATGGTTGAGCCCCTAAATTTGTAACCTTTTTTCAACCTTACTAAAAATACCAGTACATTACTTTACATGCACGCTGTTTTGTTAACATTTTGTGTTCTCACTCGTCGCTAAAACGAGTCAGTACTTTCGTCGATTAACCCGCATACAGCGACACAGAAAGCAAGTTCACCGCGCCACTATACCATTTTCACAGAAAATGCCTGTTCCCCCATGGGGTTATTAGGGGTATTTTTTGATCCAGCACACATTTTTACCAATTTAGTTAGTAAAAAAATCAAGGTGATGCTGGATAAGGTTTGACGCCATTTTCCACAACATTATTTTAAAAAAATAGAACCGACGTTTTATAAAACGGAAAGGGTTATTAATCTCGCCACGCCTAGCCTATTGATGTGAAATGGAAAACGCAAATTGGGATCGGAGTAAAAAATCAGGCCAAGAAGGCGCTACCGATGTGGGTTTAACAGGTTAGTCATAAATCATCATCATTCGGGGGGCATCCCTACCCTCCCCGAATGATACTGAACTACCCATTACGATTAGATCGCGTTCTTCAGCGACGGATCGGAAGACAGTTTTCCATTCGCGCTGTTTGCTAACAGGCTGACAGGCGTAATGTGAGAGGGCTTCCCTGATTCAACCACATTGAAAATTGCCGTCGCCAGTTCGTTCTCCTGGTTAGGATTCTGGCAGAGGAAATAGCGTGTTTCAGGCAATCTCGGCAACCCTTCCTCCTCGCCGAGCACTCGCAGTTCTGGGCTCATCATTTCTACTGAACGCACTGTGATGCCCATTCCAGCCTTCACCGCAGCTCGCACAGCAGACAGCGTTGAAGCCACATAAGCAATTCTCCAGGGGATCCCTGCAGCCGTCAGCTGCTGCGTAGCCAGCGTACGGAAAGGGCTCGGTTCATCCAGAACAACCAGAGGTACGGGTTCTTGCGCTCGGAACTGATAATCCGCGGCGCAGTACCATAGCGTCGGAGAACTACGCAATAACACATGAGGAAACACCACACCGTTCATTGTAGTAATGACCAGATCTATTTTTCCCTCATTCAGCATTTCCATCATTTCGGCGCTACGTTTTACGCTAACGTTGACGGAAAGTTTAGGAAATACGGATGTCACCCGATGTAGAATATAAGGAAGGATGGTATCTGCAGTATCATCAGACGCTCCAATGGTCAGCGTACCTTGAATATCGCTGTACATTAATGAAATACAGGCTTCATCATTGAATTGTAATATTTTTCTGGCATAACCCAGAAACTGAATACCATGTTCAGTCAGCAACTTATTACGCCCGTGCCGAGCAAAAAGCTCCTTTCCGATGAGTTGCTCCAGCCGCTGCATCTGCTGGCTGACAGCCGATTGAGTTCGATTAACTGCGGCCGCCGCAGCTGCAAACGTATTTAAATCTGCAACGGCAACAAACGTCCTCAGTAAATCAAGATCGAGATTAAGTACTGGTCGATTTGCACTGGTCATACGATTTTTCACTTATCTATTTTAATTTTAACAAAATATTCCTGGTGTTTTATTACATGTACAGGTAATGACCGATACATTTAAAGACACTATCGCAGACGCACGATAAGGGCAAAAAATACTTATATTTCGTTACCACTATCGCCTTTCCATTGGTAAGACATCATGTAATTAAATGGCTCACCAGCCTTAATCCTTAATTCAATAACAACGGCACCTTCCCTTTATTTCACCTTGCGAAATAAATACGCTCCACACTTAAATAAACGAGATCTCCCTGTCACCCTATTTTGGCGCTAAAAAAGTGCGGCATGAACAGTCGTCCGCCCCCCTACCATATCGCACCATCCAACGAGTACACAACCATATAGTGCAGATGCGCAATCATTTGCAGCGAAAGCGATAATCATTCTTCAAAAGGTACTATAGGAGGAGTACATTAAGCAGGTTATGCTATTCCGTCTGGGAATATGCGCTCTCTGCAAAAAGGTTCGTACTATTTATGTCTCCGATTGAAAAATCCAAGAAGCTGGAGAACGTATGCTATGACATCCGTGGCCCAGTCTTAAAGGAAGCCAAGCGGCTTGAAGAAGAAGGTAATAAAGTCCTTAAACTGAATATTGGCAACCCTGCCCCTTTCGGCTTCGAGGCACCGGACGAAATTCTGGTCGATGTCATCCGTAATCTGCCAACGGCACAGGGCTACTGTGATTCCAAAGGCCTCTATTCCGCCCGTAAGGCCATCGTTCAGCACTATCAGGCGCGGGATATGCGCGATATGACGGTCGAAGACGTCTATATTGGTAACGGTGTTTCCGAACTCATCGTGCAATCCATGCAGGCGCTGCTTAATCCGGGTGATGAAATGCTGGTCCCTGCGCCGGATTACCCGCTTTGGACCGCAGCAGTTTCCCTGTCTAACGGCAATGCCGTTCACTATCTCTGCGATGAATCCTCCGATTGGTTCCCCGATCTGGATGATATCCGTAAAAAGATCACGTCCAATACTCGCGGTATTGTGATCATCAACCCGAACAACCCAACGGGTGCGGTCTACAGCAAAGAGCTGCTGCTGGATATCGTGGCGATTGCACGCGAACATAACCTGATCATTTTCGCCGACGAAATTTACGACAAAATTCTGTATGACGACGCGCAGCATCATTCTATTGCCGCTCTCGCGCCGGATCTGCTGACGGTCACGTTCAACGGACTTTCCAAGACCTACCGCGTAGCGGGTTTCCGTCAAGGCTGGATGGTACTGAACGGCCCGAAAAAGCACGCCAAAGGGTACATTGAAGGGCTAGAAATGCTGGCTTCCATGCGTTTGTGTGCCAACGTGCCAATGCAGCATGCGATTCAAACCGCGCTAGGTGGCTATCAGAGCATCAGTGAATTTATTCAGCCCGGCGGACGCCTGTACGAGCAACGCAACCGTTCCTGGGAACTGATCAATCAGATCCCCGGTGTATCGTGCGTAAAACCACGCGGCGCGCTGTATATGTTCCCACGCATTGATGCTAAGCGCTTTAATATCCACGACGACCAAAAACTGGTGCTGGATCTCCTGTTGCAGGAGAAAGTGTTACTGGTTCAGGGAACTGCATTTAACTGGCCTTACCCAGACCATGTACGCATTGTCACGCTGCCGCGTATTGATGAACTGGACATGGCAATCCACAAGTTAGGTCGTTTTCTGGGTCACTACCACCAATAGCCCAACAGTCATCGTGCCTATCCTCGCCGGGCAATCACCGCTCGGCGAATACCTCACCTCCGTTTGCATAATCTCTGGCAAGTGCCCACAATAGAAGCCCACGATATTGCTATTTCACCGCGCTGTTGTCTGAGAGATCGCCATGAATCAGAGCCACTTTTTCGCCCATTTATCTCGTCTAAAACTCATCAGCCGTTGGCCGCTCATGCGCAACGTGCGCACGGAAAACGTCTCCGAGCATAGCTTGCAGGTCGCCTTTGTCGCCCACGCGCTGGCAGTAATCAAAAACCGCAAATTCGAAGGTAGTCTGAATGCAGAACGCATCGCACTATTGGCGATGTATCATGATGCCAGCGAGGTGCTGACCGGTGACATGCCGACGCCCATCAAGTACTACAACGCGCAGATCGCACATGAGTACAAGAAGATAGAGAAGATTGCACAGCAGAAACTGATTGAGATGTTGCCGGAAGAGTTACAGCAGGATTATCGCATGCTGCTGGATGACCACTACACCAGCGAAGAAGAACGCCTCATCGTTAAACAGGCAGACGCCCTGTGCGCCTACCTGAAGTGTCTGGAAGAATTATCGGCAGGCAACGCAGAATTCACGCTTGCCAAAGCACGACTGGAAAAAACCTTGCAGCTGCGCCACAGCCCGGAAATGGACTATTTCATGACGGTGTTCGTGCCCAGCTTTAGCCTGTCGCTTGACGAAATCAGTCAGGACTCACCGCTATAACATTTGCCGTTATACGCGAGCAACGAGAACAACAGCTGACACCGTCAGAACGGATACAGCCACGGCACCATCACTACGCTGACCAACATCACCAGCACGGTAAAGGGGACGCCAATGCGTACAAAGTCCCCGAATTTATAACCTCCTGGCCCCAGTACCAACGTATTCACTGGTGACGACACGGGTGTCATAAATGCGGCAGATGCCGCCACGGCGATGATCATCGCAAAAGGATAAGGCGACACGCCCATCTGCTTCGCTGCGGCAATTGCAATGGGTGCCATCAGCACCGCCGTCGCCGTGTTGGAAATAAACAGGCCGATCACGGCACACAGTATGAACAAGCATACCAGCATCACATGCGGCCCAGCGTTCCCGGCAACATCCATCAACCCTTTAACAATTAGTGCGACCCCCCCCGTTTGCTGCAACGCCAGCGCAAACGGCATCATCCCGACGATAAGAATAATACTCGGCCAGTGAATGGCTCGATAAGCACTTTCCATGTCGATGCAGCGGAATTTCCCCATCAGCAAACACGCGATCAGCGCGGCGACCGCATTCGGTATTTCATCCGTCAGCATCATCGCTACCATCAGCGCCAAGCAAAACAGCGCGTGTGGAGACTGACTCACCGCGGGCGCAACGTCATCCACTTCGGCAGGGAGATTAAGTAAAAGGAAATCGTTTTTCTGCGTGTGCAGTTGTCGAATCATGCGCCAGTCACCCATCACCAGCAGAATATCACCGAGCTGGAGCGGTTCATCGGCGAGGATGCCTTCCATCGCTTCACCTGCCCGGCGAATCCCTACGACGCTCAGGCCATAGCGGCTTCGAAACCCGACGTCGTACAGCGTTTTACCCAACAGCTCAGAGTCAGGAATCAAAGAGACTTCCGCCATTCCGACATCACGCGCCTGCTCGGAGAAATACTCACCGCGCAGCACCATCGGTTCAAGCCGCTGTGCAGTGCAAAATTCGCGTAAGTCCACCTCAGAAGCCGACATGTCGATCAGTAAGACATCATTCAGGCGAAGTTCGGTATTGCCCGCCACGCTGATCATCACACGGCGAAATTTACGCCAGCGCTCAATCCCGACTACGTTCGCCCCAAAGCGCTGACGCAAGCGTAAATCATCAAGACGGTGGCCGATAAAAGGCGATCCTGGGCGAATCGCCAGCCGACGTGCCCTGCCCGTCAGTCGGTAATCACGAATCAGATCGCGAAACGTTCTTCTCTTCCACATCTCTTTTGCTGTTGCCGTCTCGGCGTCGCCAAGCCAGTAACGCGCTACCATCATATACGCCACGCCCAGCAGCAATACCACCATCCCTATCGGCGTCACGCTGAAAAACCCAAAGCCCGCAACACCTTCACGCATCAGCTCGCTGCTCACTACCATATTCGGCGGCGTTGCGACCAACGTCATCATGCCGCTAATCAATCCGGCAAAACTCAGCGGCATCATCAGCCTTCCGGGGGAAATTTTCATCCGAGCGGAAACACTCAGCACCACGGGAATAAAAATCGCGACAACGCCAGTGGAGCTCATGAAAGCCCCCAGCAGCGCAACGGTGACCATCAGTAAGATCAGCATCTTCATCTCACTGCTGCCCGCCACGCGGACCAGCCAATCACCGACCTGATAAGCAACACCGGTACGAACCAACCCCTCACCAATCACAAACAGGGCTGCAATCAATATCACGTTAGGATCGCTGAACCCTACCAATGCTTCAGATAGCGTCAGTGTACCACTCAGTACAAACGCGATAATGACCAACAGCGCGACAACGTCCATGCGTAATTTATTGGTGGTAAACAACACAATGGCGATCAGCAACAGGGATAAAACCCAGAGAAGTTCGCTATTCAAAACGGTTCCCCTGACGGAAAAATGCATATTGAGAGGTGAAGGTTCAGCATGCCATAAAAAAAAAGCAGGCGCATTTTTCAACACCGCGTAGCGGTGGCCCAAAGGGTGGCAGACGTTGGTATACCCTAAATAATTCGAGTTGCAGGAAGGCGGCAATCGCACGAATCCCCAGGAGCTTACACAAGTAAGTGACTGGGGTGAGTAAGAGAAGCCAACACACATGCAGCTTGAAGTATGACGGGTATAGTCTGCCATAAAAAAACCTCGCGGATGCGAGGTCTGATCATATTTAGTCACAGTTTTGTCATTATGTTACAGACAACCTACTGGCGCAGAAGCACCTTAGCGCCGTTCAGTGATGGTTCTATTTCTATCTGCTCCAGCGAATCAAGGATCAGATCGACCTGATCCAGTTTCGGCGTGTCTGCTGGTGCCTTCACCGCAATGACCTTGCAGCCAGCCGCCAAACCCGATAGCACGCCTGCGGGTGCATCCTCAACGACGACACACTCTTCCGGCTTCAGCCCTAGCTGCTGTGCGCCAAGTAAATAGGCATCGGGGTGAGGTTTACCTTTAACAACCTGCTCCGCTGTAATAAAGGCACGAGGAGCAGGCAGTTCTCCGCGATGATGACGGGCGCTGGCAATCGGCACCGTGCCGGATGTCACAATCGCCCAGGGAATATCCAGCGCATCCAAACGTTCCAACAGCGCCTTCGCCCCTGGCATGGCAACAATTCCCTGCGTGTCAGACGCTTCTGTTTTTTCCAGCGCATCAAACTCTTGTTGAATCGTTTCTTCGCTTTGCCCTTGAAGAAAGTGACGCAGGGAGGTGATTGCCTGCTTGCCATGAATAAAATCCAGCACTTCCTGTGGTTCAATATCGTGATCTTTTGCCCAGTTAATCCACGCACGTTCTACAGCAGGCAGTGAATCAACCAGCGTACCATCGAGGTCGAACAGAAAACCTTTACACTCCACAGAAAGCCCCTTTTTCATTAATCAGGCGTTGATGATCTGTGCGATCTCAACTGCACTCAAGTGATACTGGCGCGGGCAGGATTGCCAAACAGCCAGCATTCTGTTGTATTTTTCCCACATTTTTGTCTGAGCGTTAAACCCATGCGTACCCGCATCAAAGTGGGGATAGCGACCTTCAACATGTACCATAAAGCGTACAAAACCGAGGTAGCGTGCTTCCGTTGCGGCATCAAAGCCCAGGAAGGTCAGGCGACGCTCATCCAAATCCTGCTTATCTTTCAGATTGGTCCACGACACCTGCAAGGCATGATGCATTTCCATGATGTTAATAATGGTGCGGCACACCTCTTCGGTCAGCTCGCCAAACTCACGGTCCAGTTCGCGCATCTGCAAACCATAACCACGCTCGATAATCGTTTGTAACCGGCGATAGCGCTCGGCGTTGTCGGGATCGAGCATCGTCATCATTTTATATTGATTTGAAAGGATCAATCTCTGGGCATTTGTCATTTCCATGTTGCTCTCCTGAACCTCTTTGGTGTAAGCCAATATCGCTAAATAGGTATTGGCCTCAGAATCGCATACTGAATCGTGTCACGGTAGCGGTAGCCACCGCTTCTTTGATTTGAAACAGGGGAAAGAACAAAATAGCCATCAACCCGCACACAGCCTGACGCCGATCACAAATCATCCAGGAAGGTTTTATCAAGCTGGTTAAACGCACGCTTCAGCACATCCGCCAACGCTTGGTAAGTTGGCGCTTCTTCCAATGGCGCTAATGCCTGGCCTGACTCCAATAGCTTATGACGAATCTCATGGAACCACTGCGCCAGCGTCGGCGGTAAAGGTGTCACAGAACGGCGACCCAGCCACCAGAGCCCCTGCAACGGCAAACTACAGGCAAACAGCGCGGTGGCGATGGCGGGGCCGAGCTGGCCACCGAGCGCAATCTGCCACGTTAAGGTAAACACCGCCAGCGGCGGCATGATGCGGATACCGAACCGCGTCGCTCGCGCCACGCGGTTTTCAGGAAAGACGGGCGCCAGCCGCTTTTCTGCTGGCCACGCTTTCATGTAATGCTGCCCACGTTGGAGTAGCTGTAGCCAACTGATTCTACTGTCTGGTTTCGTCGCCATAGCCACACCTCAACTTTACAGATAAAAAATAAAACTTTTGCACAAATCAACAACTCAAGTTGATAAGGTTAAAATATATTTTGTGTTTAGCCTACGCTATCGGTATCCTAGATCGGCCTTTTGGCCGCTGTATACCTAAAGTAGTATGACTACACGCAAGGAGTATAATTCCCTTCGCGACATAAGCGCAGCCAACGGCCATAACGCGGTTATCCATCGCTTTAAAAGCTGCGGTTTACATCAGGTCGATGTCATATGGTTGTATCGATTATCCGATATAACCTACATCATAGTATCGACCCTATTTCATCATCATACCTTGGTGTATCACACCAAGGTATGATGTTAATCATAAATGCCAGCAGCGGCATGCGATACGCTATGCCCTGTATGACATTTTTTTTAACCATGTATAACAAGTAGGTACTTCCATGTCGAGTAAGTTAGTACTGGTTCTTAACTGCGGTAGTTCATCCCTGAAATTCGCTATCATCGATGCGATTAACGGAGAAGAGTACCTGTCTGGTTTAGCCGAGTGTTTCAACCTGCCTGAAGCCCGCATCAAATGGAAAATGGACGGCGGTAAACAAGACGCCGAACTGGGTGCCGGTGCAGCTCACAGCGAAGCGCTGAACTTCATCGTCAATACCATTCTGTCTCAGAAACCGGAGCTGTCAGCTCAACTGGTTGCTATTGGTCACCGTATCGTTCACGGCGGTGAGAAGTTCACCCAATCCGCGATCATCACTGATGATGTTCTTCAGGGTATCAAAGATTCCGTACCTTTTGCACCTCTGCACAACCCGGCGCACCTGATCGGCATCGACGAAGCACTGAAATCTTTCCCACACCTGGCTGATAAAAACGTCGCTGTTTTCGACACCGCGTTCCACCAGACCATGCCGGAAGAATCCTACCTTTATGCACTGCCGTATAAACTGTATAAAGAAAACCACATCCGCCGCTACGGTTTCCACGGCACCAGCCACTACTTTGTTTCTCGTGAAGCCGCTAAAGTGCTGAACAAACCAGTAGAAGAGCTGAACGTCATCACTTGCCATCTGGGCAACGGTGGTTCCGTTACTGCAATCCGTAATGGCGAATGCGTTGACACCTCAATGGGTCTGACTCCGCTGGAAGGTCTGGTGATGGGTACGCGCTGCGGCGATATCGACCCAGCTGTGATTTTCCACCTGCACGACGCACTGGGCATGGACATTGATAGCATCAACACCCTGATGACCAAAGAATCTGGTCTGCTGGGTCTGACTGAAGTGACCAGCGACTGCCGCTACGTTGAAGATAACTACGAGACGAAAGCAGATGCTAAACGTGCAATGGACGTTTACTGCCACCGTCTGGCGAAATACATCGGTTCTTACGCTGCACTGATGGAAGGCCGTCTGGATGCCGTCATCTTCACCGGTGGTATCGGTGAAAACGCCGCAATGGTTCGTGAACTGTCGCTGAAAAAACTGGGTCTGCTGGGCTTCGACGTCGATCACGAGCGCAACCTGGCTGCACGCTTCGGTAAAGGTGGTAACATCGCTAAAGATGGCACCCGCGCGGCGCTGGTTATCCCGACCAATGAAGAGTTGGTCATCGCCGAAGACGCTTACCGTCTGACTGCGTAAAACACGTAACTCCCAACACCGTCAGCCAAGGCTGACGGTGTTGTTTTTGACTAACGAGCAACCGTAAAGAGGTTCGGCCGTGTCCCGTATAATCATGTTGATCCCAACTGGCACCAGCGTTGGTCTGACAAGCGTCAGCCTGGGTGTCATCCGCTCCATGGAACAGAAAGGCGTCCGCCTGAGCGTGTTCAAACCTATTGCCCAGCCGCGCAGTGGCGACAATACGCCAGACCAAACGACTACCATTATTCGTGCTAATTCCGCCATCAGCGCCGCCGAGCCGCTGGCGATGAGCCGCGTTGAAGCCCTGCTGAGCTCCAACCAGCAAGACGTGCTGATGGAAGAAATCATCGCGCGCTACCACGAAAACACCAAAGACGCTGAAGTCGTTCTGGTTGAAGGTCTGGTTCCTACCCGTAAGCACCAGTTTGCTAACGCATTGAACTATGAAATCGCCAAAACGCTGAACGCAGAAATCGTCTTCGTACTGGCGCTGGGTAACGATTCCCCAGCACAGTTGAAAGACCGTATCGAACTGGCGCGTTCCAGCTTCGGCGGCAGCAAAAACAAAAACATTACTGGCGTGATCATCAACAAACTGAATGCGCCAGTAGACGACCAGGGCCGTACTCGCCCTGACCTGTCTGAAATCTTTGATGATTCCACCAAAGCCAGCGTTGCCAACATCGATCCGAAGCAGTTGTTCGCTAACAGCCCGCTGCCGGTTCTGGGCTGCATCCCGTGGAGCTTTGACCTGATTGCTACGCGCGCCATCGATATGGCGAAGCACCTGAATGCTCGTATCGTCAACGAAGGCGACATTCAGACGCGTCGCGTTAAGTCTGTAACCTTCTGCGCACGCAGCATCCCTCATATGCTGGAGCATTTCCGTCCTGGCTCACTGCTGGTGACGTCCGCTGACCGTCCTGATGTTCTGGTTGCCGCTTGTCTGGCTGCCATGAATGGCGTGGAAATCGGTGCCCTGCTGCTGACTGGCGGCTACGAAATGGATCCGAGCATTGCCAAGCTGTGCGAACGTGCCTTCCAGACTGGCCTGCCAGTATTTATGGTCGACACCAACACCTGGCAGACCTCACTCAGCCTGCAAAGCTTCAACCTTGAAGTACCGGCTGATGACCGTCAACGTGTTGAGAAAGTGCAGGAATATGTTGCACGCCACATCGACACCCAGTGGATCGATTCACTGAGCGCAGAATCTGAGCGTTCACGTCGTCTGTCTCCGCCAGCGTTCCGCTATCAGCTTACTGAGCTGGCGCGTAAAGCAGGCAAACGTATCGTTCTGCCAGAAGGCGATGAACCACGTACCGTTAAAGCAGCGTCTATCTGTGCTGAACGCGGTATTGCTCACTGTGTGCTGATCGGTAACCCAGAAGAGATTCAACGTGTTGCTGCCGCTCAGGGCGTAGAACTGGGCAAAGGCATCGAAATCGTCGATCCGATTGTCGTGCGTGAACGCTATGTTGCACGTCTGGTTGAGCTGCGTAAGAGCAAGGGCATGACCGAAGTGGTTGCGCGCGAACAGCTCGAAGACAACGTGGTTCTGGGTACGCTGATGCTGGAACAGGGCGAAGTTGACGGTCTGGTTTCTGGTGCCGTTCATACCACCGCTAACACCATCCGTCCGCCGTTGCAACTGATAAAAACAGCACCGGGCAGCTCGCTGGTGTCTTCTGTGTTCTTCATGCTGCTGCCTGAGCAGGTTCTGGTTTACGGCGACTGCGCCATCAACCCAGACCCAACTGCAGAGCAATTGGCTGAAATCGCTATCCAGTCTGCTGATTCCGCTACCGCATTCGGTATCGACCCACGTGTTGCGATGATCTCTTACTCTACCGGTAACTCCGGCGCGGGTAGCGATGTTGAGAAAGTGCGTGAAGCGACTCGTCTGGCGCAGGAAAAACGCCCTGATCTGGTCATCGATGGTCCGTTGCAGTACGACGCCGCTATCATGGCTGACGTTGCACAGTCCAAAGCGCCGAACTCGCCAGTTGCGGGTAAAGCTACCGTGTTCATCTTCCCTGACCTGAACACCGGTAACACCACGTACAAAGCGGTACAGCGTTCTGCCGACCTGATCTCCATCGGGCCAATGCTGCAAGGCATGCGCAAACCGGTTAACGACCTGTCTCGTGGCGCCCTGGTAGACGACATCGTTTACACCGTTGCCCTGACCGCCATTCAGGCTACACAGCTCTAATCGGTATCCTAAATAATTCGAGTTGCTTGCAGGCGGCAACTGCACGAATCCCCAGGAGCTTACTCAAGTAAGTGACTGGGGGTGACAAATCTGCTGGGAGCAGATTTGAACGCTGCTTGCAGCGGCCCTTTAGGGCGAGGCCCACGACGGGCCGAGTATTTAAAGGAAGCCAACGCACAATCAGCTTGAAGTATGACGGATATATTCAGATTAATTCTGTTATCTTCTATGCCAGCCTCAGCGCTGGCATTTTTTATTGCTCTCCGCACAAAAAACCACACCGAGCAGGCTCAAGAATAACCATAAACAGGGTCTATGGATGACTGTAATACGATTATTGGATCAACACTTTCAGCAGCAGTTGGAAAAAGGGATCACGCCTTCATCGCCAACAGGGTTAACCCGTTTTTTGATTGAATTTCTCTATTTCGGCGTCAAAGAAGCCCGCGCCTGTATCTTCGTAGGCCTGTTCTTTCTTGCTGTTTTCAGCGTGCCGAAAGCGGGCTGGTTCGCTATCCCTCGCTATGATTTGCTGTTGATATTCGCCATTGTGATTCAGGGGTGGATGATCGCCAGCAAGCTGGAAACCTGGGATGAGTTAAAAGCCGTTACGCTGTTTCACCTCGTAGGTTTTGCGCTTGAGGTGTTTAAAACCTCATCAGGTATTCGTTCCTGGTCTTACCCTGATTTCGCCTACACCAAGGTACTGGGTGTACCGCTGTTTGCCGGATTCATGTACGCCTCTGTCGGTAGCTATATCATTCAGTCCTGGCGGCTATTCGATCTGAAAATTCGCCATCACCCGCCCTACTGGCTGGCAACGCTGGTCGCGCTACTCATTTATGCCAATTTCTTCACCCACCACTACATCGGCGACTATCGCTGGTACATTGCCGCATTGGCTGTCGGGCTCTATGCACGTACCACCGTCATTTTCACGCCTTACGATCGGGAACGACGAATGCCGCTGTCACTGGCCTTTATTCTGATCGGCTTTTTTATCTGGCTGGCTGAAAATATCAGTACGCTTTTCAGTGTTTGGAGCTATCCAGAACAGCTCGGAGCCTGGTCGATGGTTCACGTAGGGAAATGGAGCTCGTGGGCTTTGCTGGTGATCATGACGTTCACCATCGTGATTTACCTGAAGGACATCAAGAAGAGTATTCATGTTCCCGAGTGATAACCCGCAGTTTATCACTCGGAAAAATAGACGCCGCAGCGGAGAAAAAGCAGCGGCGAGACAGGGAAGAAATTATTTCTGTGAATCAGCGTCTGATGGAGTAACGACGTTGCTGTCGTTTTCATCATGAGCATTTTCATCATGGATATTTTTATTATTAACAGCAGGTGTTGCAGCGGCTTCGACTGCCTCGTTCAGCTTACGTGAAATCGGCTTGCCATAATCCTGATCGCTATAGCGCGTCAGCCACAGCGACAGAGCTTTCAGCGAGTCCGGCGTAAATTCATCGCAGCGTGCGGTGATTTCTTGCGGCGTCAGCCAGCTAACCTCATCAACCTCTTCTTCCTGTAGCGCAAACGGCCCGTGGGTGACGCAGCTAAACAGCCCGCCCCATACCCGGCAATTCTCGCCTTCGTAATAGAACAAGCCGTGCTCTGCGAACGGCACACCTGCAATGCCAAGCTCTTCTTCGGCTTCACGGCGTGCGGATTCCAGCATCTGCTCACCGCTTTGCACTACGCCGCCAGCGGTCGCGTCCAGCCAGCCTGGATAGAAATCTTTGATTTTCGTCCGGCGCTGCACCAGAATTTTACCCATTCCATCATGCACAACAATGTAAGTAGCACGATGGCGAAGACTCTGAGCACGCATCTGCTGACGACTTGACTGAGCAATTACCTCGTTGTTTTCATTGACGATATCAACCCACTCTGTGCCTGCTGCCTGACTTTGTTCCGCCATCCTCTGAAACCCTTTAGTATTGGCACGTTGCTACGCGCGTCTGTTTTAAATGATCGAACTTTGCTGTGAATATTCCCTGCTGCCTTGCTGTTATTCAAGGTCAAAAACAGGGTATACGCTAAATTAGTGCCTAATCGCGACCTGTGCAATAGGTTCGCCGCCGTGTAACGGTAGAACCCGCAGTTCGTCTTGTTCAAGTAAACCGTAGCTCGCGGGGTATCCCCCTTTCGGCAAGCTCACTGAGCCGGGATTGAAAAAATAATATTCCCCGCGTTGTTCAGCAACGGGGATATGAGTATGACCATATACCAGCACATTCCCCGCGTGTAGCGGTGGCATATTATCTGGATGATAAAGATGACCGTGCGTCAGGAAAAGGCGATTCTGCGGCAATAGCACATGTTGCCAGGGTGCCGTTATCGGAAAGGTCAGCAGCATCTGATCAACCTCGCTGTCGCAATTTCCCCGTACGGCAATGATACGTGACGCATAAGCGTTTAGCCGGGTAGCCACTTCCGCAGGCTGATACGCCTCCGGCAGCAGGTTGCGTGGGCCATGATTGAGAAAATCGCCCAGCAAGATAAGCCAGTCGGCCTGACTCTGCTCAAAGACTTCCAGCACGCGCTCCGTCGCACTGAGGGAACCGTGTATGTCGGACGCAAACATCAACTTCATCGTTATCTCCACAACGTTTATATCAACAATGCTACACCCACAACGCCGCCCGCATCCTTCATCGGACGTAGTCTACCAAAGTTGGCAGCACGCTTCCGGTAAAGATCGTATAACGAGGTGCGCCATCGTTTATTTTTCACTCGTAGAAGTGGTAGGGTAAGGGCCCGTTCCTCAATACGCTATTCTGACAGCGCATCGTTCTCTGAAGCGATCAACTGCCATACAGTCCATGATGTTTTTCTGAATTAAAACGGAGACTTGATTCATGATTGACCTGTATTACGCACCAACCCCTAACGGGCACAAGATCACCCTGTTTCTGGAAGAAGCTAATCTCCCCTACCAGCTCCACCGCGTGAATATCAGCAAAGGCGAACAGTTCAAACCGGAGTTTTTGGCTATCTCGCCTAACAACAAAATTCCCGCGATTGTCGATACGCAGCCCGCGGAAGGTGACACGCCAATTAGCCTGTTTGAATCTGGCGCGATTCTGCTCTATCTGGCGGAAAAGCATAGCGTGCTATTGAGCACGTCATTACGTGAGCGTACGGCCACACTACAGTGGCTGTTCTGGCAGGTCGCCGGTTTCGGGCCAATGCTGGGGCAGAATCATCATTTTAACCACTATGCTCCTCAGCCAGTGCCTTACGCCATTGAACGCTATCAGCAGGAGACGCAGCGCCTGTATCGCGTGCTGGATAAACATCTGCAAGACAGCCCTTGGCTAGCAGGAGAAAATTACAGCATTGCCGATATCGCGACCTACCCGTGGGTCGTTTCTTATGCTCGCCAGCGCGTCGACCTTGATGATTACCCAGCGGTGAAGGCGTGGTATACGCGTATCAGTGAGCGCCCGGCAACGCAACGGGCTTACCAGCTCGCCGAGCAATAAAATTCTGGCATCATCTCATTCGGCCTTTGGGTATCTTCTGCTATGGTAATCAACATATTGTCGTTAACGATACCCCTGACGCTGCGGTTTAGTCGCAGCAACAGAAGCAACCGAGGGCCGAGCAATGCCACATCATCCTTCTGACGCCATTATTCGTATAAAAAATCTGCGGCTGCGCACCTTCATCGGTATCAAAGATGAGGAAATCACGAATAAGCAGGATGTGATCATCAACGTTGTGATTCACTACCCAGCAGAACAAGCACGCAACAGCGAAAATATTGCCGATGCGCTGAACTACCGCACCATCACCAAAAACATTATTCGCCATGTAGAAGATAACCGCTTCGCTTTGCTGGAAAAATTAACGCAGGATGTGCTCAACATCGCCAGCGATCACGAATGGATAACCTATGCTGAAGTAGAAGTAGATAAACCGTTTGCCCTGCGATACGCCGATTCGGTTTCCATGACCCTGCGTTATCACAAGGCATAAAGATAAGGGGAAGCGATGCAACTACTCATAACAGGCGGAACCGGCCTTATTGGCCGCCATCTTATCCAACGATTACAGCTGCTTTCCCATGACATCACGGTACTGACACGCGATCCTGAGCGCGCTCGAGGCGTTCTCGGCAATCAGGTGGAATATTGGTCCACGCTGAGTAATGTCACCTCACTGAACGACTTTGACGGCGTCATCAATTTGGCGGGCGAACCTATCGCCGACAAACGGTGGACGCCACAGCAAAAACAGCGTCTGGCAAAGAGCCGCTGGAACATCACCGAACAGCTTGCCACGCTGATAAAGGCCAGCAGTGAGCCGCCAGCGATTTTTATCTCAGGATCCGCTGTCGGGTATTATGGCGATCAGGGAGAAGCGCTGGTCACCGAAGATGAATCCCCAGTCGATGAATTTACACATCATCTGTGCGCCCGCTGGGAAGCGCTGGCGCAGTCCGCCGAAAGTGATAAAACCCGCGTCTGCCTGCTGCGCACCGGCATCGTTCTGTCAGCACAGGGCGGCGCGCTGGCAAAAATGCTGCCGATTTTCCGTCTCGGACTTGGCGGGCCGATGGGTTCCGGCAAGCAATATATGCCGTGGATTCATATTGATGACATGGCGAACGGCATTATTTATCTGCTGAACCAGCCGATACTGAACGGCCCTTTCAATATGGTTGCACCCTATCCGGTTCATAATGAACAATTTTCTGCCATGCTGGCACACGTATTGGATCGTCCCGGTTTCTTACGGGCTCCCGCTTTTGTGATCAAACTACTGATGGGAGAAGCGTCGACGCTGGTACTGGGTGGACAGCGCGCCATTCCGCAGCGGTTAGAAGCCGCAGGCTTTACTTTCCGTTTCATTGAGCTGGAAGAAGCCCTGCAGGACGTCATCAAAAAACCGAGCTGATAACTATCCATCTCAGGTTGCTGGTAGCCTTTTCGCAGAACGGGAACGATGATAATGGGATAGAAGAGTAAAGCGTCCGCGCCAAGGATGGCGCGGCTCGAGCGTACAGGGATGTATTCACAGCGTCTTTACGATCTACCCATTATCATCGCTCAATGCACATCATCAGCCCCAAAACCTACTTCAACGCACCGGACAAAAACTGCTGCAAACGTGCACTTTTCGGGCTACCGAAAAGCTGATCCGGTGGCCCTTCTTCTTCAATTACGCCCTGATGCAAGAAGATAACGTGGCTGGAAACATGACGGGCAAACTCCATTTCATGCGTCACCACCACCATCGTTTTCCCTTCTTCCGCAAGCTGCTGCATGATACGCAACACCTCGCCGACCAGTTCGGGATCCAGCGCTGACGTAGGTTCATCAAACAACAAAACTTCCGGCTCCATCGCCAACGCCCGTGCAATAGAAACGCGCTGCTGCTGACCACCGGAGAGATCCGACGGGTATTTCTGTTGGGCCACATCCGTGATCCCAACCTTGTTCAGATAGAACACCGCCCGCTCACGCGCTTCCGCTTTACTGAGCCCTAACACCTGAATTGGCGCTTCCATCACGTTCTCTAACGCCGTCATGAAGCTCCACAGATTGAAGTGCTGAAATACCATCGTCAGGCGCGTCCGCAGCATCTGAAGCTGCTTTTTATCAAACACCTTCAGCTGTCCGTCAGTATCACGCACCATGCGAATTTCCTGATCGCTGACGTAAATCGCGCCTTCACAGGGTTTTTCCAGAAAATTAATGCAGCGCAGTAAGGTACTTTTCCCCGAACCGGACGACCCGATAATCGAAATAACGTCACCCGCTTTCGCCTGTAATGAGATCCCTTTCAACACCTCATGCTGGCCATAACGTTTACGCAGTTCCGTCACCATCAGTTTGTTATTCGACATACTCTTTTTTCCTGCGTTTAATGGGATGAACGGGTATAAAGATGACGTAACCAGTGCCGTTCCGCCTTTCTGAACAGCCCAATTAACACAAACGAGATCGCCAGATAGATGACCGCCGCAATGCCAAAGGCATAAAACGGCTGGTAGGTTGCCGCATTGATATCACGGGCAATCTTCAGAATATCCGGCACCGTTACGGTAAAGGCCAGCGCCGTTGAATGCAGCATCAGAATCACTTCGTTACTGTACGCAGGCAGCGCAATACGCAGTGCACTCGGTAAAATAATGCAGCGATACTGCTTAAAGCGGGAGAAGCCATATGCTCTGGCCGCTTCAATTTCCCCATGAGGTACCGAGCGGATTGCTCCCGCAAAAATCTCTGTTGTGTACGCACAGGTATTAAGCGCCAGCGCCAGAATGGCACAGTTTAGCCCGCTGCGAAAAAAGGCATTCAGTAGATCGGTGCCGCGCACAATCTCCAGGCTATACACGCCGGAATAGAACACCAGAAGCTGCACGTAGAGCGGCGTACCGCGGAACACATAGGTGAATAGCCAAACCGGAAAGCTGAACCGGCGTCGCGGCGACACGCGGGCAATCGCCAGTGGTAGCGCCATCAGCCCGCCAATAACGACCGAGGAAATGAGCAGCCAGAGCGTCATCGCCAGCCCGGTCAAGCGGTAACCATCACTCCACAGGAGCGGCTGCCAATATTGTTGCAGGATCTCACTCATAGTTTATTTTTTTGACTCCCTGCGAATAGTGCCTTTCCAGCCACCACAACACGCCGTTAGAAATGGTGGTAAAAATCAGGTACATCGCCCCGGCAACCAGCGCAAAATAAAACGGTTCGTGTGTGCCCTTTCCGGCCAGTTGCGTCGCCTTAATCACATCATTCAGGCCAAGCAATGACACCAGCGCCGTCGCTTTCAGGATCACCTGCCAGTTATTGCCGATGCCCGGTAGCGCAAAGCGCATCATGGAAGGAAACAGAATACGGCGGAACACCTTCATGGGAGAGAAACCGAACGCGACGGCAGCTTCGATTTGCCCACGCGGCACGGCAAGATAGGCACCACGAAAGGTTTCCGTGAAATACGCGCCGTAAATAAAGCCCAGTGTAATAATCCCGGCAGTCAACGGATCGATGTCAATCTGATCCAAGCCGATCGATTCCGTCACGCCGTTTAAGACAATTTGCAGACCGTAGAAAATCAGCAGCATCAGTACCAGATCGGGAATACCACGAATCAGCGTGGTATAGCAGGAAAAACACCCCGCCAGCAGACGGTTGGAAGACAGCTTCGCCGACGCACCAATCAGGCCGATAGCCAGCGCCAGCAGTAACGAACTCGCGGCCAGCTCCAGCGTCATGATGGCACCATCCAGAATTAGCTGGGAATAGCCATAGAGCATCAATGATATCCGTTGAAATAGCGGTTAATGGCACGCTGCGTCATCAGTCAGGAATACGGCACGAGAGGAACGATCCCGTGCCGCATGCCCTACGATCCCGCTACACATGTGATAAAGAAATGAGAGTCACAGTGGCGACATTAGCCGCCGTAGACGTCAAAATCGAAGTATTTTTTCGCGAAGGTATCGTAGGTACCGTCTTTACGCATTTCTTCAAAGGCTTTATCCAGCGCGGCTTTCAGCTCAGTATCCGCTTTGCGCAGACCCATACCGGTCCCCACACCGAAAAATTTGTCATCTTTTACCGCCAGGCCAGCAAATTCATAGTCTTTACCCGCATCAAGCTTCAGGAAACCTTCACTTGCGGCGACTTCATCCTGAAAGGCTGCATCAATACGGCCTGCGGCCAGATCGGCATAAATCAGATCCTGATTTTGGTAAGCGACAACGTCAACGCCTTTCGGCTGCCAGTTAGCATTGGCAAAGGCTTCCTGTGTTGATGCCTGCAATACGCCAACACGTTTGCCGCCCAGAGAAGCTAACGTAGGTTCAATGCTCGCCCCTTTCTTCGCAATCAGGCGTGAATTGGCCGCATACAGCTTCTCGGTGAAAGCAATTTCCTGCTGGCGTTTTTCGGTGATGGACAGAGAAGAGATAATGGCATCGATTTTTTTAGCTTTAAGGGACGGAATTAACGCATCAAAGTCGCTTTCTACAAACGTACAGTTAGCCTGAATACGCTTGCACAGCTCTTTCGCCAGATCGATATCAAACCCAACCAGTTCACCGCTGGCGTTTTTGGATTCAAAGGGAGCATAGGTAGGATCGGTACCAATTTTAATATTCTTAGGAATCTCCGCCATCGCGCTACCCGCAGCCAGAATGAGTGCCAACGGCAAGACTTTGATCAGTTTCTTCATATTGCTACCCTTATCATGAGTGATTGATGTCATGTGTCGTCAATGTCGGAACGATTTATACCCGTCATACTTCAAGTTGCATGTGCGTTGGCTGCGTTCACTCCCCCGAATCACTTACCTAAGTAAGCTCATCGGGATTCCTTCTCTTGCCGCCTTCCTGAAACTCGAATTATTTAGGGTGGATTGTTTTAAAAATGAACGATATGAGTGCTATTTGTTTTCTATGCCGACTATTACCGTTTTTGTAGCAGTTTTCATGCCACAATGAACGTAGGGATGTCGTAAAAACCCCATGAGCGAAGCGCGCAGAAAGTAAGGGTTAACCATTTGATTCTGCAATATTTTCAGAGGATATTTTTAGCGTGTAACAATAAGGATAGATAACATTGGCATGAATACAAAAACTTAAATGCACCATTTTGGTGCTTTTGCGCACAAAATTAGTGCAATGTGATAAAAAGGCACAAAAAAAGGGCAGTAAACGTTTACCGACCCGAGAGAAAAAAATAGCGTGTCTGAGCCGCTATCCTGCTACGACGCACCTTGCCAGCGGATAAAGAGATCTTTTGGCAGGTCGATGTCAAACTGGTCCAGAATACGATTCACCGTCTGATCGACAATATCCTGCACACTTTCTGGGCGATGATAAAATGCAGGCACCGGCGGCATGATTATCGCCCCCAGTTCAACGGCGGTGGTCATCAACCGCAAATGCCCTAAATGTAGCGGCGTTTCACGCACCCCCAGTACCAGAGGACGACGCTCCTTCAGCACCACATCAGCCGCGCGGGTCAATAGATTGTCGCTGTAGCTGTGCACAATGCCGGAAAGGGTTTTTATCGAACAGGGTAAAATCACCATCCCCGCCGTTTTAAACGACCCCGAAGAGACGCTGGCAGCAATATCACGCGTGTCGTGTACCACATCGGCCAGCGCCTGCACGTCACGCAGGCTAAAATCCGTTTCTAACGCCAGCGTCTGTCGGGCGGCCTGACTCATGATCAGATGCGTTTCGATACCTTCCAGCGTCTGTAAAACCTGTAGCAGCCGGATGCCGTAAATGACGCCGCTGGCACCGGAAATTCCTACAATGAGTCGCTTCATTCATACTGCCTCTGGCTGGCCGCGTCAGCAGAAACGCGGAAAAATCATCTGCGCAAACTTTGCCGCATTGATTAGCGATAAGCAAGGATAAGCACCGAAACACTGTTTTCTCTATGCTATTTTTCTCTCCATACAAAATTTTCTCTACATACAACTTTTCTCTACATACAACAAAGGGGAGGACACTTTCGCGTCCTCCCCCTTCAACACAGCTTAATGTGCGACTAGCTGTTAACCTTCGTTGTGCAATTCCAGATCTTCAACTTCATTCTGGCTACGCAGCGCTTTGGCATCGTCGTTACGTAAAACTTCCAGATAATCCAGATAACCTTGATCGACATCCTTTGTCACGTAAATTCCGTTGAACACCGAGCATTCAAACTGAGCGATATCCGGGTTATCTTCACGCGCGGCTTCAATCAGATCGTCGAGATCCTGGAATATCAGCTCATCGGCACCAATAATTTTACAGATTTCATCCACTTCGCGACCGTGGGCAATCAGTTCATTGACACTTGGCATATCGATGCCGTACACGTTAGGGAAGCGAATTTCCGGTGCCGCTGAGGCCAGATAAACACGCTTGGCTCCTGCTTCACGAGCCATCTCCACAATCTGCTCCGACGTTGTACCACGCACGATGGAGTCATCCACCAGCAGTACATTCTTGTCACGGAACTCAGCACGGTTGGCGTTCAGCTTACGGCGTACCGATTTCTTACGCGCCTGCTGCCCCGGCATGATAAACGTGCGGCCAACATAGCGGTTTTTCACAAATCCCTGACGATACGGCTTGTTGATAATGCGCGCGATTTCCAACGCAATATCACAAGAGGTTTCAGGAATCGGGATCACGACATCAATATCGAGATCTTCCCACTGGCGCGCAATTTTTTCACCGAGCTTCTGGCCCATGCGAACGCGTGCGCTGTAGACCGAAATTTTATCGATGAAGGAATCCGGGCGAGCGAAGTAGACATATTCGAACAGGCACGGATTGCTCTTTGGATTCTCTGCACACTGGCGGGTAAACAGCTGCCCTTTTTCCGTAATGTAGATCGCTTCTCCCGGCGCCACATCGCGTAAAAATTCAAAGCCCAGCGTATCCAGCGCGACGCTTTCTGACGCCACCATATACTCGCTGCGGCCATCTTCCAGATCGCGCTTACCAATCACCAGAGGACGAATCCCATTAGGATCGCGGAAAGCCACCATACCGTGACCGATAATCATGCCAACACAGGCATAGGCACCGCGAATTTGCTGGTGCGTCGCGGCAACGGCCGCAAAAATATTATCGGCTTCCAGCGGGTAGTGTTGGAAACGGTCCAGTTCTCTGGCGAAAATATTCAGCAGAATTTCAGAATCAGACGTGGTGTTAACGTGACGGCGCTCCTGCTCGAACAGCTTTTTACGCAGTTCGTGGGCGTTAGTCAGGTTACCGTTGTGAGCCAGCGTGATGCCGAACGGAGAGTTAACATAGAAAGGCTGTGCTTCCGAGGCGCTGGAACTGCCCGCAGTCGGATAACGCACATGGCCAAGCCCCATGTTGCCCTGTAAGCGTTGCATGTGCCGCGCTTCAAACACATCTTTCACCAGGCCATTGGCCTTACGCAGGCGAAAACAATTAAAGGCATCGATGGTCACAATACCCGCAGCATCCTGCCCACGGTGTTGCAACACCGTTAACGCGTCATAAATCGACTGGTTGACCGGTGTAAAACCGGCGATACCGACAATACCGCACATGGTGTCTTTTCCTCATCAGCGCTACCGCAGCGGTAAATGCTGCGGCAAGAAACTTGACGTGCTTTGCAGGTAGTCAAAAAACCACCTGATAATATAACTGAACTGCGGGATTAACTGGGATTGCTTCCAGTCATCACTTTGTGAAAAACCGGTGAACGTATCCAGAAAGAATAGCAGTGCGGAAACGATCAGCACCCCACGCAGCGCACCAAAACAGATGCCCAGAACGCGATCGGTGCCGGATAATCCGGTACGTTCAACCAGTGAACTAATCACATAGTTGACGATAGCTCCCACAATCAACGTTGCAATAAACAGAATGGCAATCGCAATGCCGTTACGCACCAGCTCATCATCAAAACGGGTGAAGTAGACCGCGAGGTAAGCGTAGTAATGGCTGGCGACAAAAAAAGCACATCCCCAGGTTACTAACGACAGCGCTTCGCGAACAAACCCCCGGATCAGGCTAACCAGAGCCGAAAATCCGATGATGCCAATAATGACGTAATCAACCCAAACCATGAACTATCCTAATAATGAACGATGCTACCGATAAGCCGCTACGTCATCCTGTTCGCGGCGCATTCTAACAGAAAAAGAAAACGTTTGCGTAGCGTATTTCCGCCGATTTCATCGATAGATAATCAGGCGAAAAAACCGACAAGACGTCATGCCTGATTCTATTAACTCTCGGCATCTCAAAACTCACAGCAGGCATCTTAAAACAGATGCGGGGCGACGTATCACCGATGTGAACCTCATCCCCGCGGCCTGCTTTTGCTTATTTACGTGCTCGACTGCTTTACGTGGCCAACTGCGAACCATCCATCACGTAATCATCACGCTCGACGACCTCAACGAACGGAATGTGCTCGCACCTGACCGCTTAGCCCACTGAGCTGTTTCAGCTCGCCCAGTGAAGACTCCAGCTTCTGCTTCGAGGCATCCGGTCCCACGTAAATACGGGTGATTTCGCCTGAAACCGGCGTTGATGGCACGGTATACGCGCGGTAGCCAGAGAGACGAAGCTTAGCGACAATCTCGTTCACCTTATCCGCGTTTTTCAGCGCACCAAGCTGCACAATATAGGCCTGTCCGACAGGCGCTTGCTGCGTCGGCTGCGTTTCAGGCTTCACTTCCGGTTTGGGTTCCGGTTTAGGCTCTGGCTTAGGTTTCACCTCTGGTTTCACTTCTGGCTTCACCTCAGGTTTTGGCTGAGGCTTCGGCGTCACCGGCGCGGGCGTCTGAACCGGCGGACGCTCAACCACCACTGGCGGTGCCGTCATGGCTGGCGTATTCGTGCCAGAATGGGACGATGGCGGCGCCTGCGTCGTGGTTTCAGGTGCTGTAGTTGTAGATGATGTGGATGATCTCGCTTCGGCTTCAGCGTTGTTTTGCATCGCCGCTTCCGCCCCTTCCGGCGGCTGACTCGGCAAGGACGGGTTCAGCGCAGGCAGCGCTTCCATCTCATTGCTGTCACCCGGTTTGGGGATCAGCGGAATCGATGCAAACTCGTCTTCGTAGTGCTTTTTCTTGCCGTCCAGAAGGCCGGGTAAGACGATCACGCCCAGCGCGACCAGAATAACCGTACCGACCAGCCGATTCTGAAATTTACTCGCCATTCGCCTTCTCCTCATCCAGCGCTTCCATCACATGCGCTACCGTATGAAAAGATCCACACACAATGACGATATCCTGCTCCGTCGCCTCGGACATCGCCTGCTGCCAGGCGGTAACGACATCGGGGAACGATTGGCTGCGCGTCAGGTGCTCAGCAATCTGCTGAGCCGTTGCGCCACGCGGCCCTTCCAGCGGTGCGCAATACCACTCATCCACCACGGGTGTTAAGTGGGCCAGCGTACCGGCGATGTCTTTATCCGACAGCATGCCGACGACAGCCCGCACTTTTCCGGTTTTCGGCAGCCCGACCAAACGGTTTGCCAAATACGCCGCCGCATGAGGGTTGTGCGCAACATCAAGAATCAATCGCGGTGACGCCTGCACGGTCTGAAAACGACCGGGTAATACTGCGTGCTGCAAGCCTTGTCGAATCGCCTCTTCACTCACGTTGAGTGAAGAATAGTGCAATGCAGCCAGTGCCGTAGCGGCATTGGCTAACGGAACGTTGGGTAACGGCAATCGTGATAGCTCGCGCTGTTTATCCTGCCAGCTCCACGTCTCGCGCTGCATTGAATATTCCCAGTCGCGACCACGGCGGCGCAGTTGCGCGCCTTTCTCAACGGCAACGTCGGCAATCGTTTCTGGCATATCCGGCTCGCCAACAACGGCTGGTCTCCCCTGCCGAAATATCCCGGCTTTCTCGCGGCCAATGCTTTCCCGATCGTTACCTAACCAATCGGTATGGTCGATCGCGATGCTGGTTACCACGGATACATCCGCATCCACAATATTGGTGGCATCCAACCGCCCGCCTAGCCCGACTTCCAGAATGACGACATCCAGATTCGCCTGCTTGAAGAGTTGCAGCGCCGACAGCGTACCGAATTCAAAATAGGTGAGCGATACCGCCCCTCTCCCTGCTTCGATATCCGCAAACGCTTGAGTATGCAGCGCTTCAGGCAATTCTTTGCCCTGAATACGCACTCGCTCGGTATAGCGAACAAGGTGGGGAGAACTGTACACACCCACCCGCAGCCCGGCGGCTAACAGAATGGACTCCAGCGTACAGCAGGTCGTTCCTTTGCCGTTTGTCCCCGCGACGGTGAAAACCGTGGTGGCAGGCTGGAGCAGTTGGAGATGTTCGGCAACCTGCTTAACGCGATCCAGACCTAAATCAATGGCCTGAGCGTGCAGGTGCTCAAGATAATGAAGCCACGTGACCAAAGGTGACGTGGCTTGAGGTATTTGAAGAGTATCCATGAGTCCCGTTCACTAGCTTACGGTTCATTGCGGGCAGAGCGTGCGTATTGCTACTCGGTCGAGAACGACGTGGTCGAGTACCACACGTCCTGCCCATCATGTCAATTATGCGTCATCCTGTGATGATTCAGACGGCGCATCGCTGCGGATTTCCACGTCATCGTTGCCCGGTTCTGGATGGTTCGTCAGTTTGGCAAGAATAGTGGCCAGCTTGTAGCGCATTTCCGGACGACGAACGATCATATCGATCGCCCCTTTCTCAATCAGGAATTCACTGCGCTGGAAGCCCGGCGGCAGTTTTTCACGCACGGTTTGTTCGATAACGCGTGGGCCGGCAAAACCGATCAGCGCTTTCGGCTCGGCAATGTTCAGGTCGCCCAGCATCGCCAGACTCGCGGAAACACCGCCCATAGTCGGATCGGTCAGTACTGAAATGTAAGGCAAGCCACGATCGCGCATTTTGGCCAATGCGGCACTGGTTTTCGCCATTTGCATCAGCGACATCAGCGCTTCCTGCATACGCGCACCGCCACTGGCGGAGAAGCACACCAGCGGACAACCGTCTTCCAACGACTGCTCAACGGCACGCACAAAGCGCGCACCCACAACAGACGCCATTGAACCGCCCATGAAAGAGAACTCAAATGACGCGACGACAATCGGCATGCCGTACAGTGTGCCTTTCATCACGACCAGCGCATCTTTCTCATCGGACTGTTTCTGTGCAGAAATCAGACGATCTTTATATTTTTTGGAATCCCGGAATTTCAGGACATCCTTCGGTTCCAGTTCGCTTCCCAACTCGACAGTGTTTTCTTTATCCAGAAAAGCCTGTAGACGGGCGCGCGCGGAAAGGCGCATATGGTGATCGCACTTCGGGCAGACACCCAGATTGCGCTCCAACTCAGCACGATAAAGAACCTGACCGCAGCTATCACATTTTGTCCAGACCCCTTCAGGGATGTTCGCTTTGCGGGTCGGTGTAATATTGCTTTTGTTAAGAATTCGTTCAATCCAGCTCATTGATAACCTTTCTGCTTGAACCTGGCAAATGCCAGTCCGCTGTTCATGTTATTCCCTGACAACATTGCCAATGAAAAAATGCCTGAGACGCACGACAATCGCGGTACAAAGGCATCGGCACCAAGGGTGTTCCCAAGAACAGACCATAAATGCTGCCCATTAAACCATAACGTTCCGGTACTGTGGATAAAAAACTGGTCAAACCGGATGTTAAAATACTTCACTTATTTTACATTGCCGCGCGAAGCCGCTCTACGGTGACGGGCAATCTCAATAATGCCCGGCAGGATAGAGAGAAAAATAATCGCGACAATCAGTAATTTCAGATTTTCCTGCACTACCGGCAAATCGCCAAACAGATAGCCCGCATAGGTGAATGACAACACCCACAGCAGCGCACCAATGACATTATAGGCTGCAAAATGCCGATAGCTCATGTGCCCCATCCCAGCGACAAACGGCGCAAATGTTCTCACAATCGGGACAAAGCGCGCCAGAATTATCGTCTTGCCACCGTGACGTGCGTAAAACGCATGCGTTTTATCCAGATAGCTGCGGCGGAAAATCTTTGAGTTCGGGTTGCTAAACAGCTTCTCACCGAACAGTCGTCCAATAGTGTAGTTCACCGCATCGCCCGTAATCGCGGCCACGATCATCAGGAACACCATCGTGTGCACATTCAGATCGTTCGACGGCAGCGCCGCCAGCGCCCCTGCGACAAACAGCAGCGAATCTCCCGGCAGAAACGGTGTCACCACCAGTCCAGTCTCACAGAACAGAATCAGGAACAAAATGGCATAAACCCAGACACCATATTGCGCCACCAGTTCCGCCAGGTGAACGTCAATGTGCAGAATAAAATCAATAATAAACTGTATAAACTCCATCACAACTTCTTCTCCCCAAAGTGTCTATCGAACGCACGCGGTCGATATACGCAAAGCAGCCGCACTATCCGTGTTGCCTTGCGTATAGCACGCTGAATAGCCTCGTCTTTAATACGCATCGCACCCTGCCTTTTGGCCTACGGCCATCTGGCAGCGTGCAACAGGTAAAAGGCGCACTCGTTACAACAAAAACGTCAATCGGCTAAAAAGAGCGGCCCCATCGTAGGCTGCGGCAAAGCAAAACGCGCGGGATAATCTACCGCCACCAAATACAGCCCTTCGGCTCTGGCCGTTGCGCCAGCCAGCGTACGATCTTTGGCCGCCAGCAGCTCTGCAATCCACGACTCGGGGCGATTGCCACAGCCGACGTCCATCAGGCTGCCAACAATATTACGCACCATATGATGAACGAACGCATTGGCCTTAATATCTACCACGATATAGTCACCGTGACGTGTAACCTTTAAATGATTTACATAGCGCCACGGCGTGCGCGACTGGCACTGCACCGCCCGAAAAGAGGTGAAATCATTCTCCCCCAACAGGCATTGCCCGGCACGTTCCATGCTTCCCACGTCTAACGGGTGATAAAAGTGCGTCATACCACGCGAAAGCACAGCAGGACGATAGCGGTGATTGTAGATGACATAGCGGTAGCGACGTGCCGTCGCGCTGAAACGCGCATGGAAATCCTCATCCACCGTTTTCACCCAGCGCACCGCGATATCTGGCGGTAAATTTGCATTCACGCCCATCGTCCACGCGGCATCTTTTCGGATCGCATGCGTGGTAAAATGCACAACCTGCCCGGTGCCGTGAACGCCAGCATCGGTTCGCCCGGCGCAAAACACCTCTATCGGTTCATCCGCGACTTTGCTCAGCGCCTTTTCAAGACAGGCCTGCACGCTAGCGACATCAATCTGGCGCTGCCAGCCATAATAGAGGCTACCGTCGTACTCAATGCCGAGCGCAATTTTCAGCGGGGCGCGTTCGTTTTCCGCAGCGGCATCGGCCTGAGTCGCCTCCGCCTGAGTGGTTTCCGACATTACCCGAGATACTCCTGCACCAGACATTCTGCCGTTTCCACCGCCATCAGCGCGCCGCCAAAGCGAGCGTTATCGGCAACCGACCAGAATTGCAGTAGCTCAGGAATACCGTAATCATTACGCAGACAGCCGACGCTCAGTTGCCCATTGCCGGACGCATCGCCAACCTGCGTCGGGTAATCCTGCTCGTCGCTTACCTCAATATTCCCGGCATTGAGCAGTTCATCACGCGCTTCTTCCGCAGACAGCGGACGCAGTGATTCAAGATGAACAACCTGCGCATGACCATAGAACACAGGGGACTGAATGCAGGTCACTGAAATCGGCAATCCGTCATCCTGCAAGACTTTACGCACCTGATCGACCAGAACGCGCTCTTCACGCACGCTGCCTGCATCATCAGGCAGTAAAGGCAACAGATTGAATGCCAGCTGTTTCGGGAAAAGCCCGGCCTCAGGCGGAACACCATTCAGCAGACGCGCACTTTGTCCCGCCAGATCGTCTATCGCCGCTTTACCGAGCGCGGAAACCGACAACATATTGACGACATGCAGACGCGAGAGCCCAGCCGCATCAGTCAACGGCTTAATCACCGTCAGCAGTTGGCTGGTCAGGCTGTCGGCCACCGCGACAATATTGCGGTTACGATAATCTGCCAGCGTATGTGTATTCACGCCGGGTACGACCAGCGGGACATCCGGCTCCAGCGCAAACAGACCGCTGCTGTCGATAACCAGACAGCCCGCGTCTCCTGCGTCTTCCGCATAGCGGGCGCTGGCATCCTGACCGGCGACAAAAAATGCCAGCTGCGCCTGTGACCAGTCAAAATCGGCCACATCGGTGACCAGACAGGATTTGCCGTTAAAACGTATGGTTTCACCCGCGCTACGTTCACTGGCCAGTGGATACAGTTCACCCACTGGGAATTCGCGTTCCTGCAATAATTCCAGTAACGCCGTGCCTACTGCGCCCGTTGCGCCCAGCAGAGCAATATTCCAGCCGTCAGACATTTGGTTCTCTCCCAAATTTTGAATGAAACACAAATCATGAATGGAACCGACAGACGATAGTGACGCCGTCTGTCAGTTTATGAATAAAAAAGTGTGATACTCGCGCAACACCGTCGTCAGAGGAACACCGTTAACGTGCATCCCGCACTGACGCTGTGAATCCCAGCGCGTTCAGGCAATCTGCGCTGTCAGCATCGGCGCAGATAACATGGAGTGACGACCATTCGCGTCGTTCCTGATAATGTTTACGCAGGCGATCGAATTCGCCTTCCTGATGCGCTACGTGGCGCAACAACGCATCGTCCCGACGCACATCATACACCAGATGCACCAGACGTTTTAGCAGCGCCTCATCCAGCGGTGCGGTCAATGTCACTTCAGCATACTCTGGCGCAGGCAAAAGCGACGAAAGCGCCACCTGCTGCGGGGTTCCGATAAACTCGCTCCACGCCTCAAACACCTGCGTGGTGCCGCGCGCTTTTCCTTCCAAGGTATAACCAGCAATATGCGCTGTGCCGATGTCTACCCGCGCCAGCAAGTCGGTCGATAACGCGGGCTCCGGCTCCCATACGTCAAGAATGACGCTGAGTTTTTTACCCTGTTGCAGCGCCTCAAGCAGTGCAGCGTTGTCCACCACCGGGCCACGACAGGCGTTAATCAGAATACGTCCGTCCGCAAATGCATTCAGTACGGCAGCATCAACCAAATGGTGAGTACGGTACGGGCCATCGAGATACAGCGGCGTATGCAGCGTCAGAATGTCAGCATCACGCACCAGCGTGTCGAGCGGCAGGAAATCGCCCGCATCACAGCGATCGGCACGCGGCGGATCGCACAGCAGCGTTTTCACACCCCAGGCCTTCAGACGCGCATCCAGACGTCTGCCAACATTGCCCACGCCGACAATCCCTACGGTTTTATCACGCAGTTGAAAGCCATCACGCTCGGCCAGCATCAGCAAAGAAGAAAAGACGTACTCCACTACCGCGATGGCGTTACAGCCGGGGGCAGCAGAAAACGCGATCCCGTTGGCGTTAAGCCAGGTGTCATCGACATGATCGGTGCCTGCCGTCGCGCTGCCGACAAATTTTACCGCCGAACCAGACAGCAGATCCGCGTTCACCTTCGTGACCGAACGCACCATCAACGCATCCGCGTCTGCCAGCAGATCGCGCGGCAAAGGACGTCCCGGCAAGGCCTGCACTTCCCCCAGACGGCTAAATAGCTCGCGGGCATATGGCATATTCTCATCAACCAGAATCTTCATTGTCTTCTCCGACATCGGTAGCCAGCCAAAAAAAGCGGGGAGATATTTTGCCACCGAATGGGGCAGAAACCCAAGGCAATTACGACGCGATATCTTTCCGTTATCGGTTCACACCCAATGAGGATCTGGCAAGATGGCCGTCATAGAAAGCCGACGCCATACAAGGTTGATAGTCGTCACATGGCTCTGTTATGTTGTTTGCCATTGCCGCACTTGCCCCATTTTTATCGACCAGACTGGCAATTGGTGCGTTTTCCGTCTGGTCTGTTATGAGAAACCCAACGTTGAACGCCCTATTTCCTACCATTGCCGTCCTGATCTGGTCAATTAACGTCATCGTCAACAAGCTTTCCGCGAGCGTTATTGACCCAGCTGCTATCTCGTTTTATCGCTGGCTTCTTGCGTTCCTCGTCATGACGCCGTTCATGCTGCCAACGCTTCGCCATCATGCAGTGGCCATTCGTCAACACGCTTGGAAACTGCTCGTGCTGGGTCTGCTTGGTATGGTGCTGTATCAAAGTCTGGCCTATTACGCGGCACACACGATCAGCGCCGTAATGATGGGAATCATGGGGTCATTAGTCCCGCTACTCACCGTCCTGCTCAGCATCCCTCTGCTGCGTCTGGCCCCCACACTGGGCGTCGTGCTCGGTAGCCTGCTGTCGCTGGTCGGGATTGTCTGGCTGATCGGTGAGGGACACCCAGAACAGATTCTGGCGCAGGGCATCGGCCCCGGTGAATTCATGATGTTTTGTGCGTCGTTGTCCTATGCGCTCTATGGCGTACTGACCAAACGCTGGAGCATCCCGTTGCCCAACTGGGTGTCGCTCTATGTACAAATTGCCTTTGGCGTCGTCGTACTGATTCCAAACTTCCTGCTGACGGACAATGTACAGCTCAATGCCGATAATCTGCCGCTGGTGATTTTCGCTGGCATCATGGCTTCAATCATTGCACCTTTTCTGTGGATTCAGGGGGTTATGCGTCTGGGAGCCAGCAAAGCCTCCATCTTTATGAATCTGACGCCGATCTTTACGGCGATGATCGCGATTGGCTTTTTGCACGAGCCTTTGCACCATTATCATCTGGTTGGTGGGGGCATCACACTACTCGGCGTTATCCTCGCCCAGCGTTTGCGCATTCCATTAGCGCGTAGCTCATAAGCCTCCATAAGATTAGTGCCGTTTTAGGCGACGCATGACTATCGGCCGTCACAGGAGATTGCTATGATTCATCTCAATCATGACGGCAGTGAGGATAACCGATATGCAACCTGTAAGTGGCCCAGGTGCCCCGCTGCCCAGCGAACGCTCGGTTACGCCGACCACCACATCGTCAACTTCCACATCATCAGCTAACGCCGCAGGTTCCGCCAACGGCGATCGACCGCTGACGCTGGCGCAGCGCACGACGCTAGAAAATCTGGTGCTTAAAGTTGCCGCGCTGACCACGTCAAAGGCAGCGGAAGTCTGGACGACGGTAAAACAGGGATTAGGGCTGGCAGAAAATAATGAACTGCTGTCCCGCCACTACCAGCCTGCCGAGCAGATACTCCAGACGCGCTTAACGCAGGCGCAAGATAGCAGTGGACGTCAACAGCTGCTTCAACGTCTGACCGATATGCTGTCTCAGGGAAATAATCGTCAGACGGTCAGCAATTTCATCCAGCAACAGTTCGGTAGCACCACGCTAAGCGCGCTGAATAAAACGCAGCTACAGCAGGTTGTTACGCTGCTGCAAAACGGGCAAATTCCGCAGTCAACAGCATCAACCACCGCGTCGCAAACCGCTCCAGCCGCCAACTCGCCCGATCGTCCGCTTTCTCCTGCGGAACAGCGCGGCTTGAATCAGTTAGTCACCCGATTAGCGACCATGACAGGGGAACAGCCTGCAAGGGTGCTGAACAATCTGATGATGATGCAGAATCTTAGCCCGGGCGATGCCATCCCGTTAAAACATCTGCCACTGATCACGCAGTTCCTGCAAGCACAGGTTGAGCAGACGCAGACGCTGCTGCGCGCCACCCCGCCAGCGCCGCAGGGAACACCGACAAATGCAGGCACGACAGGCGCAGCGTCAGAACCGCTGACAACCAACACCACCAATACGGCTAACGCGAATCCATCATCGGCAGCGAATCTGTCATCACAGCCGCTATCGGCACAGAACGCGCTGCTTTCCCCGAACCTCGCCCCGTTGCAGGCTTTGCTACAACAGCCTATGACCGCGCAGGAACAGCACTTATTGATGGATTACACGCAGAATCGCTTCAATATCGGATTACAAACTCCGCTGACGCCGATGCAGGTCAGCGATCTGCTGACGTTCCTGTTTACGCAGCGCATTCAGCGCGCACAGGAAACGGACTGGACCACAACGTCACAATTGCTGCATCCACTGTTTAACCCGCTGATTGCCTCACTGCCGCTCAGCTGGCAATCCCTTTTCCATAAGCCGATGTTCCTAGTGATTATCAGCACCTGCGTGGCTGCATTTTTGCTTTGGGTATTGATCTAAGCGCCAACACTGTTAAGACCAGACTTATCGCTCATGCCCATGAGCCAAAAAAAACCCCGCGGCTTGCGCCTGCGGGGTTGGTATTTATTTGAATAATAGTGTTCGAATGATAAACCGATTATTTATCGAGTTTTCTCATTACCAGCGCGGCGTTGGTGCCACCGAACCCGAAACCGTTAGACATAACCGTTTTCAGTTCTCGCTCGGTCATTTCAGTGATGACATTCATGCCTTCAGCACGTTCATCCAGCGTTTCCACGTTGATGCTCGGCGCAATAAACCCGTGTTCCAGCATCAACAGCGTGTAGATGGCTTCCTGAACGCCTGCGGCCCCCAGAGAGTGGCCGGTCATCGCTTTAGTCGCAGAAATCGGTGGAACATTGTCGCCGAAAACTTCGCGAATCGCCCATAGTTCTTTCACATCACCCACAGGCGTAGAGGTGCCGTGCGTGTTGATATAATCGATCGGTGTATCGATATCCTGCATCGCCATCTTCATGCAACGTACCGCGCCTTCACCTGACGGTGCAACCATATCCGCACCGTCAGACGTCGCGCCATAGCCGACCACTTCCGCATAGATGTGCGCGCCACGCGCCAGCGCGTGCTCCAGCTCTTCTACGACAACCATACCGCCGCCGCCAGCAATGACGAAACCATCACGGTCAGCGTCATAGGTACGGGACGCTTTTTCTGGTGTCTCATTGTATTTGGTGGACAGCGCGCCCATCGCATCAAATTCACAGGCCAGTTCCCAGCACAGCTCTTCGCCGCCGCCAGCAAAAACGATGTCCTGTTTACCCATCTGAATTTGCTCAACCGCGTTACCGATACAGTGTGCGGAAGTTGCACAGGCAGAGCTGATGGAATAGTTCACGCCGTGAATTTTGAATGGCGTTGCCAGACAGGCGGACACCGCAGAACCCATCGATTTGGTCACAACGTAAGGACCAACCGCTTTCAGGCCACGTGGGCTACGCATGGCGTCAGCGCCAAACACCTGATAGCGCGCAGAGCCACCGGAACCGGCAATCAGGCCAACGCGTGGGTTATTCTGATAAACCTCATCAGACAGCCCGGAATCTTGAATCGCCTGCTCCATGGATAAGTAGGCATAGATCGATGCATCACTCATAAAACGCACAATTTTGCGATCGATGAGGCCAGTGGTGTCCAGTTTGACATTCCCCCAGACGTGACTACGCATGCCGGAATCTTTCAGCTCTTGAGAGAAAGTAATGCCCGAGCGGCCTTCCCGCAATGATGCCAGAACTTCCTGCTGGTTATTACCGATGCTTGATACGATCCCCAGGCCAGTAATCACTGCACGTTTCATGTAATACCTCTTCTTCCACTTATAGAGTTTGGGATTTCGCTTCGCACTTTAGCGTACAGTTGTAAGCTGAACAAGTCCGATCAGCCAAACTATCGCGAAATCATTGCTAAATTTGCGCCACAATATTCAGCCCGATAGAATCTCATCATCACTTGAATAATGAGCTTTTTGTCGTGACCAACCTCCCCATCCAACACGCGTCGTTAAGTTGGAACGCTCAGGGTACACCTGTATCGCAACAGTTTGATGACGTCTATTTTTCGAATCAGGATGGGTTGGCAGAAACCCGTTATGTGTTTTTAAAGGGCAATCAGTTTCCTGAGCGTTTCACCACGCACCCGCGAACAGCCTGCGTGATAGCAGAAACCGGCTTTGGAACGGGCCTGAATTTTCTGACGCTGTGGCAAGCATTTGCCGACTTTCGTCAACAACAGCCACAGGCGACCTTGCGCCACCTGCATTTCATTAGTTTCGAGAAATTCCCCCTGCGTCGGCATGATTTGGCTGCCGCACACGCACAGTGGCCGGAGCTGGCCGCATTTGCAGATGAATTGCGAGAGCAATGGCCGCTACCGCTACCGGGCTGCCATCGTCTGATTCTGGCGCAAGGTACTATCACGCTCGATTTATGGTTCGGTGACGTTAACGTCTTACTGCCTGAGCTGGATGATACGCAGAACCATCAGGTCGACGCCTGGTTTCTGGACGGCTTCGCGCCTTCCAAAAACCCAGACATGTGGACGGATAATCTGTTTCAGGCAATGGCACGTTTGTGCCGTAAAGAAGGCACGTTCGCCACCTTTACCGCCGCAGGCTTTGTGCGTCGCGGTCTGCAACAGGCGGGGTTTCAGGTCAGTAAAATTAAAGGATTCGGGCAGAAACGCGAAATGCTGAGCGGCATCCTTCCCGATGCGCTTTCCGTCACGTCGCCGACGCCGTGGTATTCGCGCCCAGCCGCCAGCACGACTGACGATATTGCGATTATCGGCGGTGGTATTGCCAGCGTGCTCACTGCACTGGCGCTGCAACGGCGCGGTGCAAACATCACGCTCTACTGCGCGGAAGCACAGCCTGCCACGGACGCATCCGGCAATCGTCAGGGGGCGCTTTATCCTCTGCTGAATAATCGGCACGATGCGGTGTCCCGCTTTTTCTCTCTCGCCTTTGACTTTGCTCACCGCAGTTACACTGCGCTGGCGCAGCAGGGTCTGGAGTTTGAGCATCAGTGGTGCGGCGTCAGCCAGCTCGCCTGGGATGAAAAAAGTGCGCGTAAAATCGAACAAATTCTGCAAGGGGAATGGCCGGAAGAACTAGTCGTCAGCGTGGATGCGCAGCAACTGGAAAATCAGAGCGGCCTGAATCCCAGCGTAAACGGCATCACTTATCCTGACGGCGGTTGGCTGTGCCCGGCAGAGCTGACAGCTTCTGCACTGAAGCTGGCAGAGCAAAACGGTCTGTCGGTACAGATGAGTACAGCCATTTCCACACTGGAGAAAACGGACGACGGCTGGGCACTCACCCTGAGCACAGGCCAGCAGGTAAACCATGCGGTCGTGGTGCTGGCAAATGGTCATCACATTACCGACTGGCCACAGACATCCCATTTACCCGCTTACGCCGTGCGCGGGCAGGTCAGCCATATTCCGACCAATCCGGTGTTGGGGAAGCTCAAACAGGTCTTGTGCTACGACGGCTATCTGACGCCAGTGAGTCCGCAACATCAAACGCACTGCATCGGAGCGAGCTATTTACGGGGTGAAACACACTGTGATTATCGGGAAGACGAGCAGCAAGAAAATCGCCAGCGCCTGCTGAATTGTTTGCCCGACGCAGACTGGGCGAAAACGGTCGATGTTAGCGATGCGCAAGCGCGTCAGGGCGTCCGCTGCGCACTGCGCGACCATCTACCGCTGCTTGGCGCCGTGCCGAACTATGAACAAACGCTGACAGACTATGAAGATCGACTGCATCCTCAACACCGTGCTGACACGGTGCCAAGCGCACCCTATTGGCAGGATCTGTTTATCATCGGTGCGTTAGGCTCACGCGGCCTGTGCTCCGCCCCACTCGCGGCGGAAATTTTGGCCTCGCAGATGTATGGCGAACCGCTACCGCTGGACCGCGATACGCTCGCCGCACTCAACCCAAATCGTTTCTGGGTAAGGAAACTGCTGAAAGGTAAACCTGTAACGAAGGATTAATGGGGAAGAAAGCGGTGCTGGTTCAACTAAACCAGCACTGACAGATTAACGATTAGCACACATGAAAATCAGTGCGTACTATTCTGTGCCTGCTGGAACAGACGTTCCCACATCCCGTTAACCAGCATCTGATCCGGCGGTGACAGTTCGCCGTTTTTGATGGCGTTATCAATGCTGTCGCTAACGCGCACATGCAGTGCTTCAAGCGTCTGTTCACCGTTCTCTTCCGCTTCAGCCACCGACACCGTCAGATGACCACGCAAATAGCCGCCAGCAAACAGTTCGTCATCGCTGGCATGCTCTACCATGTCATCAATCAGCGCCAGAATGCGCGTTTCAAATTCTGCGATCATTTCTTATCCTCAAATTTTTGCAGTTCCCGTGCATCACAGATCGGCTGGATACGGGAAGCTCGCCGCCGTCAGCGGTGGCGTATTGTAAAACGATTGTAATGCACGAATAAAGCTGGCCGGACGCGCGGGAATCCCTTCTTCCAGATACTGCATCACTTGCGCATGCACGCGCCGCTGGAAATCAATACGGTCCGGTTCGCAGTCGCCGTTCAGGTTGTCGCAGCTGACGTTAAACGGAAAGCCCGCAGCAACACAGAACAGCCAGTCGAAGGCCTGCGGTTTGATTTCTACTACCTCAAACTGACTTTGCGTCGAGGCATCGCGGCCATCCGGGCAGTACCAGTAGCCGAAATCGACCTGCAAGCGCCGCTGGGCACCGGCAATGCACCAGTGAGAAATTTCGTGTAGCGCGCTGGCATAAAAACCGTGGGCAAACACAATCCGGTGATACGGAATGTCATCATCCGCTGGCAGATAAATCGGTTCATCGTCGCCTTTTACCAGACGGGTATTGTATTCATCGCCAAAGCAATCATTAAAAATATCAATCAGCTGTTGATAGTGGTGCGTCGTAGTCATGTTATCTGTTGTTATCATTTGTTGTCATAAAAACTGTCCCAGCCAAACAGCAATCTCGTGCCCGTGGCTGTCATAAATCAGCTTGCCACTCATGACGGCGGAAACCAGCACCAGCATAGGACGAATCAGCTTTTGCCCTTTCGTCATCACCATTTTGGCTCCCAGCCGTGCCCCGAGGATCTGCCCGATCAGCATGACGCCGCCGACCACCCAAACCACTTTCCCGCTGAGCATGAAAAACAGCAGCCCGCCGAAATTGGAGGTAAAGTTCAGGACTTTGGCATGCGCCGTCGCTTTTGCCAAATTGAAGCCATACAGGGTGACAAAGGCCAGCGCGTAAAACGACCCCGCACCGGGGCCGAAGAAACCGTCATAAAAACCGACACAGCTGCCTGCCACAATCGCAAATGGAAGTGGCGACAGGCGACGCTGCCGATCTTCATCGCCGATTTTTGGCGTTAATAAAAAGTAGAGACCGATACCAATAATCAGTAATGGCAGCAACTGACGCAGAAAATCAGCATTGATCTGCTGGATCAGCCAGGCACCAAAAGTCGAGCCGGCAAACGTCAGCGCAATCGCCAGTTTCTGTTCGCCCAGATTCACCGCACGGCGACGGATGAAATACAGGCTGGCGGAAAAGGATCCGCCAACGGCTTGAAGTTTATTCGTTGCCAGCGCCTGCGCCGGGGATAACCCCGCCGCCAGCAAGGCAGGGATCGTCAATAACCCGCCCCCGCCCGCAATCGAATCAATAAACCCTGCCAGCGCCCCGACAAAAAATAGTACGGCCAGCATTTCTGGCCCAAGCACTAACCAGTCCATAATTATTTTTTATCTCGCGACATATAGTTACTCGTTATCTCGCAGCAAAATGTCTGTCGAGCAGTGCCTGACAAGACGGAGGCAACGGCGGCGGCGTAGTTTTTTCTGGGGCTTCGGTACTCGGCTGTTTTGGCTGGAACCAGCTGGTTAACTCGGCACCGCATCCGTCACCGGCAGGTGGTTCGTCCTGATCCTGACACTCAAGGCTGTCCGCTGGGCAACGCAGGCGAACATGCATATGCGCGCGATGCGCAAACCAGGGGCGAACTTTACGCAGCCAGTCACGATCGTGACCTGCTTCAACACACAGCTGTTTTTTAATCGCCGGATTGACGAAGATGCGCGTCACGTCGCTATCCAGCGCAGCGGTTTTGATCAGGTTGGTAATTTCCGGTCGCCAGACACGTGGGTTAACGTTAAGTCCGCTGGCATTAACCAAATCGATAGGCTGCGGTTTCAGCAACTGCTGATCGCTCCAGCGCTGTCTGGGCAATTGCAGCCAGATGTCGACATCCAACCCGGATTGGTGACTGGCGTGGCCGCTGCTGAAGCGTCCACCGACCGGCATCCCCATATCCCCCACCAGCACATTACCAGAGGTCGTGCGCTTAACCTCGTTGCTCAGGCGGTGAATAAACGCCAGAAGATCGGGGTGACCGAAATAGCGGCGCTGATCGACGCGCATCACCTGATAATCCAGCGACTGCAATGGCAGCGGCTGGGCACCGATGATGCAGCCATTGGAAAAACTACCAATTGACTGCGGCGTACCCGCAACCGGATGCGTTATCTCCTGCCAGGGCGTTTTCGCCCATGCGGCGTTCGACAACAGCGGCGCGCTCAGTGCCAGCGCGAGAACCCCGATTAACCCTTGTTTCATTATTTTTTACCAGCGAGGAACCAGACTGTTCACATCCCCACACTGTGCACGTTGGCGCAGCAGGTGATCCATTAACACAATCGCCATCATGGCTTCGGCAATCGGCACCGCGCGAATACCCACACACGGATCGTGACGCCCGCGCGTGACCATTTCAGTCGCTTCGCCCTGACGGTTGATCGTTTTCCCCGGCACCATAATGCTGGAGGTCGGCTTCAACGCCAGATGCGCAACAATATTCTGACCACTGCTGATCCCGCCTAAAATGCCGCCAGCGTGATTGCTTTGGAAACCGTCTGGCGTGATTTCGTCTCGGTTTTCACTGCCACGCTTGGTGACAACCGCAAAGCCATCGCCAATTTCGACGCCTTTTACGGCGTTGATGCTCATCAATGCGTGAGCCAAATCGGCATCCAGACGATCAAAGACCGGTTCGCCTAATCCGACAGGTACCGATTCAGCTACAACGCTGACCTTTGCGCCAATGGAGTCGCCCTCTTTTTTCAGCGCACGCATCAGTTCATCCAAAGCTTCCAGCTTGTCGATATCTGGGCAGAAGAACGGGTTTTGCTCAACCTGTTCCCAATCTTTCAGCTCGCAGGTGACATCGCCAATCTGAGACAGATAGCCACGGACCTTCACACCATGTTGCTGTTGCAGATACTTCTTCGCAATGGCCCCTGCGGCAACACGCATCGCCGTTTCACGCGCGGAAGAGCGGCCACCGCCACGGTAATCGCGCTGGCCGTATTTTTGCTCATAGGTGTAATCGGCGTGGCCGGGGCGAAAGACATCTTTAATCGCACCATAATCCTGAGAACGCTGGTCGGTGTTTTCAATCAACAGGCCAATGCTGGTCCCTGTTGTCACGCCTTCAAAAACGCCGGACAGAATCTTGACCTGATCGGGTTCACGGCGCTGCGTCGTATAGCGGGATGTTCCCGGGCGGCGACGATCCAAATCGTGTTGCAGATCTGCTTCCGTCAGCGGGATCCCCGGCGGTACGCCGTCAACAATACATCCCAGCGCAATACCGTGGGATTCACCAAATGTAGTGACGCGGAAAAATTGCCCAATACTGTTACCTGCCATCACAACTCCTTCGCATGTGTTCTGTTTCTGCCTTACCGTCCGGCCAGATTCGCCAACGGTAAGACCAATGAATATCGTCATGACCGATTAATCACGGCAATCACTGAAATCCGCTTTTAAATCAACAAGTTGTGATTGTGTTAGCATAAACACGCCGTCACCACCGTTATCAAACTCCAGCCAGGTGAACGGGATGCCTGGATATTGATCGATCAGGTGCACCATGCTGTTGCCCACTTCGCAAATCAGCACGCCGTCGTCGCTAAGATAGTCTGGCGCACAAGCCAGAATACGGCGAACCAGATCCAGGCCGTCGTTGCCCGCCGCCAGCCCCAGCTCAGGCTCGAACCGGAACTCCTGCGGCAGATCGAACATATCTTCTTCATCCACATACGGTGGATTGGTCACGATTAGATCATAGCGAATCGCCGGTAAATCGCGGAACAGGTCAGAGCGAATCGGCGTCACGCGGTATTCCAGACCGTGCTGCTGAATATTTTGCTCGGTTACCGCCAGCGCATCGCTGGAAATATCGACCGCATCAACCTCCGCTTCCGGGAACGCCTGAGCGCAGGCAATTGCAATACAGCCGCTGCCCGTGCACAGATCCAGAATATGGTTTGGCGTTTTTGGCAGTTGCTCATCAAAATAATTATTGATCAGCTCACCGATGGGAGAGCGCGGCACCAGCACGCGTTCGTCCACGTAGAATTCCAGACCGCAGAACCAAGCCTTGTTGGTCAGATAGGCGACCGGGATACGCTCATTGACGCGGCGGATCACACGTTCAACAATGCGCTGCCGTTCGCTGGTGATCAAACGGGACGTGTACATATCTTCAGGAATATCGAGCGGCAGATACAGGCTAGGCAAGACGAGCTGTATGGCTTCATCCCAGGGATTATCCGTCCCGTGACCGTAATAGACGTTGGCTGCGTTAAACCGGCTGACAGCCCAGCGCAACATATCCTGAATGGTATGAAGTTCACTGACGGCCTCATCGACGAAAATTTTGTCCAAGGGTGTCCTCCGCAGACAGTTCTGAATGGCAAATTGGCGCTTAGTTTGCCATGAAGCCCGCGACAAATCAGCAGATATAACCGACTGAACGCGCTCCGATACAGACTTTTATTTAGCGACAGCGGGGAGACAAGGTAAACTGATCGAATGTTGGCGCAAGATGAATGAAACATGAGTAATAAATATTCGCTGAATGACGACGAATTGCAGCTTTTTCGCACGTCCATCACTGGCACAAAAAAATTGCGTCAGGATACCTATACCCACAAACCGCTGCGCAAAAAACCAGGCGAATTGCCCGCCAAACGGGTATTGCAGGAGCAGGTTGATGCCAGTTTTTATTTTTCGGATGAATTTCAGCCACAGCTGGATGCAGAAGGCCCAACGCGCTATGTCCGCCCGGGTGCCAGCCATTATGAATTGAAGAAGCTTCGACGAGGAGATTATTCACCGGAGCTGTTTCTGGATTTGCACGGCCTGACACAGCTTCAGGCGAAGCAGGAGCTGGGCGCGCTGCTGGCGGCCTGTCGGCGGGAGCACGTTTACTGCGCCTGCGTGATGCACGGGCACGGCAAACATATCCTTAAGCAACAAACGCCACTCTGGCTGGCACAACACCCTGACGTGCTGGCTTTTCATCAGGCCCCGAAAGAGTTTGGTGGGAGTGCCGCGCTGCTGGTGTTGGTGGCGTTGGAAGCCCCTTCGCTTGAATAAACTCACCCTTATTCAAAAAAACAATGAGGCATGTAAGTTCATTACACGCCTCATACCGTATGAATTCAGGAAATTGGGGTTAATCGTATCAGGATTTTGCGTTCAGTTGGGCCGGGCTGACTTGCCAGTGCAGAACACCATGACAGGATTCCACGTCCACTTTCACGCAGGCAATAGCAGAGGTAGCGAACATCGGCGCGGTTTCATTCTGGCATAATTCGGCAACCAGATAGCCCACCAGCGGCAGATGCGAAATAACCAGAACCGCCCCCACGCCTTCTCTCGCCAGAGTTTGCAGGTAATAGCTGACAAGCTGGGCATCGCCGCCAGGCGTCAGCTCATTCAGGCAATCCGCTTCTTCCGGCAATGGCAACGCGTTTTTCACCACGTCAAGCGTTTGCTGGGCGCGTAAATAAGGACTCACCAGAACACGCTCAATATCGATGTTTTGCTCGTTCAACCAACACGCCATCTGACGAGATTCATCACGACCGCCGTCGCTCAATGGCCGGACAGCGTCGCTCGCTGCATCAAGTACTGCATCACCATGACGCATTATCAACACTTGCATATTACACCGCTATGTTAATGAAATATATGGCATATCCTTCATACTTCATGCCGCATACACGCTGGCTTTTCTGCCATTCAAGTTATGTAGGGTATCAACCGTTTTATTACTGTAGGTTACCTGAGTTTCTCACGTTGATAAACTCACCAGGCACTCGGTTTCGGTAGGTGACACGCCCCGATCCCATTGACTCGTAGTAATTCCATGATAAATAAAAGGTTTAAAGGAGGACAACAGAATGTGTTTCCTCAAGCATATATAACCATGAATTTAGGGTGAAGATCATAGTCACTGCAAAAAATCAATTACTTGGAATAAAAAACTAATTAAATTAAAAAAACAGCCCAAAATACTAGTTATTATGATTTTAACAGAAAATCAAACTATTTTAACATATATCAATTTTACAATATTGTTAAACACACACTCTACTTCTATCTTTATTTTAAATAGTGTTTTTTTGTTCTTCATTTTATATAAACAAGATAATCATACGGAATATAGCGTCATATAATAAAATTAGATTGCTCTTCTATTTATGGACAATTATGCAGCTCAGGATAAAACTCGAAGAATCTTTCTTTTATTTTTATATGCTCGAAATTACTCATCACCACGGAAGAGAAAATTAGCAACACGTTTCCTTTATAGCGTTACTTTTACCATACGGAAAGTACTGAAAGTATTAACGATATATATTTCAGCAGTGTGGCATTTTTGTGTCAGTGGTTCGTACCATCAGGAAAGAGGATAATCCCTCTGTATTTTCCCGATCGGTTAACCCATTCCATATAAATATCCGTACTGACTAAAACGACTCGTTATGACTTCTTTTGTAATAGTTACTCGTAATGAGCAGTTTTCATGGAAATCAATGTACTTTCGTGAAGACACTTTCGATAAAAATAAGTGAGATGCATATAAAGGAATCGTTATGAATTCTAAGCATATAACATTACCTATTCTGGCTACACTATTCACCACATTTGGCCTCTCCACCACCGCCAATAGCGTGACGATTACTGGTCAAATTCCCGTATCTCTGACCATTAATGCGGCCTGTACGGTCAACAACGGGGGAGGCGCGGGCACCCAATGGGGAACCATCGATTTTGGCCCTCATTCAGACCTGACGGAAAATATTGACAGCCAGGTTAGCAGCACTGGGGGCAGCGGAATTACGGTCAGTTGCTCTGTTGGCACACCTGCAACATTAAAGATAGGTGCTGGTGCAAACGCCACGGCTTCGCTACGCAGGCTTGCTCCGAGTACAGGAACCTACAACGTACCTTATCGCCTATACAGTGATTCAACCCGCTCGACAGAAATTCCGCTCGCTAGCGCCACTGGCATTGCCATTGTTGCAACCGGCAACCCACAGCTGATTCCGATTTATGCGCGTATCCAACCATCAGACCAGACCGTGCTCGCCCCCACCGCAGGAGCTTATACCGACACCGTCGCTGCAACGATCGAGTGGTGATTTTTTACAGGCCGACATGCCCGCCTGTCGGCCTTTTTAGGGTCACTGATCCACAAGGAAAGGAGCCGTTATGTCACTACATCTCATACGCGATGACGTACTTACTACCTGCGCTCCGCCGTCCCACTCGGCTCTGTGCGCCTCCCGTGTTACCAGCCAAACCACGTAACTGCTGGTATTGCGATGCGTATCCCGTCGATATTATTTTTATCAGTTCTGCTGCACAGCGCCATCGTCCCTACGGTAGCGATGGCGCTCACCGTGAGCAGTACATTCGATGTCACGGCAACGATACAAAAAGGCTGTGTTTTTGGCACCAGCACGGCAAGCAGCCAGCCCAACATGGGTACGCTGAATTTTGGGACACGCAGCGCCACGGCGACCAACGTGGATATCGCCAGCACCAGCGGCGGTGGGTCAATTATCGCGACCTGTACGCCAGGCATCAGCGCCGTTATTGAACTGAGCTACGGCACTAATGGCGGTGACAGCACACAACGTTATCTGAAAAATGCAGCAGGAACGCGCCTGTTGGCTTATCAACTCTACCGCGATGCGGCACGCACACAGGTATGGGGAACGGGAGGTCTGGCACTCAACATCGCCTCTTTTCCGGCCACACCCCAGACCTACACCGTTTATGCCCGCTATTTTGGCGGCACGCCTCTGCCTCCCCCAGGGGTTTATACCGATAACGTGACCGTCAGCCTGACTTATTAAAAACAAAACAGGGTGAACACAGGATGAAAAGGAAAATGACGTTTTTTATTCGGGCAATGGTTTTTTTATTAAGCAGTTTCGCCTCGTATTGCTTTGCCGCCAGCTCTATTCTTGTTTGGCCTATCTATCAGGTTATTGAGTCAGATGAGAGCAGCTCGGCGCTGTGGCTGGAAAACAAGGGTAATGCGCCCGTCGGCTTGCAAATCCGCATCATGTCGTGGAAGCAGATCGATTTTCAGGATCGTTATGCTGAACAAAGTAACGTGATTGCCACACCGCCGTTCATGACGCTGGAACCGGGTAAACGCAATATGGTGCGCCTGATTCGCGTCAACCCCGCGTCTGCCAATACCGAGCAGGCTTATCGCATCATCGTTGATGAAATTGCCGCTCCCAACCAGCAAAACTCACCACAGATGGGTCTGCAATTCCAGATGCGCTATCTGCTGCCGTTGTTCCTTGATGGTGCAGGCGTCTGGACGCATATTCGCCCAGGTAAACAACGTGCCAACGCAGAACCAACTCTACCCGTGCTGAGTTGGCGAATCGGCGCAATTGGGGGGAAAAACTACCTTTATGTTCGCAACCATGGTGTGGTACATGCCCGTCTGAGTAACGTCTATTGGTCAGCCGACCAAAGCGGGAAAGGAAGCCGGATAAAGGTAACCGACGGCTTTTTAGGCTATGTGCTACCGGGGCAGGAGATGCGCTGGCCGCTGCCCGCAGGCGAATCAACACCAGGTACGGCGATGCAGCTCTTCACCAACCTGATCGATATCACCGATCCCATTTTGATAAAACGCGAATGATGGTTCGGTTAACGGCAGAGTCGTGTCTATTGGCTGTAAAGCTATGGTGAAGCCAGGTATGAAGCGCAAAACAGCTGTCTTCCCCCTGCTCATGTATGCTCCATTTGTGCTGTTTTATTCTGCGACGATTTTTGCGGAAGACTATACCGATCTTCCCGCCCCGCCCAGCGCCATGCCCTCACTCAGTGAATCCGTTTACTATTTAACGCTTTCCGTTAACGGACAGAGCGATAACACGATCGTCCCTGTCATGTATCGTGCAGGGAATTATTATGTCGATGCGGCAACGCTGCGTTCGAATCACATCCGTCTACCGGACCAAAGCACAGGGCTCGTCAATGTCAGCGAACTACCAGAAGTCACCGCCGATTACGATCAGACCATCCAGCAGCTAAAGCTCACCGTACCCACGCTCTGGCTACCAGAGCAATCCGTTGAAGGCGGAGGGCAAGATATGGCACGCTTCCCCGCTCGCAGCAGCCCCGGTGTGTTGTTCAACTACAACCTTTATTACACCTCACCTCGCAGCAACTCGGATTCGCTCAGTAGTTGGATGGAGCAGCGCGTTTTCAGCCCCTACGGCACCTTATCCAATACGGGGATCTACTATTTCACGTCGGGCAGCAATACCACGCAGCAAGATGGCTATCAGCGTTTCGATACCTATTGGCGCTACAACGATACTGACCGCATGATCACCTATCAGGCCGGCGACCTGATTAGCAATTCTCTAACGTGGAGCAACTCGGTGCGTATGGGCGGCCTGCGCATCGCCCGCAATTTCGGCCTTCGCCCAGATATCGTCACCTACCCGATGTTGCAATACACCGGTACCGCAGCCGTCCCCAGCACGCTGGATCTGTTTATCAACGGCTATAAAGCGAACAGTACCAGCCTGAACGCAGGCCCTTTCACCCTCACGAATACACCTTACCTGAACGGCGCAGGGGAAGCGACCGTCATTACCACTGATGCCCAAGGGCGGCAAGTTTCCACCACGATCCCCTTTTACGTCTCCAATTCATTGCTGAGAGAGGGATTAAGCGACTTCGATTTGTCCGTTGGTGTTTTGCGCCAGGACTATGGCATACAGAATAACGCCTACACTGACGATCCTGCCATCAGCGGCATCTATCGCTATGGGTTAACCAATAAACTGACGGTATCAGCACATAGCGAAGCGGTACAGGATCTTTATCTGCTCGGCGCAGGGGCGGATTTTACTCTTGGCCGCTGGGGTACGCTGAGTTCGTCCTACAGTCAGAGCGAAAAAGAAGCTACCGGGCACCAATATACCGCGGGCTACTCCTACTACACCTCCGCGTTTGGCCTGAGCTTTCAGCACGCCAAACGCAGTGAGGAATACCGCGATTTAACCGCCGTCATCACGGATGGCCACCTCAGCCGAGAAAGCTATCAGGCAACGGTCAGCAGCCAAATCTTCGGTGAAGGCAATGGCTCGTTCGGCGTGGGTTATTTCGATATCCGCGCGTACGATTCAACCCGTACCCGCCTGCTGAACCTCTCTTTCAGCCGACAGGTCTGGCAAGGTAGCTCTATTTACCTCGCTTTTAACAAAGCACTGGGAGAAAACGGCTACAGCGCCCAGCTCCAGTTCGTCATGCCTTTTGGTAAAAACGGCAGCATCAATGCCGGAGTCCAACGCGACAGCAATGGCGATTATTCACCGCGTGTAGGGGTGAACCGTACCGCGCCAACAGAAGGCGGATTTAGTTGGAACGCCTCGTATGGCGCGGGCAGAACCCCCTATCATCAAGGCTCGCTGAACTGGCGCGGCCCTTACGCCACACTTTCTGGCGGGGTGTATGGCAATGAAGGGAATACGACACAGTGGGGCGAGATGAGTGGTTCGCTGATCTACATGAACGGAGGGATTTTCCCCAGTAACCGCATCAATGACGCTTTTATTGTTGTCGATACCGAAGGATACCCCGATGTCCCAGTAAAATATGAAAATCAACCGGTGGGAAAAACCAACAAACGTGGCCATTTACTCGTACCGTGGGTCGTGTCCAATTACCCTGCGAAGCTGGAAATCGATACGTTACAACTGCCAGCCAACGTCACCACCCCACAGGTGGAATCACGTGTGTCGGTAAAAGAAGGCAGCGGCACCGTCGTGACGTTCCCTGTTCATATCGTGCGGTCTGCCAACGTTATGCTGCGCAATACGGACGGTAACCCGCTTACCATCGGCACCTGGATAACAGACGAAGCCAGCGGCAACACGACCATCAGCGGCTATGATGGCCTGGCCTATTTCGCCAATCTGGGAACATCGACTCGCTTACGCTTTAAACAAGAAGATGGACGGCTTTGCCGGGTGGAATTTTCACTGCCGGAGTCACAGACCATGATGGCAACCATCGGCCCGCTTACCTGCCAGACTGACCCAAAAGGATAACACGATGCTGACCCCGATAACGCCGATCCCGCGCCTCTTCGCCACCAGCCGGCGGTCAGCCCGTTGGCTACATCTGCCCTTCCTGCTGGCGGCGCTGTATTACACACCTTTTAGCTACGCTGCCTGTACCACTCCCCCCAGCAACACCACGCTGGGACCTTACGCCTCTTCCGTCGTCGGCGTTAATGGCACGCCGCAGATTGTGGCATCGGGAAGTGGGTTTCGCTGTACGGGAAGTATATTGAGTTTGGCCAGTACCAATACCATTACCGCCACCATACAGAGTGACAGCAACCCTAGCGGTACCACCATGAGGATGCGCAGAGGGACAAGTTCAGATTACGTCCCCTACAACCTGTGTATGGATTCTGGCTGCGGCACGCTCTATAACATCAACTCGACCTATACCTGGAGCCGGACCACCTTTCTGGACATACTCGGTCTGTTCAATTCCACTGACGGCACAATGCCGATCTATATCCGCACCAGTACAGGCAACAACGTTTCCGCTGGCACCTATACCGATACAGTGACCATCAAATGGGATTATCGACTTTGTTCAGTGGGCTTATTAGGTGCTTGCATTTACGAAGAAGGCTCAACCACCTCAACCCTCAATATCACCATGACTATCACCAATGATTGCCAGATCACCAGTGCACCGAATGTCAGTTTTGGAATTGCAGCGTTTCCCGCCGATTTCGCGGCGGTCAACAGTAGCCTCGGCGTTCGCTGTACGTTGCTGGGGGCGTATACCGTCAAGCTGGTCAGCACCCACCCCGACGATGCCAACTGGCGCAGAATGACGGCCACCGTTGGCAGTGCGCCCTACTATTTGCAATATCAGCTCTATCGTACTGGGAACATCGCCTGGACAGAGACTAACGATTACAGCGGAACGGGTACGGGGATTACGCAGAGTATCCCGTACACCGCCCGCATTAACGCCAGTCAGGCCAGCAAGCCAGAGGGCGCGTATAAAGATACCGTCACGATTAACGTCACGATCAACTAGTGCTAAGGTCTTCATCGGTTGGCGGATAAAACGTCCGCCGACCTTCCCGCATCGCGAGCAGACGTTCACAGGGTGCGAACCGATCGCCATACTGTTGTTGCAATACCAGCAGCGTTTTCACTACCGTTTCCATCCCCAGACGATCCATGTAGTGGAACGGGCCTCCGAGGAAAGGCGGAAAGCCAATGCCAAATACCGCGCCGATATCACCGTCACGAGCGCATTGAATCACACCTTCATCCAGACAGCGCGCCGCCTCATTCAACATCATCATCACAGCACGCTGGCTGATTAACGCAGGGTCAATATGGGCCTTCGGCGTCACATCCAGCAGCGGATAAATCGCGCTATCCACCTCTTTCCCCGTGTGCCAGAAACAGCGCGTTTTATTGTATCGATAGAACCCTTTCCCATTCTTACGCCCTTTGCGCCCATCTCTCAGGATCGCATCAAACGCGGGTGGAGAGGAAAAGCGGTTGCCCAGTTCTTCACTCAGCACCGGCACAATTTTGGTCGCCACATCAATGCCGACCTCATCAAGCAATGCAAGCGGACCGACAGGGAAGCCAAAACGCACCAGCGCATAGTCAATCGATTCGATCGGTTCCCCTTCCAGCAGGCAATAAGCGGCTTCGTTGATATAGGGCGCTAATATGCGATTCACATAAAAACCGGCGCTGTCGCCCACGACGATCGCGGTTTTCCCCTGCTTTCTCGCCAGAGCAACCGTCGTTGCGACCGTCTCTGCGCTGGTGTGAGCGTGAGGGATAACTTCAACCAGCGGCATTTTGTCCACTGGGCTAAAGTAGTGCAGACCCACAACCTGTTGCGGACGGCGTGCACCCTCTGCGATCTGGTGGATCGGCAGCGATGAGGTATTCGATGCGAAAATCGTGTGCGGTGCAGCGTGCTCTTCAATCTCCGCGACCATTTGCCGCTTCAGCGCCAAATCTTCGAAGACTGCTTCAATGACGATATCCGCATGTTCGAAACCGCGGTAGTCCGTACTGCCGGAAATTAACGTCATCAACCGCTGGCGCTCTGTCGGCTTCATTCGTTTGCTCTGGACACGCTTGGTCAGCAATTCCCAGTTGTACTTCAACGCATGATTAATGCCCTGCTCATTGATATCTTTAATGCGCACCGGCACCTGCCCGCGCGTCGCCGTCACGCTGGCGATCCCTCCGCCCATCAACCCACCGCCAAGAATACCGACGCGATGAATTGGCTTAGCATCAGCCGCCGCCCCAGAGGTTTTCTTTAATGCATTCGAGGCAAAGAACAGGTGACGCAGCGCCGCAGATTCTGGCGTCATCACCAGCTTGCCGAACGCTCTCGCCTCGTGCCGATAGCCTTCTTCTTGGCCTTTTTCCATACCTTGACGCATCACCTGCATAATCTTTTCAGTGGCAGGATAATTGCCGTGTGTTTTCGCGCGAGTCTTGCGTTTCACTATTTTGAAAAGCAGGCGCCGAATACCCGGACTGCCCAGAAAACGCGAACGCCAGCCCAGCGGCACCGCTTTGCGTTTTCCTTTTTTGAGAATCCCGACCGCCGTCTCCAGCAGGATATCGTGCGGGACGGCCTCATCAACCAGTCCCTGTCGTAATGCCTGACTCGCACGGAGGTGGCGACCGGTCAGAATAAGATCCAGCGCGCTATCCAGACCAATTAACCGTGGCAAACGCTGCGTTCCGCCCGAACCGGGGAGAAGGCCAAGTTGCACTTCGGGTAGCCCCAGCACCGTTTTTTCATCCAGCGAGCAGACGCGATAGTCGCAGGCCAATGCCAGCTCCAGCCCACCGCCCAGACAGGCACCGTGGATCGCGGCCACCACGGGAAACGGCAGCGCGGCAACCTGATCAAACGTTTTCTGCCCTTGCTTCGCCAGATTTTCTGCCTGTTCAGCGCTGCTGCACTGGTTCAACATGGTGATATCCGCACCGGCGATAAACGAATCAGGCTTGGAGGAAATAAAAATCAGCCCTCTGAGCGTCGCATGCTGTCGCGCCTGCTCGAAGACCGAGAGAATTTGTTCTGCAAATTCGCGCTTTAGCGTGTTCACCTTCTCGCCGGGGACATCAATACAAATAACACCGATATTGTCCGGCCGAATGGTAAGGGAAAAGGCAGACGGGCTTTCCGTTGCAGATGATGTTGTTTCCATTGCAGACGATGTTGTTTCCATTGCAGACGATGTTGTCACGGAGAAAGGCTGTTTATCGTTCATGGCGTCACCTCCAGTACCATTGCTGCACCCAGCCCGCCAGCCGCGCAGGCGGTGGTTAATCCCAACCCGCCGCCGCGACGACGCAGCTCATTCAGCGTTTGGGTAATCATCCTCGCCCCAGTGGCAGCAAAGGGGTGTCCATAGGCAATAGATCCCCCTAACACATTGAACTTGTCGCGATCCACCTCGCCTAGCGCAGCGTTTCTACCCAGTTGATTCCGTGCGAATTCATCGCTGGCAAACAGTTTGAGATTTGCCAACGTTTGGGCGGCAAAGGCTTCATGCATATCAATGAGCGTTAGATCGGCCAGCGTCACACCGGCCCTTGCCAACGCCAGCGGGGAGGCATAAGCCGGCCCCAGCAACATATCACGCTGCACGCCGATGGCGCTGAATGCATAGCTGCGCAGGTAGCCAAGCGGCGTGAGCCCCAGACTTTTGGCCTTAGACTCACTCATCATCAATACCGCCGCCGCACCATCCGTCAGCGGCGTACTGTTCGCCGCCGTGACCGTACCGTGTCGGCGATCGAACGCTGGGCGTAAGCGGGAATATTGATCCAGTGCGGAATCATGACGCACATTGTTATCTTCGCTCAGCGCCTTGTCATAAGGTGGGACGTAAGCCGTCATGACTTCATCGCGCAGCACGCCGGATTCCCAGGCCTGAGCCGCCAGCTTGTGCGAGCGGTGCGCCAGTTCATCCTGCTCTTCACGCGTGATACCGTAGGTTTTTGCCATCTGTTCGGCGGTATCACCCATGCGCAGCCCGGTGGAATACTCCGCCACGGCGGGTGCAACCGGCAGCAAATCTTTCGGGCGCAGGCTACTTAACAGTTTCAATTTCTGCCCCAGCGTCCGAGCCTTGTTCATATCCACCAGCGTTCTCGCTAGGGCTTTGCTGACACCAATCGGCAACACAGAAGAGGAATCTGCCCCGCCAGCAATGCCAACTTCCACCGTCCCCGCCATAATGCTTTCCGCCACGTTGGCGACCGCCTGAAAGCTGGTGGCGCAGGCGCGCGACACGCTGTAGGCATCGGTATGCACACTCATGCCTGTGCCGAGCACGATCTCTCTGGCAATATTTGGCGCTTCAGGCATTTGGACCACCTGTCCGAACACCAATAGTTCGATCAGCTTAGGATCGATACCCGTCCGTACCAGTAATTCACTGGTGACGAATTTCCCTAACTCGATGGCAGGCACGCCATGATAGGCCGTTGCCTGCCGGGCAAATGGGGTGCGTAATCCGCTCACGATCGCAATGCGATCGCCACGACGGGTTGTCAGAGGTAATACCTCGCTCATAAACGCTCCTGTTAACCGAAAATATTCCCGTTAACTAAAAATAAAGTATGCACACAACAGGTCAGACCTGATTTCATTGTTAACCAGATAGTTACATTACGCAAAGCAGCGCAACATAAAAGTGTGAGGAGTATGCGATTGTCAGCTAGGAGGGCACACGGGATCGCCGCTGAAACGGTGATTTCAGCAGCAATCCGTTATCTATTGCCGTCAGGAAGGAGAATGAGTGCGAAGGAAGTCCGCTTTCACACTTTCCAGCAGAGAAGGGTCAGTCAATAGGCGGTAGCCCGAGAGCGCCAGTGCCTGTGCTGCCACCAGCAACGCACGATCACCCTGTGGGGAAACGGCAGCTTCACGAAACTCAGGCGTATGGCCAATAAGATCGTCAGGACCAATTTTAATGTAGCAATGGCTAACGGGGATGACGTGGCTGGCATTACCGGCATCCGTTGAGCCGAGACCACGACGCGGCTGATCAGAAAGCCCTTCACCCAGCGCCACCAGTTCCTCTCCGACGATAGTGTCCAATGGTCGGTTGATAATCAAATCCTTAACGGGATTCTGGAATCGCTCAACGTTCAGCGTACTACCCGTCGCCAGCGCAGCCCCTTCCGCCACCGCCCGTACTCTTTCACTGACGGCCTGCGCCCGTTGCCAGGTTGAAGCGCGAATATAAAACCGTGCGGCCGCATACTCGGGAATAATATTCGGCGCCTCTCCGCCGTGGGTAATAATGCCATGAATGCGCGTATCACCCGGTAACTGCTGTCGTAGCGCGTTGATGCCGGTAAAGAGTTGAATCACCGCATCCAGCGCGTTAATCCCCTCTTCCGGCGAGGCCGACGCGTGGGCCGCTCGACCGGTAAAATGGAAATCCAGCGGATCGACCGCCAGACTAGCGGAAGTCAGCTGTGTTTTACCTGAACCGTGGATCATGAACGCGGCATCAATGCCATCAAACACGCCAGCATCAGCAAAGCTTCCTTTGGCGCTGCCGTTGGCACCGCCCTCTTCTGCCGGTGTGCCAAATACCCATACCTCTCCGCCGGTTTGCTCCACAACGTGGGACAGCGCAATGGCCGCCGCCACGCTGCTGGTACCGATCAGGTTATGGCCGCAGGCATGCCCCAACTCCGGCAGCGCATCATATTCGGCCAGATAGCCAATCCGTGGCCCGCTGTTTGCCTGTCCTTTGCGCGCGACGAAGCCCGTTTCATGCCCAGCGACATCCCGCGTTACGGTAAAACCCGCGTCACGCAGCAGATCAGTAAGGGTTTCAGCGGCAAAATACTCCTGATTGCCCAGCTCCGGCCGGGCATGGATCTGGTGGCTGACCTGTAGATATCGCTGCGCGGCCTGTTCAACATGGGACCGAATGATGCCGCGATGATGGGGGATTAATTCACTCATTTTGCGCCTCCTGACGTCATCGTTGCGCTAGCTGGCATGGTTAAGCAATCTGGCTTCAGCAAATTGGATTTAAGCGAAAGGCTCACTGTTTTCTCAAATCGTCTTCCAGTTGTTTGAGCTTGTCCTGCAAATCTTTGGCTGGCAGATCCACCACAACCGCAACGCCTTTCGTATCCTCTTTCACCGCAGCGATCACATCAGGTTGGTGATACAACGCCACAATCCGCTGATAGACCGGGTTGTCTTTATCCTTTTCACGGGCGGCAAACACGTTCACGTAAGGCAACGCAGACGGTGCGGTAGGATCGTCCTGAAACAGGATTTTATCGGCAGGTAAACCAGCATCGACCGCCACGCCCTGATTGACCACCGAAGCGGCCACATCCGCCAGCACGCGCGGCGTCTGCTGTGCGACTACCGGTAGAATTTTCAGTTTGCGCGGGTTTTCGATAATATCGTCAGGCGTCGCGTGCAAGCCCGCGCCGTCCTTTAACTTCAATAAGCCAGAGGATTGCAGCACATTGAGCGCACGTCCCTGATTGGAAGGATCGTTTGGCAAGGCAATCTGCGCCCCCTGCGGGATATCCGCTAGAGCACGATACTTCTCCGAATACAGCGCCATCGGCACAATTTGTGTCGCGCCGATCGGCACAATCGTCAGTTGGTTATTCACGTTGAACTGGCTGAGGAAAGCCAGATGTTGAAACGCATTAAGATCGACATCGCCGCTGGCCAACGCTTTATTCGGCAATGCATAATCCGAAAAGCTGATGAGTTTGATGTTGATGTTTTCCGCTTTCGCTTTTTGCGCCAGTACCTTCCAATACGCGTCTTCGCTTCCGGCCACGCCGATTGTCACGTCCACCGGTTTTTGTGCTGCACCCGCCTGCAAGGAGAGCGTCAAAAGCGCCCCCAATACCATCTTTTGCCATTTCATTGTTCGCTCCTTAAATGAATACCGTTTTGAATATCGCGCACCTGACACGCCGTTCTAGCGCCGCATGATGCGACGAGAGAAATAGTTGCCCGCATGCTGTGCCAGTTGAACCAACACAATCAGAATGACCACCGTGACCACCATGACGGAGGTGTTAAACCGGTTGTAGCCGTAGGTCATCGCCAGATTTCCCAATCCGCCGCCGCCAACCATTCCGGCAACGGCAGAGAAATCGACCAGCGCCACGGTAATAAATGTCAGCCCCATAATCAGCGGGCCCAAAGCTTCCCGAATCAGCACGCCAGTAATGATTTGCAAAGGCGTGGCTCCCAATGCGCGGGCAGCTTCAATCATGCCGGGGTCGACCGACATCAGGTTGTTTTCCACCACCCTCGCAATCGCACAGGCGGCAACCAGAATCATGGGGAAAATGGCGGCGGCAATACCGATGGTGGTGCCCACAACCATGCGCGTCATCGGACTGACCGCGACCAGAAAAATAATGAAGGGAACGGGGCGCACGATGTTGATCAGCAGATTCAGCAACACAAACAGCACGCGATTCTCAAACAAGCCACCTGCGCGGCTCAGAAACAGCAGCAGGCCCAAGCCAATACCCAGCACGCTGGCGAACAACAGGGTCACCAGCACCATTGCCAGCGTTTCGCCTGTGGCAACCAGCAGCGTCTGCCAGAATGTCGTCCAATCAACCTTCATCGCTCACCTCCCTGACTTTTACCGTTTGCGCCAGTGTTTCCAGCGCGGCAGCAATGCTGTCCGGCGGGCCAATAAATTCCACAATAAGGCTACCGAACAGTGCCCCCTGCAACTCGCTGATGTTGCCGTAAATAATGTTGTAATCGATAAGCGGATGCAGGCGTGCCGTCTGTGACAGCAGCGGCACGCTGGTTGAACCATCATGAAAAATGAGCTGGTATAACGCGCCAGAATGACGTGATTGCAGCGTTTGTAATAACCGAGGAGGAAGACGATCGTTAAAAATAGAACGCACAAAGTTGCGCGTGGTTTTATGCTCGGGGCGAGTGAAGATATCGACCACGCGGCCCTGTTCGATGACGCGGCCTTGCTCCATAACGGCGACACGGTGGCAAATGCGACGGATCACATTCATCTCATGCGTAATCAACAAGATGGTGATGTTATATTGCCGATTGATACTCTCCAGCAGTTGAAGAATATCCTCCGTGGTTTCGGGATCCAGCGCCGAGGTGGCCTCGTCGCAGATCAGAATATCCGGTGAGCTGACCAGCGCTCTGGCAATGCCAACGCGCTGCTTTTGTCCCCCAGAAAGCTGTTCGGGATAGTGATCCTTCTTATCTTCCAGACCGACAAAGCGCAGCACTTCATCAACACGTTGCTGTATCTGCTGGCGATCCATTCGAGCCAAACGCAGCGGCCAGGCGACATTGCCCGCCACCGTTCGCGACTGAAATAAATTGAACGTTTGAAAGACCATGCCGATACGCCGCCGGAGTTGGCGCAACCCTTCTGCGGAAAGCGCGGTAATATCCTGCTGGTTAACCGTCACTTTTCCTTCCGTTGGTTGTTCCAGCAAATTAACCAGACGCAACAGCGTGCTTTTCCCCGCCCCGCTGAACCCGATGATGCCGAATATCTCCCCTTTATCGATATCCAGCGTGACATCTTTCACCGCATAAAGCGTTTTACCCTGTGTCGTAAACGATTTACTAACGTGCTCAAAACTGATCAAAACAGGACTCTACTTGATGTAAAAAATAATACTGAAATTAAATAGAATCACAGAGTTATCTACCAGAAACAAAAAATGCTATCCAATTGCGATTGTTAGCTAAAGACGTGGCAGAAGGGGAAAGAAAGGATGAATTTCAGCGCAACACGTTATCGTGTTGGACAACATCAATTCAGCATGAAAGGGAGAAGAGAGAAACAGCAGGGAGAAGCAAAAAAAGGTCTGGCAGACTAGGCGATAAGGCCATGCCTGCCAGAGGAATACTTAACGCAGGCCGAGCTGGAAAATCATCGTTTCGGCCTGGCAGCTGAATGTGAAATCAATATCCAGTTTCACGCCGCCGTCTACGTCTTCCAGCGTGCTGGTGATTTCGCAAGGGTCAGACTCTACCGCACGCGCTTTTTCCGTCAGCGCGGCCAGTGCCGCTTCCGCCTCAGAACGACCGCCGAAAACATTGCTGTAAGACGCCGTGCAATCCGTGTTATCCATGATTGTGCCGACATCGACACAGCAGCAGGCTGCGGTTTCTTCAGCACTGCATTTGTTGATTACGTTCGTCATGCTACTTTCCTCTTCAGACGCGGGAGATTTGATCCAGTTCAAATATTTTTATCTTCCTTATATTTTACTCCCTCATCCTGAAGCAGTGCTAGCACTTCATGCTGACCAGTAATTTTAGTGATATCAATCACATTATGGTGTTATGCGGCAGTAAAATTGAGTCACATCTCTTCACACAAATTAACCAAAACGTTAAGTAGATCTAAATTTTGCATCATTATAGAAATATTTCGAATACACAAAAGCAACATTATCGTATTCCCAACTTATACTTTGGCAACTGGTCTGATTTGTCAGGCTGAGTGCGCCCCCTACAATGCGCGTCCCTTGTTACCTCGTGTAACAACGTTAAATAACAAGCATATAAAGAGGTTTTGGTCATGAACCAGAAAAACCTGTTCAAAAAATCCACAATTGCTGTTGCGGTGGCCCTGTTTTCAGCAAATGTGTCCGCAGCTGGTTTCCAGCTAAATGAATACTCATCATCTGGTCTGGGACGTGCGTTTTCTGGTGAAGGTGCCGTCGCTGATAATGCGACCTCCGGTAGCCGTAACCCTGCGACCATGACCATGTTTGACCGCCCGTCCTTCTCCGGTGGTGTTACCTATATCAACCCAGATATTGATGTTCAGGGAAAAAACTCCCTGACTGGGCAAGATACCAGCGCCAAAAATATTGCGCCGCACGCCTGGGTGCCGAACCTACACTTCATCATGCCGCTGAATGAGCAGTGGGCGGTTGGCGCTTCTGCCACCACCAACTATGGCTTAGCAACGGAATTCAATGATAACTATGCCGCAGGTTCTATCGGCGGCCAGACCGACCTGTTGACATCAAACCTGAATCTGAGCGCCGCCTATCGCCTGAACCAGCATTTCAGCTTTGGTTTAGGGGTTAACGCCGTTTATGCTGATGCAAAAATTGTGCGTCATCTCGGCGATCTCAGCCCGGCACTGCCACGCACCACAGAAATTGCACGTTTGGAAGGTAAAGAGTGGGGCTACGGCTGGAACGCCGGCATCCTGTACGAAATCGATGAAAACAACCGCGTCGGCCTGACCTATCGTTCCAAAGTCGACATTGACTTTAACGGTGACTACAGTAACCAACTGCCCGCTGGGCAAGGAGCCCTCAATGGCGCGACAATCCCTGGCAAGCTGACTCTGAATCTGCCAGAAATGTGGGAAGCGTCTGCCTACCACCGCGTGGCACCGAAGTGGGCGGTTCACTACAGCTTAACCTACACCAGTTGGAGCCAGTTTCAGGAGCTGAAAGCAACGGGGAACAGTGGTAACACATTGTTCCAGAAAGAAGAACACTTCCGTGATGCTTACCGTATCGCACTCGGTACCACCTATTATCATGACGATAACTGGACGTTCCGTAGCGGTATCGCGTTTGATGACAGCCCGGTACCTGCCGATAGACGTTCTATCTCGATCCCCGATCAGGATCGTTTCTGGTTGAGCGCAGGCACCACCTATGCCTTCAATAAAGACGCATCAGTTGATGTTGGTGTGTCCTACATGCATGGTAAGAGCGTTAATATCAGCGAACGTGCACCTGGCGCCTTCAGTGCTGTTCAATATGACTTTACCTCTAAAGGTAAAGCCTGGCTGTACGGCGTGAACTTTAACTATGCGTTCTAAATAAAGTACGCGTTCTACTCTCTACTACTCAGAACGTGATAAAGCAGGTAAGTCAACTTACCTGCTTTTTTATTGCCCTAATACAACAAGGCAAAGCACCTCAAAAGACCCGTGTCAGCCTCAAGATGCAACTATTGGTTATCACTGAATTTTTTAATTTTAAAAACTTCCCAAGGGCCTGGAGGAGTATATTGGCCATTTACAACCCCAGCACCATTAGGATTGAATTTGTCTATATTTGATCCATCCAAACGTAAATAAACATCCGGAAACTGCACTGATCTAATAGTAAAGTTTTCTTCACTATTTTTTTCTATATAAAATCTATCCCAAGGGCCGGGAGGAGTATATTGGCAATTAACAATCCCAGATCCTGAATAAATATTTTCGTTTACATTATTTCCATCCAGACGTAAATAAACATTAGGAAACGCTAAGGAACGTATTCGGCTAATATTATTTTCATCCGTTTCAATTGAAAATTTCTCATACTCTCCAGGAGGCCCATACTGTGCATTAACGGTGCCGAATCCTGCAGAATTTTGTTGGTTACTTCCCGAACCATCTATTCGTAAAAATACATTTTCGAAGTTCACAGATTCAATAGTGAAATATTCTTTACTCTGTTCAATGCGCTGTAATGTTACATTTGATGCAATAAATGCCAGTGCATTATCAACAAAATCATTTAGGAAAATTAATGGTAATTTTTTAGGTGCTATTTTGGCAGCATTACTTGATATCCACGGATAAGTTGCTTTATCAAAACTTAATTTTGTTGACATTAACACGGAAGAGGCATCGCTAAGGGCGAAAAGCCCAGAAGCGATATATGCTGGCCAATTAATTGCATTAGTCGCCGTATCCTGAAGCTGAAGAACGGTATAAGCATCCCCTGCTGGGGGCGTTGGTTTGATGCGTTTTAGCGCCTTAATAACATTATCAGGGTTTAATGTGCTGTAATCAGCATCGCTGTATGAGTCATATTTTGGTGCTACATTCCAGTCTGCAATTTGGTTTAGAAAGATTAATCTTTTGTTTTCAGCAATGAGGTTCTCGTAACTGGCACCTAGATCTGATGCATTTCCTATCTTTATAATATTTTTGAATCTACGATTTACTGTTGATACGATGGATTCTAACTCTTCCTGTTTTGGCTCTATTATTGCGTCAATGAAACCCTGTCTGTTCAAGCTGACCACAACAATCTCAGTTGGATGGTTTTCAAGCCACGCCAATACATCAGTCAGGAAAAAAGTCAGGGAGTATCCCGGTATAAATGAATGTATATGGTAAATTTCAGGTGCTACAGAGTTGAATGGAGAGGGGAGTTTTCCTGGTCTGAAATCAAAATAACGACATCCTAAATCTAGCTGGGTAGTGATATTATCTTTTTGAGTAACAGATAATCCTATTAATGCTCGCCTAATTTTGGGTAGCCCTAAAGCCACTAAAATTGGAACCGTAACGCCTAAAAAAGGCGCCAAAAAACCTAGAAATGCAGTTAATAAAGCACTGTTATTAAGTATTTTATCCAAGGCTTTTAAATCGAAAGAGCCTGCATCATGAGAACCCGCCAACGCAAAATTGTAAAATGGTGATGATTTAAAACTTGGATTTTTTTCTGCGGCTCTCCCCATCCAATTATTCATATTAACTGTCAGATACACATAAGTCTGATCCCTATTAGTTAAGCCAGAAGAACCAGAACCTGCATCGTAGAAACCATAAGATATTGCAGACGTTCTATTTATTATTGAAGGCGTTTTCATCATGTCTTCAAAGTCTCCACTCATATTGCCAGTGAGACCATTTATTTCAGCTTTGCGACGATGGGGAGGCGCACTGCCAATAACCCAAGAAAACGATCCTGTCACATGGAAAGGTAAATCTGTATTGACTTCAAGTTGATTAAATTGAAACAAATCGTTTGCAAAAAATTCTTTTCTAAAATCAGGATTTTTACTTCCTGCATCATATTTTAATCCTAATACACCAAGACCAAGACCATTAACATAAACACCAAAATCCACACCTTTACTTGGCATAATCGCTATCCTTAAAGAATATAATAATGTTGGTTTTTGAGAAGATAAAACACTACCCCAAAAAGAGGTAATTTAAGTTTTAGAGCCATTTTCAAAAAAAAGCAACAGACAAAATTTATTTTTTTAATGTTAAAAAAATGTGTGGTGGTGAATGAATAATTCTGGATACAGGCAGGTTTTGGCTATGAGATAGCCTAAGCCACATAATCCACTGGCTGGAAGTCATGTAATACATCACTTATTTCGAAAAATTAGACAGAGCGTTACTATATCTAACGGATTGATAAAATTTATTTTTCCTTATCGTAGTCCGACGAGTTACGATTCTTGAGTCGGCATGAAAAAAGGCCGCTTACGCGGCCTTACATTGTGTGCTCCGGTTAATACCGATTACTCAGGCTTAACCTCAATATAATCCAGGCCCAGCGTGCTGCTGGTGTAGCTGCGGATTTTATTGGTCATTTCAATATTACCGTCCAGCTTTTGACCATAAGACGGAACAATCTCTTTCAGCTTGCTCTGCCACTCTGGTGTCGCCACTTTATCTTTAAACACTTTTTCCAGCAGGCTCAGCATAATCGGCGCGGCGGTAGACGCGCCCGGAGAGGCACCCAGCAGCGCGGCAATTGAGCCATCTTGTGAACTGACGATCTCCGTACCCAGCTTCAGCACACCGCCTTTATCTTCATCTTTTTTGATAATTTGAACACGCTGTCCGGCAATCGCCAGTCTCCAGTCTTCTTTCTTGGCGTTCGGGAAATATTCCTGCAACGACGCAAAACGGTCATCGTCATCCATCATGACCTGACTGACCAGGTATTTCACCAGATCGAAATTATCCAGACCGACATGCGTCATCGGCATCACGTTGGAGAAAGTCACAGAACCGATCAGATCCCACAGCGAACCGTTTTTCAGGAACTTGCTGGAGAAGGTGGCAAATGGCCCGAACAGCAGGACTGGCTTACCGTCAAAAATACGGGTGTCCAGATGTGGAACGGACATCGGTGGTGCACCTACAGAAGCTTTACCGTACACTTTTGCCATATGGCGCTTCACGATTTCCGGGTTTTCTGTCACCAGGAATTCGCCGCCAACTGGGAAGCCACCGTACAGATCGGCCTCAGGAATACCGGATTTCTGCAACAGTTGCAGTGCCGCCCCACCCGCACCGATAAAGACGAATTTCGCCTTAATCACGCTCTCTTTTTCGCCGTTCTTCAGATCGGCGTAAGTCACGCTCCAAGTGTTGTCCGCATTACGTTTGATATCACGCACTTCTGAATTCAGGTGCAGCGCAAAGTTGGGCTTGGCTTTCATCGCGCTAACTAGCTGACGCGTGATTTCACCGTAGTTCACGTCAGTACCGATAGGCATACGGGTTCCGGCAATCTTCTGAGCCGGATCGCGACCTTCCATCACCAGCGGAACCCATTCTTTGATCGTATTAGGATCATCAGAGAACTCCATGCCACGGTACAGCGTGCTGTGCTGCATCGCATCATAGCGGTGTTTCAGGAAAGCGGTGTTCTCATCCCCCCAGACAAAGCTGATGTGCGGCACACTGTTAATGAAAGAATGCGGATTATTCAGCACGCCATTCTTCACCTGATAGGACCAAAACTGGCGCGAGATTTCAAAGGCTTCGGTAATTTCTAGCGCTTTGCTGATATTGATGGGGCCGTCGGGATTATCCGGCGTGTAGTTAAGTTCCATGAAGGCCGAATGACCCGTACCGGCGTTATTCCAGCCGTTAGAGCTCTCTTCCGCCACGTTATCCATACGCTCAACCATATCGATAGACCAGTCTGGTTGCAGCTCCTGTAAATACACGCCCAGCGTAGCGCTCATAATGCCCCCGCCGATCAGTACCACATCCGTTGTCTTCTCTGTCGTTTTAGCCTCTTCAGCCATCGCCAGTGGGGCAACCACCACGCTTAGGCAAAAGAACATAGCAAGTAATTTTTTCATGCTTAATCTCTATTTTTATCAATGCAGGTAAATAGAATTCCAGACATTCATTAACACACGGACACACCACCATGAGTGAAAGGCACCATTCTTATGACCTTTTTGTTAATCACCTTGCTAACAAAAAAATCAGCGTGCTGATGCATTTCAGCCACGATAGCTAGCCGTATCGGTTAACGACATAACATTATTGTTATCTGGCAGGAGGAAATAAATTTTAGTAAGTAAATAAATGAATGAACAACAATGTCATAACTTTTAAGAAACAAACCACAGAATCATTATGGTTAAAATCAGTTTAGCAGTGTTTTGTAAAAGCAAAAGGCACCCAGAGCAGGTGCCTTTGAAATGAGCGATAATGTGCAAAGCTATTCAGCTGAATCGATCTCGTCGAGCGAATCTTCAATCGCTGCAGCATTTGGGTTCTTCTGCGGGGTGATTTGCCCATCACTGGCGAGGAAATCATGACGCTGGAAATAGGCTTCACGCATCATCAGGTAAGGATCGGAAGAATTACGCAGCAAACCGTCGGAATCCAACAACTGTGCTCGCGTTTCCAACCCTTCGATAGCCCACTTGCCTGCGGACATCCAGAACGTCAGATAGCTCAGCATCGGGTACAGCGTATCCACTACACCACCGCCGTCCTCACGGGGTGTCACGCTACCGTAGCCCGGTACTACCACATAAGGTCCGTATCCAACGCCATAATTACCCAGCGTGCTACCAAAGCGGCGAGACTCTTCTTTCACCAGTTTAGGATTAGCCATTGATGCCACATCAATCAGACCGCCCATCCCGAGCAAGGTATTCAGGAAGAAGCGGTTAAAGTGAATCATCGCTTTATACGGTTTACCTTCAATGAAGTAGTTCACCATTGTCGCCGGCTCTTCCAGATTACTGAAGAAGTTCCCCAGTCCATTACGCGCAGGCGTCGGCACATAATCGCGCCAGGCAACAGCCGCTGGACGAACCAGATAAGGATCCAGTACGTCATAGTTAAAGCTGAACATAGTACGGTTAAAGCCTTCAAGCGGATCAGAACGTCCTTCTTGAGCTCGATCCCCGGAACTGGCGCAGCCGATGAGTAACACGCTGGCAAACACCACCCCACTCAGGCGGTAATTCATATCTGTTCTCCCTGATTTATAGTGTGCTATACCCGTCATACTTCACGTTGCATGTGTGTTGGTTACGATACTCGGTACACTTGCGTGTACCTCGCCCCGTTGGGGCCGCTGCAAGCAGCGTTCAAACCTGCCGCTGGCAGGTTTGTCACTCACCCGAATCACTTACTTGGGTAAGCTCATCGGGATTCCTTCACTTACCGCGTTACGAGGCGCATAAATGAGCCTCGCCCTACGGGCCAACGCTTTGCGTTGTTCAAAACACTAACGTTTTGTCCTGCAACGCGAATTATTTAGGGTACATACCCGCGACCGAAAATGAATATTCTCAGTATCAACTCCAGCCTATCAGGCTGAGCGACAAGGACGGGATATCGGCCAACAGTGTAGCATTTTATTGCTCTATCGCTACGTTGGCTTGCGCATTACTGCATTTTCAGAGGTTTGCCATTTTTCTTATAGGGACAACACGCGCTCCCGCGTGGATAACAGCACGGTATTTCATTATCCCTCTCACAGCACAGCTGTGCCAGCCTAAATCAGTGAACCACGCGCCCTCATCCCATGTCGTAAAAACGGCTACGCTTATCATCGGAGTGCAATCGCATTATTGTGGCCATTGAAGCAGTTCACCGCACGTAAAACGCCAAAAGCTGCGTAAAAACGAGGAAAAGGGCCCCCGTAAAACATCAATTGTCGATATATTGAGCAAACGCGCCGTTAAGTGCTTATTCTCAGAGCAAAAATGCGTATAATGGCTGTGCTTTACGTCCCCGTAGTTAAACGGATATAACAAGCCCCTCCTAAGGGCTAGTTACTGGTTCGATTCCAGTCGGGGACACCATAACCCTCTCTTACACGCTCTCTAATAGTCTAAAAAATCCTTTAAAAACAACAAATACAGTCAGAGCATAGTCTTAACTGATACCATAAAATCTTGTAGAAGCTATACACAGATGCGTATAAAATCGTGTATACATTCAGTTCGATCTTTTTCTTATACATATGCTGCTAACCGATCTCAAAATTAAAAAGGCGAAAACCCAGGACAAGCCCTACACACTTAACGACAGCAGCGGCTTATCTTTGCTGATTGATCCAAAAGGCTGGCGCTTCCGCTATCGGTTTGCCAATAAACCTAAGCTCATATCGTTTGGTACTTACGATACCGTATCCCTGGCTGAAGCTCGTAAAAAATGTGATGAAGCCCGATCTATGTTGGCCAATGGCATTAACCCCAGCGACGCACGCAGAGCCGATAAGCTCTCTTTGTTGTTCTCTACGGAAAACACCTTTGAAACCGTAGCGAGAGAATGGCACACGTCAAAACTCACTACCTGGTCGGGAGGGTACGCCAAAGAAGTTATACACTATCTGGAAAAATAAATTTTCCCGTTCCTGGGTAAACGTCCGATAGACCAGATCACGCTGCTTGAACTCTTAGCCGTTCTGCAAAAGATCGAAAAACGCGGGGCATTAGAGCAAGCCAGCAAAACCCGCCGCCGCTGTGGTGAAGTATTCCGTTACGCGGTTGTCACGGGACGCGCTATGTATAACCCTGCGCCGGATCTGGCCAACGCCATGAACAAGCCAAAGAACAATCACTTTCCGTTCCTCACCGAAAGCGAACTACCCGATTTTGTTCAGGCGCTCAATAATTATAAAGGAAGCCAGATCACCAAATATGCCACTCAGCTTTTAATGCTGACCGGAGTTAGAACCCTTGAATTACGCGCGGCTGAATGGGTCGAATTCGGTTTAGATAATGCACTGTGGGAAATACCCAAAGAACAGATGAAGAAACGTCGTCCGCATTTGGTGCCGCTATCCACGCAGGCGATTGCTATTCTGAAAGAACGGAAAGTGCTTACGGGATATTATCAACCGGTTTTCCTTGGTCGAAATGACACTGTAGTCCCCCTGAATTTAGTCTTACCACTTAATAGCGTTCTCTGGTTAAAATACAACCAACGGAGACTCATTATGAAGAAAGCGCGTTTCACTGAACTCAGATCCTGCGGGTTTTGAAAGAGGTTGAAGGTGGGCGGCATGTGAAGGATGTCTGCCGCGAAAACAGTGTGTCGGAAGCCAGCTATTACAACTGGAAAGCCAAATATGGTGGCATGGTGTCCTCCGATATTAAGCGAATGAAAGAGCTGGAAGAAGAGAATCGCCGATTAAAGCAAATGTACGCATCCCTCAGCTTAGATCATAAAATTCTTAAGGATGTTGTTTCAAAAAAACTTTAACGGTGCCTGAGAAGCGTGAGCTGGTGCGTTACGTTATGAAGGAACATCAGGCCAGTGAACGACGCGGGTGCCGGATTATCGGTATCAGTCGAAGTCTGTTGCATTATTGCCCGAACACGGCACGAGATCTGCCTGTAGTCGAGGCGCTACATAACAACCCGTGAGTGGACTTCAGCGGCGATATGCCTTCTCTGCACGACAAGCTGGCCTGACGGCCGACTCTTCAAAATCATATCAGAGCTACCTGCAAAAGGCACCGGCTGTTATCGGCACCTGCGGGCGGCTTACTGGCATTTGTCAGAAAAGTATAACCAGAGAATCTATGATGAAGCCTGCAACTGATATGACAACATAGCGTCCTTCCCGTTTCCGTTCCTTACCGGTTATCGCGCTATTTGCGTGCTCACCGCTGCTGACGCATGCGAAAGACGGAGGATACCTGAATCATGAATCTGTGCCGCAGAAGGGCGACTTATACGCCGGACATTTTCTGAAAAAAGAGGATGCCCAGTCGCGTATCGTGAATCGTGAATCGTGAATCGTGAATCGTGAATCGTGAATCTCAACGATTACAGCAACAACACCTGGATAACGCTGGAAGGCAATATCATCAGCCAGGCCAGTGAGAAGGACTATGTGTTCCGTGATACCACTGGGAGCATTCCGATTGTCGTTAAAGACAGCGCGTGGCATGGCCATGAGGTGGACGCCATTGAAGTCGTGCGTATTCACGGATTTCTGACGCGCGAGAACGGCAAGCCGGTGATGTATGTCAGCGACCTGTCGCTTCCTTAACCCTGATCCGAACGGGACATGCCCGCAGCAATTACGGGCATATCCTGAAACTGTCTCATGCGAAAACTGCCTGCCAGGTCAGGGGCATCCGGATCGCATTCACCACTGAAAATAAATTATTAAATTACTTTACCTTTATTTCAGTAAACATTTCTTTCGCGGAAAATACGGTCAGTTAATTCATTTTTATAGCCTGTGCAGACTGTCCGGAGGATATATGGCACACCTTAAATACCACCTGTTGCTGGTTTTCAGCACCATCATTATCGCGGGTTCGTTTATTTCGGCGCAGGCACTCTCTGCAGACGTTGCGCCAGCTTCGCTTGCGCTGATGCGCTTTTGCCTAGCGGCACTGGTTTTGGCACCTTTTATCCTTTTTAACGCAGGCAGGCGCCGGACCTTTATCCGCATCCTGCCTAAAGGATTAATCATCAGTTTCTTCTACGCCACCTTTTTTATGATTATGTTTAAGGCGCTGAAAATGACCACCACGCTCAACACCGGCACGCTTTATACCCTGGTGCCATTTCTGACCGCCGTGGTCAGTATTTTCCTCTTCAGGGATAAAATCTGGGCTGGCACGCTCCTGGTTTACCTCATCAGTACCATTGGTACAGTATGGGTGATCAGCCGAGGGGATATTGATGTTCTCCTGCACCTGCAGCTTAACCAGGGTGATGCAGTCTTCCTGATTGGGTGCCTTTCTATGGTGGGATTCTCGGTGTCGATGAAGCTGCTCTATAAAGGCGAGGAGATGCTGGTCTTTGTATTCACAACGCTAGTTTCTGGCGCGGCATGGATGGGTGGTGCACTGATACTTTCCGGTGAAGTCCCTGATTACTCAGGCATGGATTTTGAGCAGTTTCTGCATATGGGTTACCTTGCCGTTTTTGCCACGCTGCTGACCTCTTGGATTATGCAGATTGCGACCGTGAAGCTGAGCCCGCGCCAGGTTTCCGCTTATATCTACCTGAACCCGGTCTTTGTGGCCTTCTGGTGTGGTCTAGCAATATTGGACACTCATTAAGGTTTTTTACGCTGCATGCTTTTCTTTTGCATGCGGCGTCTGACCATTATTGAAGCC